>NZ_JJOY01000014.1 GCF_000979455.1 Methanosarcina sp. 2.H.T.1A.6
CTTTAGCTGTACTTTTAGTGGGGATAACTGTAAATTACGGCATTAAAGAAAGGAAGGAATTACAAGCTTTCTCTGAGTAACGAAGTAAAGAGGGGGCTATATTTTTAAGTAAGACTCTTATTTTTAAGTAAGACTCTTATTTTTAAGTAAGACTCTTATTTTTAAAACATGTTTAAAACTCACTCAACAAACCACTTTTTCATAAATCATTTCTTCTTATATATTCCTGCAAAAAAGCCAGTTACCAAAAAAACGGCTCCAATACCCAGAAGAAAAAGGGGCAGATCAAAACCTTCTGCCTGGTTTTCAAACAAAGGAGGGATAGAAGAATTGTTATCAAAGTTACCGGCAGGAGGAGTTTCGGGTTTCTGGGGCATGGGAAGCCTGGAGTTGAGGTGTTGATACACTGGAGAGAACCTTACCAGTACTCCATTTGCCCCGGCATAGATGGTGTCCACTGTGAGGTTCAAAATCTCTGTAGAGTTATTAGAATATACAAAAGTGCTGCCCTCACTGACAATAGCGTCTTCAAGGAAAACTCCTTCCCTGCTAAGTTCGATCCATACCTTGCTGCCCTCAGTATCAGCACCTTTTACGTAAATCTGATAATCCTGTAAGAATGTGTAGTAGTCTCCTGACCGCACATAAATCTCGTCCCCGTCAATTAAAATAATAGGAAGCTTCCCCTCATCTGCACCAGCCGGAACAGGAAGTACTGCACAGAAGAGAATTGAAAAGAAAAAAAAGACCAGAAGGGAGAAAAAAAGTGCAGGCAGGAGATTTGCTCCTTCCCTGCTTTTTCTTCCATGTTTATTTGGGGCGCGCATAAATGCATCTACCTGCAATAATTTCTTCCTGAGTATCATCTGCCTTTCTGATTATAAGTGCTCCGTCAGGAGTTACTCCAACAGCTTTGCCTTCTATAATCCTGGAAGGTGTGGTGACCTTTACATCTCTACCAATCGTATCCGAGAGTGCAAGCCAATCATTGAGTATCTGGGAAAAAGGCTGGGTCTTGAAGCTTATATACTGTTGCTCAAGCTCAAAGAGGAAATCCTGCAGGAACGAAACTCTTCTTAGATGTCTTCCAAGCTCGACTTTCAGAGTGGTAGAACCTGCACGGAAAGACTCGGGAATATCCTTTAAATCCATATTTACATTGATTCCTATCCCGAGAACGACATAGTCCACTCTATCCACTTCAGCCTTTGCTTCGGTAAGGATCCCGCAGACTTTCTTTCCATTGATACGGACATCGTTTGGCCACTTGATGCGGGCATCAAGGCCCATATTGCGGATTACATTTGCAACTGCAAGCCCGGCAACAAGAGTCAGCCTTGAGGCGTGCCTGAGAGGAATCCCGGGCTTCAGGATCACAGACATCCAGATCCCACCATGGGGTGAGACCCATTCCCTGCCCATGCGGCCCCTGCCTCCCTTCTGTATCTCAGCGATAACAAGGGCTCCTTCTTCTTCGGAAGCTGCAATTTCTTTAGCGACACTGTTAGTGGAGCTAACTTCCTCGAAGTAATGAATCTTCTGTCCCAGAAGAGTTGTTTTGAGTCCCATCTGGATCTCATCAGGGTACAGGAGTTGAGGCACTGATTTCAGGACATAACCCCTCTTGGGAGATGATTCTATTTCATATCCGTCCGCCTGAAGGGATTTGATGTATTTCCATACCATAGTCCTGGAAATTCCAAGCTTGAGTCCCAGTTCTTCCCCAGAAACAGGGGTTTTCTGTGCATCCTTAAGTGCCTTAATAATTCGAGATCGTTTATCTCCCATCCGCGCACCCCATACAAATGTATACGTTCCGCCGTATATATTGTCTTAGTCCAAACATATGCATCATATCAAACAGACCGGAATTTCTCATTACAGTTTTCCGGAGAGTAAACTAGTCACCGCTGTGTTTTCTGGGCCATATTAACATATGCATGCACAGCAGCCGTGATCGCTGCGACCTTCTTGTCCTTTGCCTCCAGAGCCGAAGCCAGAGTAGCCCCTTTTTCATTATCGGCCTTAACGACCTCTTCCACAGCTTCAAGGATATTCTGCTCTTCGATAAAACCGGTTGTCATATCGCCTCTGCGAAATGCAGGATTCCTCATGACAGCTTTATGGAAGGGAATATTGGTTTTGACTCCCACGACCACGTATTCGTAAAGAGCCCTTTCCATCCTGGCAATGGCATCCTCTCTTTTTCTTGACCAGACGCAGAGCTTGGAAATCATGGAATCGTAATAAGGGGAAATTGTATACCCAGTATGTACACCGCTATCCACCCTTACTCCAGGGCCTCCGGCAGAACGGTATCTACGGATCTTTCCTGGCGAAGGGGCAAAGTCGTTTAAGGGGTCTTCAGCGTTGATCCTGCATTCGATAGCATGGCCGTCAATAACGATATCTTCCTGCTCAAGCTCGAGCTTTTCACCCCAGGCAATCCTGAGCTGTTCCCTTACAATATCGACCCCTGTGACCATTTCGGTGATTCCATGTTCCACCTGCAGGCGGGTATTGACTTCAAGGAAATAAAAGTTCCCTTTAGAGTAAAGGAACTCGACGGTTCCTGCGTTTACATAACCTATTGCTTTTGCCACCCTCACGGCAGCCCCGCCCATCTGCTCCCTTAGTTCGGGAGTCATGATAGGAGAAGGAGCCTCTTCAATCAGCTTCTGGTGCCTTCTCTGGATGGAACATTCCCTGTCCGAAAGATAAACCGTATTACCAAAAGAGTCGGCAAGGATCTGGATCTCTATGTGCCTGGGCTCTTCTACGTATTTTTCAATAAATACCGAAGAATCCCCGAAAGCCGAACCTGCCATCTGCCGCGTGGAACTCAGGGCTGTTGCAAGCTCTTCCCTGGAATTAACGACTTTCATCCCTATTCCGCCGCCGCCTGCAGACGCTTTGATAAGGACGGGGTAACCGATCTTCTCAGCCACCTCAAGGGCTTCGGTAACGTCCTCAACTGCATCTTTTGTTCCCGGAACTACAGGGACTCCGGCTTTCATCATCAGATTTCTTGCCCTGATTTTACTTCCCATTTCCGCAATCACATGGCTCGGAGGACCTATGAAGATAATACCCTCTTCTTCACAGCGTTTTGCAAAGACAGGGTTTTCAGAAAGAAAACCGTAGCCAGGATGGATTGCATTGGCTCCGGTGTTTTTTGCAACTGCGATGATAGCTTCCATGTTCAGGTAACTCTGGCTGGCAGGGGCAGGGCCTATCAGATAGGCCTCGTCGGCATACTTGGCAAATAGGGCATTTTTGTCAGCCTCCGAACAGACAGCTACAGTGGAAATTCCGAGCTCCCTGCAGGCACGCATGACCCTGATTGCGATTTCACCGCGGTTTGCAACAAGTACTTTTTTGAACATAATACATTCCACCTTGCTCAATTCATTCGATTGACAGTATTATGTCACCAGGAGTAACCGTATCTCCTTCGGAAACAAAAATTTCCTTGACGGTTCCCGAATGTGGAGCATGGACCGTGTTTTCCATCTTCATAGCCTCGATGACAGCAACCGTATCTCCTTCCTTCACGACATCTTCAACCTTAACCTTTATGGAAAGCACCATACCCTGCATTGAGCTGGAAACTCCTCCTTTAATGGATTCAGCGCTTGGCTTTTTAGGAGATGCCTCGGAGATGGAAACCCCACCTAGAGGCTCGATCTTGACTTCGTAGACCTCGTCATCTACCTCGACCTTGAAGTGGGTAGGCATTGTGTACTCCTGAGGAACTACAGGGGCAGGAGCAATAACTGCCAGGGATTCTTCTTCCATTTCCCCTTTCAGGAACTTCGGAGCAATTGCCGGATAAAGGATGTATGTAAGGATATCTTCTTCGGATTTTGCAATACCCATTTCCTCTGCTTCTTTTCTCCTCTTCTCATATTCAGGCTTGAGGAGGTCTGCAGGGCGGCAGTGAATCGGCTCTTCGTCGCCTATGATTTTTCCGACAATTTCAGGGCTGATTGGGGCAGGAGAGCGCCCGTAGAGCCCGCGTACATAATCCTTTACCTCTTTAGGAATGACCTTGTAACGTTCTCCCATTAGCACATTGAGCACAGCCTGCGTGCCTACAATCTGGCTTGTAGGAGTAACAAGAGGCGGATACCCGAGCTCTTTTCTGACTTTCGGCATCTCGTCAAGCACAGCCGCATACTTGTCAAGGGCATTCTGCTCTTTTAACTGGGAAACTAGGTTAGAGAGCATGCCTCCAGGGATTTGATAGATAAGGACATTGGTGTCGATTTGTTCGGAAATGGGGTCAAGAATCCCCCGGTACTTGTCCTTCAGGTCTTTGAAATACCTGACAACCTCTTCAAAGGCTCCAAGGTCAAGACCTGTATCATACGGAGTTCCCTTAAGAGCTGCAACAACGGTCTCGGTAGGCGGCTGGGATGTCCCCCATGCCAGAGGAGAGAGTGCAGTGTCCAGAACATCCACCCCAACATTACAGGCTGCCATATAACTCATCGGGGCCATTCCCGAAGTGCAGTGGCAGTGTAGAGAAATTGGGATAGAGATCTCTTTTTTCATGGCACTGATTATCCGGGTGGCATCATTGGGAGAGAGAAGTCCTGCCATATCTTTGATACAGAGGGAGTCACATTCCAGCTCTTCAAGCTGTTTTGCAAGCTCCACATATTTTTCTACTGTATGAACAGGGCTTATGGTGTAGCAGACCGTACCCTGTACGTGGGCTCCCAGGCCTTTTGCCACTTTGATAGAAAGTTCCATATTCCGGACATCATTGACCGCATCGAAAACCCGGAAAATGTCAATGCCGTTTTCATAGGCTTTGGTGACGAACTTTTCAACAACGTCGTCTGAATAGTGCCTGTACCCTACAAGGTTCTGGCCGCGGAGCAGCATCTGAGCATCTGTGTTGACCATCTTTTTCTTGAGGTCCCTGAGGCGCTGCCAAGGATCTTCATTAAGGTAGCGAATACAGGTGTCGAAGGTGGCACCTCCCCACATCTCGAGAGAAAAATACCCAATCTGGTCCAGTTGTTCAACCACTTCGAGCATGTCCCTTGTCCGCATCCTGGTTGCCAGGAGGGACTGGTGTGCATCCCGGAGGACGGTTTCAGTAATTTTTACACGCATGGATGAGCCTCTTAAATCGAATCAAAAAACAGAATTTATTGAAATATACTCATCCGTGACTTTTCCAGAGAGATTAATCTGGAATTTCCGGAGTATAGATAGGAACTTGTTTTTTGATTCGGATCGGTCAAAGCATATAAGTCTCCTGGTAGCTATCATGTGCAGTAGCATGTGCAGTAGCCTGCAATTTGCCTGGAGAGGGGTTAATTCGGTATAATATAACCGAATCTCCGGTACCGCATAATGTAGCAGGAGAAAATTAATATTACAAGATACGCACGCAAAACTCAACGTGTCTTGCGTCGATAGGAATATTTTTAATAATACCATTGTTAACAAGTAAATACTTTTCGCTGCCGTTAACATTAGGGAGTACTCATCTCAAAAAGAAGCTCCCGGATCAGAAAAACAACTATAATACAATAATAGGAGAACTCCTAACCCTGGTGGAAAAAAGAAGGAAAAAGAGGATAAAACAAAAGAAAAAGAGAAGAGAAGAAAACAAAAGAAAAAGAGGATAAAACAAAAGAAAAAGAGAAGAATACAAAAGAAAGCTCATTGTCTGGAAAATACACTTTTTTACTTTCGCCCGACAAAGAGCCACTGGTCATAAGTACCTTCTGAATCCGTGTTGTCCACGATTTCCCCTTCGACCCCTGCCTTAAGGAGAGTATCGGCGAGAATTTCAATCTCTGGTTTGCTGCTTACGGTAAAGAGCAGGACAGCCCCATCAGCTGCAACCGAGACAGCCTCTCTCATAATGCCGGTCCAGAGCTCCTTGTTAAATTCATAGACAAGCCCCAGCATGAAGCCCATTACGGCATCAAAACTGCCGGGCTCAAAGTATCTTGAAATGGCTGTTGCATCCATAACCACAGCCCTTTGAGGGTTCAGGACCTGCTGCTCGAGCCCCTGACAGACAGTACACTTATTGATTTCTATTGCCAGAGGGTCCAACCCGAGCCTGTAGAGTGCGAGCGTTGACATCCCGTTTCCACAGCAAACCTCAAGGAGCCTGCCTTCGGGGTAATAGCCTTTTTTTCGGAGAAGCTCAAAAATTTCGGTGACTCTCTTTACACGATTTTCAGAAAAAACACTTTTATAGGACTCAGGTCTCACAGAGCAGCTCGGACAGAAGTTCCGGCTAACAAGCATAAGGGAGTAGTATTCATTTATTGCGTTCCGCCAGGTTTCGGGAGGAAGTTCAATATCCTTTTCAGGAGGGTGTAGGGCAAGAATGGAGTCTGCAAGGGCTTCAAATCTGGTTTTCAGGGAAGCCGACGCAAGGGCTCCGGTAAATACTGACCAGAAATCTACAGGAACGTTTCCATCTGCAGGATTGAAAAACAGCAATCCAACCGTGTGTTCCCCCTCCCTGACCCTTATAAGCCGAATGCTTTCCGCGCCAGGAAAGTTTCGGACTCCGTTAAGATACTGGAGCGTACGCTCAGGAGTTCTCTGTGTGGTATAACTTTCTTCTACAAAGTAGATCTCTTCATCTAGGTCAAGGAGTTCCTGTAAGAGCATGTGTGACTAGATTCGAATAATCTAATATCAAGATTTCGAAAAAGAGATTCCGAATAAAATGATTGGAATAAAAGTTCATTGAATAACAAGTTTAAAAGACTTCCAAGAATTTACGGGCATAAGAGAATGATTATAAAAATAGTTTGAAAGAAAAAAAGAGGTAAATGGGCTTTACAAAGTAAATAAAGGGGAAAAAGAGCATTAAAGGCTGAATAAGAAGTGAAGAAAACCCCGATATAAGCAAAGGTATTTATAGAATCTGATTACAAAATCAGAGATTAGAAGGAATTTATATTAACAAAAAGAACCTGGAGGATAATATGGCAGCAAAAGTTATACCGTTTGCACCAATTGAGCGTTTAATAAGGACAGCAGGTGCCCACAGAGTAAGCGAAAGTGCAGGAATGGCCCTTACGGAAATCCTGGAAGAATATGGGCTTCAGATTTCAAAAGAAGCTATAAAACTTGCAGAGCACGCCGGCAGAAAAACCGTGAAGGCTGAAGATATAAAACTGGCAACAGAAATGCTGTAAATAAAAAGAGATATTCCTGGCAGGCAATCGCAGATTAGGAGGGTGTAAGCACCCAGCTTCAACCCATTTAGCATCAACTTAAATGGGCAATACTACAAAAAGTATTGGAAGAAATCGGATTGCCAGCGTTCTGAAATACCGGTTCAATAATTCGAATCCCGCTTTTAGGGATAAAAAATAACTAAAAAGACAAAATGCTGAAAAACAGCATTTTTCCTATTTTTACTGTTATCCTTATTATGCAGTCGCGGATTCAAGCTCAACTATAGTGAGAGATTCCACAGGGCAAATCTTTGAGCAGGCTCCGCAGCGGATGCAGACTTCGTCACTGATAATTGCCATCCCGTCGATGATCCGGATTGCAAGTTCAGCAGTCTCAGGATCAAAATCATCGCTTTTCATTAGTTTCGCGTTCACAGGGCAAACGGAATAACAGATGCCGCACCCAATACATTTTTCGGACTGAACTATTTTTTTGTTTTTCTTATCTGCCTTTGCCATTAAAAATCACCTCAAAAAATTCCAGATAATTGCCAGACAACGGGAAATATACCGCATAAGAAGCTGTAAAAGCGAGACTGGCTGCAAATATAAAGAGAAATTTATATTTGTTCTGTCTATGATATATTTGATATTTTTAAGGTATATGAAGATTTCGAAGAGCCTGTCAGGGTCAAACTCCGAAAATAAGGTCAGCCAGGCCCATGCCCGTCATCGTGAGTATAGTTACAATGGCTCCTGCTATCATTACCCCTGCAGCGATTGCTGGCAGTGAATGCTTGAACTTGATCCCGAACACAAACGCGGCTGCACAGCCTGTCCAGGCTCCGGTAACTGGCAGAGGCACGGCAACGAAGAGGGTCAGGGCAAGGAGTCCGTATTTTTCAAAGTTTTCAGTGTGGTTTCGTCGGGTCCTTGAAAAGAGCCACGTGAAAAAGACATCGAAGATGTGGTAACGCCTCAGGTACCCGGAGACTGGCTCAAGGAAAAGCAGAAGGGGGACCACAGGAATAAGGTTTCCAAGCACCGAAAGGACATAAGCCTCAAGAGGCCCCATTCCATAGATGCCCATGGCAACAGGAATTGCGCCCCTCAGTTCGGAGATCGGAAGAGCCCCTATAACCATTACTGCAAGCCAATGGGGTACAGACCCCAGCATTTCGACCAATAAATTTTCAACAGACATGATGATCAGGAGTGATAACTATAATCTTTTGAGAGAAAAAGGCTCGCTTCAGTCAGCCTTTTTCTGCCGTTCAGAGATCTGGATGTAGAGCTTGCGGCAAGACCTGTTAATCTGCCAGCTAACTCAGGAAACCATATAGCAGGGTATCCCCGATTAAGAGCTTGCGGCAAATCTGTTTATCAGGATTTCTGAAGCCTCAGTCTTCTCTTGAAAGAGCAAAATGTGCAAGTAAGGCTTCCAGCTGGATTTTTTCACTGGCTCCTTCGGTTAGCCTGAAATCAGTCTCCCCGATGATATCCACAAGTGCGACAATATCCCTTTCCGAAAGCCCGAGATCCAGAACCATAAGGTTATCCATTTCAGAAACCACCCTGTAGATCTGTCCCACGATGTCTTCTCCGGAAAGCCCTTCTTCATAGAGCAGCCTGTTAAGCTCTTTTCTGGCAGCCCTGAAGTTTCCACGCAGGGCAGTCTCGATCAGGTCCTTTATCTCTTCAGGGTTTGCAGTTGCCGTAGTCCTGTAAATAGTTTCCCTGGAAATAGGCTTTTCCGTATCAATGAAGACAGCAGCTTGAAGAGAATTGACAGCTTTTCGCATGTCTCCCTGAGCTACATAAATCAGAGCTTCATACCCGCCTTCGGTAATGGATAAAACCTGGTCTTTAGCAATGTATTCAAGACGTTTTTTAATGGCTTCATCGGAAAGTCGCCTGAACCTGTAAACTGCACACCTGGACTGAATAGGCTCGATGATCTTGGAGGAATAGTTACATGAGAGAATAAAACGGCAGTTGCTGCTGAATCTTTCCATGGTCCTGCGGAGTGCAGACTGCGCATCCGAGGTAAGGGCATCGGCTTCATCAAGGAAAATGATCTTGAACGGAGCTCCTCCTATAGGGGCGGTTTTTGCAAAGTTTTTAATCTTGTTTCTAACGATATCAATACCCCTTTCATCGGAAGCATTGAGTTCGGTAAAATTTTCTCGCCATAACTCTTCCCCGAAAATCTCCCTTGCAATTGAAACTGCAGAAGCTGTTTTCCCGACACCGGGAGGCCCGGAAAAGAGGAGGTGAGGAAGGTTTTTAGTTGCCACATAAGACATCAGGCGCTCGATTATATCGTCCTGCCCTGCTACCTGATTAAGCCTGACCGGCCTGTATTTTTCAATCCAGATCTCTTCTTTAATCTTAGAGTCCTCCATTAATGTTTACACCTTAATTAGAGAAGATAATATTTAAACTTTCGAATGTTTGCGATATATAAGGCATGCCGACCGCATTTCGAAACAGGAGAACCCTCATAAGTCAAAACTCTGGAACGGGGATAAATAAGAAGGCAAGAATAAAAGGATATTAGGGTTTAAAACAAAACGCCCTGAATATAAGAGAAAACGAAAGTTTATTGAAAGAGACTTCCGGTTGCGAATGTATTTTTTGTGCAAAACGACTGTCTTAAATTAGAGATGAGAGGAATTCATTAGAGTATTAAAGAGTTAGAGGGACTGATAGTAAAAGGATTTAGATGAGAGGGATTTAATTGCCCGAGAATTTACACATTTTAATTGAAAAGGCTTCAAGCCCGGGACTTAAAGTCTACCCCCTGGAATCAGGAGATCTTGTGGTGGAGAACCGGATAGCCCTGAAATGTGCCCACGGCTGCCGGAACTATGGAGAGAGGCTTAGCTGTCCTCCCCACATCCATTCCATTGAAGAATTCAGGAAGATCCTTTCAGAATACAGAGATGCGCTCCTCCTTGTGGAAGAACACGATACTGCAGATGTGCAGGATATCCTCGAAGCCTGGGGAGAACTCCAGAAAAAGTCCTTCCGTAAGATGTTCGAGCTGGAACAGGAAGCTTTCAGGAAAGGTTTTATCTATGCCCACCTGCTCCGGCCCGGCCCCTGCAACGAATGCGAAAGTTGCAACCTGGAAAAGTGCGTAAAACCTGAGTTCAGGCGTTTTCCCCCGGAAGCCGTGGGAGTCAACCTGCAGAAAGTTATGGAAAAGGCAGGTATCGAGCTTGAGTTTTGCAGACCTGAAAAAACAATGTGTGTAGGGGTTCTCCTTGTGGAATGAAAAACTAAAAAAGCCAGAAAAGAAGCCAAAAAGAAACCAAAAAGAAGCCAAAAAGAAAAGGTCGAATTGCCCTTTTGGGGGAGAGCAATTCGGATTTTCAGGTTAAATCTGTTTGTTTACTCACCATAGGCAAAATTGTAGGCAATCTTTCCTATGATGGGGATTTTGAACTTTGAGCCCCTGAAGGCCATGTACATCGGAATCACGATGAGCAGCATTCCAGGCATTCCAACACCGTCTGCAATGGCCCAGCCAATCGTTGGGATCCATGCCACAAGGAAGATAAAGAGAACATACGGCAGGAAGAGCAGGATCGACTGCATGGCGTGGAAGCGGACGAACTTGTTCTTGCGCTCAAGGAGCAGGAAGAACAGGCCTGAGAGCCAACCTACAGGGTAACAGAGAGCTGCCACGACATTTTCAGGCAAGCCCAGGAAAGTTTTGTACGGCATATTTTTCACCTCTTTAGTCTTTAAAGGCTGTCAGAAAATAAACGAGCCCGGATTACCGGAGCTCGATTGCCTTCTGCGGGCAGATAGTAACACAGGCTCCACATGCTGTACACTTTTCCTGATCGATTTCAGCCAGGAATTCCGTGACCTTGATAGCGCCTGCTGGGCATTCTTTTTCACATTTCTTACAGCCGATACAGCCAACCTCACAGACTGCCTTAACGTCTTTACCCTTGTCATGGGAACGGCAGAGCACATGCACTTTCTCTGAGTTCCTGGCAAAGGTGAGCACACCGTTAGGGCAGGATGCAATACAGTTTCCGCAGCTTGTACATAGGTTCTTGTTCACAACCGGGAAACCGTCTTCTCCCATGGAGATGGCGTCAAACGGGCAGGCTCTGACACAGGTCCCAAGCCCCATACAGCCGTAGGTACAGCCTTTCCTGGAATCACAGAGCATGAGGGCAGCTTTGCAGCCTTCCACTCCCTGATAATCATAAAGGGTCGTACAGTGAGCCTGTCCACCCTGACAGCGGACAAAGGGAAAAGCCTTCTCGGACTCTGAAACTTCCTGTCCCATGACTGCGCCAATCTGTTTTGCAACGTCATATCCTCCGACCGGGCAGCTGTTTACAGGTGCACCACTGAGGACAATTGCTTCGGCACAGGAAGCACATCCGGCAAATCCGCACCCACCACAGTTGGCTCCGGGGAGAAGGGAAGCGACCTCATCGACCAGAGGATTGGTTTCCACTTTAAAGACCTTGGAGGCAAATACCAGCATTGCGCCTACCGCAATACAGAGCCCTACAAGCACCGAAACGGTGTTTATGATCACAGTCATAATGTCTGCGGTCATAGTGGAATCACCTTGAAGTAGTTAGCAAAGGACATTGACATGATCAACGCAATGAAGAAAGCGTATGTGACTCCTCTTCCAACTGCTTTTGGGACATAGAGCACGTTACTCCTCTCACGTATGGAAGACATGATGAGCATTGCAACAGTATATCCTACTCCGGCTGCAATCCCGAAAGTAATACTCTGGATGAAGGTGTATTCGTTCATCACATTAAGCAGCACAGCACCGAGCACTGCACAGTTCGTGGAGATCAGAGGCAGGTAAATACCAAGCGACCTGTACAGAGGGGGCATATGCTTCCGGACAATAAACTCTACCAGCTGCACAAGCGCTGCAATCACTATGATGAATGCAATCGTGTTCAGGTACTCAAGCCTCAAAGGAACCAGAATGAACGTGTACAGGAGGTATGAGACGAAAGAGGACAGCGTAATAACGAAGATAACTGCCCCTGACATCCCGGATGCGCTTTTTACGTCCTTTGTGACGCCCACGAAAGAACAGAGCCCGAGGAACTGGACCACCAGGAAGTTCTTAAGAAACACGCCATCCATAAAGATCGCAAATAGAGATGCGTCTGCCATTTTAATCACCTTTCATAGCCTTTAAAATCCTGCGGTAATTGACCATAGTCATCAGGACCCCAATGGTCAGGAAAGCTCCCGGCGACAGAGTCATAACACCTATGGGGTTGTACCCCAGCATGGAGACAAAGTCAATTAACTGGACTCCAAAGAGCTTGATCCCGCCTGTACCCAGAAGCTCCCTGATACCTCCAAGAAGCATTAGCACAAGCAAGAACCCTGAGCCTACACCGAATGCATCAATTATCGAGTAAAAGACTCCATTCTTCAGGGCATAGGCTTCGGCACGTCCGATCACAATACAGTTCACCACGATCAAGGGAATGTACACACCTAAAGATGCGTACATACCAGGCGTAAACGCTTCCATTACCATATCCACTATCGAAACGAAAGTAGCTATGACAATGAGTTCTATTGGAATTCTCACTGTGTCAGGAATTTCTTTTCTAAGTAATGATACCAGCATATTTGAACCGACAAGAACAAATAAGGTCCCTGCAGCCATACCAATCCCGTTTTCAACGGAAGTGGTGACAGCCAGCGTAGGGCAGAGCCCTAACACGAGGCCAAATATGGGGTTGTCCTTGGTAATTCCTCGCATATATTCACTTGCTACACTCCTATTATCACCCATATGAATCACCCTTCCTGAGCTCTTACACCATCGATACCAAAGTGCAGAGCATTCACCACCGTTACGGTTGAAATAGTCGCACCGGAAATGGCATCAACTTTTCCACCGTCTTTGGACAAACTAAGATCAGCCACTGGCAGATTTATGAACTGGGACTTAAAACCGGGTTCCGTAATTTTTGCTCCAAGCCCCGGAGTTTCGGCGTGGGACATAACTTCCATTCCTGTTACGGTGTTGAAGTCCGCGCTTACTCCACCAAGAAGCTCAACAAGGCCCTGTGCACCGGGTTGAGTATTTCGGAAGGCATACCCGACGATATTTCCGGAAGAGTCAACTCCACGGAAGTACAGAACAACAGGGTTGCCTTCTGCATCTACCTCGTCCCCATAAACCGGTTCAAAGTCTGCAGCTGCAGGCAGAACCGCTTTTAATGCCTGCTTCTCCTGCTCAGCCTGCAGTACTCCCAACTGCACCTGGGTAGGGACAAAGGTCACTGCCAGAAGTACAGCCGCGAGCGCTGAAAGTACAATCATTTTTATGATAATGTTTGCCGGGGTATTTTTCACGCTTCAACACCTCCAAAAGGCTTTGGAACGGTGGAGCGTTCGATCAGCGGGGAAATGGCATTTGCAAGCAGCAGTCCATAGAAGGTCCCCTCGATATAATTTCCAGTGAAGTACCCGTAAACTACTGTAAGGACTCCACAAGCAACCCCGTAAATAAGTCTTCCATTCCGGGTTATCGGAGAGGTAGAGGTTTCCGTTGCAATGAAAAACACTCCAAGCAGGAAAGACCCTGTAAAGATGTAAGAAAGAGGATCTCCGAGCACAACCACAAGCACCACAGTTGTCAGTAAATACATGAGAGGAATTCTCCACTCAATGTACCTTCTGGCAATGAGGTACAGCACACCGATCATCGCAATGGGGGATGCATCTGCCAGGAACCCGGCTCCTGTCTCAAGGATAAGGTCCGAGAGAGAACCAAGCTGGGGAACTGAGAGAGGTACCATCAGGAAAGGCCAGGAAAGCTTCAAAAAGACCCAGGTAGCCAGTGCGGGGTTGAACATATAAGAGCCAAGCCCCCCAAAAGCATGCTTTACAACCCCTACTCCGAAGACTGCCCCGATAAAGGGTAGCCAGAAGGGGACTGCGGGTGGGACCATCAGTGCGATCAGCAGTCCCAGATAGACTGCATTTCCATCACCGATTGTGACTTTCTGTTTGAATGCCTTTTGGATTGCCAGTTCGATAAAAACTGCACCCAGCACTCCGGCAACAAGATTACCGAGAGCGGGGAATCCAAATAAGTAAATCGAAGCTAAACATAACGGGAGAAGAACAATAAATCTGCTCCACATTAATTTCTTAACCGATACACCTTCCTTTATATGAGGAGGTGGGGATACCGTAAAGGCCATTTATTTAGTCGCCTCCTCCATAGCTTCAGCAGCACTCAGGTTGTGGATCTGAAGCTTTGAGTATTTGATCAATTGCACAAGATGTCTTTTTGAGGGACAGACTACCGCACATGCCCCGCACTCAATGCAGTTCATAGCGTACAGCTGCTCACATTCCTCATATTTACCAAGGTTCGAATAGGATGCAATTCTGGTCGGAAGCAGGTTTACAGGACAGACGTCCACACAGCGCCCACAATGGACACAGGCAATCGATTCATCCCGCAAGACTTCTTCCTTTGTCTGGATGACAATTCCCGTGGTGTTCTTGACCACTGGAGCCTCATCCGTATACACGGCTACTCCGCCCATCGACCCGTTAATAATAAGCTTGCCAGGTTCACCCCTGTAACCTCCGCAGGCATCAATTACGTCCTTTATAGGAGTTCCGAACCTGACAATTACGGACCCGGGCTTGTTGACAGCTCCTGTGACCGTTACTGCGTTTTCAAGGTAAGGCTTACCTTCATATATGGCATCGTATACTGCTTTGGAAGATTTTACTCCGCATACTACCACATGCACATCTGAGGGTTCGTGTCCGAGGGAGATCTTCCTGCCCATCACATCAGCTGAGAGCAGGTTCATCATCGTTGGGGTATAGGTGATTTTGCCTGCTGCAACCACGATGATCCGGTCGTCAATGTCTTCAAGGTAGTAGTCAGCGTGCCTCTTCCCGATGATCGGGGCAATAGTGAGGGGTTTTCCATCAACTACGGCGCCTTTGAAGGCTTTTATGGACTCCTTGTCATCTGCCCGGACAACAATTACTCCCCTCGAGATCCCACTTGCTTCAAGCATAAGGCTGAACCCTTTGAGAACCTTGTCAAGGGAGTTCAGGTAAGCATGGGTAATCAGGGGAAAGGTTGCATTCATGAGCAGAGTATCGATTCTCTTTCCAGGCTTCAGGGCAAGGTATGTGGGCTTTTCGTAATACTCAACAATTCCCGCTTCCTTGATCATCTGAATTAACCTTGAAGGAGGTGCATTCTTTTCAGGAACGAACTCAACCGATTGTGTACACTCTGAAGGTGTGAGCACAACACTGAGGATTCTCTTTCCGCTGGGGTTTGGCATCAACCCAATTGATTCCACAGTCCCGCAAAAGGGGGAATGGACATAAGCGAGGTCGCTGCCCTCGCATTCCCCCAGCTTCTGGCCGACGAGAACCTCTTCGCCTTTCTTAACCAGAGGAGCACAAGCAATTCCGTCATGCTGCCTCATGGGTATAATCGCCTTTTCAGGCAGTTTATCAAGTCTAATAACATCACTCAAGGTTTGCCGCCTCCTTACAGTGCAGGCTCCGTTTCAACCTCTACAGGTTTCGGCCTGGGATAGGTAACAGCGATGCTCTTTGCAGCTGCTGAGTCTCCTCCCGGATCCTCTACATAACCTATAGATGTCCAGTCAATCACGGCTTTGCTTCCATGGCAGTCCTTGCAGGTCAGAGGAGAAGAAATTCCCACATCTTTGCTGACGATGCTATGTGCGACCTGATAATAAAGTTCCGAAGTCCTCAAGACCGCATTCGGATAATCGGGCTTTCCGTCTCCGTTGGCATCGTAAGCCTGCATTTCGTCCACTGTTACTTTACCATCGCCGTCGGAATCCGCTGCCTTCACATACTGTACCGGGATAGGATCTCCAACGGAGATACTTGTGTTCGGGTTTGCGAGCACTTCAGGGTTAGTACCTGCGTCCCACCAGGTTCCGGTAATATTGTTGAACGGGGTGAGCATTACACCGGTGTCATTCCTTGTATCCACGCTTGGCAGGACATCTCCGAAGGTTCCGTTGTGCCAGGCAAGGACAGGCTGGAAGTCTGCTTCCCGGTAAACATCTTCGCGTTCTCCATTCTGCCAGCTGAAAGATTCAAGTGGCTTGCCACCCGGCAGATCTCCTCCAGGAAGCTCAGGGATGTGACATGCTTCACAGGCAAGGAATTCCATGTGAGAGTCAGCAAATGGACCGTGTGATATACCTGCATGGCACTCAGCATCGTCACAACTGCGCATGGTATCATCATAGTGGCTCTCCGGAAGGTCGGGGGAATCAGAAGTGTTTCCACGTCCGATCTGGTGATCAGAGGTTATTATGAAACCTTCAGTGTGGTGACATTCTGCACATTCAACACCTTTTGCTGCATGGACGTCTGACTCTGCATAGGATTCTTCATCGCCCCACATAACAGCCCTCTGTTCTACATCGGTGATGTGGCACTTCTGGGCACAAGAAGACTCCTGAGGAGCCCCGTTTACATTGTCGTGGAAAACGATCAGCAGAGGGTAGGGGGTAAGCAGATTAGCGTTGTAGACAAAAAACTGTATAGGATTGGTCCTTGCAGCAAGGCTGGATTTTGCCATAGCTGCGCTGTTTGCATCATCATATTCTCCCTTTTCGATTTTCTCGGCACGGGCTTCGAAATCGTAGAGACCATACTGCTCATGGCACATCATACAGTCAACGCCAACACCATATTCTGCAAGCGGACCTCCACCAGGATGGTACTTCCCGAATTCTTTGACCCATTCCTCTTCTCCGGATGTTTCAAGATCAAAATTTGTGAGGGGAGACCACCGATCCATATCTACCTGTACATGATAAGAATGATTGACATTTTCGTAGACATCGAAGTGACAGCCTCCACAGACCGTATCGGACCATTCTCCCTTGGTCATGTAGTGGGATGCAATTTGATCATTCCCTGCATATCCAAGAGAAGAATAGGCACCAGCAGCCACGAGAAGCAGCACAGCGACTCCCGACACCAACAGATTTAACCTATTCATAACGACCACATTCTCTTTTTTTGTTCACGTTGTTATGTTCATGCTTGGAAAGAAACAAAGTTCAAATTTCAACAACTTGAAGCTTATATTGAGTAATGAATGAGATTGAAGGATAATTTACGGCTGGATCGTATACGGCCAGGGGTGTACTGCCGTCACTTCCAGGCCTCCAGTGGCATAATCCAGAAACACAAAAGGAAATAATTAACGGAAAACTGAAGCGAGAAGGAACTGGCATGAACGGCTAGCCTAGCTCTTTTTGGCATAATTTGTTCCCCTGAAGGCTTTTTGATCACCGGCTTTTTCCTTTCCTTGCTTTAGATAGCCATTTTACTCCGAAAAACAAAGCTAAATTCCACTTCAACGAAAAATGTTTGCTTGAGGTAATACTTATTTCTTTCGAAATAAGTTTGAGGGAATTGTACAGACATTAATAAAGTAATAAAAATATATACTTAATATATAGTACGTGACGTATATTAATTAAATATATAAAATGTCTGTAATAGAATTTAAAAATTACACTTTTTTAATATATATAGTTTTCCTAAGAAAATATACATGATTATACATTAAAATCAGGAAGGGAATCTACAAAAGTCACCTGGTGAAAAGAATCCTATTAAACCTTCAAAGAAAAGAAAAAAGCCTGTCAGATAAAATAACATGAGGAGTATATAAAAGCAGTAGAAAATGGTCCGAGTAATCAATAATTAGTTATTCATTAACCATTAATCATGAATCAACCAGTAAATAAAAGTGAATTGCCAGTAAATAAAAGTGAATAACTATAGAATGTCCCGCACAGAACAGGGAAAAATGCAGCAACGAAAAATATGATTAAAGAATATAATGAAAGAATATCAAAAGCCTATTGTCAATAAATAGACAGCACAGAAAAACAAAAAAAATAGATCGGAAGAAAGAGTTAAAAAACTGGCTGAAAAACATTGAAAATAAAAAAGCAATCAAAAAAGTAAATAAAAATCAAATTTCACCTTCAATTTCATTTAATTTCACCTTCAATTTCATTTATACCTCGATCCAGTAAAATAAACATCTGGATAGAATAATAAAAATAACCCAAAATTAAAAAACAAGAAGGAAAAATTGATAGAGCATGGATTCAAAATACAAAACACTATTTGCGTTTTTACTGATTATATCCATATTAGTATCAGGCTGCGTGCAGTCTGAACCTGAAGAGGATAGAGAACTTAAGGAGTTTCAACAGACCAGAAGCACTATGGATACTACAGTTACGGTAGCTGTATACGCTTCAAATGACAGCGAAGCTTCGAAGGCTATAGAGGACGCCTTTAGTGAAATATACAGAATTGACGCCCTTATGAGCCCTTCAAAAGAAGACAGCCAGCTTAATATCCTGAATACCAGAGGAGAAGTTGAAAATGCTGACCCTGCTTTTATCTACGTACTGAACCAGTCAAAGTACTATTCAGAGAAAAGCGGAGGAGCCTTTGATATTACCATCCAGCCAGTACTTGACCTATGGAAGAGTAAATTCCTTCCTGAAGGATCACAGAAACCTCCAACTGCAGATGAACTGAACGAAACTCTCAAACTCGTAAACTACTCGGAAATAAGCACAGAAAATGGGAATGCAAGCCTGAACCCCGGGATGAAAGTAGCCCTGGGAGGGATTGCAAAGGGCTACGCAGTTGATAAAGCAATCGAGTCTTTGAAGGAAAACGGGATTGAAAACGCTTTTGTCAACGCGGGAGGAGACGGGAGATACATAGGTCAGAAGCCAGATGGCACTTCCTGGATGGTAGGCCTTCAGAACCCTGACAGAAGCGAACAATATGTTACTGCAATTGAAGCTCGCGATATTGCAGTAGCAACAAGCGGAAACTATGAACGTTACTTTAACGAGTCGGCAAGAGTGTCACACATCTCGGACCCGAGAACAGGATATTCTTCTGAAAGCCTTATTAGCAGCACGGTAATTGCCAGAAACGCTATTGACGCCGATGCTTTTGCAACTGCAGTCTTCGTGATGGGAGAAGAAGAAGGGCTTGAGATGATAGAAAATCTCGAAGGCGTTGAATGCCTTATAATAACCGAAGACCGCAGGCTTGTGTACTCAAGCGGATTCAAAGAATATGAAGCAGAAAGCTATAGCTGAGGTCAGATCAGTGTGAGATGTTGTAGTTAAGACACACAAAAGGAACTGATCAGGGTATGGAGGACTTATACAGTCCAGAGCAAGAAGACCTGTCAGTCCAGGTATACAGTATGCAGGACCTCATAAATGGGACCTTCAGGTGTTAGAGTGCTTTTCTTCAGAAGCACTTTATTTACCTGCATGCTGCCAATTTTTGTATCTTTTAACTCTTTCAGGGCATCTGCAAAAGCATTTTTTTGATCTTTATTCAGGAATTTTACCCTGGCAAGGGTAGCATGAGCAGTAAATGCCCTCCCGTCTTCTTTGAACTTAAAAGGTTTCAGGGCGGTTTCCACATCATCATGAAGAGTCTCGAAGTTTCCTGTTGCCCCCAGCCACAGGACTTTAGGATTCGAAGGCTTTGGGAAAACCCCGATGCCTTCAATTTGTGCTTCGAAAGGCTCACAAGTAAGAGAATCAAGAGCCTCAGCCAGGGGTTTTACCATTGATTCTTCAATATCACCGATGAACTTCAGAGTTATGTGAACTATTTCAGGATTAACAAACTTAAGGTCAAAATCGGAAAATCTCTCCTGGATATGGAGGATTTTTTCCCTGAAACTCGGGTCCAGTTCCACTGCTATAAATGTCCTGATCAAAGCTTTCACCATATAAATTAGAAAAAATAACCAGAAAAATGTTTCTATCACTTTACCGTTCAGAAAAAACAAATTCAGGATGACATTTCCAGAAAAATTGTAAACCCTAGTGATCCGGACTACATTTAAAAAAGGTGAGAAAAATGAATAGCGAGAGTTGAGGAGAAAAATAACAGAGAAAAGAGGAAAAATAGGAGCAATCACAGAACAATTATAATATATCAAATATTACACTACACGGTAAACAGGCCTGTTACGTATTCAATTACCGGTAATGTTAACTCTGAGAACTAATGTGAACCTATGGAAATGATATTAGCTCGAAGAAATAATAATTAACTTAAAAATCAAACAGCAGAATATAAACTAACCTCAGAGCAGAGAAGCAGGACTGCAAATATAGTTGCGTAAAAATAAAAAAGGGGTGGACGACATGGACAGAGCACGTATAATTGCAGAAGCGGCAGCCCGTATTTCCCATGAACTTAATGCTGCCGCAATTATGGTCTCAGGAGATCTGAGCTTTGAGGGAATCGAGACCGGAGGAGTTCCGGTGTATTATATCTCCATGCGCCCGAAAAGTATAATCGATCACCTCGTAGCAACCGGCAAAGAAGGAAAAAGTCCTGTAAAAGAACTCAGCGACCAGCTCAACCGGGAAGCTTCGGGTAACTTTGACCACCTGCAGCATGCTGCAGCCATAGAGTACGTGCTTGAGGGGCCCAAAGGCGGGATTGTTGTCGGTGTTGTCGAAACTCGCGGTTCCAGCTCTATTATAGTCCATAGCCTCGATGAAAACCCTCTGATAAAAGCAATGAAAGAATGTGAAGAGAGGGTCAGGCCTGAAGTCATGAATGCGGTTCTGAAGATTGCTTTTGATATCGCCCTCACGGGCAGGGAAGGAAAAAAAATAGGAGCTGCTTTTATTGTAGGCGATTCCGAAGAAGTTCTGAAACGCTCTCATCAGATAATCCTTAACCCTTATGCAGGCCATGAGGAAATCCACAGAAACGTCCTTGACAAAAAAAACTGGGAATCCATAAAGGAATTTGCCCAGCTTGACGGAGTTTTTGTGATAGATGAGACGGGCATTATCCATGCAGCAGGACGATACCTTGACGTGGATGGGAAAAATATTGATATTGATAAAGGGCTGGGAGGACGGCATGTCTCAGCAGCCGCCATCAGCAGGGATACGGTAGCAATCTCAGTTACAGTATCAGAGTCAGGCGGAGTTCTCAGAGTATACAAAGATGCAAAAGAAACCATCTGCATAGAATCCTTACAGCCTGCTACCAGATACATCTGACCTGGAATGCAGGGAAAATGTTTAGCTGCCTGTTAATTAACTGCTTGTTTTTAAATACCTGTTAATTAACTGCCTGTTTTTAAATACCTGTTTTTAACTACCTGTTTTAAAATACCTGTTAATTAACTGCCTGTTTAAATACCTGTTTTTAACTACCTGTTTATTAGAGCTCTCCGGTGCAGGTATGGAAACTCGAATGAAGATGGATACTCATTAATAAAGAGAATATACATATCTCTTAATATGCAGAAAACCGGAGAACAGAGAGTAATTCCATGAGCAGGCAGATCTTCTACATGCCTTTCAGCCTGAAATTCCTTTTCCTTTTGATTCTCATTCTGATCTTTGGGCTTGGGTCTCTGTTTCTGGGAATTATTGTATCTGCCTTCATGAAAATAGGATTTTCTGCAGAAGACGCACTCTTAATCCTGCTCCTATCCCTCCTTGGAAGCGGGATCAATATCCCGCTGACAACTCTGAGGTCTGAAATCCCGGTCGTCAAGGAAAGTTATATAAAAGTCTTTGGGATTTCCTACCGGATTCCTATCCGGCAGATTGTTAGAAATGAAACGGTACTTGCTATCAACGTAGGAGGGGCAGTTATACCGGTCCTGATTTCTGCTTATCTTCTTGCACAATTCCCTTCTTCCCTCTTTCTTGCAGGAATTGGTGTAGCAGTTGTTGCAGCCATAACCTATTCCGTAGCGAAGCCGATTAGGGGAATAGGAATTGCAACTCCGGCCCTGGTCCCGCCCCTGACAGCTGCCCTTACTGCAATCCTGCTTACTTCGGTAATCCAGATATCTGACTGCCCTGTTGAACCTTGCCGTGTTATCATTGCTTATACGGGAGGAGTGCTTGGGACCCTTATAGGAGCTGACCTGCTTAATCTGGGAAAAATCAAGAAGCTGGGAGCTCCTGTTGCAAGCATAGGAGGGGCGGGTACATTTGATGGGATTTTCTTAAGCGGCTTTATCGCACTTCTTCTTATCTGAAAAAGTAGCCCCTGATTAATTGATGGATATATTCCGGAATCCATGAGGAAAATTTCAGTTTTTTCACCCTGCGCCGCGTGGGGCCCGAACCAGCCGGTCAGGTAAGAAAAACAATCGAAAAACAGAGACCGCAAATGAAAGAAAATATACTGAAGAGATGCTGAAAAAATACCCCCGGAATGGAGAAAATATTTTCCTTGCCGGAAACCGTTTTAAAATTACAGAAAAACAGAAGTCCCTCTGCTAGCTCATCTGGCTGTCAGTTAAAAAAGCAGAAAAAAGACGCCCTAATAAAAAAGAGATTGAGAGAGACAGCTCTCTACAGAGATGACTCTCTATTAGAGAATGACTCTCTACTATATTCCTTACAGATAAATACCCTTTACAGATAAATACCCTTTACAGATAAATATCCCTCAAAGATAATAACAGATTAACTCTTTATTCTAAGAGCCAGACAGACCATAACCCCAAGAATCCCGGAGATTATTCCAAAGCCAGGAAGTTTTGCGGGGGCTTTCTCATCGGCTTTTTCCTCAGGGTAGCTATTGTTATCTTCACCCTCAAGCGCTATACTGGAAGAAGCTGCCCTGTAATCAGATGAGATGTTTTCAGACTCATTTGAACCTGGGACCGTATCTGTCAAGTTGCCCTCTTCTGAAAAAGTGTTATTATCAGCAGGTCCGGCATTTTTGTCTTCAATGACAATATCCGTGGCAGGGAAAATAATGTATCCGCTCGGAGAGGTACTGCCTTTCCCCTTATCTGAGGTCTGGAAATACCAGGAGTCAGTAAAGTAGTTCTTTTTGTCCTTGTCGAGGTTCAAAGTAATCGAATTTGAATTTTTGAGGACAATACCGTCTTTGGAAGTTTCCTTTACTTTAAATCCCTGGATTTCGTCCCCATTTTTAATAATCAGAGTGTTATCCCTGTCGATTAACCAGGTATATTTGAAAACTGCAACAGAATCAGTGGCACTCATAAAAACAGAGTCCACATAGGTAATGAAATAGAGCTGGTCTTTTCCATCTCCGAAGTCTGCTGTTGCGGTAAAAGCCTGGTTTTTTACAGTTCCGTCAGCTTCCATAATTCCGGACTCAAGTTCATTATCTCCTTTGTAAAGAGAGAACCAGACCTTTTTTCCTTCTATATCGATCTGGTTTACTGTTAGAGAATAATCTTTTCCAAGGTCCCAGGCCTCACCGGCTTTGAGCATTTTTTTATCACTGCCGTCCTGGTTGATAACAAGATTTGCAAGCTGACTTGCATCATTTTCAACTGTAATATATTGTTTCCCGAACAAGGCAAGTTTGTAGAAGAACATCCCTCCAAGTTCTGCAGGAGTTGTTCCAGCATCAAGCCCGAGTTCGGAAACAAGTGAATATTTGCTGGAAAACTGCCTTGTGGAATACACAAGTTCTTCTTCACCTATTACGTGGTTCCCTGGATTGCTTTTTCCAAGCTCGTCCTTCCCATCTTTTTCGATGTACTGCAGACGTTCTCCCCACCAGTTATCAGAAGCCACAAAATCCTTGTGTTTGTTTATGGGGTAGACAAAACCGCCAAAAGTAGTAGCATTCCAGCAAAAACCATCGGAAGAAGTCTCATTTGTATCAAGAGGCAAACCTCTCAGGGTATAATTTCCAGGATTGCTCAGTTCTTTTGCAGGGAAAATAATGTATCCGCTCGGAGATGTACTGCCCTTTCCTTCATCTGAAGTCTGGAAATACCAGGAATCTGTAAAGTAAGTCTTTTTGTCTTTATCCAGATTAAGGGTGATTTCCTTTGAGTTTTTGAGAACAATCCCGTCTTTTGAAGCTTCTTTTACCTCAAACCCCTGATACTCATCCCCATTTTTAATAATCAGAGTATTATCCCTGTCGATTAACCAGGTATATTTGAAAACTGCAACAGAATCAGTAGCACTCATAAAAACAGAGTCCACATAGGTAATGAAATAGAGCTGGCCTTTTCTGTCTCCGAAGTCTGCTGTTGCGGTAAAGGTCTGGTTTTTTACAGTCCCGTCAGCTTCTACAATTCCGGACTCGAGTTCATTATCTCCTTTGTAAAGAGAGAACCAGACCTTTTTTCCTTCTATATCGATCTGGTTTACTGTTAGAGAATAATCTTTTCCAAGGTCCCAGGTCTCACCGGCTTTGAGCATTTTTTTCTCACTGCCACCCTGATTGATAACAAGATTTGCAAGCTGACTTGCATCATTTTCAATAGTAATATACGGTTTTCCAAACCAGGGTAACTTATAGTAAAACATTCCTCCAAGTTCTGCAGGAGTTGTCCCGGCATCAAGCCCCAGTTCGGAAACAAGTACATATTTGTTGGAAAACTGCCTTGTAGAATACACAAGCTCCCCTTCACTTATAACATGGTTTCCGGGGTTGTTTTTTCCAAGTTCGTTCTGGCCATCTTTTTCGATGTACTGCAAGCGTTCTCCCCACCAGTTCTCAGAAGCCACAAAATCCTTGTGTTTGTTTACAGGATAGTTAAAGCCTCCAAAAGTAGCTGCATCCCAACAAAAACCATCAGATGAGGTCGCATTGGTGTCAAGAGAACTCCCACAGATAGCCGGGGCTGCAAAGCCTAAAGGAGGGGCCAGCAAACAGATTACAAACGCAATCAAAAGTGAAGACAAAGCTTTTTGGATACCACGATTCATGAATATCATCACTCGTTTTCATTGAAATTTATAAATTAAACCATACATAAGAAGAAACTATAAGCAAATATTGTTATAAATAATAGAGAACGTAACAACAAATAAAGCTGGGTAGTTAATAAATTTTACTAATTTGAATTGAAAAAAAGAAAAATAGTACTAAATAGAACATAAAAACAAAAAAAGAAAATGAATAGCTTCAGTTTATCAGGAAATCGAGGACATAAGACCTTAATAATAAAAAACAAAAAAACAAAAGCAAAATTAAGAAAAGGGGTAAAAAATTAAGCAAATAGGCATGAAGAGTTAAAGAGCTGCAATCACATTCAGTATCTGCTCAGCCCCTGACTCTGAAACGGAGCAGAGCTGCAATTCCTCCCAGTTTGTGAAGCTTTTCCCCAGGCTCAAAGGTCGTGCTGAATACAACAACCTTTCCCTGTGCCTGCTCAACCTCCATAAGAAGTTTGTCGATATCTTCTCCTTTTTCCCGCCCTTCCCGCAGGGTTTCGTCAGCAATGAGCAGGGTTTCGACAGCCCCGTATCCAAGAGCATTTTTAACATCCGCAAAACCATAAGCGGCTTTACCGTCCATTGAGATCTCCCTGATGAGGTCTTCCATGAGAGAGGATTCCCGGGCTATACGGGACTCCTGCATGATTCGGTCCACAGCCCCTCTGCGGAGCACTTCCTGAAAGCCGGACATCCCGATCATTGAAGTATCTTCAGTCAGCGCCTTTGAAGCCATATCAGGCTCAACATCATGGAAATATTTCAGGAAATCTTCTTTGGTAAACCCGGGGCCTGCAATCACTATAGAGGCGTCTTCGGGAACCGCATGCCTGAGCTGTTCAACAAGTTCCCTGAAAAACTCATTCCTGAGCCCGGTCTCTCGCTTCCCGGATGACTGCCGGATATGGGAGTAGATCTCAATTCCGTAGTGGCGCACAAAACCAATGTCTGCATCACCCTCTTCGACTGCCACAAGAACAACTTTAGGGCGTTTTCCGGCCTCTTCGGCATCCTGGATGCGCTGGAGCTGGTCATTTTTCCAGTGCTCCTTGACAATGGAAATATTTGTCCCTATTTCGATATTAAGAGTGTGATAGGAGCCGGTGTCCATCCCCTGCTCTATCGGTCCGTGTATTCGCAGCCTGTTCGCGAATTTGTGGAACTCCATTTCCTCAACCCTGATCCCGAGCCGGACCTTTACTTTCTCGACTTTTTCCGGACGAAGTTTGTCGCTTGCAGAATCAGCTTTCCTTTTGGTAAGGGCAAAGACCATATCGCCTTTTTCAATGATGTATTTCAGATGCCAGAGATCGTCGAGGGTTTCAGCTGTTACGGCAATTTCCCCTTCCCTGCCTTTAAGAGAACGGTTCGTAACCCTCATACCTTTGTCACTCCATGCATTTCAGTTTCCTCTTCACTTCCCTCTTCACTTCCCTCTCCAGACTCCGTTTCAATTTCCACTTCAATATCTTCTCCGGCTTCTTCTCCGAATTCATCTTCAGTTTCTTCCTCATAGCCCTCAGATTCGGCCTCTAGTTCGGAAGCCCCGTATTCTTCTCCTTCAGGCTCGATTCCCTGCCCTTTTCGTTCTGGTTTCTGGGTCCTGAGGTTTGACTCCCCGGCAGGGATCATCATAGCTACCAGGTCAGGGGATGCGATCTGCTTTACAAAGCGAGGGTCACCAAGCTTGTCCGCATAAATCCGGTAGATTTTTTTCGAGATATCATTCTGATTGAATTTGCCCGGAGTAAGTTCAAGGATATAGTCCCCATGCTTCCGGACTGCAGAAGCAGGCCCGCCTATGACCCTTGTCTCGCCTTTCAGCTCAAGCCCGACTGCAACTCCAAGAGGTACATCTTTGAAGTAATTGCGCTCTCCACGGATAACAAATGCCCCCTTTTTCAGGTACTCTCCTGACTCCGGCGTCTTTGTTACCTGTTCAGCTTTAATCCAGTAGCAGTCCCCACTGAACTGCCCGGCTTTCCAGAGGCTCGAATAAGAAACTGCAAACTGTGCAACTTCCTGAAGAGTAGATTCCGGAACCTCCTCTCCTCCGGTTTTAATAACTGTCAGAGGAGCACCCGGGGTCTGTGTATGGAAGACGATATCTCTTTTTTCCATGTATTTTTTGAAAACTTCCTCGTTAGTGTCGGCATCCCTGCCTCCTACAACCAGGAAACCGTCTGAGGATACAAACCACCTGAAACGGTCGTACCAGTGCTTTTTCCGGGACGCCTGCAACTTCCTCCCTGCCTTTGCAGCCTTTGCCGCAGCCTTTTTCGCCATAGCCTTTCTGGTATCCTCAATGGCTTTGAGAGCCCCTTCCCTCTTTTTAGTAAACTTTTTGACCTTCTCGTAATATTCCTGGGCGTTCTGAGGCACGGTCTTCCGGATATCAAGGTTGACGCTCTTGCCGTCAAGCTCAACAGTTACAGTCCCGGTCTTCTGATCAATATTTGTAATCATTTGTGCAGCAGGCACGGCCTTTTTTGCCTGTTTCAGGATGGAACGGATTTCATCCCAGGAATAGCCCTTTGCCCTTGCACCGTTGAGTACGGAAAAAAGCTCTTCGATAATCTGGTAATTGGCGTAGACTATCTCTGCAAGAAGGTTATTTTTCTCAATTTCTTTTTCGAACTTTACAAGGCTCTCTTCCTGCTGGAGAAGCCGCCTTTCGTAAACGCCAAGAGTTTTCTCTTTTTTTTCGGCTTCCTTTACCTCTGCAACCTGTTCCAGAGACTTTTTCCCGAAAAACTCGTCAAGTGCCGTATTAAATGAATCAAAATATTCCTTTTCATATTCAGAATATCGGGTGAGGTCAAAAGGCATCACATCGAATGTTTCGATCTTCCCGTTGATTTCCGTCTTTATATGCTGAGGTCTGAGTCCCGGAACCTGAGTTTCAAGTCCTGCTCGAGTTTCAACTTCTATTTCATTTCCGGATTTGATTTCAACCCCGGATTCAGTTTCAACTCCGGTTTCAGTTTCGATACCTGTTTCTGGCTCAGCCTTTATCTCGCCTTTACCTGCAGTCCTGCCCCTGAACAGCGGGGAAAAGAGGTCCTGCAGCGCATCATGGAGCCTTTCAGCATCCTCTACAATGGCTTCTTTTGCAGGTTTAGCCTTATCAATTCCTGCACGAGCACAGGCCTCTTCTGCCAGGACTCCCCCAAGGTTGAATCTTGTAGCAATGGTCCGGACAATATCGGCGGTCGATTTAGAAAACGCGTCCATAAGGTCCGAAACCTTAGCCTCCACAGGGCTCAACTGTGCCTCAGGAAGCTCATAAATCTCCCCACTCCTCAGCCTGCGGTCCTTCATAGTCACGGGGTTCATTGGCAGGATAATTTTGTTTTCGGAATCCACAATCAGGACGTTTCCCCGAGCGAACAGCTCCACAATGAGGGTGTTTCTGATCCCTCCCCTCTCAATCCCGATCTTCACGATCCTGTCAAAGTCGTGCTGCTCCACGGATACAATCCTGCCCCCCGCCAGGTACTTTCGGAGGAGCATGGGAAAAGCCTGAGGAAGCGTGGGGCTTTCCCTGAAGTGTTTACTTAAATGGATACGCTTCCCAGCCTCAATAAACAGGTTATCCCTACCCTGATGAAAAACGTAAAGGTTGATGCGGATTTCCCCACTTGCGGGCTGGTAGATCTTCCCGATCTTCGCATCAAGAATGGACTTCGGACCCCCTGACAGCTCGGCAACAACTGCAGCAACGTCGGCACTTGACATATCCTGTTTCATGAAGTGGATATAATAGAGGATTCATGTATAAGTCTATTGTCTAGACCGATTAGAGCTTCGGCACCCGAGTTGAGCCACCCGAGTTGAGTCTCGGGATCTCAGGAAATCTGAGATTTTCTGGGAGTTGCACTGCAAGTGCAACAGTACGCGGTCCTTTTCGCTCCTCTCAAGAGGACTTATTGATGGCGACAGTTTTGGAAAAGTTTTGAAAGGGATTAGGGGAGAAGAAAAAAGGATTGAAACCGAAGCAGCCGTAAAAGCCATATTCAACCTATCCTGTCCCGCCCCCCGGCGCGGTTTTTCCGCAATGTAGATTGAAGAAGACACACTGGACATTAGTTGCGAAGGAGTAAAGCTAAGGGGATTACAGTTCCATCAGTAGGCGAAAACCAAGGTTGCCGAAACGACTCTCAGCTTCGCGCTTGAAGCGGCCAGCTGATCGGCAAGATTCAGCACCACAGTACCAGCTGCCCCCACGAGAAACCCGATCGAAGCAATCCTCATCTTCCCATGAATTACCATCAAAAGGAGAATCTTTGTAGTTTTCATGCCATTTATCCTGAACCCATTCCCAGACATTCCCATGCATATCGTAAAGCCCCCAGGAATTAGGCTGCTTCCGGCAAATCGAGTGAGTTTTACGACCTGAGTTTTCAGCGTACCATGCATAATCATTAAGCTTTGACTCATCATCACCAAATGAATACCCTGTTTGTGTACCGGCTCTGCAGGCATATTCCCATTCGGCTTCTGAAGGTAAACGGTACTTATCGGTACTTTCTGTTGCATTCAGTTTTTTAACAAATTCCTGGACATCATTCCAGGAAACCATCTCAACTGGTCGGGCTTCACCCTTGAAGTGTGAGGGATTAGTTCCCATTATATTTTTCCATTGTCTTTGTGTGACCGAAGATTTACCCATGTAGAAAGGATTTTTAATTTTTACTTTATGCACCGGAGATTCGGAATCGGATCTGTCTTTCTCTTCAGAAGGTGAACCCATATCAAATTCCCCGGGCGGGATCAGTACAAATTCCATACCAGTAGAGGAGCTGGCAAAGGTTGCAGGAGTTTCTGAGTATCCAGACTTTGCCACGACATATGAGTCTTCAACAAAATATGAGTCTTCAATTTCTCCCCTTTTCAGATGGCATAGAACTGCGTTAATGTGATTTTTAAGGTTACTTTTGCTTCCCATAAGATCTTCCCCCCAAAAGTTCTTATTTCGGTGTCAGTTTCGATAGTTATTCTGGTTTTTCATGGGCATTGACAGGAACAATTATAGAGATATTATATATATTAATAGGAAATTCATTTCCGGATTTCTTAGTCAATTTGTTTACATTGTATATGAGCTCTTTTTCTTTCTGAGTAAATCCCATCCCGGTTTAACCTATAATGAGTCCTTTCCGCTGACAATATTTACTTTGAACCTACTCTATCTTCGAATCGACTCTATCTTCGAATCGACTCTATATTCGAATCGACTCTATATTCAAGTGAACCGGAAAATCCGAATAATCAGTTGTTCCTGTTAAAGTCCCGATTTTCCTTCCAGGAATGATGTTTATTTCTGTGATCCTGAACTGGTGGTTTTCCAGCAGGCTTTGAAGCCTCTTACCTGGACACAAATTGAGGATAAAAAAACTGTTTTAAAAAAACTCATATAAACAAAAGTAAAATATGAGTTAATCTATCTTAGGAAACCCCAAACCTAAAATCAAACTAAAAGATTCAAAACCCAAATTCCCAAAAACCATGGACCACCGAACCACCCGTTATTTGAAATCCTGTTTTCAGAACTATTATAAAACCGCTGAAATAGTTCTTCCTGACCACCTGCCTAATAGAGAATGGGCTTTCATCTTCTACGATGATATGCCGGAAAAAATGATGCATCGGCACAAGTCTTTCGGTTCTCCGGGAGAGGCTCTTGATTACCTTTACGGCATGGTTCCTGCGCATGTTTACAATTCTACGGCTTACTACGAATACCCTGATGCAAAGAAGATGAATGAGAAAAACTGGCTCGGGGCAGAACTGATCTTTGACCTTGATGCAGACCACCTGCCAAATGCCCCGAATAATTATGCTGATATGCTTGAGCTTGTGAAGAAAGAGACTCTTAAGCTCATAGATTTTCTGTTAGACGATTTTGGAGTTTCAGAACAGGAAATGGAGCTGGTCTTTTCCGGAGGAAGGGGATATCATTTACACGTTACGAATCCGAAAGTTCTGAAGCTCGGGAGTTCAGAGAGAAGGGAAATCGTGAATTATGTGAGCGGAAGGGACATTGATTTCAAGCACTTTTTCAAGGAGATTGCAATGGATGGGGATTTCGGGACAGGCTCAAAGGCATTTAAAGGGATTAAGAACGTGCCTATGAAGTGCACGCTTGTTGGATACGATTCCGGGTGGGGTAAGAGGATTGCGCTTTATCTTACGGACTACATGAAGACTGAGTGTGAAAAAAAGTACAAGAAAGATATGTTTCCCGAACTCCGCAAGCATGAGAAGGTAGGGGATGCCACAATAAAAAAGCTGATTAATATTACGAACAGCGAAAATGGCTTAAAGGACATTCTGGAGAGAGGAAGGCTGGACTTTGACGTAAGAAATTTTAAGGAGATTGCCGCATATTTTATGCAGGAATCAGTTGAGGATTTCCTGAACAGGTTCGGAGCCAGTGTTGATGAACCGGTGACTGCCGACATCAAACGCCTGATCCGTGTACCCGGGTCCCTGCACGGCGGGTCCGGGATGCTGGTTAAGAAGCTTGCTTTTTCCGAGCTGGAAAGGTTTGATCCGCTCAATGATGCAGTTATCTTCAGCGACAAACCAACAAAAATAACCGTTTCAAAGCCTTTCTCAGTACAGCTGAAGGGCAAGGATTTAAGAATAGAAGAAGGCATACAGGAAGTTCCGGAGTATGCAGCCGTATATCTAATTTGTAGAGGTGTTGCGGAGTATGGACATAGAAAAAATCAGCCAAACACTGTATAAGGAAAAAAACCAGACATTGAAAACGATTCAGGCTGATTTTTATCAGGAAGCTGAAAAATACATCCGGGAGCTTGAGAAAGAGATAGGGAAGATTAATAATCCCCGTTCTCCGGAATCAAAGATGCTTAATGACGAGCATGAAAGAGCACTTTCGGACCTTGAGACTATCTTTATGAAAAGGATAGGGAAGGTCATTACCCGGGCAACGATCCAGTCTAACGCTGATAAACCTATTTCAAAGGATCTCGAAAAGCTGCTTCCTGCAGAGAAAATGCTTTATGATCTTGTGCTTCAGGGAATAGAAGCTGCAAAAGTAGAGCTTTTAGGCCCCATTCTTTATCCCGATTCAGGGAAGATTCCGGCCTGGCCCGGGACAGGGGATGCAAGACAGGCATCTGCCGCGGTTCTTGTAGACGCAAAAACAGGCAGGGGAATAACTGTAACTGCCGAAGGGAAGAACACAGGGACAGAGTCGGGCAAAAACAATATAAACGAAGAATATGTTGTTGTCCGAATACTGAAGGACCTGCCTACTTTCACAGGGGCGGACGGCCGGAACTATACGGTCAATGCCGAAAATGTGGTTGTTTTGCCGCAACTGAATGCAACAGGGCTGATAAAGCGGAAAGCAGCAAAACTGATTGCTGCCGGAGAGAAAGGCTCCGGAGAAAAGAATTCCTAAAAGAACTGATTCCTTGAGACATGAAGCTTATTTTAGCCAGAAAAACAGTTGTGGACAGGCATATCAGAGACCCTGTAAACAAAGGATTCATGCCTTATGAAGGAAAAGCACTTCAGGCAATAGTATTAGTATATATATGTGTAGCTATATCTGTGTAGCTTAACCTTGTTAGCGTGCTCTGACCTCGTCTTCAATAGGAGACCGTCACTCAGGATATCGAAACAAAAGAGGTTCAGACGATTTCAAACTTATCAATTAACGCTTCCCAAATTAATAGATTCCCAGGAATTAAACGCCATACGTAACGCCATACGTATATTCAATAAGTATATTTAACAGTGCTTTTCCGCAAAAGCCGGAATATGCACAAAATACCAATAATCATCAAAAAGGTGTAAAGAATGAAAATTCCAAAGAGGTTCAGAACTTACTGCCCGTTCTGTAAGACCCACCAAGAACACGTAGCAGAGAGGGTAAAGAAGGGCCAAGCTTCATCAATGACTCACATTGCAAGGCAAAAGAAAAGACAGCAAGGCATAGGAAACAGCGGAAAGTTCTCAAAGGTGCCCGGTGGCGACAAGCCAACAAAGCGCATCTGGCTCAGATACCGCTGCACCGTATGTAAGAAAGCCCACCAGAGACCCTGTTTCAGGGCAAAGAAGTTCGAGTTCAAGGAGTAAGATAAAATGATAGACTACACCCAGCGACCAAAAAGCAGGTTCCTGCGCGTAAAGTGCAACGACTGCGAAAACGAACAGATCATATTCGGAAGCGCAAGCCGTAAAATTACCTGCGTAGTCTGTGGAAGGACCCTTGCCGAACCAACCGGTGGAAAATCAACAATTACCACTCACATCCTGGAAGTACTTGAATAACCGTATCAGGGAAAGCACTTAACAGGAATAGAGTATAGAATAATTTAGAGAACAAAAATTGAGAAGTGGTACGAATGGGAAACGATAACTGGCCTGAAATCGGAGAATTTGTTGTCTGTACGGTGAAGAATGTAACTGATTTCGGAGCCTACGTCGAGCTTGAAGAATTCGGAGGAAGGGAAGGTTTCATCCATATCTCCGAAATAAAAGCAGGCTGGGTCAAGTACGTCAGGGACTACGTAAGGGAAGGGCAGAAGATTGTCTGCAAGGTTCTGAACGTGGACCCTTCCCGAGGCCACATCGACCTTTCGTTGAAAGACGTAAATGAGCACCAGCGGCGGGCCAAGATCCAGGATTGGAAGAATGAGCAGAAAGCCACCAAGTGGCTCCAGTTCGTGGCCGAAGAGACCGAGAGCGAGGGCGATGAAATTGGCCTGCAGGCTCTGCATGAAAAACTTGTAGAAGAGTTTGGAAGTGCATACGCCGCCTTCGAAGAAGCAGCTGTTGAAGGGGAAAGCGCCTTTAAAGGGCTCAAAGTCAACAAAAAATACTTACAGAGCATAATCAAAATCGCAGGAGAAAATATCAAACTGCCCTTCGTGGATATCGCAGGGTATGTGGATCTGACCTGCAATCTTCCAAATGGCATAGAGGTCATAAAACAGGCCCTTCATGCTGCAAATTCCATCAGTGATGTTGATGGGGAAGATATAAAGCTCGAAGTAAGTTACACAGGGGCTCCGAGATATAGAATCAAGGTAATAGCTCCTGACTATAAGAAAGCCGAATCAGTCCTTAAAAAATCCGCTCAGACAGCAGTAGACACTATTGCTAAACTTGGCGGACATGGGATTTTCAAGCGGCATATCGAATCAGCAAAGGCGTGATAACCTTTGGGACAAAAGATCCGCAAATGCAAAAATTGCGGCAGGTACACTTTAAGGGAAAAATGCCCGGCTTGCGGGGGAGAAGTCTTACCCGCGATCCCGGCTCGCTTTTCTCCTAAGGACCCTTATGGCAAGTACCGAAGACTGGCAAAGAAAGGATAAGGGATTTTTATGCAGCAAAGTACACTTGTCCGCCTGAAAGAAAAACTTGAGCTCAAAACCCCCATAATGGTAGTTGGACTTCCGGGAGTAGGGCTTGTTGGCAAGCTGGTGGCAGAGCATCTGGTAGACGAACTTGGGGCTGAAAAGATTATGGAGGTTTATTCTCCGCATTTTCCACCCCAGGTCCTTATCAATAAAGATTGTACTGTCCGTCCGGTAAGCAACACCATATACCACGGGAAAGTAAACGAAACTGATGTTCTTTTTCTTGTAGGGGACCACCAGAGCACTACTTCACAGGGACATTACGAACTCTGCTCTCTTTATCTGGACATTGCAGAGGAACTTAAAGTACCCAGAATATACACCCTCGGGGGCTACCCTACAGGCAAACTCACCTATGAAGAGACAGTCCTTGGGGTTGCCAACAGCACGGAACTGATCGAAGAGATTAAAAAATTCGGGGTCGAGTTCAGGGAATCGGAGCCAAGCGGGGGAATCGTAGGAGCATCCGGTCTGCTTGTGGCTTTCAGCAGGATGAGGGGCATAGATGCTGCTTGTCTTATGGGAATGACGCCAGGATACCTGATGGATCCCAAAAGTGCCCAGTCTCTTTTGAAGGTGCTGTGTAATATGTTCGGGATCGAGGTAAACACAGACTCCCTTAAGAAAAAAGCAGAGGAAATGGAAAGTATCCTCGAAAAGTTGAAAGAAAAAGAAGAGCAGCAGAACTTCCCAGAAGTTAAACCCACGGAAGAAGACCTGCGCTACATAGGATAAATACATAGATAGGGAAGTTCCAGGTAGAGAATACGCGGATAGAGAATCCGGATAGAGAAATACATATTTAAGGAACCTGAAAGTTAAAAACGATTCTGGCGAAAGGTTCGGAAATGAAAGTCAATGCAGACCTCCATCTCCACTCAAAGTACTCGATGGCGTGTTCGGGGAAGATGGAACTACCCACAATTGCTAGTGAAGCTTCGAGAAAAGGGATGGAGCTTATCGGTACAGGGGACTGCACTCATCCGAAGTGGCTGGAAGAGATAAAAAAAGCAGCTATTTCAGACGAAGAAATCCGAATAGGAAATATATGTTTTATACCCACTACCGAGGTCGAGGATATCGACCGGGTACACCACCTCCTGATTTTACCTTCTATTTCAAAAGCCGAAGAGCTGGCAGAAAGAATTGCCCCTTTCGGAAACCTTGAAGCAGATGGGCGCCCATCAGTTAAGCTGGATGGCTGTGAAATTGCAGAGATTGCAAAAGATCTTGGAGCTCTTATAGGCCCCTGTCATGCTTTCACACCATGGACTGCTCTTTATGGCTACCATGACAGCCTGGAAAGCTGCTATGGGGATATGACAGAATATGTCTCTTTTGTTGAACTTGGCCTGAGTGCAGACAGTAATTACGCGGACAGGATTGAGGAACTGCACCGACTGACCTTCCTTACGAACTCTGATGCCCATTCCCCTTCTACCAACAAACTGGCAAGGGAATTTACTCAGTTCAATGTTCCGGATATTACTTTTGAAGGCATCAAGAAAGCAATTCTCAGGAAGCAGGGATACGGAGCTACTCTGAACGTCGGTTTTTTCCCTGAAGAAGGAAAGTACAACCGGTCTGCCTGCGTCAAGTGCTTTACTCAGTATCCGCTGCCGGAAGCCGAAGCTAGAAGATGGCGCTGTCCGATATGTAGAGGCATTATAAAAAAAGGAGTGGCTGACCGGGTCAACGAACTTGCGGATTTTGAAAAACCCGAGCATCCTGACCACCGACCTCCTTATCTTCACCTGATCCCTCTTGCAGAGATCATACAGATGTCACTCGGCCACGCAAGCGTCCAGACAAAAGGCGTAAAGACTGCTTGGGAAACCATTGTCGGGCATTTCGGAAACGAGGTTGAAGCCCTTATCTATGCAGAACCGGAAGCCCTGAAAATAGTGGATGACAGGATAGTAAACGCAATTCTCGCTTTCAGGAAGGGCGATGTTATAATCCACCCCGGCGGAGGTGGCCAGTACGGCTGGCTCGAACTGCCCGGCCACCTGAAAGCAGAAAAACCCGGACCTGTAGAAAAAGGCGCCGAGGAAAAGAAAAAAGCCTCAAAAATAACAAAAAGAGAGATAGGAAAGCCAAGAACTCAGATATCATTTTCTGACCTTGAGAGAAAAAAATTCGCAGAAACAGTCGAAACTGAAGAAGAAAAGACAGCAAGAGCGAGTAAAAAATGGCCAGAGAAAGAGAATCAGGAAAAACCTGCAGGTCAGAGGTCACTTTTTGATTTTTAAAATCCGAGAGTCGCTGAGAATAAAATATATAAGATAGAAAGTCTATTCACTTAACTCTGCACCAAAAACGTCGGGTACTGCCCGGGAACGTCCTCATTATTTAAAATCCATCTAACATTTAAGCTAACGTTTAACATTAAAGCGAAGTTTAACATTTAAGCTAACGTTTAAGCTAACCTAAAACGTTCTTAAAGCAAAATGCCCAGGTAGTCTAGCGGTAGGGCGACGGTCTCGAAAACCGTTTCTTCTTTGGGAGAGCGCAGGTTCGAATCCTGCCCTGGGCGTAACCCTCTTATTAAAACCTTATTAAAACCTCTTTTTAGAAAAACAGGTGTTGCCTGATTAATTTGTTAATCCATTCCGGAACCCCCGAGGAAATCGGTCAGTTTTCTCCCCCTGTGCTGCACGGAGCCTGAGCCGGCCTGCCAGCCAGAATAAATAATTTCCTAACTCAGGAAACCATTTTCAAGAATGTAGGTATAAACGCTTCCTCCAGCTTGCCCACAGCCCTACAAAAAAAGAAGTGAGTACCGGGTTTTTCTAACACTATTAATATTTACTTTTTTATGTCACTTTTAATTTCTTGCTATTATTTTCTTCCTTCTCTTCTTTTTTGTTGGAAAGACCGCTCTCCTGCGTCGAGCGTGAAAAAGACACAATACAACGAATGACGTTGTATGGGGAAGAAATTCTTGTAATTCACTCCTTTAGTCCACTTGAGTGAGCGAAGCTCACTGTTCTTATGGGCGTTAAGAATAATAGATATGCCCCCAGTAAATAGGGTGAAAAAAAGATTTCAAATTAAGGGGAGATATGCATGAGTTCCAAAGACAACCTTAAGGCTGCATTTACTGGCGAATCAATGGCAAACAGGACATACCTGGCCTTTGCGAAGAAAGCAGACGAGGAAGGGTATCATCAGATAGCCAAACTCTTTAGAGCCGCTGCTGCTGCGGAAACAGTTCATGCTTTCAATCACCTCCAGCGTATGGGAGGGATTGGAACTACAATGGATAACCTGAAAGAGGCCGTTAACGGCGAAACATACGAATTTGAGACAATGTACCCCACTTTTATAGAGGAAGCAAAAACAGAAGGGGACAACAGGGCTCTCTGGAGCTTTGAAGTGGCAAATAAAGTAGAAAAGGTTCATGCAAGACTATATGAAAAAGCCCTGGAAGAAATAGGGAATAATAAAGAGGTTGATTATTACGTCTGCGGGGTCTGCGGACATACTATTGAAGGTGAACCTGAAGGGAACTGTCCGATTTGTGGGGCACCTGCATCCAAATTCAATAAAATTGACTGAAAACCGATTAAGACAACAACATTTCAGACGGTCAGGGAAATCCATCGAGAGCTAACAGATAAGAAAAAAGCTCTCCATTTACTTTTTTGCTAGCATGGCTTTAAAAACAGATTGAAGCCATTATTAACCTTCTTTCGTTTTAATAAGGGCATCAAGCAAATAAGGAATTCGATTCCCGCGTTCCTTTGATTCTTTGGCTTTTATGCAATTATACTTCCCGAAACCTCAGGGATTCAGATAAACAACTTTATTTGCAAAACCCCTGATATAGAACAAAATTGAAAAGGGAGCCCTGAATTTTTTGAAATTAAACAAGAAATTGATGAAATACTTCGACCGCCGCAGAACAGGCAAATGGACAGGTGAGGTAAGTGCATATGACTTCGCAGTTCGCCTGCTTGGTTACATATCATTTGCGATATTTGTGCTCACAATCCTTGCAGGAATAATCTATTTTCTGTTTATGTACTGAGGAAGAAATAGAAATATGTTCTCAAAAACCATGTTTCTTGCCGTTAACTATTTAAAAGAGAAAGGATATGTCAGTATCCTTGTTAACCTTTCATTAAGGGGCTGTGGCCTAGCCCGGCATGGCGATGGGCTCCAGCGGATAAATGATGAACAACGGGTCTACCGAGTCTTTCCCGACGGGGCAGGACAATGAGGAACCGTTGGAGCACTGATAGATGCTCACCAGAAAAACTGTGAAAGCAGTTGTTCGGAGATACCCGTCGATCGTGAGTTCGAATCTCACCAGCCCCACCTTTATTATTTTCTTTAATTTTCTTTAATTTTCTTTAATTTTCTTTAATTTTGATTTTCAGGAAAACATTCTCATCTTTGTATGATTACTTTCTAATTCCAGTATCGATACTCTCGATATAGACCTCTTTTTTGATAATATCCTCTTTTGGATTCAGTTCAATCCCGGAAATGAGAATACGGAGTTATAAATATCAGTTACTTGAAAAAAAGACCCATCATTCAAAACGAAGGGATTCCTTATAAAAATTAAACCTGATCTTAAAAGAGGGGTTAAACCGAAAGACTTCAGGAAAATCCTGACCTGCACAGTATGTTCCTTTCTGATACTTACTTTAGCCGTCAGCCCTGTATTTGCGGACATATCTACCGCAGACCCCGGGCAGGTAAATTCTACAGTTGAAGAGACTGAAGAAGCTAAAAATCCAGCGGCAGCCGAAAAAGGGAATTTCGGGAAAATTGAAATCATAACAATTCCAAACGGCTCTGAGATCCATATAAAGGAAAAGGTCGTGGGAAAAACCCCGGCTCTTATAGAGAAAGTACCGCCCGGTTTTTATGAGGTTGTGCTAACGCAGGAAGGGTATGAAGATGTCTTTGAGAGGGTGCTTGTTAAAGCCGGGAAAACGGCCTCAATCTCAAAAAAACTCCGTGTAAATGAGAGAGTACACAGCATTTCTTCAAGCCCCTCCGGAGCAAATGTCTACCTTGACGGGAAGTACAAAGGAATAACTCCGGTCGTATTTCATGCAGACGAAGGGCAGCATAAACTTACTATAAAAAAGACCGGATACAGCACGGTTTCAGAAGAGATCAATGCCTCCGGAGAGACAGCACTTGTGATGGAGGAAAAGCTCCACCTCAATCTCTTTACATACTTTGCTGCAACCCTGGTTCTGCTGGTTGCAGGCGTTATTATAAAAAGAAACCCCGAAAAGTTAAAGTTTAAATTCCCGAGAAAAGTTTCGGCAGGTGACAAGGCACTCAAAAAAGTTCAGAAGGCACCAGAGAAGAGAGATGAAAAACTGCAAGGGAACTCATCAGTTCCTGATGATCTGGTAGAACTGGAAAATTTTACGGAACAAAATTTTGAATACACAGTAAAAAAGAAAAAGAAAGTCTGATTAAAAATGATTATCAGGAAGGTTGATTAGAAAAATTGATTAGAATAATTGATTAGAATAATTAATTAGAATAATTGAGAGGCAGAAACGGACTGCTTCCGGATTCTGGAAGTTTTCATCCTTCATCCTTCATCCTTCATCCTTCATCCTTCATCCTTCATCCTTCATCCTTCACCCTTCACCTTCAAATTCTTTTTCCAGAAAAGCCTCCAGACGGTCCATGCCTTCTGCAATGTTTTCAAGGCTGTTAGCGTAGGAAAAACGCAGGTAGCCTTCTGCCCCGTTTCCGAAGTCTATGCCGGGAGTTACTGCCACGCCTGCCTCATTGAGGATCCGGCGGCTCAGCTCAAGAGAATCATTGCTGAACTTGCGGGCATCAGCAAGGACATAAAAAGCTCCCATTGGCTCTTTGCGAACTTCGAGGCCCATGCCGAGAAGCCTTTTAAGCATGTACTGGCGACGTATATTATAGGTCTGGACCATCTCAGTAACGTGTTCCTGAGGACCTTTCAGGGCTGCAATGCCTGCCTCCTGGACAAAGGAGTTAGCGCAGATAAAGAAATTCTGGTGAATTTTCTGAATCGCGCGTATACAATCAGGGGGGCAGATAATATAGCCAAGTCTCCAGCCGGTCATTGCATAAAGTTTGGAAAAGCCGTTAAGGACAAAGGCATTTTTAGTATATTCCAGGATGCTGTGTTCTTCTCCGCTGTAGATCAGGCCCTGGTAGATTTCGTCCGAAACGATAGGAATTCCTTTTTCATCTGCTATTGCGGCAAGGCCCTGCAAACTTTCAGGAGACATAACATGCCCTCCGGGATTTGAAGGACTGTTAATGAGGATGGCTTTGGTATTCGGACTCAGGCACTGCCTTACTGTTTCGGGTTCAAGGACAAAGCCGTTTGTCTCGCTCGTATAGACAAAAACAGGGGTTCCGCCCAGATACTTTACGAAATTTGGATAGCAGGCGTAGTGAGGGTTCGACATAATTACTTCATCCCTCTTTTCAAGCAGAGCCATAAAAACAATCAGGAGACCAGGGCTTGTCCCGGAAGTAACAATAACCTGATTCGGGTCCAGGTCAACTCCAAACTTCTGATGATAAGACTCAACTATTGCCTCTCTGAGAGCAGGGAGTCCCTGGCTGTGAGTGTACTTTGTAAATCCCCTACCAATCGCAGCACAGGCAGCCTCACAGATATGGGGAGCAGTAGGAAAATCAGGCTCCCCTACCTCAAGATGGATTATATGCCTGCCCTTAGCTTCCAGAGCCTTGGCACTTTCCAGTACTTCCATCACATAGAAAGGAGGGATATCTTCTGATTTTTTTGATAAGATGCAATCGGAATTTATCGAAAACATAAAAGACCTTCTGAAAAGCGATTAATATAAAAGCCACAAGGTAAAAGCAAGTAATATCACTGAGTATGTACCTGAAACTGCGTATGCTTTCAATATTTAAATATTCTGTGGGAAAAACAAAGAGTCAAACCTGAGGGACATAAAAGAAAAATTAATCCCGGAATGAGTTTAACAAGAAAAAAGTTAACTCTCGGAATCAGGTAGATTTTATCTGTCTAAGGCGGGAAGACCCCTTCCTCAAACCTCTGGGCCTTCAGGCGAAGGGATTAGGGAGGGGCAGTTCGCAGAAACTTAATCTTTCGGCATAATTTTATCAACTACCTCCACATCCGGCCCAGCCCAGCCCTGATCTTCAAGCATTTTTGCAAAATCACGCTGAAAGGTCTGGAATATTACAACGTTTTCAGGGACAATATTGAGGAAATCGTAATCTCCATAAGCTCCCGTAAAGAAAGAGGCGACAGTTTCTTCAAATTTTTCCTCGATTCTTTGCGGGTACCAGAGCCCGTATTGAGAAAGTAAAACAAAGTTAGGATCAGGCACAGGAGCCTCTTCCGGATAGATATAAAAACCTATAAAGACCTCTTCTCCGGACTTTGCAAGAACCAGTTTCTTTTCAAACCCCGGTTTCTGAAGTTTGAGAAACCATTCCCCCTTTAGAAGGTCTTCAGGTTCTTTGATAACTCCATGGGCTTTCAGAATCCTTTCAGCTACCTGCTGGATTTCCAGAATAATGGCATTACGCTGTTCTTCAGGCATCTTCAGGCAGGAGATACAGAAGTCTTCGGAGGGAACTCCTTTGTATTGAGTACCAGCCTCTGCACCTGATTTTTCCTGCTTTTCAGCCTTTCTTTCGAAATCTGTTTCTGAACTTTTCGCATTACTCGGGATTTCAGCCTTAACCTGCCGTATTTCGGTCTCAGAATGTTCTACCGTAATTAGTACCCCCGTTAATGTATAGGACGGAGATGCCCATAAGCATTGGTATGTAAGTCCCTAAAAAAGATTCCCGATCCACTCCCGGATCGGACCTGATTTCAGGAACTGCACCTGTTTTAACCTTTAACCGGACCTGCTTCCCCGCTTTCCCCGGGATAGGGGACATCGTTTATGTTTCCAGAAGCAAGCCATCTGACACCAAGATATACAAAGGGGGTATCAAGGAGAGCAAACATCACTTTAAGGATCCAGACAGGCAAAATCATATAAAAAACTGAAACTACCCCCAGTTCGGGAGTTACATGATAGAAAGCAATAAACGTGAAAACGATGGAGTCGAGCAGCTGGGAAACAATTGTTGAAAGATTGTTTCTGAGCCAGAGATACCTGCCATTTGTCTTCTGCTTCCAGAAATTAAAGGCCCACAGGTCATGGTGCTGGCTTATAACAAAAGCGATCATGCTTGCCAGTATAACTCTCATGGAATTTGAAAAAACGCTATTAAAAGCCTCATTATTCGGGTACAAATGAGATGGTGCCAGACCAGTACTTATGAACACGAAAAAGGATGCAATACAGAGTGAAAGAAAACCTGCATGTAAGAAAACCTTTGTCACTTCCCTTCCTTTAACTTCTTCTACCATGTCCGTAATAAGGAAAGTAACCGGATATGCGAAAAAGCCTACCGAGGTTACGATCCCGAATATCTCAATTAGCTTGCTCCCGAGAAGGTTTCCAAGGAGTAGAGAGCTGACGAAAACTGTTAGCAAAAGCTGTATCTTGTAATCTATGGGTTTCATGAATTCTCAGGATTTAAGTTGGGTTTAAGGGTTGGATAACATTATAAACTGGATACTTTAACATCTTCAACACCGGCATTTGGTCCCCTAAAAAGGGGATTTAAGCAGGGGTCTATTAGATGCCGGAAAATTACCTGAAACGTTCTGCTCTTCTGAAGAGGTTTTGAGGCGACCTGTCTACTTCATCACATATTATCTTATGGGGGATGGAAGAGGGCAGAATTGAGTAAGCCTGACTGTCAGTACCCCGAAGCCCCCAGGTTTCGTCCGTGAGCAGGAAATAAGAGTTTTCAAGCCTTACTCCCTTTGATTTAAGGGAAGAAAGGACCACAGGGTTTGAAAGGTCTTTTCGAATCTCTTCCGCAGCCTTTACCTGAGTGCCAGGACCTCCTTTTTTTACAGGATAAACAAGGTCATCGGAAAGGGTCTTTTCCATTGTGCGGACTATCAGCCTGTAGCAGGTTTTTTTGTTTGTGGACATTTCCGGAACTTTTTCCAGATAAAAAACGTTACGGCCATTCCTGACAATATCTGAAAGAACGTCTTCCCGCCTCGAAAAAGATTCCACATCAGACGTGGATATACTCGAGAAAAAAACAGGAAACTTTTTAGACAGACTGTCTGCAGCTGCCTGGTTCGCCTTCTCGCGGGGAATATATTCAAAGCTAACTCTGGACCCTGAAAACTCCTTTTCTACTTCCTGCGCCCTTCCCTGAAAAGCTCTTACGGCTTCAGTAGAATCATTATAAACAATTATTTCGGCATCGCCTTTTGAAAAGATCCTGACAAGGGATATGGCAAAATTGAGGGCTGCAAGTTCACAGTCAAGATTATTCTGAGGATGACCCGGGACTTTAGTTGTTGACTGGTGGAGCTGCCCACCATCCCGTAAAACCACGCAACCGAGGTAGGAGTCTTCACTTTCATTATAAGACGAATCACAGTAGACTTCAAGCATCTTTAGTTTCACCTTTCTGGTAAGGAGGAGTTTGTAATAAACGAACCGGATGATTATAACAGATAGATTATAGATAAACAGTTATAAATATTGAGAATTGAGCTTTTATAAAAATAGTGTGTTAATGAGAGAAAAAGGTTTTCAGCCTTTCTGGTGATAAAGGAGAAAGGAAAAGGGCTTTAGAGTGATTCAGGAAAAGTAATAATGAGAGCAGGAAAAAAGGAAAAAGAAAAGAAAAGAAAAAAACTGCAATCAGATAATAATTGTATCTGTCCTGTCGTCCTTTTCTTCATCAAAATCGGTTACAAGAGCTTCAGTCGTTAGCACCATACCTGCGATTGAGGCAGCGTTCTGAAGACCGCTTCTTACCACTTTTGTCGGATCGATTACACCTGCTTCGAAGAGGTCTTCAAAGACATCTCTCTTTGCATTGTACCCGAAGAGTTCACTGGATTCCGCCCTTATGGTTGCCACCACTTCAGCGCCTTCTCTGCCTGCGTTTGTGGCGATCTGGCGAACAGGATCTTCTATAGACCTCTGAACAATCTTCACGCCTACCTGCCTATCGCCGTCAAGTTTCAGGGATTCAAGAATTGCAGCTGCACGGAAGAGACAAACCCCTCCTCCTGTGACCACACCTTCCTCAACTGCGGCTTTTGTGGCGTTCAGGGCATCATCGATTCTCATCTTCTTTTCTTTAAGCTCGGTTTCGGTTGCAGCTCCCACTTTGATTACTGCAACGCCGCCTCCCAGCTTTGCCTGGCGCTTTTTAAGCTCAGTTTTTCTGTAATCAGCTTCAGCAATATTGACCTGGGCTTCAATGATCCTGACCCTTTCATCAATCTTTGCTTTGTCGCCCCTGCCTTCTACAATTATGGTTTTATGGTTGTCAACCGTGACTTTCCTGGCACTTCCGAGCATGTAGTCGCTGAATTCCTCAAGTTTCATGCCCTTCTCTTCGCTGATGACCTGTCCGCCGGTCAGGACGGCAATATCTTCAAGCATCTCCTTTCTCTCGTTTCCGAATCCGGGAGCCTTTACAGCGCAGACCCTCAGGGCTCCGCGGATGATGTTCAGGATCAGGGCTGCCTGGGCATCCCCATCAACATCCTCAGCAATAATCAGGAGGGACCGGCCTTCAGAAGCGACCTTCTCAAGCACAGGCACGATCTGCTTCATGCTGTTGATCTTCTTATCTGTAATCAGGATATAGGGGTCTTCAAATTCACAGATCATTTTTTCAGTATCAACTGCCATGTATGGGGAAACAAAACCACGGTCAAACTGCATACCCTCAACAACATCAAGGCTGGTTTCCATTGTCTTTGAGTCTTCAACGGTGATTACCCCGTTGTAGCCGACCTTTTCCATAGCATCGGCAATCAGGTTGCCTATTTCTTCGTCATTGTTTGCAGAAATAGTAGCTACCTGTATGATTTTGTCCTTGCCCTTTACTTCCACACTCTTGCTCTTGAGATACCCTACAACCTTTTCTGTGGCAATCTCAATCCCTTTCTTGACCTCTATAGGGTTTGCCCCGGCACTGATGTTTTTCAGGCCTTCCCGGATCATGCTCTGGGCGAGGAGGGTGGCGGTAGTTGTCCCGTCTCCTGTGTTGTCCTGGGTTTTGGAAGCGACCTCCTTGACAAGCTTGGCCCCCATATTTTCGAACTTGTCATGGAGCTCTATTTCTTTTGCAATGGTGACACCGTCATTTGTGACCACGGGTTTTGTGCTTTTATCCAGCACGACATAACGGCCCCTCGGCCCCAGGGTGATCTTAACAGTATTTGCGACTTTATCTACACCGTTTAAGAGGGCTTTTCTTGCACTCTCATCAAACATTATCTGCTTTGAAGCCATCTGTATTCACCTGGATTAGGATCAAATATTCTTACTTAATTAAGCTATAATTTATCGAAGTCGTGATTTACCTGATATTCAGGATATGCCTGATGTAATATATTCAGAAACGGCCTCATTTGACATTATTCTTCAACAACGGTTGCCAGGATATCCTTGAAGTCGACAAAAATATATTTTTCATCATCTATTTCAATCTCATCGGCCTGGTATCCCCCGTAAATTACGTGGTCTCCCTTTTTCAGAGGGAGCTCCTTCCCGTCTTCAAAGGTCCCCACAGCCAGAACGATTCCTTCTTTTTTCTCCTGCCGTGCAGGCTCCGGGATATAGATCCCGCCTTTAGTCACTTCTTCTTTCTTCTGGTTCTTGAGTAATACTCGTTCGCCAATAGGTCTGACAATCACTCTTTGTTCCTCCTTGATATGTAAGTGACCTAAAATTAGCTGAACATTCACTTGTTGCTATAAGTCAGCATGGAATTGATGAATGTATTGAGCTGTAAAACGCCCAACTATCTGCATATAATGTAAAACTTATATTTAAAAATTACCCGCATTTTAGAGAAAATTTATAAGTAAAATAAAAATAATTGCAAAAAAATCGAAATGATGCCTACAAATTAAAATAAAATATATATACATGAATCTCTAAAATAATACACAGATGGTTCAGCAGATTCTTCTCAGAAATCTTGAAAAACCCCAGATAAAGAGCCTTGAAGAAGATCTTTTATGGTTCTGTGACAGTTTTGGCTTTTCTTCGGGCAGGGATACCGAAAACACAGCCAACAGGATAATCTTCAGCCTGCTTGAAAAACTTTCAAATGACGAGATAAGTTCATCGGAAATTCTGGCTGAAGACCTTGATATGAAAATCTCAAGAATCAACCATCACCTCCGGAACCTCAACGACTCCGGGCTCCTTTACAGGAAAAAACGCCTGATTTATTTGAGGGGAGGCAGCCTGAAAGCTGCAGTAAAGGAGATGAGGAAAGACTCGGAAAGGATACTTGATGAACTGGAAAACGTAGCTGAAGAAATAGATTCAATTATGGGCCTTAAAAACCGATAAAAGCCGGGATATAAAAGGCACTTCAGGAGATAACAAACTGACTATAGACTGGAAGCTGAGAAACTAACAACAGCCTAAAACAACAGGCTGAAACCGGAAAAGAATTCAATAATCATTTCCATTTACATTTTAGCAATGAACAGAGTCTCCATAGTTTCCTGCCCTGATTATTCTGATACAAAAGAAGCAATAGCCCGGGCTCTTGGCCTGCTGGGCGGCATTGAAAAAATAATTGATCCGGGAGATCGCGTACTTCTCAAGCCAAATCTCCTTTCAGCCAGCCCACCGGAAGCTGCCACAACTACCCATCCTTCTATGGTAGCGGCAATGTGTGAATTCGTGCTCAGTGCAGGAGGAAAGCCAGTAGTCGGAGATGGAGCCGGGATCTCAAGGCCTGGAGCTACAGCAAAAGCCCTGAAGGTTTCAGGCATAGAAGAGGCTGCCCGCAAAGCCGGAGCCCAGATTGTGAACTTTGAAACTGCAGGTTTTACTCTGGTAGAAGTTCCAGAGCCGCTTCAGTTCCGGAAACTGTACATTGCAAACCCTGTCCTTGAAGCAGATGTTATAATATCTCTTCCGAAACTGAAAACCCATGAGCTTACATATTATACAGGCGCGGTCAAGAATTTCTTCGGAGTCCTCCCCCTGAAATGCCGAAAAGAAATACATCTTCTTGGAAACAGGGATCTTTTTGGTGAAGCCGTCGCCGATGTTTATTCTGTCGTAAGGCCCAATTTTGCAGTCATGGACGGAGTTGTAGGCATGGAAGGAAATGGGCCTTCCCACGGAAAGCCTGTAAACTCAGGAGTGATTCTGGCAAGCCCGGACTGCGTTTCCCTGGATATTGTTGCAGCAGAACTGATCGGCTTTGATCCTCTCAAAATCCCCACTACGGCAGGTGCCCTGAAGAAAGGTTTCGGAAACCAGTGTCCTGTGGTGGTCGGAACGCCATTAAAAGAAGTCAAAAAGAAATTCAAGCCTTCGAGCGGGGGAATCAGTACATCCCCTGCGTTCCTTAAGCGCAGCCTTGGCAAATATTACACCATTAACCCCAGAATCAACCAGAGAAAATGCACTCAATGCGGAGCCTGCTATCTGAACTGTTCTCCCGGGGCGGTGGAACGGCTGGAAGACGGAACTTTCAAGATTAATCCGGAAAAATGCATCCTGTGCTACTGCTGCAGGGAACTCTGCCCTAACGATGCAGTCGAGATAAAAAAGTCCCTGCTGGCACAGTTTTTAACAGAAACCGAGGATTTAATACGTAGAGCATAAATGTAAAATGAAATCTGGCAATTACATTATAACACTTTCTTTTTTATCTTTTTGCAAGATCTTTTAATCCAGAACGCCTAAAAGATGTATTAAAAGAATCTTTTGCTTGGGAAAATACCCCTGTGCTCGTAAATGAAGAAGGTGATGGGATGCTTTATACCTATATAGATACAGAGTATGCTCCGGAAAAATGCTCTCTTTGCAGCGGAACCGGGAATGATGAAGGTGGAATCTGTGAAGCCTGCGGAGGACAGGGAAACGTGCTCGTTGCCCAGCCTGCAATAATATGTCCACTTTGCAGTGGGTCAGGTAACCTGGAAACAGGGACCTGCAGGGCATGTGGAGGAAGTGGCTGGGCTCTTTTATGAAAAAAAACATGAAGGGTCCCAGATTTATACCGCCATAATCATAAAATGAAACTATGGCTTTTCAGGAACTATATTTATCAGAAAACTTCTCCGAATTCGCCGGGAAATCCTCCTTTCCCGTTTACTTTTGCCGCCCCAGAACTTCGTTCTTTTTTTCAGCGGGCAGACAGTCAAAGCATGTCTCATACCTTGAGGACTTATACTTTTTTCTGCATACCGGGCAGAGCTCCATGCCCCTCAGGCTTGCAAAATGACAGCGATTGCAGAGTACGGTTGCGTGTTTCAGAGACGCATATTCTTCCTCGGCTTTTCGAGTTTCTTCTTCAATTAGATCTTCAATCCCGCTTTCTTCAAGCCATTCATGATAAAGATTTTTGAAGTTTCCTTCTCCTGTATCTTCAACAAGCACTTCGATACACTGCTCTTCAAGGTCAGTATGGTCAGGCTCGGTTTTATGTACAGTAGAGGCTTTGTGCCAGGCAGGGTGGCTTTTATGGCGGTGTTTACCGGTCAGGACGTGCTCGAATTTCTGGTACTTTTGTCTGTACACTTCCCTGAATCTGGTATAAGCAAGACTGTAAATCCCGGAACGGACCTCTGCCGGAGAAAAGGCTCCGGGAGTATGGACACACAGGCGCTCAGAAGAGCCGCACCAGGCACAGGCTTTGCCTTTAATGAATTCAGCCCTTTTTTCTTTCCATTCCTTAGAGGTTCGTTTCATTGGAATACCTGTAAGATCTTCGGGAATCAAAGATATTTAAAACTGGAGGTCTCATGTTCAGATTAAAGTATATATCTGATTTAACAGGTCACATGAAGCTCTCTGGCTATAAGTACTGCATTCAGGATAATTCATTGAACAAACTTTCTGACTCACTAAACAAACATTTTCTGATCCCCTAAACAGACATTTTCTGATCCCCTAAACAGATTTTATCTGACCTTTCCATATAGTATTCGAAGAGTTCTCTACCCCAGGCCAGGGCGCGGGATTCTAAATTGAGAAGGTACTGCCCTTCAAACCTTCCTTTCTTATTGAAAAACCCGAGCAATAACGCGTTTTCCGAAATAGCAATCAATGCAGGAATTTCAAGCGGAGCTCCTGCATGCACAAAAACAGAGGCATTTTTCCTCGCCAGAATTATCTCTCCCGTATCACGGAAATCCCCTGAAAACCTATCAAATGAATCTTTGCTAAGGATGAGCTGGACCTTAACATCTTTTTCTGCGAGCTCCAGAGAGAAAGAAGGGATCTGAGGGTGAAAATAAGAAAAAAGGAGCATAACCTTTGAAGACCCGGCAAAATGATTAATCATCTCAGGGAACAGATCAAATCCGTGAGTAAGCCCGGGTTCTACAAGTTGGCTTCCTTTAAGCTCCCCTATCCGTTTTAACAGATGAAAAGGAATTGAATCCAGTTTCCTGTGGCTCCAGAAATAATCATTATCCTCAAATGTGCTGGCTGCATCCAGTAAAGGCCTGGCTTTTTTAACTAATATATCACCTATGATAGAAAGACGATATACATCTCCTTTCTGAACAATTAAACCTTCTTCTTTTAATTTTTTGATATGGGGAAGCAGGGAAATTCTGGGGACCTGAAGCAAATCAAGAATTTCATCACTATTTCGTGGCCCTTCTGCCAGCAGTAACAGTAAATTTTTCCTGTTGTCAGAAAATAAAAGAATATTAACAAGCTGTAGTTTCATCTGGGTTGCGCCTTCTAACATAAGTTAGCATCTTTTAGTAATACGACAGTGTGAAGATTTCAAATACATATAGCACGGAGATAATCATTAGTGTACGAATATAAAGGTTATCTTGAGTCTGAAAAACAAGAAAAGTAAAGAATATGGAATAAAAGATAGAGAAGGAAATATCAGAGAAGAGAGTTCAAGGTAAGAAATATCAGAGAAGAGAGTTCAAGGTAAGAAATATCAGAGAAGAGAGTTCAAGGTAAGAAATATCAGAGAAGAGAGTTCAAGGTAAGAAATATCAGAGAAGAGAGTTCAAGGTAAGAAATAAGAAAAAGCACCTTTCATCTTTCCTTCCAGGTGCTTCCCAGATTCAGGCAAATGGAACGATCCCGATGCCGGAAAGAAAATCAGTCATCACTACTGCTGCCACTGCTTCTTGAAGCATTAGGAACAGAAGGATAATAGCACCGAGAAAGGGCTCCATATACGAATTGAGTGGGAGCCATCCAGACAGTTCCGGTACCATCGAAGGTCTGAAGGGCTCCATCGCCGCTTGTCAGATTTCCGACCAGATTCTTTGCAGACCTCTCAACTGTAAAGTTGATAGAAGCCGACCTCAGGAATACAAAATTCCCATCAACCTGTAATCTCTCGTTTTTAAGCTCATATTTTAGAACCTCAGCCGGAGGCACGGGAATTGCAAGTACACACAGACCTGTTCCGCTGATTTTTGTCTGGAACCAGCCTTCTCCTCCAAAAAGACCGGATGATAGGTTTTTCTGGGATGAGACTTCTACGTTGACCCCGTTTTCACAGCAGTAGAACATTCCCTTATCTACAATAATCGCATCATTGTTCAGTTCCAGCAGTATGTAATGGCTGAAGCTTGGTTCAAGGAAAATCTCTCCTGTACCCGAATACGTGGGAGTAAAGGCGGACTCGTTGGTCAATTTATTTTTAAGCAGTTTTTTTGCAAGACCTCCAACTCCCCCGGTCTCGCACTCAGCACAGATATTCCCCTTGTGGAAATGCAGGGCACCCCTTTCAGTGGTTACTGCACTATTCATGAGGGTGATTTTTACCTGCTTGAGGCTCATGCCAGCTTTCTCAAGGTAATACAGGTTTTCTGCAAGGCAGACATCCCTGAGCCCCCGCAGGGTCTTATACTCGAGAATCTCGATCTTTATTCCGTCTTTTTCAATGCATTCCAGAACATTGATGTTATCATAGAATTTTTTCTCGATAATAGGCTCACCGCATATCAATTTATTTGAAGATAACCTTATAGATTCATGCCGAACTTCAGAAATAACATTAGATATTCAGCCATCTACTTTAATAAATATATTAGTAATTGTATTATAACATTTTGATATAGTAGCCATTTATAAAAGTTATCCATAATTCTGATAAAAAAGCAAGCAGCTCCTGAAAATTAAGCAGTTCCTATAAACATAAAGTATTGGTTTTCCAGAAGGACTCTTGAGTTCAACACTACAAGAAATATTACATGTGCAACATACACACTGAAGAATTCTACCAGAGCCAGCAAATATTTGAGAATTGAATGGATATTTTTGAAAGTTTTATTCATTTAACTTTTCTGTTTTAGCTTTATTCATTTGACTTTTCTGTTTTAGCTTTATTCATTTGACTTTTCTGTTTTGGCTTTATTCATTTGACTTTTCTGTTTTGGCTTTTCCACACTGGCTCATTTGCCATCACTTTTAGTAATTATATATAAACGGTGTTATCCCTGAGTAGAAGCATATGAGAGTTTAAATTTAAATTCGTAATAATCTATACATTTAAGGGTTTAAACATAGATAATACAAATAAACAGAACTTATGAATTAATCCGATTAATAAGGAATTGAGGGGAACAATGGCAATCTTTAAAAATAGGGCAGATGCAGGAAAACGACTGGCAAAAGAACTTATGACATACTCAAACCGTCCGGATGTACTGATACTGGCGCTTCCGCGGGGCGGGGTTCCCGTAGCTTTTGAAGTTGCAAAAAAACTGAATGTAAAAATGGACGTTTTCGTAGTTAGGAAGCTGGGAGTTCCTGGCAATGAAGACCTGGCAATGGGAGCAATAGCATCTGAAGACGTCCGTGTATTGAACGAAGACATTGTAAGGTCTTTCAAGATACCTGATAGAGTAATTGCTACGATAGCTATAAACGAACTCAGAGAACTGGAACGCAGGGAGCGTATTTACCGCAGGAACCATCCCAAACTGAATATAAGTGGCATGACTGTAATCCTGATAGATGACGGGATTGCAACCGGAGCATCGATGCATGCAGTAGTTGAAGCCCTTAAAACTAAAAACCCGGCTAAACTGGTAGTTGCAGTCCCCACGGCTTCCCCGGACACGCGCAGTTTCTTTGAGGACAAAGTAGATGAAATAATCTGTATTACTACGCCGGAGCCCTTTTATTCAGTAGGCACCTGGTATGGAGACTTCAGCCAGACTACGGACGAAGAAGTCTGTGAACTGCTGGATAAAGCAAGGAATTTTTCATCGAAATAAGCTCGCAGGTAAATCTGCTGCTAACTCGTGACCAAATCCCAGGTAAATCTGTTATTCATTATTAGCTCATAAGTAAATCTGTTATTCAGGCACAGCCGATCTGCAGTTAATAAGTAAATCCTGAAGGGAGAATATGAACGCATCATTAAATACTGGTAAAAGAGATGATGAAGTCCGTATCCCAATTGCAATCCATCTAGAGGGAATTCTATCTACCCCGGAAGGAGCCGGGGAAATTGTTGTTTTTGTGCATGGAAGCGAGACCATACGCCACAGCCCACGCAACAAGTACGTTGCAAAGGAACTTAAGAGAAGCGACTCTGGAACCCTTTTATTTGATCTTCTTCGTCCGGGAAAGTATAACGAATATAACCTATGGTTATACAAATAAGGCATGATAAAAAACAATATCGAATGACATGAATTAATACGGGACTGACGAAAGAGAATATTTATATCTGTTGATCGCTTATCTATATGTTCTGGTTTAAGGTATATAATACAGGTATAAATTTAAAATTTATTCAAATAAATCACGGCTTTTCTGAGAAATTATGAAAGGAACTGATAGTACAGATAATGAAGCCTTCTCTAACTCCGAGGAGACGGAAAACACCCGGTATTCCCAGGCAATTTACGTAACAAAGGTTGCGATGGCTTCAAACATTTTGCTGACAGGTTTTAAGTTTTTTGCAGGGATAATGGGTAACAGTTCAGCAATGGTTGCTGATGCCGCCCATTCCACGTCAGACTTCATGACCGACATCGCAGTAATAGCAGGTTTAAAAGTTGCCAAAAAGCCCAGAGACAGCACGCATAATTACGGTCATGGGAAAATCGAGACCCTGTCTGCTGCATTTATAGGACTGGTGCTCGTTGTAGTGGCTTTCGGGATTTTCTGGGGCGGGCTTCAAAAGGTTATTGCTTTTTATCAGGGAGAAGTGCTGCCAGCTCCAAGTGGGATTGCTCTTGCTGCAGCAATCCTCTCAATAGTGATAAAAGAGTGGCTATACCGCTACACCATAATATATGCCCGGAAACTTAAGAGTGATGCACTGATAGCAAACGCCTGGCATCACCGTTCAGACGCCTTCTCTTCAGTAGGGACAATGGTTGGAATCGGAGGTGCAATCCTCCTTGGAGGCAAGTGGGTGGTGCTCGACCCGATAGCCGCCGTAATATTGAGTTTATTTATCTTCAAAGTGGCATTCGATATATCTTACAAAAACCTGAACGAACTGCTGGAAGCTTCACTGGACTCAGGGACCTATAGAAGTATTGAGGAAATCCTGATAACCACGGAAGGCGTGCTGGGCTTCCATGAATTAAAAACCCGGAAAATAGGGAATGCCATGGCTGCAGATGTCCATATTGAAGTAGACAGAAGCCTGAACATTGTAGATGCACACGAAATCTCAACAAAGGTAGAAGACAGGTTAAAGGAAGTCTGCGGCAAAAATGGCCAATTCTCAATTCATGTGGAACCCTGTTCGGACTCGAATTCGGATTCAGGATACGAAGGAAAAAATGAAAAGCAGAGACTCTCCTGAAATAGAAGGTTCTTTTTAAAACATAAGCTCCTTTAACTTTTTTCACCATTTTTAAAAGAGAGTTTATACATTGAACAGCAGTTTCAGCTTGACCCGAAAATCCATCAGACATCGGCACTTTCTGCTACATTTATCCCCATTACAAACTTCGTCCCCTGATCCCTTTTAAGTTCGATACAGCCATCTATCTGTTCAACGAGAATATTTACAAGCTAGAGCCCAAGAGAATCGACAGTATTAAAATCAACGGTTTCCGGAATACCCCTGCCGTTATCTGCTACCATTAATGTGTAATCAAAACCCCTTTCACAGCCCATACCCTCGCCTGAATGTCCTGTTTTTGAAGCAGGTTTTGCTGCCCTGCTGAGACTTATTCGAATTTCCCCTCCCTCCCCTTCAGGGAAAGCATGCTTCAGGGAATTCGAGACCAGTTCGTTGACAATAATTCCAAGAGGAATTGCAGTGTCCATGCCAAAATTAACCTGTTCAAGGTCAAGTTTGAGGCTTATATTATCGTTGCCCACAAGATATGAGTTTAACAGGTCTGCAGTCAGTTTCCGGAGGTAGGCTGCAAAATCCAGAGTATCTATGTCATCACCTTTGTATAACTCTTCATGAATGAGAGCCATAGAAGCTACACGGTTCTGGCTTTCCCGGAAGGCTTCAAACATTTTTCTGTCGCTGAACCTTTCTGCTTCGAGACTGAGCAGGGAAGAGATTACCTGCAAATTATTCTTTATCCTGTGATGGATTTCTTTTATGCGGGCTTCCTCAATTTGTCGTAGAGTATCTTCTGCCTTTTTACGTTCGGTAATATCGTGAACAAATCCCTGGAATTGCCCGGAAGTTCCGGAATCTTTCGGAAGCTTCTGGAAAACCTCCCTGACCCATCTAACCTCTCCATTTTTTCTCTGTACCCTGTACTCGATTTCGGTAGATAGATCCGGATTAGAGACTGATTTTTTAATGTTCTCAAGAAGCATGGGACAGTCTTCAGGCACAACTACTTCTGCCCATTTAACCCTGTGAGAAAGAAAGTCTTCCTTACTGTAACCTGTAATCTCTTCAACCGCCCCATCCATGAAGGTTGTTTCTGCATTTTCATCAAACCGGAAACCTATAAGACCTTCGATATTTTGCACCAGTGAAGAGTAGGCTCTTTCATTTGTTTGAGGAAACACAATTGAAGGTTCACTTTCAGGTTCTTCTATTTGCACACCGAGCATCCTGTAAATACGCCCCTGATCATCCTGAAGAAAAAATGTTTTCTGCCTCAAAGCTCCTTCACTCTGTTTAAGCTCCCTGAAAAGAATGCTGTAAGGCTCACTGAACCCAGTAGACACAATTGCCGTGTAGATCAGGTAGAAAAACAGCAGTTTAAAATAGTGCCCAATAGCAAACGAAAAGTCATCCACCTGTGTAAACGTGGTGGCAGTCAGTTCTGAGAGAACTGTCAGGATTATGGAGGCTGCGAGCAGCCTGAAAACATGGTTTTCAAACCGATCTCCCTTTAGATAAAGAAGGATCAATGAACAGACAAGCGTTAAAGAGATTACATACTCGCTTATCTGTCTTTCCGCAGATGTCTTCAAAAAAATAACATTTTTCCTGCTATCGTTTTTGGAGATTTATTTTAAAATTTGCAGTTATAATTTCAACTGAAGCTTAGGAAAATGGATGCTGGAAGTTTTCAATGAAGGCAAAAAGCCACAAATTTTGGAAAATATCAAAAACATATGTTTAGTTAAACATGAAGTTTTTCAGAAAAAACGATCGCAGAAAAAATTGTGAAAATTGAAAGGACATCTGCGGAAAGCCGGCTTATGACTTTAAATGCAGTTAACCCTACACCTTCAATATAAGCAACCGGAAAAATCTCCATCCTCTCATATGACAAAGTATGTAAAAGGTCCAGGGTGCCAAAAAAGAAACAAGAAATTTCTATCAGCAAGAGATACCTGTTTTCCAGAAATGTCTTGGATTCCCATGCAACCAGAAATATTACATACGCAATTATGACACTGAATAACTCCACAAGAGTGTGGAAAAAAAGGTTGTTACTAAGGTTAATCAGATGGAGCAAACTTATTACGACTGCCCAGAATATTATTTTGTAGATTACGATCCGAGAATTCTTATCCACTTTGCTAAATACATTTACCCCATTTGAATATTATTTAGGTATGCAGAGGAACTACTGAGTTTATATTATTTATAATATATCGCCATAAAAAATCACACTATAAATTAATATAGTTACTAAAAAAAGTTTGACTTAGAAATTTACATATAACAATATTTTTGGAATTATTTTTAGATTTCTGCCCAAAATCTTTTTTCTGCTTGCTAATATCCATCCAAAAAAAATAAATGGGAAGATAATCTTCCCAAACTGGCAATATTCTATTTGATATTTAAGTTACATTTTTCTGTAGAAGTAGAGACAACAAAGGCCAACTGCACCAACTATCAATATTACAGTTACGGGACCGAATCCAGAATCCCTGGAATTTTCAGAATTATTTTCGGACATGTTCAGATCTGTTGATTTATTGATTTCAGATTTTACAGTTGGTTCTGTGGATTCAACCCCGATCTTTTCTCCTGTAATTACAAAGGAAGAAAAACCCGGAGTTTCAGCTGTGAAATGCAGGACCTGTTCATCTTCGTCTACAAGCTTTACTGGAAGCTTAACCCATTCTTTGTTTTCGTCATCGTATCTGAAAAGAGCAACAGAAGACTTGTTTATATGGGTATCCAGAATCCAGGCATTATTCACCTTGAAGCCTATTGATTTATTTTCAATATCCTTTGAATTTCCATAGCCAGCATTACCGACCCATACGTTGAATGATTTGTAAACAATACCTTCCGGAAGGTCAGAAACAAGAGTAGACTTATTCTTCAGGTCCTCAACAATGGTGGTAGTCTTGCCTACAGTTTTCTTTGCTTCAAACTTTATGAATTCAATACAGGTTGCATTCTGTGGGAAATTGAACACTACAGGCTTTCCGTTCGTGATGAAGGTCTGTGAGATCTCTTTAGATGCGACATTATTTGCAGGTTCAGGAGAGCCACCAGCTCCACCAGAAGAACCACCGGAGCTTGAGCTGTGATGACTGCCGCCTGAACTACTTCCAGTGTCTTCGACGGGGGTTTCTACTGGGGTTTCAGTTGGAGTCGTGACAGGTACAGTGGGTTCAGCAGGCTTCTCTACAGGAGTAGTTGTATTATTGATTGTGTTATTGGAGGGTACTTTTGGTTCTACAGGTTTCTCAGGAGTTGTAGTATTGTTGGTTGTATTATTTGCAGGGGGTTTTGGAGGTTGCTCGGGATCTTCAACATTATAGTCAGGTATAAGAGTTACAACCTGTTTACCTGATGCATCTGTGTGGATCTCTACATTATTTATGGAGTAATACCATTCTGGATAACCAGTTTCCATTGCCACTCCACAATCTATGAACTGACAATTTTCTGCTCCAACAGCAGTAAGATATGTTCCCGACATACCTGTTCCACATTCTATGAACTGTGTATTCAGAGCAAAAATCCTATTATCAGTAATTGCTGCCATACCGATATCATAATGTATTATTTTACTATTCCTAACCTCACAACTTGAAAATCCGGCAGGAGTAGCACAGATCCAGGAATTACTACCATTATTCTCACCATTAAAAGTGAATCCATCCATTACTCCGTTTACTGGTCCATATAAATCACTAGCCTGAAATCCACCTTGAATTATTGTATTAGCATTTCCGGATTTAGACTTTATAATCAAGTCAGGTATTTCTACATAAATATCCTCAGTATAAGTCCCAGGCTCAACAATAATTGTATCTCCTGCAGTTGCATTATTAACTGCTGCCTGTATAGACTCACCATTGTGAACTATTATGTTCGCTGCAGCACCTATTCCAGAACCTGCCATTAAGATTAAAAAGGCAGATAAAATTGCAAGAAAGCGGTTTTTCAATTTCCACACAATGAACACCCAAAGAAAGTATTTTTTAATGACTTCGTCTCAAACAATAATATAAGGAAGTAGACTTTAGACTCACATAGGAGTTATTTATCTGACTTTGGTATTGATGAAGAAGTCAATGACTAATTTTAAAAGATTTATTAATAATAAAGAATTATATTAGTAGAATAGAAGATAGTATATAATATTGTCGAACAGTTATTAATATAACTGTAGACTTATATATTTAAGCAAAGGCTTGAAAATACATACTGGGGCTTAAAATGTGCAATCTGTAATGTTCAACCAATTATAAAAGCAAAAAATGTTAACGTTTCGTCAACGACAAGCTGATATTTCCAGAGATTTGCATTCTTGCAGTTTCTTTCTAATTGTCAGGATAACTAAAACAGTATTGAAACCGCAGACAACTTATAAAGCCACCCACAAAAAGAGGACACAAAACAAAAAAACAAGAGCCGTCGGGGGGACTTGAACCCCCGGCCTGCTGATTACGAATCAGCCGCTATACCGCTAAGCCACGACGGCACATAGATTAAAGAATAAGCAGACTTAAAATAGCGATAAAGAATTTAACCATTTCGCTCGTGAGAGTTGTTTCCTTCCCGCAAAGAGAAGAATTAAAGAGAAGGAAAGCAAAAACTGCCAGTTACTTTCTTGCTCTTTAATAATTATTTTAACTTATTATTTTTCTCTTTTCTGAAAGTACTTGAGATAAAACCATATAAAAATAAGAGCAACCAAAACTGAGAAACCTATCATGAAATAGGCAAATGTGGACATCAGAAATCAGCTCCCTGTAGAATTCTAAGTATGATCTGTAATTAAGCAGTTTTAAGCAACCTTATTGAAATTGTACCTGCAAATGTTTAAACATTTCTTTTACACAGGCTTCAGAATATTAGATCATACGGTTCCTTTTCTTCCTGCAAAAAATATTTTATATATTATATTTTAATTGGCACACCCTGGCTACCAGTTACACCCTGGCTACCAGTTACACCCTAGTTGCCAGTATAAGTCGCCCGGCAGAGAGATTTTCATGCTCCGACCTTTGCGAGAGGTCGAGAAGCGAAAAATGGCAGAAATCTCAAATTACCCTTGCTTCGATGCATATATTATACTGGTGGGGGGCATAGGAACGGACTACTTTTTCCTCCAGAATTTCAATCTTCCGCCCTGCTTTTTCCGCAGCTTTTCTGATAAGTTCGACGGAGCTTTCGAAGAGATCGTCTTCATGAGTCATTCCGTAATAGTGGATTATGCCACCTGGTTTTGTAAGGAGGACAGCAGAGTCAAGGAACTCATGGGCACTGTGAGGAAGGTTCATGATTACATGATCGGCAGTGCCTGCAAACCTTTTTGCTTCTTCCCGGGCATCGCCTTCGATTGCTTCAATGTTTTTTGCGGAGTTAAGGGTTATATTTTCCCTGAGATAGCGGACAGCATCCGGGTTTTTGTCGATTGCCACAACTTTTGAAGGCTTTTTGCTTTTTGCAAACAGGATGCTGTAAGGACCGACACCTGCAAACATATCGACAACGGTATCGCCGTCCTTAACCCAGGCGAGGATTCTTGAACGTTCAGTAGAAAGACGGGGAGTAAAATAAGCTTTTGAAAGGTCGACTTTGTAGCGGCAGCCATACTCCCTATGGATGGTTTCGGTTCTGGGCTCGCCTGCAATTACCTCAAATTCCCTGATCCTGAACTCTCCGATAACAGGAGTAAGAGGCTTGACAACGGTTTTTATGTTTGGCTGGGCAAGAAGGAGGACATCGGCGATTTTGAAGGCTGTTTGTGAGTCCAGACTCTCGTCTTCCAGAAGCGCAATATCTCCGATGAGCTCATAAGCCGGATTGAAACCAAGAAGATCTCCAGGTGTGGGTTTTTTCTCCTGAGGCTCAAAATCAAACTCAGCAAGTTCAGCTTCCGCAGGAAGATCTGCCAGCTCATGCGAAAGAAGCTCTCTGGAAAGGGGAAGATAAAGAAAAGTTTCATCCGAACCTATTTTCAGAGAATTATCAAGGAGTTCAAAATCAAGGAGTACTCTCCTTGCAGATTCTCCTTTCTTTTTGGGAATTTGTATGCATTGTCGCTTCATAGAACTCCTACCTTCTGAAACTCTAAAGCTATCCTTTTGTTATTAAGTTTTCTCAATATCGAAATTGAATTTGGGACTTATTTTAATAAGGGACTTATTTCAGGAACTTTGTTTCCAAAGGCATCTTTAGACTTGAAATGATATTAAAATAGGAATTATCAATAAGCGTTCAAACAGATGGAGGGGAGTTAATCTGGCACCTGGACTGACCATATCGGAACTCAGAACTATATCACTTAGTCTACAAATAGCAACTCTATTACTTTACATAATAAGCGTTGGGGCTTTAAAGAAAAATAAATCGAAAAAAGAAGGAATAACAAAACATGGAAAAATAGTAACTGGGGGATATGCTCTTGCGATATTATCCGGCCTTTACATGTTATATTCCGCTTACAATTTAATCATTGCCGGGAAAGCCCCTTCAGTCATATATATTCATGGCCTTTTTGGAACCATAGCCCTGGCTTTTGGTTTTATCTTTGTAATTAACAGATGGAGCTGGAAAACTCTTCAAAATATGAGAATACAGCTGGCTTTATGGATACTGACCTTTAGTGGTGGGATATTGATCTATCTCACTCTTACCGGAAAATTATGAGGAAAAAAGAAAGAGAAATGTATAATTATAAAAATTAAACGCGATATGAAAACAGGATATATGCACAGCTAAAAGGCTCGATCTGAAGAAGACTGAACACAGAAAAATAGGGCACTTATACCCTGCACATACCGGAAAACCCTTTAATCAGGCTGGAAAATAAAAAAAGAAGAAGAATTTAAAGGATAATCTCAATATCCAGTTCTTCTGCTAGTTCCTTATACCTGTTCCTTATGGTAACTTCCGTAACCCCGGCAACATCTGCGACTTCCCGCTGAGTTCTCCGCTCACCGCAGAGAATGGATGCAATGTAAATTGCAGCTGCTGCAACTCCTGTTGGGCCTCTTCCGCTTGTAAGTTCTTTTTCTGATGCTTGCCTGAGGATCTCAACACTCTTTGACTGGACTTCTCCTTTCAGGTTAAGCCCGGAGCAGAACCTCGGGACATAGTCGATTGGGGAAGTTGGCATGAGTTTCAAGGCAAGTTCTCTGGAAATGAAACGGTAAGTCCTTCCGATTTCCTTCCTGCTGACCCTCGAAACCTCTTCGATCTCATCAAGAGTCCTCGGGACACTGCACTGGCGGCAGGCAGCATAAAGAGCTGCTGCGGCTACGCCTTCAATACTGCGGCCGCGGATAAGGTTCTTGTCCACAGCTTTTCTGTAAACTACTGCCGCTGTTTCCCTGACAGTTCTCGGCAGACCCAGAGCAGAAGCCATTCTGTCCAGTTCGGAAAGGGCAAAAGCCAGGTTTCTTTCAGTTGCGTTACTTACACGAATTCTGCGCTGCCATTTTCTTAAACGATAGAGCTGCGCACGGTTTTTGGAGGAGATAGACTTTCCATAGGAATCACGATTCCTCCAGTCAATCATTGTGGAAAGCCCCTTGTCGTGGATTGTGTATGTCATGGGCGCACCCACACGGGAACGCTTCATACGTTGATCGTGATCGAAAGCTCGCCATTCGGGCCCTTCATCCACAAAATCGGCATCTACGACAAGTCCGCAGTCACCGCAAACGAGCTCTGCCCGCTCGTAGTCGTGAACAAGGTTCCTACTGCCGCATTCCGGACACACGGCCTTTTCGTTCTCAAAACTTTGCTCCTTTTGCTTCTCTTTGCGAGCTTTGATCATGGCACGTATTTTTTCTCTTTCAAGAGTGTCCGAATAGCGAACCCTTTCGACTTCTACCATATTATATCACCTTACAAATTAACATGACTATGTTTATGATTCCCTGCAATCTCAAGCCTGCACAACATAAATTACAGTATATATATAAAAGAAGGGATACGAAAACTTGCGGCTATAACTAGCAAAAAACATATAAACCAGTTAAAGTTAACCATAACAAAGGATTTAAATCTTCATCGACAATCAGAGATCTCACCGAATATAGACTCTTTCATTGACGAGAGCCCGAATTTCTGAATCAGGAATTTGCCTAAAGCCCCTCACTAAAAAATATGGATGGTTCACAGGTCCAAAGACACTGGCAATTGTACCAATCCGACTCAGGGCTTTGTCAACAACAACCGAATTCAACTTTGGAGGACTACCTGAGACATTATCGGGTTTTACCTCATCCCCTCTAATTATCAGGTTTTTAGGACCTGACCTGTGCAACACGGTACCGAGTCGTTTCATATCAGCCACGAATAGTTATGCCTCTCTGCGCAGGGTAGAATACCCCGGCTTCGAGTGGATTAAACTGTCAGTCCCGAATAAGAATATATATTATAGACTGAGAAGCATATGTAGTCTACGTTTATAACATATAAAGATATCGCAAGACCTATATTATACATTGATTGGAACTAAATTGAGAGAGTAAAATATAAGATACAGTCAAGGAGAACCACAAGCTTATATATTAAATGGACATTGTTGGCAACAACCAGGCCTTAGGTCTGGGGAATTATCAGACTCTAACTCCGATTAATGATCTCGTTTCAGGGAGGAGAATCATTGTCTAAGTTCGTATATTTTTTTGGAAAGGATGTAACTGACGGCAAAAGTAGTATGAAAGACCTGCTTGGAGGTAAGGGTGCAAACCTTGCCGAGATGGCAAATCTCGGAATTCCCGTACCACCTGGCTTTACAATAACAACCGAAGTCTGTGTACTTTATCTAAAGGAAAAGAAATATTCCGCAGAACTGCTCAGACAGGTCGAAGAAGCAATCGATCGATTAGAAAAACTAAATAATAAAAAACTGGGAGACCCTGAAGATCCACTACTTGTTTCTGTAAGGTCCGGAGCCAAAGTATCCATGCCAGGGATGATGGACACCGTCCTGAATCTGGGGCTTACGGACAAATCCGTGATTGGACTCGCAAAAAAAGTTAATGATGAAAGATTCGCTTACGACTGCTACAGAAGATTTATCGCCATGTTTGGGGACGTGGTGCTTGGAGTTGAATTCAGAAAATTCGATTCCTTAATCGAGGACACTAAAAAGGAAATGGGGATTAAGTCCGACACTGACCTCGATGCAAAAGCATTAAAAGAATTGGCAGAAAGATTTAAGGAAGTAATCAAACTCGAAAAAGGATTTGAGTTTCCACAGGATCCTAAAGTTCAGCTTCAGATGGCAATTAATGCTGTTTTTGATTCATGGAATAACCAGAGAGCCATCACCTACAGGAAACTCAATGACATTGATGACAGCTGGGGTACAGCTGTTACTGTACAGACCATGGTTTATGGGAACAGAGGAAACACCTCAGGTACAGGCGTTGCTTTTACAAGAAACTCATCTACAGGCGAAAAGAAGTTCTTCGGAGAATACCTCATCAATGCACAGGGCGAAGACGTGGTTGCCGGGATAAGGACCCCTGCTTATATTAATACTCTAGGAGACAAAATCCCGGCAGCATATGCCCAGCTTGTGGATATTTGTCAGAGACTTGAAGCCCACTTCAAGGACATGCAGGACATAGAGTTTACCATTCAGGAAGGAAAACTCTACATGCTGCAGACCAGAACCGGAAAGCGCACAGCTGCCGCAGCCGTAAAGATTGCAACGGACATGGTGGCAGAAGGGCTCATAGACAGGGAAACTGCAGTAAACAGAGTAAAAGCAGAACACATTGACCTGCTCCTGCACCCGAGGATTGACCCGGAAGCAAAACTGGAAATAATTGCAAAAGGGCTTCCCGCATCTCCCGGAGCAGCTGTAGGAAAGGTAGTATTTACTGCCGAAGCTGCTGAAGAGATGGCAGAGTTAGGCGAAAAGACAATTCTTGTCCGCACCGAGACCTCTCCGGAAGACATCGGAGGCATGGCAGCTGCGCAGGGAGTCCTTACCGTGCGCGGAGGGATGACTTCTCACGCCGCAGTCGTTGGTAGAGGCATGGGCAAACCCTGTGTCGTTGGTTGCGGAGAGATCTCAATCGATATGAAGAGCGCTCACTTCATGGTAAACGGTTTCACCATCAAAGAGCACGAATATATTACGATCGATGGAAGTATCGGAAGCGTCATAATCGGGAAAGTAGACCTGATTGATGCCGAAATAAATTACGATCTGAGAAAGCTCCTCACATGGGCTGACGAGATAAGGACTCTCGGAGTAAGGACAAACGCCGACAACCCGGCTGATGCAGCCCTTGCCCGCGAACTCGGTGCAGAAGGTATCGGGCTTTGCAGGACAGAGCACATGTTCTTCGGAGAAGATAGGATCCCTGCAGTCAGGGAAATGATCATGGCCGAAGACGAAAAGACCAGGAAGAAAGCCCTCAAGAAACTGCTCCCCATGCAGAAAGCAGATTTCCTCGGAATCTTCCGCAGCATGGAAGGCCTGCCTGTAACCATCCGGCTCCTTGACCCACCTCTGCACGAGTTCCTTCCTGATAAAGAAGAGCTCGATGAAAAGCTCAGGGAACTTGAAGCCTCTGGGGATTGCGGGAAAATCGATGAGATAAAAAAAGTTATCAAGCGTGTAATTTCCCTTAAGGAACTCAACCCCATGCTCGGGCACAGGGGCTGCAGGCTCGGGATCACCTATCCTGAGATCTACAACATGCAGGTACGTGCAATAATGGAGGCCGCCTGTGAACTTGCATCTGAGGGAATGGAGATTGTTCCTGAAATCATGATCCCACTCGTTGGCCTTGTAAAGGAACTCTCCCTTTCCAGAGAGGAAGTCTGCAAGATGGCAGAAGCTGTCATGGCTGAAAAAGGCGTAAAGATCGACTACAAGGTAGGAACCATGATCGAACTGCCCAGAGCCGCAATCATTGCAGACCAGATCGCAAAGGAAGCCGACTTCTTCTCCTTCGGAACAAATGATCTGACCCAGACAACCTTCGGGTTCAGCAGGGACGACGTATCCAAGTTCGTGCCTATCTACCAGAAGGCAGGAATCCTTGAACACGACCCCTTCGCAGTCCTGGACCAGGAAGGCGTAGGCGAGATCATGAAGATTGGTATACAGAAAGGCCGCTCCGTCAAACCCAACCTCAAGATGGGAATCTGCGGAGAACACGGCGGAGAGCCGAGATCCATTGCCTTCGCTCACGAAATCGGTATTGATTATGTGAGCTGCTCCCCCTACAGAGTCCCAATTGCAAGGCTTGTAGCTGCACAGAGCACAATGGAAATGAAAAACACAAAAGGAAAAATCTAAAATTTAAAACTCTGGCGGGACCATATCCTGCCATTTTCTTCTTTTTTTGAAAAACAGCTCTTAGGAGCGTAGCAGCTAACCCGCATTTAGCCTGCTTCAGGACTTAAATAAATCATCCCATGTTGCACTAATCCTCAAAAACCAGAAATCGAAAATTCAAAAAAAGGCGATCGAATTGCAGCAGGATCTGCCGCAATCCTTCAAGAAAGATAAATGTTCAGAAACTTCAGTATTCCCTTGCAATCATATAATCGGCAATCTGAAGGAGGAGATCCTTTTCTGGACAGTCTTTCAGAACATCCAGTTTTGCCTTGCCTTCATTGATATATGAGATTGCAAGATTTTTCACGTAATCGAGTGACCCACATTCGGTAAGAGTCCGGACGGCTCCTTCGGTTTCTTCGATAGTGGCTTCTCCTTTTCCGAATATGTCAAGATTTATGCCTTTCCTGAAAGCGTCAATGACAATCAGGGTATGCTTCCCTTCCATAAGGTCACTGCCTCTTACCTTTCCAAGTATTTCTTCAGGAGAGATCATGTCCAGAACATCATCGTACATCTGGAAGCCAATTCCTATAAGACGACCATATTCGGATAAGGCCTCAGCAACCTCGTCAGAGGCTCCACCGAGGAGAGCACCGATCTTGGCTGCGGCTGCATAGAGGACAGAGGTCTTCTTTTCCACCATTTCGATGTACTCAAGTTCCGTTACCCTATCCCTTATTTCGAAGTCCATGTCAAGCCACTGCCCTTCACAGATTTCGGTACAGGTCTTTGAGAGGACATCCATGCACTTTAAAATCCTTACAGGTTCGTTATCGACCTTTGACAGGATCTCGAAAGCTTTGGAGTAAAGGGTGTCTCCGGCAAGGATAGCACCGGCTTCGCCCCATTTAACATGAACCGCAGGCATTCCCCTACGGACGTCGTCCTTATCCATAATATCGTCATGGATCAGGGTGAAATTGTGTACAAGTTCCACAGCCACTGCTGCAGGCAAAACGGATCTGAGATCGGAACCTACAGCTTCTGCTGCCAGGATAAGAACCGCCGGACGAAGGCGCTTTCCGCCAGCGTCCACAAGATAACGAGAAGCTTTGTACAGCTCCTCGGGACGGGTTATTGGAAGCAGTTCGTCAATTGCAGCATCAACATGGGTACTTCTTTTTTGAATCTCATCAATAAGCGTCATAAGCATCACGAGAATACAGAGAGGTTTTCATTATAGAGTTACTCTTCTATATATAACACTTCGCCGTTCCTGAGAAGGTGTACGGTATCTCCGAGTACATACCCCGCATCCTCTGCCATTTCGATGTAATGCCCGTGCATTTCCATGTCTCCATGGGCAGGAATTACATGCTCGGGATTGACCATGCGCAAAAGCTCCCAGTGGTCTTCCCTGTAAGCGTGCCCTGATACGTGAACATTGTCATAGATCCTGCCGCCCCTCATCCTGAGTTTGGTCTCAAGAGCATAGCGGTTTGCCTGAGTCATTGGGCTCGGGATCACATTTGCTGAGAAAATGATCCTGTCTCCGGGGTCGATTGTGTAAGGCGTTTCCCCGTTTGCAACCCGAACGAGAATGGAGCCTGGCTCTCCCTGGTGTCCTGTAACAATAGGAAGATACTTGTTCTTGCCTTCCTGCATGATGCGCTTGAATGCCCTGTCGACATCTTTTCTCATGCCGTAAATCTCCACATTGGAGGGCAGTTTAAGGTAGCCGACATCTCTGGCTGCACTCACATAACGTTCCATGGAGCGCCCCATAAGCACCGGAATTCTTCCCATTTCCTCGGCAGCCTCGATAATTGCTTTTAGCCTGGCAATGTGAGAGGCAAAAGTTGTAACGATCATGCCCACATCGGACTCTTCTGTCCCGAGCAGTACATCCCTGACCATGTCCTTTGCAATCTGTTCCGAGGGGGTCTTTCCTGAGCGTCCTGCATTCGTGCTTTCGGTAATCATTGCAATGACCCCTTCCCTTCCGAGGGATTTGAAGCGCTCGAAGTCAGGAGCATCACCCATAGTAGGAGTCCTGTCCAGCTTGAAGTCACAGGCATAAAGGACTGCCCCTGCAGGAGTGTGCACAGCTGCAAGTACACAGTCGATAATACTGTGCTGGACCCTGATGAATTCTATTGAAATATCTTCCGTAACCTGGTAGGTCCCACCTGCCTGTAAAGGAATAACCCTGTTGCAGACCTCGAACTTGCGCTCAGACTCAATCTGCTGTTTGATGATAGCTGCGGTATAGGGGGTAGCAAGTATAGGAGCATTATACCTGTGGGCAAGCTTCGGAATCGCGCCTACGTGGTCAAGGTGCCCGTGAGTACAGACAATCGCCCTGACAGTCCCGTTGATTTCTTTCATAATAGTATCATCAGGGATTGCACCCATCTCGATCAGTTCAAGAGAATGCATTTTGTCAATTTCAACATCTTCATGGATTTGAACCCGGTCAAGCCTGAGCCCCATATCCAGAATGACAATATCTTCACCTATAATGATAGCAGTCATATTGCGGCCCATTTCATTATAGCCGCCGACTGCAACAATTCCTATTTCAGTCATATTTTTTAACCTCTTATTAAATTTTTTAATTTTTCATCCTTGTGAAACCGAAACCTCAAAACGAATCAGGTAACGGTCTTAAATCAATGACCATGAATGTAAACGGTATAGTAGAGAAGTATAGAATCATCTTTAGAAAAGTCACTTCTAAAAGCTACCTCTTATACCCTTGAAGAAATCCTCTCCTGGATGAAATGCACCAGGCTGCAGTCCCTAGCAGGATAATGCCACTTTAAATATATATTTGTTTCATTATACAAATATTTTGATCTGCCAGAACTTCCGGAAACGACCTCTGATTCTGTTCTCAGGTAATACAGATTTTAAAAAGGCTTTCCGACCCATTGAGAGATTTCCGGAGCCGAACTTGATCTACAGGCACTTTCAGTATCCTTCCTTAGTCACAACTATTTCTCAAAAGGCCTGATTCCAAACATACTCCGAATTAAGGGTAAGCTTTTACCTTTAAATGACTTTACTAACCTATTTCCTATATTTCAATAACCTAGAATATATATTCCAATAATCTAGATTATATATTCCAATGATTTGCCTTCATACTCCAATGACTTATTTCCTGAATTCCAGTATTTTCCAGATTCCAGTTGATCAGGTATAGGAACTTACTTCAATACTTGCCTAAATTATTTGTTTATAATTGATCCCTAATTCCAGTTGATCTTATGAACAATTCCTGATTTAATGAATCTGATACGTGACCTTTAATTTAACAATTCCATAAATGACTCTAATGAACGATTTAAAGAAATTGATTATTAAATCAAGATTTTAAAGAACCAATTCTTTGAGTTGGTCCTGAATTGATGATTTTAAGGAGTGTATTTCAAGGAAAAATTAACCCCGATTAATGTTTCGAAGGTCTTTACCTCGGGAAATTGATATTCAAACTAAGAATTTTATGAGGTAGTTCTAAGAGTTAATTTCTAAATTAAGGATCTTAAGGAGCTAATCCCTGCTTTGCTTAATGAAAGTAATTTGACATTGAGTCCTATTCAGCTAAGTTCTATTATGGTAATTATATTTATCTGAATTACCAGAAAAATAATCTCTTTATTTCACGATGTTACAGTAAACTGACAGCTGCCCTGCCAATTTATTATGTATGATCTTTGCTTTGTAAAGGTCTTACCGCAGTACTGACCTGCAAATCCCAGTAAAACTGCTTCCAGTGTTCCAGATGAAATCATGATAACTCTGGTATTCTCATGCAGTCTTAATAACCGGCGTTCTTTTACTCTTCCGGTATACCTAAAGGGAAACAAAGCTAATTACTTTTTCCCTGATTAAGAGTTCTGAGAGATAAATAAGTTCTCAGGTTAATATTGACTAATATTAACTATTTTCTTTTGAGACATTACTTCCGTTTTACGTATAAACATTGTCATGGAATAAATCTGTAATCGAACAAATCTGTAATCGAACAAATCTGTAATCGAACAAATCTGTAATGGGCTATGCAGGTTATGAAGGATAGAAGTAAGGGACGATGGAATGATTACAGTCCCTCTTCCATTGATTAAAGTGCGTTTTTGCGTAAAGAATAGTCTTTTACATTAAAACCGCGCTGCCCAAGGTATTCGAGTGTCCATCCGGTGACAACAACCGGTGCATTATGCAAGGCCTGGATGTTTGCACAGCCGCAAAGAAACATTGCAGCCCTGAACTCATCCAGCATGTGGGAGAGGACACTGACAACCGAGTCTTTTCCTTCAAGAGAAGGTCCCACAAAGGGTAGGGCTGCACTTGCCACACTGGCTCCCAGAGCGAGGGATTTTGCAATATCAAGCCCGTTTCGGACTCCACCTGTTGAGATAATCGGGAGGGAAACTCTGGATTCTATTAAGCTGGCAACAGTAGGAATTCCAAAGTCCCAGAAAAGTTCCCCGAGACGTTCGGAAACCGAATCCCTGCTTTCTTTTGCCCTGTAGACCTCGACTCCTGCCCAGCTGGTGCCCCCAACTCCTCCGACATCAATTGCAGAGACTCCGGCTTTCTGAAGGAGAAGGGCATCTTCCCTGGAAATGCCTGCTCCTGTCTCTTTCACAATCACGGGAGTTTTGAGCATAGAACATAGTTCAGTAATCATATCCAGGCAGCCGGTAGCATCCCTGTCCCCTTCGGGCTGGATGGCTTCCTGTAAGAAATTAAGGTGAATGGCAAGGGCATCTGCATCAATCATTTCGATGAGTTTTTCTACCCCTTCAACCCCGTACTGACGAATCTGGGCAGCCCCAACATTTCCGTAGACAAAGGCTTTCGGAGCTTCATCCCTTACAATCCTGAAAGAGTCCTCCTGAGCAGGGTCGTCAATCGCAGCTCTCTGGCTGCCAACCCCTATCCCGACTCCCAGCTCTTCGGCTGCACCCGCAAGTGCAGCATTGATAGGGATGGTATCAGGGTGCCCTCCTGTAATAGATGCAATCAAAAATGGAGCTTGCATGCTTTTACCAAGGAAGTCCACTGAAAGGTCGAGCTCATCCATGTTTAATTCAGGAAGCGCTCTGTGGATTAGAGTCACATCTTCAAAACCCGAACTGACCCCCCGGGCTTCAACCGGGCTTTCAGCACAGAGCTTCAGGTGTTCTATCTTTCGCCTTGAGGTAGTATTGATCATACTTCATACCCTTTTATCCGGACTGATCCTGGTCCCTATGGATTCCCCATTTAAGAACCTGTAAATGTTATCCGCTTTTCCTGCATTGAATATATGTGAAGTAATACTAGAATTTTTGCTAAGTTCCAGAAGTTCCAGCACCTTCCCGAGCATTCCACCGGTAACATCGGTACTTCCCGAACCCCCGATACATTGCCGAAATTCCTCAAAGTTGGCAGGAGTGAGCTCAGGCACCGGTTTTCCATCCTTATCAAGCACCCCGTCCTCAGCCGAGCCCAGCCCGAGCCTAGTGATCCCGAGTTCCTTTGCCAGATAAGGAACTATCTGGTCTCCCGAGAGGATACAGGCCCCGAGTTCAAGATCCATAACAACGTCTCCGTGCAGTACGGGGACAAAGCCTTTTTCGAGCATGAGTTTTATGCTGTCAAGGTACATGCTCTCTATCCTCCCGTTTCTGCAAACGGTACAACCCATAGGATGCACAGCGATAGCCATAACTCCGAAACTGTTCAGGGCATCCACTACCCTTGAGGCGAGTTTCTTTACGGATTCATGCGTTACAATTGCCCCCTCGGGGTCAAAAGTCCTGTCAAGCCCGTATTTTTTGGCATAGGTATGCCCAAAAGAGCCAGCCCCATGTACAACAATCATTTTTCCCCGGAAGCCTGAAACTTCCCGTGCAATCCTGAGAAGGTCAGCCTCTTTTACAACCCCTTCATTTGCGCCTTTGTCGGTAATGGCGCTGCCTCCGAGTTTAAGGATAACAGATTCGGTTGAAGCGTTCATTATATCACTCGATACCTTATTAAATAGCTTTCAGTCGATCTAAGGATTAATCTGCGACAGTATTAAACCGTGAATAATTAAACGGGAATAATTAAACGGGAATAATTGTGATCAAATGCTCCATCCGCCCTTTAAACACACTTTTTTTGAAAAATCCGTAAAGATTCCGGAGCGTTTTGATTTCGGAGAATATAGGTATTTCCTTTGCAGGAAAACCCATGGGAGTTCCTTAAGGCTCAGTCGACCTTCAGTCCCTGTTCCGTGGGTTTTGTAATGGTGACCTTACCTCCTGCGTTTGCAATGGCTTCAGCTACCTGTATGGACTTTTGAGGTGCCGTAAGTGCAACCATACAGCCGCCACCTCCGGCTCCCGTAATCTTTGCCCCGAAGGCTCCTGCTGCCCTTGCTGAATAGATTAAACGTGAAAGCTCAAGGATATTTACCCCAAGAGCATCAAGCAGGCCCTGGTTCACGTTCATGAGCCTGCCAATAGAAGCATAGTCTCCTGAAAGCACAAGGGGTTCTCCAATTAGGGAGATTTTGCCAATAGAAGCCATAAGAGGTTCAATCAGCTCAGGGTAGCTATCATGAAGCTGCCTTACATTTGCTACAAGCTCTTTTGTGGAAGAAAAAACTCCGGTATCCCCTATCACAATTCCGCAGTCAGGTGTTTTTAACTTTCTACGCTCCGGGATGGTGACAACCCCTCCGAAAGTAGAAACATAGGTATCGGTAGGGCTTGCTGAACCCTGTACCCGGATCTCGATTTCATGCCCAAGTTTTGCAATCTCTTCAAGGGAGAGGCCACATCCAAACAGCTCATTTAGAGCGCCTATGCTTGCAATTGTTACCGCAGCAGACGACCCGAGCCCTGAACCCACAGGGATATTGGAATCAACAGTCAAAAAGACGCCTTTTATGGGTACAAATTCCCCCATTTTTTCAATAACTGCAGAAACATAGGGATGTGTTTCAAAATCAATCCCTGTTCGACCAATTTGTGACTGGATAACTATGGAATTGTTTAACTCTACCCTCACCCGGGTCCTCAACTCTACCGCACATGCTATTGCGGTTTCTCCGTAAACAACCGCATGCTCTCCGAAAAGATAGATTTTGCCGGGCGCAGAACATGAAACCATATTATTCCTCAAAAATTTTCAAGTTTTGTTGAATTAGAGTATGTAAAGTTTTGTTGAATTTGAGCATGTAAAGTAATGAACTTTATCCTCGGAGAAGATAACCATAAGTAAAAGTAAGAATTATATAAAAAAACTTATCCCGGCATGAACTTTATCCCGGGTGTTTTCTGCATAATAAAAAACAAGCATACTTCATTTTTCGTAAGATATGTCTTTACTCCACAATAATCGCAGCATACCCGACAACTGCACTCATATCTCCTGAAACTTCTCCGCTGTTTGCATATTTAAGTAGAGTTGCCCTGGACCCTCCGAGCTTTTGGGAAGCTGAAAGCATTGCTGCAATAGGCCCATATCCGCATACTGAAGCATTTCTTCGCTGGAGCCGGTCATACATGCCTGAAACATTGAGATTCAGGATAGCATCTATAACTTCGTTATCGGTTTCCCTTGCGCGTTCTGCAGTTTCGTAATGAGTAAAATCACTGGACGCTATGATAACCGCACGTTTCCCGCTTTCGGAAACAAGGTCAGCAACAAGGTTTCCCACCTCAACTGCTGTTTCTTCGTCCTGCATACCCATGCAAATAGGAAGAATTTTAAAATTCCGTCCGAAACGGTATTGAAGAAAAGGAAGCTGGACTTCAATAGAGTGCTCGTATGTGTGCCCCAGTTCATCTGCATCAACGATGCTCCCGAGAAATCCTTCTGCAAGTTCGAGATCAACATCAATAGTTCCCAGAGGGGTTTTCCACGTGTCTCTGGATACTGATACTGGCGAACCGTACCCTGTATGGTTGGGGCCGAAAAGGATATAGGTATCGGCTTCAGGAAGGGTTGCATAAACATGTGCAGCCACTTTCCCGGAATAGATATACCCGGCATGCGGGCAAACAGCCCCAAGGACTTCTCGTTCCCTGAACTCCAGACCTTCGAAACATCGTAGAAGTTCTTTCTCCAGATTTTCACAATGCAGGGGATAGAACTGCCCTGCAACTGCTGGTTGTCTCATTTCCAATCACCCATAATATAAGATATGGGCAATTTGTATAAACCCTTGCAGTATGCAGGACGGATGTTTCGGAATCAGAGAGGAGTTTCGAAATCAGTCATCTCGTAATTGAAGGGGGTATTATTGAGTCTGGATACTTCCCTTGCAACCAGCCAGTAGACAAGAGAAAGGGCTTTTCTACCCTTATTGTTGGTTGGGATTACGAGATCCACATTTGAGGTCAGGTTGTTGGTGTCACAAAGTGCGATCACAGGCACCCCAATGCTTGAAGCTTCCTTCAGGACCTGGGCATCTCCGGCCGGATCGGTTACAATTATAACATCCGGTTCAAAGAAACCATGCATCTGCGGGTTTGTAAGAGAACCTGGAATAAACCTTCCAAGCATTGCCCTTGTGCCAAGTGCCCTTGAGAACATTCTGGCGGGATGCTGCCCATACTGCCTTGAAGATACTACAAGGAGTCTGGAAGGGTCATAGTGAGACAACAATTTTGATGCAGCTCTGACCCTTTCATCTGTGGACTGGATATCAAGTACGTATAACCCGTCAGTTCTGACCCTGTATACGAAACGCATCATATCCTGAGTCTTCTGCTGGGTACCGATATGAACACCTGCTGCCAGGTATTCGTCAATAGATACAAGGGATGTAGCTCCCTCTTTGGGAGAAACTGCTTCTTCCCCCGATTCTACAGGTACAGATCCGGTCTTTGCTGCGGCTTCCTTTTCAGGTTTTGCTTCAGCCACGACATTTTCTTCAGGCAAAGGCTGCTCTCCGGTTTCCTCCTGCCCTGTCTGCTCAATTTCCTCCATAAAGTCACCTCATATATAGAATCAACAATAAAACGCATTCAGCATCTGAAATGTATCCCATTACGTTTTTAGCTTTTCTTACGTTTGACCGTTATAGGAATAACTCCGGCCTTCAACTCTGCAATGGCTACACCCAGGGGGTCCAGCCGCCCGTCATCTTCAACCAGGACAGGAGCCCCCATTGCTATCTGCAATGCTCTTGCACCAACAATTCGTGCACGCTCGAACCGGGTATATTTTTCCTTAACCAACAGATCACCCTGAAACTTAAAAACGCTCCGATGAGTTCCGATAATCGAGAAGCATGATAAATTTGATATTCAGTACATACACCTGAAAACCAGTGCCCTTAAAAAGGGAAGTGGGACCGCTGAGATTCGAACTCAGGTTCCGGCGTCCCGAACGCCGAAGGATGGACCAAGCTACCCTACGGTCCCTTACTGGTACGGTGAAAGCACGTCAACAAGTTCGACATGGCTGAGGAACATTCTGCGGCAGCAGTAACGGGTGATCCCGAGATCATCCATTACTGTAGCAGCGTCTTCGCCATCGTTGACGCGTCTTTTGTACTCATCCCAATAGTTAGAGATTACTTTTCCACATGAGAAACATCGGACTGGGATCATAACTGTCCTTACCTGTAAGATTTCTGGTATTTAGCCCTTGCTCCAGGCCCACCAAAGTTCTTTGATTCTTTCTGCCTGGAATCGCTTACAAGTAAACTGCGGTCGTAAGTTGCGAAGTTGTCTCTGATGATTGTGTCATTTGTCCATTCCACAATCCCACGAGCAACAGCGGTCCTTACCGCATTAGCCTGCCCGACGATTCCGCCGCCCCGAACATCGACATTGATGTCAAGCCCGGAAACTACTTCATTTCCTGCGATTAGCAGAGGTTCGGAGATCTTCATCATTGCAAGCTCAGGAGTATAGAGCTCGAGTGGAATTTTGTTGATCCTGACCTTACCGGTACCTTTCATGACTGTTGCACGTGCAGTTGCAGTCTTGTGCTTTCCAGATGAATTAACTACTTTGACCATGAGGACTCACCCATTAGAACTTTGAACCCATTTTCTGGCTCACTTCACCAAGCTCCATGTACTTGTTGGAACTCAGAAGCCTCATGTCGGCATCTGCGATGGCGATCGTTTCAGCACCCTTAAGTTCATAGGGGACACCTACATAGACTTTGAGCCTGGACATTGCATCCTTGCCTCTTGATTTCTTATAGGGCAGCATGCCACGAATAGTCCTCTTCAGGATGCGGTCCGGACGCTTCGGGAAGTAAGGCCCGAATTCCGTTGCACCCCTTTCTCGGGTCTCCCGGTACTCTCTAAGGGTGGCTGCCCTTGCGCCAGAAATGATGGCTTTTTCGGCATTTATAATATAAACCTTTTCGTCTCCTGAAAGCAACTGTTTTGCAACTGTACTTGCAAGACGCCCCAGAATAAGTCCATTTGCATCGATAACCGTCATCTTGTCACCTCAGCGGAAAATCCGGATACCGGACCCTTTTGGATTTGCTTCCATGATCTCCTCGAGACTCAGGCACTTGCCGCCGGCTTCAGTTATTTTTTCAACTGCGGATTCGCTGAATGTTACAGCCGCAACCGTAACGGAATGATCAAGGAGACCTGCACCCAGGACTTTTCCGGGGATAAGCAGGACATCATCTTCAGCAGTGTGCCTGTTGATCTTGCTTATATTCACAGCCGCATAGTTTCTGGACGGCGCCTCAAGACGTTTCGCTATATCCTTCCAGATGGGGGCAGAATCTCCATTTGCCCTCTCTTTCAGGGTAAGAATCAGGGAAACGATTCTTGGATTTGTTTTTCGTACTAGTTTTACCAGTGATTTTTTACCCAATGTATGTCCCTCCGCAAGATTAGTATGAAATCTCACTCACGCGGAAAAAAATTCCCTATCGCGTTCGAACATCGCCATAGCTGCCGCAACTCTGAAGTTAGGGGCAGCAAATTAAAGATCAAGCGATTAGTCGGATGGTATGATGTGAATAACATTTCTAGTACATAAAGATTATGCGTAATCTGAAGAACCAAGAACACCCATGGAAACCTTCCCAAGTACCCCCTCTATTTCGCATCCGAACTTTCTTGCCACAATAAGTGCCACTATCCGGATATCCACAAGATAAGCAAGCCTATCCTGCATGGAATTAATTTCGGAAACAAGCCGTTGTCTGTTCACGCCCGTATCCGCGGAAACGAAATCAAGGATCTGTTCAAAGGATATTTCTTCCCTGTGACGACCTGCAGAAGATTTATCTGGTTTTCCGGGATTCTCATTGAGTTTGAGAAAATCTTCTGGCGGTTTAAAAGCATGGGGAAGCCGGACACTCTCAACATCAAAACAGGGTAAAAGTGTACCGTCCTTAAGGGAAAGCAAGCCTGCTTCAAGGGCGCGGTCCTTTACCTCAGAAGCAGTCTTCGGGGAAAACCATTTCAGGTCAAAGGCAAGGGAAAACTCAAAGTCTTTTTCCGGGAGAGAAACGGTAAGATTTTTTTTAAAAGGGGCCGAAACAACACGTTTAAGTTCTTCCATTCATGAACCTCGAAAAATAACTGCGCTGGGAGGGGCAGTATAGTATATAAGTCCCACAGGGTGCAGTTTCACATTTGAAGAATTCCGAAAAAAATTGAATATCTCCGGCACAGAAATGAAATTTAAGCCTGTACCGAAGTGAAATGTTTTTCGGAATATTTTTACTACAATTTACTGATGAACGAATTCAGAGGGTCACAAGCTTGGCATTGATGATTCCAGGGACCTGCCTTACCTCTTCAAGGATTGCATCAGAGACATCGACATCCACGTTAAGGACCATCATGGTAACGCCTCCGACTTCCGCCCTTCCGACCTGCATGCCTGAAATGTTGATGTTGTTTTTACCAAGAACCATACAACAGGGTCCGATAACATTCGGTTTGTTAATGTGCTTGGCAAAGATCATACGGCCTGCGGGGAAGATGTCTACACTGTCATCATCAACGGAAACGATCTTGGGCTCATCTCCAACAACAGTTCCGGCAACCAGCTTCGCCGTTTCTCCGCTGGTGAGCCTGATACTGACAGTTGAAGAATACTCTTCTGCAGATTCGGACTTGCTTTCCACTACTGCGATCTTTCTGGACTTCGCAAGGATAGGAGCATTGACGTAATTTACCCCGGAACCGAGAGCCATTTCAAGCAGCCCTTTGAGAGCAGAGACTGTAAGGGGCCTGGTGTCTTTTCCGGAGATTTCCCCATTGTACGCGATTTCTACCTTTTCGTAATTGCCGTCTACAAGCTGCCCTGCAATTTTACCCATGAGCTCTGCGAGCCTGATGTATGGAGCAAGGACTGCCATAGCTTCGGGCTTCACCGAGGGGATATTGATTGCGTTCTTTGCAAGCCCGCCAGTAAGGACGGAGACTACTTCCCTAGCGATGTCGATTGCAACATTAACCTGGGCTTCCTGTGTGGAGGCACCGAGATGCGGAGTTACAATGACGTTGTCAAATTTCAGAAGAGGATTGTCAAAAGGTGGTTCCTCAACAAAAACATCTAAGGCTGCCCCGCCGACCTTTCCACTTTCAAGGGCTCTTGTAAGGGCTTCTTCGCTTATGATGCCACCGCGTGCACAGTTGATGATCTTGACCCCTGGCTTCATGAGGGCGAACTGCTCGTCATCAAGGATATTTCTGGTTTCCTTGATAAGGGGAGTGTGCACTGTGATGTAGTCAGCCTCTTTTGCAATTTCATTAACTGTAGCCAGCTTGACTCCGAGTTCGGCAGCCCGCTTCTCGGAAATGAAAGGGTCATACCCCATAAGGTTCATCTCAAGCCCTGAAGCCCGCTTTGCGACTTCAGACCCGATTCTTCCGAGCCCTACAACTCCCAGTGTCTTGCCCTTGACCTCAACGCCCGTGAACTTGTTGCGCTTCCATTCCCTGGATTTCAGGGAAGCGTTTGCCTGAGGGATATTCCTGGACATCGACATCATCATAGCAATTGTGTGCTCTGCTGCCGAAATCATATTTCCTTCGGGAGCGTTGGCTACAATGATTCCTTTCTTGGTGGCTGCGTCAACATCGACATTGTCGACTCCGACTCCGGCCCTTCCAATAATTTTGAGGCTGTCAGCAGCCTCGATGACTCTCTGAGTAACCTGAGTGCCGCTGCGTATTACAAGGGCATCGTAGGCCCCGATCTTTTCCACCAGCTCGTCTTCGGAGAGACCGGTACAAACGTCAACAGTAAAATATTCTTTCAGAATCTCCAAACCTTCATTGGAGAGTGAGTCGCTGACCAATACTTTCATGTTAATTTCTCCAGATAAATACGATAAACGTGAGATGCTAAATTTTAACAAAGAATACCAATCAACTTAATCACACTTAAGCATTATCACATGTTTTTAGAGGCGGATTTTCCTAATATTAGGATCTTTAAAGCTCCACTCCACACGATTAACCTACAAGCCTTATAATTCCGATCTTCGGTTCGTAACACTGCCCTCCCGAAAGAAGAGAACGGACAACTTCTTCTACTAACTCTTCAGGGACGCCTCTTGAGACTGCGGCATCTACAAAACTAGCGTAATCAACTCCCTTGCCTCCACCCATTTCCCTGAGCAGTTCAAGTACGAACTCCTTCTGGTCAGCCTTGGCTCCTGCAGGATCTTCAGATTCGAAGTTCAGAGCGCTGAGACCTTCCCGGATAGAAGCCCTGAGCTGTTTTGCAAATTCCTGAGGGGAGCGTTCCCTTTCAAGAGCAATGGAAATCCCTTCCGCAAGCTCTCCGGAAATTCCTCTCTCAAGCAGGTATTCCCTAAGTGTTTCCCCATGGTATCCGCATGCGAGAGCATCCGAAAAAGCCTCAAGCCTGTCAACTGTCTGTTCTGCAGTATCCACAACCCACCTATTGCGGAGCTCTTCGTCTACGACGTTTGCCTCTTCTGCCCGGATTGAGATAAAAACAGAGCCCGGTTCGGGTTCGTAAATTCTGGCTTTTCCGGTAAGTGCTATGAAAGCAGGGACCTGAACCGTTGAAAAGAAAATGGAAGCATCAGGCTGGTACTGCCCTGCATATACCGTAAAAGCTCCCGTTGGGTCAACTATCCGGGCTTTCCACATTTCATTTTGTGTACCTATGCTGTCGAGTTCGGTAAGCACACCAATTGCAAAGACACGGTTGAGAATAAGCCCCAGCGGGCTGATAAGCAGGTTGGGGGATTTCGAATCAGCTGTTTCGGACGCGGATCTTGCCGATTTCTCAAGCTCCCTGCAGGCTTCAAATTCTTTTGCAAAAACCCTTTTTGCAACTTCTCTCTTAAGCAAGGCTTATCCCTCCCCCGGAAACCACTGAACCCGGTTCCTCTTCATCCTGCCCGAGCCTGTGTAATAATTCAACAACTCTAACTGCGAGGTCATCTTCGGGCACCCAGGCACTTTCTGCAACAAAAGAAATTCCATACTCTCCCTTTGAAGAATTCCCGCGTACTGCGAGGTAACGGCCGGTAAGGAACCGTCTCAGGTCTTCATAGACCGCATCTTTAGAAATATCAGAAAACATGAGCTGTTCGGCTTCCTCAAGGGTCTTCCCGTAGATAGATTCTGCAAGTTCCCTTGGAAACATGACTGACATTGCCCCTGTCCCGTCATCCAGTATAGCCTTAATTCGCATATCCCTTACGCCTTCCACCTTGCCATGTGCCCTGCAATTTGATTTCTGAACCACACGGCTGCACTCCGGACAGCGGGAAATGATTCCAGAACCCGGTCGGACTGAAACAACATTGCCTGCAGCAGCTATATCGAACATGCTGTCTCTTGAGTCTATTTCTTCGATTTTCAGAGGAGCAGGGTCTTTTGCTGCGGACTCGAAAGTAAAAGCAAGACTTTCAGCTTCTTCAGACCCGACTGAAGAGACTTTAGTACTGCTGAGGATATTGATCGAAGGCATTCCCCTGAACATGCGGATCTGGGCCCCTTCTATCCTGATTATGCTTCCTATGTCAATGCCCGGAAGTTCAACCCAGGCGCTGAAAGGCAGCCTGCCGGTCTCATCCGCAAGCACGCCGGAAATCACTTTAGACTGCTTACCCCTGACCAGAACTTCTCTGTGAGAAAGCTGAAGTACACAGGCTACGGTTCTAACGGAAAAATCCGCAGCACCGATATCAATCAATTTTTTTGCGGGACTTTCGGAAAGTTCGGAAAGCGGAGGGAGTGAAGAGTCAGAAACTTTAGATACCAGAGATTGCTCCCCTATAGAAAGCCTTATCCTGTTCTGCCAGAGGCGAGTATAGGCGTTCCTGACATTGATAACATCTCCAACCGAGCCCGGCAACTCCCTCCAGGAAGAAAACATGACTGAACCTGTTTCATCTGCAAGAACTCCGGTATACAATCTGGAAGGCCCCTCATGCACCCCTTCCTGAGGACGAAGTGCCTTTTCCCCGATGTCCAGGATTCTGCCTGTTATTTCAAAATTCTTAAGGGAAGCTGAAAGGTCTTTTACCTTCAGGACTTTCCTTTTTCCACCAAACTTTCGGAGGATACTCTCCTTTGCGACCTCCGGAGGTACGCGAAAAGCAAGAAGTTTATCGAATTCTGCCCGGATGCCACTTTTTTCAAGGTCTCCAAGCGCCCTGGTTAGCTCTTCAAGTTGGGGCGCAATTTTTTCATCCATTTTAAGCCTCCATTCGAGACACGAATAAAACAATTAAGATATAAGGGTTTAAGGTTTTACTTTAGATATAAGGGTTTTAGGTTATACTTTATGACTGCAGTCATTTACGACTGTGAGCATTTCGAGCATTTATAGGTAGTCAGGGTTCAGGACTTGATATTTTTGAAATCTGATAAGTAGGAATACTCAGTCCATCATAAAGATAACTTTTGGAAATAATTAACTGTTAGTTTAAACAAACTTCGCTTCCGTAAATCTTTTAGACACCACTTTTCAAGAATGATTGTTCAGAACTTGTGATTCCAAAGATATATCTTTTCAGGACAAAATTGTTTTCCTGATAAAATATTGAAAGAATTAGCTCTGAAAAACAAACAAGATTCATTTCTGAAAAAGAGATAAGATCCGTTCCTGAGAAACAGAGGAAATTCGGAAAAGAGGAAATTAACGGTTTCTAAAATGATAAAAACGAATGAAAGAACCATAAAGAAATGGAAGAGTAAAAGGGGAACTAAAGATGGAAAGAATGAAAGAAAGGAATTTACAGGTATTAAAAATAGTAGCAGCTGCATTTATTCTGGCAGTCATATGCACATGCTCTGCCGTTTCTGCAGCAAACTTAAACGTGGATTCTGAAGCAGAAGGGGGCTATACCACAATACAGGCTGCAGTGGATGCCGCAAAAGCCGGAGATACTATTTTTGTAAGCCCCGGGACTTATGTTGAAAACCTCAAAATAGACAAGCAGGTGAGAATCTGGTCTGACTCGAGGAACCCTGACAACACAATTGTAAAGGCAGCTGACCCTGCAGAAAGTACCGTAGAAATAACTACGGAAAGAGTAACTTTCAGCGGATTTGGGGTGGAAGATTCGAAGAAAGCCGGAATTTTGCTGACAGGAGTCAATAACTGCTATATCAACAATAACCGGGCCAGAAACTCAGAATACGGGATTCTGCTGCAGGAAGCGGGAAATAATAACATAAACGGCAACATCATAACCCTTAACGAAATAGGGATCAGGCTCGAAGGCTCAAACTCAAACACAATCCAGGACAATCTCGTTGCTTATAACTACGGTTTCGGGATCTCCCTTGAAGAGAGCAGAAAGAATATTATCTTTAATAATTATTTCAAAAACGCCGAAAATATCGAAGAAAACACCGTAAACGCAGACAACACCTGGCAAAGTACCCTCTCAACCAAAAGTAACCTTGTCCGGGGCCCGTATATTGGCGGTAATTTCTGGGCAGACCTTGAAGGGACCGGTTACAGTGAAACCTGCGTGGATGGAAACAGCAATGGAATATGTGATGTCTCATACGAGGTAACCGGAGGCGGATCCGATAACTCCCCACTTTACCCGAAAGTTCCGAATGCTGTCACATCCCTTGAAAGCAAACTGGATGCTGAAGCTTACGAGCAGGGCCTGGCAGACAGAGAAGGCGCAGGAAATGAGACTGGAACCCCTGTAGAAGAACAGACAGAAGAAAACGAAACCGCAGGGGAAGGAAATGAAACTAATGAAACAGAAGCTCCAGAAGAAAACGGAGCTCCTGGACCGGGTCTTGGATTTACAGTTCTGGCGGCAGGAGCGGCTTATATCCTGAAGCGGAGAAGGTAACAATAACAGTAATATAAAAATAGAAAACAGGAGAGGAAGCAGAAGGGACAGTTTATCTGTCCTTCTTCTTTCCCCTGCGGTTTCGTTTTCCGGAATCACTTGTGGGCAAAATAAGCCACAACTTGTTCTCCATCTACGGCATCAATTCTACAGAATCCGAATCTCTCGAACTGGACTATGTTGTCAAGTTCGGCTGCAATCCCGTGTTCTCCTATTCCTTCGATATCGCCTTCAGGACCTCGGACTTTAACTGAAATTCCGTCAACGGGAGCCCAGTGGAGGATTTTTGCTTTTGCTTTTTTAAGGGCTTCAAGAGAAACATCAGAGCGTTTTGCCTGTAGCGGGGAAAGGGAAGTGATTTCGATATTACAGAAATCTTTTAAGCGGAGGACAGAGCCCACTTCAAGTTTTTCTACATCGTCCTTACAGACAAGTACCTTATTTTCTACGGCAATTTCCCTTACACCTCTTGCATGATCAGTGGGGTGGAGCGGAAGTTTAGCAACTGCAGGCTCTGAATCGGTAATTTCCAGTTCTACCGGGTCCCAGACAAAGAAGTACCTGTTTGCAATGGGGTCCACTATTTTACGGTTTTCGGCATAAAGAGACTCCATGCTGATACTCACGTCAGTCATCCCGACTCCCATTTCGATCATGAACTTTTTGAGAGCTTCCGCCCTTATCCCACGGCGGCGGATTGCCCGGATTGTGGGCAGGCGGGGGTCGTCCCAGCCGCTGTATTCTCCGGATTCAATGGATTTGCGCAGGGTACTCGTGCTGAACTTTCCGAACTCGTGGATCTTGACCCTACCCCAGTGGGTGGTCTTCGGGTATGTCCAGCCGAAGTATTTGTAGATGTAGCCCTGCCGCTTTTCGCTGTCCATAAGGTCTTTGCCCCGGATGATATGTGTCATACCGAGTTCATGGTCTTCGATAGCGCCTGCAAAGTCCAGGAGGGGCCAGACAACGTATTTGTTTCCGATTTCAGGGCGGGGGTGGGACATTTTTCTAATCCTGAATGCGCCCCAGTCCCTCAAAGCAGGGTCCTTATGTTCGATATCGGTCTTGATCCGCAGCACAGCCTGCTGGTCTTCATATTCCCCGGCAAGCATCTTTTCCCAGTGCATGAGGTTTTCTTCAGGGCTTGTGTCCCTGTGCGGGCAGGCCTGTTTAGCATCCTTAAACTGTTTGAAGTCCTCCCCTTTACAGAAACAGACGTAGGCTTTCCCCATCTCAATTAGCTTTTTTGCATAATCATAATACATAGGGAAATGGTCAGAGGCATAGACAACCTGGTCAGGCACAACTCCGAGCCATTTGAAGTCGTCCAGATACCAGGTATAGGCTTCAAGCATGGGGCGCTTTATATCAGGATCGGTATCGTCAAAACGCAGGATGAACTTGCCTTCATAGATCTTTACGTACTCGGAATTGACTACCATGCCCCTTGCGCTGCCCATGGTTCCGGGCCCGTTGGGGTTAGGGGCAAAACGCATTACGACTTTACCGTTCTCTGCCCCTTCGAGGGGTTTTAAACCCTTGTCAGGCTCTTTCTTTACACTCAGGGCATCTATGAGCTCCGGAGCAATTTCCGACAGCCGGGCTTCCCAGGCTTCAGGGTTTCCATTAGCAATTTCTGAAACAATAGCTTCAAGTGCCGCAGAGACGGCATTGGGATCGGCCCTTAGCTGAGGGTACTCCCCCATTACCTTGCCCATTACAGCTTTTGGCTGGGGGGCTTTTCCGTATTTTACAGCATTTTGAAGGGCATATTTTTCTATTGATTTAAGATCTTCAGGACTTAAGGTCATAGGAGCTTCTCCAAAAATAAACATGGATTAAATCTTGATTAGATGAGACAAGAATATCACACAAGTTCAACTGAATAGATAAACCCACAAAAAGGGATAAATCCATAAGATGCGCTGAATCCGGTGATTGCGGAAAAAACATGTAAATAGGATTATAAAAAGTCACCGAAGCCCGGAACTCCGGAGAACAGCCCGGATTGCAAAAAAGCACATCCAGAAAGGGTTTTCAAAGACAAAAGCCTTTACTTCGGAATAGAGACTTCAATTTCCCGTATCCGGGACACTTTCTCATTGATACTGCTTAGCTCCCGCTCAAAATCCTGCAGGAATTTAGGGACAGCATCCCCTGGCACCGCACCCTGAGCTGAAGGCTTGATAAGATTTGCCTGCTCAAGGACTCTCAGGGAATAACGCACCTTATGGTTCTGCATCCCGGTAACTTCTGCAAGTTTAAGGATTCCTATGGGACCTTCTTCAATTACCTTTTTGAGCACAATCAGGTGGCGCTCTGTAAGGTCAAGTTCAGTTCCAATATGCTCAAGAAGCATCAGACAACCTCGTTACTAAGTTTTCCGATTCCCTGGATTTCAACTTCCACGGTATCTCCTCTGTGCAGTTCACCAACTCCAGGAGGTGTACCGGTAGCTATTACATCCCCAACTTCCAGGGTCATAATCTCGGTAATGAATTCAATAAGATAAGGAATATCAAAAATCAGGTTTGAAGTGCTTGATTCCTGCCTGGTTTCCCCGTTTACCCTGCAGGCAATCTTTACATCAGCAACATCAATTTCTTCTGTAGAGACGATATAGGGCCCGAATGCTGCAAACGTATCAAAACTCTTTGCTCTTGTCCACTGCCCGTCCTTTTGCTGGAGATCACGTGCAGTCACATCATTAAAACAGGTATAACCTGCAATCACGTCTTCGGCTTTTTCGGCTGAAATATTCTTGCAGCGCTTTCCGATTACGACTGCGAGTTCAGCTTCATAGTCCACCCTCGAACTGGATGCAGGGTAAATGATCTTGTCCCCATGCCCTATAACCGCAGAGGGAGGCTTTAAAAAAAGAACAGGGGATTTAGGGACTTCCATGGAAAGTTCTTCGGCATGATCTTTATAGTTCAGGCCAACACAGACGATTTTAGAGGGAAATGAAGGTGGTAGAACACGAAGTTCCGAGAGTTCAAATGCCCCGGCAGAGATCCCTCCATTGGGATACACACGCCCATCTTCGATTTCCCCATAAAAAATGTTATCTCCTGACCTGAACCTTCCAATCATATCTTTGCCTTCCTCATCCTGTATTCGCGGAGCTTTTTACCTGCTCTTGTTCATTTTTTAAAAGGATATATAGAAACTTAAATTTTAACTCTTCGCCCACTGGCATCCCGTGAATATTTTCCGAGTTCCGAACCAATGAGTTGAACCCCGGAAAACACAGGCCCGTCCTTGCAAACCCGAAGCCCGGAATGGTCTATGCAGCATGCCCCGCAAACTCCAATGCCGCATTTAAAATAGCGGTGGAGGCTGAACTCTGCCTTTTCCAGAGACTTTCTCTCTTCAAGAAGCCTGAAAACCGAAGACATCATTATTTCAGGGCCGCAGACTGAAATTCTGTCATAGGCTGCCATGTCAAGGCTTTTGAGGACATCAGTCACAAACCCTTTAACTCCTTTAGAACCGTCGTCCGTAGAGACATAAACCTTTCCAAGAGCTTCAAATCGCCCTTCAAAAAGCAGGTCTCCGGCACTCCGTGCTCCAAGAATAGTATGCACCTCAGCGCCTGCCGCAAAGGCTGCCTCAGCATAAGGAGATAGTGGAGCAGCTCCGACCCCTCCGGCTATAACAAGTATTTTTTCGCCTTTAACAGGAAGGGTAAAGCCCTTTCCGAAAGGACCCCTGAGCCCGAAAGAATCTCCTTCTTTTAACTCAAAGAGCTTTGAGGTTGCCTCCCCTACCTTCTGGACAGTTATGGAATTATTTCTGGAAAGGCCCATAGGAATCTCGTCCACGCCCCTGATCCAGACCATTACAAACTGGCCTGGTTCCATATCCTCAAACCTGGGGTCAAAGAAAAAAGTCCTGACAGCAGGGGATTCATCAGTTATCTGTGTTATTGTAGCATTAAGAGGAAGCATCAGACCATCTCGTGGGCAAGCCCTATAATTTTATTTATATTCGAATAACCTTTCCTCTCGAGGAAAGCCTCTATTCCTGCACCGATTTCAGAGAAGATATCCACCCTGTCATATACCGCAGACCCGACCTGGACAGCGGTTGCCCCTGCCATCATCATTTCCACGGCATCTTCCCAGGAAGAAACTCCTCCTACACCGATCACCGGTATTTCCAGGGCAGTGTAGAGGTCGTAGACGCATTTGACGGCTACGGGCTTGACAGCCTTTCCAGAGAGCCCTCCTGAGCGATTTCCAAGAACCGGATATCCGGATTCAATATCAATAGCCATTCCTTTCAAAGTGTTGATTGCAACAACAGCGTCTGCGCCCCCGGCTTCTGCTGCATTTCCGATGCATGTGATATCTGCAACATTGGGGGTCAGCTTGACCCAGACAGGAACGTTAACAACATCTTTCACAGCCGCCGTAACTGCCTCTACCAGGCAGGGGTTTGAACCGATTGCAGCCCCATAACCTTCAGCGTGAGGGCAGCTCACGTTCAGCTCGAAGGCATCAGGCTTTGCAGGAAGCAAGCCCTGAGCAACTTCAGCAAACTCAGACGGATTCCCGCCGAAAATGCTTGCAACTACCGGAGCTGGAGAGTTATTTTTTGCAAACTCGAGCTCCTGCAGGAAGCTGGGATATGAAGGGTTCGGAAGCCCCATAGCATTTAAAAAGCCGCAGTCCAGCCTGACCATGCTGGGGTTGTGGTGTCCGGTTTTCGGGGTGGGACCTATGGATTTGGTCACAACTGCACCTGCGCCCCCTTCACGCGCAACCCTGCAGAGGGAAGCGCCGGTTGTCCCGAGCACCCCGGCTGCAAGAATGGTCGGGTTTTTTAATTTAAGTCCGGTGAGAGTATACATTACATAACTCCATTTCCTGCCCGCGGGCAGTCTCTGTATCAATAATCGTATGAACCTTCTGTACCGCATGCGTCTCCGGAGATCTGAAGGAGCGCTTCTTCCGCCAGCCTCTTACCCCCCATCTCCACAAGCCTGTGCCCCAGTTTCCTGGCTCTCTCAATACCACCAATCATCGGGATAGACTCCTCAACCCGGACAACTTCTCTGCCATCCAGGGAAAGGACTTCAGCCAGAACATGAATTTCTTTCTTATCAGGTTTAAGCTCGGCATAAGAGCCAATAGGAGTTGTACAGCCCCCTCCGAGTTCGGAGATAAGGATGCGTTCGAGTTCAGTAACAATCCGGCTCTCGGTATGGTCAAGTTTGGAAACCGCAGCTTCAGCCTCAGTGCCTGCCCTTGTCACCACTGCAACCGTGCCCTGGTTCGGGGAAGGGCAGAAAAAACCAGGGGAAAGGATTTCTCCTTCAAGGTCCCAGCCCATACGCTCAAACCCTGCCTTCGCGAGCAGAATACCGTCATACTGCCCTTCTTTAAGTTTCCTGAGCCTGGTGTCGATATTGCCTCTGAGTTCCTGAGTAATAAGGTCAGGCCTGTAACGCCTGATCTGGGCAGCCCTTCTAAGGGAGCTGGTGCCTATAATGGACTGTTCAGGCAGTTCGTCAAGAGTAGTCCCATCGTATGTAATCAGGACATCAAATGGAGTGTCACGCTTCAAAACTGCGGCAGTAGGAAGCTCCGGCGGGCGGATTGTGGGCATATCCTTCATCGAATGGACAGCGATGTCGACCTCTCCTGCAAGCATGACATCGTCCAGTTCCCGGACAAAAGCCCCGACTCCTCCGGATACGGCATGCAGGGGACGGTCAGTAAACCGGTCTCCGCTGGTTTTTATAATCTTAATACTGGTTTCAACGCCCTGTTCCTTAAGAAGGCGTGCAACATTCTCGGTCTGGGCAAGCGCAAGCTGGCTGCCCCGGGTACCTATGATCATTTGGAATCCTCAAACGTTTTAAAAGATAAAATCTTCAGAGATTTTCCATATAAGCTTCAAGGGTCTTTTCAAGGTCTTCTTCGCTGTGGGCTGCAGATATGAAGTTAGTCTCAAACTGGGACGGAGGCAGGAAAACCCCGCTTGCAAGCATCCTGTGGAAGAATGCAAAGTAGCCATCCTTGTCACACTTCAGGACCTCCTGGTAATTATGAGGCTCTGCCCCGAAGAAAATCTTGAACATGGAAGCAATTCCGCACACATTATAGTCAAGTCCTTCGTCCTCAACGATTTCCGAGAGCACAGTGCGCATGTAATCTCCGGTTGAATTCAGCTTTGCATGAATATTTTCCTCTTTCAGGTAATCAAGCATTGCAATGCCAGCTGCCACCGAGCAGGGGCTTCCGCTGAAGGTCCCTGCCTGATAGACAGGCCCGGAAGGTGCGATCATTTCCATAATTTCCCGGCGGCCGCCAAAGACCCCTATTGGCAGGCCCCCACCTACGATCTTTCCGAGGGTAGTCATGTCAGGCACGACCCCGAAGTATTCCTGCGCCCCGCCCATTGCAAGCCTGAACCCGGTAATAACCTCATCGAAAATGAGAAGTACATCATTTTCCAGCGTGAGCTTTCTGAGTTCTTCCAGATATCCGGGTAACGGGAGAACAGGGCCTATATTCCCCATTACAGGCTCTATGATCACTGCTGCAAGATCGTCCCTATTCTTTTCCACAAGCTCGGTCATTGTTTCAATATCGTTATAGGGAGCCTGCAGGGTATGTTTGGTGAAATCTGCAGGAATGCCGAGGGAATCGGGTTCTCCGAGGGTAGTAGCCCCTGAACCGGCCTTTACGAGCACCGCATCATGGGCGCCGTGAAACCCGCCTTCAATCTTGATGAATTTATTTCGGCGTGTAAAGCCGCGGGCAAGGCGAAGGGCACTCATGGTGGCTTCCGTACCGGTAGAAACGAAACGGAGCATATCAATGCTGGGATAATAGCCTGCAACCTTTTCTGCGAGGGTTACCTCAAGCTCGGTGGGAGTTCCGTAGAGCCAGCCTTTATCGAGCTGAGTTTTTATTGCCTCCTTTATTACCGGATGGTTGTGCCCGAGGATAGCAGGACCGTAGGCAAGGCAGTAGTCAATATATTCGTTTCCGTCAAGGTCCCTTATCTTCGAACCGTCCGCAGAAGCGGTATAGAAAGGATAGGGTTTGATTGCGCGCACCGGACTGCTAACCCCACCAGGGATGAGGGTCTTTGCTTTCTCATACATCTGTCTGGACTTATCAAGTGTTACCTCAAACGTCATGGAAATCTCACCGGATGGACTTAAATGTTCAATAAAGGACTGTAAATAGATTAAATTGAGTAAATTAAAGGGACTGGATTAATTTGAGTAAATTAAAGGGACTGGATTAAATTGAGTAAATTAAAGGGAGTTTTGAGTTAAAAAGACCTTAAATAAAGGCCAATTTCAGGACTGAAATGAACTCCTGACTTAAAGATAATCTTTAAGCAAAGCAGGCTTTATTTTTCAAGTGGGCTTTCAGAAGTGAGCTTCTGGATTAAGCTAATGCTCTTTTCTGTGCTCCTTATTATCTTTATAACAGAGCCTTCACCTATTAAGCAGTTATTGATGGAAGCAACCATTGATGATAGCATACAGGCAAAAGACAGGCTTAAAAACAAAAGGTAAGAAAAGGAGGCGGGAAAGAAAGCCCTGACTGAAACCTCCTAAAAACAGGAATGCCTGAAAAGAAAGCAGTTACTTCAGCATCCTGGCAGCATCCTTTGCAAAGTAAGTAATGATGAAATCCGCCCCTGCCCTTTTGATCGAAATAAGGGACTCGTACATGGCTTTTTTCTCATCAATCCATCCATTGGCTGCAGCTGCCTTGATCATGGAATACTCCCCGCTTACGTTGTATGCGGCTGTTGGCATACCGAACTCGCTCTTGACTCTGTATATGATATCCAGGTAAGGAAGCGCAGGCTTTACCATCAGGATATCTGCCCCTTCTGCCACATCAAGGGTTACTTCCCTGAGAGCCTCGTCACTGTTTGCAGGGTCCATCTGGTAAGTCGAGCGGTCCCCAAAGGAATAACCCGATTCAGCAGCTTCCCTGAAAGGTCCGTAGAAAGAAGAATGGTATTTTGCGGCATAGGACATAATGGGAATATTCTCAAAGCCGCTGAAGTCAAGGGCCTGCCGGATTGCGTCTACCATTCCGTCCATCATTCCCGAAGGAGCTACCATATCAGCTCCGGCTTTTGCATGGCTGATAGCAATTCTCCCGAGGACTTCAAGAGTAGGATCGTTAAGGACTTCTTTAGTTTCAAAGTCGATTATCCCGCAGTGCCCGTGGCTGGTATACTCACACATGCAGATATCCGTGATCACCACAAGTTTATCTCCGAGTTCGGCTTTGATTCTTCTGACAGCTTCCTGAATGACGTCAGTTTCCCCGCAGGAAGAGCTGCCCTCTGCGTCCTTGAATGCAGGCACTCCAAAAAGGATCACTGCAGGAATCCCAAGCTCTGCAATCTCTTTTGCCTCTTTTGCAACTTCTGAGAGAGGAAGATTGTATATTCCGGGCATGGAGGAAATCTCAACTGGGGAATCGATATTCTCGTTTACAAAAATAGGCATGACCAGGTCGTTTGCGGATAAGGTAGTCTCCCGCACAAGGTCCCTGATTTTTCCCGTCCTCAACCTTCTTAACCTGACTTCTGGAAACATGTGATCACTCCTGAAATATGAATTGTTTTACCTGTGAATTCGTTAAGAAATATTAACTGCTTTACCTGTGAATTGCTTTAATTTGGAGATTATTTCTGTCTGTAATTGCTTCTGCTTTCCTTTACGTTTCGGCCTTAATCTTTTACAGCATATTGCTCTTTAACCTGTGCCTGTTCTTTTGTGCAGCCGGGTTTCACGTTTTCAACCTTCACCCTGTCTTTATCGAGGCAGAAGACCTTTGAAACCACATCAAGAAACTCTTCGTTTCCGAGTTCTGCAGCCTGGCGGAGGACTTTGGTAGGCTCGGCCAGGATCTTGTTGACAATTGAATGAGTGAGATCATCAAGCACCTCGGTTTCGATCTCCCCTATAGTATGATAGGCACTGAGCCGGTTGACTGCTTTTTCCCGTTCCCTTACGCGGACATCATAGACCTGCCGGTAAAGCTCGGAAATCAAACGGTCAGCTTTCTGGCGTTTGTACTGAAGATTTAAAAGCCGGATTTCGTCCTGGATAATGGCTTCAGCCTTTTTTGCTTCTTCTTTTCGCATCTTCAGGGTCCTTTCACTGATGACCCTCAGGTTATCGATATTGCAGAGCTCAACATTTTCAAGCTCCGCGACGGATTCCTCAATATCCCTGGGATTTGCGATATCGATAAGAAGGAGTTTTCTGTCCCTGTCCTTCAAGGCTTTTTCAATAATCTCCCGCGTAAGGATATAGTGGGGAGCTCCAGTGCCGCTGATCACGACATCCGCACCCGGGAGATAGGACCTGATATCATCAAGCTTGACCGCGTGCCCTCCTAGCTCGTAGGCGATTTCTTCGGCTTTCTTGAACGTGCGATTTGCAATGTAAATAGCTTCGATATCCTTTTCGGCAAGAGCCTTTGCAACCAGGACTCCTATTTCCCCGGCTCCGATTACAAGCACGGATTTTCCGGTGAGCCCCCCGAAGATATCTTCAGCAAGGTCTACAGCTGCAGAACCTATGGAAACCGAACCCTTATTGATCAGGGTCTCGTTCCGGATCTTCTTGCCTACCTGGATAGCCTTTTCAAAAGCCGTATCAAGGATTTTTCCAGTTGTCCCGGCTTTCTTGGAATAGGCATAGAGATCCTTTATCTGCCCCAGGATCTGGTCTTCTCCTACAATCATTGACTCGAGCCCCCCTGAAAGCCTGAGCAGGTGTTCCAGAGACTCGTCGTGCCCGTAAAAGTCGATGATGTGGGTGGAAGCTCCCATTTCCTTTGCAAAAGAGAAAAGTATACTGCTGCTTTTGGGGGAAACTACGTAGATTTCAACACGGTTGCAGGTTTTTAAGACGACGCACTCGTACACATACTCACGGTTGTACAGGTTATGGAGCAGCCCGTCCAGATCTCCGTGCCAGGCGGACTCCATTTCCTCAACCTTCGCTTTTTTATGGGATATAACCATACTTGAGATTTCTGTCACAGAGAGCCTCCGGATAGAATGAATAAGGAAATAAAATGAATAATATAAGAAGTTATAAATTAAACTTTGTTCAGAAATCCTCTGCCATTTTTTACTTAAGGGTTTCTATTTAAAGGGTAATTAAAGAATCATCGACCATTTTTCACTAAAGGGTTTCTATATAAATGGTAATTATTTAAAGCATTTTCATTCACAGAACATTTCTTCGTTCACAGAACGTTTCCTTTCGCAGAGTAGCCCTTTCCTTTCAATATACTCTGCATGTGCCTATGGACCTCCAGCCTGATTTAACAGGTCGGAATTTCCGAAATTCTCTGAGATTATTGCATATGCGATTTCTGCTGCCTTTTCATATGATTCGGAAAATCCATTCCAGACACTCTCGCTTTCAAGGACTTTCCAGAGAAGAGCTTTCCTTTTCCTCTGCTCCTTTACGTTCAGTTTGAGGTAAGTCCTCAGTTCGTCCTGAAGCCGGATCATATCGGAATATGCAGGAGTTATCACGCCTTCGATCTGCCTGCGGGTGTATTTCGAGACCGCCGGACTGTGCCCAAGGGTGGAGATCCCTATTACAAGGTCTCCTCTTTTTATGACTGAGGGGATTACAACATTACCTAAAGCATCCACCTGATTAATCAAAATATCGCTTTCCCCTGCAATATCAGTGATTTTCCGGTTAAGTTCGGAACTGCTGGTTGCAGGAATAACAAGAAAAGCCCCTGAAATGATTTCCCTTAGCTCGGAATCCGCTGCCGCCGTAAGGTCAAGCCGGAGCAGCCTTACCTGCCCTGATGCTTCAAGTTCCTGCAGCCTTTCGGAAAATTCCAGGCTGACAACGATAGTATCCGCACAGCCGCAGAAAAGCTCAGCCTTGCGCTCCCCAACAGAGCCGCCTCCGAAAATCACGATTTTCCTGCCTGAAAGGTCAAGCATTAGGGGGAGAAAATTATTTGTTCCAGCCATTTTCAGGGACCTCGATATATAAGATGAATTAATTAGTCAGCCCTTAAAGCCTGACTCCTGTTTTCTTGAACTCCCTGTCACTGAAGAAAAGGGTATAATCCTTAACTCCGGTAGCTTCCGAAATCCTTTCAGCTACTTTTTCGCAGTCCTCGGGAGTATAGGAATGGACCATTGTAAACAGGTTGTACTGCCAGTCAGGATAACGGGGGCGTTCATAACAGTGCGTAACTTCGGGAAATTCAGCCATGATATTCCCTACCGTTTCGATCTGCTCATCCGGGACATTCCAGACACACATTGCATTGGCTGTTATTCCTATGGCTCTGTGCCCGATTGAAGCCGCAAAGCGACGGATCTTCCCGGCTTTCTGGAGGCTTTTAAGCCTGTCAACAACCTCCTGTTCACTGATTCCAAGTTCGGCAGCAAATCCCCTGAAGGGAGAGTGTGTAATCGGAATTCCGTCCTGCACGAGTTTTAGCAGTTTTACATCCGTTTTATCCATTTTTTTCACCTGATATCAAACTTTACCTGGATCTTAAACAGGTGCTTTGTAGGAAGATCAAGAAGAGGACAGCCTGTTTTCTCCCGAATTTCGCTGAGAATCCTCTCAAGCCTGTTTTTATTAGGAGCAGAAAGCGTAAACCAGAGATTATATTGTGCAGCACTTCTGAGATAATTATGGGAAACTTCAGGATACTCGTTAATAAAAATAGCAACTTCCTCTATGCGGGACTCAGGCACTTTCAGGGCTACAAGAGTACTTACACCCCCCATATTTCTCATGCTGAGGATAGGGCCTACCCTTCTTACTGCCCCTTTCATGTTGAGTTCACGCAGCCTTTCAATGACTTCAGTTTCCGGAAGCCCGAGAATCTCGCCTAACCTTGCAAAAGGTTCGACTTCGAGGGGGACTTCCTGCTGGACCAGGTTGAGGATTTTCTTATCGGTTTCGTCAAGTTCTATTACCGGAACTTCCCTGTCATAAGGATCCATATCACAGGAAAAATCGGCTGCCTCTTTCTTGAGCTGATCTTTTAAATTATCAATGTCAATCATCTGGATCACTATCATTTTTTCCCAGGCTTGTAGATACAGTAAGGCTCTTCTTCGAGATAGTCGCCTGTAGCAGCATAGGCTCTTGCCCTGCAGCCTGCGCAGACTTTTTTGTATTCACAGATCCCGCACTTTCCTTTAAGCTCTTCGGGATCTCTCAGTTTCCTGAAAACCTCGGAGTTTTCCCAGACGTCCCTGAAAGACTGTTCCCTGATATTTCCAGCAAGTACGGGGAGATAACCGCAAGGGTAAACTTCTCCGACGCTTGAGACAAAGCAAAATCCCGTACCTCCGAGGCAGCCTTTTGTCATGGCTTCGTAACCGTGGGTCTTTACGGAGATTTCGATGCCTTCTTTTTTTGCCCTCTGGCGCATTATCCTGAAATAGTGGGGGGCGCAGGTCGCTTTCAGCTGGATTTCCGATTCTTTTTGCATGTCATAGAACCAGTGCAGAACACGCTCGTAGTCCGCAGGGGAAACCTCATCGGATTCTTCCCCCCTGCCTGTGGGTACAAGGAAAAAGACATGGTACGCAACTGCCCCGAGCTCTTTTGCAAGCTCAAAGGTTCTCGGGATCTCCTCAAGGTTGCGCCTTGAAATCGCTGTATTGATCTGGAAAGGAAAATCTGCTTTCCTGAGGACTTCGATGCCTGCAAGAGTTCTATCAAAGGCTCCCGGCATGCCACGGAACTCATCATGGGTCTTTGCAATCGCTCCGTCGATACTTATGCTGAGCCTCTGCACCCCGGCATCTCTTAATTTATCCACAACCTCAGGGGTCAGCAGAGTGCCGTTTGTTGCGAGTACTACTCTGAGACCCGCATCAGTCCCGTAACGTGCGATCTCGAAGACATCCGCTCTGGTGAGAGGTTCGCCTCCGCTAAGGATGAGGATGGGCTTTCCAAGCTCTACAACTTCGTCAATGAAATGCTTAGCTTCTTCAGTTGTAAGCTCACCTTCAGGAACCGAGGAAGTGGAAGACCCCCTGCAGTGCACGCAGTTCAGATTGCAGCCCGCAGTAAGTTCCCATGCGATAAGTCTTGGTGCATTTGTCATGGCAATCAGAGATTAATGGTTTATATTAATGGAAGTCAGAGATTTAATGGAAGTCGGAGGGAAATGAGATTTACAAATTAACGATAATTAGGAAGTAAAAATCATAATCTGAAGACTGAATATAAATCAGAACCAATTTTACTTAAAGTTAATCTAATTGAAACTTGAGAGGTCATATTAATAAAGTAATATTAATATTCTGCCATTTCAAACAATGACCTGTGAAAAGAGAAGAGGAAGTCATGTATTCATCCGAATGGTGGACTGAAGATTTTATTACTATATTACTATGACACTTCAATCTCCGCCTGAGCAGAAGGATGCTCGGACAGATTACATCAGTTTGAGAATCCGCAGCCCGGTAGGAAAATACTTTCTGGATAACGATATAGCATTTGGAAGTTGAGCATTAGTGGCGGGACTAGTCTTAAAATTACTGAAAAGCTTGCAAAAAAGAAGCTTGCAAAAAAGAAGCTTACAAAAAAGAAGCTTACAAAAAAGAAGCTTACAAAAAACAGGAATAAACTACTTCAAAATAGGTTTTATGTGAGTCTGACCCCCATTTTTCAATTTTTCCTTTTTTACGTCATTTCTGTAATGAACACGTTGAATTCTCCACTTTCATTGATTAGTTCAAAGATTACAGTGTTTGTAAGGTGTGGAGTTGAATAATAGGTTGCTGACATATTTTCAGATACAATATGGTAATGATAATCCCCGGATGCGAAGTACAAGTACCCATCCTTAAATGGGTTTGACCATTTTAGTAAAAGCTTTTTTGGTTTTTCTACACTTACAGTTTGTCCTGAATTGAGCTGATAATTTGTTTCTTCAAAATACTCTCCGTTGTATCCAGTAATTCTGATGGTTGCGTTATGTGGGTGTTCATCATAATTCGTGATCGTATAAAGTGGTTCGATTGTCGTGAACGCCAGTGGTGCTATAATAAGAAACATCATAAAAAAAAAGAAAATTAAAACTACTGCCATTATTTTATTAAATAGACTCACCTTATCACTCCTTTGTAAAGTAGCAAAATAACAATTTTTGTTGTTCTGTATATATGCGAAGGCGTTCCTTCTGAAAATTATGCTTCATAATTGCACACTTCAGGAGAGATTCCTCGCTTTTGTTTGTATTATCAACGCGTATTCTTAACAAGAAAAAAAATGAAGAAAAAGATAAGCTATTCAGGATAGCATCTTTTATCCCCTGAAGGAATCAACCCATTCCGGCCTTTCAGGAGGATTATTTGCCACCATATATCTCCACTCTTCATCAGTCAATCGTTTTCCCGGAGGCTGCCAGAACTCATAATAACTCATTACAGGACCTGCCCCGAGTACTATCCTGCCATCTGGCTGCTTATAGGCTACAACTATCAGGTCCAGTTTTCCGGTCCCTTCTTCCAGAACTCCAGCAGGAGATGTGTAAACATCCGCAACCAGAGTGGACATCTGAGACTTTATATCCACATTCTCAAGCATTGGAGCTATGTTTTGTCCGAAATTCCTGATGAATTTGTACTCTGCATCTGTCAGTTCTTTGTTTTCAAGCTCTTTAATAGAGATTTTCAGCAGTATTTCAAGAGTGTTTTCAAGAGTTGTGAAATCTTCATCTGACTGTTCATCAAGAACTTCCATTTCCGCCAGCCCGCTGTGTGCCATTTTAGTAAGGGCAAGCATCCTTGCATAAAATTCTGGAACTGGTTCCACATATCCCTGAACACGTTTTTCTTTCGGGGGAGGAGGACCTGTAAAGTACTCCTGCTTTGCATAGAGGATAGTATCATGCCTGAGCTCGGTCCAGGAAGCAAGGGCTGCATTAAGCTGTTTATCTTCCCAGGCTTTATTTTGCATGAAGGTGGGATACCCTTCGGGATAGCTTACAAGGAGAGGCTTTAAAGCATATAGTTGAGCCCAGTAGAGGTTTTTATTCCAGTCCTCCTCATCAAAAGCCCCAAATTCTTTTTCGAGAGACCGGTAGCGGTTTTTGTAGGCTTCATTTTCAGAAACACCCATATTTTTCAGGTGTTCTCTGGCCCTTTCAGAACCGAGGAGGCTCATGATGTTCAGGGCTGGAGGATTGAGCTTCTGGAGAATATAGGAGTCAGGAATGTAGCGCTGACCCATGAACCTGAAACCTTTTGCGGCCTCAAAGGTTTCGTTTTCAGTTTCAGGGCCTGCCGGAATTAGTTTCCCGGTTCCGCCGTAGATTTTGGGGCTTTCATATTTATCCAGCTCGGTAATCAGTTCTGCAAGGCTTTCGTTGTCAAAACTCACTCCGGATCTATCATTCCCAAAAACAGTATCCAGAGCTGTTGCATATTCATATGGCCCCAGGTCATCGGAAAAACCTACATAGAAAGCCGTCACGTAATAAATTCTGTCCCAGCTTTCCCGAATGTTTTTGTCCCTATCAAAATTGTCAGAAATTAAAAAGGCCTGCATAGTCTGAATTCTTTCTTCATTTTCCTGGTACTCTGCAGCTAATTCTTCTGCCGTTGATTCTTCTTCAGTAATCATGTCCGACTGAAGGAACATACTTATTCGACCGTGCCACATCATGGTCTTGAAATATTTCTCCAGGATTTCCGAGTTAGTGTAGTGTCCTCTGGGCACATACTGAGAATAATCTTCGTTGTACTTGAAAATAGGAGAGGCTTCAAAGCCTTTATGAGCTTCTATAAGAGCAAGCTCGGCTTCAACATCATCTTTTACAAATTCAGGAACCTTAAACTGAGACTTTATCTGATTCTCTTCTGGCTGGAGCAGGCTCAAAGCGACCGTAAAGTATGCAACATTTCTTCTTGCAGCTTCCTTTTTCCCCCCTGATGCGCTGTTATAATCATATATGGAGGCTTCAAGAAGAGCTTTGTCAAGTTTCCAGAGCTCGGAGTAAAATTCCTCAGATTCTACCCTTTTTAGCGTCTCATCAAACTGGATGTGATAAAGGTGAAGAAGAGAATCCGACGTAATGAAGATAGGAACATCAGCTATTTTCAGGTCTCGATAAGTTTCATTTACCAGTGTTTTCCCTGTTATCAATTGATTTTCGGAATCTTCACCTGCGAGTACAACAAATCCGTTTTTGTACAGCAAATTCCTGCTTTCGTTTGTAAGGGGAATTTTCTGAGTGAAATCGTTATAATTTGCAATTTCGGAAGCCTTTAGGGGCAGAGAATAAGCAGGAACTTCAGGCTCGAACTGCAGATTTTCTTTACTGTAATATCCGGAAAAGGAGCTTTGCTTTTCAAGGGTATTGCTCTTTTCGGAGAAGGTTTCTTCAGGAGCAGCTTCTGCGGCATTATTAAATGAACTGTCCTGATCATCTATTACTTCTTCCGGTCCTACGGTATCATTTAATGATCCTTCCAGGTTATCTGTCATTTCTTCCGGCCCGGTCTCATTGACCAGCCCGCTGCTGCTGTCAATGCAGCCTGATCCTGAGATCAGCGAAAACACCAGTAAGAAGACTATCAGTGCCCTTATTTTCAAGTAAAATCCCTCACATTTTAACTGAAGCAGGTAAATTCAGAGAAAACTAAAAAATTTAAGTAACGTTTCCCGGAAGGCATGACCAGGCAAGCCTTGAGACCCTCAAACCTGGCACAATCATGCCTCTGGAACGTGGAGTTCAGGCGAAGCTGGAAAGTACTTTTGAACTCCATAATTGACTTTTAACAGACCCTATATAAGTTTTCTAGCCAGATCATCAAACTGACAGGCTTCACACAATTTTCAAGTATGTAATCGACCCTCTAAGTTATGATAGTTTGAGACTCTGGTCAGAAAACTTATAAGGTAATAGCTGCCACAGCTGTTTTCCGCGGATAAAAAAGAATGGTCCCCAGTCTTCGGGTATTTACGTCGATATTCAAACCAAAATCTGAAATCCAGGTAACTACATGTCGGATCGTCGGTATTAAGGATTGAAAATTAAAGATAAAAAAGAAGTGATTTGCGGCGGAGAGTGTATATAAATTGGAGTGGATTTTGGGGGAGAGAGGCCGCACTCACTGTATTACCTTTATTCCAGCAGGGTCCTGGGATTAATAAAACCACTCCTCAGCATATGGTCGGCAAGCACAAGGGCAACCATGGCTTCGGCAACCGGCACCATGCGCGGAGGAATCGTGGGATCGTGACGCCCTTTGATTGCAATTTCGGCATTTTCATTAGTTGAGAGGTCAACGGTTTGCTGAAGTTTACTTATGGAAGGAGTGGGCTTTACTGCTGCACGGCAGACGATGTCCAGGCCCGATGAGATTCCTCCGAGGATGCCGCCTGCGTTGTTGCTCGAACAGGTAATTTTTCCGTCTTCCATGCGGAAGGAATCGTTCATTTCACTTCCGCGCATACGGGCAGCCTCAAACCCGGCTCCGATTTCAAAGCCTTTGACTGCAGGGATGCTCACAAGAGCCTTTGCAAGATCTGCATCCAGCCTGTCAAATACCGGTTCTCCGAGACCTGCAGGCACGCCTTTTGCAATAACCTCGACAATTCCGCCGACGCTATCTCCTTCCTGCCGCAGGGCTGCAACTTTTTCAAGCATATTTTCAGCAGCTTCAAGGTCGGCACAACGCACAGGGGTTTTTTCCACGTTTTCAAGGATTTCTTCGAAAGACAGGGGTTTTGCCCGGATTCCGCCAAGTTCCAGCACATGCCCGGCTATCCGGATTCCGTAATGGGAAAGCAAAAGTTTTGCAAGAGCCCCGCCTGCAACCCTGCCTATTGTTTCCCGTGCAGAAGACCTACCTCCCCCGCGGTGGTCCCTCATTCCGTAACGGGCCATGTACGTAAAATCGGCATGCCCGGGGCGGGGAGTGTCTTTAATAGCATCATAAGAAGAAGACCTGGCATCAGAATTCCAGACCAGCATGGAGATGGGAGTGCCTGTGCTCATGCCTTCGAAAATTCCTGAAAGTATCTCCACCCTGTCAGCTTCGCTTCTGGGAGTGGAAACCTCACTCTGCCCCGGGCGCCTTCTGTCCAGTTCTTTCTGGATGTCGGCTTCGGAGAAAGGAAGACCTGCAGGCAGCCCATCAACCACGACACCTACAGCCCTGCCGTGGGACTCTCCCCAGGTCGTGATTTGAAACATCTGCCCGAAAACGTTTCCAGCCATGCATCTTAACTGGTTTTTTTGCTATTTGATTCTTGGGGTAAGGCAGGTTCAAGGTGTACAACCACATCAGTAACGTCTTTGTACTCAACCTTCAGCATTTTGCTTACCCTGTGAGCGATAAAGTGTGCATCTTCAAGAGGCAGGTCAGACCGCACAAGCACATGCATATCTATCCGGATATCGCCCATGCCTCCACGAGTCCGGATTTTGTGGCAGCCGAGTACCCCCTCAATTCCTAAAACAAGGTTGCAGATCTCTTCTTCTTCAAGCCGGGACATGTCAAGCAGAACCTTTGAACTCTCTTTCATAATCCTGAACCCGGCCCTGAAGATAAGGAAAGAAATCAGAAGGGCTATTATAGGGTCAAGCAGGGGAAAACCTGACCGTATCGCAACCAGACTTACAATAACCGAGAAAGAGACATAGATATCACTTTTAGTGTGCATGGAGTCCGCAATCAGTACCGAGCTCCTCAAGGCTACCCCTTGCCCATGTTCATAGCGAGTGACCAGGTAGTTCACACCCATTGTCCCGAGCATAATGATAAAGCTCAGGGCTGTTACCCCGGGAGTGCTCCGTACAAGAAAACGATCCAGAGCATTTTGGAAGATCTCAAACCCGACAAACAGAAGCAAGACAGCTATAAAAATCGAAGCAACTGTTTCGTACTTCTGGTGGCCGTAAGGATGTTCCCTGTCAGGAGGGCGGGATGCAATAAAAATTCCCACAAGACCCACAATATTGGATACCCCGTCAAAAAGGGAATGATATCCGTCCGCAGTCATGCTTAAGGTGCCGGTTAATGTCCCGTAAATGATTTTAGCAAAAGCTACGGCAAGGTTCAGGAAAAGTACAAGAACAAGAACTTGCTGAACTTTTTTGAACCTATGTATCACCAGATGGCACCCCCATATGTGAACTGCAAAACACAGGAATACGGAACGACAGAAACAAAAGGTTTAGTATAGCCGGAAGACGCTGTTGTTAGATAGTAACTTACGTTTTATATTATAATATTCTGCTGTCCCGAACTAGCAAACCAGAAAAATGTAAAAAAGAAATAGAAAGTGGAAAAGAAATTAAAAGTGGAAAAGAAATTAAAAGTGGAAAAGAAATTAAAAGTGGAAAAGAAATCAAAGTGGAAAAGAAATCAAAGTGGAAAAGAAAAGGTGTTTTAGCACCCTGAGCCTGTCCACAACATATAGGCTTCAACTATTTCCTGCCCTTCGAGGAAGACAAGCCCGTGATCTTTGCCATATTCTTTTGATTTTTCTTTTGAAAGGGCTTTCCCATTTTCATCATCCAGCATCTCGCAGACAACCATTGCAGGGGTAATTCCTGCCATTCTGGCGAGGGCAACTGAAAGCTCTGTCTGGCCCATGCGTTCATCGAGAAGCCCTTCGGCAGCCCGGAGGAGAGCCACATGCCCGGGAGTCCGGAACTCGTTTCCAAACCGGACTCCGTTTCCGGAGAGGGAGTTTTCCGTGATTTCCCCGATTTTTCTGATTGTAAGGGCTCTTTCAAGATCAGGGATTCCTGTTCTTGTATCCCTGTGGTTGACCCAGATGGAAAAAGAGGAATGTGAATCGTACTTAAGGTCCCCATCTTTTTCAACAACTTCTCCGAGGGATTCACTTGTTTTACTGGCTTCCCGGACAATATCTGCCATAAAAGGCAGCCTGAGCTGTTTTGATGCCACAGGATCTACTGCCACACAGATAAGCCCTCCTGCGTCTTTCCGCATCCACTTAACGTCCGTGTAAGTGACAGCCTTTGCAGGGATCACAAGATCTGTTTCTCCTTCCCTGGAGTCCGAGTCATAGATCTGAATCATTTTTCCGTCACGCAGGGCTTCCAGTGCCCTGTTGATGTTCTCATTACTATACTTCAGGCATTCGCATACTGTACTCTCGCTCATTCCTGTCCCTCCATACCCTGCTTTTTTACCCGTGTCACAATTCTATCTCCGTCTTTCAATTTCAGGGCATCCCTGAGTTTTACCGGTGCAATAATCTCAATTAAATCCGATGGGTAGTGCGTCCTGTCAGGAACGACCACAGCAGCTTCTATGCCCTCTACTTTGAGAGGATAACAATTCCCGCCTCCGAAAGTGCGTTCTCCATCATTAAAACCTTCTATCCGGACTGCGGGCATTTCTAGCAGCCTGTTTCGAAGAGCCGAGCTGTTTTCAGAAAGCTGCACGTTCAGAGTACCCGGGAAAGGTACAAAATGCAGTTTTTCTTCAAATTGCTTCCTGTATCCGGGGATGTTTATATAGTACTGACCTTCACCAAGACCTTTAAGCACATTTCCTTCAAGTTCCAGGGTATCAGGCTCTGAGGAAAAGATCCTGTTGTATTCAACGTATTCGTTCTTTAGGATTTCAATCCCTTTTTCGGTCATTTTTATCAACTGGCCACCGGGGACTATCTTTCTTTCAATTAACCGCTCTTCTTCCATCTGTTTTAGCTTTCTTGCTGCGGTTTTAGAGCTGTCCCCCGTATGCTTGTGAAACTCACTCGAAGAGACCTTAACATTTTTGTTTACTGCCCCTCTGAGGGCAAGTTTCTTCAGGTATTCAATGTCCGGCACTGTCGGCACCCTTATTGCCTTAATTTTGAGATGCGTCTCAATTATGAGATGTAAGACTACGCATTTCATTATAATAAAACTTTTGATATCAGACAGGACGGGAGGATAGAGGAATCAGTATTCCGAATGGTGATATAAAAAGTTTTATGAAACAACTAAGTAGAATAGAGAGAATTGGAAAACATACCTGCCATGACACAGCAGATCAATATCGAATGCCACTCATGTTCGCCTGAGGAATCACACACTACTGGCATTTCAAGCCTTCTTTCCCACGCGCCGAGCGCCTCTTGAGCCCACCTGTGTAAGGCAAATACAAAAAAAATCATTAACCGGGCTGGAAAAACCTTGAATCCGGAATAATAACCATGAAGCTAGAGATGGGCTGATTTCCAGGATAATGGATAGTAATTTCCAGGATAATGGATAGTAATAGGATAACAATGTTCCAGGCTCAGGGTTTAAATTCAGGAGCCATTTGCTTTTTTACTCTTTTATCTTTATCTCGAATTTATTTTTAATGGGGCTTTTTTATGTCCGAACTTCTCCTGCAAGATACCTTCAGGAGAAAACATCACCGGAGAAGTTAAGTATTTAGTATTTTGAATCCATCTACTGATTAGACTATGATAAGAGAAATTGATATTGAGTGCCCCTCCTGTTCCCCGCAAGAGGAAGTTGGACATGAAGTTCTGAAAGAAGGACAGAGCCCGCTTGTCCGTTGTATGAAGTGCGGCCAGGTGCATCCTGCAAAGATTAAAACCCCGAAAAACATCAGCGTGAGAGTCATTGTCAGCAAGATGGATACCTCAAATACCTTCAAAACCGATCTGGATTCCGAGACTGTTCTTGAGGTGGATGACGAGCTGATTGTTGACGATGAAGAGACGGGAATGGTATGCCCTATCCTGATCACCTCCCTTGAAGCAGGAGGGAAACGTGTCAATGCAGGCATTGCAGAAGAAATAGAGACAGTGTGGGGAAGGGCAATTGATGAGATAACTGTAAAATTCTCCGTACAGCAAGGAACTGAAAAAACGGAAGTAATGGAAAAACGCGTTCCCGGAGACTATGAATTTGTAGTGGGAGCAGAGGAGAAAGTTGGAAACACCAGGATTTTCATCACCAAAATCAAGGTCAGAGACGGGCTGTTCAGGTCAAGGAGAGACGACGTTGTACTTGCAAAATATGTAAAACGTATATTTGCCAAAAAGAAAAGAGAAGGATCAATTCAGGGTGGGAGCAGAAGAGGACCGTGGTAAAGAAAACCACATCGAAAAAAAGGGAGTAAGAAAACAGGACGAAGACCAGGAAGAACTGCATAAACTCGAAGAGATGCGAGAGCACCTCATAAGAGGGCTTGAGATCCATGGAACAGGAAGAAAAGTCCTCAAAGCCATGCTCAAGGTCCCAAGGCATATATTTGTCCCGGAATATGCGAAAAAGGGGGCTTACATTGATACGCCTCTGAATATCGGCTTCGGGCAAACTATCTCTGCCCCTCATATGGTTGCTATTATGTGTGATCTCCTTGAGCTTTCGGAAGGACTAAAGGTCCTGGAAATAGGGGCGGGGTCAGGATATCATGCAGCAGTAATGGGGGAACTTGTAGGGAGGAAGGGGCATGTATACACTGTTGAGCGCATAGAGCCCCTTGTGAATTTTGCAAGGGAGAACCTGAAAAAAGCTGGCTACGAAAACGTTACCGTACTGCTTGAAGACGGATCTGTGGGCTATTCCAGCTATGCTCCTTATGACAGGATAGTTGTAACATGCGCAGCTCCTGACATCCCTGAACCTCTACTGGAGCAATTGAAACCCGGAGGAATAATGGTAATTCCTGTAGGGGAATATGTCCAGGAGCTTATCAGAATTAGAAAAGATAGCGAAGGCAATATACACAAAGAGAAAAGAGGGGGAGTTATTTTCGTGCCTTTGATAGGTAAATACGGGTTTTAAAAGAACCGAGAGTATGGTACAGATAGAAAAAGTTGGAAATCCACGCCTTTTCATCAATAAGATAAAAGTTAGGGATGGGGTATTCAGATCAAGAAAAGGCGACGTTGTGCTTACAAAATACGTAAAATAATTGCCAGAAAGGAGGGGGATGGTTCTGGTCAACGCGATTTCCGAAAAGGACTATGGTAAGGATAACAAGAGAAGAAAAAAAGAAGAAAAAGAAGAAAAAGAATTTGAAGAGCTTCGCAAGCTCCTTGTAGAAGGGCTTGAAGGTATCGTACTGGAAAAAAAAGTGCTCAAGGCCATGCTCCGTGTTCCCAGACACATGTTTGTTCCGGAATATGAGCAAAGGGCAGCTTATACGGACAGACCTCTCGAAATCAGCCACGGGCAAACAATATCCGCCCCTCGTATGGTTGCTATTATGTGTGAAATCCTGGAGCTGTCTGAAGGACATAAAGTCCTGGAAATTGGGGCAGGTTCCGGATATAATGCTGCAGTGATGGCAGAGCTCATAGGAAAAACCGGACGTATATACACGGTGGAGCGCATAAAACCTCTTGTAAATTTTGCAATGAAGAATCTGGAGGAAACGGGGTACGATAATGTTACAGTATTACTTGAGAATGGATCAATAGGTTATCCCCGGCATGCACCTTATGACAGGATAGCTGTAACATGCGCAGCGCCCTCTATCCCTAAGACTCTGCTGGAACAGTTGAAACCCGGGGGCATAATGGTAATTCCGGTAGGGGATTGTTACCAGGAACTTATCAAGGTAAAAAAAGATAGCAATGGCAATATACATAAAAAAAGAAAAGGTGAGGTTATCTTCGTGCCCATGCTTGGTAAACATGGCTTCCCAAGAAATTGAGAATGCGAAAATTTGGCATTAGAAAAAGTCTGAAACAAGGCTATAAGCATCTCCTTTAATAATTTAAAAAAAATTAAATAAGGTATTAATATATGTGAAATTAACTACTTGATATGGACATCGATAATTACGAGGATTTTGAAGAAATTCATGTCAAAGATGTCTATATAGTCGATGTTTTCAGTGACCCTACTCCGGTAGTACTGCTTGAGAATTTAAAAGGCGAGATGCTTCCCATATACATCGGGCATCTGGAAGCCCTTTCAATAGGAAACGTGCTTAAAAGTATCTCTCCTCCTCGCCCGATGGCTCATGACCTCATGGTTAATATTTTTGACCGTATGGAAATAAAGGTAGAGGGCGTAATGATCGATGATAAGGTAGATAAAGTCTATTATGCCCGCCTCCTGATAAGAAAGGACAATAACATAATGCAATTCGACGCAAGACCGAGCGACTGTATTGCCCTCGCCCTCAGGGTGGGAGCCCCGATCAGAATTAGAAAGAAAGTGCTGGAATGTTCAGAAATAGAGATGTCCAGACTTGAAGGCGCACGTGTGATGAATATATTTGGCTGAATCAGCAGAGTTGCAGCTCTGCAGTGCGCTGTCCTTTTCGCTCGCTCAAGAGGACTACTTAATGGGTTTTGGCATTTCACATCTGTTTATTCTGCTTTTTTGCAGGGCCTCCAGACCGGCTGGTGGAGGTGCTGATGTTTACTTGAATTAAAACACGGTTTCTGAGGTAAAGGAAAGTGTTCTCTCAGTCCGGGGGCATTTATCCAATGTATTTTTATCTCTCTTAATCGCGTTGTTGGTTTTTAGGTCGCTTATTATCTGGTTGGCAGGTCGGCCCAGGTCCTTGCGGCGCAGGGAGAGAAAACGGAAGATCTTCTCCCGGACTCTGGAATATATCAACCAGTTAATGAGGGACCACCAGATTATTCCATCTCTACTTATTCTGACAGCCTGCTGCCCTCAGGACTTCTACCGCTTAATTTCAATAAGCTTTTAATAACAGTTAACTTCAATATCCCTTGATGCTCACCAAAAGAATCATACCATGCCTTGATGTGACCCTTGACAGGGCAGGCGGCTGTGTAGTCAAGGGTGTGGAGTTTGTGGACCTGAAAGAGGCCGGAGACCCTGTGGAACTCGCCAAGCGCTATAATGAAGACGGCGCAGACGAACTTGTTTTCCTGGATATCACAGCTTCAGCTCACGGCAGGGGAACCATGATCGATGTGATCGAAAGGACCGCAGATGAGGTTTTTATCCCCCTCACAGTTGGAGGCGGGATCAGTTCAATTAACGCTATCCGCCAGATCCTGAGGGCAGGCGCTGATAAGGTTTCGGTCAACACCTCGGCAATAAAAAACCCTGATTTTATAAAAGAGTCCTCTGACATATTCGGAGCCCAGTGTATTGTTACTGCGATTGACTGCAGGCGAAATACAGACATAAAGAACAATCCCGGCAAAACCATCCTGGAACTTGAAGATGGGACCCCCGCCTGGTATGAAGTGGTAATTTACGGCGGCAGGGAAGCTACGGGAATTGATGCCGTGCAGTGGGCAAAAAGAGCAGAAGAACTGGGTTCAGGAGAAATCCTGCTTACAAGTATGGACCGGGACGGAACCTGCGCTGGCTACGATATCCCCATTACAAGAAAGCTCTCCGAAGAACTGGATGTCCCAATCATCGCCTCTGGCGGAGTTGGAAACCCACAGCATATCTATGAAGGGTTTTCCAAAGGAAAAGCCGATGCAGCCCTTGCAGCAAGCATTTTCCACTTCAGTGAATATTCAATACGAGAAGTAAAAGAGTACCTGAGAGAGCGGGAAATCCCTGTAAGGCTCTGAGTGCTGGAAAAAATTGAGGATGATGCCCTTCAGAAGAGCCTGGCATCCATAATCCTTAATATTCAAGGGATCTATATTTCCAGGAAATCTATTTTCCAGGGCTTTACTTCACCCAGAGCATTAAGGTATCAAGAGCCTCTATTACCTCAACGATTCTTCCTTCTATAATATATTTACTTCCAGATATTTTGAGATACTTTTTTATTTATTAGAGACAATCTCTTATCTGGAATTTTTATCTGAATTCTTATCGGGGTAATCGAAGATGTCAGAAACAGAAACTATGGAAACTCTTGAAGGGTTGCAGTTGAAGATCCTGAACAACACCGGTGAGGACTTTGTGCTTCAGGCTCAGAAAATTGAGAAGGGAAAGTACAAAAAAGGCCACTTTGCTCCAGAAAAAATCGGGTCTTATGAAGAAAAGATCTTTGAGCTTATTGCATGCGATGGAAGCTGTGAGGGTGGAGCGGATATTGAAGGCTGGATTAAATACGGGATAGGGTGCTCAGAGGGATACTTCAAGGTACACTTCAAGCACATGGGAAAGGAAGACAAAGTCAACTATTCCTGCGAATCCCACATGCATGATGGAAAAATACTCTGCGAAACCTCAAAAGATAAGAAAAACAACAGGATTATGACCTGGATAATTGGGCCAAAAGCATAACCCGGAAAAACATTATATCGGGTTTTGTCCGTTAGCTCTTTAATAATCTACTCCCCCCTTTTATTATTTTTACAACAGTATTACCGATTGGTTTTAAGGTGTTTTTTAGAGGAATTGATTCCTGAGCAGTTATCAGCTTGCAGGAAGGAATATTTCCGCACTTTTTGAATTTCAGTTTTATGTTCTCCAAAAAGGATGCCAAAGCTTAATTAAGAGCATACTCTGTAATCCCATTTGATGAAGCCTGCAAAACCTGAACTGCTGGCACCGGCCGGCGGCATGGAAGCCCTTACGGCAGCTGTAGAAAACGGAGCTGATGCTGCATACATAGGAGCCAGGGCTTTTAGCGCCCGGGGATATGCATCTAATTTTTCAGAGGAAGAGCTTGAAAAAGCTATTGATTATGCCCATCTCAGGGGCGTAAAAATCTACGTAACCGTAAACACCCTGCTCAAGGAAGAGGAAATGGAAAGTGCTCTAATACTGCTTTCCCGCCTGAGAGAAATGGGAACAGATGCGATTATCATTCAGGATCTTGGACTTATTTCCCTTTCCCGGAAATACCTGCCTGACCTTCCCCTGCATGCAAGCACGCAGATGACTCTGCATAACAGTGAAGGAGTTGCTTTTGTAAAGGACCTGGGAATCGAAAGAGTTGTACTTTCACGGGAAGTTTCACTTGAAGATATAAATAAGATAAAAGAAAAAAATGATGTAGAGATAGAGGTTTTCGTACACGGAGCCCTCTGCATTTCCTATTCAGGCCAGTGCCTCCTGAGCAGTCTTATAGGGGGAAGAAGCGGAAACAGAGGATACTGCGCTCAGCCTTGCCGCAAAAAGTACAGGCTGTACTGTGCAGGAAAGCAGGTTAAAACCAGCGGCAGTTATCTTTTAAGCCCTAAGGACCTTAACACGACCTCAGGCCTTGGAGCCCTTATAGAAGCCGGGATCGAGTCTTTCAAAATTGAGGGCAGGATGAAAAGGCCGGAATATGTTGCAGGAGTTGTCAGGATCTACCACCGCCTGATTGACAGGTACCTGAAAAACCCTGCCGGTTATTCGGTTTCCGAAGAGGAGCAGGAGACCCTTACCCAGCTATTTAACCGCGGCTTTACCTCAGGCTACTTTTTTGGAAACCCGCGTGAAAAACTTATGAGCCGGGAAAACCCCCACAACCGCGGGATTCCCGCAGGCACGGTTGTCAGCTATGACACGCGCACAAAGCGTATTCGCATAAAACTTTCAAACTCCCTCCGCCTGGGAGACGGGATAATGGTCGAAAATGCCGAGACCAGGCCTGAAGATAAAGGAAAAATCATATCCTCGATGTATACTGAAAGGGGCCCTGTATACAATGCGGGGAAAGGAGAAGTCATAGAGATCTCCTTTGAATCAAGAGCGCCATCAGGAAGCACGGTTTACAGGACACATGACAAGAAACTCATGGATTCCCTTAAAAAAGAAAGCGAATTCGGAGCCCTGAGGCCTAAGATCCCCTTACTTATCACAGCAACCATTGCCCAGGGAAAACCTGCCAGGCTCGAAATAAAAGACAGCGATTCAAATGTAGTGACAGTTGAATCCGAATATCTGGTCGAGAAGGCAGAAAAGGTGCCAACCTCAAAAGCCCAGATAGAAAAACAGCTCACCAAGTTTGGAAATACTCTTTTTGAGGCAGCCGAACTTAATGTGAATGTAGAAGGGGATATTTTTATTCCCGTTGGGCAACTGAACGACTTGAGGACAAAAGCGGTCTTGCAGCTTGAAAACCTGCGCGTATCAAAGTGGAAGCGGGCGCCTCTAGGAAATCTGCAGCTCCCTGTATTTGGAGAAAAAAATGCAAAGGAAATAGAGGAAAACGGGAAACCAGGGGAAACAGAGAAAATAGGGGAAACAGAGAAAAGAAAGGAAACGCGGGAGATAGAGGAAATAAAAACCCAAAAACTTCCGGGAAAGCCCTTGCTTTCAGTTGCCGTGTATTCCTCTGAAGGGCTTGAAGGAGCTCTTGCAGGCGGAGCAGACTGTGTTTACTTCGGAGAGGGACTGTATAGAAGGCCGAAAGCAGCCGGAAATGAGAAAAACTCCGACGGAGAGAAGGCTTCTGGCAGGAGTCTTGAATCTATTTTTGAAAGCGCTGTTCTGAAAGCCAGAGCTGCAGGCAGTAAAATCTATTTTAATACTCCTAAAATAGTGAAGGACTACGAGATGAAACCGGTGGAAGAACTTCTCTCCCGTGTGGAAAAGTTCGGAGCTGACGGTGTCCTTGTTTCAAACCTCGGGACGTTTAACCTCGCAAAAGAAAAAAAGGTTCCGTGTATTGCAGACAGTCCCATGAATATCTATAACGGCTATACCTTTGCCCTCCTTTTGCAGAAAGGAGCAGAAATGGCTGTAATTTCTCCCGAATTAACGCTTGACGAGCTCAAAGAAGTAGCTGCTTACGGACCTGCCGAATGCATTATCCACGGCCGCCTCGAACTGATGGAATCCGAACACTGCCTTGCAGGAGGGCTGCTCGGGAAAGGTGGAAATCAGTGCAGCGCGCCCTGTACCTCAGGGAACTTTAAGCTGGTAGATGAAAAGAATTACGAATTTCCCCTGCTCATGGACTACCAGTGCAGGACTCACCTCCTGAACTCAAGGTCCCTCTGCATGCTGGAATATGTCCCGGCACTTATCGAAAGTGGCATTTCAAGCCTGAGAATCGAGACTCTCGGAATGGACAATCCAGAAGAAATCAGGAGAATTACAGGGAAATACAGGAAAGCAATTGACGCATTTTGTGAGACCGGAGAGAGGGCAAAGGAAAAATGTGAGGATCTCGGAAAAGGTTTTACCACAGGGCATTACTTCAGAGGCGTGCAATAAGAGAACTGAAACAGATAAAACAGACAAAAAACAGGCAAAAAAGAGCGGCAAGAGACTGAAGAGAAAAAAGGATGATCGGATAATGGAAAAAAAGACAGTAGCAGAACGGCAGAACCCGAAAATATTCCTGTCAGGTTCGATCCGGGGAGGAAGACAGCTTCTTGAGACATACCGGTTTATGTACGACGCCCTCGAAGAAGCAGGAGCGGAAGTACTCAGCTGGCATGTTGCAGACCCCGAGCTGGAAGAAAACGAATCAAAAATGACTGAGCAGGAAATCTATGCCAGAGATATTGGTTTGCTTGCAAAAAGCGATGCACTGATTGCAGAAGTAACAGTACCGTCCACGGGCGTAGGCTATGAAATATGCAGGGCGCTTATCCGGAAAATTCCTGTACTCTGCCTGCACAGGTCCGATGCTGCAGTCTCTTCAATGGTGCTCGGGAATCCTGAGCCTTCACTGGAGGTACAAACTTATTCAAACGAGGCAGCACTTAATGAAATTATTGTTAAATTTGTCCGGGCGCTCTGAGGAAAAATAAGCCATAAAATAGTGTTTATTCCTCAAATAAAAAAGATCGGGATCCATTTTTGAGTATATATGGCACAAATTGCCAAAAAGCCACAACTGATTCATAAAACTCAATGATAAATATAAATAATTTGAACTCTATGTATAAACTATGGTAGTTGGAGTTCCCGAAATATCAGTATTAATTCTGGCAGCTGTAGTGGCATTTGTGCTGTACAAAGTCCTTAAGACTGCCACCAGCCTTGCAATAAATGCAGCACTTGGGATCGTAACCTTGATCGTAGCAAAGTTTTTGTTAGGACTTGAAATCGCAATCACCTGGGTAGCAGTCCTGGTATGCGCAATAGGAGGAATTTTCGGAGCCCTTGTAATAATCGTGCTTAATTACCTGAAGCTAGCTTTTGTATGAAAAATAAAATATTCAGGTTGTTTTTAAAGTTATATAGAGGGTCTGAAACGGCAAAAAACAGATGAGTAGGAAGATTCAGAAAAAATCTGAATTAAATTCAAAGTTTCCGGAAAACTCCCCTGACCATGTGCCGTTGATAAGATTCCCCTCTAAAAGTTTTCTCTTTTATTACATTTTCCAGTTCAAGAACTTCAAACCCGCAAAAAAGTTTCTTTACTTCTTCTTCAGTAAAATAATGGTAAATTATCCCATTTTGCCGGGCAAAAGTTTTTTCTTCAAATGGGCTTGAAGGCTCCCCTCCGCAGCGCATATCTTCACAGCCGAAGGCCTCGAAAAAAATAAAACCGCCACAGCAGAGAAGGCGAGAGAATTCCCTGACAGCAGCTTCCCGCTCTTCTTTAAAAAGATGCTGGAGCACCCCGTAACAGAGAATTCCGTCAAATGACCCGGATTTGAAAGGAAGGGCATGCACACTTGCCCCAAGATGTTCTGCAAACCTGCCGCTTCTTGCAAGCTGTGAGCGGGAACTTCCAAGTGCAGTTAAAGAGATATCAGCTCCAATCGCGGTGTAGTGCCTTGAAAGCTCCCCAAGGTACCTTCCGTTCCCTGAGCCTGCATCCAGAACTCTCGCTTCTGGCGCAATATAAGCCTGCAAACTCCGAATAGACGCAGGGCCTCCCCATTTGAGATGGGCGTATTCTTTATCCCAGGCAAGGAAGTGCTCTTTTGAAGAGCCTGCGGGTTTTTTCACCGGGGCATCCAGATCATTCATTCCTACCGTGCCAGTTATCTCTATTTCCGTGATGCCCATATCCTGTATATCCCGCTCATCATTGGTTTCTATATCCATCTGGATTTTTCCTTATATCTGGATTTTTCCTTATATCTGGATTTTTCCTTATTATCGGACTTTATTCACATGCGTTTTTCAGGGATGTATATTGAAGCTTCTCTGAACCGGGTTACCAGGAAATTCTCCTCAAAAGAAGATAAGAACCAACCGGCTTTAGGACCCGAACTCTGCCCGAGAATTGAGGTGTAAATCGCTTTGAAAAGGTCTTTTGGATCAACCTGTGGGGCCGGCTCATTTAACTTTTCCGCGATCAACCTGTTAAGTTCAGAACCTTCGTCTTTTGCGGAATAGACCAGCATATGGTATTCCTCTCCGCTGATCTTATCTCTTGCTTCGATAAGGTCTGCAAACGCCCCAAGAAAGGCTTTCTGGAGCTCCGAAAGGGTTGCTACCTGCACAGGCACTCTTTCTTTTACACTGAACCTGGCAAAAGGAGGGGCGTACAGTTCAAGCCATTTTGAGACATTATCCACAAGTTCCCTGATACACTTTTCATCTTCAATTGAAAAGCCCGAACGCTTTACGATCTTCAGCACCTGCCCGAAATCTCCCCGGGCGACCTGATAGATTGTCACCATCTGCTTGAAAGGAATTTCCGGATGGCAGATACCGGTTGCCCTGGAGAGTTCGTAAATCTTCTTTTCAAAGTCCCCGAGGGATGGATCATTTTCCCGGAATTTTTCCCTGAGCCGCTCGTATTCGTCCACCATGGTAAGGAGAGGCTGCCCGGGGTCGAACTTGATATGTTTTTCAGGTTTTGTACGGATGATAAGGTAGCGAAGAACTTCCGGAGGCACCACCTCAAGCATATCCGAAATCGAGACAACCACTCCCGTAGAAGAAGACATTGCTCCCTGCTTCCCAAGCATTATCCACTCATAGACTATAGGGTAGGGAGGTTCGTGCCCGTAGATTTCCCTTACTATTCGCTTTCCGGTATCATAGGAGCCACCCTTTGAGGCGTGGTCTTTTCCGAATGGTTCCACAGTTACCCCAAGAACAGCCCAGCGGGCAGGCCAGTCCACTCTCCATGTAAGCTTTCCCCCTCCTGCCATCGGCACTGTCCCGGAATGCCCGCAGGCACAGACATAGTCCACAGTTTCGGCTTCCAGGTCAAAACCCGTAACCTTCGTGGTCGTGATTTTACCGCATTCGTTACAGCGGGGGTTGAAAGGGCTCCATTCCTCTGCAACTGTTTTTCCCGAAACCTCTTCAAGGATTTTTGCAATTTCATTCCTTTTCACAAGAGCGGACTTTATCGCTTCGGTATACATTCCTGCCCTGTACATTTCGTCTGCCCTGTAAACCTCGGGGTTGATGCCAAGGCGTCTCAGGGCTTCAAGGAAAGGTTTCAGGAAATGCTCGGCATAGTTTGCACATTCCCCGCATGGGCAGGGAACCTCGGAAATGGGTTTACCCACATGCTCGGCATAACTTTCAGGAAGGAAAGGGTAAACCTTGCGCAGAGGGTCGTAGTTGTCGGCAATGTAGATTAAACGAGCATCTGCCCCTCTGTCAAGGAGTGCCCTGTAAGCAGCATCAGCAGTCACGACCTCCCTCATATTGCCTATATGGATATGTCCGGAAGGAGTGATTCCTGTGGCAACAAGGTGCTTGCCACTCTTATTTAACACGTCTTCGGCTATGAAGTCCGCCCAGTGAATTGTGTCAGCCATGGTTCTCACCAGAATGTCAGATAAACCGTAGAATCAGGTATGAAAACAAGAAATAAGGATCTGTTCATGCATTTACCTGCAGGTTTGGATTTCCTGCATAATTATCGTATCAACGGATAAACTTTGGGCTGGCAATAAAAATCCCTGAAGGCACTCGATATATTTCCGTATCAGGGCGCAGGGAATCAAAAAAAGGAAAACCGAAATGTATGGAAGAAAGAAAAAGAGAAAGGAGGAAAGAGAGAATCAACTCAGGGAGACAAAAAAGGAAAAAAAGGATGGAGGTTCAAAGGCAAATTACTTCAGGAGTCTACCGAATTATGGAGATTTAAAATGGCACTTTTTAAAGCAAATCAAGTAAATTTGATTTGCCAATAAATAAAAGCACGTATAAATATATAAGTTTATCGCATCAAGCAGATTACATCACAAAAAAATAAAAATTACAGAACAACCTGACTGAAAACAACCGGGGAGGAAGTTAGGAATTGAAAACAGTTAAACCCTGAAAGAAAAACTGCAGATTGGAAAAACGAAGAAAAATGACTGCAAAAAATAAAAAAGAATACTCGACAATAGAAAAATTAAGAAGTCAACTACTCCACCCTGTTCGATCCGGTAAACCGGAGCTTCTGAGGAAGGGGCTTGCATATCCCCGCTGTTGCAGATCATCTTATGCGTATGGCTGGTTGACCTGAGGAGAACCACTCCTGAATTCTCTTGTGAGAATGGCAGCCCAGTTCTATCGAGACGCTTCAAAGGTGAATTTCGGAGGGGCTGTTACCGACCCTATACCAGATAGAACCGTTTCCGATGATAGTAGACTCAACTTAAAGCTGTGATCTGCTTATTGCAGTTCCCTACTCCACTTGGGAAGTGTCGAGGCTATCTGCTACAATATACGCAGCGTAGGAATAATAAAGGTTAATGATAAAGAAAATCGAGATAGATTACGCATTCCTCCCCACCTGCCAGATCGGATAAATCCGACTTGTTGAGGAAGGGAAATCCTGCTCAGGCAGTTGAATGAAAGAAAAACAGAGATTAGAATAAAATTCCAAAAAAAGAAAATGGAAAAGAAGGCAGAGATTTATCTCCGGAACACGGGTCGGGAAAGAATTTTCCAGAGCGGTTTTCCGGAGATATTGAAGCATTTTTGACGGCTGTTCGCGTTTTTTGCTTCCTGCCGGTTTTCCATTGCATGGAGGAAGGTACAGGCCGGAGCCTGACCCAGTCCATCTTAAGCAATCTGTTTTCTGAAGAGATCGCAGGAGTTGATCTTGACGTCGAGAAGCTTCTCGATGTTCATCTTTGCTGCAATGCCTTTGGCTGCGCCGGGCACGGAGGTGATGACACCGATGTCAAGCTCTTCACGGAGTTCACGCATGACGTGCTCGTCTGAGAGGTCCATGGTGCTGACTCCGAGCTTCTTTGCCACGTACTCTTTTGCGTCTTTTATCCTCATGTTCTTTGAGAATTCCATCCTTGCGACAAGGTCGCCTGCTGCCCTGATCCCGGTCATACCGGAAGCCATAATGTGGGAAATCGGCATACCCATTGGGTCGCCGACTCCGATCTATATGCCGTCGACGCCGGCAATTTCGACCATTGCCTTGCTTGCCCTTGTAACGGCATCGATTGGAGGAGTCTCAAGCATGGGGATTCCGCCGACACCCATACCCATGTCAACGTGACAGGGGATAGTGGAAACTGCAACAGCTGCCTTCATGAAGGTGACAGCCCTTGCAAGGTTCCAGGCAGAGGTCATGCTGGTGTTGGTGTTGCACACTGGACCGAAGACGTTTGCGCCTGCCTTTGCGATCAGGGGTGCCTGCTGGTGTGGCCAGAGGCCTGCGAGGGTTGTACCGTCG
>NZ_JJOY01000003.1 GCF_000979455.1 Methanosarcina sp. 2.H.T.1A.6
ACACAGAGTAGATCGTCGGCAGCGTCAGATGTGTATAAGAGACAGTTTCTGCCATTCTTTTAAATTGTTTTCCTTTCCATAAGTCAAAATCTTGTCATACAGTGACCATACTCCAGGCTTGGTTTCCGTTGCAGGTTTATCTTCAACCTCTTCAAGGGTATATGCATCTACAAATATTCGGTGTTCAACTCCAGTGGCCTTGTCTTTCACCACAGTCATCGCCCCTATACTTGGATAGCTGTATACAACCAAATTGGTTGATTTGATTTTCCCATCCGAATATTCACTTTTGGCTATTTCGATTGATTTTTTCATGGCTTCAGCTGTTTTATAAGGTTCAGGATCAAATACAATGTCGTAGACTGAAGGTCCCAACGTTTTATCGGCACAAATGTCAATTGTACCTATTAATTTATTTTCATTATATACTGAGAACCGATAAAATAATTTTTTACCGTTTGGATCGTAAAGCTCCAATGGTTTGGGGTCAATAGATGCCCCTGTCCAGTTTTCAAAGCCTGGTGCATTGCCTGCCATAAAACTTATCATGTTTGCATTAGCATGTTTAAACGCTTCCTCAGCAGTTACAGAATATTTATCCTCTTCCTGTGCACTTGCAGCTGGTATCAGTGCCATACCAACCAGCATTACCAAAAGAAGTATGCTTATCGTAAGTTTGTTTCTACTCATTCGTCTAACTCCTAAAGTTGTTCTTCCCAAGAGGCAGCAGAATCAGGCAAGCTTAAATACACGCAAAGCTAACATTAATCATGCCTCTTAGGGCGTATTTTATGGAGTTCGGGTTATTGGGAAAGTACTTTTGAACTCCATAAACTCCTCATAGTCGACTCCTTATAACTTTTCTGACCATTCCATCGAACTATCCGTTTTTCATACTTGTTTTGAATCTGAAATTATTTCTTGACCTTTGATTGTTTGATAGTATGGAGAGAAGATGCATATATGAGGACATTACCCCAACTCATATTCAAGCGTTTGTATCAAAGAGAAATTATCACAACTTAGAGCAATATAAATCGATGCGTTGTTGAACCTTATTAATCTTGGACTGGCGTGCGATTATAGGCTTTTCTAGTTACGTACAGCCTCATGACAAAGAGATCTTGCCTACCCTCCTATGGTTCGCCATCCTCTCCGGGGCTGTAAATCACTCCACATTGTAAAGTTGACAGGCTCCGCACAAAAACAGCCTATGAACTTCATCACATTATTACATTTAGCCCCTTCTTTACTTCGTTACCCCTAGAAGGCTTGTAATTCCTTCCTTTCTTTCTTTAATGCCGTAATTTACTGTTATCCCCACTAAATTTGCCGAAAGGCATTATACCCGTGCCTCCCTGCGCATAAATTTGATTCCATTTGGTTCATCAGAGATGAAAAACTCATCGCCCTTTACCCAACCCTTAGCCTTTAAGCTCGATTTCGGAATGATGAACCAAAAAGCTCCTGTGTTGTTGTTTTGTTGGAGTTTTGCCATAATTCTGGCGAATCCTTTCAAGCATATATAGCTGAGTGGCTAGTCTGTCAATAATAGGAGATAAACTAAAAAAATCTCTTAATACGAGCATCTGCGCATTATGTACGCATACCTATTGGGTACCTTGGGATGTTTACAGGCTCATGGATTGAAAACTATACTATATACCAACACAATACCAACACAACCCACAGAACAGCCTAAAATCACCAAAAAACTTGCAAATAAGTTCAAAGAAAGCCATATACCTCTTGTGCTTCTTAAAGAAGCGTCTCTATTACAAAATCGCAACACTAATAATCTCCTAATATCATAGAGTAAGCCAGGCAATATCACCCTGTATATTTATTTATCCGGCGGAAAAGTTTTGTACTGATTAGTAGTTCAAAGTAGCATAAAAAGTATAACAATAATTGTATAAATATGCAGGAAAGCCGGCTTGAAACCTGAATACTATACTACATAATATAGACTGATAAAAGGGGCAAAAATAATGATAACATTAAACGAGGCAGAGGCAGTCGACATAGGTTTATCTTCAGTTGAGGAAAAAAATGAGAGCAAAGTTTTCCAGGCCCTGGATTCCCTTACAGGGATTGCAGAAGATTTCCTCTCTGAAAATGAAGAGGCAGATGCCGGGAGGGTTATCCTCTCAATTTCGGATATCGCACAGGCAGCTGCACAGGAAGGAATGGAACTTGTTACGATCAACTCAGTCCTTGCCCTCGGGAAACTGGCAAAAATAGCAGCAAAAAAAGGATGCTGGCTCGTTCTGAACAGGACGATGGTAGAAACAGGAAAGCTGGGGAGAACAGCAGCTTCAAGTTCGCTTGAAGCCGGTTCAAAGGTAGCTGCTACTACCATGATGGAAATCTGGAACCTTTCCTCTCCTGAGAAGAAAGATCAGGAAGAAATTGTTGCCTTTTCCCTGCTCTTAAGAGATATCGGGTCTGCTGCTGCAGTGCGGGGTATGGAAGACGCTTTGCTTAACGCAATAACCTGTCTTGGAGAGGTCGGAAAAAAGGTAGCCTCAGAAAGCCGTGAGGCTGAAACTATCAGCGCCCTTCTGCTGCTTGAGGAAATAGGTAAGCTTGCTGCAGAAAAATACTTTGATAAAGCACTGAGTTCAGTGGCCCTTTCGATTGAAGATACAGGAAAGCTTTCTTTGAAGAACAAGCTTCATGAGGCTGTACTCCAGAGCCAGTGGGCGCTTGAAACCTTAAAAGTACAGGCTGAAGAAAAAGCCCTGACCAATTCTCCTATTGTTACGGAAATGGCTCTTGAAAGCTTTAAATTCCCAGGAGTCACGGAAACTGGTGAAAAAACCGGGAAACTTCAGGAGATAAAGGAGCTGCAGAAAAAGGTTTATTCAAACCTATAACCTATATTCGGCAGGTCAACATGAGATTTTGAGTATTTTTGCTGATGGTGTTTTTCAAACATTAGGCAAATATGAAGTGGGTTTGAAACTGGTTAACATATGACCCAAATCTCACGACATATATAAACAATGAGCCGTTTTTGCAATAATGTTTAGTATCAAGGATAATGTGTTTTCCAGCAAAAACGCTATCAGTAAAAATATTGCGAAAAAAACAAGTTACCTGCCGAAAGCAGGTTATACTAAAAAGATAAGCATGCATATTAACTATCCTGAGATTGGAGTCTGTGGTCTTTCTTGTAGACTTTGCCCCATGCATAATTCCGAAGCAAAGAGCAGATGCTCAGGATGTAAGAGTCCAACCAGAATGGCTGTTGGTTGCCCATTTATCACATGTGCTGTAAAGAAAAAAGGAATTGAATTTTGTTGGAAGTGCAAAGAAAGCAATAATTGTGAAAAATGGAAGAAACACATAGAAGCAGGTAATAGACATGATTCTTTTAAATGTTATCAAACACTTGAGAAAGATATTTTGTTTATAAATAAGAATGGCATTAATGAATTTGAAAATATACAGAAGCAAAGAGAGCGTTTACTCAAAGAGATGTTAAATGGCTTTAACGAAGGTCGTTCAAAAAGCTATTATTGTATTGCTGCAACCGTTTTAGAATTTGAAGAACTTAAGGAAGCATTGACCCAATCAAAAAAAGAATCCGATGGAATTGATGATATTAAAGAAAAATCAAAGATTCTTCATTCGATTTTAGATAACATCTCTTTGAAGAAAAAATATTACTTAAAATTGAGGAAATGAACAGGCTAGTGTCGCATCAATCCTCCAGAATTTAAGGATTATGAATAGCTGTGATCGGCTATATGCGACATTTTACCGCTGACGCGATACCAGGTTATACGGGCCGTATTGAGAAAAGAAATAATTAATAAATGCCGGATAGCTTTCCAATTAATCAATGTCTGTTTATTACGGCTTTAGATTCAATTGTATCGGCCACTAGAGCAACAAATCCTACTAATTCGTTTTTCCAAAAGCATAACCCGGTTCTACTGATCATATTATCCTGATCACCTAAAGCGTCATTTATCAAAAAGTCATTCAATTCCGAACTTGCACATTTGAAAGAAAAAAGATTATAATTTTTGTCAAGGGGTACCATGGAAAGTTCAGAATCTGAAATAATAGAAGGCAAAATTAAAACCTGTTTTTCTCGTATATTCTCTTTCCACGTTTAAATAATCCTACTAATTCCCTTGATACAACCGGATTTTTCTCGTTCCTGAAGAACTCTTTTGCGTCTTCTCCTTCAAGAACCAATCCGAGTTCAATAGGTTTTGCCATTGTGTACCACCATCTTTTCTGTGATTTAGTAATCTATTATAGAGTTATATTTTTTTATTGCTGGCTTTTAAACTGTTAATGTAAAAGGAATCTTAAAAAACTAGATAAAAGCATAGAATTTATCAAAAAAAGTTTAGTGCGAGAGGTGCGATTCGAACGCACGAACTCCTACAAGACTGGACTCTGAATCCAGCGCCTTTGACCTGGCTGGGCAACTCTCGCATGATGTACTTTGTGTTGTTCAGCAGCACATAGTAGTATTCTTTGTTCTTAAACTTTTTCCTTGGATGCATTCTCGGAGAGTGAAAAATCCCTCTAACCGGGAAAATATATTTATTTTTCTGGTATTCCCTCAACAATAATAGGGAAAATATATTTATTTTTCTGGTATTCCCTCAACAATAATAGGGAAAATTGATGAAATATTATCTCATCAATTTCAGGATAAGGGCTTTCTGGGCATGCAGGCGGTTTTCTGCCTCTTCAAAGATTACAGAGTTCGGGCCGTCCATGACCTCATCCGTAATTTCAAGGCCTCTACGGGCGGGCAGGCAGTGCATCACTATTACATCCGGCTTTGCAGCCCCAAGAAGTTCGGTGTTGACCTGGAAAGAAGCAAAGTCCCTCAGGCGTTTCTCCTGTTCGGCCTCATCACCCATAGAGACCCAGACATCCGTATAGATGACGTCAGCATCTTTTGCAGCAGCTTTCGGGTCGTCTGTAATTGTGAACTTGCCTCCCAGGGCTTTTGCCTGTTCAATGAACTCGGCTTTGGGCTCATAGCCTTTCGGGCAGGCAACTACAAACTCCATTCCCATGATGGCCGAGCCGAGCAGGGCAGAGTTGCAGACATTGTTTCCGTCCCCTACCCAGGCGAATTTCAGGCCTTCTAGCCTGTGCTTGTGCTCCATAATGGTCATGAAGTCGCCCAGGATCTGGCAGGGGTGTTCCCTGTCTGAAAGCGCATTGATTACAGGTATGGTTGAATATTCGGCAAGCTTCTTCACCGTTTCATGGCTCATAACCCTTGCCATGATCCCGTGCAAGTAACCGGAAAGGGTCCTTGCTGTGTCCTCGATGGTCTCGCCTCTTCCCACCTGGATGTCCCTGGAGTTCAGGTAGAGAGAATGTCCCCCAAAATCGGTCATTGCAACCTCAAAGGAAACCCTGGTCCTTGTGGAAGATTTCTCAAAAATCATCCCAAGGCTTTTGTTCTTAAGGTACTCTGTGTTTTCTCCTGCCTTACGCTTTGCTTTCAGGTCCACGGCCGATTCAAGGAGCTCGTAGATCTCCTCCCGGGACAGGTCCGTTATAGAAAGTACATCTTTCTTCATAGTCTCAAACCCCGAATTATTTCTGGCTGAATTTAAAATTTATAAGAAGAAGCGTTAAACCCCCCGGTTTAGCCTGGGGGATATAAGCGTCAACTTCCACAAGATTCGTTTCGTTATCCTTTGACTTGATATGCATCGAAACCAATATAATATTAAGCAATGGTTACGAGAACCAAGTGGCCAATGCAATATATGTTCACCTTCAGACTCACGAGTCATGGAAAATACACCGCCTCTAGCTTGAAACCATTTAAAGCCGAAACAAGCGACGGGGCGGGACATAGTAGGGCAGGGACTGCCCGAATTAATGCCTTTGGAGATTCCGGAAGGTAGTCTATGAATTAGGAAGCCCGTTAAATCTTTAGATTTAGCGAGCAGTTCACATTATTGCATAGTACTTATTTACACGCGCTACTCCTGCATAGTGTTTTAAACAGTTAGCCTCTAATTTCTTTCATATGGTCAATTCTTCTCTGGATAAGACCGACAGTGCCTATATCTTTCCGGAAGAAAAGTTTGCCCCGAATATTTTCAAGAGCGTTCTGGGCGATTTTTTCTGCAGCCTCTATTGTTTCGGCACACCCGACGACAGCAACGGCACGGGAACCGGTAGTGTAAATTCTCCCCTCTTTTTCATACACGCTTGCATAGTAGACTGAAGCCTCTCCTATATCTCCTACAACTACTTCGCTGTCTTTTTCAGGGTTATCCGGGTAACCTGCGGGAACTGCGTACTTGCAGACTGTCGCTTTCCTGCTGAACTTTACAGGCAGGCTTTCGAGGGTTCCTTTTACCACAGCAGACATGATTTCTACAAAATCAGTCTCGATAAGAGGAATAACATTCATGGCTTCAGGGTCTCCGAACCGTGCATTGAACTCCACGACTTTGGGGCCGCTGGCCGTCAGGATAAACTGACCGTAAAGAATGCCCTGGTACCCTGTCCCTGTTTCCTCATACAACGCTGTTACGGTATGCTGCATAATCTTTTTTGCTTTCTCAAGGTCTTCGGAAAGCATGAAAGGAAGGATTTCTCCTGCATCGGTGTATGAGCCCATGCCGCCTGTATTCGGTCCGAGGTCTCCTTCATAGGCCCTCTTATGGTCCTGCACTGCAGGGAAAAAAGCAAGGTTTTTTCCGTCCACAAAAGCCTGGAGGGTAAATTCCTCCCCTATGAAACGTTCCTCAATAACCACAGACCCTTTTTCCAGAAGCTCGCTTGTATATTCCCTGGCAGCTTTGAGGTCAGGGAGCTGGTCACCCATCACCTTTACGCCTTTACCGCCTGTAAGCCCGGAGGGCTTGACTGCAACATCGCCCAGCTTTTCGATGAAAGCATGTGCAGGAACCTCATCCGTGAAAACTTCATAGGCAGGGCAGCCTTCGATTCCATATTTCTTCATGAAGTTTCTTGCCCATGCCTTATCAAACTCAATAACTGCACAGGCTTTTCTAGGACCTACAACAGGGATCCCGGCTTCCCAGAGGGCATCTGCAACTCCTGCTGCAAGCGGAGCTTCAGGACCCACAAAAGCCATCTCAATGTTCCTGGCTTTTGCATATTCAACAATTTTTACAACCTCGGTTTCCTTTTCAAGCAGGAAATCCTCACAAAGTGCGGCAATTCCGGGGTTTTTCTTTGCCATTAACGCATAAAGGCTGGGGTTATGCTTGCTTTTCTTAATTCCTTCGGCAATTGCGTGTTCCCTTCCGCCGCCGCCGATAAGCAAAATCTTCATTTTCATTCTCCTTGTTCAAAAAAAATTATTTTTTAATCTGAAATTTGTTCTTGATACCTGATGAGGAAATACAGTGAAGAAAAGGTGATGGATTATTAGGCTCGCAATACCTTTCTTTCTATTTCAAAAGCATTTTTATCTTTATAATCGATATTTTTAATCAACAATACAATAAAGGATTCCCTAATTCTCTATTTCTTCTGATAAATATCTTCTCATTGTTAAGCTTCAAATCCCGAGTTTCGCCGCTCGAATTGCGCCTCGCCCGAATTGCGCTGGGGGATCACAGTAAATCGAAAATTTTCAGAGAGTTGCACTGCAAGTGCAACAGTACGCGGTCCTTTTCGCTGCGCTCAAGAGGACTAAGAGCCTATCCGAAAAGTCAGTAATGAATGTTGAGAAGTCACAATAGGTCTATAATATCAGAGCATCCGTTCAGGTTTTGTATATTACCTAATGTAAAAGTTACAGCAGGTAACCACTTTTCGGATAGGTTTTAAGTTACAAATATTGGTGAAGTTTGTTATCATTTTGGGGGGTGAGGGGAGTCAAGAATACTCCTTCCTTTACAGGCTACCCTACAATTCTCCTTCATAATATTTTAAATCCTTCTTTTTATATTTAAAAGCTTTAAATTCCTTATTTTAAACACGTTTTGCTCAAAATATAATCCTGAGTAGTCATACTTTAATTGCATTTAGCCAAAAACAAGAGTAGACTTTCAAACGAAGATATTTCAAAAAAGATTGAACCGAGATCTTTCTTTTTTTGAAGGGACGCCAGACAAGCTGGCGAGAGCACTTTATAATTTTTGGATTGAAAAACAGTTTCCGGATAAAGGGAAGTATCTCTCGTGCAAAGCAGGGCATTTCTCTATAGCAGTCAGTTTCTCTTAATGGTATTATTATAAGGTAGGCAGTTATTTTTTCTAGCGGACGGGCCGAATGCAACTGAATGAGTTTCAGGAAAGTGATCCAGCACTTCCCTTACTTTAACAGGTAATTCCTTACTTTAACAGATCATTACTTACTTTAACAGGTTATTACTTACTTTAACAGGCCATTACTTACTTTAACAGATCATTACTTACTTTAACAGATCATTACTTACTTTAACAGGTCATTCCTTACTTTAACAGGTCACTCGCACTTACCAGAGGCACAAGTTCAGCATCTGCTTCTTTCAGCTTTTCCCTTGCTCCTTCTTCCCTGTCCACTACGGTAATTACGTATTTAACACGGGCTCCGGTCTCCCTGACTACCTCGATCGCGTCCCTGACCGAGCCTCCGCTGGTTGTTACGTCTTCGAGCATTACAAGCCTGTCTTCCGATTTAAGCTCGCCTACAAACCTGCTTTTTGTGCCGTAGTCCTTGACAGATTTCCTTACAATCAGCAGTGGAAGCTCAGTTTCGAGGGAAACCGCGGTTGCCAGAGGGACGCCTCCAAGCTCCACACCTGCAACTGTGTCCACATCCATTTCCTTTACCCTGAGGGCTGCCTGCCTGGCAATAATTTTCAGGGTTTTGGGATCGGTGCTGGCTTTCTTAATATCAATGTAATACTTGCTTTTCTTTCCCGAGGCGAGCGTGAAGTCCCCGTAGCGGACAGCTCCGCAGGCTTTCAGGGCTGCGATCAGTTCCTGTTTTTGTGTTTCGAATTCATTTCCTGTTTCTGGTTTTGATTGACTCATTATCTCACCGGTGTTTGCAGCCTTATTAGCGCGATAAATATTTTTTAAGTTTTTTCCTGTGGTTTATTCTCAGTCGTTATACGGGGTTTTTCTCATCTTTTTATGCAATATTTTCCTTACAGGACCTTCATAAATTTTCCAAGGATATTTCACCAGGGTTCTTTTTTCACACCTATAATGTATCCGATTATGTTTGTCGTAAGATGGAGCAGAGGCGTCATTATGAGGACAGTAAGCATGATTCCTGTGGTGAAATTGTTCACGAACCATTCAGGGGCTGCAAGGTATGTAAAAACCCAGGCCCCCACAACAAAGTCCAGCTGGTCTACAAGAGGCAGGGACGCTCCCCTTTTCAGGCCCATCCTGCGCTTGAAAAAGCTCTTGAACATATCTCCGAACAGGGCACCGGAGGCAAGGGCGAGAACAACTTTCAACGCGCTTGCATAGTCCGAACCAAAGCCGGGCATTTCAATTCCCATAATCTCAAAGCCATTCATACTCAGCCAGATCTCAATGCATCCTGCAAGAAACCCGCAAAATATGCCTGAAAAGAGCCCTCTATAGGTCTTTCCGTCTCCCAGAATCCTTTTCCCGTCCTTATACGTCCTGCCTCCGTCAATAGGCTTTCCGCCCCCAAAGACGGCTGCGAAGGGATTGGGAAGGTATGCAGGAATCATCAGCCAGAATGCCTTGATTATCAGCTCTATCGTAGTATCAACTCTCTAATAACTCTCTAATAACTCTCTAATTTCCGGTTCATTCTTTCCTAAGGCAGAAGTTAACTTCCTTCCATATCCTTATCCTTTTTATTTATTTGTATGACTTGTTTACAAAGTAAGCCAGATAATTATTTTCCGCTTTCCTCTCCCCGTATTCTTCAACTTTTTTTAGGTACTTTTAAATAATGTGCTTAAGTAAATATTAATTCCTATTTAATGGTATTTATTTTATAAAGTAATATTTTATATCACATTTTTCAAGGTTTTTTATGAAGCCACTCAACAATATTCTCACAGTTCGCAGCACCATGCTTGCCACGGTCTTTGTCCTGGTGCTGCTCGCAGCTCTGATAACAATGGGGCTTTTAACCCCTTTTATCTTGAGGGTCAGTACAGGAGAAGAGATCCTTCTCGATGCTGCATATTTTAACCTGCGTGCAGCCCTGCCCACCCTTGCTCTGGTCATGCTGCTGACCCTGTGTCTTCTGCTAAGAAGCGCAGGGAGAAAGGAGGCTCTTCTTGTCCTCGGGCTTGGAACTGTCGGTTCTGTGCTCTCGGTTATTTATTCCCCCTTCTCAAGCCTGCCCCTTGACCTCGCATTTCCACTCCTTGCAGCAGCCTTTTTTGCGGTTGTGTACAGGCTGCTTTCTTTGCGGGAAAAGACCCTGAAAGGGACTCTACGGGGAGCTGGCTCCCATATTATCCACCTCGGGGCAGTCCTGCTTCTGGTTGGCATCCTCTTCAGCACGAACATGAATCTTGAAGATTCTGCTGTTGTCCCCCAGGGAGGAGTGGGCACTTTTAAGTCTATGGGTTACAGCGTTCATGTTACCAACATCACATCGGGAATTGAAGGGACTCCCTACGGGGGCTATCCCGGTTCGGCTTACGTGAGTACCGTATATTTTGATGTGTACAGGTGGGGCCAGCCTTTTGACCGCGGACAGGTCAGATATATAAGTGATTTCAAGTGGGAACAGTCCTACACCGAGACCTATATTCACAGAGGGCTTCTGGAAGAACTTTTTATCGCTCCAAAATCCGTGGATACAAAAGCCCGGACCGTGGAACTTTATGTCCGGAAGGTGCCTTTCATGACCGCTCTCTGGGGTGGGTTTTATCTGATGGTACTGGGCGTCCTGATACTCTTCCTCTCGGATTCCCTCCTGAGAGAAAAAGGTGCCTCAGGAGATGATCTTCCTGGTAACCGTTCTTCTGAAAGAAGCTCTCAGGGAAATGAAACTAAAAATGATAATCGAAAGAAGCGAGTTAGTAAAAAAAATGTATGAGACGGGTGTGCAGATGGTGATCTTATGAATACTGGAATGGGGCTCATCTGGATAGCGGGAGCTTCCGGACTGCTTGCTTTTTTAACTTCCCTGTTTTCCTTCTTCAGGCAGGACCGGAAATTTATGGTCCTTTCCGAAAAGCTGGAACTTGCAGGAGGGGCGGGAATAGTGATCGCGATATTCCTGCTTGTCTACCACCTGCTTGGTGTGGACACGGAATACAGTTATGTCTTTCAGCACTCCAGCACTGACCTTGCCTGGCACTACAGGTTTTCGGCGCTCTGGGCAGGACAGGAAGGGTCATTTTTAATCTGGACAGGTTTTATCTTCATAATGCTTGCAATAACGCGTTTTACAGGCACTGGGAAAATTCTCAGGGAGACAAATCTCTTTGCCCTTATGAGATCGGTTTCACTTTTTGTAGCCTCTGTATTCCTGCTACTTCTGGCGTTGAAAAACCCTTTCTCAATGTATTATATAACAGATGCAGGAATGCCTGAAGTTACAAACTGGAACCTCTTTGCGGAGCCTTTCATTGTTTCTTACGGACAGGGCATGAACCCTCTGCTCAGGAACCTATGGATGGCTATCCACCCCCCTCTTCTGTTCCTCGGTTATGCAGCCTTCACCCTCCCGTTCTCTGCTGCAATTGCAGGCCTTGCCCTCAAGGACAACAGGTGGTCCGAACTTGCGACAGGCTGGATGCGCGTTTCCTGGCTCTTCCTTACCCTTGGGATCGGATTCGGAGCATTCTGGGCATATGAAGTGCTTGGCTGGGGTGCCTGGTACTGGACCTGGGACCCCGTAGAAACCTCTTCCCTGATTCCCTGGCTTACGGCAACAGCTTATCTGCATGCAAAGCTCAGGAGCCGGCAGGGAGAGTATGGTTTTATGCTCCCGATGCTTGCACTTGTCTCTTTTATCCTGGTCATTTTCTCAACCTTTGTCACAAGAAGCGGGCTGTGGGTATCGGTGCATTCCTGGCAGGACTTCACAACAGAAGGGATGATAATTGCTTTCTTCCTGCTTGTCCTTACAGGTTCGAGCACAGTTCTTCTTGCCAGGAAGTATTTTAGCGAGGAATAATTTTAGTGAACAAAAAACCTCTGAAGAAGTAAACCTGGAAAATAAAAAAGCCTGGAAAATAAAGCTACATGAAATTTCAGCTTTTTCCAGCCTTTCCAAGTTTTTCACCATCTTTTAGTTTTTTTCCCCAGTTTTTCCATTTAGTTCCATGTTTGCCCCGATTGAACACTTTCAAGAGAGATATCTCAGAAGTCGGAACGAATGCTGTAGATTTATCTGGTTCCTCAGATAATTGTTTGATCTGCGCTGAAATGAGAATATAAACATTTCTAAATTATCCTTGACGTTTTATTGTCAGGATATTTCCCTTTAATTTCTTGGATCAGTACAATTATAATATTTTTGTTGTGATACCCTCAGGTTTTTATCCGTATCATGGGATTATTATGCCTCTTATGTTTGATTTTTTTTCAATACCTGCTAATGTCAGGTGTGATTGAAAGTTTTTCAATTCCTTTTTAATATATACAACTTTAAATAGTATGAGTACATTATTAATTGTTGGAGATGAATAACCTTCTAATTATATACGTATATAGGTTTAATTGCTGAACCAATACGTCTCTTCCCATCAATTTCACAAAACGGTTCTCTGGCAATCGGTTATGGAAATATATTACGTTTGTTTTTGATAACTTATTGTTGGACTTAAAACGTAAACAATCCGCTAGATTGTGAAAAAACGATTTTTATTGAATTTAATATTTTAAAACGGGATAGGTTACCATATAAATATACATATGGTGTAATACTTTGAAAGTTGTTGTCAGCGTTAACAGGTAGTTATGAAAGCTACCTTTCAAGGTCTGAATAATAATTACCGTGATATTCTTTAGCTGACACATAAAATTATAAAAATTGGAATATGAAGGGGTTATCATGAAAGACTATGAAGTAAAAGTGCTGGACGAAAATGACCACATTTTTATTGAAACGTTAAGGAACCTCGGGATGTCAAGAAATGTTGCCACAACTATGGCATATCTTATGAATGTTGATGAAGCTTCATCCCGCGAAATTGAAATTAGTACCGGACTACGGCAGCCCGAAGTCAGTCTTGCGATGAGGCTGATGAAAAATCAGTCATGGGTCAACGTGCGTTCGGAAAAGAAACCCGGTAAAGGGCGCCCGATAAAGATCTATTCTCTTGCAGCTCCGGTTGATGAGATTATAAGCTATTATGAGGATAAGATCTACAAGGAATCTCAGGCAACGATCTCAGCAATTAAAAAACTGAAGGTTATGAGCAAAAAGGTGCCTCTTACTCCTTCGAAGTAAAGGATCTAAAAAAGGTTAGCTCCATAATGGCTGACAGTCCTTCCTGGAAATCACCATTATGGAAATAAAATCCTTCCCTTATTAATTCATTTAATTTTATCTCTTCCAGGTTCTGTTCCTCTTTTTGTTCGTCTTCGTTTTTCCCCTTCATTTCCCGGGGTTTCTTTTCCAATCCCCTCCCTTTCTGTCCCCTTCCTGTCCCCTTCCTCTGCCCCCTTCCTTTCTGATCCCCTTATTTTCTGATCCCCTTATTTTCTGATCCCCTTATTTTCTGATCCCCTTATTTTCTGGTTCCCTTATTTTCGGGTCTCCATCCTATCAGGCCATCTCTTCAATGTTTTTCAGAATTTTCCGGCATACTCTGGCATTTGGTGCATGATTCACCTTCAGCCTTTTTGCTGATTTTTCCCCATTTTACTCCTTTGCTCTGTCTTTTGTTCAAACCTTCCGGTCGTTTAAAATGTATATGAACAAGAAAATCTGAATGAGAAAAGCCCTGGATATAGAAGTGTCCTGGTTATTGAAGAATTCTATAGAAAAGTAACCTTTAAAATCTCTCTAAAAAGGAGAAAAATAAGTTAAAATAAAGAAGGAAACCTGCCTTAAAGAGCAGGTCAGCCACCTGTTACTACTTTAAGGATTGTTAGTCTATCGGAACTTATCGCCCCATCAAGGGGAACCGCATTCCCTCCATTTAATACAAGAACCGTTTCCTGATTTATGTCCAGCGTATCAAGCAGGTCTTCGTAGGTAGCGCTTTCAGCTACTTCTACGGTCTGTTCGGAAATATCTCCAGCTTGAATTGTTATGTGTACCTTTTTGCTCACTCTATAGATCCACCGCCGCTTACCTGAATTTCGTCTACGACTTTCTTTATTAACTTCTGCTCCAGTTCATATTCTTTTCTGACACCTTTCCGTTCTGCATTTCTTTTCTGGAACTTTCCGGTCATGTTCAAATCTCCTTACGATATTTCAGGTTTGCAACATAGTGGGTATAATCTCTCCAAGTAGACTCTGTTGTCTTTTCGAGATGTATATCCAATAATTATAATGATTTTCTGTTTTAATTAACTTTTTGGTTAACGATCCTTTTTTGATTAATTGCCCATATTTGGTTAACAAATTTTTGGTTAACATATAGTAATTTTCGAGTGTTAGGGCCGCAGTTTATCCTTGTTAGTGTAAAAAAGGGAGTGTTGACATAAAAAATAATCTCGTTCGAAATGTTGGCATAATAAGCTCCATGAATCAATTATAAAAGGAAACTTGAGAATATGTGGTCACGCGCTGAAGATATTATAGCATAATATCCGTATTTATATGGAGATTTCCAAATGATTTATACTGATAAATCCAAATGATGTAAGCTCTTTATTAATAATTAGAGGTTTGAAGAGATACGCCTGATAAAGAGCACATAAATCTATAAAAAAAGTTATATAATATGAAAATGGGCCAAGAAACCAATTAAAATCAAGAAACCAATTAAAATCAAAAAAACAATTAAAATCAAAAAAACAATTAAAATCAGTTATACACCAGTCGGGATTCGAACCCGAGTTCGAGCGTTGGCAACGCCCGGTGATGACCGCTACACTACTGATGTGCTATGTTTTTATGGTGCCCAGACCCGGATTCGAACCGGGGACAACTGCCTCTTCAGGGCAGCGCTCTCCCACTGAGCTACCTGGGCAGGTAGATCTCATTCACTACGGAATCGCTCTTTATGAATCAAGCTTTAAAAGAGATGTAGTGTTTTTGAATTTTACCTTCAGGAAAGATCTCCTGAAAATTTTAAGTATCTTTGAGTGGGCCCGCTGAGATTCGAACTCAGGACCTCCGCCATGTCAAGGCGACGTCATAACCGGCTAGACCACGAGCCCTCTAAGATGCGTGTTGTTTTTACTCCTTATAACAAGTGTACTTGAAATAAGGATTCTAAAAAAGTTATACACCAGTCGGGATTCGAACCCGAGTTCGAGCGTTGGCAACGCCCGGTGATAACCGCTACACTACTGATGTGCTATGATTTTATGGTGCCCAGACCCGGATTCGAACCGGGGACAACTGCCTCTTCAGGGCAGCGCTCTCCCACTGAGCTACCTGGGCAGGTAGATCTCATTCACCACTGAATTGCTCTTTAAGAATCAATCTTTAAAAGAGATGTAGTGCTTTTGATTTTTACCTTTCAGAAAAGATCTCCTGAAAGTTTTGAGTATCTTTGAGTGGGCCCGCTGAGATTCGAACTCAGGACCTCCGCCATGTCAAGGCGACGTCATAACCGGCTAGACCACGAGCCCTCTAAGATGCGTATTGCTTCGGTTTCTCTTACCGAAGTGCAACACCATAGTACGCATCATCATTTATATAAGTTTTGGGTGGTTCGGGGTTTTTCTACTTGAATCAACCCTCAGAAAAGCAAAAATTCTGCATTGTTTGTATCCGCTTATCCCTTATGGGTTCTAATGAGGAATATTTTTTAAGAGATTCGGTTTTCCAACCAGCATTGCAAAATTCCTAATTTTTCCTCTCGATTTATGTAATTATGTAATTATGTAATTCCGCAAATGCCATCTTCAGATCCATTTTCCACATGAAAAATATGACTCATTATATCGGATCAATGAAAACCATATATTAGATTATGGGATACATAAAAACCAACTAAAGAAAGGCTCAATATTCAAAAAGCAGCTCAATCTGCAGTTCGGATAGATACTATATTTTTGCCCCTAATCCTCGGAGAATTCGGAATGATTTCCAGCGAAAACAACCGGCTAACTCGTGAGAGGTCGAGAAGTAACAGGCCAGAACGCGATAGGCCTTATACTGTAATTAAAGTCCCAATGGGGCACTCAAACTCCTATCTGATAATTTCAGGTGGTCAGGGACTCCTTGTGGATGCAGGATGCCCGGGCAAAATAAAAAATGTCCAGACTGCCCTTGAACAAAATAATCTCATGTTTACGGATATCGTTCTGGTCATTCTTACCCACACTCATTATGATCATACAGGTTGTCTTGCCGAAATAAAAAAACGAAGTGGAGCAAAAGTTCTGGTCCATGCATCAGAAAAAGGATACCTGGAAAAGGGCATGACTCCCTTTCCAGGAGGCACCATGTGGTTCTCAAAAATCATTTCGGGAATAGGAAACGCCCTGATGGTCTCTAAATCAAAATATCAGCCCGTCAATCCCGATATAGTGGTAAGGGGTGACTATGACCTTGGAAAATACATCCCTGGTGCAAAAGTCATTTCCACCCCTGGCCATACTGCAGGCTCGATAAGCCTTGTGATCGGAGATGAAGCCGCATTCGTCGGAGACACTCTTTTCAATATCATGCCTTGGGGCGTCTTTCCCCCTTTTGCAAATGACATCCCCGAACTTCTAAAAAGCTGGAAGAGGTTGATTGCAGCGGGCTGCAGGACATTTTACCCGGGTCACGGCAAACCCATAACTCTCCAGAAACTGAAGGCTTCATACGAACAAAAAGACAACGAGAAGTGAAGATGAATTCCAAGTTAAGAATTCCAAGTTAAGAATTTCGAGTTAAGAATTTCAAGTTTATCCTTCCCTTCGAAATCGCTAATTCCAGGGTTATTCTTTCCGCAAAAGGATCTAATTCTCAGGTAATCCTTCTCCCTAAAATAGGATGAATACAATATTTCCGCTGAGGGTAACATGAACGGAGCACCGGACAATACAGATAAATGTCGGACAATCCCCGAGATCCAGGCAAAAATAGACACTGGAGAGGCTGTGGTCCTTACGGCTGAGGAAATCAGCGCAAGGGTCAAGGCAGGGGAGGAAATCAGGCTGGAAGATATTGATGTCGTAACTACCGCAACCCGAGGTATTATGAGTGGAACATATGCAGTTCTCTCTTTCAAAGTTTCCGAACCCGATTCTTTTGTACGAGCCTCCAAAGTCCTGCTGAACGGAGTGCCGGCAGTCGTTGGTCCCTGCCCGAACGAAAGGCTTGGAGTCCTGGACCTCATCGTACTCGGGACCGCCCACAGCGAGACAGATTCACGCTACGGAGGCGGGCACCTCTTACGAGAACTGGTGGAAGGACAATCCATTCCAGTGGATGTAACTACCAGTGGAGGGGACCGCTTTTCCGTTGAAACGGGACTTTCCGAGATGCCTTTTGCACGGCTTTATGCAACCAGGCATGCTTTTAAGAATTACCGGGCTTTCGTAAATCCGGGAAAAGAGCCCATTAAAACCATTTTCCATGCCCTGCCCTTTGACGGCGAGTTCAGGGAAATGACCTTCTGCGGCTGCGGCGAGTTAAACCCCATTCAAAATGACCCCAAACTAGAGACCATAGGCATAGGGACAAGAGTACTTATCAATGGAGCCGAAGGGTTCGTTACGGGTCAGGGCACCCGCAGTACCCCTGATAACCCCAATCTTGCCGGTTTTGCAGACCTGCACGACATGACCCCTGAATATATGGGAGGCTTTGCAACTTCCGCCGGCCCCGAAATCATTAACACATGGGCTGTCCCCATCCCGGTCCTTTCCCAGGGGATGCTGGAAAATATCCTTAAGCTGGACAGCCAGATCCCGCTCAAGCTGGTAGATCTTGCAGGCAGGATCCCCCTCTGCGAGATCACTTATGGGGATGTCTGGGATAACACAGACCTGAATGTAAAATACGAACCCGAAAAATGCATTGACTGCAAGGTGTGCTGTGTGGCTGAGGCATGTCCTATGGGTGCGGTAAGCAAAGGAGAAAATGGAGTTGTACACGACCCTGAACTTTGCTTTAACTGCGGGCTCTGCATCTCAAGGTGCAGAGGAGAAGCCTTCAGCGCAAACCTTGGCACTGTCAGCTGTACAACCGGAGGCTGCCTCAGAGATATCAAAGTAACCCTGCGCCAGTCGGACCGCGCCAGGGCAGTAAAAGCCGCGCAGGAACTTAAAGAACAGGTCCTTTCGGGAAAATTCAGGATCAAGGAACCTGTGGAGAAAATAAGCTGGAGAGAATAAGGCTTAAGAAAATTAAGCAGAATTAAAGCTTAAAAGCGGCGATTAGTAGTAAAGCGGCGAACTGAGGCGGTTAAAAAAATATCGGGATTTCCGCCTTTTTGCCCGCCTTTTTTGTCCCGCTCGACACAGAATAGTTGTCTTTCTTCCTCTCTTCTCTTTCAAATCTGTTTTTCTTCTTTTTTTGCAGGGCCGCCAGACAAGCTGGCGGAAGCGCGTGTATTACCCGTGAATTAAAAACCAGCCTCCGGGGTAAAGAAAAATATTCCCTCAGCCCGTGGACATTTTTTCAGCTTATTGTCCCTCTCTAATGAGATGTCGTTTTGTTGGTCGCTTTTTATCTGGCTGACGGTAGGCCCAGACCCAGTGCGGCGCAGGGAGAGAAAACTGAGAGATTCTTTTCCCCGGGGCTCTGGAATAGATTAACCAGTTAGTCAGACCCCACCAAAACTTTTCTTTTCAAGAAAACTTTCCTTTTAAAGCTTTTCTGATTCCAGCGCTTCTTTGAAGCGTCTTGTGGTTTCTTCCGGGCTCAGGGGAATGTTGGGAGCTGCCGTGTTTCCGGGCTTAAGGATCACATGGATAAAGGATGTTTGCCTGGCATTAAGAGAATCTTTGTACACGTATACGAGCTCCTCTTCCGTGTTGACCTTATGCGTGTTCTGAATTCCGCAGGCGTTTGCCAGGATTTCCAGATCAATGTAGCGGAGGGCGCAGGTTTCCTGGGAGCCTGTAGAACCGTAGGCACCGTTGTCCAGGGCTACGATGACCAGGTTTTTCGGGGCTTCCTTCCCGATTTCCAGGAGAGCGTTAGGGTTCATGAGGAGGCTTCCGTCCCCATCGAAGACCACAACCTTCCGGTCCGTGCGCAGGGCAAGGCCGAGCCCGATGGAGGAGACAAGCCCCATGGACCCGAACATGTAAAAGTTAAGGCCCCGGTCTCTGGCAGCGTAGAGTTCCTTGCAGGGGACTCCGAGGTTTGTTACGGTGATTTCTCCGTCCAGTTCGGCTGCCACGGCAGAGATTGCATCGTTCCGGATCATGCGGGGTTCAAGGACTTTCTGGGTCAGGCGGAATTTGCAGATCCTTTCTTTCTTCGGCAGCTCCGGGGAATTCCGGGCTTCCCAGGCACAGCAGTCCGAAGCTTCCCACACTTTAGGAGAAACCAGAGCTATGTGGGGCCTGGAGTTTTCAAAGGCATCTTTGATCACATTTTCAAGGAGAGGGAGCTTTTCAGCTTCGTCAATTATCGTGTATTTCAGCCCTGCCCCTTCCAGAATACCGGGCAAGTGGGTTCCCAGGGGGACCTGCGCTTCTATGGCTTCTTTGTAAACGCCGCGCCAGCTTGTCAGGATAGGCAGGGGTATTTTACATGTTACGTTCAGGGACTCAAGGACATTGATCATATTCCCGAGCCCTGTGCTCTGGATAAGCATCATGGGCTTTCCCCCTGCAAGGTAGGCCCCGGCACAGATCCCAACCCCGCTTTCTTCTCTGGTCAATTTGATCTCGGGAAAGTTTTCCGAAACCAGGGGAAGCAAATTTTTGATCCTGTCACAGGGAAGCGTTGCAGCAAGGTCAATACCTGTTTTTTTCATGATTGCTATTACTTCTTCTTCCGGGTTTACCACGTAAATACCTCTTAAGCTTATTTTCTCTTTTTCTTACAGGTTTTCAGAACTCAGATCAAAACCAGGACCGGAACTCAGATTAAAACCCAGCAGGAACTCAGATATTCAGCTCCTCAAGCGGAACGTCAGAGTCCCGGACAGTAACTTCAGGTTCCACCTGGAAAAGTGTGAAGTCTTCCTTCAGCCGCTTGAAACCTCCGCCTGCAATATTCAGGAGAATGGTGTCATCTTTTCCGACATTTCCGGCTTCTACGGCTTTTAACAGGGAGGCAGCCGCAACCGCAGATGGGGGCAGGATATCTATACCTTCAAGGGCCTCAAAAAGCGCTTTTGCTTCAAGGGCCTCCTCTTTAGTAACTGCATACATTATCCCGTCCGTCTCGACAAGTGCATCATAGAGCCCACCTGTTACGGAATATGGAGGTGCACGGTTGGTAAGCACAGTGGCATAGGTCTCTTCGATCTGTTTCTTTGCATCTTTCATGTCAATTTCGGGAATTATCTCTCTTCTTCCTGCCTGCCATGCACTGTACATGGGGACGAAAGGAAGGTTCTGGGCAAGCTGGAGCTTTGGAAGTACGGAGCCAAACCGCCCGTCGGCTCTTAGGCGCAGCGCAGCTTCCCAGGCTGAGATCCCTCCTGTGCCGCTTCCGACAGCCTGGAAGTAGTGGTCAGGCATCCTTCCTATGGTTACGGCTGCATCCAGCATTACAGTGCCCATTCCTTCTCTTCGGGCAACATTCCTGGCTCCCCCTTCAGGGACCATGCCGGGAAGTTTTGCAATTCTTCCTGCAAGGTTGATAGCATCGGTATAATCGTTCCCCGGGGTCATACTGATAAGGTGAATGGAATCGGTTGGTTCTTCAGGCAGCCAGAGTTTCGGAATGCCTGAATCAGGAACCACTATATAAACATCCGTTCCTGTAAGAGCAGAAGCGTGTGCAAATGCCCTTCCCGTATTCCCTGCAGAAGCAAGGACAATGGCTTTTCCCCCGGATTCCTTGAGAAGCTGCATCGTAGGATGGGCTTCGAGTTCTTTGAAACTGCAGGTTTTGATAAAAGCCCCTTTCTCGGGCCAGTATCCACTGAACCCTATGTAAAGGTTCGAAAGCCCCAGTTCCCGCGCAAGAGCTTCGCTTTTATACGTGACGGGCCCGGCTTCGGTAGTAAGCTCGTCCTGAACAGGAAGCCAGGAATGAAATTTACCTATCCCGGGCTGGTCTCTGAGCTCAAGCCTTTTTTCAAAGTATTCCGCCCGCAAAAGGGAGTCGTCATCCTCACAGGTTAGCCTGTATTCCTGGCCGTATTCTCTTCCGCATTTCAGACATTTTAATATGAATCGTCCCATTGCTATCAAAGAAAATTGGGTTTCTTTTGCTAAATATATGTTCCTGAAACCAGGATATAATATCCTGTATGTGTCACTGCACGTGAGAAATTATCTCATAAGGAGAATGGGTTCTCAGGAATGGAAGAATACCCCTGGAAATAAATTAAAAGAAATAAATGAGGTGGCGAGATGAGATGGCTAGAATGGATGATCGATCAGGGGCAAGAATGATCGCAAAAATAAATTTTGGAAAGGGATTAAGGAGAAGGTGTAGAAGAATTCACAGGTAAAAAGTTAAGAAAAAAGATAAGAGTTTGTGGTTAAACACGTTATTTGTAAAAAAGATCAGGAGTGGCTGTGGCATGTTCGATATTTTGCCTTGCCGTGGTAGGATAAACAAGGGTAAGTACGTCCGGCTGCATCCCTAACTTTCTGGAATCGTGCAGGTAAAATTCATCATTTTGTCTCGAGATGTTCTCGATATGGATCAAGGCACTGTTTCTTCCTATCCTCTCGACCTCCACATCCTCAAAATCAAAAAAGATCTCCTCTATTTTAGGCTCAAGATGCCTGCTCCCGAACAGGAACATATAAGCCTGGGCGAAGGGACTGAGGCTATATTTTACCTGGACGTCAGCATCCGTCTTATCAAATTCTATCACCATACTGTCAATATGGATATATTTCCCTTCCCTGAACTGCTCCATATTAACTCCGGGCGATACTTTTGAAGCCATTAAAGCAGCCGAGATTATCAGGGCGATTGTAATTATAGCTTTTATTTTCATGTGTCTAACGCTTTATAGGTATTCTTTTCTAATATATTTATTTCCTGCAAAGATTTGCTCCCTTAAGGAAAAGTCCGGTTGATCTTCCGTATGTCCAGACAAACGTTATGTCCAGACAAACTTTTTATCTGAAGATATAATAATCATCCCTTTCATTCTTGCATCTTCTTTGTTTTTCCCGGATATGGCCTTATCAGAAAATATCAGAAAATCCTTTTATATATATCTCTCCGGCACAACCCATAGTTTTTTTCTTTTCGATCCCGATTTTTGCAATAATATTAAATAGTGCAAGAATAAAGCTATTCCATCCTTCAGACTACCTGAAAAAACAGAGTGAGGCTAAAAAAATGAGCAAAAATGTTAATTTCATCTGCCCCAAATGCGGGAACACCTCCTACGAAACCGGCGAAATCCGTTCCACAGGCGGTTTCATCAGCAAAGTCCTCGATATCCAGAACAAGAAATTCACCCACGTCACCTGCAAGCGCTGCAAGTACACCGAATTCTACCAGGCTGACAGCAGCATGCTCGGAAACATCTTTGACCTGTTCACGTAAAATAAGCGAATCGGGGAGTTTTCAGCGCCCGAGTTCCGTCCCGCCCGAGTTTCGCTTCGGGATCACAGGAAATCGGAGATTTTCTGGGAGTTGCACTGTAAGTGCAACAGCACGAGGTCCTTTTCGCTGCGCTCAAGAGGACTGAATTACTTATAATCTGACCCATACAACCATATTCGTCACATCATACCGTTCTTTATCCGCTTTCTTCTCAGAAAAGAGGCTTTAATCTGTTTGCGCGTCGTGGAAGGTTGGGATTATCGAACCTCACGCGGGCGAAATATAAAAAAACAGTTATTTATCTATTTTCGCACAGGAAAAAGCCGCATCGCAGGCGTGCGGACAAATTAGGGCACAGACAGCTATTCAGACTGCGAGATTTTAGATTTAAATCGCTTCGAGCCTTTTCCGCGTGAGGCTGATTTCCTCCTTGAGCTTTTTGTTTCCAGGGTCTTTTTTGCTCAGGGTTTTCAGGATCTCAAGCGCTTTTTCGAAGTTTTCTTTTGCCTCTGCTTTTTGCCCTTTTTCTGAAAAGAGAGTCCCGAGGTTGTTGAGGGTCATTGCTGTGTCTGAGAGGTATTCCGGGTTTTCCGGGAAGTTTTTGAGGAGGAGTGCGTAGTTTTTGAGGGCGTTTTCATATTTGTCTTTTGCTTCTTCTGCCTGTCCCATTGTGAAAAGCAGTTCCCCGAGGTTGTTCTGGGTGTTTCCGGCGTACATCCGGTAGAATTCATTTTCGGGATGAAAATCGAGTTGTTTCTGGGAGATTTCGATGCCAGTTTCATAGCACTGCTGGGAGGAGGGAAAGTCGCCTGCCCTCTGGAAGATGTTTCCGAGGTTTCCAAGGTTGTTGAGGTTCATGTGGAGGGTATCAATGTAGAATTTGTTTTCCGGGTCGTCTGAGAGTAGTTTTACGCTGGTTGTTAAGGAGAAAGTGTAGGTCTCCATGGCTTCTTCAAGCCTACCCATGGACTGCAGCAGCTGCCCTCTTACTTTTAAGGTGTGAAACAGGATAGCTCCGTCTTTTGCTTCATGTGCGGCTTTTTCGGCTTTCCGGAGAGACTCAAGGGCTTCTTCGGACTTTCCTTTCTGCATCAGGTCCAGGGTTTCGTTGAAGCTTTTTACTGCTTCCTCTCTCAATTTCTTGGGCTTCTCGGGTGTTTCGGGCATATTAAAAAAAAGGCTTTTAATGTTTTATAGGTTGTGTTATAGCCTGCGTTTTTCCTCAAGTCCCTGCCTTTTTCCCAACTCCTATATATGTTATTAAAAGCTTAATTATAGATGTCCAAAGTTCCATATCTTTCTTTAACCCATGTTTTCTGGATATTTTGCTGCTTATCGACATTAGAAAAGGATATGTGCAGGTAGGGGGGGTCAGCATGGACAGGGAAGCAGAGAAAGACAAAAGGAATATAAGTTCAGGCAGGGGTAGGAGCAAAGCTGCTGGAAAAAGCAAATATGAAAAACTTTACGTGATACTCGTTGGTATCTTCCTTGCAGCCATCTTTTTCTATACTTTTTACATAGGCCAGTTTCTCTGGGGCATAGTCATTGATATCCTGGTCCTGAGGCTTTACTTCCTCATGCAACAGGAACAGCGTTATTTCATAGAGTCTGACCTCAATGAAGAGGAAGCCGGGACCCCGCACGACCCACGGATGAAGCGGAAGATCAGGCTTGCAAATATCCTGATCACTTTATTTGTGCTCGGGATCATCGTCTACTCATATTTATCTTTGCAGTTTATCTGGGGGATTGTAGTTGGACTAATGATCCTTCTCTATGTTCACATGTTGCTGTTCTCTGAGAAAAACCTGTAAGGCAAAGCTGTAAGATAAATCTGTAACTGCACTATCAAAGACCTTCTGCACTATCAAAGACCTTCGAGCCTTAAATTCCTTCCAGCCTTTCCCTTGTCAGGGTGATGGCTTCTTTGATTTTTTCGTTTTCAGGCTGCTGGGCTAGCAGATTTTCCTGCATTTTGAGGGCTCTTTTAAGGTTAGTTTTTGCAATTTCGGCTTTTTCAGGTTCCTGCTGTTTGAGGCAACTTCCTAACTGGCTGAGCGCGACTGAAAGTTCTGCCTGATAACCAAGGTTTTCGGGCTTCTCATTAAATAGTTTTTCGTAGGTTTCGACTGCTTCATTAAGGATTTCACAGGCGGTATCCAGGTAACCGGACTCTGTGAGGAGAGAACCGTAGTTATTCAGGTTTTCTCCGGCATAAGAATGGAAAACAGCATTTTCAGGGTTCTTTGTGATAAGGTCCGAATAGATTTTGCGGGCGCAGGAATAGGATTCGGCAGCCCTGTCAATTTCTCCATTCTTTCTAAGGAGGTTTCCTGTATTGCTAAGGGTTGTACCCATATAATGCTGGTAATCGGCATTTTCCGGGTCGGTTTTCAGGAGTTCGGAACCTACTTCAAGGGCTCTTTCATAGGTTTCAAGGGCCTGGTCATACTCTTTTGCCGAGTAGAGGATACCTCCGCGAGTAAAGAGAATATAGTAAAGAGCATCTGTGGATTTCGCCTGCCTTGCAGACTTTTCAGCTTTATCCAGGGTTTCGAGGGCTTTATCCAGTTTGCCTTTCTTGATCTGGGTTACAGCACTGTGAATCTGTTTCAGGAGGAGAAGATTTTTTACCTTGCTTCTGGACATAAGATAAAAATCCCCTTTGTTTTTTTAAATAGCTGTCGATATCGGTTTGCAGGTACTGGATGAACCCCTCAACGCAAAGTTCCTTTGAAGCTGATGTTTAATTATATATAGAGGATGTAGCATACGTATGTAAAAAATATCTTAAAACCCTCTTGTATATCAATTTGGGAATTGATTTTCTGATCAAGTTTTCGACTCAAATGTCCAGCTAGCAAATGGTATATAACAAAAGGTTTCTATATACTGTATATACAATGGCAGGTTAATTATATATACCGTAAGTTTATATAATTAGCCGAAGTACGGTTGGGGTTACAGTAACTTCAGGAGTATGTTATTGTAGCAGCCGTTTTTGACCATTATTCTACCATCAAGTTTGTTGTTTTTTCAAAAGCGTCAAGTATATAATCTCGATCAGATAACGTCTATCCAATAACGTTCTAATATGTGAGCTAACCATGGTGTATAATAATAATCAGAACATAGACGGGTCTTCGGAGAATATGGACAGGAAATCCCCTGAAGTGGACGAGACTGTTCCAAATATGGACAGGAAATCCCCTGAAGTGGATGAAGCTGACCCAAAAGTAGACACGTCTGCGGCCGACCAGACGAAGGATGCGCCTACTCAGGTCATGGCCGAGTCTGAGTTAAGTGATGAAATAGACGAAGATGACATAGGCTTCCAGTTTGAAGACACTTCAAACATAGAGGTCCCAAAACTTCTTATTGACCAGGTGTTGGGACAGGAACATGCAGTGGAAGTCGTAAGGAAGGCTGCCAGCCAGAGACGGCACATCATGATGATAGGGACTCCGGGAACAGGAAAGTCCCTGCTTGCAAAAGCAATGGCAGAGCTTCTCCCAAAAGAAGAGCTCAAGGATATCCTTGTATATCCTAACCTGGAAGACCTTAACAATCCCAAGATCAGAGAGGTTCCTGCAGGGAAGGGCAGAGAAATTGTCATGGCTCACAAGATGGAGGCAAGAAAGAAAGCCCAGGCCCGGAACATGCTTATGATGCTCTTTGTTTTGGGTATTATCATCTATTCTTACTTCGTCGCCCAGCTGCTCTGGGGTATCATTGCAGGCATTATGATTCTCATGTTAACCCGCCAGTTCCTTCCCAAAGAGGAAATGATGATTCCGAAAATGGCGGTTTCAAATTATGACAAGGAGCACGCACCCTACATCGATGCAACCGGAGCCCACGCAGGAGCTCTGCTTGGGGATGTCAGGCACGACCCCTTCCAGTCTGGAGGGCTTGAGACCCCTGCACACGACAGGGTAGAAGCCGGAGACATCCACAAAGCCCACAAAGGGGTGCTTTTCATTGACGAAATCAATACTCTCAGGCTTGAGTCCCAGCAGAGCCTCCTGACTGCACTTCAGGAAAGGGAATACCCGATTACCGGGCAGTCCGAGAGAAGCTCGGGAGCTCTTGTTAAGACCGAGCCTGTACCCTGCGACTTCATTATGGTCTCTGCAGGGAACCTGGATGCAGTACAGAAAATGCACCCTGCACTCAGGTCAAGGATAAAAGGCTACGGGTACGAGGTCTACATGAGAGATTCCATGGAAGACAGTCCCGAAAACCGGAAGAAACTTGTCCGCTTCGTTGCCCAGGAAGTCGTCAGGGACGGGCACATCCCTCACTTTGACGAAGGTGCAGTAGAAGATATAATCAGGGAAGCCAGAAGGCGTGCAGGCAGGAAAGGCCACCTTACTCTGAAGCTCCGTGACCTTGGCGGGCTTGTGCGTGTTGCAGGAGACATTGCCCACTCCGAAGGGGCTCCAATTACAACTTCCGAGCATGTGCTTGCGGCAAAGAGGATCGCAAGGTCCATCGAACAGCAGCTTGCAGACAGCTACCTCGAACAGCGCAGGGACTACGAGTCCTTCATGAGGAAAGGTTCTGCTGTGGGTAGAGTCAACGGGCTTGCAGTTATGGGCGGAGATTCAGGAATCGTGCTTCCCATAGTATCCGAAGTCACTCCTGCTCTTTCCGGAGCCGAAGGGCGAATTATTGCAACGGGCAAGCTCAAGACCATTGCAAAAGAAGCGGTGCAGAATGTATCTGCCGTGATCAAGAACATGACCGGCACGGACATTTCCCGCCACGATGTCCACATCCAGTTCGTAGGGACATATGAAGGCGTGGAAGGGGACAGTGCATCGATTTCCATAGCAACTGCCGTAATCTCTGCGATCGAAAAGATCCCTGTGGACCAGACTGTCGCAATGACGGGTTCTCTTTCTGTCAGGGGAGATGTCCTGCCTGTTGGCGGGGTCACCTACAAGATCGAAGCTGCAGCCCGGGCCGGCATGAAGAAAGTCATTATCCCAAAAGCCAATGAGGCAGATGTTCTTGTTGAAAAGGCATACAGGGATAAGATCCAGATCATTCCTGTTTCCTCTATTGCGGAAGTAATGGAACACAGCCTTGTGGGCCCAAAAAAGAACACAATTATCGAAAAACTCAAAAATATTACAAAACTAAGTTTCGATATTCCGGAAGTATCACCCGCTTCCGTACAGTCCATGAACCTCTTCGGGTGCAGGAACTAATTATGAAAGGCATTATGCAGGACATAAAGTTTTATGACTGCAGGGTGATAGAAGGCAGTTCCACTTCTGTCATCCTGGATAACGGAAAGATCGAAGAAATATCCAGAAACTTCACAAGGGGGGCCGGAGTAAGGGCCCTCTGCGGAGGTTCCTGGGGTTATACGGCTGTTGAAGGGGATATCGACCTCAAGCGAGGGGTTGATGCTGCCTCAAAACTTGCTTTTTCTATGAATGCGAGCACCCCTAAAGAAGAAGTCGAACTCGCAGCCGTAAGTTCTCCTGATGTAAAGGACCTTCCTGAAGTCAGGATCGACCCGAGAGACATTGCAATTGAAGAAAAAGTAGACCTTTTGAAGAGTATTGAAGAGCATGCAAGGATTGCAGGCGTTCACAGTACAAAGGTAATGTATCTCGAATCCGAATTTAAAGTCCAGTACCGAAGTTCCGAAGGTCTGGAATGTGAATATGAACTTTTGAATGTCGGTTTTGCAGTTTCTGCCGTTGCTTCGGAAAACGGCGTCTACCAGGCAGGTAGAGAAAGCCGTTTCGGGTATGGTTATGAGCTTTTTGAGAAAGAAAACGTCCTCGAACTTGCCGGAAATGCAGGAAAGACCGCAATTGAGCTCTTGAAGGCTAAAACCCCTAAAGGTGGAGAAATGCCTGTAGTGCTTGATCAGGAACTTGCAGGAGTATTTGCCCACGAAGCTGTAGGACATGCTTCGGAAGCCGACCTTGTGCTTGAAGGGGATTCCATTCTTGAAAACAGAATCGGAGAACAGATTGCGTCCCCGCTGATAACGATGATAGATGACCCTACTCTGCATGAATTCGGGTATTATCCCTTTGATGCCGAAGGTTCCGAATCAAAAAGGACCGAAATAATCAGGGACGGGGTTTTCAATTCCTATCTTCACTCCAGGGAAACCGCAGCCAAACTCGGGGGAACTCCCGGAAACTGCAGGGCTCAGGGCTATTCCATGCCTGTTGTCAGGATGAGCAATACCTTCATTGACAACGGTGATTCTAAATTTGAAGAGATGCTGGAGGACGTCAGAGACGGCATGTACCTTGTAGGGTCAAGAGGCGGACAGGTAAACACCGGAGAAGGCATATTCCAGTTCAACGCCGAAAAAGGGTACCTTATAAAGAACGGGGAGCTTTCCGGGCTCTTAAGGGATGTCTCCCTCTCAGGGAATACTCTTGAGATCCTGAACCATGTAACACATGTGGGAAATGACCTGAAAATGACTGCAGGAAGATGTGGAAAATCCGGACAGCTTGTGCCTGTGTCTGATGGTTCTCCTCATATTGCAATCTCAAAAGCCCTTATAGGAGGCGCCTGAAAGTGTACGAGCTTGCAAGAAAAGCCCTGAAACTGGCAGAAGAAGCAGGGGCTGAAGAAGCTGAAATTTATTACGCCGCAAACCATTCAACAGGCGTCAATTTCAAAAAGGATTCACTTGAAAACGCTAAAGACCGTTTCTCGGAAGGCCTGGGAATCCGTGCCATTGTAAACGGTGCAGTGGGCTTTGCCAGCACCAACTTTGCAGGAGACCTCGAGAACGCCGTAAAGATTGCGGTTGCAGAAGCCAGGGTCCGGGAAAATGATCCTGACTGGGTAGCCCTTCCTTCTAACGGAAAATACCCTCAGGTCTCGGGCATCTTCGATAAAAAGATTGAAGCTCTTGAACTTGAAGAATGCATTGGCTATGCCGTAGAACTTGTTGAAGGAACAAAAGAGATGCCAGGTACGCTCCCTACTTCAGGCGGCTTTACCCGTTCAAAGAGCAGGCAGCTTATCCTGAACACAAACGGGATCGAAATTGAAGAAGAATCCACAGCAGTTTCCGGTTTTGTTGATGTGATAACCGTAAACGGGGACACCTCTACAGCCTATGACTTTGCGGTTTCCCGTTCCCTTGACATTGACTTTTTTGCGCTCGGGAAAAATGCTTCCGATCTTGCCCTGAAATCCAGGGGCGGAATAAAAATAGAGCCGCAGAAAACCGATGTTATCTTTCATCCTTTTGCTTTCTCGGACATCCTTGAAGAAGCCCTTGCCCCTTCGATTGACGCAGACAACGTGCAAAAAGGAAGGTCAGGCCTTATAGGGAAGCTCGGGGAAGAAATCGCTGTCCCGGAACTGAGCATTTACGATGACGGGCTGGTTGAAGCAGGCATAGATACCTCGGCCTCGGATGATGAAGGTGTTCCTTCACAGCATACCACAGTTATTGAAAACGGTGTGCTTGAAACCTACCTATATGACAGCTATACCGCAGGAAAAGCCGGTGTGAAAAGCACAGGAAACGGCTCAAGGTCCTCCTATACAAGCCCTCCCTCAGTAGGGCTCAGGAACTTTGTTATCGACTACCCGCAGGAAGATATTATTGCAAATACTACCTCCGGAGTTTTCGTAAACACGATTATCGGCGCCCATACTGCAAACTCAATTTCCGGGGATTTTTCCGTAGAAGCCAGAAATGCCTTCACAATCAAGGACGGAGCCCTGGATAAGCCTATAAAATCCCTCATGATCTCAGGCAACGCCTTCGAACTCCTGAAGAACATCACAGGTGCAGGCTTTGACGTAAGGAAGGTCGGAGGCATAATCACGCCTTCAATCCGGGTTTCCGGCATGAGTGTAATAGGATAAGAGTTAATATCTTAAATTACTGCAGCTAAGTTTTTTGACCTCAAAGGCTCTGTTGTTAAGAACTTAACCTCGTGTTGTTAAGAACTTAATATTGGAGTAAGCTCCTGAGGTCAACTTTTTTTCAGAAAATTTGATCCGGTTTCTACGTATCCTGGTAATTTCGGGTTAATTTCAGGTCAATTTCAGGTAAATTTCAGGTCAATTTTATTATATTTCTTTTAACTACTCGGGTTCTATAGAGAAATTCTAGAAAACGCCTTCACATAACTCGATAAATATTTAGCCTGATCTCAAAAGTCTGTTTTGAATCCAAAATAAATATGGTACCTCCACCAGCTTGTCTGGCGGCTCGTCGAAAAAAGAGAACGAAATAAAAAAGAGAACGAAATAAAAAATTTGAAAAATAATGAAAAGAGCATTTTTCATGTAGACTTTACTTTATTTCGGGAATTCGCCTCTTACCACGAGTACAGGTGTCTTTGAATGCCTCACCACGTTTTCAGCTACACTCCCGAGCAGGAACCTGTCGAGTCCGGTTTTCCCTAGTGTTCCTATCACAATCATTTCGATGCCGTTCTGTTCCGCAAATTCTACTATTTTATCTGCGGGGTGTCCTTCCAGAAGTACAGATTCCACTTCTACTCCTGTAGATTTTGCGGTATCTTCCACAAAACGCGTAGCTGCTTTTCCTTCATTCCTGAAGTGCTCCATGGCAGCCTTTTCCCAGCCAAAGTCCCTGGCAGAATGGGTCGTCGGAACTACCACATATACAGCGTAAAGTTTAGCTCCACTGAGCCTGGAAATTTCAATCGCCGTATCAACCGCTTTTTTGACGAGTTCCGAACCATCGGTTGCAACCATTATTTTTGTATAAGTTCCCTCTCTCATACCAAATTCCTCTTTTTTATTCTCCGGTCTTATTTTTCTGTTAGCCTGTGATCAGCTCCGGCTTTCTGAAGTATTATCCGGCACAGACCCCCATCTGATCGGCGCATATGTGCGTGTCAGTTATACCTGCATCACATTATATGCGATCCAAATTTATACTATTCTAATTATTATACGTCGCTTTTCCATATAATCTTAAGTGATTTATACCGTCCTTTGGTATTAGAACTGAAATACATTTTACGAAATATCTTTGGCAGAGATTCTTTACTCCTTTTGTTTCTACCTTAGACCGTTTTATTTTTTTAAAGGTACCCGGATTCCTTTATTTATGCGCTAATAATTCTTTTAATATACCATTTCAGGATAAAAACTCTCGAAACTTAGTGATTTTCTATTTATTATGGCACAAAAAGGCATTATCCTAATTATGTGCCAAAACGCTTATATATGGCTTAATCCTCTGAAGTATTTGGTGAACGGGTAAAGCTCAAAATCAGATATTGTTGCTCATATTCAAATCCAACATATTTTAACCTCCTCCAAAAACCCCCGTTCACTGATTTGCTCATTATATTTTTAGTAAGTTTATGCAAGTAAACTTGAATTCGATTTTGTATATTTTTCTTTCCTTTGAATAGCTCTTCTCATATTTTTTTAAACATTGCCCTATGAATAAGTCTTTCTCAGGAAACACTTCCCTGCTAAGGGTAACCTTCACTGTCCTGGAAAATTCTATTTGCCCGGGATACCCGGTACTATTCTCAATCTGCTCTTCTCGGTTCTTATACTGTTTTAGAGAACTTATGCAATTCCTGGTGCTTCAGGAAGCCATACTCAGCAGTAATAACAAAATTACAAGCCTTACAAATATGCTTATTGCCGTAGAATACGCAACAATCTGGACTCCAAGGCGTGTCCCGAAAATAGCTACTTTTTTTGGGAGCTGGCTGCGGATGGCAAAAATCGGGAGCATGAACATACTGCCAAGCATAAGCACAATCATTGCCTGCACATTTGTTATCTCTCCTGAATGGATCATGGGACCGAGAAGTGAAATTCCGAGTATAGGGCTTGCAACGTAACTTGTCAGAGGGACAATTGTCTCCGGGGGTATTTTAAAAAGCTCGGCAAGGGGAAGCACACTGAAAATCTCAAAAGCTCCCTGCTCCTGAAGGACAAAGATGATGGTGGTTGCTATAAGGTAAACTCCCGCAATCTTCAGAAAAACCCTTAACTCTTTTTTGAACGCACGTTTAAACGCGGTCTTCAAAGACACTTTTTCCGTACTCCGAGTTTCAGGGGCTCTGCAGGAATTGCCTTTAAGAAAAAGCTTGCTTGCAACCGCAATTACCAGGATCTTAAACACTGCAGTGACCACAAATACAAAAGAGTAAAATCCCCCTACTACGAGACCGAGCGCAGGTAGCACGATAGGAATCTGATAGGTGAAGAGTTCACGAAAATAGGCAGGGGTTGCATTCATCATTGAACAGAGCACGGTCTCCCTGTCGTTAAGGCAGTTTTCCTTTTTGGCCTGAAAAAGCATACTGTTTGCAGCAACAGCAGATCCTATTGCCACAACGAAAGCTGAAGCACAGGTTTCTGGCAGGTTCGTATAGGCAAAAATAGGGCTTACAAATTTTGAGACCTTCTGCATCAGGCCGAGTTCCACAAGCACGCTGGTACCCATAAGCCCCACAAAAATCATAAACAGTATCGGAAGCGCAAAGTCAAGTACGTTGAGAAAAAGTCCTATCATTGAAAGTTATTTGGGCCGGGCAGGTAAATCAATCTATCCCGAAAAAATCCAGGGCTCCTGCCCTGAAAAATCCTAGCTTTTATATTTAGTTTTTTAACGTTTAGCATTTTACACTTAGCGTTTTACACTTAGCGTTTTACATTTAGTTTTACATTTATTTCCGGTATTTAGCGTTTTACATTTAGTTTTACATTTATTTCCGGTACTTTGCATTTAGTTTTACTTTGCTTCCATTTCCTTTACAACCAGTACGGCTTTCCGGGAATGCCTCACCACATTCTGAGCCACGCTTCCCAGCAAAAACTTCTGGATTCCTGTCCTGCCGAGTGTTCCCATTACGATAAGGTCCATGTTATTTTTTTCTGCAAAATCGATAATCTCATGCGCAGGACTTCCTTCAAGGATAACGGATTCAACTTCAACATCCGCAGCTTTTCCTGCGGTTTCGACATAAGCTGTTGCTTCCTTTCCTTCGGTAGTGAGATGCTCTTTCATTGCTTTTTCCCACCCCAAATCTCTAGGATGAGCCATCGACCCACCTCCCGAAGAGACAACATATACGGCATAGAGTTTTGCCTCGCTTAGTTTTGCGACTTCAACAGCAGTATCAACCGCTTTTTTGATGAGTTCCGAACCATCGGTTGCAACCATTATCTTCCTGTAAATATTACTGTTCATACCTGACTCCCCTTTTTCTTTTCCGGTTCTTTATGTCAATATTGCAATAATCATTTATATATATCATCCTGGAACTCAATGAGCTAAAGGCAGCAAGTTTCCTGTTAGAAAACAGGGACAAACATGGCAAAAGATGGAACGTACCTGATATTTTACCTCGACATTATACTCCATATCAGGTTATGATCTCCTTTTGCAGAATTAAAGCGTGGCGTGAACAAAACCCCGTTACCTTCAACGAAGTCTGCCGGCGTAGGGGTCTGACAGCGTAGTTTTGATTCACCCTGGAGATTTCAGGGAAGCCTCAGTGCATTTTGTTCCTTAACGCCTTTCTACCTCCGAAAACACAAGGGCATGTGTGGGACAGGCCTCCACGCAGGCAGGCAACTCCCTGCCCTCGCAGAGGTCACATTTTATCACGGTCCCCTCTTCAGTCCGCCTGCCGATCACTCCATAATTGCAGGCCATGGAAGAGGTCCAGCACCCTGCAGCAAGAATTAACTGGTACAGAGAAGAAAAACGGGTGCAGACCGTAGAACAGGTCCAGCAGTCCACGCAGCGTTCCGGGTTGTGGCTTACAGTGCTTGTAATTGTGTCTCTGGAAAGAGCTTTTGTGGGGCAAACCGAAACACAGGGAGCATCCTCGCAATGGCGGCAGGTGATCGGCACGGAGGCTTCAAGGGCAGAGATGTATTCAACAGAGATGCGTTTTTTTGGGGCTGGTTCTTCTCCTAAAGCCGAAAAGAGGGTTTTGCTCTTAGAATGTGCAACAGCACAGGCAACTTCGCAGGAGTGGCAGCCCAGGCAGCGTTCAGGCCGGATTATCACGTCTTTCATTGTGAATGCCTCCCTTACTTCAAGCCCAATGCCTTTCTTTTTCCTTCAATATGCTCAAGCATCAGGTTTGCAGCTTTGAAGGGGTCAGGCTCAACTGCAAAACTTGCTCCAACAACACTGTCCAGGCCTTTTGTCAGCAGAGCCGTAACTGCCTGGCTGCCAAGGACAGGGGGGATCGTGCCGAGAACGGTAAACACTCCGGAAGAAACAACGTAAGCCCCTATACTCACTGCTTTTTCGCTCATCCATTCAGGGGCTGCACCGGCAGCGGGGAGGTCACTTATATCCACACCCAGGCGGTTTGCAATTGCCGAGGCAAGCACCAGGATGCGGCTGATATCAACACAGGAACCCATGTGCAGGACAGGAGGAATGCCAAGGGCTTCGCAGATGCCTTTGAGTCCGTCTCCTGCCAGAACAGCAGCTTCCGGCACAAGAAGCCCGGCTTCGGCACAGGCAATCGCATTGCATCTGGTGGTCACTGCCATGACATTATTCTTGATCAGCTCCTTTACAAGGTTCACATGCCCGTAATTGTGCTGGACCTTTACATTATTGCATCCAACAACCGCTCCGATTCCTTTCACCGGACCTCCGGCAATCGCCTCGATGAGAGGGTCAGGGCTTCCTCCAAGGGCATTGAGGATTGCTTCGACACTGAAACCGACCATGCACTCCTGCTTTTCTTCCGGGATACTTACCTTTTCGCGGTTCCGGTTCGGGAAATTTTCCACGGCTGCCCTTACAATTTCTTTTGCAGTTTCATAAGCCTCATCTTCATGGTATTCCATTCTCACAGTTCCCGGGAAATCGGCTTTTGGAGATGTGGATATAAATTTTGTACGGTAGCAGCCGGTAAGTCCTCCAAGAGACGGCATAATGCACTGTACATCCACTACCGCGTGATCCTAAAATAAGTTGAGCTAAACCTGATCTTGTTCCTGAAGCTCAATTTGTTAAGTTGATAAAATTATTTAGGACTACCAAATGTTTAGGACTACCAAATGTTATTATTTTATATACTTTTTTAAAAAACGCAATGTGTGAATATATATTTGAAGTTATTCCTTCAGGCAGATGTACTAAAAACTCAACTAATAAATAGCCTGAAAAATGATAGATTACCTGATACTTAGATCACATTAAAATAGGAAGATGAATTGAAGGAAGATTACTGAATAAAATAAGTATCCTGCATAACATGGATCAAAGGATACGGATAAGAGAAGTCAATGGAATATATAAATAAGTCAAAAGAGAAGTCAATGGAATATATAAATAAGTCAAAAGAGAAGTCAATGGAATATATAAATAAGTCAATGAATAGGAATCGTCAGGAATAAATCGATGCCTGAAGATAAAGGCATCAGAAAACCAAATAGCAAGGATCAGGAACACGAGATCTGCGAAAGAATGCCAGGTCCACAAAAGATATAAGTAAATAACCCTGGCGAATATATAAGAATTAAATGTAAATAGCAGGATAAGGTTCTCATGTCTGAGAATGAAGGATAAATAAGAATCAGGATCATTTGAGTACAGGACCTTAAAATATCCCCGCTAAATGTAAAATTCTGTTTCCCCTATCGCAAAAGTGGCTTTGATGGTGAATTTTTGTGAAAAAAGATCTTATGGATATTCTGGCCTGCCCTATATGTAAGGGCGATCTGATTTTGAACGTTGTTGAAGAAAACGAAGAAGAGGTCATATCCGGAACCCTCTACTGCCCTGTCTGTAAAGAGCATTATCCCATAGATGAGGGGATTCCGAATTTGCTTCCTCCGGACCTCAGGAAATGATGTGAGGGTTGAACTTGGAGCAAATATTCCAGAATGTTATCATTAACCGGCAGGAAATAAACTCTATTGAGTTTGAAAACGAAAGCATTGAGATTCCTCTTTATCCAGGCGGAGAGCAGACTTTCGAAATCCTGGTTACAAACTACGGGTCTCCAACTCATATCCACCTTTCAGTGAGTGAAGAACTAAAAGGCCAGATCACTTTTTTGCGGGACAACCCCTATGTGCTCCAGAAAGAATACGTTTCTGCAGTTGCAAGAATCCCACAGGAAGGCAGGGTACTTACAAAAGGTCATATTTATATCACTGCAGGTTACGGCTCGAAAAAGAAAGGTTTTCCAGTCCATCTCGGAAAGGCAGGGACTGAGGCAAAGCCGCAGGAGCCCTCAAAGGATGAGGCTACAAAAAGGGAAGAAGACACGGAAGAGTTAAAGCCCTCAAGGCCTTCCGTAGTGGAACCTGTAATAAAAATATCTCGTCCAAGGACAGGGGGCGGAAGCAGAAGCGGATTTAGCGGGATTTCATCTCCCTTCCGGAGGAATTTTAAGGGAGGGTTTTCACCCACTTCAGGAAAAAAGACTCGAAAAGGTATGGGACAGAACGAAAGGCTTCCTCTAGCCCTGGCTTTTGGAGGCTTTTTACTGCTTGTATTCTTATTCTTCCTTTACTTCATTCTGCCAGCTGGACTCCAGTTCAGTGTCAGTTTTGCTCAGGCCCTCTTATTCTCAATCCTGTTTGTGACCTGTACAACCTACATCCTGCTAAAAATTATGGAAGACGGTTGAGCAACCCAGGGAAACCGGGCTCATATATCATTTTGCAGTCCGGATGAAATATATTTGGCTAAAGTGGATGAAATATATCCTCGGCAAAAATCATACTTTCAGGAAAATAAAATTATAAGTTAACTGAGGTCCTCAGATAAGTTCGCTTATCTGAATTTCCTTCTTGTTTTAATTCTTAATCGAGCTTCATGAGTTCTTTTTTTAGCTTTTTTGTAAGCTTGCTCTGTTTATCGTTTGCTGTAATCCTGCTTTGGTTTTCGTTTGCGATTTGAGATTATTTTTTCCTGGAATTAGAGAGTAATTTTTATATCATGAAGATATTGGTATTGTGTTCGTACGCAAGAATTGAAGTGAATCATTTGTATATGTTGTTCATCTGATTGCTTTTTAGTCTAAAGTTCACAGGGATCTTTTGATCTAAAACCTTCTATTAGAAAAATTATCAAGGAAGCTTACCCATGAAATATATCGTAGTTACCGGTGGGGTGATGAGCGGGCTTGGGAAAGGCATCACCATCGCGTCCATCGGCAGGAACCTGAAAAACAAAGGATATAAAGTTACGGCCATCAAGATCGACCCTTACATCAATATTGATGCAGGCACCATGAGCCCCTACCAGCATGGGGAAGTTTTTGTTCTCAGGGACGGAGGAGAAGTTGACCTGGACCTCGGAAACTACGAGAGGTTCCTTGACACGGAACTTACCAGAGACCACAACCTCACCACAGGCAAGGTTTACCAGGAAGTAATCGCCAAGGAGAGAAGAGGAGACTACCTCGGAAAGACCGTCCAGATCATTCCCCATATTACAAACGAGATCAAAAATAAAATAAGAAAGGTTGCAGCCAGGAGCGGGGCTGATGTCTGTCTTGTTGAGATCGGAGGTACTGTAGGAGACATTGAGAGCATGCCTTTCCTTGAGGCTGTCCGCCAGATGCACAGGGAAGAACCTTCCGAAAATATTGTCTTTATCCACGTTACCCTTGTTATGGAAGACCTTCAGGGCGAACAGAAAACCAAGCCTTCCCAGCATTCGGTGAAGGAACTCCGAGCTCTTGGTTTGAGCCCCGAAGTAATCGTTGCAAGGTCAAAGACTCCTCTTCAGGAAAGCGCCAAGGAAAAGATTGCCCTTTTCTGCGACGTGCCACAGGAACTGGTTATCAGCGCTTATGATGCAGACGATATTTACGAAGTGCCTCTTGTCATTGAAGAGCAGGGACTGACCGCCCAGCTCATGAAGCACCTGAAACTTGATTCCTGTATTGAAGATGACAGGTGGAGAGAGATGGTTGCAAGGATGAAGTCCACAACCGACGAGGTCAAGCTGGCAATTGTAGGCAAATACACAAACCTTGAGGACTCTTACCTGAGTATACTTGAGGCTGTCAAGCACGGTGGAATAGATAATGGGTGCAGGGTTGAGGTCAAGATGGTTGAGGCCGAGACTCTGGAAGACGATCCTGCAGAAGTTGAGAAGTTCATGCAGGTTGACGGCATCCTGATTCCCGGAGGCTTTGGCGGGCGCGGGACTGAAGGTAAGATGCTTGCAATCAAATATGCAAGGGAAAACAATATCCCGTTCCTCGGAATCTGCCTTGGCATGCAGCTTGCGGTGATCGAATTTGCAAGAAATGTGGCGAAGCTGGATAACGCAAACAGTACGGAGTTTGATGAAGATACTCCTTACCCGGTCATTGACATCCTCCCGGAGCAGACCGGAGTTGCGGATATGGGCGGCACCATGCGTCTTGGAGATTACGAAGCCATCCTTAAAGAAGGCTCCCTTGCCACAAAGCTCTACGGCACCAATTATATTGTTGAGCGCCACCGCCACAGGTATGAGGTGAACCCCGAGTTCGTGGACAGGCTTGAACCCTTTGGCATAGTCTTTTCCGGCAAAAACAAAAACCGGATGGAAATCGCCGAAATTCCTGACAAGCGTTTCTTCTTTGCTTCTCAGTTCCACCCGGAGTTCAGGTCAAGACCGGGAAGGCCGTCTCCCCCGTTCAAGGGCCTCGTCAGGGCAATGTGCAAATACAGGAAAGAAAAGGAAGGGCAGTAACCCCATCAGAGTGATTGGAGGGAATTATTTTTCTCTTTAATCCTCTTTTCGGGCTCATTTTTACCCTTATTGGGATCTATAAAGCCAGTTTCTAACCCATTAACTCACGCCCAGATCAAAGAGTTTCCCTTTCGCGGGAAAATGATAAATACTTCTAAAACTGAGAATAATAGATTACGATGGTATCTGTTTCGGCACTGTACTTCAGTAGCATGTACAGGTATTGCGATTTCACCAAATATTATGAAGGTATATACAATGGCAATGTCTAAAAAAGATATGGATAAGAAGAAGAGCGCTAAGAAAGAAAAGATGGGAGAGCTGGAAAAACTAGCTGCCGCAGGTAGCAAGGACGCAAAGAAGAAACTTGCAAAGCAAAAGAAAAAATAATCCTTTGATACTTTTTTCCTTTTTGTCTTACATTTGTGAGAGGGGCCGGGAATTTCAAAAACCCGGTCCCGAAAATATCTTCTCAATTACTGTGTAATTTATCTGTTTTTAATCTCCCTATCTACTATGCTCGTTGAGAAAGATTTTTTTTCAACCGGAAACATTAGAATTAGACTCAAACTTTTCTATCATAAGTTCTCTTGACCCTTCGCATTTCCTGCAGAAACTTCTTGCGTGCTTTCTTTTTCGCCACTCTTCAGCTTTATAAATCAGACCGTAGCGTTTACGCAGACGCACAGCTCTCATTTCGTGTGGATTCTCTGTTCAGATTATCTTTTCAGGCAGGGAGTTATCAATTCCAATTTTCTTTTCTATATTCATTTTCCTGAAAAAATGTTCTCCTGGTAGGTGAGCCAATTTTAGATTCCTTCTATTTTTTGTTCAGTTTTACTGCTTTCAAATAACTATCTGGAAAAGAAAAAAATATCCGAATAAGGTACTTATAGAACTTCTTTTGTTTGTAGTGATACTTAGATTACTCACAATACTTGCTTACATTATCAAATATTCTAAAATTTTCGAGCTACTGAATCCTTTATAAGATAGTTTACTCTTTATTTGCCGGAGTTGGTCATCCAGATGAGTTACATAGATACATGGAAAGAGGTCGTTTTCAGTCCTGACCGATTTTTCCGAGAGATGCCAAAAAAAGGAGGTTATGCAGATCCTGTTGTTTTTACAGCCATGAATACGTTGGTTGCAGGTTTGCTCACATCCACAGTCGGCAGGATCTTTGATCCTCACCTGGATGTAATATGGGAAGCAGGCAACGTTTCTTTTTTGTCCGGCCTTCTCTTGCTAGTAATTGGTGTTATTTTATTGAACTTTATCTATGGAGCAATACTCCATATATTATTCAGACTTGTTGGAGGCACTGGCAGCTATCAGGGGACTTACCGACTTGTTGCCTATGCCGAGGCTCCGGGAATATTTGATTCCGTACCTATTTTTCATTCCATCATTTACACACCCTATCTGCAAACCATTGGGGGAAAGCATGTCCATAACATTAGCACAAAAAGGGCTGCAGTAGCTGTGCTCCTTCCGATTCTGTTGTTCTTAATAGGGATATTTATGCTTATAGGGCTTGAAAATCCCTGATTCTATGACCCAATGCAGTTAATCCGTAAATGTATATTCCAAAACCCTTCTTTTTAAGTCTGGTCCTGGATATTCTCATTATCCAGTTTCTTCATTTTTCTTATTTTAATCTGCCTTATTTGAGTTTTTCCTTCCGGACAGAAACTATTAAATATTTTCAACACTTATGCGCCATATTTGCAGCAATATATAAAAGAGTTGAAGCTGCATAAACATTACGAAGAGGTTGCATAAGCAGTCTCGCTGAAGGTTTGTTATATGGCAATGGCTAAGAAAGATATGGAAAAGATCTCTAACTCCAGAGCTCGCAAAGAAATGGAAAATCTGCAGAAAAAAGCTTCTTCCGGCGATAAGGAAGCAAAGAAAATGCTCGAAAAAGATAAAAAGAAAAAATAACCGGGGCAAGTTTTTCATCTCAACAAATTTATGCAAAGATCCGGAGGGGTTAGAAAAAACCCATATCTGAAAGCTTTCCATTTCAAAAATCAAATTCAGACTGTTTACAAGCATACATTAAGCTAATCCCAAAACTCAAAATGACGTCTCCAAGTCCCTTATTTCAAACATTTAATCGAGTTTTTGCTCATAGAAAAACAGTCCTAAAAACGTTAATGATTTGGGAACAAAGCTGGTTTTGGGATTAGCTCAGTTACGAACAGGCTTTTACAGTAAGTATCTCCATTTTTCTTGATTTTCGTTTACTTATATCTTGATTTTCGTTTGCTTATACTTCCTGATTGTTACTTCTCGGCTTTACTTTTTAAGGGACGGTGTCTTTGTAAATTAATTTATGTGATAGTATATATTACTCTAGCGTTATTTTTACAAAGTTTTATATACTTACAAAATAGGACTATATCTGGTGATTATTATAGAAACCATAAGTTTTTCTGAAGCTGTTAAATATCCGTTCAAAGTGCCGCAAAGGCTTCTTTACATACTCTTGTTATTTATTCCCATAATAGGGTGGCTTGCACTTTTCGGCTACGTTGTAAGGCTCGTTAATGAATTTATTGAGGGCAGGTATGAGGGGCTTATTAAACTCGATTTTATGGAAGACCTGAAACTCGGGTTTATGGTTTTCCTGAAGTCTCTTCCTTTCTACATTGCATATACAGTTGTACTGCTTGCTACAATGTATGTTAATGAAACCCTGGGGAACATTGTCAACCTGCTGTTAGGGTTCTTTGTGATCCCTATGCTTGCCGTTAATTTCTTCAGGAAACAGACCGTTGAGTCTTTCTTTGAGTTTGACATCCTGAACGTCGTCAGGGACAACCTTGGGGAATATATCATTACCGTACTGAAACAGTATGCTCTTTTTATTATATTTGCAGTCCTTTCAATTGTACTTGTGGGCATACCTGCAATGTTCTTCACAAATTCGATATTTGTTGCAAACCTGTATGGAAGGTTAGTGGAAAGGAAAGCAGGCTATGGCCTGTAAAAACGTTAGAATGATGTTATATCCGTTTACGACCGGATTTTTCTGGCCTGAATATTTTTTTATTTTCTGGATTCACGGAATAGTATCTCCGGGTAAACTGTTAAGGTTCGGTCGGACTCCGGAAACTTCCCTTTTCGCGAAATGGTCAGCATTTCTATAAAATCAATTCGCCGGAATTTGGGGAGCTAATAAAAAATCCCTTATCCTGCCAATTATTGTCATTACCCTGGAAGCAAAAGGAGTATCCGGGGTTGTTTTGCCATTGAAATGGTTATCGTAAATGCTGTTTTCCGAACCATTTGCCACGATGGCTTCACTATTACCATTCAGGTAATTCCCGCTTACCGTATTGTTGTTGCTGGAGTCCTCGAGGAACCTGCAGTACTTGAAATCCTCGGTCACTATCCTTGTGTTCACTGTTTTATTATTCGAGGGGTCAAGGTAGATGCCGTAAAGGCTGTTTGAGCTTACGGTGTTGTTATTGAGCGTGTTGAAGGTGGAAGACTTGAGATAGATCCCGTGCCCGTTGTTCGAGTTTGCAGTGTTTGCTTCCAGGGTGTTGCCGGAGGTTTCGTTCAGGTAGATCCCGTTTTTGCTGTTAAGGTTTGCAGTGTTTCCTGTCAGGGAATTGTTTTCGCTGTAATAATACAGCATGATCCCGTTCTCGTTCCTTGAAGCGGTATTGTTTTTAAGCTCGTTGTTCCAGGAAAAATGGTTGAGATGGATGCCGTATTTCCTGTTCAGGTCTGCCCTGTTGCTTTCCAGGCTGTTATTTGAGGAGGAGTCCAGGCAGATCCCGGTTTCATTGTTCGAGCTTGCATTGTTGTTTATCAGTGTGATATTTTCGGCGCCCCGGATATAGAAGCCGTTTTCATTGTCCAGGGCGGTGTTGTTGATAAAAATATTATTACTGCTGTAATATTCCAGCAGAAAACCGGTCCCGCTCTTCGAAATCCTGTTCTCGCTAAATGCGTTGTTTGCGCCTCCGAACATAAAGACTCCGCCCTTATTGTCCGACGCGGAGTTGCCCTTCAGTTCATTGCTGTCAGATGCAGCCAGAAAGATAGCGATATAGTTATTCGACGCGGTATTATTGCTCAGGGTGTTGTTGTCGGCATCTTCCAGGAAAATGCCCAGGATGTTGTTGGATATTTTATTGTTGGAGAGGGTGCAGGCATAAACTCCGCTATCTGCTTCTCCGTCCATTCCCCCGTTCACTCCTCCATTTACTTCTCCATCAACTCCTTCATTTACCCCATCATCCACATTTTCCTCCGGGGCCCTGAATAATTCGGATCTTCCATCAAGGTATATCCCACAAGGCTCGCGGCTTTTCCCGGCACTGTTTGCTCCTGTAACGTTAAAGCCGCTAATTGTAACATTACTTGCCGTCATATGGAACACATGATCGCTCGGGTCGGCTGCCTGGACAATCGTATCCTCCGGGTTTCCGGACTTTGAGATTATGGTTAATTCCCTGTTCACGTCCACATTTTCCGTATATATCCCGCTGAAAACGAGAATGGTGTCCCCGGATTTAGAATGGTTTACAGCTTCCTGTATGGAGGTATAGTCTGCTCCTCCGTTTTCATCCACAGTGATGCCCGTAGCTGCTGCAGCGGTACCTGCGGGTATTATCATTAAAAAGAATATCAGTAAAACGAATTCCAGTGAAAAGCAGTTTTTTATTTTCAGTTACCCAAACCCCTTTTTCACATTTAGCTTTTATTTATATACAATATCTAACCGTTTGTTTAATTTCCTTTAATATGCCTGAAAACGAGTTTGAAGGCTGATATGCTTAGAGCGCCTACGGCCACTATCAGCAGGACAAAAAACACTCCGCCCACGAATTGGCTAAAGAGCATAAAAGAAGAAACTTGCCCCGGAAAAAAGAACTCTTTTATGTAATACAAAATTGTAACAAGTATCAACATTACTAAAGAGACCATTGCTAAAGCCCGGGTGGATATTTTTTGTAACATTTTTGCCATTCTCCTTCGTGGAATCAGGATCAAGCCGGGTCAAAATTGTCTTCATCCCTTAAGGAAAGCTAAGCTGTTCTCTTTATTCCTCTGTAGCTGCCTGCGCACGATCTCAATTTGTTGTTGACTCGTTAGCATCATTTGTTGTTGGTTCGTTTACTTCACCAGCTGGTGGTTCCGGGAAATCATCGGAACTGTTGTTTTGCTGTTCCGAGAGGTTTTGCCTCGAAAGATAATCTTCGATCATCTGTCTTTTTAATTCTTCAGGATAGTTTTCCGGAAGGTGCTCGATATCCTCAAGACTTTCGATCCGGACTGGCTTAAGCTTCTGGTCCTCTTCGAGCATTTTCCTTACAGTCTCGTTCTTTTCGGCAAGGGCACGAAGTTCATCAGTGCTGAGCCGGTTTAATTCATCACCTTCAGCAAACCAGGGGTCGCCTTCATTAAACCAGGGCGCATACGCAGGTTTTTCTTCTGTATCTTCTTCCTCTTCCCCCTTATCTGCAGCTTTTTGTGTGCCCTCAGTCGGTGCAAAGAAAACGGCTGCAAGCAATACTGCCATAACCAGTGCAGATATTCTAAATTTCATATTTGTTTCCCTATTCCTTTCTGTAATTCATCTCCTGTTTTTCGATTTCTCGTTTGAATACTATAGTTCAACTCCCTTTATTTTTAAATATAGGAATTATTTGTCTTTTGCTCTCCACTCCATCAAACAAAGAGTGGAAATTGAATTTGATCTTACTTAATTATATTAGAATATAACAATATTTGATTTTTCACAGAAATATTATATGATATAATATTTCTTTATAATTTTGTAATGTAATTGATTTTATTCTATATTGATCCGTGGAGAGTCTTTCATGAATAAAATATGGGTAGCAGTAATCGTATTTTTTTTGTGTGTCATCGGAATTTTCGGGATATTTTACGAAAGACAGGTTGAAGCAGCCGCTGATGTAGTTCTTTCCGGCAATATTAGCTATACGGATGAGGAACTGCAAGAGATGTACGAAGAATACAATATTACGGAAAATGACCTCAAATTTGCGAGGGGAGAACTTCCAAATTATCTGGAAGGCACTATTCTTTACAGTGATCTTAGAGTCATAGCCAGTGAGACAGGAGAACCGCCGGAGGGTGCGATAGAAGGCGAACATTATGATGTGGTAATAAGCGAGCAGGAGATGTCAAAAATAATAGAGGAAGCAAGGGAAGATTACATTGAAAAATATGGGGTAGACCCTGCAAATCCCAAACTTGACGAGGTCGACGGCTACCTTATTCCTGTACAGGAAGCAAAGAGACTCGTGTTCCTCGATATGGTAAGGGAACTGGAATAAATCTGAGAGGTCCTGTGATGAAAAATTTGTTATGTGTCACTCTATTATTATTTGCTTCTTTATTTATTTTCATATCAGATGCTTCAGCAACTGAAATAATTCTCGACACCGAACACCACCACCTTGGTGATGATTTTAAAGAAGAATTAACACCGGCTGAACCGGAAAGTCTTGTTTACACAGGAACTTTTATCCTTAACTCTTCAGCGAATATCGAAAACGCAGAACTTATAGTGTCGGTCAAAAGTGTTGTTCCGGCATCAACAGACGAATTTTTAGATAAAGTGTACCTTAACGAGGTATATGCAGGTGCCCTTAACGATTATATCCCGGCAGAAACTCCGGATTCCTCCGAAGTGGAAATCAAAATTCCTATACATCCAACTCTTTTTAATCCCGGGAATAATACCCTGAAAATCATCTCCGGAAGTAATGCAGCCGGCAGTAATTATGACGATTTTGAGTTTCACGGGCTTTTGCTTCAAATAGAAGAAATCGAACCTGTAACCATAGAACCGCCTTTGAAAGTTGCCTGGACTTATGAATTGCCCTGGGAGCTCGGGTATGAGACACCTCCTGGGGTAACACTTGCTGCGGACGGCGTCCTCTATATTGCTAGAGAGGATTTTGGAGATGCTATTATTATAGCCGTGGATGCGGAAACAGGCGCCGTACTCTGGAGTAAAGAATGGGATGATAAACTAAGCGTTGACCTGGAGTATAAAGACGGAGTTTTGTTCGCCGTACACTCTTCAAATATTGATGCACTGGACGCAAAAACCGGGGAAATAGTGTGGAGTAAAGAATATCCAAATACCCGCCGGGGCATACCCGTTGTATTTGGAAATACCCTGTTTATCAGTACGCCTTACGACAGGTATGTGTCTGCTATTGATGCGGAAAACGGAGCTTTGAAGTGGGAGTATGGACTCAACATAAGCGATGCTGGAGCTAAAGGCTATGGTTATGAACTGTCAAGAGTTGTGACTAATGGAAATCTTGTGGTATTCGGATACCAGGAAAGACCTGATGATGAGGGCATAATTGCGCTCAATGCGCATACAGGAGATGTGGAATGGGAATTTGTCTATTTAGGCAAGGATTTACGTCTCGAACCCTTCCTTTACAAAGACCTGATTTATGCTTCGAGACCGAGGAGTATTATTGCATTGTCTGTTGAATCCGGAGAAGAAGCCTGGAAAACAAACAACCGGGGGTTTGAGAATGTTGTTGAAGTAACAAATGGCAAATTATTTGTTGGTTATTCAAATCGTAGTGTCTTAAATGCTGAATCAGGTGAAATTCTGAATGAGTACTCCGATTCAAATGTGAGTTTTTTCAAAGCTGTGATTAGCGATAAATTCATATACTGTACGGATTCGAGCAGTATACAATTTTTTGATTCCAGCACCGGGGAACTCGTATGGAGCAGTAGCAGAATAAAAGGATACGATGTCTCGAAGCCCTTACTTTACAAAGACAAATTATACCTCGTTTCAACTGAGGGAACACTGTATGCTTTTGAACATGGAGAAGAAGGTATGTTCTTTACAAAGGGCCTCGAGAGTTCTGCATCCATTTATTTCCCCAAGATCGCCATTGCTGCAATGCTAATCCTGTTGTTAATACTTCTGATAAAAATAAAAGACAGGGCCCTTGTCTTTGGCTCCTGGCTAATAGCTCTTACGGGAGTTATTTTTCTATCTATTAAAGCCTTAGAACCTTATAGTGCCGGACTTGGATTCGGATTCTTTGTTGCTTTTGCCTATCTGTCTATGTTTGTAATCCTTATTGCCGGAATTGCGTTTCTTGCTTATGGGCTCCGGAAGAGAAAAAAGTGAAAAGAGAAATGGAAAAAATATAGAATCAGAATACAAAACGGAAGTTGCTATTGATCGTGAATGATGTTAAAGCATTTCTCGTACATGGCATTTTATAGTAATATATTTATAATCAGAGTATAAAATGTCCACAATTATTTTTGTTTTCGTTTTTGTTGGCATAAGCGAAAGCATGTTACTTCAGATTGGAATTCAGTCGTGAATCTAACCTCAATATGGGATTGGTACTGTATTTTTGCGAGAATATAGATAGGGGTCAGGATATTCAGGTAAGATCCCTTCAAATAAACTATGGGAATAATAATAAAGTGATAAGGATGTTTGGAAAACCTGATAGTTCAATTTATCTTATTCAGGGGAACGGGGAATAAACAATGGAAATTGAAATTAAAAACCTGTCAAAAGCATACGGACCGGAAAAATCCGTGCTTTCAGGAATCAATCTCGAGCTTCGGCCTCCTTCCATGGTGGGATTAATAGGGCCAAACGGGGCAGGAAAGACCACCCTTATGAAAATCCTTGTCAGGCAGCTCCTTGCATCGGCCGGGTCAATAAAAATAGACGGAATGGACATAGGCAAAAGCGAGAATTACCTTAAGAACCGGCTTGGATATCTGCCCCAGGAGTTCGGCCTTTATGAGGAACTAACCGTATACCAGTTCCTGGATTATATGGCGCTTTTAAAAGGTCTCGGCCCCGAAAAAAAAGAGCGGATTGAAAGCTGCATAGAAAAAACCGGGCTTTCCGAGAAGCAAAATACCAGAATAAAGACTCTCTCAGGGGGGCAGAAGCAGAGGGTTGGAATTGCACAGGCGCTTTTAAACGATCCCGAACTTCTGATCGTCGACGAGCCTACTGTGGGCCTTGACCCGGCTGAGAGGGTCAGATTCCGAAATCTCCTGGCCGAAAACGCTAACCACAGGCTTGTACTCCTCTCAACTCACATTATTGAAGACGTAGAATCGATCTGCAACCGGCTGATTGTCCTGAACAGGGGTGAAATCCTCTTTGACGGAAACCCGGTGGAACTGATTAAAAAGGCTGCAGGGCATGTGGGCATACTTGAATCTGGTTGTGAAGCTGGTCAGGATATCGAAAAGGATTGCATAGTGACTTCAAGGCTTATAACAGAAACCGGAGCCCAGTACAGAGTTGTCGGAGATAAGCTTCCTTCAGGCATAAAGCCCATGACCCCTTCTCTTGAAGATGCTTATATGTATCTGATTACACAGAACGGATGAAGGAGCGTAAAATGGCAGACAAAACTCCTTTTTTAGCAGGATTTTCCTTTCTGTTCAATGAAATCAGGCTGATTTCCAGATCAAAGCTGACACTGATATCCATATTCTTGACGGTTCTGGCTACAGTGCTGGGGCTGAATGATATCGATTATACGAATGAACGCAGTTTGGTAGGGCTGGCAAAAACTTCTTTTACCGTAACCCTCGGTCCTGCACAATACGCAGCTATAACCGGTTCCCTTCTCTTTGCAGTGCTCACACTTATACTGCTCAGCAAGGACCACCGGCATAACAGCAAGGACATTTTGAATACATCCTGTAATTATTCTCAGCTGCTGGTGTTCCGTACAGCAGCAATTCTCTTTTACGGAATTTTTACAGTAGTGCTGGGGTCAATTGCCTTATATGCAGTCCAGGTTTTTGTCCTCAAAATTGCCTTTGATCCTGTAGTTTCTCTCTCCGGTCTACTGGTAATTACGCTTGCAGGAATCTTTTTTACAGTTCTGATTTGCAGTGGACTCTACCTGATCACGGAAGATCTGGATATTTCTTTTCTCATATACTGTATTCTTTTTTTCATGAGTATAGGCAGTTCAAATTACCTTTTAATGTGGGTCCGGGCTCCGGTAGTCATGTATTCGGACTTCGGCGGAATCCTCCCGGTTTTTAAGCTTGTTCTCTACAACAGGCTTTTCTGGATTTTTGTTTCCACCGGAATTTTTACCTTCGGGCTGCTGTGCAGAAGACGATATGAATCAAATTTGAGCTTGTCTTTGAAGCTCAATGCAAAGCAGTTCTGGATTCCTGTTCTGGTCCTGCTGCTTCTGGGCGCTTCTCTTTTTGTCTATATCAACGAACCCTATATTAACCGAAATGACAGTGTATTCAAAACCGAACTTAAGGCAAATGAAAATGTAAAATTAACTAATGTTTACTCGAATGTTCAGTTCTTTCCTGTAAACCAGAGCCTTTCGGCCAGGGTACTCTATGAATTTGAAAAAGAATCGGGTACTGAATACATTGATTTTATCACAAATTCAGGGCTTCATATAAAAAAACTTACTGTAAATGGAGTTGAGGCTCCCAATTCCTTAAAGAGTATAAAGGGAACGGATAAGGTACGTTTGGAAGTCCCTGCCGAATCAAGGAACGTTACCATAGATATTAGCTACGCAGGCAAGCTCAAATATCCTTCTTCAATCGGCTTTCCCGGTTATATCTCAAAGGAGAGTATATACCTGCTGGAAAACTCACACTGGATTTTCGAACCCCTGACCGGTTCAAAAGATATGATAGAGATAAAGGGTTCTGTCACGGCTCCGAAGAACCTGGTAATGGTCGTTCCCGGGGAATTAACAGGAGTTCTGGAAGAGCACGGCCGAAAAACCTGGGAATACAGTGCCCTTTCCAATGATTTTTCACCCGGAGTCTTTGCAGGGAACTACGAAGTAAAAAAGATGCTGGCTGGCAGTACTGAGATCGAGTTCTATTACAGTCCAAAACACAGGGCGTATATAGAAGCCCTTGGGATTGAAAACTATTTAATAAATATTGTTTCCTATTATGAAAAAAACATAGGCGTCTATCCGTATCAGGAATACCCTTTAAAAATAGTAGAAAGTTCTATCTACAAAACCGGCGGGCATTCCACCCTGAATATCGTAACGGTTTCAGAATATGTGTTTAACAGAGAACTGGACAGGGAAATTGGAGGAGATTCAGATGGCTTTTCCCCTGATCTCACATCTCTTAAAGACATCACCTTTGTTGGAGATATGGACCTGTTAGCCCATGAAATCGCTCATCAGTGGTGGGGAACAGGAGTTTTCGTGGAGGAAAATCCCCCCTGGTCGTCGGAAGGGCTTGCAGATTACCTGGCCTACAAATACGTAACAGAAGAGTTTGGTTCCTATGCATCGGGATATATCCTGGCAATGTGGAAAGGCGGGGTAGATTCCATGGAAAACAGTTATTACTATGCGAATCCGAAAATGCTGGAAAACCTGCCTGAAAAACAGAGACAAAAGTATGAAATGGAAACTCGAAAAATAGAACTCTATTCCCAGATGCCTATGCTCTTGCTGAGAGCCGAAGAGCTGCTCGGGGAAGAGTCATTTTTTATAAAGTTATCGGATATTTATGCGGAGTACAGGTTTAAATCCCTCTCTTATGAAGAATTCCTGTCTTCAACAGGTCTGAGTGAAGTCGATCTTGATGAGGACCCGGTAAAGGGGAAAGAAACGGGGACAAAAGAAACAGCAGAAAGGGAGGCGGTTTTCGATGAATAAGCCCTCAACAAATAATTTCCCTAACCTGTTGAGAGTCTTGAAATATGAAGTTTTGAGGCTGGCATATAATAAAAAATATTTTTACATGGTACTCATCGAGTTGCTATTTGCCTGTTACATCCTTGTGAGCTTTGTATCAGGCGGAACAGACGGGACCGCTCCTTTCTCAAAATGGACGTATTCGGGATTTCTCTCTCTTATAGGGCCACTTTTATCAGTTATCCTTATCCTTCTCTGCATGTCCGTTTTTTCGGAAAAGGAAGTTGCGGTTCGAAATATAATATTTTCGACCCCGCTTTCCGAGCCAAAATATTATCTGCTAAAAGCTTCGGCAATCACGGCTGTTTTCGTATTTGCTGCTTCTTTGCCGATTTTATTGAGCTTTGTGTATTATGCCCATTACTTTAATTTCTACGCTTATGCTGAGTTCACGCTTCCCTTACTGTTATTTCTGTTGCCTTCCCAGATCTTTGTACTGGGGCTTGCCCTAACGGCCGGGAGAGTCCATTCCAGACTGCTTTACCCTCTTTTGCCTCTTGTGCTGTTTCTGGGATTTTTTAATCCGAGATTTCCTGCATGGATTGACCTGTTTGGGAATAATTTTCTTTCGTGGCCCCTGAGATGGCATCTGGGGGTCATGGAGGGTCAAATACCCTATATTCTGCCTGATGATTTCCTCTACAGTAGACTGGCTTTTGTATTTATGGGTATCTTTCTGCTTGTACTTGCCTGTAGAATATCCAAAACTTGAGTTTCGCCGTCTCTTCCTATAGAGCTTGTCCCGGCAAAGAAAGTGTACGGCCCCAATTTCATGGGTGTGTTTGATAAAGTTAATGGGCAGTGCTTGAGCAGCTCTTGAGCAGGGTTATTAATGCGAGCTGCCCAAGATTTTCCTGACTTTCAGGAACCTCATAGTACGGCGCTCTCTTTCAGTCTCGACAAGCCCGGCTTTTGCCGGTTTGAGCAGGCGGGAATAGAGAAACATATCCCCTGCAAGGTTGTATTCCTCCGAGAGTTTACCAAGCATTTCCCTGATAACTCTTGCCGCGCTGACCCAGGTTTCAGGCACACTTTCAAGGATTTTTTTCGTCAAAAAGATCGGGGTTTATGGCATACAGCTGCCCTCTTCAGAGAGTCCGAAGAGGCCTGTTATCTTTTTTCAGCTCCTCCCGGATGTGCAGGTAATAAGCGAGTTATTCTTCCGTTAAGCGCCTTGCCTTTTTTTCCCGGATAGGAGCCACTCCGGCCGTAATTCCTCAAGGGAGATCGGGACTACACGCTCGAGTTTCCCATTTTCATGAACAATGTCAAGGCCCTCGGTGAGGTCAACAACAAGGAGTTCGGAAGGATTTTTTCCCCAGGAAAACAGTTCCAGGAATCCCGTATATTCAATAACGGACCTGCGGGTAAACCAGATGATCATTTCGGCTTCGGTTTCAGATACCTGCTTCCAGAAATCTTTCACCCGGTTCCAGAACATTTCGGCTTCGGGAGATTGGGTCATGTAGGCTGCTTCGTCTTCCATTTCTGCAAAAAGGGATTCAAAATATTTTTCCTCTTTTCCAGGTCATATGGGGAGATCGGGCCGAGGCTCAGGTCATCCGGAAGGGCAAGGACATTTTCCCCGGGATTGCCACGGAGAACAAATTTCAAGGAGCCCCACGCCGATTCGGTGAAGATTATATGAACTGTTTTGGTTGTCATTTTCAAGCACCATGTTTTTGAGAGAATTATTTAAGTGAGGTGGTGAATAGACAGGATTTTTTAATGGATAATAGGCTTACTTACATAAAAAAATGTAGTAGTGAAAAAATATATTTCACCTCCATTTTTCAAATATGCTGGCTTAGGAAGGTGTTTATGGGAAGATGAAGCGGATTTTACAATTCTATATTTAGCCGAAGGAAAACCTCAAATATTAGTTAGACGATCTAACTAGTTAGTCTGGCTAACTAAATCCCACTAATCTCATTAATGGAGAGCAAAAATGGCAATCTCTCAGTTTTTTGAAAAAATTGACCGATATTATCAAAAAAATTTAAAAGAATATGAATTTTCAGAGGAATACAGTGATATCAGCTTCAATACCTTCCTCTACCTCAGGAAAATAAATTCCCTGGGCAATCCCACAATATCCGAACTGGCAAAGGCCATGGAGGTCAGTAAACCTTCTGCAAGTAACATGGTCTCTAAAATGACGGAAAAAGGCCTGGTAGAAACAGGGGCTTCTCCGAAAGACGGAAGAGTTTGCCTTCTAAGGCTTACCGATAAAGGGAAAAAGGTAGTTGAGATTGAAAACGGGGCTGACATGAAGTTTTTCGAAAAAGTCCGGGAAATCTTGGATGATGAAGAACTTGAGGTTCTGGAGAAGATTTTTGAGAAAATCGCCGCCGGTCTGGAAGAGGAAAATGCATGACCGATGAGCAGGAAATGAGGGATGCAAGCATCGGGAAGCTGTTCCTGAAATTCGTATTCCCTACAACCATCGGGTTGATCGTTGTGGGAATCCAGGGAGTTATTGACGGTTTATTTATCGGAAACGCCGTGGGTGATCAGGGACTGGCAGGGGTGACCCTTGCGTTTCCCGCGCTTATTGCCATAGCCGCAGCAGGTCACATGATAGGAATCGGGGCATCAAGCCTTGTAGCCCTGGCCCTTGGCAGGGGAGATCAAAAGCGGGCTCATCGACTTGTGCATAATGCTTTTCCCCTGCTCCTGCTTGCGGGAATAGGGCTTACCGTCTTCGGGCTAACCTTCTCGGATTCCTACCTCCGGCTGCTGGGAGCTTCCGGCCCGGTCTTTGCCATGGCCGATGACTATCTCAGGATTCTTTTTGCAGGATCGGTATTCCTGCTCCTGGCAATCGCCCTCGATCCCCTGGTCCGAAACGACGGAAGACCCGGCCTTGCCATGTTATGTATGGTTGTGGGTGTTGGCGTAAATCTCGGGCTAGATTACCTCTTCATCGTACGCATGGGCATGGGAATTCCGGGAGCTGCCACTGCCACCGTAATCGCGTTTTCCCTTTCCGGAATCCTGTTGTCGCTCTACCTTTTCAGCAGGTGGGCCAATCTGAGGCTAAAACCCCGGGCTTTTTGCCTGGAGACGGGAGTTATTCTCGAGATCATAAAGGCAGGCCTTCCGTCCTTTGCAATTCAGTTTTCAACCTTCTTCCTGCTCTTTGCAAACAATTACATGCTGCTCAGGTACGGATCGGCCCTTGCGGTTTCAGGCTACGGTATCATAGGATATGCCTTCTCGATCTTCTCCCTTATCTTTGAAGGAATCGCGGTTGGCACCCAGCCAATAATCGGATTCAATTACGGAGCCCGCTGTTACTCCCGGGTTGCAGGAACCCTGAAGCTGGCTGCGATTTCCTGCATTGGAACCGGAGCATGCGGATTTCTCTTTCTCTCAGTATATCCGGAACAGGTTATCCGTATCTTCAACCACGACAGCCCCGAACTCCTGGCAATTACCCTCAACGGCATGGGGATTTTCATTTTTGCCCTCCTTGCCCAGGGAACGGTCATGCTGGGTTCGGTATATTTCCAGGCCATAAACAGGGTCAGAACTTCCCTTTTCATCCAGCTAGGAAAAGTATTTCTTTTCCTCCTCCCCTTGCTCTGGATTTTGCCCTCCTCCCTGGGCATTGATGGGGTCTGGCTCGCAACCCCTGCTGCGGAATTCCTGATGCTTGTGGTTGTACTGGGCTTGCTCTGGAGGGAATTTGATTTTCTCAGGAGCAGAAAAACTGTAAGTGAGGAAGGCCACTGCCCTGTTTCTGAGATAGTATTAACTCCCAACGACTAAAGAAGGCTTCCATGCCCCCTGCGAACACTGCCTTCAGAACTCCCCGAATGCGGAATTCAAGGACCCAGACGTCAAGGGGGCAAAAACCTCTCGATTGCGTTGAGTGCGGGTGGGCACGTTTTGGGAAACCGGCGGCTGCCCTGGCTAAAAAGAGTAGAGGGCTGCCTTACTTAGCAGCCCTTTTTTCCTGACGCCTGATTTTCCTGACGCCCGGCTCGTTTTGAGTTCTCAGCTCATCTGCAGAGGGTCCACTTTCATATATTCCCGCAGCACGGTTGTTGCATAACTTCCCTTGGGCAGCATGAATTCAAGCACTGCCTTTGATTTTCCGGGGTTCAGCTCGTCTTCCGAGACCTCGAACTTCGGTTCCACCTGCAGGAGGACTTCCCTGCGGGTTCCTTTCGAGCTCATTTCCGGGAACTCTTCTATATTAAAGCCTTCGAGAGAGACTTCAAGTTCTTTAAGGACCTCGCTTTCGATTTCTCCCGGGATCCCGGATGCAAATGCAGTCTTAAAGCCCGGAAGTGGGGCTGTAATGAAAGCACGGCCTAGCTTTATCAGGCGGTTCATGGCGTTTACGGTTTCTGAGGTGACTTTTTCAGTCTTTGAGGAATCCGGAAGGCCGGCTTCGTTCCTGAAGCAAACGAGATCTCCATCCACTGCCTGGTTTAAGGGGAGGCCACGTTCAATCCGACGGCAGAGAATTATGTTATAAATATAGGACTGGTAGCCGTGTACAAACATCCTGTAGAGGTTCTGGGGAAGTACGCGGAAAGCTCCGGAATAATCTTCCGGATTTGATATAAGGTGATTCATCATTGCCCGTTCATGGCCCAGCCGGAGGGGATAGGTTTTCAGGCCCTCTTTATAATCGCGGGTCTCTTTGACAAACTGGCGGGCCTTTTTTGTCTCCTCAGGTTCATCCGGGAAGGGATCGGCAATATAGCGGAGGGCTGCTTTTTCAAAGTTTCCTTCAACAATGTCTTTTCCTACCAGATGAGTCACAGGGCGGACAGAGCCGAAACGCTGGACCCCGAAGAAGTTGGGAACGCCGCCCTGCGCAAGAATTTCGTCAGTTGTCTTTTTGAGCAGAGAACCTGTCTCTTCGGGAGAACTCTCAATATTCCGGATTGTAATTATGAAATCATTTCCCCACAGGTCTCCAAGTTCCACGGACTTCCGGGAGCGGCCCAGCACTTTTAATTCTATGTCTTTTAAGTGGATTTTTTCAATTTCGGATGCATCGGTATCAAATATGCTGATCTTCTGGGTGGTGAGTGCCCTTTTGTCCTTTGTGCCTGCAACGCTGATTCTTTTCTGGCTTACCTGCAGGATTTTTGCGAGGGTCCGGGTCATGTGGTGTGTATCCCAGTCCCGTTTTGTAAGTTCGAGGATGAGGTATTTTCCTTCCTTTCCTTCCTCCCGGTTTGTGATCTCTTTTACAATGAAATCCTCTATTTCCTGGCGGATCTGCCCTCCAAGACCTTCGGTATCAGTAAAGTAAAGATTCATTCCTATCTGTTTTTCAATTTCCGGAACTTCCATAAGTTGTAAACACTCCTTTAATAAATTGGGTAATATTTCCTGGTAAAAATTTACGGCTTGATTTACGGGATAAAATTTACTGGATAAAATTTACTGGATAAAATTTACTGGATAAAATTTACTGGATAAAATTTACTGGATAAAATTTACGACTGGATTACTGACTAAGAATTAAAAGGATAAGATCTGCTGATTAATGGTGCAGATCAAAAGCTTCCAGGGAAGTGTTTTCTTCCCGTGTGCTGCCGAGGTTAATAGATGGAACTTATTTAATTGCTCTGGTGCTGATGTCAATCACTTTTACTTCGCTTGTGTTTACGAAGGTCCAGCTCCTGTAAGTTTCGTTTTCTCCGACTGCCTGAACCTTTGCCTGAGCTGTTTTTCCAGGAAGTCCGCCTGCATAAAGGCTTGAAGTCGGGTCGAGCATGAGCCAGGAACCGTATTCATCGGTCAGGTAGTTTACATCAACATTTCCGTAATAAGCCCTTATTCCTTTAACTACAGCGTCAGTTGAACGGGTTCCGTTACCGATATAGACACCTGCGAAGGCATGGCTGTCTGTTAGATAGACTCGAGTCGTACCCCCCACAGCTTCGAGCATGGATGAGAGGAGAATTGCCTGATCTTCACAGTCTCCTGCCCCGATCCTCAGAGTAACGTTGGCTGGCTCCCATATGTCGTTACCCCTCGGGTCACTTACATATTCGACTTCTTCTTTTACCATGTCAAAGAGGGCACAGACCTGATAGATATTATAAGCTCCGGGATATGAGCGGGCTACTTCGGCTGCTCTGTTCCTTACATCAGGCTCGGCTGGTTCCACCAATTGGTTTATTTTTTTAAAGTAATAAGCAGGATTGTATCTGTATTTTGGAGTAATTTTTTCGGACATCGGCTTTAGATCCGTAGTAAACCCGTTCATTAAATAAGGCTCATATTCATGCCATTTGCCTTCCGATGTCGAGGCAAGCAGCCAGAGGACGATGCTGATGCTGGCTTTTTCTTCTTCGGGCACCTGAACTGCGATTATTCCGAGACTCTGCTCTTCTCCCGGGATAAGTAAAGCTCCACAGTCTTCGGAAAAGATCTGGTTTTCAGAAGCGTTAACAGAAACTCCGTACCTATCAATAAAGATTGGGTTTCGGCCTTCGTTTTTGATACTTATTTTAAAATAACTTATTCCTCCCTGGAAAAAATCTGAGGTCTGATAACTGCTGCTCAGAGAGAAACCAGGCTGCAGTGGAGTTCTCAGGACAGGAGTAAGTTCTTTTTTCGCAGTGGAATATGAAGGTATTGCCGGAAAAGTAAAAGAAGCCGTATCAGGTGTGAATACCTTTTCAGAGCTTTCAGGCTCCACACCCAATCCAAGAGAATCTCTTAATTCATGCGTAATATTGCCAATCGAGTCCGAAAAGAGAAATCCAACCATTGTAACCAGTGCAAGGCATATACATAAGACAGCAATTCTCAAGGCTGCGTTTTTTCCTGAAACCCCTGGGTTATTCATTAATACCCTCCGGAATAGAATAACAGGCAGAACTTTTTTCAGTCAGTGAAACCATCTCTTCAGGTATCCACGGATCATTTTTTTTTAAACGGGTCTCTAATCCCTTTATCCGGACACTCTGGTAATTAAACAAGTTTAAGATCCCGAGTAATCTTATCTATAAGCTCTTCTTTTGCCGGTCCGATTCCTAGCACTGTGACTGTACCGGAAGGAATTTCCGTAAGTCCCGCGTCCTGTATCAGGGCTGTTGGAAGCCCTTCCCGTCTTGCTTTTTCCTTAAGTTCATAAAGGTCCTTAAGGGTGGGAACTTTCAGGACAACTTTTTTTTGTCCTCCTTCCTTCCATTTTTCAAGGTCGCTTTTGCTTGCCCATTCAGCCGCAGAAAGAGCAGCATGAGCCACCTGTACAGCAAACTTACCTTTGGAAAGTTTCAGGTCATCCCGGGTTACTATACACTGTTTGTATTCACTCATTTTTTGCCTCGGGCTTATTCAAAGGCAGCCTATATCTTAAATGTTTTCTGTGCAGCCTTTCCGGATCGAGTTTGAGATGTTCTCTCAGGCTTTCTCACAACCTTCTTCAGACTGCTTCAGTTCTACAGACTGCTTTACTGTTTTCAAATATCTGATAGTACTGTTTTCATAGATCTATAGTTTCCAGGTTTGATAAAACCTCTATTAATAATCTTCCTAAAATATATTATATTATCTTCAATACCATTTATAGTTAGTTCATATAATATTTTGAAGGTATTCCAAAATATATTCGGCAGGATTTATCCCCCATGCATCAAAAATACCTTTTCCGGAAGGCGTTCCATTGACCTCAAGTATCCTGGAACCCTGTTTATTTCCATTGCCTCCATCTTCAATTTTATTATTTTCATTTTTAGATTCATTTTTAGATTTATTTTTAGATTCATTTTTAGATTTATTTTTATTTTCATTCTGATCTTCAGGGCCTTCTATAATATCAATACCTGCAAATGTCGTGCCTACTGCAAGGGCAGCTTTTTCTGCAATTTCTTTTTGTTCATCGGTAAGTACACATCTGTCTGCACTTCCTCCCTGACTGAGGTTGTTTACCCAGGAACCTGCTGCGGCTTTTCGGTAAATTGCGCCTATGGCAGTGCCCCCAACAACAAAAGCCCTTATGTCCCTCCCGGGGTTTTCTATAAACTCCTGGATATACAGCATCCCCCTTTCTTCAAGCAGACTTTCAAGAGCCTCTTCCACAGGTACAGGCCCGGTTTTTCGGTCTGAAAACCTGATTTCTCCTTCCTTTACCCTTGCAATATCCTTTCCCTTATAACCAAAAACAGGTTTTATGACAGCATCTCCAAACCCGGATACTACCCTTAAGGCTGCTTCCACACTCTGGACAGCTACGGTTTCAGGTACCGGAAGGCCGGCTCTTGCCAGAAGATAAGAAGCATGGTACTTGTTTGCCGCATTCCGGATAGCTTCCGGAGAGTTTATAACCGGAACTCCTTCTGCCTCCAGCTCCCTCAGGACATCAAACCTGAAAGATACTCCTTCAAAAGCCCCAGCCCCTGCATCTCTGACAATGAGGGCATCAAGGTCTGAGAGCAGGATTTCCCCTGCTTTAAAAAGAGCTGCCGGCTCGTGAGTTTTTGAACTTACACTGACCTCTGCTGTCCTTAGGTCGAGAACAAAAGGAGAAAAGCCTTTTTCCTTCGCTGCATTGATGAGGGCCCGGGCTGTCCAGTCTTCCGGGTCGGTAATTGCGATCCCTATTTTTTTCATAGGGTATGATCTGGTACCCTTATTATCAAGTTTACGATAAAGATATTCGGGAGGCTTACAGGGGTTTCAGCGAGGTGATTTATCTGAGGCCTGCTCTGCAAGAGGCTCAAGTCCCTGCTTTTTACGATATTCATTGATTGCCCTGTGAATGGCTTCCCTGGACACTACCGAGCACTCCAGTTTTCCCGGAGGCAGCCCCTCAAGCGCTTCAGCCACGGCTTCGTTTGTAAGCCCCCAGGCTTCTTCGAGGGTTTTGCCTTTTATCAGCTCTGTTGCCATACTGCTTGATGCGATTGCTGCTGCACAGCCAAATGTCTTGAATTTTACATCCTCGATCCTGTTGTCCCGGATTTTCAGGAAAATTTTCATCTGGTCCCCATGAGGGTTTCCGGCTTCTCCGACGCCGTCAGCATTCTCTATTTCCCCCACGTTTCTCGGATTCATAAAATGGTCCATCACCTTTTTATTATACACAAAATCCCCTCGCTTTTCCCTCACTTCTTAGATTGCGATTTTTCTCTCAGGCTTATCAGCTTTCATCAGCTTTCATCAGCTTTCATCAACTTTCATCAGCCCTTGTCCGCTTTTATCCACATTTATCCACACTCATCCGCAGGTTTGTAGAATGGAGATATAGCCCTCAATTTTCCAACGACCTCAGGCAACAACTCGAGTACATAATCAATATCCTCTTCTGAGTTTGCATCCCCAAGGGTCAGGCGCAGAGAACCCGGGGCGATTTTCGGCGGCACTCCTATTGCCCTGAGCACATGTGAAGGTTCGGAAGAACCCGAAGAACAGGCGCTGCCTGTTGAACAGCAGATCCCCATCTGGTCAAGCATGAGCAGCAGGGATTCCCCTTCTATATACTCAAAACTGAAGTTCAGGTTCCCAGGAAGACGTTTTTCCGGATGCCCGTTAAGCCTGCAGTGAGGAATTTCAAGGATTCCGGCCATAAGGCTGTCTCTCATTTTCCTGAGCTTTTCATTATGTTCCTCGATGTTTGCAGTTGCAAGTTCTATCGCCTTTCCCATTCCTGCGATCCCTGCGACATTCTCTGTCCCTGCGCGTTTTCCTCTCTCCTGCGCGCCCCCGTGCATGTAATTATCAATTTCTGTCCCTTCTCTTATGTAAAGGGCTCCGACACCCTTTGGCCCATAAAATTTATGCGAGGAAAGGGAGAGCATGTCCACATCCTTATGTTCCCGCTGCAGATCAAGGGGGACCTTCCCTATTACCTGTACGGCATCGGTATGAAATGGAATCCCGTGTTCTCTTGCAATCTTCCCTATCTCCAGAATAGGCTCGATTGTCCCGATTTCGTTATTGGCATACATGACAGAAATCAGGATAGTATCTTCTCTTATTGCGGCTTCCACCTCCGCGGGGTCTACAAGCCCATACCTGTCTACAGGCAGATAGGTTACATCAAAGCCCTGCGTTTCCAGATACTCACAGGGGTAAAGCACTGCATGGTGTTCGATTGGTGTGGTGATAATGTGCTTTCCTTTCATTCGCCTGGTAAAAGCCGTACCTTTGACAGCCCAGTTGTCAGACTCGGTCCCGCCTGAAGTAAAGTAAATTTCTTCGGGCCTGGCCCCTAGCGCCTTTGCAAGCTTTTCCCTGGCGGTTTCCACGGCTTCCCGGCCTTCTCTCCCTATTGAGTACAGGGACGAAGGATTGCCGAAATGTTCTTTCAAAAAAGGCAGCATAGTTTCAACCACTTCCGGTTTTGTGAAAGTGGTGGCTGCATGGTCCATGTATACTAAGCGCTTCTCTCCCATCAGAACCCCCAGGGAAAATAGGAGTTTGCTTGATATGAATTTATTGTGCGCCCTTTGAAAACTTTCAGTTTGTATCATGAAGGTGCGAAAGTATCGGAAATGTGAAAGTATCTGAAGGAACATACATGGGGGAAAGTATCTGAAAATAAAAAATATCAGGTTGTACCGACGGCCTGGATTACACTGCAAATAATTTTCCAATCACTACGAAGGTATTTATAATTCGATTTCTTTAGTCCGGTTCCAGTTAACAGGAGGCAAAAGAGGTTTTGCTAAAACAATTTTCTATTATTCTTGGCATATATTTTCTGGGCGAGCTGCTTCAGAAAGCATTCGTGTTGCCTGTTCCGGGCAATATCCTGGGTATGTTAATCCTTTTCTTCGGCCTGTATACAGGTGTAATTAAACTCGAAATGATAGACCGGGTAAGTGATTTTCTGCTTGATAACCTGGCTTTTTTCTTCCTTCCAGCAGGTGTCAGCCTTATAACCTGCTTTGCTGTGCTTGAAGGAAAATTGACCGCCGTCATCGGGGTTTCCATTATCTCAACAGTGATAATTCTGGGTGTAACCGGGCTGACAGTAGAGTTTGTCAAAAAGTTCCTCCAGAGAAAGTCGATGAAGATGGCTTTTTCCGGAAAAGGGAAAGTTACGGTCGGGAAAAATCCTCAAAAAGCACAGGCACACGAAAGAATACAGGCATCTGAAAGAATACAGGCATCTGAAAGAATACAGACATCCGAAAGAATACAGGCACGCGAAAGAAAAACGAAAGAGGTGAGCTGAAGTGCAGGTTGATTTTTTGAATGAGTTTCTCAATACACCCTTATTTGGAATTCTTATTTCTTTAGTTGCTTTTCAGATAGGTACTCTGCTCTATAAGAAGACCCGTTCTTCGGTCTTCAACCCTCTTCTTGTGGGCTTTGTGCTCGTGATTCTTTTCCTCCTTTATTTCAGGATCGATTTTGAGACTTATAATATGGGCGGAGACTACATTTCCTTCTTCCTCGGGCCTGCAACCATTGTCCTTGCCGTGCCTCTCTACAAAAAAATCCAGCTCCTGAAAAGCGATGCCCTCCCTATAATTACAGGAATTAGTGCAGGCTGCATTGCGGGTATGTCAAGCATTCTTATTTTCTCCAGCTTTTTCGGGCTTGATAAAGCCATAACCAATTCTCTAATCCCGAAATCCGTGACTACACCCATAGGAATAGAGATTTCAAAACAGATAGGAGGCCTGCCTGCAATAACAGTGGCTGCAATTATAGTAACAGGAATCCTGGGGGCTGTGCTTGGGCCATTCATCTGCCGCTGCTTCCGTATAAAAGACGGAGTTGCAGTCGGTATTGCAATCGGCACAGCTGCTCACGCTCTCGGGACAACAAGGGCAATAGAAATAGGGGAAACCGAAGGAGCAATGAGCGGGCTTGCAATAGGGATTGCCGGTTTGATTACGGTTTTTCTTGCGCCGGCGCTGCTTTACGTGTTCGGGCTTCTATCCTGAGAAGCTTAACTCCCAAAAAATAATGAAACTAAAAAAGGTGTGAAACAGAATATAAGTGAAAAAGAGTGTTTTTCAGATAGTATTTCAGATACTATTTCAGATACTATTTCAGACACTATTTCAGATTACACTTAATTCTGTTTTGTCTACATCCTTGAAGATTTACTCTGCCGCTTCTGAGCTTGCGGATTACCTGAAATCCGTATACATCCGCATCTGGAAGTTGCCCTGCTGTATCTTTTTCCTGATGATCCCTTTTGCTACCCCCACATAGATTTCTCGGACCTGAGGAATTAGCATGGAAAATCCTATAGCGTCGGTCAGAAAACCGGGAGTCAGAAGGGCAAAACCTCCGATCAATACAAAGAGCCCATGCAGGAGTTCATTTCCTGGCATATAGCCCTGTCCTGTTGCTTCCTGGATCTGGCGGAGCACCCGAAAGCCCTGGCTTTTTGTCAGGTAAGCTCCAAGGGTCGCAGTAATCAAAATAATAAGTATGGTGTTTAGAGTTCCGATTATGCCCCCTATCGTGATAAGGAGATAAATCTCAACAAGGGGAATAATTAGAAATAGGGAAAAGAGTTTCAGAAACATGGTGGTCAGTTTCAAAGATTATTGGCTATTTATAATGCGTTTATTAATTCTCATCAGTACTGAACAATTTATTTTAAATTTTGAGTACTAAGGAGAGTATAGTTCTCATATATTGTTTTTTTGGAGCTTCATCCATTAGGACTTCCCGGAACCAGGTTCACAATGGAATACTCTTTTTTCAGGAACAGAGCAAAAATTACAGGCTATAAAGACGATCTCAAAGATCGTACACATTTCCCAGGGCTTCTTTAAAAGTAACATCAACGTCTTCTACGTGAGCAAAAGTCGGCCCTTTCCGAAGCTCGTTTATCAGAAGTTCGAGGGCTTCTTGCCTGCCTTCAGCGAGAACAAAAACACTACCATCCCTGAGGTTTATAGGGTTACAGTCCACCCCAAAGCGCTCGGCAGCATTTCTTGCAAACCTTCGAAAACCCACGCCCTGTACCCTTCCGGATACGAATATTTCCGCTCGCACAGTTTCTCCAGAGGTCACAAGTGGCTATTTTGAATAAGAACGATATATATTTATGGTTAGGTCGAGTGGTGAAATTAGACGGAAAACTCAGAAACTTCCGGGAAAGGAAGCACGAAAATCTCAATATTCAGAATTAATGTCTTAAAGTACGGTTATCTCAGAATATACGCTCTCAATTTCCTTACAATTTCTGTCCCACGTTTACGTAATTTTTTGATATCTTCCTGGTATACAACAGCTGCTGGTACTAACAGTAACGGAACAGTTGCTGCAGCTTTAACTCCTTCTGAAACAGGCAGCGCAGCTAAAAAGCTCGCTCCGGTAACACCATAAATGGGAACTATAGGAAACAGCATAGCCAGACCAAACGCTCTTCTGAAATGTATACCTAATTTTGCAGCCAGAAAACCATTCGACCCTATGACCAGACCAATGCCGATACTGGGTCCTATAGTCCGAAACGGATTATATGATGGTCCGATATAGAGTCCAAAATCGATGCCAGAAAAGGAAAAAAGGCCATTTAATTGATTCCTTTCCTCATTTGAGTTCCCTCCAAGGCCTGATACAACTATACCTATGTCCAGTTGCAGAGGCCCTCTTCCTGCTTCCCTTCCACCCATTATAGCCATTATATAATTAATTTCCCGGATCAATAATATAATTTACCTATTTTCAGATCAGAAAAAGCCGTATCCAAGCATTACAAGCTCCGGGAAAACAAGTATAATTATGAATTTGCCAAGAACCGGACTTTCCGCAGAGGTCTTCAAAAAAATAACATATTTTCTGAGATCGTTTTTGAGAATTATTCAAAAATTTGCAGTAATTATCTCAACTGAAGCTTAGGGAAATGGCTACTGGAAGTTTTCAATGAAGGCAAAAGGTAGAAAATGTAGGAAAATTTCAAAAATACACGTTTGAGTAACCAGGGCGATTTTCAGAAAAAACAATAGCAAGAACAATGATGAAAATTGAAATGACATCTACGAAAAGTAGGTTAATGATCAGAAACTCGATTAATCACTCAAAATACCAGATTCAAAGCTCAAATTTTAAGCTCAAATTTTAAGCTCTAAAATCAGCTCGTAACGTAAAAAAGAAAAAATAGATATCCGAAACCTACAATGCGTAAGTCCGATATCTATGCAAAGTCTGGAAAGAAAGATAAATGAGTCTTTATGCTCTTGAATTTCAACTTTCCATGCTTCTTATTAATCAGACTTAATCATCTGGTTAATTTTATTGTAAAAATCTACGATTAAATTTGCTGCCTCGCTTTCCATGTTCAGCTGGAAAGTGCGGATTTGCTTTCCGAGGGGTTTTTCCAGGATAACGCCTGACTCGACCAAAGGTGTGATGACCCTTGATACACTGGAGTGAGACAATCCGGTTGCTTCGGCTATACCTGAAAGGTAGGTTGGTTCATTCTGGTTTTCGATCAGGTTTTTAAGTACTGTCATCTGTGCGGTTTTCCCGAAAATTTTTTCTAGTGGATCCATTGATATCATCTCAGAGGTGGCTGTTCTCTATAAGTGATTTCAGTCCCAATAACTATCTACGGTTAATAAACTTATCTCTTTATTGAATGGATTAGAGATATATAGCCGCATGAATCATCAAATTCGGTCTATTTTTGACTTCTTAAGGTAGTATGAGATTTTTCCCATCAATTACGCCGGCTATCTTAACTAAAAAGCTTATCGCTTCGTATCATCCCTGGGTGTTATTCTTTTTTTTATAATTTTTCAGTAAATAATCGGCATCTAATTCCAGATTCACGATCTGGCTGAGGGGGAGAAGCCTATTTTGCAGGTGTCCCACCATCTCCCTTCCAGATCATATAGATAATATTATTCCCTTATTAAAGGCTGCACACACAATTCCTTTTTCAAGGCTTGATCCCAAGCACATCCTCTACGTATGCCCTGAGAATTTCTGCAACGCTCCAGGCCTGGGCAATAGCCCCACCGGGAGAGTGAGGGTAATCCCCATCAAACACTTCAGAAATTGTGCCGAGACCTGCGGTTTCAAGGTGCGTATCAAAGCCCTCAAGAAGAGCCCGCATAGCCTCAAGACTGCTGTTCGAAGAATTATGGACTTTCAGGTAAGCTTTCACATAGGCTCCGAGGAGCCAGGGCCATACTGTCCCGTTGTGGTAGGCCGTATCTCTGGTAAGGGCATCTCCACGATACTGTCCTATATATAATGAGTGATCACTCGATAGACTTCTGAGCCCGAATGGAGTCAAAAGATCTTTTTCAACTCTGTCTACAATCGCTTTTTCTTTTTCAGGAGAAAGCATAGTATAAGGGAGCGAGACAGCAAAGATTTGATTAGGGCGGATTGCAGGATCTTTAACCTGATTTCCGGTCTCATCCTGATATACGAGGTCAAAGAGACAGTTAGTTTCCGGGTTCCAGAAAACATTTTCAAAATTCGAAGCTATCCCGGCTGCAAGAGTTTCATATAAGGAAATATCTTCGCCGAGAAGAGTACCCATGTAAGAAGTAGTTTTCAGGGCGTTATACCAGAGAGCATTTATCTCACAGGCTTTACCTGCTCTTGGGGTCACCGCCCATTCCCCTACTTTAGCATCCATCCAGGTTAGCTGAGGTCCCTGCCTAATAAAACAATCAGAATCCATGCCGATTCCAAAATCTGTGCCTTCGCAATAATTGTCTATAATATCACCTACGGTATCCCAGATATCCGAGAGGAAAAGGAAATCTTTCGTATATGCGAAATAGCGGTCCAGAGCATGAATAAACCAGAGAGAAGCGTCCACTGTATTGTAAACCGGATCTCCTCCGAAAGCCGGAAAAGTATTGGGGATCAAGCCTCTCCGACAATACCGGGCAAAATTTTTGAGAGCGGACTTTGCCTCATCAAACCGATAAGGAATTAAAAACAGGCCAGGCAGAGAAATCATGGCATCTCTTCCCCAGTCAGAGTACCAGTGATATCCTGCAATAACTGTGTTTTCACCTGTAAAGTGATTTTTCACTACAAAAGGGTCAGTTGCCTTGAGAAGTTTGAGAGCAAAGGGATCAGTAAGCTTCGAGTCGAGAGCAAGAAGGTTCTGCCGATTTGCTTCCCTTGTATAGAGTTTATCAACTTTCTCGAGAGTAAGAGAAGAAATGTCTCCTGTTGAAGCAGCAATAAAAAAGCGGGAAGTCCCCGGTTCGAGTGTGCTTTCAAAATAACCCGGATTAAAGATATCCTCCTGAAAGTTAAGTCCCCGGTTCTTCTCGGCATCATACTCAAGGTTATAGTACCACTTTGGTTCGGCATGGTACTGGAGATTGGATGAAAGCGAAAAAGTAAAACCATTAGAACTTGCCAGTTCTACTCCCGCATGACCGGCTTTCTGGAAGAAGGAAAGGTATCCGGAGCGAGCAGTGAGATTAAAGTCTCTTGAGCTTACCAGAGGGAAAATTCTTAGCAAAGCTCCCTCTCTTCGGGATGTAATATCATAGAGAACGAAAGTTGTGTTGTTATTATGGACCATGAAGACTTTTTTCTTTAAGAAAAAATCGCCGGGCTGGTAAACCCAGAGGGGAAATGGGGTACTAGTGAATTCGGAAAGGTAATTGAAGCCCATAGGACAAATATTGTCCGGGTATTTATGGGTCGCAAATTGATAGACTTCTTCATCGATTGAGATTTCCTCATCAAGGGAAGAGAGCACCAAAAGCCTCCCCGGAGAATTCTCCGGAGCTGCTATAAGCAGTCCGTGGTAAGTCCTGGTCCCTGCCCCGATGATTGTAGAGGAAGCATATCCTCCAAGCCCGTTGCCTATAATCCATTCTCTTTTTATTCCCTCTTCATACGTTGAAAGAAAATCTGCTCCAAGTCTGCCCCCACTCATGTATATATAATTAGGGTTGAATTCTTAAATAGCTGCACGTCTTGAAAAAACAATCCGTGTCTGCGCACTATTGACTCATCTTTGCATTCTGTTCAAGTCTCGCCCGAATTGCGATTCGGGATCACAGGAAATCGAAGATTTCCTGGGAGTTGCACTGCAAGTACAACAGTCCGCGGTCCTTTTCGCTGCGCTCAAGAGGACTAACTTATGGATTTTTCTGATCCGTATAACCTTATTCACTGTACTGTGTCGTTTCTGTCACGCTCGACGCAGGAGAGCGGTCTTTCCCAAGAAGAAAAGAAAGAAGAAAAGAAAAGAGGAGAGAAGAGAAGAAAGAATCTAAAACTCGAAAAGTAAAAAGAATATAAAACTCGAAAAGTAAAAGCTGCTGAGGACGCTTGTGAGTAAGAGCGAGAACCAAACAGATCAAACCGACATAAGTTTCGGCCTTATCTTTCTTTCAAATATTTTTTCATTCTTTTTGCAGGGCCGCCAGACAAGCTGGCGGAGACATTTATATTTATTTGGGTTAAAAAAAGGTTTTTGGGGTAAAGGAAAGCATTCTCTTAGTCCTATGGCTATTTCCTTCAATATTTGTCTCTCTCAATTGCGATACTGGCTTATAGATTGTTTTTATGGACTGGCGGGGAGGCCGAGGCCTGGGCGGCACAGAGAGAAAAAAACTGAAAGATTCTTTCCCTGGGTTCTTTTTGTTCTCCGCATATTTTCCCTTAGCTTTGAAACCCCCTGCCCAGGAGCAAAACTTTATTAGCTGCCGGGAAAAAGTTGTATCAATTAATATTTTGTTTTTTATAAAATTTTGGGGAATTTGAAAACTGTTGTTAAAAGGAGTTGAAAACATGACATATACCTATCTGAACCCAAAAATAGCCCTTATGGGGGCTGGCTGTGTAAAAGAAATAGGCAAACAGGCAAAAGAACTTGGGGGCACTAAAGCCCTGATCGTTTCCGGGAAGAGCAGGCATGGAGAGGAGCTTGCGGGGGATATCCGGAAGATCCTTGAAGCTGCAGGACTGAAGGCAGCAATCTTTGCAGGAGCAGAGCCGAACCCTACAGACAGCTCGGCTATGGAAGGGGCAGAAATATACAAAAAAGAAAACTGCGACATGATAGTTGCTGTCGGAGGGGGAAGCCCGATGGACTGTGCAAAAGCCGTTGGGATTGTGGCTAAAAACGGGGGGATGATTAACGACTACGAAGGCATCGGGAAAGTTACTAAAGGAATTCCTCCGCTTATCACGGTAAATACAACTGCCGGTACCGCAAGCGAGATGACGAGTTTTACAATTATCACGGACACGGAAAGGCACATCAAAATGGCAATCGTTGACCCCCGCATCACACCCGACGTGGCAGTCAACGACCCTGAACTGATGGTCAGTATGCCGCCAGCGCTTACGGCTGCTACCGGGATGGACGCCCTTACCCATGCAGTTGAAGCCTATGTTTCCACCATGGCTACTCCGACCACCGATGCGGCTGCTATCAAGGCAATAGAGCTTATCTCAAAATACCTGCCAGAAGCCGTTGCCCACGGGGAAGATGTAAGGACAAGAGACATGATGGCCCATGCCGAATATCTTGCAGGGATTGCTTTCAACAACGCAAGCCTTGGCTACGTGCATTCCATGGCCCACCAGCTCGGCGGATTATATAACCTCCCGCACGGCGTCTGCAACGCAATTCTCCTCCCTTATGTGGAAATGTACAACAAGGAGGTCTGTCCTGAACGGTTTGCCGATATCGCAAAGGCAATGGGAGAAAAAGTTGAGGGCCTGAGCCCTGAAGAAGCCGCAGACAAAGCCATAGCAGCAATCAAAAAGCTTGCAGCCGACATTGGAATTCCTTCAGGTTTGAAAGAGCTCGGAGCCAGGGAAAAAGACCTCGAACTGCTGGCGGAAAATGCCATGCAGGATGTCTGCCGGCTTACAAACCCAAGAGAGCTCTCAAAAGAAGATGTAATTGAAATTTACAGGAAAGCTATGTGATCGAAAAAAAGTCATTTATTGATGCCAAATTATAAATAAATTTGAATATATATCATTTATATTTATACACTCTACAAGGGAAGAGATATGGAATACAATAAAAAGGGAGTGATTTTTAATGGGACGGATCTTGGGCGGTCTCAGAGGCCGAGGAGCAGAAAGTGCACAACGCTACAAAATGCACGAAAAACTCATTTCCATAGGGGATGACTACTGGATCGAAAATGAAGCTGGAGAGAGGGCATTCTATGTTGACGGCAAAGCTCTCCGTATTCGCGACACCCTGCTCATCAAGGATGTGCAGGGACACGAGCTGTACAAACTCAAAGAGAAGCTACTCCGGATCAGGGATACGCTGGAAATCCAGGATGGGGACGGCAAAACAGCCGCAACAATAAAAAAAGCCCTGATAACACCTCTCCGCGACCGCTGGAAAGTTGAAGTCGCAAATGGTCCTGAAATGAATGTCCAGGGCAATATTCTGGACCACGAATACAAGATTGAAGCCGGGAGAGATAAAGTTGCAGAGGTCTCCAAAAAGTGGTTCCGGATAAGAGATACTTATGGAGTGGAGGTTTCTCCCGGACAGGATGCTGCTCTAATCCTGGCAATTACTGTGGCTGTTGACCAGATGGCACACGACTGAAGGGAGAGGGTTGAAAGAAGGGGAAAGAGGGGAGAAAAGAATGGGTGAAACCACCCCTTTTTTGAATATCCTTGAGACTGTAGGCGTCCTTGCCACACTGATCTTCGTGCTTACCGGCATACTGGGCATGGGGTTCTCCCTAACAGTATCCCAGAAAAAACTTCCACGGAACCGGCAAGGTGAAGGGGAGATGCGAAAAAGCAGCTGAGAGCTCAAAAAAACTGATGGCGCAAAAGTGACAATCTGCACCCGAAAGCAGAAGGAATTTCCACGACAGCAGAAACAACAAGCTTTGTCATTGCCTTTGCAGCGCTACTCTTTGTTTATAGCCTTGTCTCCCAAAGAATCTCTAAAACCGTTGTCACTACCCCGATAATTTTTGTTGCGGCCGGAATGCTGCTCAGCCCGGAAGGGCTCGACATGGTAGAATTTCCTGAAGGGAGCAGTTTCATCCTCAAGGTAGCTGAGGTGGCTCTGGTACTCACACTGTTCGCCGATGCTTCCAGGATCAAACTGAGGTCACTGGGCCAGAAGGAAGGTCTGCAAAACCGCCTCCTCTTTTTTGCCCTGCCCCTTATTATTATCGCAGGGACTATTGCTGCTGCGATCATATTTTTGGACCTGAACTTTGCCGAAGCTGCACTCGTGGGAGCTATTCTTGCCCCTACAGATGCCGGGTTGGGCCAGCCTATCGTAAGCAACCCGAAAATACCTGTCCGGATCCGACAGAGCCTAAACATCGAAAGCGGGCTCAACGATGGGGGAGCAATTCCTCTTTTCATCTTCTTCCTTACATTGGCTAAAGGAGAGGAACTTAACCAGCCGATAGCTACTATTTTATCCCTAACAATTGAACAGATAGGGTATGGAGCTCTGGTCGGTATCACACTGGGTCTGCTTGGAGGATGGCTTTCCGGCAGGGCTATCAGGGCAGGATGGACTTCCACGCTTTACCGCAGGATTGAATTTCTGGCACTTGCCATCATCTCCTGGCTTGTGGCCGATACGCTGGGAGGAAGCGGATTCATAGCGGCTTTTTTAGCTGGAATGGCAAGCGGGGCTATGGGCAGAAAGGTCACGGAGGAAGAGATAATTCTTACGGAAGCCGAAGGGAGCATCCTGAGCCTTGCAGTTTTCTTCATATTCGGGGTCGTAACCGCAACAAGGCTTCCAGCCATCGGTTTGTCTGAGGTCGTTTATGCAGTACTGAGCCTCACTGTAATTCGTATGGTCCCTGTAGCAATCTCTCTGATTGGTGCGGGTCTGCACCGCGAAACCGTCCTCTTCCTTGGCTGGTTTGGCCCGAGAGGCCTGGCATCGGTCGTCCTTCTGCTCATTGCTGTAGAAGAGGCAAAAGGGATTCCGGGGCTTGAAACGATAGTTCTTGTCGTGATCACCACAGTCCTCATAAGTATTTTTGCCCACGGAATTTCCGCAGGCCCCGCAGGTAAATGGTATTCAATAATAGTAGATGCACTTCCAGAAGATGCGCCGGAAAGGATGGAAGTGAAGGAACTGCCTGTACGTCAGGGCTTTACCGCTACCGAAGGCGTGCTAAAAAACTCCAGGTAGAACACGAAATAAAGAGAAAAGAGGCAAAAAGGAAACTGGGAAAAAGGAAACTGGGAAAAAGGAAACTGGGAAAAAGGAAACTGGGAAAAAGAAAATAAGGAAATATAGAAGAGAAAATCCTAAAAATATATATGATAATTCATATATATTCTATGATTTATACATATATTGTGTCCATTCAGTGACTTAATAGCTTAATTAAAAAATGAGAGGAGATTGGGATTTTTATCTTCTTTCTTTAGATGGGGGAGCTGGAGTCTTTACTTTCTTCATTTATTAAAATGGCAGCTAAAAAGACAGGATGCGAAGTTACTGATTTTTAATTCTTCTCAATTGAAATGCATGGAAATTAGAGAGCAAGACAGGGAAGTTGATCTATGAAAATTTGAAAAACAAAAGAGGCAGCAAAAGAAAAATCCGGAGTAAGAAAGATTGGAGGATGCAAACATAAATTCAAATACCATCTCAACACCAGCCAAAATTCTGATTTACAGCACTGCAGCAGTTCTCCTTACACTTGGTATGAAGGCGATTTCAACTATACTTGTACCGGTTTTTTTCGCTCTTTTTGCCTTTCTAATCTTTGCCCCTCTGGTTCGCTGGCTCATGAGGAAAGGGGTTCCGGGAACAGTTAGCGTTTTTCTTGTAATCCTTTTTTTCATTTTTGTTTTTTTTGGAACCGCAGTTCTGTTTGTAAACTCTTTAATCCAGATCAGTGACCAGATTCCAAACTATGAAAATCAGTTGCAGGGTATTCTGAACAGTATTTCAACATATTTGCCTGCAGCTGGAGTTTCAGTGGAATCGGTCCTGCGCGATATTGCAGCATTTGCTTTCAGAGTGTCTGGGGAAATTATTTCAGGGGCCTTAGGTGCCGGATCAACAATTGTGCTCATTGTTATCACGACAACGTTTTTACTTCTGGATTCTGCAGGTGCGCCAGAAAAGGTTCAAAAAGAAGTTGAAGATCAACCAGTCCGTCTTTCGAAGTTTACCGAATTAAGCAGCAAAGTTATAAATTACATGCTCCTGAGGACTGAGACCAATTTGCTTGGGGGAATTGGAACTGCCATACTGCTCTTTATTGGGGGTATAGATTTTGCTCTTCTCTGGGGATTCCTGACATTCATATTCGGTTATATCCCTTATCTGGGCTTTTATCTTGCCGCTGTTCCACCTATGCTCCTTGCCCTGTTCAAGTATGGGCCTATAGGGGCAATAGCTGTCCTCGCCGGTATCAGCCTAATCAATATGCTCGTAGAAAATATCCTTTTCCCGTCTCTTGCAGGAAAAGGCCTTAAATTATCTCCAACGACAGTATTTCTTTCTTTGTTTTACTGGTCCTTCATACTGGGAGCTGCAGGTGCACTGATTGCCGTCCCCCTCACAATGGTTGTAAAGATGGTTCTGGAAAGTTCCGATGAGACACGCTTGATGGCTAAACTGATGGAATCAAGTGGGGATAGAGGTCAGGATGAGAAAAAAGAGAATAATGAATCCTGAGATTTCAAAGCCCTGCACTGTACTCATGGGTGCTGTCCTTACCCATGACCCGGAAACTAACGATTGCCGGATTCTATCTTTTTTACAGAGGTTTTTCCACTTTATAACTCCCCCCTAAAAACCTCCATTTTGTTCAAAATAAGACATAACCTTCAAAGCAAAAACAACATGCTGAGGGGCTAAATATCTGTGCAGTTTCGCATATACATATATGTATTATAAAACCGTTTTTAAAAACTGATTTATATGAATAATTCAGTCTGGACCGCATGTTCAGACTTCTAAACGAGTGGGGAATAATAGAATGGGAAAAGAAGAAACATCAAAAGTCTACAACATTGTGGCGCTTTGCTTTGAAGGACAGAAGAAGGCAGAGGAAATCCTCAAGGAAGTAAAGTCCAAAGGCATACTGGACAAATATGAAATTGTCGCTCAGGCAGTAGTCGAACATGATGAAAAGGGCAAGGTACACGTCCACGAGCCGGGAAGGGGAGTTTTCGGTGCGGCAATCGGAGCTGTTGGCGGCGGAATTCTATCTCTCATAGGGGGTCCCGTCGGTTTGCTGTCCTGGGTAGTAGGTGGAGCTGTGGTCGGCGGTGTTGCCGGAAAGTACCTCGGCCGTCCAATAAAGAAAGGCAATCTTGAAGAACTCGGAAACGCCCTGAAGCCCAATAGTTCGGCTCTTCTGCTATTGCTCGAAAACATCTACAGCGAAGAGGTCATCAACAAAATGAGCGGTTTCAACGCCAGAGTGGTGACGCTGACCATGGGAGATGAGCTTTCAGGAGAGATTACGGCCTTTGCGACCGGGGAAGTTGAAGAGGCTCCAGCACAGTGAAACAGCCGTTACTTTGTACAATGGCAAAAAACAACTGCTGATCGACAACCCGCTCAACACTACCCGGTCAACTTACCCATACTACCGTGCCTGAAAAAGAACCCTGACGGCTAGCTTGCCCTTTACATCCGGAAAGGGTCGCCGGGCAAGGAGAAGAACATGTTCGCCGGAAAGATTCACCATATGACTGTTGAGTCGGGCAGGCACAGGACCCCCACATATCAAATCACCGTTGACGAGACGCTATTAGCTATTAGGAGACAATCATGAGCAAAGAAGTACGTCCCTTGAATGACCTGCGGCTCAAGACGCCGCGTGCTGCGGCCGTCGCCGGCATCCTCTTTGCCGTGCTGCACATCACCGCCAATGTGCTCATCCGGCTCTCTATCCCCTCCGATCCGGCCGCCGACGACTTCTGGCTGGAGGAGCAGGCAAAGACCATAGCCCTGGGCCTTAGTCTGGTGCCCATCGCCGGGATAGCCTTCCTGTGGTTCATCGGTGTGGTTCGCGACCGCATGGGAGAGTTGGAGGACCGTTTCTTTTCGAGCATATTCTTTGGCAGCGGCCTGCTGTACATGGCCATGATCTTTGTCTCGGCGGCACTGGCAGGCGGGCTCCTGACCAGCTATACCCTCGAACCGGACTTGCTGATTACCAGCGGCGTATACACCTACAGTCGGGAGGTGATATTTACCATCACCAATGTCTATGCCATTCGCATGGCAGGCGTATTCATGATCTCGTTGGGCACCATAGCGGTTCGCACCCGCATCATGCCGCGCTGGCTGACCTTTTTAACCTATTCGGTGGCGCTCGTCTTACTGGTGAGCATCGGCCTCAATTACTGGGTGACATTGCTCTTTCCGGCCTGGGTGCTGGTCGTCAGCCTCTACATCCTGATTTTGAATCTGCGCAAAAAAGACGCGGAAGCATAGGCCAGCATGGCCATGATGTTCGCCGCCTGCATCTTTTTCCTGTTGACCCTGACCATCGACTCCATCGTGTGTTTGGTGCGGCCGTGGGTGACGAGCACATGTTTATCAACATCAAAAAGGCGGTTGCAGCCTACGAATAACGCTTTATCAACGACTGAATCAGGATAAGAATGTGTTATTTGGTAAATCCGGAAATCCTGAAGGTGAATGTGTTTAAGAATTCAAAACATTTGAAAGGAGATTGAAAATAGCAGACAACCTAATGCGAGGCAGAGAAGTTCTGCCCATTACCTACCTGCAGGATATTGGGAAAGCAAAGTAAGGTCACAACCTCAAAGGAGATTAAAGAATGCCGACCAAAAATGTCTTTGAAACGATGGAGCCGAATCAGAATGCACAGGAATTTAAGCCACCTCCCGCCAGAATGGGAGATAACTGGAGAACTGGAAAAAAATGAGAAATCAGGTGAATGAAAAAATATCCTGATTAGCTCTCAAATATTGTGAAAAACCTATTAACCAGGCCTTATTGCTTCAAGAGATTTTGTCTTGATTTTAATTTTAAATATGCTTATTTATATATAATCCAAATTTTATACATTTATTGTGTCAACACTGCTGTAACTGTTTTTTGACTGCAGGTTTCTGAATAAGGGGAGGAAGGCTGCCGGGACTGTAGGGTAATTCCATATCACATTCATATGACCACCACATATGACCACCAGCTATCGGTAAAGTGCAGCGCAAAGGAAACGGAACGGCAAAAATGGAAAGAACTTCAAGAGGGGGAAAACAAATGACCGAAGTAATGTATGGACCTATGCAGCTCTTAGTCATTGCATTCGAGAATCCAAAATTCCACGGACAGATCCGCCGTGAACTTGAATCAGTCATGGAAAAAGGAATGATCAGGCTCATTGACCTGCTGTTCGTATGGAAAGACGAAAAAGGGAACATCAAGTCTATGGAAGCTACACAACTGGACCAGGAGGAGAAAATACAATTCGGAGCCGTTGTAGGAGGACTTATTGGTTATGGAGCCGGAGGCGAAGAGGGAGCCAGGGAAGGCACAGAGGCAGGAATTCTGGCAGCCGCCCAGGAAAACTACGGGATCACTGATGAAGATATTCTGGAGGTAACCGATGCAATCCCGGAAGGTACTGCCGCTGCCATCCTTGTCATCGAACACCTCTGGGCAAAGAATCTCAAACAGGCGATCCGTGAAGCTGGAGGAGTATTGGTTTCCCAGGGCATGATCACACCTGAGCTACTTGCTTTAGTTGGAGAAGAACTGGCAGAAGCGGTTAAATTTGCAGAGGAAAAAAAGCCTGGAATGGCAGCAGCGACACCCTGAAAGGTACCAAAACTTAAATTCCGGTTTTAAGAATGTTTTAAGACCTGACACTCTACGATCAGTACAGAAAACCCGGAGGAAACCGGACGATAGAGCTTTCATTTTCTGTCTTTTAACGTTATTGGATATGCGAAGGTTCAAAGTTACTTATTTTTTCTTCATATTCATTACCTGGAATGCAGGGGATCGGGCAGCAGAAGAGGGTTCTGACTTAAAAGATAGATAAGAAAGAATATACCTGAAGATTCTGTTGCAGGGACAGTACTGGGCCGGAGAGAAATGAAAGTGGTTGAGATTGAACAGGTGCTGCCCCTCGGCGGAATCCTCCTGAAGCTGGCCGTTATTCTGGTACTGACAATAGGAGCCATAATAGTAAGCCGATTAATCCTGAAGCACTTTCTCTGGTCGGCAGTCAAAAAGACAAACACAAAAGCTGACGATAGGATTCTCCGCCTTTTAGAAAATCTACTGCTCCTTTATATTATTCTGCGGGGCATGCAGGCAATAGTAAGACTGTTCGGTGAATCTGTCGGGTTCTATGCAGGATTTGCGGATGACCTCTTCTTCTTTCTCTATTGGGGTATAGGGGTCTACATTATTTTTCGCCTCATATCCATCGCTTCAAACTGGTACATATCCCGGGTGCCCCTGCGGGATCGGGAAGAAATCGACCAGAGAGTTGTGCGCTCCATAAAATACATATTTTTGCTGGTTTTCAGTTTTCTGGCCATAATTGTGCTTCTTGGACATTTCGGGATCACCGGGGCCGCATTTACTGCGTCACTTACTGCCCTGGGTATCGGGGGAGTAATAGTTGGCCTTGCAGCCCAGACGACGCTCGCGGATATAATAACCGGGATCGTGCTTCTCATTGACCGCCCCTTCCGGATCGGAGACCGGATTCGAATCGAAAAACTCGATACCTGGGGAGATGTGATGGAGATCGGATGGCGGTCAACTCGTATTCTTACCAGGGATAATCGTCTGGTAGTAATTCCAAACTCTGTTATCGGCCTGGATATGATCACCAATTATTCCATACCCGGCAAGATGTTCCGTGTAGAGACCGATGTAGTTGTATCCTATGGCCCGGATATCGAGTACGTACGAAACCTGATTATTGAGGCTATGAAGCATGAAGACTGGATCATGCATGAACAACCTGTACAGGCTCTCTTACTCAGGTTTACCGGATCAGGAGTGGAGTTCAAAGCCAGGTGCTGGATAGAAAATTACGTGGAAACCAGGGTTTCAGAGGACAAGCTCAACACGGCAATATATAAAGCCCTGATGAATGCGAATATATTGATGCCTTCTTCCGACATCATTGTTCATATTTCGGACCAGGAAAATGAGCTGAAAATTTCCAGACAGGAAAAGGATTCAGGGGATTTCTGATTAATCAGTTGACATATTCCGGAGCCCGGAGCTGGAAGCTTTCAGTTTTCTTTCCCTGCGCCGCCCGGAGCTTGGGCCAGCCTGCCAGCCAGATAAAAAGTGCCCGACAAAACAACACCGCAATAAAGAGAAACAATACATTGGAGAAATGCCCCGGGGACTGAAAAAATATCTTCTTTAATCCCCACGAGGCTGCTTTTTAATTTACAGGTAAATCCAAGCGCCTCCGCCAGCTTGTCTGGCGGCCCTGCAAAAAAAGCAGAAAAAAAGCAGAAAAAGAGACTTAAAAAAGTATTTTTCAGGTAGAATTTGATTTGTTCTTTTTTGTTGGGTCTTACGGTTTCCTCGATAGTTTTTGCTTGCTGACTTTTATTTTCGATCTTCTTTTCGGGCTTTTTTGCGGGAAAGACCGCTCTCCTGAGTCGAGCGTGACAGGAGCGACACAGATAGTGAATAATGTTGCACGGATCAGATAGATCTATTATTTAGTCCCCTTTCTCCAACAGAAAAGAACAATCCATTTAGGCAGACCCGATAAAAGAAATCAACATGCATAGAATAATATGTATAAAAGAATAATTATATAAAGCGAATAATTGAACATCGAGCTTGGGGGAAGTGATCTCGAAGGTTCAGTGGGGGTTAACAGCATCAAAATTTACGGTAGATACCTGGCAGGTGGTTTTTAGGCGTTATAAAAGACACCTGAAGAATCTCAAGCCTTCAGGTTCAAACCGATAATAGTCAAAAAAGACATTTAAATGGAATTCATCTCGCTCTGAATAGCTCTGGCTATGGCAGAATATCAGTATCATTAGACCCTGTGAGATCACATTAATAAAACCCACATGGGACAACAAATGAAAAAAATATTGTAAATTTCCCTGTCAGAAGCGATTGTCAGAAGTGATTATTCCTCGACCCTCGGCACAAAACGGTTTGTGGGTTTTGAGTAAGGCTTTTTCCCGGTTACTATTCTGCTGCTAAGCCAGCAGAAAATGCGTAAGCCAGAGAAGAAGACATGGTACCCCGGCTTTTTCAAGAATTACAAAACGATAGTGGAGATGCCGGTTCCGCCTTGATTGGCAAGCTGGCATAAAAACAAAGCAACAAAGAAAAAATGTGAATATAAAAGGAGGTTTGAATATAGCAACTCTAACAGTTTTAAAATTTGACACTCCTGGCGGTGCAGAACATGCACTTGAAGTGGTAGAGGATTTGAGCAAGAAGCAGCTGATCACCCTGCAGGATGCAGCAATCGTTTCCTGGCCGATGGGCAAAAAAAAGCCAAAAACGAAACAATTAACCAGCATGACTGGAGTAGGTGCACTCAGCGGCGCATTCTGGGGCATGCTGTTCGGCCTGATCTTCCTGGTCCCGATCTTTGGCCTGGTCGTCGGAGCTGCTGTCGGTGCACTGTCCGGCTCCTTTGCTGACGTGGGAATCAGTGATGATTTCATCAAGTCGGTCCGCAGTAAAGTGACCGAAGGCACCTCTGCCCTCTTTTTGCTTACCAGCGATGCTGTGCATGATAAGGTAGCAGAAGCTGTCAAAGGCCTCAAGTTCGAAATTATTGCTTCCAACTTGTCCAAAGAAGAAGAAGACAAGATGCACGAGATGTTTGCCGAAGAAGAAGAGGCAGCTCCGGCAATGTAAGTTTTGACATGAAATCGCCACTCCAGGAATACCTGCATTCCTGGAAACTGCCTGTAAAGCAGGAAAAGAGATTTCTGAATAAAATGAATGAGGGCGAGGAGTGAAAAGTCAATTCCTTTCCCCTTTTTATTTTTGTGTATTTTTTAGAGAATCCCAATACTGATAGGAGGATAAATGCCATTAAAAGAATACAAACCCGGAACCACCTTTCCCGGAGTTATCGGACGCACTGCGGACCAGTCAGAACCTGCCTGGCCGGAACCCAACCGGGCTAAAGAAGGCACACCAAACGTATTATTTATAGTGTTGGACGACACAGGCTTCGGACAACTCGGCTGCTACGGCTCACCTATTAATACACCTAACCTTGACAGCCTGGCAGAGGGGGGCCTTGTTTATAACAATATGCATACAACAGCGCTGTGCTCTCCCACCCGCACCTGTATCCTGACCGGGCGAAACCACCATTCGAACAACATGGCCTGCATCACCGAGGGCTCAACCGGCTATCCCGGCTACAACGGCTACATACCTTTTGAGAATGGGTTTTTGTCAGAGATCCTTCTGGAGCACGGCTACAACACCTATGCCGTGGGCAAATGGCACCTGACACCGGCAGACCAGATCTCGGCAGCAGGACCCTATGACCGCTGGCCTCTGGGCCGGGGTTTCGAGCGCTTCTACGGTTTTTTAGGAGGCGAAACGCACCAGTATTATCCTGAGCTGGTTTACGATAGCCACTCCGTACATCCCCCCAAAACTCCCGAAGAGGGCTACACCCTGAATGAGGACCTTGCGGACAAAGCCATCCAGTTCATTGCCGATGCCAAACAGGTCGCACCCAACAAGCCTTTTTTCATGTACTTCTGCACCGGAGCCATGCATGCTCCTCACCACGTCCCCAAAGAATGGGCTGACAAATACAAAGGCAAGTTCAATGACGGCTGGGAGGCTTACAGGGAAAAGACCTTTGCCCGTCAAAAGGAACTGGGCATAGTCCCTGAAGACGCCGAACTATCCCGTCACGACCCGGATGTCAAACCCTGGGATGAATGCTCGCCTGAGGAGAAAAAGCTCTACGCCCGCATGATGGAAGTCTTTGCCGGCTTCCTGGAACATACCGATTACCACACCGGGAGGCTGCTGCAGTTCCTGAAAGATATCGGTGAGTTTGATAATACTTTAATCATGGTGATTTCCGACAACGGTGCAAGTTCCGAAGGGGGCCCCACGGGTTCGGTCAATGAGAACCTCTTCTTCAACAATGTACCCGAATCGCTGGAGGAAAACCTCGCAGCCCTGAATAAGCTGGGGGGCCCGGAAACTTACAACCACTATGCCTGGGGCTGGACCTGGGCGGGAGATACGCCTTTCCGCCGCTGGAAGCGGGAAACATACCGTGGAGGCATCAGCGACCCCTTCATCGTCCACTGGCCCCGTGGAATAATGGGCAGGGGCGAGGCCCGCGCCCAGTATGCCCACGCTATCGACATGGTACCCACAGTCCTGGAGTGCCTGAGAATTGAGCCCCCGACAGTTATCAAAGGGGTGACCCAGGCGCCCATAGAAGGTTTCAGTTTTGCAGACAGCTTCGACAATGCCGGTGCGCTTTCAAAGCACCACACCCAGTACTTCGAGATGATGGGACACCGCTCCATTTACCACGACGGCTGGCGTGCCGTATGTCCATGGCCCGGTCCCTCTTTCACCGAAGCAGGGAAGTCTTTCGGCGAACCGATTCCGGCAGGGAAGCTGACTGAACTGGATGCAAAAGGCTGGGAACTTTACCATGTGGAAAAGGACTGGACCGAAAGCCATAATATGGCTGCGGAAAACCGGTCGAAGTTGATCGAGATGATTGCCACCTGGTATGTGGAAGCCGGAAAATACAACGTGCTGCCTATCGATGCCCGCGGAGTGCTACGTCTTGCCGACGAAAGACCGCAGATTGCCGCCGAAAGGACACATTACACCTATTATCCTGGGACCCAGGTCGTGCCCATGAATGCAGCGGTCAGGGTCCTCAACCGCCCTCACAGCATCACTGCCGATGTTGAGATTCCTCCAGGAGGGGCTGAAGGAGTCCTGCTTGCCCACGGGGGTATTGACGGAGGATATTCTTTCTACATCAAAGGTAAAAAGCTGCACTGGGTTCACAACTACGTATCCAGAACCCTCTATCATGTCGAGTCCGTGGAAAATGTCCCCGAGGGGAGGCACAAACTCCGCTTTGAGTTCGAAGTTACCGGTAAGCCAGATGTGGCAAAGGGCAAGGGGGCACCTGGCAGAGCCCAGCTCTACATAGACGGGAAATTGGTTGGCCAGGTTGAGGTTCCCGTGACGACTCCGATTATAATTGGGCTGACCAGCGGAGTCACCTGCGGCTCAGCTCTCGGGGCTCCGGTCACACCCGACTACCGGCCTCCCTTTGAGTTTACCGGCAAGATCTACAGTGTGACCGTGGATGTGAGCGGCAAGCTGATCGAGGACAAGGAAGCCGAGATCCGTATGGTCATGGCGAGGCAGTAAACAGCAAACCATCCAAGAAACTGAGGTCCTCATGGCTCCGGAGAGGCGGTGAAGATAGGACAGAGGACTGGCAGGCAACCCGGCGATCCGGGAACTTCCGGTCCTATCACGGGGGGAGAATCATTACGGACAAACAACTTCGAAGTGACTTTGCCCGGAGCGCACCTTACTGGCTGCGCCGCTCAGGCGTGGTTAGCTGGCTCTTTCTGGGTATCGTGCTCGCCGCCAGCACTGTCCTCAGCGTCATTGCGACAGTGAGCAGTATCACCGTCCCTCTACTCGTTGCAGTGGTGATCGGCATTGTCTTTCGGCCGCTGGTGGACATGCTGGAACGGTGGCACGTTAACCGCAATATTGGCACTGTGCTGGCCATGCTGTTCATATTTCTGGGTGCCGCAGTCCTGTTCGTGATCCTGGTAAAAGGCTTCATTGACCAGGGAGCAGAGATAGTATTCCAGCTCAAAACCGGATGGGAAAGCCTGCAGGTCTGGTTGCTGCAGTTCCCGGTCAAAGAGGAGACCCTCGATTCCATCAGCACCGCAATCGCAAATGCCCTGCCTGCGCTGGGTCAGGGGATTATCGGGCTCCTCAGCAGCACGTTTTCGAGTGCTGCTGCGCTCCTGATAGGGGTCTATTTCAGTGTGTTCATTCTGTTTTTCATCCTGCGGGACGGGCCAGAAATAGAGGTCTGGCTGGCCCGGCAGTTCAACTTAAAACCCGGGACCGGTACGGCTATCGTTGCCGACATCAGCCGGTCAATACGCCTCTATTTCCGGGGAACCGCGCTCACTGCGGCGATTACGGCGGTCGTGGTGGCCGTGCCCCTGATCATCCTCAAAGTGCCCCTTGTGGGCTCGATTCTTATCCTGTACTTTTTTACTTCATTTATCCCCTACATAGGTGCCTTCATTGGAGGGGCTTTTGCCGTGATTATCGCCTTTGGTTCCGGGGGAGCAGAAACAGCGCTGATTATCGCTGTTGCGGTGATCATATCCAACGGGGCGCTGCAGAATGCCATAAATACGTGGGCTCTGGGGACGACTCTCAAGGTTCACCCGCTGGTCGTGTTCCTGGTCACAATCGCAGCCGGAGTTGTCGGGGGAGCCCTGGCCATGATACTGGCCGTGCCGCTGACTGCAGTCGTGATACAGACGGTGCACCGCTTACGCCAGGAGGGAGTTTTTGCAGAGGAGTAGATGGTCCGGATGCACGGGACAAAAGGAGAATTTCAAATGACAGAAAATACAGGCAGACCTTACGAAGTCCGAATAGTGGCCCGAAGCATGGCCCGAAGCATGGCCCGAAGCATGGCCCGAAGCATGGCCCGAAGTATGATCCAGATCATGATCAGAATCGTGGCCCGAAGCATGGAGCTCAAATTCGAGCTAGGGAATCCCGGCGCAGGGAGGAAGTGCTAAATGACACAACACTATCTGCCTCCCAGAATCCATGTGCTGGCCAAGCCTACAGGGGCAATCTGCAACCTGGCCTGCTCCTACTGCTTCTTTCTGGACAAGGAGTTGCTCTATCCAGGCAGCAGGTTCCGAATGTCAGATGAAGTGCTGGAGAACTACATCCGGCAGCTTATCGCAGTCCACCGCAGCCCGCAGGTGACCGTTGCCTGGCAGGGAGGCGAACCTACCCTGATGGGAATCGATTTTTACCGACGCGCCATCGAGCTGCAGGAAAAGTACAGGAAGCCGGGAATGACATTTGAAAATACAATGCAGACCAACGGCACGCTGCTGGACGACGAATGGTGCCTGTTCTTTAAGGAAAACGACTTTCTTATAGGGATCAGCATCGACGGCCCGCGTGAACTTCACAACGCCTACAGGGTGGACAAAAAGGGGGAGGGGAGTTTTGACCGGGTCATGAGGGGGCTCCGGCTCCTGCAAAAACACGGCGTGGAATATAACGTCCTGGCCACTGTCAACCGCAGAAATGCCGATTATCCGCTTGAGGTCTACCGCTTCCTGCGGGATGAAGCAAAGACAGACTGGATTCAATTTATTCCGGTAGTAGAGCGAATCAATGAGGAGGGACAGACCCTTTACCAGAAAGGAGATACGGTCTCGGACCGCTCAGTGCAGCCCGAACAGTTTGGAAGTTTCCTGAGCCTCATTTTTGACGAGTGGGTGAGAAATGATGTGGGAAGGGTCTTCGTGCAGACTTTTGAAGCTTCTGCACGTAGATGGCTGGGGATGCCTTCATGCATGTGCGTTTTTGAGGAAACATGCGGTATGGGACTTGCCCTGGAGCACAACGGGGACCTCTACTCCTGCGACCATTTTGTGGAGCCGGAATACCTGCTGGGAAATATCATGGAGAAAGAGATAGGCGAGCTTGCAGCTTCGGAAAAGCAGTACAAATTCGGGCAGGATAAACGAGACACTCTCCCGCAGGTATGCCGGGAATGTGATGTGCTCTTTGCCTGCATGGGGGAATGTCCTAAAAACCGTTTCCTGACAACCACGGACGGGGAACCGGGACTGAACTACCTCTGCGAAGGCTGGAAAGCTTTCTTCCGGCACATCGACTTTCCGATGCAGATCATGACAGGCCTGATACGCAGGGGCTACCCGGCACCAGAGGTGATGAGGGTCCTGGCTCTGGAAGACGCTTTTGCCCGGGCAGGAAAAAACGATCCCTGCCCCTGCGGTAGCGGGCTCAAGTTCAAACGCTGTCACGGTCTCAAGAAAAACGGACCTGAAAGGAAGGACCGGAAGCAGATAAAGAATAGGGATCAGCCGCAGTCCGGACCTGTTATACGATTCTGAAAGGAACAAAATGGAGAGTAGAGACGAAAAAATCCATATTTTGTTCAATTAAGCACCTAAAGACTGCTAATAAGTGTTGATTTGAGATATTTATCAATCAATCAATCAATCAATCAATCAATCAACCAATATATTCCAAGGGGGTTAAGAATGGCAGAAAAGAAACCGAACATTCTGGTCATCTGGGGAGATGACATTGGAATCAGCAACCTCAGCTGCTACAGCAACGGCCTGATGGGCTACAGGACACAAAACATCGACCGCATTGCAAATGAGGGCATCAGGTTCACCGACTCTTACGGAGAACAGAGCTGCACTGCCGGAAGAGCTTCGTTTATCACCGGCCAGAGTGCCTTCCGTACGGGACTGAGTAAAGTGGGAATGCCCGGAGCCAAAGTAGGACTTCAGCCTGAGGACCCTACAATTGCCGAGCTGCTGAAACCGCTGGGTTATGCCACCGGTCAGTTTGGAAAGAACCATCTCGGGGACCGGGACGAATACCTGCCTACAAACCATGGTTTTGACGAGTTCTTTGGCAACCTTTATCATTTGAATGCTGAAGAGGAGCCTGAAGAACGCGATTATCCACCTGAAAAAGACTTTCCTAATTTCCGGAAGAACTATGGTCCCAGGGGAGTAATCCATAGCTATGCCGACGGCCGCATCGAGGATACCGGCCCGTTGACCAAAAAAAGAATGGAAGACGTAGACCAGGAATTTCTGGATGCAGCTATCGATTTTATCAAACGTCAGCATGAGGCAGAAAAACCGTTCTTTGTCTGGTTTAATACCACAAGAATGCATTTCAGGACTCACGTCCCGGACAGGATACGGGGACAGTCGGGGCGCTGGCAATCCGCGTACCATGATGCCATGATTGAGCACGATCGGCAGGTAGGCGTGCTTCTCGACCTGCTGGACGAAATAGGCATTGCTGACGATACCATTGTCATCTACAGCACGGACAACGGACCACACATGAACTCCTGGCCCGATGCAGCTATGACTCCGTTCCGCAACGAGAAAAACTCCTGCTGGGAAGGAGCTTTCCGCGTTCCTGAGGTAATGCGCTGGCCTGGCAAGATCCCGGCAGGCACAATTTCTAACGAGATTGTGAGCCACATAGACTGGCTGCCCACTTTGCTTGCAGCAGCAGGGGAACCGGATATTAACGAGAAGCTTAAAAAAGGCCACAAAGCAGGAGACAAAACTTTCAAGGTTCACCTTGACGGTTATAACCTGCTTCCTTACCTGACCGGAAAGGAGAAAAAATCACCCAGGATTGAGTTCTTTTACTTCTCTGATGACGGAGACCTGGTAGCTCTACGGTACGACAACTGGAAACTGGTCTTTTTGGAGCAGCGCGCCGTCGGCACGCTTCTGATCTGGGCAGAACCTTTTGTCCCGCTGCGTATACCAAAAATATTCAACCTGCGTACCGACCCATATGAAAGAGCAGATCAGACCTCAAACACCTACTACGACTGGCTGCTGGACCATGCCTTCCTGCTGGTGCCTGCCCAGAGTGTCGTGGGAGACTTTCTGACAACATTCGAAGAGTACCCTCCACGCCAGAAAGCGGCAAGCTTTACCGTGGACCAGGTAATGGAAAAACTCTTGCAGGGAGTCGGGAGCACCTGAACGTGGAGGTGGAAAGAGAACCGGTCAGGAACTTTAAGGCTGAAATCGAGCGTAAGAAATGGTAGTTGAAGCACCTGGGTTACATCCGGCCTGCTAAACCCGGCGGGAATTGCCGTACTGGTCACCGTTTCCGACCAGCTTGACTCACTGTTCACGATTCCTATTGTAACAGGGCTTGTCCTCCTTATGGGTGCGCTCGACCTAGTCGTTTTCAAAAACCAGAAAAAACAGACATGTATATAATAGTATATATAAAAGTAAATTTATATTTACAAGCGAGTAAATGAATTAATCGAAATATTGAACCGCAAGCCAGGGGGTGGTCTTGCAGGTTCTGAAAGAATGGGGGGTAATAATGCCCGAATTGATCGAATACGAGCCCGGAACACATTTTCCAGAAGTTATTGGGGGAACACTTGACGAATCCTCACCTGCCTGGCCCAAACCGACACGGACCGGAAAGGGTGCACCGAATGTGATATTTTTCATTCTGGACGACGTGGGCTACGGCCAGATGTCAGTTTTCGGGGGGCTCTGCGAAACACTCAACCTGGAACAGCTGGCAAACGGGGCCTGCGCTACATCAACGACAAGCTTGTGGCCAGCAGAGACCTGCCTTACACCGTGCCTAACCTCTTTGGAATTTTCGGGCTGAGCTTGCGGCTACGACGCAGCCGACAGTGTCCACCCCGAAGAATACGGGGCACCGTTTACTTTCACAGGCAGGGTCAGGCAGGTTGAACTTGATGTTTCAGGCGAACTGATCAAAGACGATGAAGCTGACCTGAAACGGATGATGACACAGCAGTAAATTTCGAAATTGGTGGCTGCAAGGCCAAATATTATTTTGCAACAGGAGAAAAATTGTCATGGCAATACTGGATGTCCTTTACAATCTCATGTCGCTTGTCTTTGTGCTCGGCACTATGATTTCGATGGGCATGAGCCTGACCGTGAAACAAATTACGGACCCTTTGCGCAATACACGCTTCGTGATGATGGCCTTGCTGGCAAACTTCATTTTGATACCGGTGGCGGCCTACGTTCTCACCCTGGTGATCCCTCTGGATGAAGCCCTGGTCACCGGGCTGCTCCTGGTCTCGCTGGCGGCGGGCGCCCCGGCGCTGCCCAAGCTGGCCCAGATCTCCAGGGTTGATACCGCCGCTGCTACGGGTTTGATGGTGCTGTTGATCGTGGCAAGCATCATCATTATGCCCATCATTCTGCCCTTTCTGCTGCCCGGGGTCCAGATCACTTTCTGGGATATCGCCTCCGGCCTAATCTTTCTGATGTTAATTCCCCTGGCATTGAGCCTGTTCGTGCGGGCGCGCTGGGAAGAGGTTGCTGCAAGCGTCCAGCCCTACGCTGCGCAGGCATCCAATATCAGCCTACTCTTTTTGCTGGTTCTCATGCTGGTGATGAACTGGAGCAACGTGGTCAGCCTGTTTGGCTCCGGGGGTTTGATAGCCAGCATCCTCCTGGTGGTGATCGCCCTTGCGATCGGTTACCTGCTGGGTGGGCAGGACGCCTCCATAAAGTGGGTGCAGTCGCTGGGTGCCGGGCAGCGTAACATCGCCGCTGCGGTAGTCGTCGCGACGATGAATTTCAGCGAGGACCCCAATGTCCTGGTAATGATCATCGTTTATTCGCTGATTACCCTGATCCTGATGACGCCTCTTGCCGGGGAACTGGGCAGGCGGGCGAAAGCAGCCGCATAAAAAGGAAAAAAACTGAAAAAGGAGAAATAAAACATGAGTAAACAAGACGAAGTCCAAAGATCAATCCTTCCGATACCGGATATGCCGCATGCAGGTTTAACAACTTACGATGCCAGGGACCCTGACACCAGATTCCCGCCGATCAAGCCGCTGCGGCCGCCTAAAGAAGCACCCAACGTGCTGATTATCCTGCTGGACGACGTGGGTTTTGGTGCCTCCAGCGCCTTTGGAGGCCCGGCCAATACTCCCACCGCAGAGCGGCTGGCAAACACCGGCCTCAAGTACAACCGCTTCCACACCACCGCCCTGTGTGCACCCACCCGAGCGGCGCTGCTGACCGGGCGCAACCACCACTCGGTGGGGATGGGAAGTATCACTGAAGCATCGACACCGGCGCCCGGTTACAACGCCATGCGACCCAACAACAAAGCCCCCCTGGCGGAGATACTCAGGCTTAACGGGTACTCTACAGCCCAGTTTGGCAAGTGTCACGAAGTACCCCCCTGGGAAACCAGCCCCATGGGGCCGTTTGATCGCTGGCCCACCGGCAGCGGTTTTGAGTATTTCTACGGCTTTATCGGCGGGGAGACGAACCAGTACTATCCGGCCATCTACGAAGGCACCACTCCCGTTGAGCAGAACAAGATGCCGGAAGAGGGCTATCATTTCACCGAGGATATGACCAATAAAGCCATCAAGTGGATCCGGCAGCAGAAAGCGCTCATGCCCGACAAGCCCTTCTTCATCTACTATGCCCCCGGCGCCACCCATGCCCCTCATCACGTACCCGCAGAATGGGCGGATAAGTACAGGGGCAAATTTGACCAGGGCTATGAAAAGCTGCGGGAGGAAATCCTGACGCGTCAGAAAGCCCTGGGCGTTGTCCCTCCCGACTGCGAATTGACCCCCTGGAACAAAGAAGTCCCGCACTGGGAGGAAATCCCCGATGATATGAAACCGGTGCTGGCACGCCAGATGGAAGTCTATGCCGGGTTCCTGGAACACACCGACTACCACATCGGCCGGGTCATTGACGCCCTGGAGGACATGGAGATTCTGGACGACACGCTGATCTACTACATCATCGGCGATAACGGTGCCTCGGCCGAGGGCACATTTACCGGAGCCTTTATGGAACTGACCTTCCACAACGGCCGCCCGGACCTGGAAGCACCGGAGATTGTGAAGGCGCGCATCAATGATTTTGGCACGCCCAGGGCCTACAACCACTATGCGGTGGGCTGGGCCATGGCCATGAACACTCCCTACCAGTGGAGCAAGATGATCGCCTCGCACTGGGGCGGCACCCGCAACGGCACCGTGGTGCACTGGCCCCGGGGTATTCAAGCCCAGGGCGAAATCCGCAACCAGTTTATGCACGTGATCGACATTGCCCCCACGGTGCTGGAAGTCGCCGGAATTCCTGAACCGACCCAGGTGCATGGCATCACCCAGTCGCCCATGGAGGGCGTCAGCCTGTTCTCCACCTTCAATGATGCCTATGCACCGGAGCGGCGGGAAACCCAATACTTTGAGGTGGGCGGTAACCGGGGCATCTATCATAAAGGCTGGTCGGCCATCACCCCGCACACGGCCTCCTGGCGAGCCCATTTGCCGCAGGTTCCCTTTGATGAGGATGTCTGGGAGCTGTACGGACCGGACGATTGGAGCCAGGCCAGGAACCTGGCCAGGGAAATGCCGGAGGAACTGGAACGGCTCAAGCGTTTGTGGCTGATCGAGGCAGCCAGGTACAATGTCCTGCCGATGGATGACCGCCTGGAGCGCCTGAACCCCGATCTGGCCGGCCGGCCGCAGTTGGTGCGCGGCAAATCCCAGCTGCTCTTTGGGGGGATGGGGCGCTTAAACGAATGGTCGGTCATCAGCATCAAGAACAAATCCCATTCTGTGACCGCTGATGTAGTGGTGCCCAATTCTGGTGCTGAAGGGGTGATCGTTGCCCAGGGCGGCATGTTTGGAGGCTGGAGCCTGTATGCCAGAGAGGGCAAGCTCAAGTACTGCTACAACTTGCTGGGGCACAAGACCTGGTTTGTGGAGAGCGATCAGCCGGTCCCGGCCGGTAGGCACCAGGTGCGGATGGAGTTTGCTTATGACGGCGGCGGGATCGGCAAAGGCGGCCTGGTAACACTCTTTATTGACGGCAAAAATGTTGGTTCCGGGCACGTGGAGGAGACGCATATGATGGTCTTTTCCACCGAGGACTGTGATGTTGGCAGGGGATCCGGGTCGCCGGTGTCGCCGGATTACGGCCCGCGCGGAAACAAATTCAGCGGCGAGGTTAACTGGGTGCAGATTGACCTGGGCCTGGATGACCAGGACCACCTGATCTCACCCGAAGAGCGCTTAAGTTTTGCGATGGCGCGTCAATAAATGGTTTTCTGGCAGTCCTGGTGAAGGCCAGTTCGCCTGAGCCTTCGCCAGTATCGCGTTAAAATATAACAAAGGGAGGAAGGAAAATCGCGGAAATACTGGATACTCTGTACGATCTGATGGGGTTAGTCTTTGTCCTCGGCACGATAATCTCGATGGGTTTGAATCTGACCATGGCCCAGATAACCGGGCCTTTGCGCAATGCACGGTTTGTGATTATGGCGCTGCTGGCAAACTTTGTAGTCGATCGCTATAGGGATGCTCCTGGTGTCGCTGGCGGCGGGCGCGCCTGGCCTGCCCAAAATGGCCGAGTTTGCCAAAATTGACAAAGCGGCAGCCACCAGCTTGATGGTGCTGTTGGTGGTGGCCACCATCATAATCCTGCCGGGTGCCTTGCCCTTGCTATTAAGTCACTGGGTGCCGGGCAGCGTAACATCGCCGCCGCGATAGTCGTCGCAACGATGAATTTCAGTGAGGATCCCAACGTCCTAGTAATGATTGTCGTTTATCCGCTGATCACCATGGTCCTGATGACGCCTCTTGCCGGGGAACTTGGCAGGCGGGCGAAACAGCAGCATAAAAAGGAATTAACTAAAGTCGATTAGGAGTGATATTTGCATATAATTAATCAAAAATGATATTCAATGCAAAGGTGCAGAAATGAGTGACAACACATCCCAGAAATTTATACAAACGATTGAAACACGCTTTGGTGAGCTTGAGTTCCAGAGCGGCTATCCCACGGCGGAGACCGTGGAGAAACTCTATGACGAGCTGGACTTCCAGCGGGCTGTGCAGGTCTATTTGTGGTCAAACATCATGGCTTCATTTGGTGCCATTCGAGACGAATATAGCAGACGTGGAGCAAGCAGTTTTGACGCCCTGTTATACGAGCAGTCTGCTTTTCCGGCGCAGCTTGTTCTGACCGCAAACAACGACACCCCTTATATATCGGGGGCAATGGACCTCAATGAAGGCCCGATTGTCATGGAGGTGCCCGCGGGATTGGTGGGACCGATTGACAACATCTGGCAGCAGCCTATTGTTGACGTCGGCGGCCCTTTTGGTCCCGACAAAATGCAGGGGGGCAAATTTCTGATACTTCCTCCGGGCTATAAAGGAGAGGTGCCGGAGGAATACTTTGCAGCCCAATCCGACACGCGAACCGCTGTCTGGTATCTGCGAGCCATTCCAAAAATCCGGGCCGATTTTAAGGTGCTGGCCGACCATATGCGCACCCTGCGTATCTATCCTCTTGCCGAAGCCGATGCACCCCGTAAGACTAAGATTATCGAGATGGGAAGTACGCCTATCGACTCGCTGCACAAAGAGGGGTTCGACTACTGGGTAAACCTGGCCCGCTACATTGACGATGAACCGGCCCGGCCGCAAGATATGGCTTTTCTGGGCATGGCTGCCACCCTTGGCATTGAGAAAGGAAAACCATTCGCTCCGGATGAGCGCATGAAGAAAATCCTGACCGAAGCGGCTACAGTAGGGAGGGCGATGGCCAAGACCATTGCCTGGAAACCTCGCTGGCCGGAGGAATTGCTGTATGCCTATCCAGACAGGCACTGGAAGTGGATATTTGTGGTCGAGGACCCGACCTTCCATACGGACAACAATCTTATTATCGACCAGCGTACCCGCTTTGGCTTCGAAGCCATTGGGACAGCCAGAGCCATGACCACGCGCATTGTCGGAGCAGGGTCGGCCTATATAGGGGCCTATGAAGATGCCGAAGGCAACTGGCTGGAAGGGCAATACAGCTACAGACTCCACCTGCCGGCCAATGTACCTGCCAGGCTTTTCTGGTCGGCCACCGTGTACGACAATGAAACCCGCTCCCAGCTTGATAACGGCACCGGCAGGCCTCCAGTACGTGGCTCTGTTCATGGGGTCGTGCAAAACGCTGACGGTTCGTTTGACCTGTTTTTTTCGCCGGAGCGGCCGATCAACGTTGATGAGAATAACTGGGTAAAAACAATTTTAGACAATGGCTTTTTTGTCTATCTGCGTTTCTACGGCCCCGAGCAGCCTTTCTTCGACAAGACCTGGAAACCGGGCGATGTTGAGAAGACAAAGTAAGAAATTCAACGATGAACAAAAGGAGGCAAAAAATGAGTAACGAAGCATTGGTTAAACTGGCTTTAGCAGCAGAAGCTCATCTGTACGGCTATCCCATGGTATACAATCTCAAAATGATGATCGACCATGCAGCTGGCAAATTCCCGACTGGTGCTCCGGTCAATACCTTTGGGCACGTCAAGGCCTTGTTGGGGCCGGAAGTCGAATTTGTGGCGCCTAACAATGACACCCTCTACTCCGTGTTGATAGGGGATGTAACCAGAGAGCCGTTGGTGCTGCACCTGCCGGATACAAGCGGACGTTACTACGTGATGCAGTTCGTGGACGCCTGGACAAACAACTTTGCCTATTTGGGAAGGCGGGCTACCGGCACTGACGAAGGTTTGTTCCTGCTGGCCGGTCCAGATTGGACCGGTGAGGTACCGAAAGGCATGACCCTGGTACAATCTCCGACCAATATCTTTGTCGTCGTCGGTCGAGTGGCTGTCGAGGGGGAAGCAGACATCCCCAATGTACTCGCCATCCAGAAAGAAATCTGGGTGTCCCCACTCAGCCTGTATCCCGAGGTTCCCGATCCCAGCCGACGAGAATTTGACGACTGGGAACTGGCGCCCTTCGATGAGCGTGTCGGCGATGAACTGAAATTCTGGGAGCAGATGCGTGCCTGGATGAAGCTATTCCCCCCACCAGCGGCTGAAAGAGACTATATCCAGAAATTCGAGCCGCTGGGACTGCTGGCTGACGAGAGCCCCTATGTGGATCCTGATCCCGAACTTGCTAAAACCCTAAAGGCAGGTGCTGCCGAGTTTACGGAGTTTTTAGAGGCCGTTATCAGTCCAGATGCGCAGGTGATAAAACCGGTAAACGGGTGGGTGATCCCCCTGCATATTTTCGATTACAACCTCGACTGCTTCAGGATTGGTGCCATTGATTCTCCAGGATGGAAGCTTCAGAATCGTACGCAAGCCTTCTTGATGCGAGCTGTCGCTGCCAGAGTGGGACTGTGGGGAAATCATGCCTACGAAGCCGTCTATCCGATGGCAGATCTGGATGGGAATGGCGACCAGCTTGTGGGTGAACACCAGTATATGCTGCATTTGGACGAGCTACCTCCCACCGATGCATTCTAGTCCCTGACGATGTACCAGCCTCCCGAGTTCTATCTGGTGGCCAATCCCATCAACCGCTATTCTATTGGCGACCGCACACCCGGCCTGACCTATAACCCGGATGGTTCCCTGGACATTTACTTCCAGAAGGATTCACCAGGGCCCGAGAAAGAGTCAAACTGGCTTCCTGCTCCTGCGGGACCATTCCGTGTAGCTATGCGCATGTACCAGCCTCGCGAAGCAGCCCTGGACGGCACATATGTCCTGCCGCCTATTCGCCGGGGATAAGATAAGTCAAAAAAATCAAAATCCGTGAGAAAGTGGGAAACAGATAATGAATCTGAACTGAAACGGATAATGACAGAACAATAAATTTGTGATATCATTCTATACTACTGGTTCCGCCGGTGACCGCATATAGGTTTAGAACCGCAAACATCCGGCGTGTTCGAGAAGACAGGGGAGCTCGAGACGACCGGGGGGAACAAAGCGTTTATCACTGAAGACAGTTGGCCGGAAAAAATACACAACCAAATAGATATCAGCAGACAATAAACAGCGGATAGTTATCAGCACTCAGAATTAAATAAAGGGGGGTTCTCATGAACTTGGTACATCGATTCTCAGCAGAGATTATAGGTACTTTCTGGCTGGTCCTCGGAGGCTGCGGAAGCGCAGTTCTGGCGGCTGGCTTCCCGGAGCTGGGCATCGGCTTTGCCGGCGTCGCCCTGGCTTTCGGGCTTACCGTCCTGACAATGGCTTTTGCGATTGGACATATCTCGGGCTGCCACCTCAACCCGGCTGTCACGGTTGGCCTGTTCACAGGCGGCCGTTTTCCTGCAAAGGACATTGTCCCGTACATCATCGCACAGCTGGCTGGAGCTATCATCGCCGCGTTCGTACTGTCGGTAATCGCCAGTGGCCATCCCGGCTTCGATCTGGTTGAAAGCGGTTTTGCGGCCAACGGTTACGGGGAACACTCGCCGGGAGGCTACTCGCTGTCCGCAGCACTGGTCTGCGAGTTCGTGATGACTTTCATGTTTCTTTTCATTATTCTCGGCTCGACAGACGACCGTGCCCCGCCGGGTTTTGCGCCGATTGCCATAGGGCTTGGGCTGACCCTGATCCACCTGATCAGCATTCCGGTGACAAACACTTCAGTGAACCCTGCCCGCAGCACATCACAGGCACTATTCGTCGGCGGCTGGGCAATTCAGCAGCTTTGGCTGTTCTGGGTGGTTCCGATCATCGGAGCTATTCTGGCTGGCATCGCATATCGCGCGGTCGGCAGTAACGCCGGATCAAAAACGGAAGGATAAGAAAACGCCAGAATTTAGGATTCTGAGACAGTCAGGTAAGGCAAAACCGTTTAGCCAGACAACATACCGCCAGGTAAACAGGAGGAATCTGCTCATGAAAGTCGTGAGATTTATTGCCGGAATGCGTTACTTCGTGCTGATTCCGGTGATAGGGCTGGCAATTACAGCTGGAATTTTGTTTATCAAGGGAGGCATCGACCTTCTAGATTTCCTCTATGAAATGATTGCCGGAATAGGGGAGATGGATACAAAAAGTACCATCATTATCGAACTTGTGGAAATAGTCCATCTTTTCCTGGTCGGTACAGTACTCTTCATCACTTCATTCGGCCTCTACCAGTTGTTTATCCAGCCGCTCCCTTTACCGGCCTGGCTGGAGATAAATGACATTGAGGAACTGGAGTTAAACCTGGTGGGGCTCACGGCAGTCGTACTGGCAGTTAACTTCCTGAGCGTCGTCCTTGAACAGCATGAGGACAACCTTGCCCTCTATGGAATAGGATACGCCCTGCCCATTGCAGCCCTCTCTTACTTCATAAAGGTGCGCTCGAAGACGATAGACAACGGGAAAGAAAACCTGCCTGCAAGCAGCGAAATTAACTCTCAAGTTAGTGAAGCAAACCGGGTATTGTATAAAAAGAGAAATGAAGCCGGAATCCCCAAATATCCCTTTAAAGAAGAAAAAACCGGAAAAAAGGAAAAATAATTTTCAGTCAAAATGAAAAGATCCATTTAAAAAGATCTGTCTAAAAAGATCCGTTTAAAAAGATCTGTCTAAAAAGATCCGTTTAAAAAGATCCATTTACTCATTACTCTTTAAAGGCTGCTTTAAATCAGTGGTAACTCTTCAATAAATTTTCAAGGAAAATCCAGACCTTTTCAATAGAGGGGATAAAAACCCTCTCAGCCGGAGAATGGGGGTCTTTGATAGTAGGTCCAAAGGAAATCATCTCCATATCCATGCATTTCGAGCCGATTACCCCGCATTCAAGTCCGGCATGCACGACCTCAATCTCAGGCTCTTTTTGGAAGGTCCGGGTGTAAACCTGTCTGCATCTGGAGATCAGCCCTGATTCAAGGTCAGGCTCCCAGGCAGGGTACCCGGTTTCGTGCTCAACTCCAGCTCCGGCAAGCTTTGCCACGGCTTCCACTTTCCCGGAAATTTCAGCCAGCCTGGACATGACGGAACTGCGCTGGCTTGAGATGATTTGTATCTCTGTTTTCCCGGTCCTCACGGTTGCAAGGTTGTTTGAGGTCTCCACAAGTCCCGGGATCCTGTCCGACATCCTGTAGACCCCGTGGGGCAGGGCAAGGAGCAACCCGAGAAGCTTCTCTTCGGTCCCGGAAGAAAAGACCCGGTTTGCAGGAGCTTCCTTTCTGGCAACCTTCCCTTCGGAATTTTCAAATACTACCCCATTTTCAACTTTCCTGAAGCTCAAAACAAGGTCAGGGTCGGTTTTCGCATATTCGGACCTGAAAGTTTTCCCAAATTCTGAAACAAGCCGCTCCGCCTGCTCAAATTTCTCCCTGTCCAGAGCCACAAAAGCATCCATAAAATTCGGAATAGTATTATGGGTACCCCCCCCGCTCAGGAAGACAAGCCTGATGCATTCCTTTCCCACCTGTTCCCGAAGCCCGGCAAACGCCCTGGCAAGCAGCTGGATTCCATTAGCCCGCTGCCTGTGGATCTCAACTCCGGAATGCCCACCTTCCAGCCCCTCTACCACGAGCTTGCAGAGCCCAAACTGACACCCCTTTCCATACTCAAAGGTTTCCCACTCAAGCGGCAGCGTGATCCGGGAATTCTTTCCTCCGGCACACCCGACGATAAATGCCCCTTCATCCTCCGAGTCCAGGTTCAGCAGAATTCTGCCTTCGAAAAATCCTTTTTCAAGCCCCATGACTCCTGCCAATCCGGTCTCCTCGTCCACCGTAAAGAGCAGTTCCAGAGGTGGGTGCCCGATTTCCCCCTTCTTCCCTGCCTCGGCCAGCACCAGCCCCATGGCAAGTGCAATCCCGTTGTCCGCCCCGATTGAGGTCCCATCTCCCCTCAGCCAGTCCCCTTCATACACGCACCTGACCGGGTCCCTGGAAAAGTCATGCTTTGAGTCCTTGCTCTTTTCGCAGACCATGTCCATGTGTCCCTGCAGTATAATTACAGGAGAATTCTCATACCCGGGAGTAGCAGGAACTTTGACGAGGACGTTATTTACAGCATCGGTTTTTACCTCAAAGCCTCCGGCTACTGCCCATTCCTTTAGCCAGAGGGCAAGCTTTTCTTCATGTTTCGAACAGCGCGGGATTTTATTGATTTCCTCAAACATTTCAAGGATTTGCCGGGTTTTTGGGTGCATAGTGAATCAACTCAGGTCTTTTGTGCGGATCGGCAGCAATGTCAGCAGCACTAAACTCCGCCGCAAGACAATTATCAGTAATTCATAAATTAACCATAAATCAGCTGTAAGTCTATTATCAGTAATTTATAAATTGGCCATAAATCGACCATAAATCAGTCAGATATCATTTATAAGTCATATATCATTCGATAGAAATAACAGACATAAAAACATGAAAGAAGATTAAAAAATTGTGCTCCCCTGAAAATTGATTAATTAAGATTCGTGACCAAATCAACTTAATGAATTCAGGAATTTTAGAGATCCTTTGCCTTCTTAAAACCGAGCGCTTTCTCAAAACAGAGTGCTTTAACAGGAGCATGTCATTTTTCACATAATTCCTGATACAGAAAGAGTTTTCGGCCTCCCTGCGAACCCTGGTTTTTTCGACATCCGCTTCCGGGAGATGCACCAGCGCCTTCTTCTGGTGCTCCTGAATATTGCTGAAGAAATGTCCCCCGAACTGAGAAAATACATCCCTTAACCCCAAAAACCGCTTTTCAATTCACTGGATACATAAGCTCCTCCTCCAGATTACCTGGCTGTCCTGCAAAAAAAGCAGAAAAAACAAAAAAGCCCGAATAGAAAATAGACTCAAAAAAGAATAATTTCAGATAAAATTCAGCTTTCGTTGGTATATTTACAGGTTTCCTCTATACCTTTTCTTTGCGTTAACATTAGGACTTTTCTGACGCTATTATAAGTTAATTTTTTGTTGATTTCTTCCAGCTTATTCGATATTTTTTACTCGCTGGCTTTTCTTTTCTTTTCTTTACTCTTCTTTGTTTGAAATACCGCTCTCCTGCGTAGAGCGTGGCAGGAACGACCCCGTATAGAGAATAAGGTTGTACGGATCAGAGATATTTGTAATTCAGTCCTCTTGAGAGAAACTCACTGCAATAAACTATAAATTAGTCTGCTTGAGCGAGCGAAGTTTACTACTATATCTATAAAGTAGTCCTCTTGAGCGCAGCGAAAAGGACCGCGTACTGTTGCACTTGCAGTGCAACTCCCAGAAAATCTCCGATTTCCTGAGATCCCGAGGCGCAATTCGGGCGAGTCGCAATTCGGATGCAGAAAAATCCCTGTTCTTACCCTTAATTTTTAGAATCTGAATACTTTCCAGAATCATTTATTACTGCGCTCAAATACTATTGATTTTTAAGAGAGACCTTTAGACAGATGCTTCGTCAGGAAAAATGGATATAAACGTCCCATTCGAGAGAAAGGCTCCTTTAGGACAGCCATAAAGGCATCAAAGCAAGTATTTTAATATGAAATACTTTTATAGAAATGTGGCTATTTATATTATACAGGAATACACGAAACCATACTACAAAATCTTACAATTTCCATAAGCCTTTCTGGCAGCGATTAAACGGAAGGAAACTGGGAGAAGAGCTTGAAGAAAATGAGTGTGAATCAGACTCGTTTCCGGGGTATAACGGGTCTGAATTAGCAGTCTACTTTAGCAATCTACATTAATAGTCTAGTTTAGCAGATCTAATGTAGCATTGCTGAAATTGATCAGGGGGATCAGGCTTCATGGTAGAAACTTCGGATTTATTGATCTTCTGGGCGGTGGTTATGGCCCGCTTCTTAATACCGCTTTCTATTCCTCGCTACCCCCTCTCCGGCGTGCTGGCTTCCCTGATTCTCGATATGGTCGACCAGACAATTTTCCAGCTCTTCACGGGCCTACCACTGGAAGGCTACCAGGGCTATGACAAGGCCCTTGATATTTATTACCTGAGTATCACCTACCTTTCGACGCTGCGCAACTGGTCGAACCTCTACGCCTTCAAGCTGGACCGTTTCCTTTTCTACTACCGACTGGTAGGCGTGGCGATCTTCGAACTCGTACACCTGCGCCCTCTGCTGCTTATTTTTCCCAACACCTTTGAGTACTTCTTCATCTTCTACGAAGCCGTCCGCTTGAAATGGGACCCGAAGGTTTTGACAAAAAGAAAATTGATCGCTGCAGCAGCCCTGATCTGGGTTTTCGTCAAGATACCCCAGGAATACTGGATCCACGTCGCCCAGCTGGACACCACAGACTGGATCAAAGCCAACCCCTCAAACGCCCTCATCCTGATTGCCTATGCAGTGTTCCTGCTCGGCATGGCCTGGTGGCTGCTCCGAGACCTCCCTCCTGCCCGGAAAGGCCTGGAATTCGAAGCCCTCCCTGTCGCAGCCGCCCCGGTTTTCCCCCCCATACCAAAAACGGTGAAGGAGCAGCGGGAACGCCTCATTAACAACCAGGTGATCGAAAAAATCGTGCTGATCTCCCTCCTGACCATCATCTTTGCCCAGATACTTCCGGGCGTACGGGCAAACAGCATCCAGATAGCTATCGGTGTAGCTGTTTTTGTCGTGATAAACACCTCCCTGAGTCACTGGCTGTCCCGGCGCGGTAGACACTGGAAGTCTATAATGCAGGAGTTTATCGTGATGTCTCTGGTAAACCTGGGCATCATCCTCCTCTTTAACTTCTTCCTCCCCAGATACGACGGTTCAATCAACCTCGATAACACGCTCTTTTTCATCCTGCTCCTGACCCTGATAGTCACCCTCTACGACCGCTACTGGCAACTCCATGTTAATAATCATAACAACAGTGGTTCCGGCAAAGAGGAAGAAAAGAAGTAACTTTTTTCATGAATTTCCAAAAGAACATATGAAAATTGAATCAAAGGCAAAGTGCTATTTTGAATTTAAATACCATCTAAAAAGACCATTCAGTTATATAAAAAAGATATTCAAATGACTAAAAAAATATTAAGATATATAAAAAAGATATTCAAATGACTAAAAAAATGTTAAGAGATACAAAAAAGATATTCAAATGAATGAACAGGATATTCACGATGTAAAAATGATTGTTACAGTTTCCATATAAGACCAAAACTTGAAGAGACCATTCAATACTGTTTTGAGACAGATTGTTTAGAATAGATTTGAAGTAATATAGGGTGAATTTGGCAACGATCCAGAGTTCCCGAAGGCTCGCACACTTCAGTACAGTAAGGAACGTGGACAGGCTTATCTTCTG
>NZ_JJOY01000038.1:0-24660 GCF_000979455.1 Methanosarcina sp. 2.H.T.1A.6
TAGACCCTGGATATTACAGGCCAACTGAAGTAGAACTCCTCATCGGCGACCCCTCAAAAGCCAGAGAAAAACTTGGCTGGCAGCCAAAAGTCAAAATGGGAGAACTGGTAAAAATAATGATTAAATCCGATGAGGAAGAAGTCCTGAAAAACTACCCCTCTGAAAAATTAGCAGCCTGCCAGGAACTTAAAGAAAACCTGGCTGAAAACCCTAAATTAAATTTGAAGAGCTTATAAAAATTGCTAAAGTATAATGGCAAAAATAGCAAAACCCTCTCCTAAAATTCCCCCTGTCAAACTAAAGGCGATAAAATGGAAAAAGACTCAAAAATCTACTTAGCCGGTCATCGCGGCCTTGTAGGTTCAGCCCTGAAAAGAAAACTTGAATCAAAAGGTTACACCAACCTGCTCTTCCGCACCCACAAAGAACTCGACCTTACTAACCAGCATTCAGTCAATGAATTCTTCGAGCGGGAAAATCCGGAATACGTCTTCCTCGCAGCCGCAAAAGTAGGGGGAATCCTTGCCAACAGCACCTACCCAGCTCAATTCATCTATGAGAATTTGATGATAGAGGCAAATGTAATTCATGCAGCCTACAGGTACGGAGTAAAAAAGCTACTTTTCCTTGGTTCTTCCTGTATCTATCCAAAGTTAGCTCCACAGCCTCTCAAAGAAGAATATCTATTAACCGGAACCCTCGAAGAAACCAACGAAGCCTATGCAATAGCCAAGATAGCAGGAATCAGGCTCTGCAAGCACTACAACCAGCAGTACGGGACCAACTTCATCTCGGTAATGCCGACCAACCTCTACGGACCTAATGATAATTTTGATCTGGAAACTTCGCATGTGATGCCTGCATTGATAAGGAAATTCCATGAAGCCAGATCGAATAATGAACCTGAAGTTGTTGTGTGGGGTACGGGAAAGCCTCTAAGGGAGTTCATGCATGTGGACGATATGGCAGATGCATGTGTGTATTTGATGGAAAATTATGATTTTTCTGAAATAGGCGAGTTTGTGAATATCGGGGTTGGAGAGGATGTTACAATCAATGAACTCGTGGAACTGATAAAAGAGGTTGTAGGGTTTGAAGGGAAGATTAATTATGATACTTCAAAGCCAGACGGGACTCCAAGAAAACTAATGGACGTTACAAAACTGAATGGCCTTGGGTGGAAAGCCAGGATTTCTTTGAAGAAAGGGATTGAACGAACTTATGAGTGGTATATTCAGTCTAAATTATAACACAACAAGAAGGAATTATATGAGAAAACAAATTTTAGTCACAGGAGGAGCTGGATTTTTAGGGTCACATCTATGTGAACGCCTATTAAGTGAAGGGCATGAAGTTATATGTGTAGATAATTTTTTCACTGGCAAAAAAAGAAATATTGTTCACCTCATGAACAATCCTTATTTTGAGGTCATTCGCCATGACATTAATTTTCCGCTTTCAGTGGAAGTAGATGAAATTTATAATCTCGCCTGTCCAGCTAGTCCTGTCCATTATCAGTTTGATCCGGTTCAAACAACAAAAACCTCAGTAATGGGCGCAATCAATATGCTGGATCTTGCAAAGAGATTGAATGCAAAGATTTTGCAGGCTTCAACTTCCGAAGTTTATGGTGACCCACAGGTCCATCCCCAGTCAGAAGAATATCGAGGTAACGTAAATTCCATTGGCCCACGGGCATGCTATGATGAAGGAAAAAGATGCGCTGAAACACTTTTTTTCGATTACAAACGCCAGTATGACCTGGATATAAAAGTGGTACGAATTTTTAATACCTACGGCCCCAGGATGCACCCAAACGACGGGAGAGTGGTGAGCAATTTCATTGTGCAGGCACTTAAGGGCGAAAACATAACCATTTACGGAGAAGGTACACAGACCAGAAGTTTTTGCTATGTTGACGACTTGATTGAAGGCATAATCCGTATGATGAACTCTCGTGAAGGTTTAACGGGGCCGGTAAATATTGGAAACCCTGAGGAATTCACAATTTTAGAACTTGCACAGAAAGTAATTGAGCTAACTGATTCAAATAGTAAACTTATCTATAAACCTTTGCCGGAAGATGATCCACTAAAACGCAAACCGAATATTGATCTGGCAGTCAAAGAACTAGGCTGGAGACCAGACGAAAAATTAGAAGAAGGTTTAAAAATGACAATTAACTATTTTAGATGTTTATTAGAAAATGACGAAAGTACAAGATTAACAACTATCAAAAATGAAATTCCAGAACTTGTTTTAAAAGAATGCTAATAGTCATTAATGTTTTGGAAAGACTTCCCCCCAGCGAAAAAAGATAAATGTGTTTTCTATGACTGAACATGCAACTGACTACGAACTGGTGATCCGCCCGAAATACGGGCTTCTGGATATAAACTGGCAGGAGTTGAAGGAGTACAGAGAGCTTCTCTTCTTCCTTGCCCTTAGGGAAATCAAGATCAGATACAAGCAGACGATTATAGGTGCATCCTGGGCATTGTTGCAGCCTTTTTTTACGATGATAGTATTCACCCTGATCTTCAGTCGGCTTGCACAGATGCCTTCAGACGGAGTACCCTACCCAATATTTTCATACTCAGGTCTTCTCCTCTGGATTTATTTTTCGAATGCTCTTTCCCAATCAAGTAACAGCCTTGTTGACAATGCCACCCTTCTCTCAAAAGTATACATGCCGCGGATATTCATACCGACTGCGCCATGCCTTTCAGGTCTTGTTGATTATGGGATTGCTATGAGTATCCTTGCAGTTATGATGGTCTACTACCATTTTATGCCTGGTATTACGATACTCCTGTTGCCGCTTATTGTTTTTATGACATTTTTGCTTGCTTCAGGCATAGGCTACTGGCTCTCGTCCATCTGTGTAAAATACAGGGATGTGAAGTTCGCCCTTCCGTTCTTTATCCAGCTTCTTCTGTTTGTATCACCAGTGATCTACCCTGCAAATATTGTGGGTGAGAACCTGCAATGGTTGCTTTACCTGAATCCTATGACAGGTTTAATAGGTGCTCATCGTGCATGCCTGCTCGGGCACATTCCGGTGGAGTTTGTCGGCCTTGCAATCTCGGCAGTGCTGACGATAACGATTTTTGTGAGTGGAATACTCTACCTCAAGAGTACAGAGAAGTACTTTGCGGATTTGGTTTAAATGATTGCGTCAAAAAAGGAAGAACCAATAATCGAGGTAAAACACCTTTCTAAACAGTACAGTATCGGTATGGACACGACTTACAAGACTCTCTCTGAAAGCCTTACCTCTGCTGTAAGGCATCCACTAAAGACGCTTAAGGACTGCCGCAGACAAAATGATACTTTCTGGGCGCTCAAGGATGTGAATTTCAAGGTCGAGCGCGGAGAAGTTGTTGGTGTCATCGGTAGGAACGGTGCAGGCAAGAGCACGCTTCTTAAGATTCTTTCTCGTATAACATATCCTACAGAGGGCGAGATTACCATGCGCGGCCGGGTGGGAAGTCTCCTTGAAGTCGGGACCGGATTCCACCCAGAGCTTACCGGCCGGGAGAATATCTATTTTAACGGTTCTATTCTAGGCATGAAGAAGAGAGAGATCGACGAGAAGTTTGATGAGATCGTGAAGTTTTCAGGTGTCGAGAAATTTCTGGACACTCCTGTAAAAAGGTATTCAAGTGGTATGCAAGTGCGGCTTGCTTTCTCGGTGGCGGCTCATCTAGAGCCGGAGATCTTGCTCGTGGACGAGGTGCTTGCAGTGGGAGATGCGGCATTTCAGAAGAAGTGTCTTGGGAAGATGGGCGAAGTTGCAAAGGAAGGGAGGACGGTGCTTTTTGTGAGTCATCAAATAGACATGATCAAGTCTCTGTGTAGGAACTGTATGCTACTTTCAGAGGGTAATATAATTTCAATTGGAGAAGTGAACGAGGTAGTCGATCAATATATGAATCCAATATTCTATGGAAATGATAATGTTTCATTTAATGTCAGAGAAAATAAAAATATCGATCTTCAGATATTGGAAGGACGGGTGATTTCTAAAAGCGAAGAGATATGCGGCATTTTTGATGTATTTGATATTGTAAAATTAGAGATAACATATGTCGTTCAGAAACCATTAATAGGATCTGTTGTAAATTTTGAAATCAGAAGAAATGGTTCATTAGTTGCACTATCATTTGATACAGACCTTAATAATTCTATTTTAGAACTTCGAAATCCGGGGATATACCATTGCATCATAACATTGCCCCATCCGCTATTTAAACCAGGGCATTATACAATTACATTTAATACAGGCATAATAAATTCCACGACATTTCAAAGACTAGAGGAAATTATTTGTTTTGAAATACAACTTTTATCACAACCGTCCTCATTATTAAGTTATGCAGATAAACGCCCAGGAATAATCGCACTGCCTGTACCTTGGGAAGTTAAAAATATATCAGGAGTATAAATTATGCCGGAGAATAAGAAATCTTCACCATTTAATATAGTTTCGACATCTATGTTTGACTTTAATTTGGACGGTTCTATTAAACCGAACTTTTTGTTTCACAGATCTCATGATAAAATACACAGTCGCTGTATTGAGTATCCTTTTGCAGCATCTAAAATTGGCAATGCTCAGATTATTTTAGATGTAGGATCCGCTAAATCAAATGATATTTGGCTAGAGTGGTTAAATAACCTGCCAATTACTGTATATGCAACGGATTATGATACTTTTGAAAAAGAATACGATAACATAAAATTTTATCAATCAGATGTTAGAAACCTCCCATTTCAGGATGAGACCTTTGATAAAATTATTGCTGTTTCAGTCATTGAACATGTTGGTTTGTTCAGTCCTCAAGTGAATGCCGAAAATCTTCCTAAAATAGATAACAATGGAGATTTTGATGCTGTAAAAGAGTTGACCAGAGTACTTAAAAAAGGGGGCGAACTAATAATGACTCTTCCTTTTGGAGTAAATCAGGGTTTGATATTGAATGATGAAGCAAGATGTTATAATATAGAAAACATTTCCAAATTCGATTCCTTATTAAAACCATTCCTTCTAGAATATTATGAATACCAATATGCAGAATGTATCTGTTATTATTCTGAAGGTTCCCCTAAAATATCATTAAGCCAAAAAGTATCCAATCATTTAAGTGGAGTGTTACAATCCACTCAAGTAAAATATAAAAAAGCTGAGGACATGCATGGATTTTATGGGTCTGTTACATGGAGAAGAGTGCCATTAAAAAACGCAAGCGCTGTTAATTACAATCATGTAGACGGTATAATCTGCGGAGTATGGAGGAAAATTGGCTGATTTAGTTGCATGATGGCAAGATAGTTTTAATGTTTGCGAGTTCCCACAAAGTTCACCAAAGAAAAGCAAAAAACAATAGAGACATAGAGAGGAATAATCTTGTCAAAAATCTCAATAATTATCCGTTGCTACAACGAAGAAGAACATATAGGTCGCCTACTGTCAGGCATAACTCCGCAAACAGTCAAAGATGTAGAGATCATCCTTGTAGACTCAGGCTCAACTGATGCAACTCTCTCAATTTACGATTATCCCTTTTGAGTGGGCAGGCTCAAGCCGTGCCAAGGTTTGAGAAAATAAGACGTCAAAGTCACTCCGATTATTCCAAAATAATATCAACAAATTAAGTAGCACTACCAAATATGCAGTAGGAGCAGAAAATGACACATTTCCAGCATTTAATTAACAATGGCATTTGGAACGAGATTCGTCAACGCATTCCACGCTTCAAGTATCCATATACATGTTCCTCATCGGTAAATCATGACTCTGTATGCAAATTTATCATAAATGATCCTATAGAGGAATATAGAATTGTAAAATTCGGGGATGAGAAATCATTTTTAGATAAATTTTTAGATTATATCCAAAAAGATGACGTATTTTTTGATATTGGGTCAAACATTGGTTTATATTCTATATATGCGGCAAAAAAGGTTGTAAAAGTTATATCCTTTGAACCGGATGATGAAATTCGAGTTCGACTTGTGAAAAATATTAGTATAAACAATGCAAAGAATATAAGTGTTATAGATTGGGCAGTATCAGACATCGAAGAAACGAGATCATTATATTCAGATGGTACGGGTGGCTATTCCCCATCATTATGCGAGATAAAAGGAAGATTTAAAGGACACAAAACAATATCATGCAATAGTATTGACAATGCAATTAGAGACAAAATTTTGCCAATTCCCACAGTAATAAAAATTGATATTGAAGGTGCAGAGTATTTAGCTCTACGAGGAATGAATAAACTTCTTGTTTCGAAGAAATCGCCACGGATTATTTTCATTGAAATCCATCCATTGTTTTTAAAGGATTTTAATTCGTCTAGTGATGAAACGATTCATTTTTTGGAATCGTGTGGCTATAAACTGGAGTACAAAAATTGCAGAGATAATGAGATACATTGCATATTCATCAAAGAACCTCAATAAATCCTCTATTATTACGTGAGATGAGTATGGTGCTTTCTATTATCATACGTTGCTACAATGAAGAAGAACATATAGGTCGCCTACTGTCAGGCATAACTCAGCAAACAGTCAAAGATGTAGAGATCATCCTTGTAGACTCAGGCTCAACTGATGCAACTCTTTCGATAGCATCACGTTATCCAGTTAGAGTTGTATATATATCTCCTGAAGAATTTTCTTTCGGGCGTGCTCTGAATATTGGTTGTAAGGCTGCAAGTGGGGAATATCTGGTCTTCATCAGTGCACATTGCTGGCCCATGTACAAAGACTGGCTGGAACAATTAACAGAACCATTTAATGATCCTACTGTGGCGCTGGTTTATGGAAAACAGCGAGGAAACGAAAAGAGCCAGTTCTCAGAGCACCAGATTTTTGCAAGTTGGTTCCCAGAACAATCATGTTCAAATCAGGAGAGTCCGTTTTGTAATAATGCCAATTGTGCTATAAGGAAGAACCTTTGGAAAGAAATGCCTTACGACGAAGAGTTAACAGGTCTCGAAGATCTCCACTGGGCAAAAAAAGCAATGGGTAAGGGGTATCGTATTGTGTACTCCTCAAAAGCAGAGATAGTGCATGTTCATGAAGAAACACCTCTCAGAATATATAACCGATATCGCAGAGAGGCAATTGCATTAAAAGCAATTTTTCCACAGGAAAAGTTTACATTTTTGGATTTTATTTATCTCTCAACAATAAACATAATAGGTGACTGTATAGCCGCAAAAAGAAATAATGTTCTGTACAAGAACACAGAAAGTATTCTGATATTCAGACTCATGCAATTCTGGGGCGCGTATAGAGGAAATTCACAACGTGAAAAGGTTTCTCCAGATCTTAAAAGAGCATTTTATTACCCAAAAAATTTAAAAAGTTTAAGGGATGTGTCTAAAGAAGGTAAGGGAGATGGGATTATAGAATATTGCTCAGTGAATTGGCTGGAGGGAAAATGAGAGAGATTTTTGATATTTCTTTGCCATTATCCTCGGAGATGGTAATCTGGCCCGGAAGTCCTGGATTTCATATTGAAAAGATAATGAGCATTGAAAAAGGGGATCCAGTAAATAATTCGAAGATGGTATGTGATGTACATTCAGGTACACATATTGATGCACCTCTTCATCATATCCAAGGTGGAGATAGTGTTGAAAAACTGTCAATCCAAGATATGGTTGGACCTTCAGTTGTTGCAGATTTATCTAGCGTTTCTCAAATTACTGCTACCGATCTAGAGAGATTAAATTTACCTGAAGATACACAAAAACTTCTCCTTCGAACTCACAACTCCGAATACTGGAAAAAAGACTCAAAGAGATTCAGGACAGACTATGTAGGATTATCGAAAGATGCTGCTGAATGGGTTGTAAAGCAGAATATACGACTTGTGGGAATAGATTATTTATCTGTGCAAATGTACTTTGACAGTTCTGAAACTCATCAGATATTGTTGAATGCAGGAGTAATAATACTAGAAGGGCTCAACTTAGGACAGATTAAAGAAGGACAGTATGAACTTATTTGTTTGCCTCTGAATATTGTTGGAGCAGAAGGATCTCCTGCCAGAGTCGTGCTTAGAAAATTAAATGGAGGATTTTTTTGAAGTATAAAATCGTTGCGCTGGTTCCAATGCGCCATAACAGTGAAAGAGTTCCTGGTAAAAACTATCGTTCCTTTGCTGGAAAACCATTGTACCACCGGATAATAAATTCTCTCAGCACCTGTCCAGAGATCAGCCAGATTGTTGTTGACACGGATAGCCCAGTAATAATAGAGGGTCTATCTAGGGATTTTTCTGATGTAAAAGTCATAGAACGCCCAGAGCGCCTGAGAGCAGGAACAGTACCCATGAATGACGTTTTACTTCACGACATTCAATCAGTGGAAGCAGACTATTATCTCCAGACCCATACTACAAATCCACTATTAACCGCAGAAACTATATCTCGTGCAATAAATTTATTCTTGCACAACAATAATATCTATGATTCTCTATTTTCAGTAACTAGAACACAAACACGATATTGGGACTTACTGACCCGTCCAATAAATCATAATTCTGCAATTCTTTTACGTACACAGGATCTTCCCCCAATATTTGAGGAAAATTCGTGCTTGTATTTATTTTCTCGGCAAACCCTTGAATCCAAGCATAATCGTATAGGGGAAAGACCATTGATGTTTGAGATGGATCGGTTTGAAGCTATTGATATTGATGAAGAACTCGATTTTCGTATTGCTGAATTGCTCTACTTGGAGAGTGAAAATAATTCATGAAGTTGAATGTATTAATCTCCTGTCCACATCTTCAAAGGACAATTGATCACTATCGCCCCGTATTTGAGATAAACGATATTGCAATTGAGACTCCAGAGGTAAACCAGCAATTAACTGAAGACGAACTTTTAGAGATTATTGATCGATATGATGGCATCATTGCAGGAGATGATAAATTATCTGCAAAAGTTTTGGAAAACGCTGAAAGACTAAAATTCATCTCTAAATGGGGTGTTGGAATCGATTCAATCGATCTCAGGGCTGCCAAAAAGTGTGGTATTGGGGTTTCCAACACACCAAATGTATTCAGCGAAGAGGTGGCAGATTTAGTTATAGGGTATATCGTTGCCCTAGTTCGGAAAACCCATATCATCGATCGAAGAGTTCATGCTGGCGAGTGGAACACAGCACAGATCCAAGGTAGATCCCTGAGAGGAAAAAAACTTGGTGTGATTGGTGTTGGAAGCATAGGTCGTGCGGTGGTCGAAAGAGCTATAGTTATGGGTATGGAAGTTGTTGGGTTTGATGTGCTTCCAGTTGCAAAGGAATTTATTCAGAAAACAGGAATGAATCAGGTTTCACTGGATGAGTTACTACGGTCTGCAGACATTATCTCAGTTAATTGCAATCTAACAGATGAGAATTATCATCTGCTATCTTTTCAGGAATTTTCAAATATGAAAGATCAGGTCATTATTATTAATACTGCTCGTGGTCCCCTCATTGATGAGAAAGCATTGGTTCAGAATCTTAAGAAAGGGAAAATAGCAGGTGTAGCGCTTGATGTTTTTGAGGATGAACCCCTTTCAGATGAAAGTCCTTTGCAGAGCTTCGATAATTGCATATTTGGCGCCCATAACAGTTCCAATACCTATGAAGCAGTAATGCGCGTCAATGAACTGGCGATAAACAACCTAATAAATGGACTCAAAGGTAGAGATCTATGAAAAAAGTTGTTTTAATATCCGGTGTTTCAAGTGGAATTGGGAATGCAACGGCTAAGCTGTTTACTCAAAAAGGCTGGCATGTAATCGGTGTTTCACGGAGTGATGTCAGCAAGATCGAGGGGGTAGGTCATTATATCAAAGGTGATGTATCAATAGTTTCAGATGTTGATCACATATTTGATGAAATTCGGTCTGATGAAGGACGAATCGATGTTCTGATCAACAATGCAGCAGTCCAGATCTGTAAACCTATTGTTGAAATGAATGTTGATGAATGGAACAAAACAATGGATACTAACCTTCGTTCAGCATTTTTGTTTATAAAACATTCCTATTCTCTTATGAGAGAAAGAGGCGGATCAATTATCAATGTAAGCTCTGTTCATGCTATATCGACTTCATCCAATATTGCTGCATATGCTGCAAGTAAAGGTGCATTAGCAGCATTCACAAGAGCACTGGCGATTGAACTTGCGCCTGACAATATCCGTGTAAATGCTGTACTTCCAGGCGCAGTGGATACACCTATGTTACGCTCAGGGTTACAAAGAGAGCATGTTGTTGGTTCAAACATTGAGGAGAGAATAGAATGTTTGGCTAAAAAACATATCATGGGAAGAATTGGAAAACCTGACGAAATAGCAAGGGCCATTTTATTTCTCTCAGATGAAGCTGCATCCACATCGTTTATCACAGGACATTGTTTAGTTATTGATGGTGGAGCAACAATAAAGTTGAGTACCGAATGAGTAAATGTTATAATTAATGGTGAAATTCCATGGGTTTTAAAGCTTTTGGATATAATGTTATCTCTCTGATTTGGGATAGCATTGTGAGATCCAAACATTATAATGTGGCATATTTGGTAGCACCAGAAATAACACCTGACGAAATATCTAATCTGAGCAAGCGACTTAATTTTTACTGCCCTGAACTGAAATTAGAAATAAAAAACATAAATTCTGCAATACTGAGCTGTGCACCCATATTATATTTTTGTGACAAAAATAAATTACCAACTTGGATAAAATGTATTAGAGGGTCGATATACTATATTGATTATCGTTCAAATCCAGTCGATGGATGGGAGTGGATATCTCTCGCCAACTTGTGCTCATCTTGTAAACCAAATATTGAGGATTCAAAAATAAAGTTTACTAACTACATAAATGATCTGAGGGCACAACATTTAAGTAAATGTTACATCTTTGGGACTGGTTCCTCTCTGGAAAAAGCTATCGGGTACAACTTTTCAGATGGTTATAGGGTTGTATGTAATACCATTGTAAAAGATAAAAAACTATGGAACCATCTCAACCCAAATTTCATTGTAGCAGGTGATGCCATATACCACTTTGGGCATACAATGTACGCAAGAACATTCAGAAAAGATCTGTATGATAGAATGCAAGAAACACCAACTACGTATTTTATTTATCCCCAACAATTCCATACAATTGTTTATAGACAGTTTAAACCATTTGAAGATAGATTAATTCCAGTACCTGTAGGCAATTATAAATATTACCATAATGATCTTGTAAACAATTTTTATTTGCCCGCTTTAGGGAACGTGCTACAGTTACTTCTCTTGCCATTGGCATGTACGTTATCAAAGAATGTTTACATGTGGGGTTTTGATGGTCGGGCACCCCAAGATAAATTATTTTGGAAAAATTCTGAAAAACATTCCTATAGCAATTACTTACCAGAATTACAAAAAGAGCATCCAAAATTCTATGAATACTACGTACCCAAAGACGAACCAACTAAATATATTAATAACAACTTTGGAGATGAAATGGACGAATTATTACATCAAGCTGAGATTAATGGATTCAGTTTTACGATGATGCATAAAAGTTGGACGCCAACGCTTATGAAAAGATTTAGATTTGACCAGACTGCGAGTATAAATAAAAAATAATCATAAAATACTGGTTGTGTTGAAACCCTTAATAAGTTTCCTCACGCTAGGGCAGCGGACAGGAATGGAGAGCTTTGCCGCCCCCTAGATATCTTCGTCGTGAGGCAGGGGTATCCCCCAGCGTGAGAGAGCAGTTCAGGATTCCTTGTCCTTCTGGTGGGAAAAAATACGATAAGGAAAATTACAACTAGGCAAACAGTATTTTAATTTTAGCAGATGGTGGTGGAAGCAACTCAAGTAGGCATCATATTTTCAAGGAAGACTTACAAAATCTGGTACATGAAATAGGGATTGAAATCCGAATGGCTCACTATCCACATATACTTCGAAATACCATCCAATAGAACATAGGTTATTCTGCCATGTCACAAGTGCATGCAAAGGTACGTTTTCAGCAGTCTAGAGGTGGTTAAAAGTCTTGTTGATAAGATTTCTACATCAACAGGATTGAAAGTGTTTTCAACGAAAAAGGATAAGTTTATTTCACGGCAAAAAAGTAGGTGAAAACTTAAAGGAAAACATTATATTGTCTTTGATGATTATTTGGGAAAATGAAATTATAGAGCCATTCCTGAAGTGAAAATTTGAAGTTATATTTTAGTGTCATTCCTAAATTCAAACAAATAACAAATTTCTTCATATGTCGGTGATCATGTGTTCGAAGAAATTATACACAATAACGAGTTGCTGGCGATAATTGTATCCAGCACCTTCAATAAAGAAGGCATACATTTTTTTACATCCAATGATCTTTCCCAGCAGTTAGCCTACATGAAACACCCTGCCGGTAAATTAATTGACCCGCACGTCCACAATCCTGTGAAAAGGGAAGTCCATTATACTCAGGAAGTGCTTTTTATCAGGAAAGGAAAGTTGAGGGTGGATTTTTATGACGAAAAACAAACTTACATTGAAAGTAGGGTTCTTGAATCTGGAGATGTAATCCTTCTGATCAAAAGCGGGCATGGATTTAAAGTCCTTGAAGAAGTAGAAATGTTTGAAGTGAAACAGGGACCTTATGCGGGAGATAAAGACAAAACCAGATTTATAGGAATTGATGACCCTGAAATTGTATATAAAGAGGACACACAATGATTCCGGTAAATGAGCCGCTTTTGGATGGAAACGAAAAAAAGTATCTGATGGAATGTATCGATACAGGGTGGATTTCAAGCGAAGGACCATTCGTTAAAGAATTCGAAGAGAAATTTTCAGCAAAAGTGGGCAGAAGATATGGAATTGCCGTTTGTAATGGTTCTGCAGCACTTGATGTTGCAGTGGCTGCTCTGGAACTAAAAGAAGGCGACGAAGTTATCATGCCCACATTTACGATAATCTCCTGCGCCAATGCAGTTATAATGGCTGGTGCCACTCCTGTGCTGGTCGATAGCGACTCCTGCACATGGAACATGGATGTGAACCAGATTGAATCAAAGATTACTCCAAAAACCAGAGCAATAATGGTAGTTCACATTTATGGATTGCCTGTAGACATGGACCCTGTGATCAAGCTTGCCAGGAAATATGAGTTGAATATCATAGAAGATGCTGCAGAAGCTCATGGGCAAACATATAATGGAAAGCCCTGCGGCAGTTTTGGGGATATAAGTGCATTCAGTTTCTATGCTAATAAGCATATAACTACAGGTGAAGGGGGAATGGTAGTTACTGATGACGAAGAACTCGCAGAAAGATGCAGGTCTTTACGTAATCTTTGTTTTCAGGCAAACCGAAGATATGTCCATGAAGAAATGGGCTGGAACTTTAGAATTACAAACCTTCAGGCTGCAGTTGGGCTGGCACAGCTCGAAAGGTTAAATGAATTTGCAAAGAAAAAAAGGGAAATGGGGAAATATTATACAGAAAAATTAAAAAATATAGGGTGTATCCAGCTTCCTCTTGAAAGAACACCTTATGCAGATAATATCTACTGGGTTTATGGAATTGTGCTAAATGATGAGATTGGAGTAAACTCCGAAGAAATAATGGCACGTCTCAATGAGAAAAAAATCGGTACAAGATCCTTTTTTTACCCAATGCATGAACAGCCCGTTTTTCATAAAATGGGACTGTTCGAAAATGAGAGTTATCCGGTTGCAGAAAGAATAGCTAGAAAGGGATTTTATATACCAAGCGGACTTGCCTTGACCCAGGAACAGATGGATGAGGTCATCAAAGTAATAAGGGAGGAATTAAAATGAACATTTTTGAGAGCTACTCTAAATATTACAATTTGTTATATCAGGATAAGGAGTATTCAAGGGAAGTAGAATACGTGTCAAATTTAATAAAGAAGTATGGTCCGGATTCGAAGACGGTCTTGGATCTTGGCTGCGGAACCGGAAGACATGACGAACTTTTTGCAAAATATGGATACTCTGTCTGCGGCATAGATATAAGTGAAAAAATGCTAGAAGAAGCAAATAAATTAGCTGAAAAAGACAAATTATCTTTTTTCAAAGGAGATATTAGAAATCTCAAACTAGATACGCAATTTGATGTAGTTATTTCTTTATTTCATGTAATCAGCTATCAAACAACAAATGAAGATCTAAAAAATACATTTGAGACTGCTTCGAAACATTTGAAAAATGGAGGCTTATTTATATTTGATTGCTGGTATGGGCCTGCAGTTTTAAGTGAGAAACCCAGTGTAAGAGTTAAAAGGCTGGAAGATGAAAATGTAAAGCTTCTTCGAATTGCAGAACCGGTAATGTATCCAAATGAGAATTTAGTGGACATTAATTATGAGATACTCGTGGAAGACAAGCAAAGCGGTAATTACGAAGCATTAAATGAAACACATACTATGAGATATTTGTTTAAACCAGAAATTGAAATTTTTATGGAAAGCACAGGTTTTAGGTTGATAATGTGTGAAGAATGGTTAAGCGGAAATGAACCTGGATTTGATACTTGGGGAGTAACGTTTCTTGGGTTAAAAAAATAAAAAGAGTCTCTTCGTTGTTTTGTGTGGATAACCTCATAAAAACCAACGTGGCCTTGAATTGAAAATCATCTTATCCATAGGAAATGACGAAGAACCTAAAAAGATTATTGGAGAAATGTCATCGGTGGTTTAAAATCCCCAAAATCCGTTTTGTCCATACTCCGTAATATTTATTATAATTGCTTTCATGATCAGAAGCTTAATTGGTTATTCCAAATTCGAGATTTATAAAAGCAATTTCATTGGTCATCGGTTAAGGAATTTTCTTGTCTGAAGGCTATCGATTTTGTACCAGAAGTCTATCTCAAATTTTGCCCGATTTACCTAAAATCGACACCTTGCTTCATTCTAGGATCTATCACAATTTTGAACATCTGTTGAGGAAATGGATGCAATTTATCATGATTCCTTACTTAACCGAAGACGTATGGAAGCAATTTTGAGTTTTGGGATCTGCTCAACCAAATACAAATGAATATCAATATACTATTGATGAAACACCCGAGATTGAGATTATGAAAATAGGAATATATATTGGAAATTCAAAGCCAGAAGCGGGGGGAGGATTTTCTTTTGAGTCCACGATTCTAAATGCACTGATGGAAACAAAATCAAACCATGAATTTTATCTTTTTTCATCTCAAAAAATTGACATACCTTTAAAATCCAATATTTTTTCAATTCCATTATATGAAAAAACTAATCCATTAAAACGCACTTATTTAAAAAAATTTGCAATTAAAGTTGTAAATTCAATTAACATTAACCGTAATAACAGACATCTTATACATAATTACAATTTAAGTACTAAAATAGAAAAATTAATTCATAAATATAACATCGAGATTATGTGGTTTATTACTCCTGGACATGTGCCTGTCAAAATACCTTACATTACAACTTTATGGGACTTAGCTCATCGTGTTGCTCCTTTTTTCCCAGAGGTTAGTGTTACGGGTTGGAGATGGGAGGATAGAGAAAATTACTATCTAAACACGTTACCTAAAGCCACCTATATTTTGACTGGAACCTCTGCAGGAAAAGATGAAATTATCCAATTTTACAATATTCGAGACGAACGAATAAGGGTAATTCCATTTCCGGTCCCCACATTTGCTCTTTCTGAAAATGTATCTCAAACTGAGGTTACTACTAATTTTAACATAGATAAGCAATACCTGTTTTATCCCGCTCAATTTTGGCCTCATAAAAATCATATTGGATTATTACTTGCGTTAAAGATTTTGAATGAAAAGTACTCTTTAGATTTTGACCTAATTTTTACGGGCTCGGATAAAGGAAATTTGAAATACATTAAAAAAGAAGCTGAAGAACTCGGTCTAAGTAAAAAAGTTCATTTTTTAGGTTTTGTTTCAACAGAGAAATTAATAAACTTATATAAAAATGCGTTTGCAATGGTTTTTCCTACATTTTTTGGCCCAGATAATCTACCACCATTAGAAGCTTTTTCTTTAGGGTGCCCAGTTATAGCCTCGAGAGTACAGGGTGCTGAAGAACAGTTGGGAGATGCTGCATTACTTTTTGATCCTAAAAATGAAGATGAAATTGCTTTTTTAGTTAACAAACTTTATAATGACTTAAATCTGCGTGAAACCCTTATCAAATCAGGGAATAAACTGGCAATCAAGAGGGGGGCAAATAAATATATAGAGGAAGTAATTTCAATAATTGATGAATTTGAATCCTATCGAAGGTGTTGGAGTAATGAGGAAATTTATATCCATACTTAATCCCTCCGCATAAATCCTACCAGCAAGACCCCAATAAAGTCGGCCTGTATTATCAGGCTGCCGACATCTACTTCACCCTGCATGGGCCGAAACCTTCCCGACAACGGTTCTCGAAGCCCTAGCCTGCGGTACCCCTGTAGTCGCGAGCGCCGTCGGCGGCATCCCCGAGCAGATCAAAGATGGAATCACAGGATTCTCACACTGAAAGGGGATGCGGAAGCAATGGCAGTACGGCTCGTGCAGCTGCTTTAAGACGATGAATTGAGGCTAAGATGGGTATGCAGGCGAATGATGTTGCAAAGGAGCGTTTCGATCTTGAGAGCAGGTGAAGGAGTACCTTAGGTGGTATGAGAATATTACAACCGACTGGCAGAATGGAGCACATTCTCAAAATAAGTGAGAAACGTCAGCTTATTTGTGGGGAGTCAAAAAAATCATTGAAAAGTTTAAATTGATCAATATTCGGACTGAAATATATGAATCTGAGTTCCAAAATATATCTCTTCTACCACCGCGGCATGGTCGGTTCAGCTATAAAAAGAAAGCTGGAATCCAAAGGCTACACCAACCTTATCTTCCGTACCCACAAAGAACTTGACCTCACAAACCAGCAGGCAGTCAATGAATTCTTCGAGCGGGAAAATCCGGAATACGTCTTCCTCGCAGCCGCAAAAGTAGGGGGAATCCTTGCCAACAGCACCTACTCCGCCCAATTCATCTATGAGAATTTGATGATAGAGGCGAACGTTATTCATGCAGCCTACAGGTACGGCGTAATAAAGCTTCTTTTCCTTGTTTCTTCCTGTATCTATCCAAAGTTAGCTCCCTAGCCTTTTAAAGAAGAATATCTATTAACCGGCCCCCTCGAAGAAACCAACGAAGCCTACACAATCGCAAAAATAGCAGGAATCAGGGCTCTGTAAACATTATAACCAGCAGTATGGGACCAATTTTATCTCTGTGATGCCGACCAACCTCTACGGGCCGAATGATAATTTTGACCTCGAAACTTCGCACGTGATGCCTGTATTGATTAGGAAGTTCCATGAAGAAAAAATGAAGAGTAATCAAGAAGTTGTTGTGGGGGCACAGGAACCCCATGTTGGGAGTTCATGCACGTGGAACGATGATGGATTCATGGTACATCTGATGGAGAACTACGATTTTTTATAAATGGGTGGGTTTGTGAATATAGGGTTGGAAAAGATATTTCTATCAGGGAACTCGTGAAATTGATATAAGATGTTGTGGGATTTGATGGAGAAATCAGATATGATACTTCGAAGCCTGACGGGACGCAAAGGAAACTGATGGATGTTTCGAGGTTGAATGGATTGAGATGAAAATCTCAAATATCACTGAAAGATGGAATTTAAGAGACTTATGATTGGTATATTAAATCACTGAGCCAAAATAAACGGTGATAAAGGGTGTAATCATGGATTGTAAAAAAATATTAATATATTCCCCACACACAGGTGGTCATCGACAAGTTTATTGCAATGTAATTGCCGATTGGGCACTTGATTCTGGTATGGAGGTCTTACTTTATGTTGGAAGCGATTGGTGTAACAGCGAAAACTCCAGTGGAAAGATTTCCCCATATATTGAGGTGTATAAAAATAATCCAAACGTGTCCATAATCAACTGTGATATATATAAAAACAATCACAACATATCCCTAATCAACTTGGCGCAGAATCCATTCTTAGTGAGTGATTCGAGGCATTTGATAGATATGGAAAATAAGTTAAATCCGGATTTAGTTTTTGTTATAGCCGGCGATGAATTCAATCATTCCCCTTACTCAATTTTAAAAAATCTAGCAGGCGTTAAAAAACACTCCTCGAAATGGATTGCTATTTTTATTTCTCCTTATTGTTATCCTTCAGATAATTGGTCGAAGAGAAATATTCTTAAAATAGCCTTGAAGCAAAAAGTAAAACATTTTGATATTATATATTGGCTGGACGAATATTTTGTAAACCATGCCGCTATAAAAAATTCGTTTTGGTTACCTGACATATCTAAAAGTTTTAATTACAATGAAATTCATACAGATAAAGAAACAGAATCATTATGCTCACGAATTGATAATTTTTTATCAAATAATAAAGGAAAAGAAGTATTACTTTTTTTCGGGAGTTATTTCAATCGAAAAGGCTTTGATTTTCTTTTAGAATTGGCATTAAACGATAAACAATTTGTAATATTGCGAGCAGGGGACACATCCGAAAGTGATCGAAGTCCCTACTTCGCAGATAAAATGATTACGCTGGAAAACAATGGGCAACTTTTAAACATTCCTAAATTTGTTGAAAGCCCTGTCGTGATTGAAAAATTATTTAACGTGACTAATTTTATCCCACTCCCTTATAGAAATCACTATAGTTCGAGTGGCGTAATGCTACAAGCCATGGAATTCGGAAAGCCTGTAATTGTTCCAGATGTGGGGCTCATGGGTGGAAGAGTAACTCATAATAATATTGGCATAACATATAAACATGAAAATTACGAAGAATTTAAAAACGCAGTATATAGAATGCAAAAGTCTTATGATAAATATATCCCGGAAATACAAAATTTTTATATGCAGTTTAGCAAAGAGAATATATTCGAGCATTTGAACATTATGGTTAAGAATGATAGGGAATGATAAAAGTCTATGGATTATGATTAGCAAGGAGTTAACATGAAATTTGCCCTGATAGCATTGTTTGTATACAATCGACCAGATCACACTCGCAAGACACTTGAAAGCTGATGGCAAACTTTGGATTCGCAAATAGTTTACTTTCATTGGTCATCGGTTAAGGAATTTTCTTGCCTGAAAGCTATCGATTTTGCACCCGAAGCCTGCCTTAAGTTTTGGCCTATTTACATGAAATCGATACCTTGTTCCAGTCTATAATATGTTAAAATTTTTAACAACTGTTAAAGGGACGGAGGCAATTTACCACAATTCCTCAATTAACCGAAGGCGCATGATGCCTATTTAAATCCCTTATCAGATATTAGTGCTTTAAAATTTGGATACTACCAATCACATGAGGGAATACCTTCTCGATATTAAAATCCGGTGTCGCTTTTTAATGGATAATTCAAGTGTATAGATTTAAGTTATTCAATAAAAGACAGAATGAAAATTATTATATACTACATATGTATATTTTTTATAATTTCATTTAACACTTAAAAACTCGAATGTTTCAAATATTGGTAAGAGTATAATGTCCGATTTCCAGCTAAAAACCCCAGTCGCCTTCATAATCTTCAACCGCCCAGACACCACCAAAAGAGTGTTTGCAGAAATAGCAAAAGCCAGGCCCCCGAAACTTCTGGTTATTGCTGACGGCCCGCGTGCGAATCGTCCTGATGATACAGAGAAATGCGCTGCTGCCCGTGCTATCATCGATAATGTGGATTGGGACTGCAAGGTGTTGACCAATTACTCGGATGTGAATCTGGGCTGCAAACGCCGGGTATCGAGTGGTCTGGACTGGGTTTTCGACACCGTTGATGAGGCGATTATTCTTGAAGACGATTGCCTGCCGCATCCGACTTTCTTCCGATTTTGCGAGGAAATGTTGGGGAGATACCGAGATGATAAAAGAGTAATGCATATAAGTGGAACAAATATATTGACAAAAAACTTGAAAAGTAATTCATATTGTTTTTCGAAACATATGGGAGTATGGGGTTGGTGCACTTGGAAGAGAGCTTGGAATTTATACGATTCGTCTATAAAATTTTGGCCTACTATTCGAAAATCCAAATTATTTTCTATAAGGAATATTGAAATTAATGGGGGAACATACAGACAAATTTATGATGATGTGTACAATGATAAAATTGATACATGGGATCATCAATGGCAATTATGTGTAACACTGCATGGGTTGGCAATATTCCCCTGCGTAAATTTAATTTATAATTGTGGATTCGGTGAAAATGCAACACATACAACTAATAAACGTGACCATAGGGCAAATCTTAAATTTGGTGAATTAGTGTTCCCATTAAAACACCCTGATTATTATATCATAGATGAAATTGATGGAAAATCAAATAAACAGATAATGATAAACATGACCAAGTATTGCTTTTTTTTGATAAAACGATACTTGAATCTGCTTAAAAGTAAAATTTACTGAAAATACATTGAGTTTGATTGAAGAATGAACTCTTTCTGCAAATTCAGTGTTTCAACCCAAATTTGACAGATTCCACTAATTAGTACAGTAGATTCTTACAAAAAACGCATCGCATCGGCACAGCACATTTAGGAAAAATGAAAACATTTGAAAATCAAAAGACACACGATTGAACTTTGAACTGTATGGGGAAAACAGAAACATGAAGCCCATTTATACATAATAAAATGTATGCTTCTGTCAAATTAGAGTTTCAATCTAAAAATGCAAAAATCACTAGTGTATCAATTCCAAAGTTTGAGAATAAAGCACGGATAAAGACCGATGAACACGGATGACTTCAATCCGTTTTAATCCATGTTACCCGTGGTTCTTTTTTGGAAATTCGTTGACTATAGGGTGGGTTTCAAAATTTCAAGTTTTTGAAAGTAATTTGGAATTGCAGTACTAGATCTTAGGTCCGAGTCGTAATAATTTCTTAATAACAACTGAAGGCTACGATATGCACCATGATAAATTCTATTTTTCAGTATATATAACATTTTTTCCAAACGTAGCAGAATTGATTTTAAACACGATTTTTAGTTGGTTTAAAATTGAAGTGAAGTGTAAAAAGATCAATCGGAGTAAAAAATCGTTTAACAGTCGATATATAGGACAAATTTTGATATTGCCTAAATATTCGATAGAAATATTAGGTAAATATGGTATTAATTTGCAAAATTGTGATACTATAATTAGTAGCGATAAAATGGTTTTCATTGATGAAATTGAAAAAATTGTATATCGATGTTCTACTAATGAATTGGGATCGGTTGGTATTGTAAATAATTATAATTACTTAACTTTAGCAAAATTTAGTAATACCCCCAAACCAATTTTTATACAGAAAAATGATTGTTTAACAATAAGTGCAGAGAGTTTGATGAATGGGGCAGGAATAAACATTAAAGATGTTACTTCTGAAATGTTTGCCGAAATAATAAAACAAATAAATCCATTATACAATATTAATCGTACAATTCGACATTTCGACCTTCAAAATGAATTGGATAGTTATGATAAATATTTTGAATACTATTGTCCTTTGTGGGTAGACAAATTAGTACACATAAAACACTTGATTACATCCAATATTGATTTACCACCAATGGAAAACATCTATGCTTGCAAAACATTGATACATGGCGACCTTACGTATCGTAATGTTTTATTGGATAATGAGACGTTTTTATTTTATGATTTCGATCGTTCAGAAATTAGCTATCCTGAATTTGATATATATCTCTTTTATATCGATTGGTTAACTCATGCCAGTCAGCCAAATTATAAAGTACTTTTTAAGAATATATTTAAATTTATTAATGATGAAATACACCTCTCAAGCATTGAATTACTCGATTATGCCAATCCAAATTTTAAAATGAATTTAGACATTGCATATTATTTAAAATTCATATTCCTTTACCGGATGTTAGTATTATCATTGCAAAATTTTAACAGCAATAACACATATCCAATAAAAATATTAGACATGATTATTAAAGAGTTAGAGGTTTGACTATGATAAAAAAATTAATTAAAATAATACCATGGGTTTTTATCAATGTTGTTAGATTGTTTAACTTAACTGAACTATATCAACCTACATATAACCCAAAAAAACATATTATATTAAAGTCTGATGTAAAAAAAAGAAAATCTGATGATAGAGTGTCTGCAATACAAAATAATGTAGACTTTTCAAGTATTAATACATATTTGGACATTGGATCGCAACTTGGATACTTTGTATTTAAACTATCTGAATCACATGAATTGACACTTGCTCAAGGATTCGAAATGAACGATGTTTCCTGTGCATATTCAAATGCACTCGTTTACTTGAATGATTTAAAAAATATCTCATTTGTTAATTGCAAAGTAACTCCAAATTTCATTAAAAATATGCCAAATTATGACATTATAAGTTTTCTGAATGTATTTCATCACATAGTTTACTTTGATGGATTTGAAAGCGCCGATGAAATTATGCATGAATTATATAATAAAACTAATTCCTATTTTATATTTGAAACTGGTCAGTTCGACGAGAAAGGATATTATTGGAGTGATTCTTTATTGTTCATGGACAAAAATCCAGTGACATGGATACAAAATTATCTTGTTAGTATTGGATATAAAAAAGTAACATTAATTAATGAATTTCCCACTCATTTAAGTGACAATACAAGAGCTTTTTTCATTTGTTCTAAATAAAACATATGATTGCAAAAGCCATTTTCAATCAATTGAGTAAAAATAGATTGATACTATTGAGATATAATATATGAAGATTCTCTATGACCCCACCGTCTTTCAATTCCAGCGATATGGCGGAATATCAAGATACTTTTACGAGCTCATAACAAGGCTTTCAACGAAAGAAGATGTGGATATCAGCCTTTTTCAGGGTTTCAACATTAACGAATATGCTCTCTCAGAGCACAAGCAAAATTTTGATTCGTATTGGGGCTATAAGTGGGGATACAAAAAACCCGCTGCAAAATACATGGCGCTTATATTTGCAATACCCAACAAAATAATATTTGATAACTACATGCGATCGTCAGATGTCAACATATACCATCCTACATATTACAGAACAGATCTGGACAAATATAATAGATCAGCTATCGTGTTGACAGTGCATGATATGATTCATGAATTGTATCCCGACCAGTTCATAGATAGTAGGTTTGTAATTAAAGCTAAAAAGAAGTCCATTAATACAGCTGATCAAATAATATGTGTTTCAGAAAATACCAAAAAAGATCTGATGAGCATTTATGACGTACCAGAGAATAAAATAAAAGTTATATATCATGGTAACTCGCTGCTAAAATCTGATAAATATCTTAAATGTGATGATTTAAAAAAATTGTACCCAATAACCAAACCGTTTTTATTATATGTAGGTGAGCGAAAACGCAGATATAAAAATTTTTCAATGTTGCTCGAAACATATACTACTATGCTTTCAGATCGTTTTGATTTAGTCTGTTTTGGTGGAGGAGACTTTGATCATAATGAATTAAAAACCATTAAAAATATAAAATGTTCTGGGAAAGTAATTCATCTAAGCGGTTCAGATCATCTGCTTTCATCGTTATATAAAAATGCATTTTGCTTCATATATCCTTCTTTATATGAAGGATTCGGCATACCATTGCTTGAAGCTATGGGATTGGGATGTCCGGTCATTGCTAGCAACACAAGTTCAATCCCCGAGGTCGCGGATAAAGCAGCTTTATTTTTTGATCCCTATTCAAAAGATAGTTTCATTAATGCTATTGATTTGTTAGAAAACAATAGATCAGAGCGTGAGAAATTGGTTAATCTTGGTTTTGAACAAGAGAAGAAATTCAGTTGGGACAAAACTGCTCGTGAAACATTTAAAGTTTATAAGTATGCATATGATTTAAAACATTGAGTAAATGAGCGCATAGTTCATATAATCATTTGCAAGTAATAAAAATAAATAAAAATAGGACTTAAGCACTTGAAATGCCGAAAATTCAATTTCATTTAAAATATAATTATCTATTAGTAATCCTCAAAAACGTACGGAGTTAGGGGCATAAATTCTCCTTGGTGTAACGACCATTGGCTACATTGATTTTCTCATTGTGGGTTCTAACGTTTTTAGTTGTACTGAAGCCGCTAGATGTTATCCAAACGTAGCTAATGCTCCTTCTCATGATTCTTTCACTCGTTGCCTTCAAAGGCAACCTCCAGACACGGAAGCGTTATGGGAAGAAGTAAAAAATCATTTCAAGCCTAAGAAAGGCTTTTTAATTGTTGATGATTCAACATTAGATAAAACATACGCAAAAGAAATGGATTTTGTTCATCGTATGTGGAGTGGAAAACATCATCGTACTGTAAAGGGGATAGGTCTGGTCACCTTAAGTTGGGCAAACGGTACAACCGTTATACCTATCGATTTTAGGAATTATAACATAGATGAAGACGACAAAACAAAGAATGACCATTTCCTCGATATGCTTGACAAAGCCGAAGAACGTGGTTTTAATCCCGAATTTGTTTTGTTTGATACATGGTATGCAAGTGTGAAAAACCTTAAAGCCGTTAGAAATAAAGAATGGCA
>NZ_JJOY01000038.1:24681-123655 GCF_000979455.1 Methanosarcina sp. 2.H.T.1A.6
TCAAAACATATGGATTTGTAAAGGTGTTTCGGATTGTTTCAAAAGATGGAGACACGCAACACCGGGTTACAGATGTGCAGGATATGGGTTAATCAAAACGTGAAGATTTGGCAAATGTAGGTGTCAGGGAACTTTCTTCAGGGCTTCACTGAAGAGCCTCTGCCAGTTTTTTACCCGCTTCAAACGCTTTCCTCAGAAGTTCTTCATCTCTAACCGCTCCCCTATGAAAATACCCGGTCACCGGAAACTTTTCCACTACCTCATAACCCAGAGATTCAAGGGGCATCCCGAGCGCTCCGAGCGTAAAACCCATTTCTTCGATTTCCAGCTGCTCGCAGACTGAAAAAACAATCGCCTTTCGTTCCTGCCCGGCAAGCCTGCTTGAATACCGCCTGGGGAGGTCGTTCGTGAAATTGTAGTAAGGATAGAGCCGGTCGATGAAGGCTTTCATCTGGGCGGTTACGTTGTAGTTGTAAGTGGGAGAGCCGAGGATAAGGCCTTTTGCAGCTTCGATCTCGGGATAAAGGAGTCCCATTCCGTCGTGGAACTTTATGCAGGTCCCGGCTTTCCTGCACGCTTCGCAGCCGATGCAGGGTTCGATCGAATATTCCCTTAACAGGACTTTTTTCGTTTCAGCTCCTGCCGATTCCGCTCCTTTCAAAAAGCTGTCAAGCAGGATGTCGGTATTTCCTCCTTTCCGGGGGCTTCCTCCGACTCCGAGAATTTTGACCTCATTCACCTTATTTCCCCATATTGTATCGGGGCTGGCAGGTTAAATAGGTTCCAGAAAGAAGTCCCATCCTGTTGTAGAACCTGAGTAGAAGTTCAAGTCAGGATTAATGAACCTGATTAAATCTCAGAACATTATTTATTATAAAACTCCAGATATTTATCTGGACAATTATCAGGTTTAAAAAACTAATTTTGAATGCAAATTCCGGATAATACAGTTTCAGTTACGAATCCGAATACCGGTGATTCTAATACTTATGGATGAGGCAAAAATGGCAAAAATGGCAAACACACTCAGAGACCTTGACAGATTCGCCGAGGAGAGCTACGGCAAAGCCAGGGTCTTTTTCCAGATGGGCAAATATGAAGAGGCTCTTGCTACTTATGGGAAAGCTGCTGATGCCTGGAATAAAATGGCAGACCTGCTTTTTGAAAAAGGGAAGGAGGACAGCGGACAAGAGTTCTTTGACAAGGTTATGGAGGTTCGGTCCTGTTGCGGAATGTCTCTTTTCAAGCTCGGAAGATATGAAGAAGCTCTTGAGATTGTTGATGCTCTCCTGGAAGTTAAACCAGACAGCCCGACCGAATGGTCCAACAGGGGTTTTGTGCTCTCTGCCCTCGGCAGGAATGAAGAAGCTCTTGAAGCCTTTGAAAAAGCGCTTTCCCTTGACCCAGCATCTCCCAAAATCCTGACCAGCAAGGGAGTTGTTTATTTCAGGATGGGGCTCCTCGAAAAAGCCCTGGAGACCTTCGATAAAGCCCTGTCAGCCAAACCCAAAAAGGCTTCTGACTGGGCATGCAAACTTCCAAGGTTCAGTTTCTTTTCCCGAAACAAGGCTCCCATCATGAGGCCTGACAATGCTGAGACCTGGCACTGGAAAGGCAATTTGTTTATGGAACTGGGGGAAAGAGAAAAAGCCCTGGACGCATACAAAAATGCTCTAGAAAGCGATCCTGACCACCTGAACTCCCTCTTCCGGGGTGGGGAACTCCTCTGCGAGATCGGGGAATATAAGGAAGCTTACAAGTGCTATGCGCGGACCCTTAAGTTAAGCCCCGGAAACGAGGTTGCAAAGAAGGGAAAAGAGCTCTGTGAAAAAAATATTACGTGAGCCTGGGAAGGAGGGAGAACTGTTATCCCGGAAAACATAGCTTCCTTTTTTCCGGATTATCTGTTAGCAGAGTTTTTCCGGATCATTCTGTAAGCACGGATTTCGTTTTTCAGGAAGAACAAAGCTTCCTTTCCGGCGGAGGTTTCTTTTTATGGCAAAAACAAGAGAAAACAAGGAGCTGATTTTAAGTAACAGGCTCCCTGTTTGACATCACTGCCTTAATCGGTTTGTATGTCAGCATTTGCTGCTGTTTTTTGTGCAACTTCTTTTGGGTCTTCCACTTTTGTCCTGTACCAGTAGAGGGGGAACACGAGTAACAGCACAAGAATTCCCGTAAGTACGTTTTTCCACCCGTAGGACATGCTGCCTACAACCAGGAAGATCATGTTGATTATCCCTATCAGGATGCTGACATAAACCATGTAGTCAGGGACCCGGTAGGGCCTGGGCAGGTCAGGGAAGTCTTTTCGCATGAAGTATATAGAGAAGTTGGACAGGATCACGGTTATGAAGTAGCCGATACTGCCTGCGACCACCATGAAGACAGGAGATTCCCCTGCAGATATTATAAGGCCCGAGTTAAGCAGCATGATGAAGAGCAGCGAGGTCGAAGGTGCCTGTTTTTCATTAAGCTTCATGAACCATTTTGGCATGTATCCGAGTTTTGAGGACTCAAACAGGACCCTTGAGGAAGCCACGTAACACATGTTGACGCCGTTCATAAGCCCTATGATTAGCAGGACCCCGAAAATTTTGGTAAACGCCGACCCGAAGACAGCTTCTGCAAGCGGAAGCAGGGGAGTGAAGGGGTCATTTAAGACCACATCGAGCGGCAGGTACCAGGTCATGGCCAGGCAGATTGCAACAGTCATGAGCATCATCAGAATTGCGCTGTAAGCGACCGCTTTTTTTGTGTCCTTTACCGGATCCTTGTATTCCGCCGTAAGGGTAAGTACGCATTCCAGGGCAAAAGCTGACCAGGCAACCAGGTAACAGGCCCCGAGGAAGGTCATAAGGTGGTTGGCCCCGGGCTGGTTGAAGTCCACCACACTGAAATCCGGGGACAGGACCGGAAGTTTTCCAAATGACCCGATAAGGAGGGCTACAGTGGTGATGATCAGCGGGACCATCAGGGACTGGGCTTTTCCTGAAGCCTCGATTCCCCTGCAGTTCAGGACATAGCAGGCAACAACAATTGCAATTGCTCCGAGTACGATATCGAACTCGGGAATGAAGAACTGGATGAAATATCCCGCAAAGGTTGCAATCGCAGCCACTGCAAGCCCCCAGCCCATCACGTAACCCCATTCTGAAATTGCTCCCGGGATGGGGCTGCGTTTTTTATACCCTTCCATCACGTACATGGCAAGCCCCCCGGCGCTGTCTTTGAACATGAGCGCCATTTCAAGGTATATGAAGCAGGAAATTGCCATGATCCCGACGGTAATGATCCAGGCAAGAGGAGCCCATTTTCCTACCATGGACACGGCCGGGCCGCTCAGGTAAGTCCAGTCCAGGATGCCTGTTGCAACCATGAACATGCCTATTTTCCAGGTAACGGCCCGTCTTAAGACGGGCTTGCCGGAATTTTCTTGTGACATAAGGTTTCCTCCTTTACCTCAATTTTTCCACGCAGGGGATCTCTATTCCCAGGATATCGGCGATCCTGGCTTTGGCCCTGAGCCCTTTTGCAGCCCCGGGGACAGCCATGACGGTGCCGATATCCAGTTCTTCCCGGACTTCCTTCATGCGGTACTCGTCCGAGAGTTCAGGGACGCCAACGCCGAGTTTCCCGGCCACGTACTCTTTTGCTTCCTTTATCTTCATGCCTTTCATTTCCATTCTCATGACCAGGTCCCCGGCCGTCCTCATCCCGTTCATCCCGGAGGCCATGCCGTGGGCCACTGCCATGCCCATGGGGTCTCCGACTCCGATCTATATGCCGTCGACTCCGGCAAGTTCCACCATTGCCTTAGAAGCTTTTGTCACAGCATCCAGAGGGGGCATTTCTGCCATCGGAAGCCCACCCACCCCCATTCCCATGTTCGGGTGGAGGGGGATGTTCGCAACCCTGCTGCATTCTTTAGTGAAAGTGATTGCCCTTGCAATGTTCCAGGGTGTTGACTGGCGGGTATTTGTGTTGACAACCGGACCGAAGATGTCCACTCCGGCTTTTTCAGCCATCTTCACCTGCTTGTGGGGATACATGCCAGCAAGCACATTGCCATCATATTCGAGCCCTCCGTGGATGCCCATTACGAACTCCGAAGCCATCCCCATTTCTATGGAAAGGCCGGTTTGCTTTTTCAGCTCTTCGCAGGCCTTAAGAGAGCTCAGGAAATCCCCGTCCCCGGCAGCTCCGGTAGTATCTATATTAATACAATCGACACCGACCCTGGTAAGCTGCTCGCTTACCCAGACGATATCCTCTTTTGCATGGTCCACGAGCCTTTCATAAACCTCCATGCCTTCCAGGATTTTACCTTCGGCCATGAGATCCCCGACGTTTTCGAAAGGCCCGTCAGGCTTGTAGTACCCTCCGAGGTTTGGCATTGCCCCGTAGATGCAGGGGCTGACCGTGTTCATAAGGATGGACTCAAGCTCCTGCTGGTGCTGGGTGATTACGGCTTTTGCGGCTTTGAAACAGAAGTCCAGCCAGCCGTAAAAGACCGAATCAAATCCAAGGGCCCTTTCCATCAGCATGTTTGCGGTAACGCTGTGGATAGGAAGCCCCACGCCCCCGGCTTCGCTAAAGTTGCCGTAGAGGCTGTGGCAGCCGTTATCCGTGCTGAACACCACCGTGTTTTCGGGCTCCACACTTGCAACCCTTTCCGGAGAGATCATGATGTCCAGGAGGCGTTCCTGGGCGTCTTCGCTCAGGGCAGAGATTTTACCCCTTTCGGCAGCATCATTGCATCCGGCTTCGATATCCCTTATCATCTCCTCTTTTGACATTTCGACTAATCGTCCATCTCCCATTCTTTCCTTATACGCCATGCTTTTCAACCTCCTTTGAAAATCTCCCTTTTTTCACTGTGCAGCCATCAGTTCCCTGGCTTTAGTTACGGCTTCGCTGGCGTTTTCGGCGTATGCGTTTGCCCCGATCTTGTCAGCCCAGTACTGGGTACAGGGAGCTCCTCCCACCATGGTTTTTACCCTGTCTCGGATGCCGGCTTCCTTCAGGAGTGTTTCCAGATCTCCCTGGGCCTGCATGGTTCCTGTCATCAAAGCGGATGAAGCCACAATGTTTGCATTGAACTCTTTTGCCTTTTCGACGAATCTGCTCAGCAGGGCATCTCTACCCAGGTCGTGGACTTCGAACCCGTTCACGGAAAGCAGGATCTTCACTATGTTCTTTCCTATGTCATGCACGTCCCCTTCCACGGTACCTATGATCACAACTCCATTCTTTTTAGTAGTCTGTTCAGGGGACATTTTATCCTGCAGGCTTTGCACGATCTGAGTCATCAGGCCTGCAGCCATCATGACCTGCGGTAAAAACAACTCTCCCCGCTCGAAGAGATCCCCCACTTTCTGCATTCCGGGAGACAGGCCTTTTTCAATGACCTCAATTGCTTGCAGCCCCTGGGCCAGCGCGCTTTCGACCGTCTGAACCGCGGTTTCCCGATCTACTTTCACAATAGATTCGCGGATGATTTCCAGTAAGTTTTCATTGCTCACTTTACATTCCCTCCATACTTCCTGATTTTTCAGAATTAGTTTCGGTTCGAACTCCTCAGGTTAAGTCTAAAATTTTCTGTAGATCCCGAACATCCCCGGTGGAATATGGGCCGAAGAGCGACAGCATCCGCTCGATAAATGCCTATTCCTACCCCTTTTCCTTCATTCCCTGTCCCTATTCCATAAGGGACGGCTCAACGCCCTGTCCGGAGCCCTTAGAAAGGGCAGGGGACATTGCACCTCGAAAAGAATTATATGGTGATGCAGAACCACAATACTTATTAAAAACCTTCTACATCACTTCATTTACTTGAGAAATTCCTTGTCTCGCCTGGCAACGAATGCCTCAAGGTCCTTTACCACATCCCTGTCTAGGCCGCAGGGGTTGTGGTTTTCCAGGATCCACTCTACTTTTTCATGGGCTGCAAGTGCAGCATCCTTTGCCCCATTTCTTTCCCAGGACCCGCGCATGTTGCGGTCGAAGATCAGGGGATTGGACTGCTCATTCATGTTTTTCCTTGTGGATGCCCTAGAAATGAAGTGTCCTCCTATCCCGACTTCTTCTATCTCGTCCAGAGACAGGCGGCTTTCCGTCACATGCATCCCCTTAAGCAGGTTTTTGATCATGCCGATTACGTCGTTGTCTATGACCAGCTGTTCCAGGGAAATCGTCTGCCCCATTTCCAGCAGGCCGCCTCCGAAGATCAGGTTGGCTCCGGCAAGGGCGGGAATCATTCCGGTCATGCCTTTTTCGAACCCTGCCTGGGCATCGGGGACCTTGCTGTCGGTCCAGCAGCCTGCCGCATCCCCGCAGGGAATGCCGTAGAACTGGGAGAGCCGGGCAACGGCAGCACTTAAAAGCGCCATTTCCGGAGCCCCGCCGGATGCGGTTCCCCTTCTCAGGTCCATGATGGTGGTTGCGGAACCGTAAGTCACAGGTGCCCCTTTGTTTGCAATCTGGGCGAGGGTTATGCCTGCCAGCACCTCCGCATTCTGGGTAAGGAGCGTGCCTTCCAGGGTGATCGGGCCCGTTCCGCCTGCCATAGACATGCTGATCACAACATCCGGGATCATGCGCCGTGCAGCTTTTATCGTAATCTGGGTGCTGTTTTCGCAGATCTGGAGAGGGCTTGTGGGACAGTTGCACACATTGATAAGCGGCCTCTTCCTGGCAAGTTCTTCATCCCCTCCGTATACGATCTTTGCCATTTCGAAATAGTCATCAAAACCATCGGACTCAGGTTCCCCGAAGGTAAAGGGCTTTGTGGTATTGCAAAGGGCAATCTGGACCTCATGCAGGTCGGCCCGCCCTTTCTCTGTCCAGTCCCTGGCTGCAATGGTGGGATCGGCTACGCTGAAACCGTCGCACCAGTCGCAGATGGTCATGGATTTCTTAAGGTCGGCTTCGGTGGAAGCCCGGACCTTGTGCTTCCCGTTTGCATCGAATTCCAGGCACTGGATCCCTACTCCGAAGGGCGCCCAGTTGACATAGGGCCCCGAGCGCAGGACAAGGTTCTTCTTTTTGTCGATAGCTGCAAGCCTCACCCTGCCAGGGGCGGACCGGAGAGCGTCTCCTACCAGATATTCCGGGATTTTGGCCACACACTTTTCAAAGTCCACTTCACAGCCCGCATCCGCATACAGCTGCAGGGCTTCAGGGTCTTTTGTTTCAATCCCTACATTCTCCAGCACGTCCATGGTAATTTCATTGATCAGCTTCAGGTCTGATTTATTTAGCATTTCAAGCCCGAGCCCTTCAATATGTTCCAGGCCGGCCGGAATGTTTGCCCTTAACATATTTTGTAACCTCCTTTTTATGCTACCAATGCCTTTGCTTTGGCAACGGCATCGTTTGCGTTTTCCGCATAGATATCCGCACCAATCTGGTCTGCCCATTTCTGGGTACAGGGAGCCCCTCCAACCATCGTTTTTACCTGGCCGCGGATTCCGGCTTCTTTTAGCTGTTCCTCAAGCTGGACCTGGCAGACCATAGTGGTGGTCATAAGGGCGGAGGAGGCAACAATATCCGGTTTGAACTTCTGTGCACTTTCAACGAACCTGGAAATTGCCACATCCTTTCCGAGGTCGATTACCTTAAACCCTGCAATCCCGAGCATCGAGGCCACAATTTCTTTTCCGATCGAGTGGATGTCGCCTTCGATCGTACCGATTACTACTTTGCCCAGGCTCTTACTTTCTTCAGACCGTTTTTCCATTTCGGGTTTCAATACGGCAATGCCCGCGTTCATGGCTTCCGAAGCTGCAAGCACATGCGGTAAAAAGAGCTCTCCTTTTTCGAACTGCCCGCCTATGAACTCCATTGCCGCAGTAAAGCCCTTTTCAATAACTTCAAGGGGGCTTATCCCCTCTTTAAGGGCTTCATGTGCTGCCTTTTCAGCCATATCCTCATCAAAGTCCAGAATCGAATTTTTTGCTTTTTCGATAATTTCGTCTTTTACTGTCATTTTTTCATATCCTGTTTAATCGATAGTTAAAATCCTCCTCAGACCAGCTGCCTGAGAAATTCTTTGTCTCGCCTGGCAATGAATGCCTCAAGTTCCTTTACCACGTCCCTGTCTAGGCCGCAGGGGTTATGGTTTTCCAGGATCCACTCTACTTTTTCATGGGCTGCAAGTGCAGCGTCCTTTTGCCCGTTTCTTTCCCAGGACCCGCGCATGTTGCGATCGAATATCAGGGGATTGGACTGTCCGTTCATGTTTTTCCTTGTGGATGCCCTGGATATGAAGTGCCCTCCGATTCCGACTTCCTCTATCTCGTCCAGAGACAGGCGGCTTTCCGTTACATTCATTCCCTTAAGCAGACTGTTGATCATGCAGATTATGTCGTTGTCTATGACCAGCTGTTCCAGGGATATCGTTTGCCCCATTTCCAGCATGCCACTGCCGTAAATCAGGTTTGCTCCCGCAAGGGCCGGTAACATTGCGGTCAGGCCTTTTTCAAACCCGGCCTGGGCGTCCGGCACCTTGCTGTCGGTCTAGGAACCGGCTACATCACTGCAGGGAATTCCGTAGAACTGGGAAAGCCGGGCAACAGCAGCTCCGATAAGGGCCATTTCAGGTGCTCCTACAGATGCGGTCCCTTTTCTCAGGTCCATGATGGTGGTCGAACAGCCGTATGTAACCGGGGCGCCCCTGTTTGTGATCTGGGCGAGGGTTATGCCTGCCAGCACTTCCGCATTCTGGACCACGAGGGTGCCTTCCAGGTTTACCGGACCCGTGCCTCCCGCAAGGGCCATGCTCAGCACACAGTTAGGGATGTTCTGCCTTGCGGAGTTGATAATCACCTGGGACCCATTGCTGCAGAACTCAAGAGGGCTTGTAGGGCAGTTGCACATGTTTATTAGAGGTCTTTTTCGGGCAAGTTCCTCGTCTCCCCCGTAGATTATCCTGTTTAGCTCAAAATAGTCATCAAAATGTGTTCCGTCGGCTTCCCCGTAGGTGAACGGCTTGGTGGTGTTGCAAAGAGCGGTGCCCAGTTCATGGAGGTCAGCCCTACCTTTTTCCAGCCAGTCTCTGGCCGTGACCGTGGGGTCTGCTACATTATAACCCTCACACCAGTCGCAGACCGTCATGGACTTTTTGAGGTCAGCTTCGGTGGAGGGCCGGACTTTATGGTTCCCACTGCGGTCGTATTCGAAGAACTGGATCCCTACCCCGAAAGGTGCCCAGTTTACGTAGGGTCCCGAGCGCAGGACAAGGTCCTTCTTTTTGTCGATGGCTGCAAGCCTCACCCTACTAGGGGCAGACCTAAGGGCCTTTTCAACCACATATTCCGGGATTTTTACCACATGCTTTTCAAAGTCTACCTCACAGCCCGCATCCGCATATAGCTGCAGGGCTTCGGGGTCAGTGGTTTCAATTCCGACGTTTTTCAGTACATCAAGGGTGGCTTCGTGAATGGCCTGCAGGTCCGATTTCGTTAATATGTTCAGGCCGAGCCCTTCAATATGCTCCAGGCCTGCAGGAGTGTTTGATCCTGGCGTTTTATCACCTCATTAGAATATACCCAAATCTATGCGTTGTGGTTTTTTCGTATTGTTTGGGATTTTAACACAGTTTGCTCATTCAGCCAGTTGTTTTCTGGCTGGTTACTATATTAGATATTTATATGTGTCCCGGGAGGATTAAACCTCGGTTCTTCGGGTATTTTTTCCACAAATATCATTTTCTGAATTATACTATATAAATATAACTTTTAAAAAAAAAGACATGCATATATAGATTTCGTTTTATCATTCAAAAGGTTTATATCAAATAAAAAGAAATTTAAATTTGTAGTCTGAAAAGCGAATCCTATAAATATCATAAAAAATTGAAAATGGTTTTGAGACCGAATTATCAGGCATAAGGAGAGATTTAAGATAGAAATTAACGAATTAAAGATCAGCTAACTAAGATTCATTGGTCATCGGTTAAGGAATTTTCTTGCCCGAAAGCTATCGATTTTGCACCAGAAGTCTACCTTAAGTTTTGGCCTATTAACATGAAATCGATACCCTGTCCCAGCTTACAATAGGATCAAATATTTAATAACTGTTGTGAAGTGGAGGCAATTTATTACGATTCCTCACTTAACCGAAGACGCATGAACTAAGATTAACTAAAGATCAGCTAACTAAAGATTAACTAAAGATCAGCTAACTAAAGAGATCGGGAACATGTACCATATAATAGAACAGATGTTGAACGGGGAAAAAAGAAAAGAAAATGAACACGATGAACTGATCTACAGAACCAGTTCGGAACTTGTCAAAACCCATGACATCTCCTTTGATCCCGGGCATCCGGTACCTTCGGATGTAAAAATGGCTGACAGGGTTTATACTGCAGCCCTTGAACTTCTGGAAAGGGTAGGCGTTTATTCGATAGATACCGGGAGGGTTATTAAACTCGAGAAGGATGAAATTATCAGCGGCATCCAGAATACCCGCAGTTCGTATATGATAGGAAATGGCATTGACAAAACCGATGTTTTCTTCAGGGAATTGCTTGACGACAGGAAACCCGTTATCATGGGTGGGCCCTGTGGAACTCCGATTTCGGTTGATTCCTATATCCCGGTTCACCGCTCCTATGCAAAGCTGAACTGTATTGATATCATAGCCCCGGCTACGATATATGAGACGTTTGACCCCCACCTTATGAAAACCCCTCTCAGCCTTTACACCGCCCACACTGCCGTTACACTCGTAAAAGAGGCGTGTGCCCTTGAAGGGCGCCCTGATATGGGTTTTACAGGACCACCTTCTATCTCGGATTTGAAAGCTGCAATGGCCATAACCCATCCCAGGTTCATGCGCGAATGGGATGTCCAGGAAATCTACCAGCAGCTTGACCTCAAAACCAATTTCGATGCCATCACAAAGGCTGTCCATTACAGGAGCATAGGCTGCGTTTATCTGTGCGACCAGGGTTTCATCCTGGGGGGCAGGACGACGGACAGGCCCGAACAGATGGCAATTGAAGTGGTGGCAGAGGCGTTGAAAGCCAGGCTCATCCACCAGGGACACATGTACTTTAAGCAGGTCGACGACCTTCGGACAGGAGCAGGGTCAACCCTGGAGGCCATGTGGGCTTCTTTCATAGGATCCATGGCTCTCACAAGGAATACCAGATACATCCATGGAACCGACATCAACAATTCGGCAGGCCCCTGCACAGCCATGATGATGTACGAGACTGCAGCCCAGACTATAGGCAACGTTACCTGCGGCACGGACATTCTTGCAGGCCCCATGCCGAATGAGGCCCATGTAATTGACCATGCCGGAGGCCTTGATGCCCAGTTGATGGCAGAAGTGGCCGAACTTGCAACAAGTTTGTCCCCGGAAGATGCAAACTTCCTGTGCCTTGAACTCTTCAAGCTGTACGAAAACAAGCTGAAAAGGCCGGATTACGGGATGCCCTTTGGGGAATGTTATAATCCCAAAACCCTCGAACCTTCCATGGAATACCTGGAAAAATACCGCCGGGTGCTGCAGGATATTTATGAGCTTGTGGGTATGGGTTCCGAGTGAGCCCAGACCTCCTACTCCCGATCCTCTCTAAAAAAAGGCAATTTTTCTTCGATTTGTGACTGACCACCAGGCAAGCTGACTAAGGCGCTTCTGACTAAGACGCTTATATGTACTGTGAATTGAAAAGTGGTTTCCGGGGGAAAGGAAAGTATTCTCTTAGACCGTGGGATTTTTTCAACATAATGCCTTTCTTACATAATGCCTTTCTTAATTGCGGCACCGGTTTTTCGATTGTTTTTTTAGCTGGTGGCAGGCCGGCCCAGTTCCGTGCAGTGCGGGGGGAGGAAATGATAAATCTCCTCCCGGATTCCGGAATAGATCAACCAATTAATCAGGGACCACCACATTTTTTGATCAGTATTTTTTGATCAGTGTTTTTTGATCAGTATTTTTTGATCAATGTTTTTAATCTGCATTGTCAGCACATTTTTCCGGACCTATCTGCTTTCCGGGCAGCGCCCCGTCTTAGACTGTATGGTGATGCACTGCTGAGATGGCAAAATAATAAATACAGGGATGCGCTCGTGTATACCGGATATAAAGGACAGAAAAAAAGGTGTAATCATGTGCGGAATAGCAGGTTTGTTCGGAACCCCTGACAGTAATATAAAAGTAAAGAAAATGCTTGCGGCCCTGGGACACAGGGGACCTGATGCCTGCGGAATCTATACGGCGGGAGACCTGAGCATAGGAAATACCCTGCTTAAAATAACAGGAGATATGCCCCAGCCCCTCACAGGGATAGGAGCTCTCGTACTCAACGGGGAGATATTCAATTTTCGCGAGCTTGCAGCCGAAATTAGGCTAAAAACCGATTCTGATACCGAACTGCTTTTTTCACTTATAGAAACAGGGGTAAAGGAGGGGAGCACGCCGATAAAAGCAGTCTTTTCCGCGCTTTCTAAAGTAAATGGGGACTATGCCCTTGCATATGCCTGCGGAGGAGAACTTGTACTTGCGAGAGACCCTTCAGGAGTAAAGCCTCTTTTTTATTGCTCCGGGGAAGGAGCAGAAAAGCCAGAGATAGCCTTTGCCTCCGAAAAAAAAGCCCTTACCTGCATTGGCAGAAAAGCAAGGCCCTTTCCTCAGGGAGGGATTCTGGGGTTCAATACCGAAAACGGGAAAATCAAAGAAAAAACCCCGGAAGGATACCTGAAGACAAAATCGCCTGAAAAGAGAATCCATGCAGAAGAAGAGGCTTTATTTCACCTGAGGGTAGCCCTTGAAAAGGCTGTGGAACTCAGGCTTACTCCAACTGCCGGAATTGCATTTTCAGGAGGAATCGACAGCACCTTTTTAGCAGCCCTTGCAAAGCGAATTGATCTTGATATTCCCCTTTATGCGGTTGGGCTTCCGGATTCCCATGACGTTGCCCAGGCAGAGAGCGCAGCTGAGGCTATCGGTATGAAGAGAAACCTGAAAGTTCATTTCCTTTCGCCTGAAGAAATAGAAGCTGCAGTCCCTCAGGTAATTTATGCAACCGGATCTACTGATCCGATGACGGTTGCAATAGGGCTTCCTCTTTACATAGTTGCAAAAACTGCAAGAGAAAATGGGAAACGGGTCCTTCTGACCGGGCAGGGTGCAGATGAACTCTTTGGAGGGTACAGGAGGCATGAAGGATTTCTCGAGCAGGGCCCTGATGTACTTGACAGGGAGATCTACTCTGACCTTGAAAGCATCTCAACAATCAACCTTGAAAGAGATGATATGGTTACAATGGCCAATTCCGTGGAACTCAGGGTGCCCTTCCTGGATAAAGAAGTAATTAAAATAGGGCTTGCAATAAGTCCGGAACTTAAGGTCCTGAAAAAAGGTGGCCTTTATACTCGAAAATATATCCTCAGGAAGGCGGCAGAAGGCCTGGTCTCTCCGGAAGTTCTCTGGAAAGAGAAAAAAGCAATGCAGTACGGGACAGGAGTACAGAAGGTACTCGACTGGCTTGCCAGGGATTCGGGCTTTTCTAAAAAGCAGGGGAACCATATAGAAAAATACCTCATGAAAATTGCTTCGGAAAAAACCGGTATAAATGAGTAAGTATAAACAGTTTGATGGTTATATCCGAGTAGAAAATTATTACGTTTAATTTATAATCTGATTAAGTTTAATTTATAATCTGATTAAGTTTCATTTAGAACCAAAGTTTCATTTAGAACCAAAGTTTCAGGGGGAATTCAAATAAAAATAGCAATTACCGGAAAAGGCGGCGTTGGAAAAACTACTCTCTCAGGTACTCTGGCAAGACTGTTTGCAAGGGACGGATACGAAGTCCTGGCAATAGATGCAGACCCGGATATGAACCTGGCATCTTCCCTGGGGATAGAAAACCCCCCAAAGCCCCTCACTGATTTCAAAGACCTTATCCAGGAAAGGGCAGGTACCGAAGGCGGGGCTTTTATCTATAACCCGAAAGTGGACGACATTGCAGGCAAATACGGAGTAATAGGGCCTGATGGAGTCAGGATGCTTGTTATGGGTACTGTGGATAAAGGAGGAAGCGGGTGCATGTGTCCGGCATCAGCTTTCCTCAGGGCTCTCCTCAGGCACCTGATGCTTAAGGAAAAGAGTGCAATTATCCTGGACATGGAAGCCGGAATCGAGCACCTTGGAAGAGGCACCACGCGCGGGATGGACCTTATGATTGTAGTGGTGGAGCCGGGAGCCAGGTCCCTTGAAACAGCCGAACGGATAAAAAAACTCTCTTCCGAGATCGGGATAAAACATATTGCTGCCGTAATTAACAAAGGAGGCGCCGGAAAAGTCAACGCCAGGCTTGAAGAGCTGGGCATCCCGGTACTTGGAGAAATTCCCTTTGACCAGCAGTTAATGCAGGCTGACCTGGAAAAAAGGGCTCCGATTGAAGCAGGCGGCGAAGCTGTTAATGCCATAGTGAAAATCAAAGAAAAACTCATGGAAACCGTTGAGGAAATCAGGAAAGAAAATGAGGCAAGTAAAAAGTAAAGGCTGAAAAACAGCCCTCTACACTTTTTTTACTCAATTTTCTTAATTTTCTTAATTTTCTCAAATTTTTTCCTGCAATTTTTTTATATTTTTCAGGCTCAGTTAAAATTGCTGTCCGGGGAATCTGTTAGAGTTCCTTTTTTATAAATAAGCCCCAGAAGCCTCATCTGTTTCTCCCTGATAAGGACATCAGTAGGGTCTATTTCCAGAGCTCTTTCATAAGATTTCATAGCCTCTCCGTATCTTCCAAGATTTTCCAGGACCGAGCCTTTCTGGTACCAGGAAAAAACATCTTCGGAGTTGACCTTAAGGACTTCGTCATAACACTCTATGGCTTTTTCAAAATCCTTCAAGTTATTGTAGGCAAAACCCTTGAGGCACTTTATTCCCAGGTGATCGGGATCGATTTCAAGAGCCCTATTGTAACAGGTCAGAGCTTCCTCAGACCTCCCTATCCTATCCAGGACAAAACCTTTCTGGAGCCAGGCATCAAGGTACATAGGGTCCAGATTTAAGGCTTGATCATAGAGCCTGAGTTTGTCTTCATAATTCTCAACTTTGCCTGCTGTGATAAGGAGCTGCCTGGGGTCCTCGGTTTCTTCGGTTTTTCCTGCCGCTTCCAGCTCCTTTTGCTTCATCTTAGCGCTTTCGGTGGTATTTTTTTCCTCTGCCATTTCGGAATCCTCCGTTTTCAGATAAAGATTTATTCGGGCCCCTTTCGGAATCATGTCCCATCCTTATTTTTTCCATCTTATGTATGGAATCAGGGTTAAACTGGTATTGAGCACTTTCGTTTTCAATGAGATATACCTTTTCTGATTCGAATTTTACTGGATACAAAGCAAGACATAAGTTTATGCAGAAAAAAGTTATCAAGAGTCACTGGCTTTTTGCCGGCTGATTCTCGAAAGGATTTCGATCTTGATTTCAAGAGCAGGAACAAAGCCCGGTTTCAATTCGAGGGCTCTGTTGCAGCTTTTCAGGGCTTCTTCTTGTTTGTTCATTTCTAAAAGGACAAGTCCCCTGCCTGCCCAGAGGCCGGGATCTTCCGGGGTAGACTGAAGAGCCGTATCGTATGCTGCCAGAGCCTCCTCAAACCTGCCCAGCCTGGAAAACAGGCTGCTGATACATTTCAGGGCTTCCAGGTAATCAGGCCTGATTTTGAGGGCTGAACTGTATGCTTCAAGGGCTTCTTCTTTCCGGTCAAGTGCAGAAAGGATTGAGCCTTTTCCTGCCCAGGCTTCGGCGTATTCGGGGTTCCTCTTGAGCACTTTTTCGTAGCCTTCAAGCGCTTCTTCAAGTCTGCCAAGCCTGGCAAGAATAACTCCTTTATTGTCCCATGCAATTTCAAAAGCCGGTTCAAGCTCAATTACCCTGTCATAAGCACCTATTGCTTCTTCAAGCCGCCCCATTTCCGAGAGGATTACACCCCTGTTGTACCAGACCCTGAAGTCATCAGGGACTATTTCAAGCACTTGCTCTGTAAGCTTCAGGGCAGCTTCAAACCTTCTTGCCTTATAGAGCAGTATGGCTTTCTGAAAGAGCGCTGTGGCGTTCTGAGAGTCCTTTTCAAGCATCTCAGTACAGGCCTGAAGTTCGTCGAAAAAAGGGAGGGAAGCATAAAGGTCCCTTACAGCCAGAAAAAGGGGAAGGAGTTCATACTTTTTTCCATCAACCATCAAGGTTTTTGTTCCGGGATCGTATGAAAAAACCGCTGGCTCCTGCTGGCTGGGGTTTTCTTCCAGGGAATTTCCTTCTATTCTTTTACTTTCTCCTTCTATTCTTTTACTGTCCCCTTCTATTCTTTTACCTTCTCCTTCTATTCTTTTACTGTCCCCTTCTATTCTTTTACCTTCCAGTGTACGTTCCATTTCTTTAAACACTGTTTCCAGTCCTGAGAAAGCAGCAGGGTAAAAGAGAGAATCGTTTTTAATATAAAGTACTGATCTCAGATATTTCCTGATCTTTTTATTATTGCTGCTCCAGAGGACCTTTGAGATGTCTTCTGCCTCCTTCAAAAACTTCTGCAGACAGAGTCTCAAGGATAAGAGACTTTCTGAACGCTCAAGGGTGTTGAAAGCTGAAATCGCTGCTCTGGAATGTTCTCTGAGTTCGCTCAGATAATTCTCTGTTCTGGAGGGATTAACTTCCATCTTAAAGCCCTTCTTACCCTTTTCTTAATCGTTGTCGGAAATATAGCTGCATACCGATTTTCTGTCAAGGGAGGGCAAAGACTTACCTTTTGATGCAACAACCAGCTTTACGGATGATCCTGCTGGCAGTTTTGTCCCTGGTTGTGGTTCCTGCCTGAGCACTTCCCCTGCCATAACTCCTATAGGTAAAACCTCTTTCTTTTCAACGACCTCTCCTGCTGAAAGCCCCGCCTCTTCCAGAGTTTTTCTGGCGTTTTCAAGGGGCTGCCTTATAACATTGGGAACCTCCACATTTCCTGTAAAAGTTCCGGGACTGGCTTTTATTTCCGGCCCCTGCGCACCTTCGCTTTCTCCGAGCACTTCTTCAAGCAAGTCGATTGCCCCACTGATCCTTAGAAGGGTTTCGCCCAGGGCTTTCTTCCTGTTTTCGAGTTCTGCAAGCTTTAAATCAATATCTTTGAGGATTTTCTGCCCGGATTCATATTCTGCTCTGAGCTCCACTAAACGCTTTTCAAGTTGTGCATCCATAGTGCTTGTAAACCCCTTTAAATTTGTTATTTTTATAGTAAATGCGAATCGGTCTTCAGTTTTCAATCAGTTTTCAGCTGTGGTTTATTATTGACATTTAGCTGTTTGCTTTCGACTTTTCCACTTTCTGCGGTTCTATATTCTCTTTTTCACGTTCTACGCTTCAATTAGTACTTAACCCATTTGTTTTATTCTCTTTACAATTTCAACCCAATACATTTTAAGTTTTATATTTTACACATGAGCGAGAATTTTATGGAAGTTAGTCAATTTCACCGCATGAGTCAGCCATACCCTGAATGATTTATACGGAAACAACCCGGTCCAGAAAACGGATCATCCGGCTTTCTCTTCTTCTGCCACACAGGTTGTGGCCGGCCTGCTGCCAGGTAAGAAAAAACAATGTCCGAACTTATTGGTAATACAATTAAGAGAACACGGATATCTTAAAAGAAGTAAAGGATTACAGGCAGTAAAATAACGCCCATTGCATGGGATTTCCTGACTTTCATAAAAGACGGGAGCATGCCTATGGGGGTAGAAATTACAAAGAGGAAGAGCCCGAAAAACCCTGTAAAAAGAAAGACCGTTATTGCAAGCCCTGCAAGGACACCGGCACAGAGTTTTGTGTAGTCAAGTTTTTGAAGCATATGGTGGGCGTTATTCCCTATCCAGACTGTGGAAAAATACGAAAACAGGGAGGTAAGGAGGATAGCGGTAAAAAAGAGCAGTATTACCTGAAAACCAAGTGACCCGATACCCAGGATTTCATTCACAGCAGCCATTGCACCGCTGCGGGTCTTTCCTATAACCAGGAGGGCTACCAGCCCGAAAATAGCATTTGAAGTATTTACTCCGGAAACCGAGACAATGAACTCCTTTGAGCTTTCAAGAGTTTGGCGATCTGCATAGGGGTCGGAAAAAAGAGAGGATTTTTGTCCTCCGGGCACAGGTTCGGAAGTTTCTTTATTTATGGACCTTCTGTCGAAGTCAGACCTTACAAAGAGCCCTGCCAGAAGGGCAGCAATAGCAGAAGAAACTCCGGGCAGCCAGGCTACAAGGGAACCTGCAGTGCTGCCAGTAAATACTCCTCTCAGGATCCTTTTTCGAGAAAGTTCAAATCTTGAGACGGATTCTTTGGGAATCTCGGAGCTTGTGAGGAGGCTTATAATGAGCTGGGATGCCCCGAAAAGTCCGCTGAGGAGAGGTAGGAGCACGGATGCCTGCCCAAGGCTTATGAAGGGAACCAGCAGGTTTTCTCTGGAAAAAGCAAAGAGCCCCAGAGCTCCTGTGATCAAAAACAGGAAGAGGGCAAAAGCTTTGGACCTGTATTTTGCAAGTGGGCCCTGCCCCTCTACTTCCTCGCCTTTCTCGCTCGCAAGCATGATAAATACAATCGTGAGCAGAACCCATGCCATATACTCTTGCAGGTAAGGGTAAATAGCCCCGAAGAAAAGAGAAAAAGGCAATACAAAGAGCATGGATGCAACCACCGAGCCTGCACTCCCGAGGGCAGAGAGACGTACCGCTTCTGCACCTGCGCCTTCAAGTAAAAGCCTGTGCCCTGGGAGGACTGCAAGCGCTGTGTCTCCGTCAGGTGCTCCTAAAAACACAGACGGAATTATGTCATGAAACGTATGTGAGACAGCGTTTGAGAGGATTATAAGGGCAATGTAAAAAGGGGCAATTCCTTTCTCAGCCAGAAAAGGCGCAAGAGCTACAAGTGCAAGTGCAAAATTATTTGTATGTATGCCAGGCAAAAGCCCTGAAAATATGCCAAGCAGATAGCCTGCAAGAACAGAACAAAGGAGCAAGAATAAAGAAACTTCTTCCACTCAGCAGGCACCCCAGAAAATAATCTCTTTAAAATCCAATCAACTTATTAGAAGACTTTATACACTTACTATTAATAATTAATCTTGCTACGGAATATATTTTGTTTCAGAGAATGTATATTTAAAGTCTGAAACGGTTTATTTGAAACTGATATACATATTCATACAGCGAAGAAATCAGAATAAATAAATTGTAAGAGAACAGAACTAATAAATAGAAAGAGATTGAACAGAGAATGAGAAACATAGAACATAAGAAAGAGATGAAAGAAGAAACAAGAAGAATCCGAAAAAATAACTTAAGTAAACTTGATCAAAATATAAATTTAAGAACAGAAATTTTGGATTTAATATTATAAATAGGTTTCCTTTATAATAATGCCCTTTTACTGGACGGATGGCTCTCCGGCGGAAGATATAAATAATAGGATTTGCCAGCGCAAACAATTTTAGTTTACCGATGCGATCAGCCACTTGAAAATTTTGAAGGTGCTTTATTACATCAAAGAAAAAGAAAAATCATTTCCACTTATGTTTTATATCTAACAGTTATACTATAACACGTAGTTCTAAATGCTAATATTGAATGGGGTTCATGAGAGCATTTAGCAAAAAACAGCAGATCAGGACAAATGAGGTTCGCCATTCCTCAATCCTGTTATGCGCAACCCGGAACCCTGCCCGTATGAGGTGACGATCGAGGTTTTTTGCCATTCCTCAGTCACCGACGCCGGGAGAGGTTTCACAGCCGGAAGCCGGTTGGGGTTCGCCATTCCTCAACCGGCCCCCGCAGATATCAGAAGCAACGGAGAAGTGAGAGGCAAATCCCTCTCCAAAACTATTTTTACCTCTCACTTCACCCTGTTTTCTAAACTATCCCACTCTGTTATTCTGACTGTGAAGTAAATCCTCTTTCTATTTCCAGATGTACGGCTTGCTCCGTAACCACATCCCATGATTTTTGCTTTCGGAAATTTCCTCAATCTTCAGCCTCGATCTTTCAATCTTTACACCTTTAGGTCAGTCTTCTTTTTGTTTTCTTTTATCTCCCTCTCTGATTACCTCTGCCTCTCCTGACTCTCCCCTGCCCGGATGCTCCTCTATAATATCACTACCTCTCCCAGGCAGTTTCTCTTTTTTGTCACTTCCCCTTCCCAGTTGATTATGCCTCTTCTCATCCCCTCTTTTCGGTCTTTTTACTTTATTCCCAGGATTTTTCCGATCTATTTTTTGTTCTATGATATTTTCTCTTACTCAAAAGAACTTATCCGGCTTCGATTCTTGCCGCTGTTCCAGAGAGTGCTTCTCTTTACCTGAAAGAATCTCTTTTTTCAGCTGCTTTCATCTTTTTGCCTGTTTTTTGGACCCTTGCCGGGGAACATCAATAAGGAAAAATTCTGCAGGCGTGCCGGAAGAAACAGCTTCCATATGGATAGCCTGTTCCAGGTCAATGCGAGCCTGATCTCCCTGTCCTATCCTCTGGCCATTGACAGAGAGCTCACCGGCAGAAATGTAAATAAAAATGCAGCGTTTCTCCTGTGAATTAAAGTGGATAATGTTCCCCTTTTCGAGACAGGATCGGAAAATTGTTGCATCGGCATTTATCTTCAGGGCGTGCTCAAAACCCTGACCTGAAGCAAGGGGAAGTAACTGGTTCTTCCACCCCGATTCCTCAAATTTTTTCTGCGAGTACGCAGGCTCAAGGCGGCTTCCTGAGGGTAAAATCCAGATCTGGTAAAAATGTAGAGGTTCCTTTCCTGTGTTCAGCTCAGAATGCTGTATTCCGGTACCTGCGGTAATGCACTGCACCTCTCCTTTTCCAAGGACTCCTTTATTCCCCATATTGTCTTCATGCGTTATCTCCCCTTCAAGCACAACCGATATAATTTCCATCTCGGAGTGCGGGTGAGTTGAAAAACCTCTGCCCTGCTGCACAGTATCGTCATTAAAAACGCACAGGCTTCCGAACCGGACATTATCCGGATCATAATAATTTGAAAAAGAAAAAAGCATGTAACTCTTCAGCCATCCGGAATCCTCAAGATGCCTGGTTTCTGCCGGAATGATTCTTATTATAAAGAAGCCCCCTTTCCTATTTCCCCTGTAATTATTTGAATACTGAGTAATAAGTAAGGTTTGATTGCTGAAAAGGATATACCTTTTGGAAACATAGTTTAGGAATTAAGTTGAGGAAGCCTTCTGAGGCAGATATAAAAAATACTTCGGCTTCTCCAAAAGGCACGTAAAAAACCATATATACGAGGTGTCCCTTTCCTAAAGCAGCCTGTCACAATTAAAATTCTTCATATCAATGAATAATTATTTAAAATGCTCCTAAATCTCTCTAAATACTCTTTAATCTCCCCAAACCTCTCTAAATACTCTTTAATCTCCCTAAATACCCTTTAATCTCCCTAAATACTCTTTAATCTCTCTAAATGTCCCTTAATATCTCTAAATGTCTCTAAATACGTACGGCTATTTATAAATGTGCCCTGTACATACGTATCTCCCGTTTTTTCCAGATTATTCATAAGTAGAAAAAAGGATTTCAAAAGGATTTCAAATGACAATTAAATGTAAAAAATGTAACCATGAAGCTGTTATTTTTCAAAAATACTCCGGTATGCATCTCTGCAAAAGACATTTTATAGAGGACGTTGAAAGGAAAATAAAGCTGACAATCCGGAAAGAGTACAACATCAAGAAAAATGATGTAATAGCCGTTGCTCTGAGTGGGGGAAAGGACAGCTCAGTTGCTCTCTATATAATGCATAAAATTCTGGGGGATAGGCCTGATATTCAGATCGTGGCAGTTTCAGTCGACGAGGGCATACACGGATATCGTCCCCACTCCCTTGAACTTGCAAAACAGCTTACAGAAACGCTCGGAGTCCGGCACATCATAAAGTCTTTTAAAGACGAACATGGGGTTACAATGGACGAACTGGCTGTAATGAACCGGGAAAAAGGTACATGCAGCTACTGCGGAGTTCTCAGGAAAAGCGTCCTTAACAGGGCAGCGCTTGAAATAGGGGCAACGAAACTGGTAACAGGGCACAACCTGGACGATGAAGCCCAGACCATTCTCCTCAACCACTTCAGGGGAGATATGGAACGAATGGTCAGGCTTTCTCCTTCTGCAGCAATCGAAGGGCTCGTAATGAGGGCAAAACCCCTGCGGAATATTCCTGAAAAGGAAGTGGCACTCTATGCCCTGATAAACTCCCTGCCTGTGGACTTCAGCGAGTGCCCGTATGCGGGAGAAGCCCTTCGAGGGGAAATCAGAGAACTGTTAAACAGCTTTGAGAAAAACCATCCCGGCACCAAGTATTCCCTTCTCCGCGGCTTTGACAAGCTCGTAGGAGCCCTTGCAAAGGAGCTCCCTCCTGCAAAAATCGACAAGTGCAGGATCTGCGGGGATACCTGCACCGAAGATATCTGCCAAGCGTGTAAACTGCTCGGCAGGACCTGAATAAAAGCAGAAAATATAGAAAGCAGAATAAATAGAAAAGAAAAAAAATCGAAAAAAAGCAGAAAAAAAGCAGAAAAAATAGAAAAGAAAAAAAATCGAAAAAAGTGTGGATTTCAGGAGCCTTTTAGAACCCATCCGGATCGGAAAGCAGGTCATAATGGTTATAAAGCTCCCTTTCCTCCCCGGCCAGGTAAAGGCGCGTCCACAGGACAGCAGTAAGCGGCTGCAGTACGAGCAGCGGGATGATATATGTAATTCCTGAGATCAGAGTGCTTTCCGAACCCAGAAGCTCCCCGACAAGACCATTGGCTAAAGCCAGCCCGACGGTAATTATCCAGATTAAGAAAACATCGAGTTTATTCTTCTTGAAAAACCTGTAACCTGCTTTTAGAGCGTCAAGAGGATCAAGTTCGTCGATCACGAGGGCGTAAGGGGCAAGGGAAAGTACGATATTTATGGTCAGGCTATAGATTCCCCAGACAAGGATTCCTATAGCGAGTGCTCCCATACCTTCCACAACTGCTTCCGGATTCATTATCAGACCGCTCAGGTCCCCGATTGTAAGGGCTCCAGGCACTATGAATACAATGCCCGCAAGAAGCATCAGGGTGACCAGCAGGCTTGTGAGGAAAAGCCTGAAAGCGTTTTTCGAACCGGACCTGAACATATCGGATAGTACGGTATCTCCGGTCTCAGAAGCCTTTTTTGCCATCCCGATTGCCCCTGCTGTGAAAAATGCCTGTAAGAACATGCCAAGCAGGGAAAAAACGATAATTGCCAGCACCGAGACTGCCATGTTGTCCCTAAATCCTTCCCAGAGCATATTATAAAGTTCTGCGGGAGGGAGAGTAGAAGGGTCAGCTATGCTTCCTGTGTTTGAGGCAAAGAGCAGGAAACCCATTAAACCAAAGAAAAAGACATAAACAATTAAACTAACAAAAAAATTAAGGATAAATGGAATACAAATGTTTAAATTCCTGGTCCAGGTCTTGAAGCCTCTGTTAAGTGTTGTTCCAAAATCTTCATGCATGTGAAATGACCTTCCGCTTATAAAGGCAGTGTTCCTGCCTGCCTCCTGGAATTCCGCTTTTACTTATTGTAAAAATCGGGCTGGTATGAAGGCTTACAGATACCATTTTCGGATACATATGCAGAAGATAAATATATAATCTCTTATTCAGGAAAAAACTAAATAAACAAACGCAGTAAGTGATTATATGAAAAAACTTGAATATTACAGAATTTCACAGGGCCATGAAAAATTCGAAACAAGCGACACTATTGATGAAGTTATTGTCGTTGGCCACTGCCTGCTTAACCCCCTTGCAAGACTCAAAGGAGCAAAACCCGCCACCCCGGTTGACCCCAAAGGCGCAAACGTGATCCAGCTCCCCTGCCCCGAATCCATGTACCTTGGAATGAGGCGCCGGGAAATCACGAAAGACCAGCTCGACCACCCCTCCTACAGGCGCTTCTGCCGAAAAATCTTCACCCCCCTTGCCGACATGCTTGAAGACCTCGCAGCCAACGGTATAAAGCTCAGGATTATCGGCGTCCCCAAAAGCCCCTCCTGCGGCGTATGTATTACAAGCGTCGGCGGCGAGCCAGGAAAAGGAACAGAATTCCACCACAGCCATGCCCCGGGACCGGGTGTGTTTATGGAAGAGATTATAAAAGAGCTTGAAAGGCGCAATGTAAAGTTTGAGATAGAGGATGCCCACCAGTAAAGAAATTGAGTAAAAATGCCAGCGTGAAAAATAATAATCCATTTTTACTTCAGTTCACCAGAACCACCGGAGTGAATCGGCTCGAAAAACCCCGGGCTCTCACCTGTTGTCGGAGGCGACCGGCTTTTCCTTGAAAATTTGCAGTCAATAAAGTAGAAGTCTGACCGTCCTTTTCACCTGAAGAAGTAAGGGAATGGCAGGGGTCTATTTTTCAAAGAGATTGATTTTTCAGATAAAAATGGTGAAACCAAATTACGCTTTTGATTATCTTAAGCAAACCATACTGATAATAGGTTAGAAGCCTTGCTTCGAAAAGTAAATCTTCCATTGAGACTTTTTATTATACAAATAATTAAATAAAAATCGAGTACAATTTTAAAATTCAGATGAACTTCAGTGGGGGAAACATGTCGTCTGATAATAATGACTTGGTCGCAAATGAGACGGTGACCGCAAATGAGATGGCGCTAAAAAAGCAAGGCCTAATTGTTTTTTTCTTAGTCATGTCGGTTATATCAATCGGAGGAACTCTTGCAATATACTATATCCCAGATGAGTCTGGTGACTTAGGAATAATTAAATTGGGATTTATATTGCTAGAAATCCTGGTTTTATCCCTACTCACGTTTGTAACTGTAAATTATCTGTCTCATCCAACCTGCTGGTCTGAAAAGATGGTCTGCAGAGGCCGTACTCTTGAATACCTTACTGTGATTTTAATAGTTGGAATCGTATTAGTGCTGGCTTTAATGCCAGATGAGGTTTTAAGCAGCGAGACTGTCGGAGCAATTCTTGCAGCAATCGCCGGCTATGTATTGGGGAGGTCGACCAGACCAAAAGAGGGGTCGGAAGAATTTGTGCCGAAATCAGGAAACCAGTGAATGGTCAGATCTGTAACTCAGTGCCGGATACGCCGGTTTCAAAGGCGTAATGTAAAGTTTGAGATAGAGGATGCCCATCAGTAAAGAAATTAAGTAAAAATGCCAGCATGAAAAATAAGATCCATTTTTTACTTCAGTAAGCCAGAATCACCGGAGTGAATCGGCTCGAAAAACCCCGGGTTCTCACCGGTCGTCGAAGGCGACCGGCTTTCTCATAAAAATACGTAGGCAAAAACGTAAAAACCGGAACATTCCAACTTCGCGGTTAATCTAACTTTTTTGTATGACAGCAGCCCGAATTACCGTATTTTCAAGACTGCCGCCTTTTCCGTTTAAGATATAATTTAACAATTCCACCAAGGTCCAACCCCACACCACAAAATGTGGGATTCACTGAAACAACACTACGATTTTTTTTCTAGCAGAGTTTCTTCAGTATAGATTTTTCTTTGAAGTCCCTGCATAAAAAAATAATTGAATTTGAAAAATAGAGAGGGTTGTCAGCTAAATACTGTTTATATTGTGTATCATAAATAGCGGAAAAGCCGCGCAAAGCGCGGGAAATGAACGGTTTGAGATGCTAATCAGGCTATTTCAGTAATTAGAAAACAGATCAACAACGTTTTACCGGAGTTTTATTACAGTTTCACTTTTTCCACCGCAGATCCAATCATACTCTCAAGATCTTCAACTGTGTTAATATTCGCAAAAGTCCTCAACTCAGGATCAATTTCCCTAATTTCCGAAACCTCAACAAAAACAACATTATGCATTTCAAAAACCGGCGCAAGCACTGAATGTTTACCTCTCTCAAAGGCTTTGTCGATTTCAGGAATCAATTTTCTGGAATAAACTGCATGCAGAGGCTCAAACATTTTCTCCTCCCACCTCGGGAGAGCAGCGTCATTACCTTCTGCTTTCTCAAACAGCAGGTCTACAACCCTGAAGTTTACAAAGGGCATATCCCCGGCGCAGACAAAAGAGTACTCTGACCATGATTCAAGCAGCCCTGCCCGGATGCCTTCCAGGGGACCGGCATCCTCTTTGGAATCAAAACAGAAACGGATTTCACGGGAAGGGAATTTTTCAAGCACAGGGATGAGTTTTTCTTTCTGAGCACTGTCTCGGACCGAGAGGATTACCTCATCCACAACCCGGAAGAGGTTTTCAAGCAGGCGTTCGAGAATCGTTTTTCCTTCGAATTCGAGGAGGGCTTTTTCGACCATACCCATCCGGCGGCCCCGGCCTCCTGCCAGCACGATCGCGCTTCTGGCTTTTGTTCTCCCCGGTTTAAGTTCTGTTTTTCCGCTCATTCAATTCCCTTCCCGGTTTTTGCTGCTTTTAGCTCTCGTTTTTAATCGGCTATTCTTCTCTTCTTCTCTTCTTCTTTTCTTTCTTCTCTTCCTGTTACATTTTGCATTCAGGCGTGTTCCCGGTCGTGGACCCAGAACTCTTCTTTTTCCGTGAACTCTTTTTTCCAGATCGGAGCTTCGGCTTTTACCCTCTCGATGGCTTCGCTGAGGGCTGGGAAAAGTTCGGTCCTGTGGGCGGATGCGATCACGATGTAGACTATGTCTTCTCCGGCTTCGATGACGCCGGTTTTGTGGTGGATCAGGACTTCGAGGATGCCTTCTTTTTTCTTGATTTCGTCACGGATTTTGTCCAGGGCCTTTGAGGCTTCGGGTTCGTATTTCTCAAACTCGAGCCGGGCTGTTTTCTCCTCTCCTGCAAGCTCGCGGACGATGCCTGTAAAGGTGCCGATTGCTCCTGCTTTCCGGATTGATGGGTTTTTCCTAGCTTTCTTTATAAGTGCGTCCAGGGTGTAGCGATCAGGCTGAGCAAGGGCCATTCCGACCAGGGAGGCTCTAAGTTCCTCATGAATATCGGAGTTTTCCGGAAGCCTCATAACGACGTTGGAGACGCCTTCAAGGTCGCCAAGTACGAATTTAGGGAGATTGCTTTCCTTAAACCCTTCCACAACCGCAAAATCAAGCCCCCGGTCGCAGAGCATATCAAGGGCATCTTCAAGGTCGGAGTCTCTGGAAAAGCTGACAAGTTCAGAGCCTGTAATCCCTATTACCGTGTCAGCCCCAGCATCAAAGTGTCTGCCGGTGTCGGTTTCCTCGGGGTTGAGGCGCTGTTCTCCCATGTGCTTTACAGTACCTACTGTCCCAAACCCGGAAAGTTCCCGGACCAGGGCTGAAACAAGGGTTGTCTTACCCGATTTCTTATACCCTACAACAGAAATGACCTTCATCAAAGAGCCTTATGGGCTTACCGGTATAAGTAAGGGTCGGCTCCTTTTCACCATCTCGGTTTAAAAATAACCATTTGAATGTCGAGAGATTATTCACAAGCTTCCAATTGGTAACATCAATGTGTTTTTTTGGACAAACTGGCCCATTTCCAAAAAGATTCAAATATTAAAAATGCCAATAATAATTGTTACTAATATAACTTACTGTAAGCCCGAACAGTTACTACCCATAAGGGCACAGTTTAGTGCTCTGCACAGATTAGTTGCTCTGTATACAGCAGGTATGCCAGTAAGGAGTACCTGTTCGGTCAGGATGAAAGAGGGGGATGGAATATGGAAGTAACAAAAATAAGGATTCATGACATTCCTGAGGAAGAGCGTCCCAGGGAGCGGCTTATTAAGAACGGACCGGAGTCCCTTTCAAACGCCGAACTTCTTGGGATAGTCCTGAGGACAGGGTCAAGGGAAGAAAATGTTGTCAGCCTGTGCAGCCGGATATTATCTGAATACAGTATCAAGCAGCTTAGCCTTGCAAATGTTTCAAGGCTTACCCAGGTCAAGGGGGTTGGAAAAGCAAAGGCTACCCAGATAGCTGCAGTTTTCGAACTTGCCAGAAGGCTTGAAACCTTTATAGAAGAGCCAAAAAGGAAAATCTGTTCTCCAAAGGATGTCTATACCCTGATGTATCCAAAAATGCGCGAACAAAAAAAAGAAAAATTTATAACACTGTATCTTGATACAAAAAACCAGATCCTTAAAGAAGAAGTGGTATCCATAGGCAGCCTGAATGCCAGCATCGTACATCCTCGTGAGGTTTTTAAGTCGGCTCTTCTTGAATCTTCTGCCTCTGTAATCATGGTCCATAATCACCCCTCCGGAGACCCGAGCCCGAGCAGGGAGGACATAATGGTTACTGAAAAACTGGTTGAGGGAGGAAAGCTCCTCGGGATCGACATCCTTGACCACATAATTATAGGGGATGGCAGGTACGTGAGCCTTAAAGATGAAGGGTTTGTAAGGTAAAAAATTTGAAATTGACGAGACTCTTAAAATACCGAAACCCTCAAAATACCGAAACCCTCAAAATACCGAAACCCTCAATGTACCGAAACCCTCAATGTACCGAAACCCTCAATGTACCAAAACTCTCTATAGAACTTATTTTTTGCAGAAGTCCACAAAAATCACTTATTTTTCTTAATACGGGAGTGTTAAAATCTCCCTACTTAATTTCAAAGAGTGGGGGGGGCTTGATTTTTTTCTGTTAATTTTTCTTTGTAAGGATGAACGGGAAAGTCTCATTGAAGTCTAAATCTGAAATAAATTAGTGATTAAAATAATTAAGCTATACTTTGTAATTAATAATCTCATTAGAGGGGTAGAAATTATAGCAAAACTATCTTATAAAAACCGTTTTAAGTCTTTTTTTGATTTTTTATGCCATTTTTGTAACTGATATATGACCCACATCTCTGGAATACTATCTAAATAATATTAGCTCAATGAGATAACTATTTATAATAAGTATATGTACTTTATATCAGGGTACAATCAAAAAAGAACTTTACAGTGGGGGAAAATCATGAGAATAAGAGTTGTCAGTTCCAGAGAAGAAATCTTTACACTTAATCCGAATGAGCGCGTTGTTCATCTTGCCTTCAGGCCTTCGAACAAGGACATCTTTGCACTGGTTGAGACCTGCCCGAAGATTGAGGTAATTCAGTTACCTAAATCTTACATGCATACAGTCTCAAAGTCCATAGAGATGTTCCTTCAGATGCAGAGGGTCCAGCTCCTCGAAGGAGATGTCTGGGGGCACAGGAAAGACATTAATGAATATTACGCAATTCCATCCTCAGTAATTGAAAAGATTAAGGAAATGAAAATAGAAGGTAAATCCGCTGAGGAGATTGAGAAAAAGATTTCAAGGGAAAGCAAGCTGAACTCTGGAATGGTTGCTTATATCATGATAAAAGAAACTCCTGCCTGAACTTAGCAGGATATGATGGGTTAGGGGTGTTTTACTGGAGATTAGAACGTACCGAAATAGGGGTATATCTGTCGTTCTCTAATCTCCAGCTTAATAGTGGGTGTACCTGAACTTTAGCAGGATATAACGGGTTAGTGGGTGTTTACTGGAGATTAGAACGTACTGAAATAGGGGTATATCTGTCGTTCTCTAATCTCCAGCTTAATAGTGGGGTATGTCTACTTTAGCGGGATATAACGGGTTAGTGGGTGTTTACTGGAGATTATAACGCACAGAAACAGGGGTATATCTGTCGTTCTCTAATCTCCAGCTTAAATCTTGCGACTTTTCTTTCGTTTATGGCTTTTTTGATCCCTGTTTCTTTCTTGAAATCGTGCACATGTAGATATCGCCGTTCCCATTGCGATAATCATCCCAAAATGTTCTGTTACCGTAGATCGCAGGGTATTCCTGTATTGATTCATTGGTAATCGGAGTTTCGGTGCAGGTAAAGAGATCGTGCATATATATATCTAAGCCTTCAGTTTCCCACACTATTCTGCCTTCATAGATTTCTCGCCTGTTGCAGCAATTCTTCGGGTGTTTTTCCAGGAAAACAGGTATAGTGTTGCACCGACATTAGATAGCTGCGGCGAGTGTTTTGCGAAGGATTTATATTGATAAGCCAATTTAATATTGTTTCAGCCGATTCTAACTCTTAAACTTTAAAATATATTATGTCATGTAAATCAGGTTAAAAATCCTGATATTTTAAATAATACCTTAATATACCTACATATATTTACAGGGAATGGGCTTTTCGATCAAACGATTCATCCTCCCACTTTCTATCTCCATAAAAAGGAGGTCTTCGGCATTACAAAACATATAAACGCCTGTGCACTGGATAACAGACAGACTGAAGAACTTACTCTGGACGACCCCTATACTGTGCCTTACCGGGGCATTTATGCGGTCTGTGACGCGAAAAACGAGTATGCGGAAATTATTGAACACTCCAACTGCTACAGCGGGGCAGCCTGGTCCCTTTACCATTATGCAAAAGCTCCTCTTATCCTGAAAGCCCGTTCAACGGGAAATATGATCCGCTATTTTATGAAAACCGGAACCTCAAACCTCGAACTCAAACCCTCGGTTGCAGCCGCAGGCATAGAATCAGTGATCGTGCAGGGAGACGAAGTGGAGATCACCTATGCAGGACTGGGAGGCGGAGGGGTTGGTGCAACCCGCTGCAGAGCACTTGCAGACGGAGTTCTGAGCTACAGGATTTCCGAATCCGGAGGAGAGCGCTGTGCTAAGGGGACAGTTGTGGTTCCCCGCAGGGATCGCGTCCTTATAGGCATAGATGACACAGATTCAAAGGACATCGGAGCCACCTGGACCCTGACCCATAACATCGCAAAGGAACTGGACTGCCAGGAAGCCGTTTACCTATCCCATGCCCTTGTCCAGCTCTTCCCTGTTCCGGAAAAAACCCAGAACTGCATGTCAACGGTCCTGGAATTTGGCTGTGTGGACGAAAAAGCGAAGTCAAGGCTCGTAGACTCTTTTAAAAAAGCCCTTGAAAAATACAGCGCGTCCAGAGAAACAGGGCTTGTAGTGCTATCTGATTTTTATGCAAAAGGGCTTTACTCGTACAGCAACCGCTGCCGGACCGAAAGGGTCTCGAAGGCAGACACCCTGCGCTGCGCCGAAGAAAATAATGTGGAAGTCCTGCTTGACGGCAACGGGGTAATAGGTGCTCTTGCCTCCCTGCCCTGGTTCGGAAGACCCGAAGAATCTATTGTCCCTGGAACCGAGATAAAGCCAATGAGCATGGAAAAAACGAATTAAAAACTTATTGAACACGAATTAAAAACGAATTAAACGGTACCGGAATCTACCGCAACTTCTATAATTCCCGGACGGGGGGGCCAACTTGAAAGAAGAAGCAACACTATGTAACGGGTTTGAAGCCCTTTATCTTGCAGCCATTGACAGTGATGTTACACTTATAACAGGAGTCCCCGGATATCCTGTTACCTCCCTGATGGAACTTTTTTTGAAAACAGATAACTCATCAACTGAAACAGATAATTCATCAACTAAAACAGATCACTCATCAACCAACGCCCACAGTTCAACTTATAGAGCCAGATGGCTTACAAACGAGAAAGTTGCGCTGGAAATAGCACTCGGAGCGTCGGTTTCAGGCAAAAGGGCTCTTGTGCTTGTAAAACACGTTGGGATGAATCTGCTTTCCGACCCCCTTATAACCTCAGTTACGCACACTATAGGTGCAGGTCTGGTAATCATTGCAGGAGACGACCCGGGTGTAAAAGGTTCTCAGAATGAGCAGGACTCCCGCTGGTATGGCAGGATAGCTGAAGTTGCGGTATTTGATCCGGCTGACCCCGATGCTGCATACAGGACTCTCAGGCGGGCTTACGAACTTTCGGAGGAAATCCGGGCTCCGGTAATTCTAAGGGTAACCGCAGGCCTGGAGAAAAGTAAAGGAAAAGTCCGTCGCCTTCCCGCATCTTCAGCTGTCCACCCCGGCTTTGACCGTTCTATCTGGGGACTCCGGATGGTGGAAAAACACCAGCATTTCCATTCTAAAGTTTATCCGGTACTTGAAGCAGAAGCCGAAAATACTGACCTTAACGAAATTAAAGAAGGAATAGAAGAGATCGAAGCGGAAGCACAGACTTCTGAACAGAAAAGAGTCGAACGGGTTAAAGGAATTAAACGGGTTGGAATTATCTCCTCGGGTTTTGCGGCTTCAATTGTGGAAGATACGCTGAAAAAATCAGGCTGTTATCATGGAGTTTCTCATCTTGTCCTCAACCTTGTAAATCCCCTTCCTCTGCAGAAAATAGGAAACTTCCTTAAAAATAACAGGAGAGTACTGGTAGCTGAAGAGTCAGAACCTTTCATAGAAGAGCAGATCCGGATTTCAGGCAACGTCTACGGTAAAAAGACGGGTCACCTCCCATACGGGCAAATAATGCCTGAAGATATCGAGTTTGCTCTTGAGCATATCGAAGAAGAAAATGTCTCAAAACCTGAGGATTTCAAACTTATTGAATCCAGAAAGAAAGGCAGGGCTTCAATCTGCGAAGACTGCCCCTATCTTCCTCTCTACAATTTCCTCCGCATACCTGACATTCAGGTCGCCGGAGATATGGGCTGCTCTGTCCGGAGCGCCCCAGAACCTCTTGCTGCAGTTGATGTCAGCTTTGCACTGGGCTCGGCAATTTCGGTTGCCTGCGGCTTTGAGAAAAAAGGCATAGCAGTAATCGGAGACTTTGCCCTTGCACATTCCGGCATCCTCGGGCTCTTAAATGCTGCAAGCGAAGGTTATGAAGTACTTGTGCTTGTGCTCCAGAACGAAGTCGCAGCCATGACAGGAGGGCAAAAAGTCCCTGCCCTCAGGAAAGTGGTAGAATCGATAGTGCCTGATGTGTCTTTTTTTGATTTAGATGGAGAATATGGAGAAGAAGGAAAAGAAGGCGGAGACAGAGAAAAAGAGGGTGAAAGTAATACCTGGCAGGAAACAGTAAAGGAGATGGAAAAGGAAGGAAAAAAGCTGACTCCCGGTTCAGAACTTTCGGACCTGATCCTGGAAAAACTCGCCCTTCCGGGAATTTCAGTTATTTTTATAAAAGGCCGGTGCAGAAAATATTGAGGCATCAGGCTCTTTAATTTTAACTTAAACTTTTTACATGTTGGCATGAAAGTACTGTAATTTGAAAAGTACTATCATTTATTTGTGCCTGTTATTTGAAGAATTTCATGTTTGTTTTTACTCAAAAACATCAACAATGTAAAGGTGGATGACCATACTTTTGGTGGATGACCATAATTTTAACCTGAATGAAATTATATGTTAGTAATCAGCATACACTTCTTGAAATTTTGTTAATTCCCAATCAGTTATTATTCTATTTTTGGCAGGAAAATAGTCAACTTCATTCTCTGAAAATGGCTCAACTTTTTTCTCACATAACCCAAAAATATTCACCCTTATTTTTTTGGAGCTGGCTTTCCATAGAGACTTCAATAAACAAGGTTTGTTTTCATATTCAGATTCATAAGCCTGTTTTCTTCAAAACATAACTTCAAAATGGTTTGAAGTTTAATAAAGAATTAAATGCTTTGCGGAAAAATAAATAACTAAAGAGAAACAATTAGTTATAGGGAATCAGGGTATATTTTAACGACTTAAATAAATAATTTAAACAATTTAAAAATCAAAATGGGATGTAAAGGGGATAAAAAATTTGAACAGAAAATTCCAAATTCTGCTGTTAATAGGGGTTTTACTACTTATTGCGGGCACACTTCTTAATATAACCAGAGATCCGCTTCTCTTGAGCTCAGGAGCTGTGGCTGCACTATTCATGATTCTACTTTTCAGAATAGACCCTCTGAGCCCTAACGAATAACAGGGAAAGAGGGGTTTTATCTTTTTTACATACAAAAAACTTAATAATTTTACGTTAAACTTATTTTTTACTGGTTTTGCCTGAGGTATAGAGAATGGATCTTAGAATCAAATTTGCATCAATCTTCCTGATGATTTTGCTTTTCGTTTTTTTTGCTGGCTGCTCCGGACAGGAGACAGAGCAGGACACGCCCGGCTACGCCGCAGATGTACTCAAAACAGAGGCTGTAACTTATTCGGGGCTTCTGGGCCAGGGTGCCTCCCTGCCGATAAATTATAATCTGGAAGCCCTCGATGTCGAGTTAAAAGCGCCTTCTTATGAGTTGCCCCTGGAAAGAAATAAAATCTCCAACTATGGAAACTTTTCAGGCAGAATCCCTCTGAACGAATCCGCTCTTAAAATGCTGGAAAGTAATGGTTTTGTGGTAATGGAAAACCCTTACAACCCCGCAGAAGAGGACATAACTTCAATGTACATTACCCTCAAAGAAGAGGAAATACCTGTTTTTATTACTACGGATTCACTTCTGCATCTCTATCACATTCAGTTTGATGAGACCCTGCGCCAGATAGAGGAAAAGGAGTTTTACGATACTCTCTGGGAAACCGACCTTGCCCTGCTAAACGCCTCGGTAGAAGAATATAACAGTGATTTGAACAGTGATTCTAACAGTGCTTCAGGAGAGAAAAAGGAAGCCGCAAGAAGAAACACAGCCTACTTTGCGGTTGCTTTGAGCCTGCTCCAGCCGAAGCCTGAGCAGATACAGGCAGCAGAAGACCCTTACGGCTTTGTTGATGAGGCTCTTTTCCCGGCAGGTTCGGCAGAAAAATATCAGTTTGAGGTCCCGTCTTTTGTAAAAGAAGAGGTTGAAGCCGAACTCGCTCTGATAGAAGCTCACGGAGGTTTTGCCCCCTCTCCGATTTTCCTGTACGAAGAAGACTATTCCCAGTACGTGCCGAGGGGCCACTATACCCGCTCCGAGAAGCTGCAAAACTACTTCAGAGCCTTTATGTGGCACGGCAGGATGAGCATGCTCCTGAAGGACCGACTGATTAAATCCGAAGACCCTGCAAAAGATGCCCGCATCCAGACCATCCAGGCAAGCCTGATTTCTTCTCAGCTCGAAAACGAGCCTGAGCTTCTCAAAAACTGGGACAGGATCTACGGGGTTACGGCTTTTTATGTGGGCTTTTCCGATGACCTGGGGCCTTACGAATATATGGAATCAATGGACTCTGTCTTTGGCAATGGAGAAAGGGAGTTTAACGAAACAACGGTAGAGGAGCTAAAGACCGTACTTGCCGAAAATCAGGGCCCGAAGATCTACGGAGGCACAGGAAACTGTGTCCTGGAGCCGCCCTTCACCCCGGAGCAGGCTGACGAATGCCTCGAAAATACCACAGGCTTCCGTTTCATGGGGCAGCGCTTCATCCCGGACTCTTACATGTTCTCAAACCTGGTCGGAGCCTATACAGGAGAATATCAGGGAGAGAGGGAAGAGCCCTTCACTTTCGTAATCTCAGGAGCAGGAAGACCTATAAGGGGTTTCCCGCGCGGGCTTGATGCAATGGCTCTCCTTGGCTCGGAAAGGGCGGTTTACTGGCTCGACGAACTGGACGATTCCAGCTACGAAAATTACAGTGGCCGGTATGGGGAACTGGACTCGGAGTTTTCGAACTTCAGCGCAGCCGAGTGGAACAGGAACCTCTACTGGTCCTGGCTATATTCCCTCCAGCCCCTCCTGAAGGACTATGGGGAAGGATACCCGACCTTCATGCAGACCGATGCCTGGCAGGACAAGGAACTGAGCACCTCGCTGGCTTCCTGGACCGAACTCAGGCACGACACTATCCTCTATGCCAAGCAGAGTTACACTATAGTTGAAACATCTATGCCCATGCCTCCTGAAGAAAAACCGGTTGTAGGCTATGTGGAGCCAGTCCCTGATTTCTACGCGAGGCTGCTTGCCTTAACGAAGATGACAAACCAGGGCCTGGACGAAATAGGCGTGCTTGACCCTACATCCAGAACAAGGCTTACAGACCTTGAAAACATACTTTCCAGGCTCCAGGCAATCTCGGAAAAGGAACTCGAAAACGAGGAACTGACAGCAGAAGACTACGACTTCATCAAGAATTTTGGGGACCAGCTTGAAGGGGTCATAGCTGACGTAGACGATAAAGCCAGAAAAACAACAGTTGTGGCTGATGTCCATACCGACGGCAACACGGGAGCTGTACTGGAAGAAGGAGTCGGATACGTGGAAATGCTCGTAGTAGCATATGAACTTCCCGACGGGCGGATTCTTGTAGGAGCCGGACCCGTTATGAGCTATTACGAGTTCAAGCAACCCATGTCCGATCGCCTGACCGATGAAATATGGAGAGAAATGCTGGAGGAAAACCCGCCGGAAAAGCCGGAGTGGGTTTCCACATATACCTCTTAATTTTGCTCTCAACTATTTTTTAATTTTTTTATTTTTTTCAGCTTTTTGTGGTCTCTCATTAACTGTTTGATTTCTTCTATACCCGGAGCTGGAAGCTTTCAATCCGTCTCCCCCACGCCGCGTTGGGCCTGGGCCGACCTGTCAGCCAGATAAAATATAACCCAAAAATCGACATCTCAATAAAGAGATGCAAACATTGAAGGAAATAGCCCCAGAACCGAGAGAATACTTTCATTTACCCAGGACCGGCTTTTCAATTTACAGGGAAATATCAGCGCCTCCGCCAGCTTGTCTGGCGGCCCTACCCAGAAAGTAGAAAGAAGCAAAAAGAAACAAAATAATTACAGGTTTCCACGGTTACTTCTACTTATTTTTTACAGGTGCACTCAATTGTTTTTACTTTTCTGCTTTTATCTCCGTCCTTTTCTTTTTTTCGCGGGAAAGACCGCTCTCCTGCGTCGAGCGGAACAAGAACGGTTCGATATAGCGAATAGGGTTGTATGGGTCAGATACATTTTTTAATTTTTCATTTTATCAAAAAAGTCAACCCGGTAACAGGGAATGGCCTGTTTTTTATTTCTCAAATTTTTTAGCTGGATATGACTTAACCGGATTTTGAATAGATTGAAATATTGTAATGAGAATAACATATGGAAAAGTTAATTTTTTAAAAAGTTTGGCCCCCTATACGAACCTTCGGTTGCAAAACAGGAATAATCTGAACCCTGACTTAGAAGGTAAAACCCCACCTTTCTGAGCGAGCAAAGCTCGAATCCGATACTGATCCAAAGCGACCGAGATGAAATAATGAAGAACCAAACTCAGACAGTTGTAGCCCTTTTGATGTTTCTTATTTTTTCAGTCTCCCTTTTTACTGGAGGATGCCTGGAGCAAAGTTCCGGGTTAAGCGGGGAGAACGGGACAGAACAAGGAGAAGAAATGGGTAATGAAATCGGTAATAATAGAAGCTCTTCGACAGGTAATCTGAAAACCGAAGCAGTAAATCTTTCCGGTCTTGAGGCAGGAAATTCATCTCTTGCAGGAAACTACAGGCTTGAAGCTCTTGATATAGAGTTAAAAGCTCCCCAATACGAACTGCCCCTGCAGGAATCGGATGTTACGAATTACGGAGAGTTTTCTCAGAAGTTTTTGACAGATGAAGCAGCCCTGGAGAAGCTGAAAGAAAACGGATTTGTGGTAATTTCTAACCCTTACAATCCGAAAGAAGAAGATATCACTGTTATTTATGACAGGCTTGGAAGGGAAGGACAGCTAATTTTCATAACTTCAGATACCCTTCTCCACCTCTATCACGTCCAGTTTGACGACAGCATGAGCCAGGTCGAGCAAAATGAATTATATGACCTTTTGTGGGAACTCGATAAAGCCCTGCTTAATGCATCTGTAGAGGATTATAATAGAGTTTCAGGAGAAGAAAAGGAAGCCGCAAGAAGAAACGCAGCCTACTTTGCAGTTGCATTGAGCTTGCTCCAGCCAGAAGAAGAGCAGATAAAAGAGATTAAGGACCCTTACGGCCCGGAAGCTGGAATATACTTTGACCCGGCAGCAAAGGAAAAATATCAGTTTGAGGTTCCTGTGTTTGTAAAAGATGAAGTCAAAGCCGAACTTGCCCTGATAGAATCCCACGAAGGCTTTGAAATCTCTCCAATTTTCAGTTATAGGGAGGACTATTCTCAGTACGCGCCGAGAGGTCACTACACCCGCTCTGAGAAGCTGCAAAACTACTTCAGGGCCTTTATGTGGCACGGCAGGATGAGCATGCTCCTCAAAGGTAAATTGATCCAGGCCGAAGACCCGGAAAAAGAATCACGCATCCAGACCATCCAGGCAAGCCTGATCACCTCCCGACTCGAAGACAATCCGGATCTCCTTCAGAAATGGGATAGGATCTACGCGATTACTGCTTTTTACGTAGGCGTTTCTGACGACCTCGGACCTTATGAATATATGGAAGCAATGGAAACAGTATTCGGAAGCGGGTCAAGGAATTTTAACGCAACAACGATAGGAGAGCTGAAAGTGGAGCTTGCCGGGTACCGGAGCCCGGAGATCTACGGAGGCACAGGAAGCGGAACTCATGAACCCATTCTAACGGCCGAGCAGGCCGATGAACTCCTTGAGGATACGAAAGGCTTCAGGTTTATGGGCCAGCGTTTTATCCCGGACTCTTATATTTTCTTCAGGCTCACCGGCCCCTATACTAAAGATTACACAGGAGATCAGGGACAGGTGCCATTTACCTATAGATATTCCGAATACGGAAACAACAGGGGTTTCCCGCGTGGGCTTGATGCAATGGCTCTCCTGGGATCGGAGAGGGCGGTTTACTGGCTTGACGAACTGAACGATTCCAACTATAAAAATTACAGTCTTCGGTACGGGGAACTGGACTCGGAATTCTCGAACTTCAGTGCAGCCGACTGGAACAGGAATCTCTACTGGTCCTGGCTTTATACTCTCCAGCCCCTCATGAATGATTATGGTGAAGGCTATCCCACCTTTATGCAAACCGATGCCTGGCAGGACAAAGAATTGAGCACCTCTCTGGCTTCCTGGACCGAACTCAGGCACGATACGATTCTCTACGCTAAGCAAAGCTATGGAATAGAGGATTCGCTTCCTGTGTTTGGGGACAAAACCGTGGGGTACGTGGAACCTGTGCCCGAACATTATAACAGGCTGCTGGCCCTTACCCGGATGACTGCAGACGGGCTTGAAGAACTGGATGCGCTTGATGAAGATACTGGAAGAAACTTTGAAAGCCTCGAGAGAGTCCTGGAAAAGCTTATCGAGATTTCCGAAAAGGAACTTGAAAATGAGGAACTGACAGAAGAAGATAAACTTTACATCTTCAAGTTTGGAGAAATAATCAGAGCGAGCGTGAGTGTCGACGAAGAAGCCAGGAAAACTACCCTCGTTGCAGACGTCCACACCGAACCGAATGACGAACTTGTGCTTGAGGAAGGGACAGGATACGTGGATATGGTGATTGTGGCTTACAAGGTTCCTGACGGAAGGGTTTTCCTGGCTGCAGGGCCTGTTATGAGCTATTACGAGTTCAAGCAGCCAATGTCCGACCGCCTGACCGATGAAAAATGGAGAGAAATGCTGGAGGAAAACCCGCCGGAAAAGCCGGAGTGGAGCTCCACCTACATTTCTTAATTTTTATATTTTTCAAAGTCAAAAAGATCGATATTACCTGAAAAATTTCTGGAGAGCATAGTAAGGACTGACTTGCATGGATTCGTTTACTGCGGTCAGAAATTGCCCGGAGATAGACATAGAAAGATATTAATTGTATAAGTATGAGTAATAATATGTGGGTTATATCATTATAGTAAGCCCCTTGATAAAACCATGAGGTAATAATTATGTGTAGTGTTGGAGATTCGTTTGATATCGATATGGAAGGGAAATTGCCGTTTAAACAGTATGCATGCAAGGACTGTGGGAATAAATTCAAAGGTATTGGCAAGAATGTGAAGTGTCCTTCCTGCCAGTCTGCAAATGTAGCAGAGTCCTGATAATCAACTGGATTTTTTAGATACTTATTTTTAACATGGAAAAACCGACTTCTTCTAAAGACATTTCACTGAAGGAAAGTGAAATGCTTCTCCTGCGCGGCACGGCAGGAATAGTGGCTATTGTGAAAGCAGGTCCGCATGGGCAGTACTTTCTGGAAACTGAAAACGAAGAAATTGTACTCGGACTGGAACCTCATGACCTGATTGTTGCTTCTGCGTTTTCGGTGGATGAGAAAACTGAAAAAGGTCTTAAATGCGTTCTCTTCATGATTCGGGAAATCAGGTCCCCATTAATAGTTCTTCCAAAGAAACATCCTGCATCACCAAGGCTTCCAATCGTAGTTTCGGCTGGTAAAAAGACCGTGCTGAACTGCAATATCACACCTGGCACGCACCCGAATCAGGACGTGCTCTGCGGTTCAAATGAATTTGATAGCCTGGAGGTAACGGGAACACTGGAGGGCGTGCAAATTAAAAATATGCCACAGTGTGAGGTATTAAAAGTTAACTTTGATATCTGACCAACCCATTTCTTTAATCCAATTATCCCTAATTCTAATATCAGATGTCAGCTTCCTTTTTTTAGTACTCTCTGATTAATTTGTGTATATATTGATAAATATACTCCAGAGCCCGAGACAGAATTTTTCAGTTTCTCTTCGCGCCGCAGTGGGCTGGAGCCGGCCTGTCAGGTTAAGACAAAAACAATATTAAGCCAACCGCAGGTAGGGATCCTGGATAACACTTATAAACAGATCACGATCTGAAATGATACTTTTTCTTAACCCCGAACCTGTATTTAAATCCAGGTAAAAATAAGCTCCTCCGCCAGCTTGTCTGGCGGCCCTGCAAAAAAAGTAGAAAAGAGTAGAAGTAAGAAAGAAGAAGTTTGAAAATACAGTAAAAAGCAAATTTAGATTACTACTTGCCTTTTCTCTTCTTCATATTGTTTTTAAGTCTGCTGTCCTGCATCGAGCGTGACAAAAACGACACAGTACAGCGAAAAGGTTGTACGGGTTAGAAAGATCTGTAATACACTTCATATAGAGTAATACACTTCAGATCGAAATCTTCTCTTCCCCTTCAGGTTTACTTGTTTTCTGTTCCTGCCTGACCTGACCAATTAGCTTTTCAAGCTGCTCCCGCGAGATGCTTTTACGCTTTTCTTCGGTGCAGACCTTGACTTTTTCGATCAGGGCACAGAGTTCATCCCGTTCGAGGCAGAAACCGATGCTATTGAGGATTCCTTTCAAGGCTTTTGTGCCCGTGTGCTTTCCGACAACAAGGTTACGCTTTCCGCCAACCATCTCAGGGAGGAAGAGTTCGTAGGTCCTCGGCTCTTCAAGGATTGCAGCGACGTGGATTCCGGATTCGTGGGTAAAGGCATTATGTCCGACAACGGCTTTGTTTACCGAGGGTGTAATGCCTGAGTATTCCGAGACCATTCTGGAAAGTGCAGTCAGCTTTGTTGTATCATAGCGGTCGATCCCGTACTGTACTCTGAGAGCTACCATCACTTCTTCAAGGGAGGCGTTTCCTGCCCGTTCTCCTATTGCATTGACTGTTGTATGGAGCTGCTTTGCTCCGGCTTCGGCGGCTACAAGGGTGTTAGCGGTAGCCATTCCGAGATCATCGTGGCAGTGGATGCAGATTGAAGTGTTTACGGACTTAAAGATCTCACTCACAAGGTAGTGGGTTGTGATCGGGTTCAGGATGCCAATAGTATCTGCGAGGCTTACATACTGCACTTTGTACTCGCTTTCAACTTCCTTGAAAGCCTGCTTGAGACGGTCAACCGGAGTACGGCTTGCATCTTCGGCTGCAAAACGCACTTTTAAACCGTGGTCAGTTGCATATTCAATGGCTTCCTTGGCACAGCCGAGCATTTCCTCAAAACTCCTGTGGTATTTGTATTTGAGGTGCATGTCGGACATTGCAATGAAAATGCTTACAATATCGACGTCACATTCAAGGGCAGCGTCAACATCCCCTTTTACTGCTCTTGAGAGACAGCAGATCCTTGAATTAAAGCCCTGGCTTGCAATTTCCTTTACGATTTCCTTTTCGTATGCGGAAACTACCGGAAATCCGGCTTCTATAACCTCAATACCCATGGAATCAAGCTCATTCGCCATTGCCAGCTTCTGTTCTTTCGTGAACACAACGCCAGGGGTCTGTTCCCCATCGCGCAGAGTCACGTCGCAGATTTCGATATCAAGGGGGCGATATTTGACGAAGTCCATAAGTGTATTTCTGGAGTACTGCTCGCTCTCTGACATGGTTATTGTTTCCCGTGATTTTTATCATTTTGAGGAATTTATGATTATTTTTAATGATATTTGTATCAACTGCCCTGAAAAATAATTCAAAGGCCTGGATAAGAAAGTACGAGGCTAAAACGCCATTAAAAGTCAAAAAATCTAATATTTAGTAGAATTAAGCATTAGCTTTACCTACACATGTATAAATGTTTTCCTTGGAGGAAAAGAGTTTCCGAGACCAACGTTCCCATATTCGGGGTAAAAAAGACGCTTTCAGTTCTTTAACCTGAGAGCTGAAAGTGTCAGGGAATAAATTTCAGGGAATATCAGGTGTAAAACCCGGATTTTAAGGAAAAAGGTTCTAAAAAAATTGTGGCCATAAGACAAATTAAAGTTAATGAGAAGTCAAACCTGAAAGAAGGCTTTTCAGGAAAGTTTCCGCTGAACCCTCTCGTAAAAGCAGGTATCTGAAATCCTTACAAAACGCGCAGGGAATTTTGATTTCTTCAGTTTGACAACATCATCAGCCCTGATCCTGTAAGACTTCTGCCCGTCAATTGCAATTACAGCCTCTTTTTTAGGGTCTGACAATTTTACTGTAATCTCGCTGTCCGAAGGGATAACCCAGGGTCTTGACGATAGCTTGAAAGGAGCAACAGGGACTACCACGATTGCATTTACCCTCGGGTTTACGATAGGGCCTCCGGCGCTCATTGCATAGGCTGTTGAGCCTGTGGGGGTTGCAAAAACCACACCATCCGCGCGAATATCATCAAGCCGGCAGTCATTAATGTGGACTTCAAACTGAATAATCTTTGCGGGTTTTGCAGACATTACAGCGACCTCGTTAGTGGCTGTTTCAAGCATCTCCCCATTAAGGAAAACGTCTACCCGCATCCTTTCGAGATACGAAAAACCATAGAGAACTTCCTCTATGGCCTCAATTGCATCTTCAGGCTCCACATCTACAAGGAAACCGAGAGTGCCCATATTAATTCCCATTATGGGAAGAGGGTCTTTCATTTTGGCAATGTTCCGCAGGACTGTCCCATCGCCTCCCACAGTTATGATAAGTTCGACTCCCTCGTCCCTCATTCTTTCGACAGGAGTCCCCTCAATTCTCAGGACATCGGCTGTGGCAGTGGAAACATAGATCTGCACCTTCGACTGGAAGTTCGAGATAATATTCCTTACCATCTCAAGTACTTCAGGACTATCACAGCGCGATGCGAGCCCTATTTTTTTAATTGCCAAATTATCCCTCTGCGAGTAAGCTTAAAAGTTTTTTATGTACGTGTCCGTTGGACGCGACCATCTCCACTCTGGCAGTAACATTATCAGGAAGTCTTAAAGTCTTTCCGTATCCGTCCGTAACAAGCCCACCGGCTTCTTCAAGGATAAGCTGGCCTGCTGCCACATCTGTTACACGCAGAGCCTTTCGGACATCCACAAAGGCATCAAGCCTGCCTGAGGCTACATAACACAGTTCAAGCGCCACGCTCCCAAACAGCCTCACGCGGCGGACATTACTGTATATCTTTTGGGTCCTTTCCACGTTTTGCCTGTAGCCGTATACACTGACACAGAGTTTATTCAGGTCCGAATTCGCGGAGGGTTTGATTTTATTCCCATTCAGATATGCGCCCTTTCCGGCTTCTGCATAATACTCTTCCTTGAGGGCAAGGTTGCTCACATACCCGAACCTGAGGTCTAAGAGGTCGTGAGAGGCAAAAGCTATTGAAACGCTGTAGAAAGGAATTCCTGCAGAAGCATTATATGTCCCGTCGAGGGGGTCAAGCACAACAGAAAACTCAGGAGACTTCCCGATAACAAGTTCACCAAATTCTTCACTGAGTATCCTCATGGACCTGCCGTCCGCCTTAAACACCTCGATAATGGCATCCTCTGCTGCAAGATCTATACCGGTAGTCGGCGTCCCGTCAGCTCCCATACATACGAAGCTGCTTGCCGAATCAGTGCCCACAAGGTCACAGGTTGCATCGTATGCAGCCTTGAAAGCCTCCCTGCACAATTTTAAAAAGTTTGAATCTGAAGTCATTAAGGGTCGGATCCTTCTTATTTCAGGGTTCCAGGTTCCACATACCAGGTTTTCGGGTACCTGGAACTGAGGTTTCGTAAATCAGGACTCAGGAAATTCGTCAGAAATTTCAATAGAAAGTTCGTCCGAAAGTGTATCAGATACCCTGAGTCCCGGAAATCAAGAGCTTCGGGAAGGCTCAGAGCCCAAGGGCTTTGTTTGTTTTCAGGATTGATTTTGCGCCGTCGCTCTCAAGCTCCATCATTGCGCGGATAGCATCCACGTTTTCAGGGACCACAATGGATTCCTGATGGATAGCCTGGAAGAAGTAGAGTTCCCCTTCGTGCATGGTGACGGAATCAGTCCAGACGCAGTTTTCCCACATATCGTTTCTGGGACGCTTAATATCCCTGGCAACTTCCATGATTTCAGCCGTGGAAGATATGCCCTGCCCTACGAAACGGACTCTGGACTGGGAACCAAGCACTTTCCTGACGTCTTCGGCAGTGCACTCGTTCTTAAGCTCCATGTTCACTGTGTGCAGGTGCATTAAGGTCGTCGGGATTTTCATTGCGGCTGAGGTGATATTTATATGGGGAATAACAGTCTTCACATCGGGACCGTGGTGGGAAGGCAGCTTGATCGGGTCCGGCACGATTGCATTGATCGGTCCCTTCTTTATATCGTTGGGATCGGCTGATCTCCGGGCAAGGGTTACCCTGACCTTATTTACCCCAAAAGCTTTGTCTATGGGATAGATGACCCTGCAGAGCCCTGTGGTGTTGCAGGAAACAACCCTCACGAAGTCAAGGCCCAGGGCCCCTTCGTAGTTTGAGACGGCGTTAAAGGAAAAACCCGTAAGTTCGTGCTCCTCACCACCCTGCCAGATGGCCTTTACCCCGGATTTTTCGTACAGGGCTTTATTAGCTTCCCCCACTCCTCCAGGAGTGCAGTCCACAACCAGGTCGGCTTTTTCCACCATTTCCTCAATGCTCCCGGCGGCAGGTATTCCTGCCTTTTCAAAAGCTCCCAGATTGGCGGCAGGGGCATAGATATCATACCCTAGCTGGTGGGCTACTGCAGCCTCATAGTTTGGCTTTGTCTTGGAAACGCCTATGATTTCCATGTCATCCTGAGCCTGTACGGCGTCTGCAACCCTTTTCCCTATAGTTCCGTAACCGTTTACTGCAATCTTTGCTTTAGCCATTTATTATCCTGTCCTGTTTATCCTGAACTATCCAATTCAGGATTAGTCTAAATTATATTAAATTAGTCTAAGTAAATTAGTCTAAGTAAATTAGACTAAATTAAAGTGAATTACAGTCTAATAGCCTGAACAGCTGAAAATTATTTTTTATACGTTTGTGATTTCCGGGCAGTGAATTACACTAATCTAAATATATGCATAAATTTAAAGTGTTTCATGGATTTATAATGTACGTCTGAAATTAAGAGATGCTAAAAACTGCCCGATCTTCGAACTAAGATACTGATTTAAATGATAAATATTTTGAGTGCTTTAAATTTACGCCTGATTGTTGATTGTTATATATCAGGTAACATTGAGGTTATAGAGAAGAATAGATAAATGCTTTTCCCGGGTAGTTATTGCAAATTAAAGAAACTGATAGAGAGATTCAGTGCTTTCGGAGCTTCCAGATGGTTTTCCGAAAGGTTAGATATTCACCGGTTCTTCAGTAAATTAGCAAGACTCCTTATCAGAACTGTCTTCCCACTAAAACAGATGATCTAATTCCTGCTAAAGAAAAAAGGTCAATAAGCAGGTAAAACTAAGGAAGAAGTAATGTAAAAAAAGTAAAAAAATCAATTTGACAGAATAAGGGCTTCCCCGCGTGAGAAATTGATTTCCTTTATCGAGCCTTCAACCGTCATTTTATCTCCGAGGATTCCAGTAAGCTGAATTGATTTTCCTTCAACCAGAATCTTTGCTACAGATTCCATGACCTTCTCTCGGTTTTCTCCACGAAGCATAATTACATTAAGTTCACACATCTTAGATCTCTCCTTATATTGTTCTACTTATACCGTTTAAATAACATATAATTATAAATCAATAAATATCTGGCTGGTCTGTATTTTGAAACTGTCAAATCTTATAAAATTCCGCACTGACATTATAAAATTCCGCACTGACCTTAAAGTATTTTTCATTAACTATATTTAATTTGTAGCCCTGCTCAATAAAAAGTTGCCGAAAAAATCCGGCAGCCGGAAAATCTGAAAAAAACATGAAATTCTTCAAATAACACAAAGAAATGAAAGTACTTTTCAAATCAGTACTTTCATGCCAAATATACCACGAAATATCAGGACAAAAGATCCGGCGGGCGCGAACTTCAGGGGAAGTTCATCAGTTTTGCAACCGACAGGCCCTGTTCAAGCCCGAGGTCTTCAGCCACACACTCGCATTTTGTAAGGAGCATATAGGCAATCGGCCCGAAATTATGTTCGGAGAGAGTCTCGTAGTTTGCCATGCCCTTGCTGATGATAAGGGTTGCATCTTTCATTACGTCGAGAAGTTCGGCAGGGGCTTCTTCGATCAGGATACCTACAGCGTTTGAACCTGTGGTCATTATCCTGTCAACCTTTTTGTCGATTTCAAACTCTTTTACCTCTTCTAATGTAACATCTGTGAGAATGGGACCTCCTCGGACCACCAGTGTGATATTTCCGCCGAGTTTTTTAATCACGTCGAAAACAATAAGATCAAAAAGGATCTCTCCGCAGTTGTCAGCAATGTAGACAACATCCTTAAGGAGCCCCATCATCTTTGGGGTATCATCAACGTCAAGTCCATGTTCGAAAAGTTTTAGAAAAGCAGCTTCAAATTTATCTTCGCTTGCATCAAAGCCCATAATCCCGAAATCAAAATAATTCGCGATAACCGACGCAAGCACTGCCCGCCTGAAAAGTTCTCTGTCATCAGGAGAGTTTTCGTAAATTTTTTCTTTTGCTGCGGGCAGGACTTTTAATGCAGCCCGGTTGATGAGCTTTTTTGTGACTTCATATGGATCATTGTCTTCGAGGATTTCGTAGCACTTTCGATGAATTTTAGTAGCTACGGATGCTGATACCGCCTCAGGGTCATAGTGTTTATTCATGACGTCAAGGCATTCATGAATCGTCTTGCAGATCAGATCTTCATCATCCGTTGAAAGCTTTGATTGAAAATGTACTCTAGAAAGCAGGCAGTATGTACAGCGTGGGTTCATCTTCATGGGGAATCTCCCTGTTTTTTGGATTATATGATAGGGTTTTTCAGAATGTTACTGGTATGCGTGGCAAGTGTTATACCTTTACTCCTTCTGGTACAATAAACCTTTAAAAAAATAAACCTTTAAAAAGGTAACCTTAAACCTGGATCTGAAAAAAATTTAGGTATGGAGATTTCACTACAGCCTCGTATTTATGTCCTCTGCATCTCACAAAATGGATAAGGCAGTGAACTTTGCCAGCAGATTTTTTTGAAAAGGGAAATTCTTTATAGCTGATGAATCTAAAATAATTTACGATGATTCCAGGGATCCGAAACTTCAAATTATTTCCAATTCTGGTTTTACTTACAACACTGTTGATCCTTTCTGCAGCTTTTCCAGTTCCTGCATCTGCACTTACCGAGGTTGAGATAAACCCTGTCAATACACCCGACGGTGCAGTCGTGTTGATCGTTGACGGCTTAAGCGCTCCTTTTATCTATCCGGAGCTTACACCGCATGCACTTGACGGTACACCCCTTGAAAACGCCAGGCTTGAGAATATTCCGGAAATAGGCAAAACCAGTGCCCGGATTCTCGAGTTTCGTGCTCCTCAGACATTTACCGAAGGAGGGCACTCGGTCCTTGTTACCGGAAACCCGGGTGCAGACAGTGAATTTGTCAGTTTCAAAGATGCAAATATTTTTGATGTTTTACACAGCGAGGGGTACTTTTGTATTGCTGTTATGGAAAAAGGGGATTCCTGGTCAATCTGCGCCGAACAGGATGCTGTCCTGAGGGATGAAAACAACTCTATAAAGAAGATGGAGATCGTGCTTGCGCAGTATGAACATTCTCAGGATAATCCTGTGCCATCCGGGCTTTTGCAGCTAATGGAAGCGGAGGCTGACCTGGCTCCGGGATATGTCACCTCAAAAGAGACTGGGGAAAAGTATAACGGATATAACAGGTGGGGTATTGAAGCCGCCTGTGCTGTTGTAGAGTACATGGAAAAAAACTGTCCCGGGCAAAAATACCTGCTGACTGTCAATGTAGGGGCAATTGATATGAGCGGGCACTACAGGGGCAACTATGGATATATAGACTGCATAGAAAACCTTGATTCGGAGCTTTTATCCCTCTATAAACTATGTGAAAAAAACAACCTTGCTTTTGTCCTGACCTCAGACCATGGGATGGCTTTTTCGGCAGATGGTTCTAAAGGAGGGCACCAGTCCGAAAAATACTCGGTATCGGATGAAGCGCAGATGGTCCCACTCATCGTATATGCGCAGGATGTCGAGAGCGGGGTTATCAGGGGAGAATTCGGGCAGGAGGACTTTGCTCCCACCCTTCTTGGAATCCTTGATGTCCCGGACAGGCCCAGGTTTATGCAAGGAGAGCAGATCCTGCTTACAGGGCACGTGAACCTGAAAGTCAAACTTCCGGAAAAAGGATCCGTAGAACTCATGAAAGATGGAAAAGTAATCTCATCTCCAGGAAACGATGACCAGTTCCTTTTCCTCGGCCTTGAGCCGGAGAACTCCTATGCTGTCGGGGCTGTTCTGAATTCCGGAAATAGCCTTGAAGAAAAGGAGAAAGAGGTTTTTCTTAAAACTGATTCGGTGGTCGAATTCGGGAGTAAAGGAGCCAAAACAAAGGAAAGCGAATCCTCCCCGGAGGGAGCAAAAGAAGAAACCAGCTCTGCAGGTGTTTTCGGAGAAGGAGATTCGATTTTTGGCAGGAACTCAAAGCACCTGATAGGATATTTCCTGATAGGAGCAATAAACCTTGCAGGGTTTTTTATCATTATGAAAATTCTGAAAAAACACGGTTGATATTTTTGGATCAAAGTTTCTGTTCAGCTAATGCTTTCGTTTTTACCTTATTATATGCAGGCAGACTCAGGAGGGCTCAGGTAGACTCAGGAGGGCTCAGGCAGACTCAGGCGGGTTCAGGCAGGCTAAAGCGGCAGGTGAGATTATGCGCTGGATAAAAGATACATCTGTATACCTATAGGGAGTTAAATCTAATAAATGGGCTTTATAAATACCAAAAGGGAGTTAAAAAGAATGTAACGGAACTGTCATTCAGGTTTCCCGGAATAACATCAACAGATTTCTCAGGCACTTCCAAAAAAGCGATAAAATTGATGAAATTATAAAAACGATCAAAATAGCTAAAAACAGTATAAACCTATGGTTTACTTATGGTTTACCTGCTGTTTACCTCTAATTTGATACAAACCAGTTATTTTTAAATGTTGAATTTATGCCTTAGTAGAAATTATTTAATTCCTTTCCCCTCTGGCTAATACTATCATTAGATATGCTTTTCTTTTCTATTCGTATTTTTATTTATTTAGTTTTCGTTTTTCCATACCAGTTAATAGTAACATTTTTTATGTTTTTATAGTCAATGATATATTTTAATCACGTATTCTGCCCTACCTCTCTTGTTTTTTATCCTGCAAAATATATTTTTTTAGAAAACCGCTGTCGTTCAATGCAATCAGCTGTTTTATTTTGCGTAATAAAGGGATAGAATGTTATATGATAATTATAATATTATACTCGGCCTCTTATACACTATTCAAACACTAATGGTATGTCTAATAATCTTACGCAATATTCACTCACTAATATATTCAATTAAGCGTAAACTATACTCCGGATGTTACACTGACAACCCCCCTACCAGAACACTCACTTTTCTGAGGTGCCGGATACATGGACTTTGATGCTATTGACGATTTTGTGTACGATGTTATTGGAATAATCGGATCTGACCAGAAAAACCTATCCTGTGCAGCTGATTTTGCTCTGAAAAGCTCAAAAGAAAAATCTTATCCCCCAAAACTTCTACTTGAACTCTCTAACGCATGCAAGCAGCAAAAAATGCATCTGGAAGAATACGTTTTTGCAAAGGTCTGCTTAATGCAGGCTTCCGGAAAGCTCCGCGAAGATTCCTGCTATGCGCTGGGTATTGCAGCACATGTACTGGGTTTTTCCCCTGAAGCCGAAGCAAGCTATCTTGAAGTCCTGAATGAAAACCCTGAAAATGCAGATGTAAGATGTGCTTACTCTGAGCTTCTTTTAGAGCTCGGAAGAGTTCAGGAAGCCGAAAATGAGTATAAAACCGTACTTGAAACCTCGCCCGAAAATGTAAAGGCAAATACCGGGTACGCTTACCTTCTGGCCGAATACGGGCATGTAGATGAAGCAGAGGAATGTTACTCGAGAGCACTTGCCGGTAACCCGAACTATGTCCCTGCCAGAGGTGGGTATGCAAACCTGCTTTTTGAGCTTGGAAGACTAAGAGAGGCCGAAAAAGAGTACAGGCTTGCCATGAACCTTGACCCTGAAGACCCAAGCCTCCACCACAATTTCGGTGTCTTGCTCTCATTCCTTGGCCGCTCTTCTGAAGCCGAAGTTGAGTACAGGAAAGCTCTTTCACTTAACCCCAGGCACAGAAGAACTCTTTTCAACTATGGGAACCTCCTTGCGAGGGAAGGCAGGGTCTCGGAAGCTGAAGAACAATACATGGAAGCCCTTTCCCTTGACCAGAATGATGCAAAAGTCCATTCCAATTATGCAAACCTTCTTGCCCGCTTCGGAAGAAGGTACGAAGCTGAAATGGAATATAAAAAAGCTCTAAGTCTTGACCCGGAAAGCGTTGAGGGACATTACAGCTACGGAAACCTTCTTTCGGAACTCGGGCGCTTACCTGAAGCAGAGGACGAATACAAGAAAGCCCTTGTTCTCAATCCATATTATCCTCCACTTCACTACAACTACGGACTGCTCATGAGAAAAATGAGTCGTTTTGACGAAGCTAAAATCCAGTATACAAAAGCAATGCAACTCGACCCGGATATAGGGAACAAAATGACCGATTCCTGGATTATTCTGGATTAAGAGCAATTAACCATCAAATATAACCATCAAATATAAGCATCAAATATAACCAAATAATCCGAACCAAAATATTCCGACATTCAAAAATAACAACTATCGACAATCCGGCATATATAAAGACTCCAGTTTGAAGTAGTGACTCAGGCTGGAGCAACTTTTCATTGATTTTAACTGATTTTTTGCTTTAATCCGGCTTTTTCTTTCCTGTTCAGGCTAAATTTTCGGTTTTACTGAGAACGATTTCCAAAGGTAATAATTTTCAGTTCTTCATTTTCGAGCAGGGCAAAAGCAGCAGCATTTCCGAGCCCCACATAATCCGGGCAGGAAAATAGGGAAAGCAGTTTACCGTCGAACCACCATTCATATCCGGTTCTGAGAGCTGTATGCCCTCTCACAATCCTTTTCAAACCATTTGTTTCTAAAAAGCCGTCAACAATCTCAGGCCCGAATTCCTTAACAGTAGAACCTCTTGATGAAGTGCTCAGCCCCGGATGTTTCGAAGGGTCATTCCATAGATAAGGAAAAGCGCCTTCTTTTGTGATGGCATCAACACTTTCGGTTCCATTGATTCCTCCGTGTACGCAGAAGGTATGCCCCGAGATTATTGCTGCTACCGGCAGCCTGTCATATGTCCTGCTGACATTCAGGAGAAAAACCTGGTCAAAGCCAATTTCCTCAAAAAAGCCGTAATAGAGGTTCATATCCACAGTTTCATGGTTCCCTCTGAGCAGGAAAATGTTTTGAAGCTCTTCAAGTTTCAGCCGGAAAAGCCTTATAAGGACTTCTGTGCCCTGCATCCCGCGGTCCACATAATCACCCAGAAAAAGCATGTATTTACAGCCAAGTTCTTCTCTCATTTCCATTACAAAGTTAAGGGCATCAAGGTCCCCGTGGATATCTCCAATAAGCATAATAGACTCCGTAAATGCCGGGTCAATCCGGAGCACGGCAGGTTCGGACTCAAGTACGTTATTTATCTTCGGGAGGAGAAGGCTAAGTTCTTCTTTTGTTTTTGTCTTCTCAAGGTCATTTACTGATGTTATGGAACCACCCCGATAAATCCAATTAAACAATGTCTGAAGAGGTTTTAAAGATTGTAAAGACCGCCTGTCGGAAATTTTTCTAATGAGATTAGAGGGAGTTTTACTCGATAAGCATTTCTGAGCCAGATACAAAAGATCAGTATACAGCTCATATTCAATAATAAATTCCTGCAAGAATGTGCAGCTATTAAGCCTGATTACCTGCATATACTAAAACAGGAAAAACCAGTTCAAGCAGGGAAGACCGAAAGCAGGAATGACCGAAAGCAGGAAAAAGCGGTTAAATAATAAAGAATGAAAAACAAATATATTTGTGAAGTTTAAGGATCTGAACGGGAGTACAGGACAATGGAACTTGATATAAGTGAGCAGGACCCGGAAGAGATGGACCTTGCCGATGTTGCGCTTGAGTATGAAGAGCTTGTCTCTGCAATATCCATTCTGGAAAAGAGGCGGGAAGAACTTAGAGCCCGCATTATGGATACCTTTGCAGAAAAAGAAATTGATGTCCTGAGAATAGGGCATGTGGAGCTCAGGCGGCAAAAGGCGGATTGGAAGCTCTGGCACATTAACAGGCTAAAGCCTTATCTTGTGGAACGTGAACTCTGGGATATGGTCGAATCAGTTGACAGGAAGAACCTCAGTAAGCTAATTGAGAAAGGTTTCCTGACTGAAGAAGAACTCAAGGGTATGTATGATGTGGAAACAAGGTACAGTTTGCGTGTGAACAGAGTTTAATTTAGTGATCGGATCTTTGCGGCACTGACTTTCAATTTGTTACTTCATCTGGCTGGCAGGTCGATCCAGAACCCGCGAGGTACATGACGAGAATAGTGAAAGTAACTTGTGGAGAAAAGTGGGGAATCGTACCAGCCTGTGCATGATCTCACAGCCAGGGGCTGTAAAGTAGTTCAAGAATACTATAAGTCAATACAGGTATTGGCTTAGTATATTTTATTTTGTGTTACTTCTGATATTTATAATATGCAGAATATGGTTGTAGTCGAGTATTCGTTATATAGTTTCTGGCCAGATCATCGAACTATCAACGATCAGGAGATAACTTCAGATTCAAAACAGGTATGAAAAACGGATAGTTAGAGAGAATGGCCAGAAAACTTATAAGGAGTTAGATCGAAGGGATTTATGGAGTTCAGAAGTGCTTTCCAGGTACCGCCCGAACTCCACAAAACACGCCCTGAAGGCATGAGTTATGTTAGCTTTGTCTGTATTTAAGGCTTAGCTTGCCTGATCCTGCCTCCTGGGTATAAGATACACAGGAGATTAAAGTATGAACCGTAATAAAATTGGAGTAAGTATACTTGTTTTAGCAACACTGCTGGTTGGTATGGTGTTAATACCGGCAGTAAGTGCACAGGAAGAAAAAGATTATTCTGTAACTGCTGAGGAAGCTTTTAAGCATGCCAATGCGAACATGATAAACTTTATCGCAACTAACACATCAGGATTTGAAAACTGGACAGGAGCATCTATTGATTCCAAACCACTGGAGCTCTACGATCCAACTGGTCAAAAGTTGTATTATCAATTTTCTGTATTAAAAAATAAAACCCTGATAGGTATAATCGACATTGCTGCAGATAAAAGGCTTGGGCAAACAGTCCAACTTGTTTTATTTGAGCCAAAACCTTTTGATGCCACTACAGCTATGAATAAATCAAGAGAAATCGCTAAAAATGAATACCCTGAGGGGGAAATCAAATCAACACAGATGGTTGTATACGATTATCCTATCGTAGGAGCAATGACTATAGTAAAGGACAAGACTACAGGAGTTGAACATCGGATATTTGTGGATGCATACACTCTTGAAAAAGTAGAAGATAAACCTGCAACTGAAACTGAACCCGGAATATGGTCAATATATGAACAGAGATTGAAGAATGGGATAGACAACAACCTAAGACACTGGCAAAAAAGTGATGAACTTGCTAAATCTATAGAACAAGCAGCAGTTAATAAGGGGGTTAGTATTAATGCGGCAGTCACTGAAGAAAATATTAAAAAACTCAGTGCCGATATAACAAAATCGAGAACTGATGTTGAAGTAGATCTTGGTGCTACTGTATATGCGCAAATAACGAGCTACTACTGTGGTCCAGCAACTGCCAAAATGCTTACTGAATATTACAATGATGAAAATCCTCACCAAACTACTATATATGAAATGATGAACGGAGTAGCTCCTAACGGGGTTACTAATTCCCAGCAGTTACTTTATTATCGTTCAAGCAACGGAATGAATAAACCTGATTCATTCAGTACAACCACTGTATCTTTTGCTGGAGCTATGAATGAAATTAACAATGGTGGACCCTTCAAGAGTGGAGTTCCAGGTCATGCTCGAATGTGTCGTGGATACAAAATAAGTGGTTCGAATGAATATTTGCGTATAGGTGACCCTAATCCCATATATTTCTGTGTACCTTATTGGGAAGCATTCGGTTCTGAAGATGACCGTATATATGTGAGGAGTTAAAACTCCTCATTTTTTTGGTGATTGATGTGAATAAAATTAGCAAAGTAGTAGTTGTTTTTATTGCTCTTCTAACCTTCTTAGCACTGATGATTCAATCTCAAGAAGTTAAAATAGCTGGTTTATTTATTCAATTTGAAAATGAAACTAGTGAGGCGGAAGTTAAAGCCATTCTTGAAAATTACGACATACCCGTGAATTATACCATAGACTATAATTCTAATATTGGGCGAGGAATGTACTACATAGAAGTTGATGAAGATAAAATATATGAATTAAGGAAAGATGAAAACTGGACTTCTGTAGTTGAAATCAAAAAAGGAAATTATAACATAATTATGTTATCTGAAGAATTTGTTCCAGATGAAAATGTTCTCGCAATGCTGGAAAAAAATAACCTTCAGTTGAAAAAGGCTGTTGTGTGTTATATCCATTTTGGAGTTGGACCAGCGGACTGGGTTGTGGGAAAGAATTGTATTCTGGAAAAGGATGCAATAAGGATCAAAAATGAGCTTGAAACAAATGAGAAAATTTTGATTGTAGGCCTGGATGATATTGAAGGGTAATACTCCAAGCTTCGTCATTGGGAAGCTTGGCTTGCCAATATGGGAGTGGAAGTTCAAAAAGAAGTTACAGTGTATTGGATAAGCAAAAGTCGTTGGAAAAGTATATGCATTTAGATTCTGGTTCGAAATAAAAATAATTGAAGTCTCTGATTCAAAAATCAACCGTATATAAGTGGGATTTATGCTCCCCTCATTTTTTAAGTACTGGTATGAATAGAATCTATGAGGCAGTCGATGATGTTGTTGCTTTTTAATAAGTCCATAAGTTGGGATTTGAAATGGAAGAAATAACATTTGATAAAACATATCGAGAGCATACTCTCATAAAAGTTTTGGGAATGACAGCACTTACGATTTTAATATTCGCTGGTGTAGCAGGTGCGGCTCCATTTGCATATGTGACAAATCTGGGAGATTATGATCAGAGAGGTTATTATTACGATACGAATTATAATGGTACTCTTCCTACTCATAATGTCGCTGTAATTGACACAGCAACTAACAATGTTACAGTTAGAGTGCCTGTAGAAGGCTGGCCTAGAGATATTGCAGTCAACCCTGCAGGAACAAAGGTATATGTGGCAACTCCAGCAGGACTCGATCCAACTATCTCGGTAATTGACATAGCGACAAATACGGTTAGTGATACAGTGAATGTAGGAGGTTATCCTATGCAAGTTGCAGTCAACCCCGCAGGAACAAAAATTTATGTGACGGACCGTGATAGCACCAATATCTCTGTAATTGACACAGCTACAAATACTTTAATGGAACAGATTAATGTGGGGATGATTACTCGTAATGTTGTCATTAGTCCTGACGAAAAAAAAATTTATGTTACGAACACTTTCAACAATACTACTTCTGTAATTGACGCAATTACAAACAAAGTTACAACCACTATATCTGTAGGAGACAGTCCTTATGAAGTTGCAATTGCTCCTGATGGAAATAAGGTTTATGTGGTTAATTCAGGCAGCAACAATATTTCTGTAATTGACACAGCTACAAACAATGTTACAGGAACTGTACCTGTAGGGAATGGGCCTGGTGACATTGCAGTCAGTCCCGATGGAAAAAAGGCATACGTGACAATTTCTGGTAAATACTATGATCCCGGTAACACTGTTTCTGTAATTGACACAGTAAATAACATTGTTACAGCCACAGTTCCTGTAGGAATTACTCCTTCAGGAGTTGCAGTTACCCCAGATGGAAAAAAGGTATATGTGACAAACGCCAGAAGTGACAATGTATCCGTAATTGACACAGACACAGACACTGTTACGGCTACGGTGAATGCAGGAGTCCACCCTACTAATGTTGTAATTGTGCCTCTTAAGGATTCCAATATGACTGCCAAAAGTACAGGGACAAACTCCAATGCAACTGAAAATTCAGAAATTGAAAAAACTAATTTATCCTCCTATGAAAAAAATGCTGTCGAACTAAATAATTCAAACAATAATAATTCTGAATCTAATAATGGTAGTAGCTCAGGTGGAAATGAATCAAGTAAAAATAACTCTACTCCAGGTTTTGGATTATTGGGAAGCTTGATCTGCCTGTATGGTGGATGGAAACTCAGGAAGAAGTAATAAAGGACCTGGATAACCCGGAATTATTGGCATTAATGATCCAATGACTGGTGGGTCGAATGGTACACCAAAAATTGAATTCACCACCAGTCAAGAAAAAAACGTATATATAAACCAAACTTCCTCAAAGAAGTTCGAGAAATCTCTGAAACAGTTGCATATACACTTTATATATAACCAGTCAAAAAGTAGGGTTTATCAAAATTCTCGCCACATTTCAATATATTTGCTAAAATTTAGATACAAAATACTAATTAGGCAGTAAATAATATTTTCTCCTGAAATTTTTTGTCTTGTAGCTCGTTTGTTTTATCCTGAAGTTGACTTAAATTAACGAAGATTTTTAGAAATATATCTTAGTCCAATTTTTTAATAGTGGCACTGGTATAAAAGGCAAACATTGCTTGGGGATAAATGATGAAAAATAAAAGTATATCAACAATACCGATTGACACTTTTTCTATTACAATTCCATCTGTAGTGATGTCTAATAAAGCACGCAGAAAAAATACTCTCATAAGAGTTTTAGGAATAACTGCACTTATGATTTTAATACTGATGGGTGTCGTAGGTGCAGCTCCATTTGCCTACATTACTAACTACGACAGTAATAATCTCTCTGTAATTGACACAGCCACAAATAAGATTACAGCCACAGTAGATGTAGGAGAACATCCCTCGGGAGTTGCAATCAGTCTGGATGAAACAAAGGCATATGTTGTGAACTCACGTAGCAACACTGTATCTGTAATTAACACCACCAAAAATAAAGTTATAGCCACAGTGAAAGTAGGAACCTATCCTCAAAAAATTGCAGTAAGTCCAGATGGGACAAAGGCATACGTGACGAGTTTCAGCAACAACACTGTTTCTGTAATTGACACAGCCACAAATAAGATTACAGCCACAGTGCCTGTAGGAAACTTTCCTTTCGGAGTTGCCGTTAGCCCGGATGGGAAAAAGGTATATGTGGCGAATTCTGGCGGTTACTCAACTAACTTTACAGGTACAGTCTCTGTAATTGACACAACCGCAAACACTGTTGCAGCCACGATACCTACAGGAAACAATTCACTTGGGGTTGCAATCAGTCCGGATGGGAAAAAGGTATATGTGGCGAATATGGCAAGCAGCAGTATTTCTATAATAGATACAATTTCAAATGCTGTTGTAAGTACGGTTAAAACAGGAAGAAATCCTAAGGGAGTAGCGGTAAGTCCGGATGGAAAAAAGGTATACGTAGCGATAAATCCCATCACTTCACTTACAGGTGCTGTTGATATTATTGATACAGCCACAAACAAGGTCACAGCCACTGTGCCTGTAGGAAAGGCACCTTGTGGAATTGAAGTTACCCAAGACGGAACAAAGGTATATGTGGTGAATTATGCGAGCCACACTGTTTCGGTAATTGACACAACCACAAACACGGTTATAGACACAGTAACAGTAGGAATATATCCTACAGGAGTTGCTATTGGGCCCTCTGTAGATTCCAATATAACTAATCAAAGCGCAAAGGCTACCTCTAACGCAACTGAAGGTACAGAAGTTAAAGAAACTAACTTATCATCCTCAGAAGAAAAAAACGCTGTCGAACTAAATAATTCAAACAATAATATTTTTGAATCCGATAACGGTAATCGCTCAGGTGAAAATGAATCGAGCAAAAATAACTCTACTCCAGGCTTTGGATTATTGGGAAGCTTGACCTGCCTGTATGGTAGATGGAAACTCAAGAAAAAGTGATGCAGGATTGGATAATCAGATTGCAGGTTTTTTAATTAAACAACGTGACTGAGAGGAAAATTTGTAATTAATATCATTGCCCGGATCGAATAAGTTACCCTCTATTACTAATTTTTTATCCCGTTTAAATTGTCCGGATCTCAGGATGGATGGACAACAGTAAATGGTCAGCTTTTTACAGGAGAAGGAACGTACGAGGTATAATATGAAATCCCACCCATTAAAACCGGTGGTTTCCTGATTAATTACCTGTTGTTCTTATTACATACAAGTATACCATAATTAATCCTAATGCTTTACTTGCTGAATTTACTCAACAAGTTTCAGAACACATAGTATTCTTTTTATTGGATTTTTTACATATCATGCTATTCTGACTTCAAAACATCTTAACATTTGCTATTTTTGATTAGCCCTGGTGTGGTCTTGCAAAACCGCTTGATGCGGAAAATCGTCTATATGCGGATTTGTGGGTGGTGCTGTGGGTGCTATGCAGCAGCCTCAAAATGAGATATATCGCCCAATTGATGGTGAACAACTAAGCATATATTAAAATCCTGAACGTACTCGTTTTGAAATCAATATAGTAAAACCACATTTATTTATACTGTGTTCCATAAATATAATAATGTTTTTAAGTAAAACCAAACAACTGCGCCTATAATAGTCGGACGAATATAAATGGGTATTTATTTATAGCCTGCCAAATAAATTAACTGTATAGGTAAAATTTAGGAGGTTTTGGGCATGGATATAGATGCCGTAGACAAGCTGGTTTTTCATGTAATCGAAAAGGTTGCAGAAGATGAATGTGATCTCGATGAGGTCGTTGAGTTTGTCATTTCTTTTTCACGTGAGCACTCGCTTTTGACAGAGACTCTGCTGAAACTCTCCTTTATTTTCGGCAACGATAAGATGTACAGGGAAAAGTATGCATTTTCCAGGGCATGCGCGTTACTTTTATCAGGGAAAATGCGGGAAGAAGCCCACATGGAGGCGGGGAAAACAGCTTCTTTGCTGGGGCTTGGGGACCTTGCTGCCAGGGAATTTGAAGAAGTGCTTGAGGAAAACCCGGAAAATATAGAAGCTCTCTGCGGATACGGAGCTATGCTAGCCGAGCTCGGGAAACTTGATGCTGCAAAAGTCCAGTATGAAAGAGCTCTTGAAATCCACCCTTTCCATGTCGATACGCTCTGCAATTACGGATGCCTGCTTTACAGGCTCAAGGACCTGGACGGCGCTGAAGAAGCGTACAAAAAAGCCCTTCTCCTTGACCCGAGGCATGTGGGAGCTCACTGCGGGTATGGAATCTTGCTTTACAAATGCGGGCAAAAAACCGAAGCTAACTACCATTATATCCGGGCGCTTGAACTTGATCCCGGGCATGTGGAGTCCAATTTCCGCTATGCCCGCCTCCTTAAAGAAAAAGGGGAGCCCCTGGAAGCTGAAGCTCACTACATAGAAGCCCTCAAAGCAGACCCGGAAAGCCCGAAGCTCCACCTGTTCTATGCCCGTCTGCTTGCAGACCATGGAATTATTCATGGGGCAAGGGTACACTTCAGGTATGCCCTTAAAATTGACCCCGGGGATGTGGAAACTCACTGTGAATATGCAAAGCTGCTTGCCCGGTTCGGGCACAGGCACGAAGCCGAGGTCCAGTACAAAAAAGCCCTTGAACTCGATCCCGGACATTTCGGGAGCCTTTGCGGATACGGAGATCTGCTGAAAGAAAAAGGGCAGTACGCAGAAGCCGAAGAAATCTACAGGCAGGCAGAATATTCCAGACAGAGTTTCTGGTAATTAATTAATGAATCTTGCCTGCTCAGTCAAGTACAATTTCAGGTTCGTGGAGCCTCAGGTTAGTAGAGCTTCAGATTAGTAGAGCCTCAGGTTAGTAGAGCTTCAGATTAGTAGAGTTTCAGATTAGTAGAGCCCTAATTTAATACAGCCTCACAGGCTCAATTCCTATTTTTTCCATGAGGCAAGCCGGAATATCAAGTACCTGAAGGACTGAGTCAATTACGATTCCGTCGGAGGTTGCTACAACGAGGTTATTTTTGGAATTTCTGCCTTCGGTTTTCAGGTCGAAATCCGTAGTTTTTGAGGTACGAGCCTCGCCCGAAATCCCATGTTCTTTGAGTTTGTAGCGGATAAAGCCGGCAAGTTCTCCGCTTCGGCTGATCTGGGCATCAAGCAGGAAGGTTACTGACTTCGGGCGAGCTTCTGATAAAAATTCAAGAACAGAATCCAGAGCCTCCTCGATATCTTCAGCCTGGCGTGCCTTGCTAAAGTAATAGCGGGTGTCCCTGATATATCCGTCGTCGCAGAACCACATAGGTTCGTTTTTCAGCAGGCTGTCCACGCTGAGGAGGACATTGTACCCGTCAAGGAGGAGGTCCCTATCTTTTATATCGTCGCAGGTTATTTTTTTCCTGACTCTGGATACGACTTTATCCGGGGGCATAATCACCCTTGTGAGAATATTTCGTTCCTTGACACTGAGCTGAGAGTGGTCAGCCACGAAGCGGATGGTTGCAAATTTAGGATAACCCCAGCGCAGAATGCTTCTGATGTCTCTGGCGGGCTTCAGCAGTTTTTCTTTCAGGTAGGGTCCGGAAAAAGCAGCAGAACTCTCTTGCATAATTTCTCCTTTAAGGAAGGAAGTTCTTTAAATGAGTGAAGATATATGTTATATATACATATTTGCGCGAATAAAAATAGCAATTTGTGCTGTCTGGCAATCGATGTGACTGTTTGCTTGCCGGTTTTTATTCCGGTTTTATTCGAGATAAGCTTGGTTTTCAGCCGGAAGCCAGCTTATGGTTCGGATGTGAGAAAGGTCTATGGCTCCGGTGGAGGGTTCTGTTATGGAAGTTTTGTGGCTGTCTCAGGAAGAGGTAAAAAGCGTTGTGGATATGCATTCTGATATGCAGGTAGTGGAAAGAGCTTTTAGACAGCATGGGCTTGGCAAGGTGCAGATGCCCCCAAAATCCTATCTTTACTATACAGCTTACAACGGTGACCTGAGGACAATGCCTGCATATCTTGAAGAAGAGGACATTACAGGCGTAAAAATCGTAAACGTCCATCCCGGAAACCCCACGCTCGGCCTTCCTACAGTAATGGCGCTAATTATTCTCATTTCCCCAGAAACCGGAGCCCCTGTGGCAATTATGGACGGGACTTACCTTACCGACATCCGGACAGGAGCAGCCGGAGGTATTGCTGCAAAATACCTTGCAAGAAAGGACTCTAAAATTATCGGCCTTGTAGGCGCGGGAAACCAGGCAAGGACGCAGCTTGAAGCCCTCTGTGAAGTTTTTGAGCCCGAAACTGTGAAAATCAGTTCCAGGACAAAAGAAAGCTGTGAACAATTTATAAGGGAAATGGCAGACTTCGTGCCCTGTGAAATCCTTTATGAGGAAAGCATTGAAAAGGTATGCGACTGCGATATCCTTGTCACGACAACTCCTACCCGAAAACCAATCGTAAAAGCCAGCTGGATTAAAGAAGGGACCCATATAAACGCAATAGGCGCAGATGCGGTAGGAAAAGAAGAACTAGACCCCGAACTCCTCCTCCGCTCCAAGATCATTGTCGATGATATGGTACAGGCGCTCCACTCAGGGGAAGTAAACGTGCCCCTTTCAAAGCACTACATCTCGGAAAATGATATTCACGCCCAGCTTGGAGAAGTTATCGCCGGACTCAAACCCGGCAGGACAAGTGAAGAGGAGATTACGATCTTTGATTCCACAGGGCTTGCGATTCAGGACGTCGCAACTGCGCACATGGTTTATGAGAGGGCTGTCCGGGAAGGGCTTGGCAGACAGGTCCGGATGTTCTGAAACCTGTTTACTATTTCCTTTTCTACTTCTTACGGTTTTACTCTTTTTCGATTTTCGATTTTCTACTTCTTACGGTTTTACTCTTATTCGAGTTTCTACTTTCTGTCTCTACACTTTTTTCAATTGTTCTATTTTTTCGGTAGTCTCTGATTAACTGGTTTATCTATCCGGAATCCGGAAAAGGAATACCTCAGTTTTCTTTCCCTGCGCCGCGCGGAGCCGGAGCCTGCCTGCCAACCAGATTAAAAAACAAATCTTGTACCAGTACCGCAACTAAGAGTGACAATATCCGGGGTATTGTTCCGTTAGCCTGCAAACGGCTTTTCCCGCAAAAAAATAGGAGACGCAATTTCACCATCTACAAACCCAGCGAGGCTCCCGCCTCCAATACCGCATTTCCCAAAGACTGCATCAAGAACGATTGCATGGCCAATTTCAAGGATATCGGCTTCGTGTTCTATGCTGGCAGGAGAAGGGGATACTCATCGTCAAAATCAGAAATGCCATCTCGCGATCAGCAGCGTCTGCAGAAAGGAAAAGGCAAATATAAGTTTCTCAACCAGCTTGTATGGAGGCTATTCCTTATTGTGCTCATCTATTGTTTTCCCTTTCTGGCGATTATTTTTAGCTTTTCTCTTTTAATCCTCTTTTTATTGAGGGAAAGGCCGCTCTGTTCAAGTTTTCTATAATTTTGAACGTTCTTTACTATTCTTAGAAATATTCACTGTCGGTCAGCCTTTAATTTTTTTAATTTGTATTTTTTTCAGATGAGTTGCAGCCACTTGATATATCTTTATTTAAATATTTTTTTTTGCTATATTTATAATTATTTATCATGATAAATATGCGAAACTTTTAAGTATATTATTATAATATTACCCCCCGACTTCCTGAAGATGATTTCTGAACAGGGGGCCTGTTTAACCTGCCTTTTTCAGGTAGCGAAGGTCAATGTATGAAATTGTACACATTGCATGAGTGCATTCCTGAGAACGGGCAAAATATTTGAAGAATTATCCAAAATCTGAAAAATCATCTATATGAAAAATCATCTAAAATCTGAAAAATTGCTTATTTACGTCAAATATTAAGAGTTGTATCAGGGATGAATCTATGAAACACCCTATAAAAACCTCAGAATCCGATCCTACCTTTTTTGAGGAGATCAAAGAGGAGACCGGAGCCGAAAAGATTCTGATGTGTTTTAACTGCAAGGGCTGCTCTACAGGCTGCCCGGTTACCGATGTTGTACCTCAGTACAACATAAAAAAACTTCTGCGCATGTCTGCAATGGGGCTGCGGGACCGTGTGCTCAACAGCGAGCACCTCTGGTACTGCACTACCTGCTTCAGGTGTCAAGAACGATGCCCAGAGGGAGTAAAAACCGTGGACACCATGCTTAAGCTTCGAAGTATTGCCGTAAAAAACGGTGTCATGCTTCCAGCTCATAAAAAAATCGCAGAGTACGTGATGCGTACTGGGCATGGTGTTCCGATTGATGAGCAGAACAGGAAAAAGCGAAAAGAGCTTGAACTGGACGAACTGCCCGGAACCGTACACTCCTGCCCGGAAGCCCTTGAAGAAGTAAGGCATCTCATTAAAGCCTGTGGGTTTGACAGGCTTGTCGGGTTTGACCAGCAGTCTTTAGCCTGAAATACGAATCCGCCTGAAACACAAAATTGCGATAAGAAGCTGAAAACATGACAAAAAACATTACCGATAATTCAAAACGTAACCTTTCTCTCTTTTTAGGTTGTATCGCCCCAAACCGTTATCCTGGCATTGAAAGTGCCACCCGGAAAGTAATGGAACGGCTTGGAATTTCCCTGAAGGAACTTGAAGGAGCTTCCTGTTGTCCTGCTCCCGGAGTCTTTCAGTCCTTTGACAAAAAGACCTGGCTTACCCTTGCAAGCCGGAATCTCTGTCTCTCTGAATCTCTGGATGCGGACATCCTGACCGTGTGCAACGGCTGTTATGCCACGCTTGCGGACACTAACCGGATCTTAAAAGAAGACCCTGAGGCAAAAGCCGGGGTCAATGAAAAGCTTTCTGAGATCGGAAAGGAGTTTTCCGGGAAGATTGAGGTCAGGCACATAGTCGAATACCTGTTCAGGGAAGTCAGTCCAGAAAAAGTCCGGGATGCGGTCATCCACCCTCTCGACCTAAGGGTCGCAGTGCACTACGGCTGCCACCTGATAAAGCCGGCCCATGAAAGAAAACTCGGAAGCGCGGAAAACCCCTCTTTTTTTGATGAACTGGTAGAAGCTACAGGAGCCCGCAGCGTGGAATATGAGGACAAAATGGCCTGCTGCGGTGCAGGTGGTGGAGCCCGTTCTGCTGTTCAGGACGTGGCTCTCGCACTTACTGAAAAAAAGCTCGAACACATGCAGAGCGCAAACGTGGACTGCATCGTAGATGCCTGTCCTTTCTGCCACCTTCAGTTTGACCAAGGGCAAATTGAGCTTGCAGACCGCCTGGGAAAGGAGTTCAATATCCCGGTACTCCATTACTCCCAGCTCCTCGGGCTTGCTCTCGGGTATTCCCCTGAAGAACTGGGCATCCACTTAAACCGCATCCAGAACAGTGAGTTCTATACAAAGCTCGGAGAAAGAGCCGAAAGCAGGTTTCCGGGCAGGAAACTCGGTGCAGGTGCCGGAATTGGAAAGGGCGGAGTGCCAACATGAGCTTCAGGCTTCTCTGGAGTAAAAGCTAAAAAACAATGTGTTGAAGCCGAATTTATCTGAAAAACATCTGTAGGAGCTGAAAGCATGAAAACGGACATAACCGGGGCAGTTGCTGTCGTCGGTGGAGGGATTGCCGGGGTACAGGCTTCCCTTGACCTTGCAAATAGCGGGTATAAAGTTTACCTTATCGAGTCCGGGCCGACAATTGGGGGAAAAATGGCCCAGCTTGATAAAACGTTCCCGACTTCAGACTGTGCAGCCTGTATCCTTTCTCCCAAGCTTGTTGAAGCCAGCAGGCACCCGAACATAGAGCTGCTCGCATACAGTGAAGTCCTTGCCATTGACGGAGTTGCCGGGGACTTTACAGTAAAACTCAAGAAAAAAGCCAGATACGTGGACGAGACGAAGTGTACAGGCTGCGGAGATTGTATTGAAAAATGCCCGAAGAAAGTCTCAGACGGGTTCAATGAAGGGCTTGCCCCGAGGAAAGCAATTTATCTTGCTTTTCCGCAGGCTGTTCCAAGGGTAATGACCATTGACCCTGATAATTGCATCTACCTTAACAAAGGTAAATGCGGAAACTGTGCAAAGGTCTGCAAGCGAGGAGCTATTGACTACACCCAGAAAGACCTCGAACTTTCCCTCAAGGTCGGAGCTGTAATTCTTGCTGCGGGTTTTGAGGCTTTTAACCCGGCAGGGCTTGAGGCTTACAGGCCCGAGCACCCCGATGTTGTAACTTCCCTCCAGTTTGAGAGGCTTCTGAACGCTTCCGGGCCCTATCACGGGCATCTCCAGACCTCGAAAGGAAAGGAGCCAAAGAAGATTGCTTTTATCCAGTGCGTGGGGTCAAGGAACCAGAAATTATCGAGAAAGTACTGTTCTTCGGTTTGCTGCATGTACGCCGTAAAGCAGGCCGTGATTGCAAAAGAGCACGACCCGAAGATTGAATGTGCAATCTTCAATATCGATATCAGGGCTTTCGGAAAAGGCTTTGAGGAATTTTACCAGCGGGCAAAAAACGAGAAAAAAGTCCGTTTCATCCGTTCACGCCCTTCATGTGTTGAAGCCGACCCTCTGAAAGGCGAATTGAGGATCCCATATGAAGAAGAAGACGGCAGCATAGCTCACGAAGAGTTCGATATGGTCGTCCTCTCCATAGGCATAGGGGCTTCCGAGTCAGGTAAAGAACTTGCCAGGCTTGCAGGGGTCGGGCTTACGGGAGCCGGATTTATCAGTACTCCAATAGAGGAACCGATGAGCACGAACAGGCCTGGAGTTTTCGCTGCAGGCGCCGTGCAGGGGCCAAAAGATATTCCGGATACAGTGGCTCAGGCAAGCGGGGCTGCTGCAAAAGCCGGAGCTCTGCTCTCTTCTGCCCGCGGGACTCTGGAAAGCAAAAAGGAGTTCCCACCTGAAAAGGTAGTAGAAGGCAAACCGAAGGTAGGTGTGGTTGTCTGCCACTGCGGCACGAACATAGGAGGCTTTGTTAACGTCCCTGAAGTTGTCCGTTATGCCAGCACGCTTGAAAATGTGGCAGTTGCAAGAGAGGAAATGTATGCCTGCTCCGAAGATGCCCAGGAGCGGATCAAGGAAATGATCGCGGAACACGGGCTGAACAGGGTACTTGTTGCTTCCTGCACTCCGAGAACTCACGAACCCCTCTTTCAGGAAAGCTGCAGGGCTGCAGGACTGAACCCATACCTCTTTGAGCTTGTAAACATCAGAGAACACTGCTCATGGATTCACCAGCAGGAGCCTGAAAAAGCCACTGAGAAGGCAAAGGATATTGTAAGGATGGGGGTTTCCAGGATCAGGCACCTTGCTCCACTTTATAAACAGGAACTCTCGCTCGGGCACAATGCCCTGGTGCTTGGGGGTGGAATCTCAGGCCTGAATGCAGCTCTCGAGATCGCAGAAAACGGGTTTGAAGTCCTGATTGTGGAAAAAGAAGCCGAACTCGGCGGGCTCCTCAGGGATATAACAGCCCTGCAGGACGGCAGGAAAACCAGGGAAATCCTTATCCCTCTTATCGAGAAGGTCAGGGTTCATCCTCTTATCAAAGTCCTGACAGGTTCCGAACTGGTCGAGGTCAGCGGCTCGGTTGGAAACTTCAAAGGCCGGGTCAGGGATACAGCAGGCAGGGAACAGGAAGTTAAGTTTGCTGTTGCGGTTATTGCAACAGGAGCCGAGGAGCTTTCACCTGCAGGATACTTCAGTTACGGGGAATTCCCGAATGTTATCACCCAGTCCGAACTTGAAGCGAAGCTCGAAGGCGATTTTAAGGCAAAACATGTGGTAATGGTCCAGTGTGCCGGAAGCAGGAATAAAGAGCGTCCGTATTGTTCAAGGGTCTGCTGTATAACTGCAGTTAAAAACGCGCTCCGCATCAAGAAAATGGACCCGTCGGCTACCGTGCATGTGCTGTACAGGGAAATGCGTACTTATGGGGCATGGGAAGAGCTCTATTCAAGAGCAAGGGCTGCAGGAGTCCGCTTTATTGCTTACTCCGACACCCGGCTTCCCTGGATAGGGGAGAAAGAGGTCCGCGTATATGACGAGATTACGGGTTTTGACCTGGAAATCGATGCCGACCTTATAGTCCTGAGCGCTCCGCTTGTAGCTCCTGCCACAAACAGGCAGATTGCTCCTATGTTCAAGGTCCCTCTGGACTCAAACGGCTTTTTCCTGGAAGTCCACATAAAGTTAAGGCCTGTGGACTTTGCAACCGAAGGGGTTTTCCTCTGTGGGACAGCCCAGGCTCCCAAACTTGTAGACGAAAGCATCGCCCAGGCAGCAGCTGCGGCTTCGAGGGCATGTACAATCCTCTCCAGAAAGTCTCTGGAATCAAGTGCTGTCATCTCAAAAGTCAATGCCGAACTCTGCGTGGGCTGCGGGGCATGTGAAGCGGTCTGCCCTTACGGGGCGATCAGCTTAAAGGAAGTATGGATCGAAAAACAGGGTATTTCTTATAAGGTAAGGAAATCCGGGGTTAATCCTGCCCTCTGCAAGGGCTGCGGGGCATGTGCGATGAGCTGCCCGACAGGTGCTCTCGACCAGCAGCATTTCAGAAATGACCAGCTCCTTGCCCAGGTGAAAGATGTCTTTACTTATTCTGAGGAGGTCCGCTAATGGAACCTGACAAAAACGAAATCTCTGAGGCATGGGAACCCAGGATTGTAATGTTCTGCTGTAACTGGTGTTCCTATGCAGGTGCAGACGGTGCTGGAATCGGGCGTTTCCAGCAGCCTGCGAGCATGCGCATCATCCGCGTGATGTGTTCGAGCAGGGTAGACCCTGTGCATGTATTCTCCGCTTTCCTTGAGGGAGCCGATGCCGTGATGATCACAGGCTGCCACCTCGGGGACTGCCACTACATAAACGGAAATGAAAAGACCCTTGTAAAATTCAATTTCATGCGTTCGATGTTAAAAGAACTCGGCCTGGAAGAAGAAAGGCTGCAGCTTAACTGGATCTCGGCATCAGAAGGCGAAAAGTTTGCCGAGGTTGTCCGTAAGGTTACGGAACAGGTCAGGCAGCTTGGTCCATGTGTCTTAAAACCCGAAGGGGTGGCCTGAAATGTCAGAACTGAAAGTTGCTGCCGACATTAAAGTCGGGGACAGGCTGCTTGGCTGGGCTGCATCCGAAGAGGTGCGGGCGCGCGGAGCTTCAGGAGGGCTTGTGACAGCAGTGCTTGCATCTGCCCTTGAAACAGGGCTTGTGGAAAGGGTGCTCATCCTGAAAAAAGTCAGCGAATTCGAAGCCTATCCGGTGTTTACCTCGGACGTGAAAGAGGTCCTGGAGTCCGCAGGTTCCATGCACTCCGTACCCGTAAACCTTGCCAGGTACTTAAAGCCTGAAACCTGTTCCGGAAAAATAGCCCTGCCTGCAAAACCGTGTGATGCAAGGGCGGTTGTCGAGAGGGCAAAAAGAAATGCCCTGTCCCCTGAGGACACCTACGTTATAGGCCTTAACTGCGGGGGCACAATGCACCCTGAAAAAGTCAGGAGAATGCTTGAGACCGTCTACAGGCTTGGGCCCGAAGAGATTGCAGGAGAAGAAATCGTAAAAGGAAAGCTGGTTTTCTTCACAAAGGACGGAAAAGAACATGCAGTTCCCATTGACGACCTTGAAGCCGACGGGCTTGGGAGGAGAGACTCCTGCCGCTACTGCCAGGTAAAGATCCCAACAAATGCCGACCTCGCCTGCGGGAACTGGGGTGTTTCCGGCGACCTTGCAGGCAGAGGCACCTTTGTGGAAGTAATGACTGAAAAAGGGGCAGAGCTCCTCAGAAATGCTGTCAGTGCAGGCTTTGCCGAAGTTATGCAGGCTGATGAAAAAAGTATTTCTGTCCGGGAAAAGGTCAATAAGGTAATGCTCGGGATGAGCGAGAAACGGAAGGCTGAGGTTTTTTCCACGATTGAGAATGGGGAAGAACGCTTCGAGTACTTCAGGAAGGAGCTTGAAAACTGTATCCACTGCGGAGCCTGTAAAGCAGTCTGCCCGGTTTGCACCTGCGGAGAGGATTCCAAATGTACGGCGTACTCGTCCCTTGCAGACAGCTACAAAATGTCCCTTTTCCATATGGTGCGCTTCCTGCACCTTTCGGATTCCTGTATTGGCTGCGGGCAGTGTGAAGACGTCTGCCCCGCGGAAATCCCGCTCACACGCCTTTACCAGCGCTTTGCCGTTCCCGTCCAGAAAGAATACAGGTACCTTCCGGGCATGTCTGACAGGACTCCGCCCTTTTTTGCCCTGAAGCCCGAAGACAATGAGGATAATGAAGGAGGTGGCTGCTCATGCAGGTGAAAAACAGGGAGAATGTGTACTCAAGTATATGTCCGGGCTGCGGGCTTGCCTGCGGGCTCTATATAAGGGAAATGGTCTCAGGAACCGGGGAAACTTCGGTTTCAGTGGACTTCCGGAAAAGCTCCCCGGTAAATGCAGGCAAACTCTGCAGGTTCGGGCTGAAGCTTCCGGTCTATTATACAGAGCCTCAGGCCCACACAGAGCCTCAGGCCTCAATGGTTAGAGGACAGAAGTCAGAGCTAAAAGCCGCTATATCAGCAGCATCCGAGGCTCTGAAAACCGCGCCTGCAGAAAGCCTGGCTTTCTTTTCGGTGGGAAACACTACAAATGAAGAGCAGAAGGCTTTCTCAGCCCTTGCAGGTGCGTTTGGCGCCGGAGTAGAGACCGGGATGGGCATTTACTCTTCACTCCCTGCAAAAATGCACTCTGCACTTTTCCAGGGTATGTCCCTTGAGGGACTCGAAAAAGCAAAACAGGTCTTTCTCTTTGTTGACCCCTATTCCCAGTATCCCCTGCTTCTCAGGAGGGTTATCAGGGCAAAAGAAAACGGGGCGAAGGTCGTCTGCATAGGTCCCAGACATCTGCCCGTTGCTGATGAGCAGTTCTGCCTGAAGCCGGAAGAGTACGAAAAGGCATTATCCCCTTCCCGTGACTCCGTGCTTATAGCCGATATTCACCCTTACTCCGATCCGGCACATATTAAAGCAGTCCTGGACCTTGCACAGGCTTCCGGTGCAAAACCCTTCTTCCTCAGGCCCTTTGCAAACTCTGCAGGAACAGCGCTGCTTTCAGCCCACACAAAGCAGCGTACGCTGGATAAGCTGTTTGAGGACATCAATTCCGGAAAAATAAAGACCCTCTTCTGCCTGGAATCCGATCTTCTCGAACTTGCTCCTGACAGGGAAGCTGCATTACAGGCTCTCTCGAAACTGGATACCCTGATAGTCCAGACATCCGGACAGGGAGAATTTTCCGGGCTCGCCGACATATTAATCGCGTCCGAACCTTTTTACCGCAAACATGGCACAGTACTCAATGCGGAAGGAAGGCTTCTTTCGGTAGGCGGAAACTCCACTTCAGGTTTTGATGCCCTTTCCGGCCTGGCAGCAGCTTTCGGAAAACAGCTCGATTTTGAATCGGCCCGGAAAGAGGTGTTTGAAGTCATCGGACTAAAGGAAGCAGATGAGTTTGCCTTCCGGAAACCCGCTGAGTCGTTCCCGGTGACGGCGGAAGTTGAAACCCCGTGTTCAAAACATGAAACTGGTCAGGAATCCTGTTCCGTGTCCAATTCAGAGGTGTCCAATTCTGAGTCCTGCCCGGAGAAATCCTGTCCTGAATGTTCTTCAGCTTCGCTCGTTTATTCTCTGTCCCCCTTCATGTGGCACGGGGTTGAAGACTGCAGCGCCTTTGTAGAACTGAACCTGAGCATGGTCCGCAAGCTGGGGCTTGTAAAGGGAGGCAATGTAAAAATCAGGGCTTCAGGAAAGACGGTTGATATGAAGTTCAGGATCTCGGACATTGAGAACGGTTATTTGCTTTCACCCCTGAGACTCCCGGTTTCAGGCATTCCGGGGGCTGAGGTGGAGCTTTCCCGTTAAATGAATGAAAAAAAGTTCTGGAAATAAACATACAGAAAGTTCTGGAAATAAACATACAGAAAGTTCTGGAAATAAACATACAGAAATAAACATACAGAAAGTTCTGGAAATAAACATACAGAAATAAACATACAGGATATGAATTTGCAGCAGATGAAAGGTGTGAAAGAATGGCTCCTTTGAATTATTTCTGATTCTATGGAGTCAAATTCCCTCTTTCCTGCTTTCCCTTTCTGCAAGTACCTTATTACTCAAAGTGATGCTTAAAGAAGCTGCTTAAAGAAGCTACTTAAAGAAGCTGCTTAAAGAAGCTGCTTAAAGGCATTTTCCCTGCTTCTTTTTTCCCACGGAGTCTTCTGCAGGGCTGAGGTAGAACTCCCCCTGATTGTCGATTCCATCTATGGTGTTCTTTATAGTTATTGTGTAGTTGCCCGAGGGAAGGGATTTTGTATCATAACTGAATTTGAAATTCCCTTTCTTGTCAGCTTTTGCAGCTTCGTATTCGGATTCGAACACAAGACTGACATTGCCCTTTGGATTCCCTTTGACATTTCCATCGATTTTCACGAAATAGTTCATCCAGGAGGGCACATTCGACTGAGAAATTTTCGCAAAACCGTCTGAGGCATCAGTATGCCTGGAGAACCATCTCCCCTTCTTTACCCTTACATTGATGTCCTTTACTTCAATGCAGTCATTTTCTCCACTTGCGTTGACACTAAAGAAACTTTTTCCTCCACGTACAGCCGGGGGGACCTTCAGATTGTTTATCTGATAAATGTAATTTTTTCCTGAAACCGGAACAAGTTCTTCATGCAAAATGGATACTTCAATTATTTCTTTAGATGCGGCCTCTCCAGATATTTTTATAACGTCTCCTACGCTGGAATTATCCGGAGATATGCTCCAACTTGTAATATCTGCAGATGCAGGTGCTATTAAGATTCCTGCGGTTGCACAAAACAAGATTATCATAAAGAGAGTCTTTCTCTGAAATGCGTATTTCAATATAAATCCTCCAATTAATGTTTACCTGGCTCTTCATGCAGATATAATCAATAATATTTTATGAGTTTGGATTCCTCATAATTATCTTTGAAAAGCATTTTTATTATTAGATCACACTTCATTAGTTTTAAAATTTTTGCTTACACTGAACTGGGGATAACACTCTTTAAAACTTTAGACTATTTTGTTTTGACATTGTGTTAATTCAGAAGGGAAAACCGGATAAGATTCCTGGAGCTTTTTCTATAAAATTCGGGACCGGGTAAACCATGTAAAACCCTACCAGTGAGACTCTTACCTGTGATATTCTTATAGATCAGATAGAAATCCGAAGGGAAACAACTGCAGTTATTTAAATATGAGTAAAAATAAGGGCTTGAAGGAATTGTTGTACTCAGCCGGGTTTCATATATTAAATTTTTAGATATTATTCTTCATTTTTCCGGGGTTTTTGTGAATAAAATTTAATTTATTTAATGATAGTTATGGATTTTTGAAGTCTGAGTTTAGTGATCTTAGTTCAGTATGATTAATTCATAAGGCATAAATACTTAGCAGCAAAAATAGGTACTGTTGAGTGGTTAACCTTCTGGGATTTATCGCCCTCTACGAGCATGCATACCAAGCCCCAAATGGTATCAAATTTTCTTTCAAAAATACTCCCCATATTCTAACCCCCTAACCGCTCAACACCCTTTTTTCAGGCACAGGATTTCAAAAAGCATTGTAATATTTCTTTTTTCGGACTGCATAACTCCTGGTTTCTTCTGTCTATTACTCTCAGTACATACAAAAACCGAAGCTACAGATCTCCTATAAAAATTCAAACCGGCAGTGTGCCGAAAGTTCTGAAAAATCACAATTATCAAGAAGTTATTGTATAGAAAATTCAATACGTTTCCAAAATCTGAAAAACAGCTATTTTTTAACCTGAAATGTTGCTACTTCTCTTTATCAGGTTTGGTTCATCGAGATAAAATGCAAAAGAAGATAAAACTTGTAAATCACTAATTTACTTTTTATATCCAAACTTTTTGTCATATTTTTTATGGTCAATTATGTCAAGAACCAGTACGATAATTTCAATGCCTGACTCTCCTGCTGTAAGCGTGTAAAGCATTCTCCAAAAATTAGGAAGCTCCACTCTAAACAGGTTTGTAATTCCATATCTGGTCCTGTACTCGGCAGGAATCAGTTTTTTGGCAATAGGCTGCCCATAGTGAACATTATCCTTTAGTAGCTCTACTTTCTGAATGAATGCGTTAAGGATAACTTCCTCCTGCTTTGAGTCTGCTGCTTTGCTCATGAAATTATGATATACATTTGCAGCCTCTGGAGTAAGAATTACTCTGACAGCTTTCATAGTTCAAGTCCCTGAACCACGGCCTTTCTTAAGTTTTCATTCCTGCTGTGAATCCAGGTTATTCCCTTAAGTCCAACAACAATTTTATTTCCTTGCTCTAAATAATCCAGAATGACCATCAGTGTATTGTGATTTACCTGCCTTGGCAGCATTCTCTTGAGTTCCGCAACTGTTACAACGCTGTCCGGGCTGTTTTTAAGAGTATCTTCTACCATAAGAATTGTATTGAGAGTTGGGGAAGGTTTTGCTTTATCAGAACTTGCTGCTTCTGCCATTTCTTTGCCTCCGGTAGATTTGGAATATACTGTAATATTTTGTTTTTTAGTTATTTTTTCATAACAAAAAGTTATTGATTAATAACTAATTGATATTTGTAAATACATGTCTTTTATGGTATAAGGTTCATTGGGCCATTCTGAATTATTATAATTCACGATAGCTGCCGGACCGGACATTCAAATCATCACTGGCTGGAACCTCAAATCCCGATAATTGATTCGGCGCGGCTCTTGCGGAGAGAGTTTTGCACAAAATGACCCCAGCAAAAACAGCTTAGCCTATGATTTCCAGGAGCCTTTCAGGTTCCTTGTGGATCTGGCAGTTATCAGCCTGGTTGAAAGTGGAGCTATGGAAAGTAAAGATCTCATAAGGACTGAAAATTACAATCTAAGGCTAAAACCTACAGGAGCCAGAAAGATTGTTAATGAATTTTCCAATATGCTGAATAAAAAAGTAAGTTACCAGGGAAAAGAAAGCACATGGAGCTATGTTATCTTTCTGAAAGTAAGGGAATTAGCCCATTACCTTACAAGCAAGAAGGACAAACTGGTCTTTGTTAAGCCTGAATATGAAATTGAGAGAATTGATTCTTATGATATAAGGCAAAAGATTCTCAATATTTCTTATGTTGATTGGAAGAAGTTAGGTTTTCTAAAGGTACTTTGCATTATATGAAACAAAATGCCAAGTCAGATAAACCGTTTACTCTCAATGCTCATGTTCTGGACAGAGTAAATAAGTGGGAGGCGTTGGTTTCAAGTCAAAAGTAAAAAACGTATGTTTTTATTGTAAATTGTAAAAACGTAAATTTTACAGTAATATTGTAAAAAAGGTATCAAGAGAAATTGTATATTTTTCAGTAAAATAGTAAAACGGTATCAATAGAGGTTGTAAAAGGGTTGTAATATTAAAAATTGGCTCTTCGCTGTTTCGAGTGGGTAACTTGCATTCATCCCTAAATGTTGAAGTAGCACATCTAAAATATAGAAACATTTGTTGTTGAAAATCACATTCATTTTTGATGTTTCTCTTTTTGGCCTGGCTACTTTAGACTAAGCAATTATTTTCAACCCACACAAAACAGCGAAGAGCCATTAAATTTCATATCTCTTAGTAAAATTTGATAATATAGTTCAATATGGAGAGAGTTAAAGCTTGGAAAAACTTGGTTTTATTAATCATTGACAAATTAACTATTGAAATTTAATTTTTTGGATTTTATCATTATAACTAAACTCAACAGCATTAAAATAATAATAATTAGTAATGTCGGTAAGACAAATTCAAATCTTGTTGGAATCAAGTAAACAGTTGTAACTATTAAAAAGAGAATGATTCCTAGCCACTTATTTGGTTTGTTTACAAAGTATTTGTTGTTGCTACACTTGCAGAGTATATGTAATATGAAAAATCCTGATACGTATAAATAGAAAAGAATAGATGTAAATAAACTTGACCAATAAAATATTCCTACCCATGCCATTTTCCCATTAAAAGTAATAGCATCTAAAAAAATAGTTAGATCACCATTTAACATTGGAACTAAAAGATAAATAAGACTCGATGTCAATAGGTCTAAAAATATAAATAAAACCAATGTTCCCTTCGATCCTGATATTGCTTTGTTTAACATATAGCGGGTTTCCAATATACTAAGAGAATCGGCAAGTACATTTAGAAAGAAAAATGGAACGAAATTATATAAAAAGAAACGATTCTCTTTTAGAAGTGGTAATATTAAATTATATTTAAATACAGAACAAAGTACAATTGTAATAAATGAGCTTATTATTACAATTAATGGTGATATTTTAAAAAATGATTTATATTTTTCCATAGCTGAAAAAACAATATACATATAAGCAGCAGGGAAAAAGAAAACGGCGACGATAATTAAACTGATTAAACCATAAAACTTTATGAATTCAGTATATCCTAGATGGAAGATGGGTATATCGGGAAAACCACTACTTGTTATTAACGATTCAGGGGCTAGTTGAATTATTATACCCATTGTTAAAAAAAAGATACCAAAAGACATTGCCCAACACATACTTGCAAAAACACATTTTTTTAAAGAAATTTTTTCATTTCGATATTCGCTATAAGGTTTGTTTTTTAACTTTAACTTGTGTTTTATAAAATATGTTAGCTGATCATATAAATTGTCAAGGGTTGGGATGCTTTCTTTAAATCCTATTGAACCACCAAATGTACTTAAAATAGCCATAAGAGAGCCAAATACTAAACTAATTGATAAAACCTGTATTGTGTTGACGTATTTATCGGTAGCTCCGAATATGCTGAATAAAAACACAATTCCCCAATAAATAAAAATAGAAACCCACAAAAAATTAGAGAATGCAGGGTGTTTGAAGGTGTCAGAATAATATTTATCGAATATATCAATAAATATTTGACAAACGTTTTTTATATCGGAATAACTAAAGCGGGTACTCTGTTTGAGAACATTTTTCATATTTATATTCACTAAGTCATCTTCCTCGTTAAAAAGCTGAGCATAAGCTATACATAGAGTAGCAATAAAACCATAAAATGTAAAATTGAATATCATATGCACTCTACAATAATTCTTCTGATTTTTTCTTTTATATTATACTGATAAATAGAATGTATAAACTGAGTTTATTTGCTTATATTTTGTATTTTCGAATCTTAAATTATAATATCCAGGATCTAATGATGTTGTATTGATATCAATTTTATATTTTCCTGCATCAATTGCTTTTCCAGTCAAACATCCGCTGGATTTTAATGTATTATTTATTTGATTTTTTGAATCTCTTGAATTTAAATTTAAAGAAGATATTTCTTTTAAGTCTCCAGGCTTTTCACTTGATACTGTTATACACAAACCAGTATCCGGTCCTCCCATATTTACAAGAGTGCTAACCAGTGATCCGATTTTATACTCCGAATCAATATCACAAGATACACGTCCAATAGTTAGATTTCCATCATAAGAAGTTACAGATAGTGTACAAAAAAATATAAAACAAAAAAAACTAAGAAAAACAACAAACGTTCTTATTACCCCGATTATATCATTTACATCCTGATAATAATCATCAGGTAATTTAATATAACCATTAAATCTTAAACTAACTAAAAATAATAAAACTGCTATTAAAAATAATACTATTGTCCAAGTAATTACGTCCATCTTAGTAGGTGCGTTTATTTGTGAAGGCCCCATAATATCTAACCGTGGAACCACCAAAAATTCTGCCCAAAAAATAAAAGCAATAACAAATATCAATAAAGAGTGATTTTTAAATAAACCGTATTTAAATCTATATCTATTAATCACATAAAATATTATAAAGATTATAAGAAATGTGATAAAATAAGGATACCATTTTCCTAAGTAAATATAGAGATGCTGAGGAATAGGATAATTTGGAAAATAAGTTATAAATTTGACTATAGATTCAAGAATTTGAACATAATCCATAAGCTCGGTCCTTCTAATTATAGTCGATTAAATCTATTTGTTAATAACTTTTTCGATATTCGTCTGAGTCAACGCTGTACCTATTTTTAATTTCTGTTATAATATTCTTTTAAAAACACATTTGTTTCAAAAATTATAGAGATATACAAATTATAGCCAATTACCGCAGTAGATGCAAACTATGTAGAACTTTTTACAGCATTTTGTAAAAAGAGAAATAGTTTTATTTATATTAACATATTAAATCAAAAATTGTAGAAAAAGAGTTTTTTTAGTTGAGGCAATTTTTAAATTTATGATTGTGCATAACTCCTACAAAAGCGTACACTTTTTTTGAGTTACCTATATCCCATTGAATTAGTGCGAGGGATGTAATCGAATCTTTTGAATTGAAGCAAAAAAACAGGCACTCCTTAAATTAATCAAGGGTGCGATATATCGTCCTTACCCAATTAAGTAGAAAAAATTCTAAAAAATAGTTCGCGAGAAAATTATTGAACGTTGAGTGGGTTCTGGCGAGTAATTATGCCTCCGCGAGCATTATACTTTAACCCGAGTACCATTTTTTTCAGTTTCGATATTCCAGTATCTTTTCCGGAACCCGCTCAACACCTATTTTGAATTATACCTCAACTCCAGCTTTTTTCAGGTAAAATTGCTATAAAGGCTTCAGGTACTGCGGAATAAGCAGCACCTGTTTGAGCGTGTTTCCGGTAATTTATTTCTCTTTGCGGGGGAGGGGATTTTCAGACCCCTGAAATCTCGTAGAACTTTTCCATGTCAATGTTTTGCTCAAATACACTTGCGAGTTCGTCATAGGCGTCTTTTTCGCTTACGATCTCTTCAGGCGTGTACTCAAGCCCTTTTTTCTCGCAGAGATATTGAACAAGGGCATTTCTTATATTTCCGTTATCAAAGAGGCCGTGAAGATATGTGCCGATTACCAGGCCTTCTTCATCAATAGCTCCGTCGTCTCCGAAAACGGTGCGGGCTGAATCCGTAACTCCCATGTGGATCTCGTAACCTTTTATCTCTTCACCGTCAATGGGGTTCAGGATGGGACCGTGGCCGTTAACTTTCTTTGTTACCTGGACTGTTCTCTTTTCATAGGCTCCGAATCTGGTCCCTATATCCAGGAGGCCGAGGCCTTCAAATTCGGCTTCGACTCCATTTTCCACTCCGGAATCAAAGATGGTCCTGCCAAGCATCTGGTAACCGCCGCAGATCCCGAAGATTGGGATTTTTCCTTTGAAGGCCCGGATTTTTTTGTCCATGCCGCTTGCCCTGAGGTCGAGAAGGTCATTGACCGTGTTCTTCGTGCCGGGGATCATGATCGCATCAGGGGTTCCGAGTTCTTCGTCAATGTCTACGTAACGGACTTTTACGAGCCCCTCAAGGGGTTCGAAGTCCGTAAAGTTTGAGATCCTGGGCAGGCGGATAACTGCGATTTCAATTTCTTTTTCTGTCTTTGAACCTTCTTTATCCCCGAGTGAGACCGAATCTTCTGAGGGGATGCGGAGCTTGAAATGGGGAAGGACTCCGAGCACCGGGATTCCGGTTTTTTCCTCAAGCTGCTTAAGTCCGGGCCTCAGGATTTCAGGGTCTCCCCTGAACTTATTGATTATAAGCCCTTTGACGTTCTTTTTTACATCTTCGGGCAGAAGGGCAACCGTGCCGTAAAGGCTTGCAAACACGCCTCCCCTTTCAATATCCCCTACAAGGATTATGGGAGCCTGAGTGAGCCTGGCAGTACCTATATTTACGATATCCCTTTCATAGAGGTTGATCTCTGCAGCCCCTCCGGCTCCTTCCATAACAATGATGTCGTGTTCTTTCCAGAGCCTTTCGAGAGCCCCTTTAAGGACTGCATGCATCTCCTCAATGGAATCGTAATACTCGCCTGCACTCTTGTCAGCATAGGGTTCGCCCAGCAGGATTACCTGGGAAACACGGTCCCCTTTTGGCTTCAGGAGGACAGGGTTCATGTCCGCAGTAGGTTCGACACCTGCGGCTTTTGCCTGGATTGCCTGTGCAATCCCGATTTCCTTTCCGTCTTTTGTGATCCAGGAATTCAGGCTCATGTTCTGGGCCTTGAAGGGGGCAACCCTGTAGCTTCTGGACAGGATCCTGCATATGGCAGTCACAACTGAACTTTTACCAACATGAGATGCGGTTCCCAGGATTAAGAGGCTTTTCTTCTCCATTTTTACCATACCTTCTGGTCGAACACGTGTTTTTTATATAATTCAGGTGGAACTAAAAATATCATTAAAACCGACAGTGAGATTTTTGTTCTCAGGGTAATAAATCAAGTAAACTTGCTTAGATTAAATAATTGTCTTCTTATACTTCAACTAAAGAATAAATACTTTCGGATTCGCTGCAGGTTTTGTTTATTTAGTTCAAAAAATTATTTATTTCTCAAATTTTTTATCTGCTCAACCATCTTTCCTTTAATCTTTATTTTGTGACCCCCTATTAACCGGTTGATTATCCCTAAATTTCTGGCTTCTGATTTTTTCTCTGTTATTTCAGGCTTCTAATTTTTTCTCTGTTATTTCTGGCTTCTGATTTTTTATCTGTTATTTCAGGCTTCTGTTTTTCTCTGTTATTTCAGGCTCTGATTTTTCTCTGTTTCTACTTGCGGGCTGGAGAGAATAATATGTTAATCCATATGTTTATCCGGCTGCATTTCGTTTAAATAAGATCAGAACAATCTTTTTGTTATTGAATCGGGGAAAAAAGACCATGAAAGCCGTGCTTTTCTTACTTGTTTTATTTCTTATTTCGGTCCTCCCGGCCTCTGCAGCAGATGCCTCTCAGGTCGATGGAACAGGTTCAGCCCGCATAGCCGAACTCTACAGCGACCTCGAGTCCTTTGATGTAACACTCTACTCAAGCCAGCCGGAGGAGAACCTGACTCTTGAGGTCTCTCTGCTCAGGCCGGAAAGGGGGAATGAAGAGGTCATTGCTGAACAGGCCTTTTCAACTGGCAGTTTTCCTGCGAATACGATGGTCATGAAAGTTGGCTTCTGGGAGATCAGGAATGCCGAACGCGGGGCTTACACCCTGAAGGCAAGGCTTCTGGAACAGGGGAACGTGCTTTCAGAATCGGAATATAGTTTTGTTTACGGCAGCAACTCCGCTTCCAGACTTCAGGTCGATGACCTTGTCCCCAACTCCGAAGGGATCACTGTTGCGCTCTCCCCCAACCAGGCTTCACTTTTTGATCTCGAATACATGCTTATAGATGGGCACGATGTCATTTACAGTACAAAAACTGAAAAGGCATCCCTGACAAGTTTCCCGGAAGCTTTTTCCGCATCCTGGGGTACCCTCCTCGAAAACAATAAAGAGTATACGGGAAGGGTGAAGGTCCGGGTCTATTCTCCCAGTAGAGGGTTTATCGCTTCAGCAGAGAATTTCACTTCCAGAGACGATGCAGAGATTACTGATATCTATCAAGATGAGACCGGAGCAAGTGCAACTGTTTTAGGGCGTTCCCAGGTGCCTTTTGGAGGAAACCTGGTTTTTTCCGTATATAAACTGCAGGGAACCTCAGGATCTGGCAGATCCGTGTTTGTTGAATCCGTCCGGGAAAGAGTCCCCGTACTGCTGAATGATGATGATGAGACCGTTGAGGTTGCCTGGAAAGAAAGGCTCACGGAAGGGGTCTACAGGCTTGAGATCGAACTTTTCGGCAACAATGGAGATGTTATCGAACGCAGGGAAACCATTATTGAGTCCGATCTTTCCCCCTCAAATGCAAGTAAGGTAAGCCCCGGCACAGGGAACGAAACCCCGGGAGAAAACGGTGGAAACGGCATCCCTGGCTTTTCGGTTGCTGCCGGGGTTGCAGGGCTTGCCATGGTTTTCGCCCTTTTCAAAAAGCTGCATTAAAACCCGTTTGTGTAAAAGCACAGATGTACCACAGATGTACCAATCAGGAAAAAATCCTGAACAACATCCGAATAAAGCTCAAAACAGCTAAAAAAGCTCAAAACAGCTAAAAAAGCTCAAAACAGCTAAAAAAGCCAAAAAAGCCGTGAATCCCATGCGCTATGAACTCTTTATTGCCCTAAGGCAGATCCGGGCAAGAAAATTCCAGACTCTCCTTTCGGTAGGCGCAATAGCTCTTGCTGTGATGGTACTCACGGTTTCCCAGGCTCTCATGGTTGGTTTTACAGGGGAGCTTTACGACACTACCGTAAACAAACTCCCTCAAGTCTCGGTCTCTCCGCAGGAAGGTGAAGATCACATCTACCTCTACAGGAATCTCATGGAGGAGATCAGTTCAATCGAAGGAGTTACTGCAGTTTCTCCTTTCCTTACGGGGCAGGCTTCTTTCCGGTTCAAGGACAATTCCCTCAATGCTGAGCTTAAAGGGGTGGTCCCTTTAAAGGAAAATGAAATCAGCTTGATTGAAGAAGATATTGTAGAAGGCAGTTTCCGGGAACTCGAGTTCTCAAGAAATACAGTGGTTATCGGCTCAAGGCTGGCAGATAAACTTGAAGTTAATCTGGGCGATTCCGTAGATGTATCTTTTCCGAATGCAAATCCTCTTTCTCTTAGAATTGTGGGGATTTTTCATACTGGCTCCCCTCTGGACGAGTCTCTGACCTATACTTCCCTGGATACTGCCCAGCAATTCTATGATGTCCCGGATGTGGTTAATGGCATTTCAGTCCGGCTCAGGGATTTTAATACGGATCGGGAAATCGCAGCCGAGATCGGGAAAACCGGTTATAAGGCAAAAGGCTGGACCGAGACAAACCCTGCAATCCTCCGTACCATTGCTATCGAAAGCACTTCAAACAACGTTATATATGGCCTTATTATCGTAATAGCCTCTTTTGGCGTGGTCAGTACCCTGAACCTTTCGGTTATCGGTGCAACGGGCCAGATAGGCATGCTCCGCGCCATGGGTGCCCCGGTCTCAAGCATCCAGAAGATTTTCATTCTCCAGAGCGGGATTCTCGGCCTGCTGGGCGCCCTTTTCGGTACTTTTGCAGGGGTCCTTATAGCCCTGGCAATAGGTGGGTATGAAATCCCGGCAGCTTCTTCAGATGTCTACGGGGGTATTACCTTTATCCCGATTGTTGTCCGCGCTCAGGACATCGTGTTAATTATTGCTGCCGTTTTCCTGCTGAACCTGATTACCGGAATTTATCCTGCGCGACAGGCAGCGAAGCTGGACCCTGTAAAAGCAATAAGCACACGGTGAAAAAAACACAATGTTACAATTCCGGAGGTTACGTTGGAGTACATTCCGGAGGTTATATGTTGGAACACAATATTTGCAGAGAATGCATCAGATTTGTTGACAGTAATCCTTCATAGATGCGGAATTCAAAGAACTTTTGAAACTATAATGAGTGTTATATGAAAAATGAGCGGATATGAAAGTCAAGCATTGGATCTGCATGTAAACAGAGAAAAGTTTAGAGATGAACGGGGTTGGACAAGAAATGAAGTGGTTTGAATATACAATGAAGTGATTTGAATACAAAATAAACGGGATTGAATTATAAATAAAGTTGTTCGAATAATAAATGAAAGTTGTTTGAATAAGAAATAAAGGGGTTTGATCCAAAAAAAGAGTGCAAGGGGAAGGAAATAAATCCTTAAACGATGACCAATGAAGAAATAATAAATAATTTACAGCCTTTCCTCAACTCATTCTTCCATTATTCCTTTGCCTGATCTTTTCTGGTCAGATCTTCTGCATTTACTTCTTTTTTGAATTTTCAGGAAGTTTTTTGTCAGGAGTAACTCCGTAATATTTCGTCCTTGCAGCTCCCCAGATACAGCCGTTTTTCCCGAATATCTTCAGTTCGAGGTTCTGGATAGATTTGCAGATACTGTTACCTGATCTTGCTCCTTTGCAGACAATACAGAGTTTTTCACAAAAAACAGGGGGATTCCCCTTATTTTCAACCATTTCCTCGTCCCCGATTATTCGCGTTCTTCAGATATTGCACCATTACTTTTCATTAATGTACTTATTTGACCGGGTGCCTATATGAAAAGTATTTTGATCGAACCATTTTATTTCAGGTATATTTTCATTTCACAGAAGTTTCTTTCCAGCTGCAGGACCGGGAGCACACTGGAATACGTCGCTGATCCTGACTTCGATGAGGGTTTTTGCAGGAAGACCTGGCTTTGCAGCATTCACGATTGCTTTCATCTTATCGAATTTTTCGCCTGAACTGATAATTGCAGCTTCCCCTTTTATCTGGAAGCAGCCGCCTGTTTCCGGTCCCCATACATAGATTGCTACATTTGGGTTTTCTTCCAGGTTTGCCAAGGATTTAACCATGAAGTTGTCTGCAATCCAGATGGTCTCATCATCTACAAGCTGACAGAAACCTATAGGAACTACGTTAGGAACTCCCTCTTTTGAAGCTGTGGCAACAGGAAAGATCTTTACTTTTGAAAAGGCAGTTTTCATATCTTCATTTAACTTTACCATAATATTTCACCATCAGGATGATTTGCAGTACAAATTTATATATTTAAGCGTTAGAATTCTGTACCTGAGGAGTTATTTGTGTATTTTAATGACCTGTTAGGGCAAAAACCTGTCTAACAGGCTGTCTCAAAACCATACCTGATCGTACATTTGGGTAAGAAATCTCGGAATACTTATCTTCTTTAAAAATATATATTACATAAAAACTATATTTTTTAAACAAATTAATATAGGTGTTTCACCAGGTTCAAAAGGTACGATCAAAAGCAGCAATTTTTACTTCCCTTAAACTTGAGCCTTTTTACCTCCATTTGGCAGGTAGACATTAGATTTCGAGACCTTTTAATGATGGCGTTTTTCATACATTCTGCGAATATGTATCTGGTTTTAAGCTGGCTAACATATGCCCCAAATCTCACGACCTATATAAACAAAGTAGAATATACATTATTTTTCATAGTTAGGTTTTCATAAATATTCATAAACATGGGTTTTATACAAAAAGTCTCCAGATACAAAAATTAACCTGTAACGCAAAACAGTCTTTTGATTATGATAACATGTCTCTTGAGTAAAGCTAAACATTTTAGATTCAGACTCACAGATGGCTGAATATTTGTCAAACAGAGAAAAAAAATTAAATATTGTGAGGACATTTGTAAATACATGGAAACAGAATTCAGAAATAATTTACTATCAGCTATTGGATGGTTTATTATCTGGCTTGTTGTCAGGGCGTATTTGAAGATGTAAGTTACTTAACTTATTTCCATAGTGCAGGAGAATTCCGGGAAGATCCAGAATACGGATTGAAAATGGACATTAAGAAATTTACTGAAATTTAGATTTCATGGAGAAACTGTGCTACTCTTTTATTATTCCGTGTCTTCCATGATTCCGTGGTTTATGTCTCTTCTTTACCGGGCCTTCACCTGTCATCTTTCCTGCGGCCTGCAGCAGGAGGTAGTTTTGATACTCTACCGGGTGCCGGCCTTTCCGTATTTCTTGCTGTACTTCTTGCAGCACTTCCTGCTTCCGGCCTCGATACCGAATCCCCGGAAGCCTTTGACTGACCCCTGGGTTCGGTTCTGTTGCCTGTTTTTTTCCAGTATTTTATGCCTTCCGTGCAGCGCCGGTTTACGCAGAAATCCTCTTCCGGACTTTCACCCTCTTCTTTTAACCTGAACAGTTTCCAGCCGCAGGTCTGACAGGTTTTATCAAGCAGGGTAAGTTTTCCGGTCTTCGGGACCGAATGCGTGTACCCGCAGCGCTTCGTACAGCCCAGGAAACGGCTGTCTTTAAAGGAGATCAGGAACATGCTCCCGTCACATTGAGGGCAGGGCCCTACGGTCTCAGGGGGATAGCATTCCTTTTCAAGGTCGCATTTAAAGCAGGGCCCTATGCCAACAGCCCAGTTGTATTTGTTTCCTACCTTCAGGACGGCTGCTCCGTCCTTTTTGCATTCTTTGCTCCTGAGTACTGTGAATGCTCCCGTTTTCGGCAGAGGGAACGAGTTTCTGCAGTCTGGATAGCCTGTGCAGCCTACAAAACGCCCCGTGTCCGTCTGTACAATCTTGAGCACGTGCCCGCAAGCCTTACAGGTCCCGATGTAATTTTTCTTGTCTTCAAGGGCAGCTTCGTCCTTGATCGTGCCTGCAATGCTTGAAGTCAGCTCCTTTTTGTTTGCTTCAAGCTGGGCATACATCTCTTTTATCAGGGCTGTGCCCTCATCAAGGGCAGCTTCGAACTCTTTTTTCCCATCTTCTACTTCCTGGATCAGGGCTTCGATCTTTGAGCGGATGTCTGGCCTGACGAGGATCGGCACAGTCAGGGAGAGCCCTTCCATCAGGGTAAAGCCTGTATCAAGGATCGAGACCGTCTTTCCTTTTGTCTCGAAATACCCTCGCTTCTTGTTTGTTTCTATATGGGACGGAGCTGTTGCTTTTGTTCCTATCCCGTGCTTGTCCATAAGGGTAAGGAGTTCGGCTTCGGTCAACTTCTTCGGGGGGCTGGTTTTGGACTTTATGTTGCTCAGCTTTTTTATGTCTACTTTCTCTTTTTCCTCTACAAACGGGAGAAGCTTATCTTTTTTATTTTCAAAAGGATAAACCTCGAGCCAGCCTGAATCTTTAAGCACTGTCCCTGAGGAGTCGAAAGGTTCTTCCTGAACCTGCAGGTGAAGGTGAGTCTTTTCAAAAACAGCTGCAGGCATCAGGTTTGCCAGGAAATGCCTTGCGATAAGGTCATAGACCTCTGCCGCCTGCGGGATGTTTACTGCAGCACTTATTTCTCTCCTTGCAGCCGCCCGGATAGGATGTATAGGAGGGTGGTCATGTGCGTCCTTTTCCCCGTTTTTCGGCACTATCGGGGCAGCGAGGATTGACTCGGCAAAGGGCTTATACTCGGTCTGCCTTGCAAAATCAAAGACCAGAGACTTAAAATCAAAATCATCTGCGTATTTATTGGTCTCTGTCCTCGGATAGCTTGTAAACCCTGCAAGGTAGAGTTGTTCTGCTACTTCAAGGGCAGCTTCCGGGCTGATTCCCAGGAACTTTGAAGCCCGTTTCAGATACTCTGTGGTGTTAAGCGGGTTTGGAGGGCTGGTCTTTGTTTCCTTTACCGTCTTCTTTACTACAAGGCCTTCTTTTGCCCCCTTTAACCTCTTGAAGATCTCAACTGCTTTTTCTTTGTCGTGGATGTTTCCTGCCCTGTGGGTACCCTCAAATTCCCCACCTTTTGCAGCGAAAATTGCAGTAATCTTCCAGAAGTCCTTTGTCTCAAAAGCCCGGATGGTCTTTTCCCGCTCATAAACAAAACCACAGGTAGGTGTTTGGCACGGCCCTATTGAAAGGATGTCTTTTGTCCTTGCTTTTTCCCTGACCGAAAGCGTGACGAAACGTGTAAAAGCTGCCCCCATCTTCAGGTCAAGGATCTGGCGGGCTTCCGCAGCCATTGCCATGTTGTAGTCAGGGTCTACAGGGTTTTCAAAAGCTTTCTTGACTTCTTTTGGGGAAAGAGCCGAAAAACGTGCCCTTGAGACCGGTACGTTTGTAACCTCCTCTGAAAGGGTCTTGGCCTCAAACCCTATGTTTTCCCCTTCCCTGTCGTAGTCGCATGCAAGGATAATTTTGTCTGCCCTTTTTGCCAGGTTTTTCACTGCGGCTGCATACTCTGCCCTGGTCACGAACTTTTCAGGGTAAACTCCAAGGAGTACACCGGGGTCAACCTCATTCCACTTGTTATATTTTTCAGGAAAATCATAGTTCATGATATGCCCGGATAAACCCATCACGAACCATTCTTCCCCTTTCCACTTGAACTCGTAAGCAGGCAGCCCTTCCACTGAGATTTTATCTACTTCCCCCTCGCCCAGGATACTAGCAATCTGGGCCGCTGCCTTATTCTTTTCTGCAAATGCGACAACTGTCATGATGAAAAACCTGAACTCCTGTGATACGGATAAAAGATGAAATGCGGAAAGATCTTCGGGTTTCTTTCTTACAGAGTTTGCTTATAAGTACTTCTGTAAAACCTCAACTCTTTATAATACAATTCCTGCAGGCAGTTTTCTTTGCTTTTTGCGGCAAACATGTAATATACAAGCAATGTGCACGTAATATACACATCACATATGTAATGTGCAAATGTAATGTACAGATCAAAACACAATATGTACATTAGATATCCGTGATTAGATATCCATGTAATGTATCCGCACATGATTTATATATTTCGCCATTTATAGATTATTGGTGGCTTTCCGCAGAATGAAAAGTTATATATCAGTATACCGTTTGTTCTACTTTGCAACCCCGGGCCATAGAGATTAATCGTTATAGTCACAGAGATTAATCGGTGTAGTTAATTATTATAGCTGGGTCGTTTTGTACAACTGATATATTCTTATACTTACCCCCATTCCCCCTCATCATACGGAGTAACAATGACGCTGATGGAAGACGCTAAAAAGGGAATCGTCACCCCCTCAATAGAAGCCGTGGCAAAAGCCGAAGGAATCGACCCCGAAACTGTCCGCTCCTGCGTGGCAAAAGGGCTGATAGCCATCCCCAAAAACAACAGGCGAGAAACCCTCCCTGTCGGGATTGGCAAATACATGAGCACAAAAATCAATGCCAACATAGGCACATCAAGGGACTGCATCGACATCGATGCCGAAATCGAGAAAGCAATAGCTGCAGAAGCCTTCGGGGCTCATGCAGTAATGGACCTCTCCACAGGCGGGGACCTGAATGAGATCCGTACCCGTATCCTTAAAGCCGTAAACATCCCCGTAGGGACCGTCCCGATCTACCAGGCTGCAGCTTCCCAGAAAGTTGTCGTGGAAATGACCTCTGACGACATGTTCAACGCTGTCAGAAAGCATGCAGAACAGGGCGTGGACTTTGTAACCGTGCATGCCGGGGTCAACTTAAATTCTCTCGAGCGCCTGCGCCAGAGCGACAGGATCATGAACGTGGTAAGCCGCGGAGGTTCTTTTACCCTTGCCTGGATGCTCCACAACGGGGAAGACAACCCCTTCTTTGCCGAATTTGACTATCTCCTTGAAATCGCAAAAGAGTACGACATGACCCTGAGCCTTGGAGACGGCATGCGCCCGGGCTGTATTGCCGATGCTTCCGACCGCCCAAAGTTTATGGAGTTCATCACCCTCGGAGAGCTCGTAAAGCGGGCCCGTGCCGTCGATGTCCAGACCTTTGTGGAAGGTCCGGGCCATGTCCCCTTAAACGAGATTGAACTCAGCGTCAGGGGCATGAAAGAGCTCTGCGACGGAGCCCCCCTCTACCTCCTCGGCCCTCTGGTTACCGATATCGCTCCTGGCTTTGACCACATCACCGGGGCAATAGGAGGCGCAGTTGCCGGGATGTACGGCACGGACTTCCTCTGCATGGTAACTCCCTCCGAACACCTCGCTCTCCCCTCCCTTGAAGATATTAAAGAGGGTCTGCTCGTAACAAAGATTGCAGCCCACACTATCGACCTCCTGAAAGAAGGCCAAAGGGAAAGCGCCTGGAAGCAGGACACAGCCATGGCCTATGCCCGCAGGGACCTTGACTGGGAAAAGCAGTTCGAACTTGCAATCGACGGCGACCGCGCCCGCAAAATCCGGGACGCCCGAAAGACGGAAAGCGACGCCTGTTCCATGTGCGGCGAACTCTGTGCCGTTAAGATTGTAAAGGAAGCCTTCGAGGAAAAGAAGGCCGAAGAGTGAAGACGGAAGAGTGAATTCTTTCATTTCTTTTTTCTTCCAATTCTTTTTCTCCTTTCAATCCCTTTTCTTCTTTCAATTTCTTTTCTTCTTCTCAAAAGGATTGGCGGTTTTTTATCAGTTGGCGGGTATTATTCAGAGCATCCGAAGATGGAATTTTCATTTTTTTCTTTTGCATCCTGCGGGACTGAAGCCTACCTCCTGGTGTAAGAAAAATAACAGGTGAATTCATGCTGGTATCAAGAGAACCCAATTACTCAAGAGAAATGTCTCCCTTGCCCGAAAAATACTTTCCCATACCCTGAAAACCGTTATTTAATCCACAGGCAAATATAAGAGCCTCCGCCAGCTTTTCTGGCAGTCTGTCTAAACAAACCGAAATAAACAGAAAAACAGAGAGTTCTCGGTTTATCGGGTCATTTTTACATGTTAGTTTCTTACAGGTGTCATCAGTTGTTTTTACTTTTCGGCCTATCTTTTTGGTCTTTTCTTTCTCTTCTTTTCTTTGTTCAAAAGACCGCTTTCCTTCGTCAAGCGTGGCAAACCAGATAATAGAGGACGACTTAACAGTTTACCTTAACAGTTTATCTTATCAGTTTATCTTATGAATTTATAACTTATCAGCTCGTTAATTTTATTCTGGGAGCACAATTTCGTGGGGACTGCGTGCTTTTTCAGAGAGTTGCCAGTTACCTGTGTTTTTTGTATAACTATTGGGAGCTTTTCGGGTATTTAATAATTGATGTGCTGGTTATTATGAGCAAAGTGTTGTTTCGTTTATTTTTTAGTGTCTTTCTGGTCTCTGTTTTTCTGTCAGGAACTCTGATTTCCTGTTTTTCAGACATGCAGAGGGCTTCTGCAGTTGAATTCACCCTGACTGAAAACAACAATGAAAACAGCAGTATTTCCGCAGACAAGGGATGGCAGGCTGTTTCTTCCAGAGAGACTTTAAACCCTGCACAGAAGAAGCTCTCAAGTGACCTGCTGCAGTTGAGTGATAAGCGCTATCTGTCCGGAGAAGAATCTTCTGAGACTCTGAGAGCTCGTATGGTTAAGCTGGGACAGTTGAGTCAGGCTGATCCTGTTTCGAGAAGGGTGGTTCTTTCAGGAGAAAACCCGGAGAATGCTGAGAATACTGAGAATACTGAGAATCCTGCAGGTTCAGGGGAAAATGCCAGCGAAGCTTCTTCTTATCCGGATGAAAAAGTTTATGTTTACGTTTATCTGGAGTTTTTTGCAAACAGCAGCATACTTGACGGGTACTGCGAGGTTACGGACAGGGATGAAGAAAATCATATTGCAGTAGCATGGGTCCCGCTTGAATCTCTTGAAAAGCTGGCTGCTCTTTCTGAGGTAAGGAATATTCAAACTGTCCTGCCCCCTTTTATCAGGCAGGGGAGCACGGTTTCGGAAGGGGACTCAATTCTTAACTCTTCCAGCCTCAGGGAACTCTACGGCGTAAATGGGACAGGAATAAAAATCGGAATAATATCTGACGGTGTGGACAGCCTTGAGGATGCGCAGGCTACGGGCGATATTTCTTCCGATGTGCATGTTCTGAGCAATAAGATCGGAGGAAATGAAGGCACGAATATGCTTGAAATTGTCCATGATATCGCGCCCGGAGCAGAACTGTATTTCCACGACTGCGGAAACAGCAGGCTCGAATTCAATGGAGCGGTCGATGCCCTTGTTAACGAAGGATGTACTGTTCTCTGTGACGATATAGGCTGGCTTTCCGAACCTTTCTTTGAAGACGGGATAGTGGCAGACCATGTAAAAGAGGTTGTAAAAGAGCATGATCTCCTTTACGTAAGCTCTGCAGGAAATTCCGGAGACAGCCATTACCAGGGGTCTTTCTATGACAACGGGAGTGGCTGGCATGATTTCAGTAGTGGGCAGGGAGAGGTAGATAACCTGCAGCTCGAAATCCGGCCCTCAGGAGAAGTCTGGGTTTTTCTCCAGTGGGACGACAGGTGGGAACATTCGGGAAATAACTATGACCTTTTCCTTAAAGACAGGAATACTTTAGAGGCCATCGCGTCCAGTAAAGTTTATCAGGATGGGGACAATCTGCCCCTTGAATATATAATGTATACCAATAGTGGAAAAAACACCCTTAACGCTTCTATCGAGGTCCGAAAAACTTCCGGAGAAGCCAGAGAACTCGAGCTCTACGTTTACTACTGGCCTGGGGTAACACTCAGGTCTGCAAACATCGTTGCCGAAGATTCTATTTTCGGGCACCCGGCACTGCCTGAAGTAATAACTGTAGGGGCAGTCGGTACAGGGGAATCCGGAGATTATTATATCGAGTACTTTTCTTCCGTTGGCCCGGTTACGCTCTCCTATCCTTCTCCGGAAATTCGCCCTAAAACAGACCTTTCAGGGATTGATGGTGTAAGTGTCACAGGTGCAGGCGGGATTTCAGAGCAGTTTTATGGTACAAGCGCCTCTTCTCCTCACGTTGCAGCCATTGCAGGGCTGGTCTGGAGCTCGTTTCCGGAAAAATCAGCTATGGATATAAGGCGACTGCTTTACACCTCATCAACCGACCTCGGTGAGCCCGGATATGATCCTGTTTTCGGACACGGGCTTGTAGACGCTCTCAGGATGCATGAACAGGCATCAGCAGATCCTTCCACTTTTACTGTGAAAACAGACGGGAGCGGGGATTTTCCCTCAATTTCGGATGCCATAAACAGCAGCAAGCCAGGAGATTCTATTCTTGTGTATCCGGGAACGTACAGGGAAAACGTGGATGTGCCCTGGGCTCTCAATATAAGTTCTGCTTCCGGAAAGCCTGATGATACTATTCTAGAAACTGAAAACTCAGCGAAGCCTGCCTTTCATGTGACTGCAAATTCTGCAAAGATAAGAGGATTTGGGATAAACGGCTCTGGCAGGGCTGGCGTATATCTCGAAAGTGCAGCTGCCTGTATGCTTGCGAATAATAAGGTGTCAAGCTGCAGTCCGGGAGTCCTGCTGGAAGAGTCCTTTAACAACACTCTTACAGGAAATAACATCTCAAACAATGCGGAAGGGCTCAGGTTAACAGACTCTTTCCTGAACACGATCCTTGAAAACGAGTTTGATAACAGTATTAATATCAATGAAAGTTCTGCAGGAGAAAAAGGGCTTTCAAACACCTGGAACACGGTTGAAGAGGTACGCTATCTTTATAATGGGGGGGTTTATGGGAGTCGATTTGGAAACTTTTACTCCGATTATAAGGGCCCGGATGCAGACGGTAGCGGGATAGGTGACATCCCTTATGGCAGTGATTCCTCTCCTCTTATTGCCAGATTGGCAGCATACTCCAGGGGTTTTGAGGTAGGGAGTACAGCTCCTGCCCAGGATACGGTTTCAATTGAGGGGGAGACCCTGGAATTCGCAATTAGGTCTACGAGAAACTGCACCTTCAGCTGGTTGCTAAACGGAGTCCTGCTGCAGACAAACGAATTTGCTTCTTCTGCCGTTCTTTCCATAAATACTGGCGAACTTACAGGCAGCATAACAGAGAGCAACACTTCCACCCCTCTCCCGACTGAATACAATCTGACAGTTATTGCGGCAAACGGTTCTTCAACCCTGCAGCACAGCTGGAACCTGACCCCCTCTCCTGCAGAAGAAGAGACGGACACGCCGGAGAACACAAATGAAGATAATGTAACCAGGGGCAGCATTTCAGGAGGGGAAAACGAAAAGAGTGCAGGAGACGGCGGCAGCGGTGGCAGCGGAGGAAGCGGAGGAAGCGGTGCAGGCGGTTCCCCTGAGCCCTCAAGTAATGTCGAAAGCAAGGAACTGGCGCAGAATTTCGTTGCCAGTGGAAGCCATATTCGGTTCGGTTTTTCCAGAAACGCAACACCTGTGACAGCCGTGGAATTTGATTCCAGGAAAAACGCCGGAAAAGTTACAGTCACCGTGGAAATGCTAAAAAACCGGTCAGTTCTGGTTTCAGGCCTGCCGGAAGGCGAAGTTTACAGACACTTCAATATCTGGGCTGGCAACAGTGGGTTTGCATCTCCGGAAAATATTGAGAATCCGACCGTCAGCTTCAGGGTAGAAAAAGACTGGCTTTCAGAAAATGGAATTGATCCGTCTTCAGTTTCTCTCTACAGGTACTCGATCTCAAACTGGAAAAAACTTTCTTCCGGGGTTACCGGAGAAGATGAGTCATTCTTCTATTTTGAATCGGAAACTCCGGGTTTTGCATCTTTTGCAGTTGCCGGCCAGAAGCAGAGTGAGTCTTTACAGTTTTTTACTCATACAGGTATGCAGAATAACTCTCCTGAAACAGGCCCGGACGGAGCTCCGGAAATCCGGATCACGCGTGAAAATGCAGACAACTCCACAGAAGAAGGCAACGAAGAAGAGGGCAACGAAGAAGAGGGCAACGAAGAAGAGGGCAACGAAGAAGAGGGCAACGAAGAAGAGGGCAACGAAGATAACAGGAATATTTCATCCCCTGGTTTTGTGATATGTATCGCCCTCTTTCTCGCAGGCGCACTGTGGATTAAAAAACAGTGAACGATGATGGAAAAATAAGAGAAAAAATAGGGCAAAAATATAAGCCAGAATGTGAAAACAACTGATGACGCCTATAAGAAACTCACAGGTAGAAATGACCGGGAAGTCCGATAAGAGATCAACAAAAAAACAGCAAGTAAAAGCAACCTAAAAACCTTTAAAGATGCCAAAGAAAGATAAATCAATTATTATCTGAAAAACATTCTTTTTTCAGTTTCTTTTTGCCCTTTTTCTTCGATCTTTTGTCTTCTTTTTTAGAGAGCCGCCAGACAAGCTGGCGGGGGCGCTTATATTTAATGTGGATTTTAATGAGGTTCCCGTGGTCAAGGGGAGCATTTCTCGGGCTGGGGAGGCATTAACCGATGAATTCAGAGATTCTTTAACACAATATTTGGAAACTCTTTTAAAGGAATATCCATTTACCTGATAATATATTTTTAAGAAGAGAGGATTGCAAATGACAGAAGTGCTTTACTTCCTTAACTGTTACCTGAGAGAATTTGAAGCAACCGTCGAAAAAGTAACGGATGATAAGTATGTTGTTCTTGACCGCACGGCTTTCTATCCCGAGAGCGGAGGCCAGCCCAGTGATGCCGGAAAGCTTGTCCGTGAGTCCGACGGTGCTGAGTTTGAGGTTGTTTATGTAGGCAAGTTCAATGGGGATATAAGCCATGAAATCGCTCCGGCAGGAGAAAACGCAGCTTCAGGCCTGAAAGTCGGGGACAGCGTAAAAGGGGTCATTGACTGGGACAGGCGCTATCAGCACATGCGGACGCATACGGCAACCCATGTAATAGCCAATGTGATCGAAAAAGAAGCCGGAGCCCAGATCACCGGGAACCAGCTCGGGCTTGACCAGAGCCGGGTGGATTTCAGCCTTGAAGCCTTTGACAGGGACAAGTTTTCCGAATACGAAAAAATTGCAAACGAAGTGATCGCCCAGAATCACCCTGTAAATTTCTACCTGGTCAGCCGCGAAGAAGCCGAAGAAAAACTCTCAAGGCTTACCACGCTTGCCAAAGGTTTCTCCGAAGAGATCACCGAAGTCCGCCTTGTAGAAATCGAAGGTGTGACGATTGAAGCCTGCGGCGGGACGCACCTGAAAAACACAGGAGAGATAAAGGGAATAAAGATCGAAAAACTTCAGAACAAGGGGAAGAGCAACAGAAGAATGTATTTTACGCTAGTGGACTGAATAGGGATATTTCTTCAATTCAGTCCAAATTTTCTTTTTTCAGGATTTTCGAAGAACATTCACCCGCATCTCTTAGATATCAAGTATTATTTCTCAGATATCAAGTATGATACTATTCTATCTTGAGCCTGATTATAACTCCTAATGAGGAACTATAATAATATTTAGTCAAGTTTATATATAAGGACTATTCAATTTATACTTCGTAGATCTTTTCTTACTATAACTTGTATAATCCTATACTGTAAAAATGGTTATGCTATTTTGAGAACATGGTGACATTAAACTATGAGTGGTATCAGGAATATCACTGAAAAGGAAAGGGAAGAAGAATTTATTGCAGCTCAGGAAGAGGTGCATTTGCAGGAAAAACTTAAACTGCTTAGCTGGGCAGTCGAATCCTCAAATATTGTCCTCATTACTACGGATTTTGCAGGGAACCTGAAATATGTGAATCCTGTGGTGCCCAAAATATGGGGATACGAAGCTGAAGAAATTCTGGGGCATCCTGCTTCTCGATTCTGGAACTCTCAATCAGAAGTAATGAATGCCGGAGATGAATGCAGGACCAGAGGTGAATGGGAGGGTGAACTGGTTGCCAGAAGAAAAAACGGGACATTGTTCGATGCGCACGTATCTTTAAATATATTAAGAGATGGTGATGGAAATGTCCTCGGGATTGTAGGCTCGCTTTTTGACATCACTGAGAGCAAGCGGGCAGAGAATGAATTGAAAAAAAGAACTGAAGAGCTTTCGCTGGCAAAACAACGGCTCGATATGGCACTCGAGGCCGCAGGGATGGGGATCTGGGAATTGGACTTTCTCAGCAATAGAGTAACATGGGACGGCACCCTCTTTCGTCTGGCGGGCATATCAAAGGAAGAATTTCTCCAGACTCATGAAAATTTACTTGAACTCTCTAATAGAGCTCTGTCTCCTGAAGATAATATACGGATGCTGGAAATATTACAGGAAGTTGTAGACGGAAAGACCGACAACTATGATTTTGAACATGATTTACTCCATCCTGATGGGACCATACGCCATTTTCTGGTTAAAGGGAAAGCTCAGCGGAGCCCTGAGGGTAAACTTTTACATTTGATCGGGACGGCAATGGATGCCACGAAAAAGAAAATTGCTGAAGACGCCCTGAGGAGAAGTGAATCAAATCTCGCCAGAGCCCAGGCAATGGCTCATCTGGGCAGTTACTCCCTTGACATCCGGACGGGGGAAGTTTGCTGGTCAGAGGGACTTAAAGCTATATGGGGCTATGAACCCGATCAAAAGCTTTCATTAAAAATGACTACTTCCCGGATTCATCCTGAAGACAGGAAACGCATTTGTGAAGCATTGCAAACTGCAGTAAAGGAGAAACATCAATTCAATTCTGAGTACCGGATTGTAAGGCCTGATGGTTCGGTTCGCTACGTCCATGACCAGGGAGAAATCAGCCTTGACGAGAATGGAACCCCGATCAGGATGTTCGGGACAACTCAGGACATTTCGGAAAGAAAACTCCTGGAAGAACAGCTTCTTAACGCAAAAGAAGCAGCAGAAACTGCAAACCTGGCAAAAGGAGATTTCCTTGCCAATATGAGCCATGAAATACGTACTCCTATGAACGCAGTTCTGGGAATGCTTGACCTGCTGCTGGAAACCAGCCTTAAGGATGAGCAGAGGGAATACCTCCAGCTTGCCCACTTCTCGGCAGAATCTCTTCTTTCTATAATCGACAACGTGCTTGATTTCTCAAAAATTGAAAAAAATAAAACCGAGCTTGAAAAGATCAGTTTCGATCTTGAAAGCCTCATATCCCATATCATTAACTTACTTTTTGGAAAAGCAAACTCAAGCGGACTAAAACTGGCTTTTCATATTGAAGAGAGCCTCCCGTCCACCTTCATAGGGGACCCGGTTCGCCTCAAACAGGTTCTGTTTAACCTTCTAGGCAATGCAATAAAGTTCACTAAAGAGGGAGAAGTTGCCCTTTCAGTTGAGGCATATACGCCATCTGATAGGGAATATGATGGGCTGTCGAACCCTGATTTAGAAGAAGAGATGACACTCCTTTTCAAGGTCAGAGATACTGGAATTGGAATCCTTCCTGAAAACCTTTCCAGAATATTCGATTCCTTCACGCAAGCTGACGCCTCTGTCACAAGGGAATACGGTGGGACCGGCCTCGGGCTTGCAATATCTTCTCAACTTGTCGAGCTTATGGGCGGCAGGTTATGGGTGGAGAGCGAGGTAAGGAAAGGAAGCACTTTTTATTTCACTGTCAGGGTAATAAAACAGACAGGCAAAGAAGGCCAGGAGCAGGAAAAAAGATCTCCGGAAGAAAACCCATTACCATGCCCGGAAGATGCAGAAAATTATGGAAAAGGAATATTCGGAAAAAGCCTGAATATCCTTCTTGCCGAGGATCACCCGATAAATCAAAAATTAATTGTGAGTCTTCTTGAGAAAAAGGGGCATAACCTTACCCTTGTTACTAACGGAAAAGATGCGCTTGATGCCCTCTCCAGAAGAGATTTTGACGCTGTGATGATGGACGTCCAGATGCCTGGCATGGATGGGCTGGAAGCTACTCGAAGGATAAGGGACCCTTCTTCCGGAGTGAGATGGCATGAAATTCCGATAATAGCTTTTACTGCCCGGGCTCTGAAAGAAGATAATGAAAAATGTATTGAAGCAGGTATGAACTATTATATTTCAAAGCCCCTGAAAAAAGAAAAACTCTTCATGGTACTGGAAGACATCAGGTCCGGAAAAATTACTCCTGAAAGAGTATCTTCAGATACAAAATACGAATCCTCTTATTCGGGCAGGACAAAGGAATCTACTGGGATGGAGAAAATATCCCCTTACACAGGGACAACAACCACGGAAAGTATAGGTTTTGATTTTCCGGAAGACCTGGTTTTTGACCTGAAAGAAATGCTTGAAAGGACAGAGGGTGACGAGACACTCTTAATGGAAATGGTTAAAATTTTCCTTGAGACGTCGCCGGAGTTGCTGGCCTCCATAAATAATGCTATAAGAAAAGGAGAGGCTGAAGAACTCAGTCAAAGTGCACACATTTTAAAAAGTGCAGCAGGAAACATAGGGGCAAACAGGGTCTTCAGGGCTGCTTATTACCTTGAGCAGATAGGGCGAAAAAACCGAATGGATTTAGCCTCAAAGAAATTTGAAGAAATTAAATTCCGGCTTGAAGAACTTGAACCGATCCTTATCAGGTATCTTGAAAGCCAGGCCTGTTAGTTCGGCTGGCATTTTCCAGTTTTGCTTTTAGTTTCCGGCTTTCAACGGGAGGCAAGCTTGTGAAAGTTCTGATTGCTGAAGATGAACCGATTTCCAATTTGTGGCTTAAAAATATGTTGACCAGATATGGTTATGAAGTCATTTCCACACGCAATGGATGCGAAGCCTGGGAGGTTTTGAAAGGATGCGACCCTCCAGGAGTTGTAATTCTCGACTGGGAGATGCCAAAAATGAAAGGCATAGAGGTCTGCGAAAAAATAAGGAAAGATCCCCGGATAAGCAGCACATATATAATTCTCATAACCGGCAGAGACCTGAATGAGGATACAGAGACCGTTTTCAAGGCAGGTGTCGATGATTACCTCAAGAAGCCTTTTGATAACCAGAAACTAAAAGCAAAACTGGAAATTGCCAGGAGAACTCTGGGACTCTAATTTATATCTGTAATTACACTTTTTCATAAACCCTCAGCATGAAACCCCTGAGTCTTTAGCTCAGGGGAGGAATGCGTAAACTTCCCCGTCCTGCTCTGTTGAATTAATGTACTTGTCCTG
>NZ_JJOY01000042.1 GCF_000979455.1 Methanosarcina sp. 2.H.T.1A.6
CCAGCAGATGAAGCAGAAGACTGCCCCGAAGTTGTAGAAACTCCAGCAGATGAAGCAGAAGACTGCCCCGAAGTTGTAGAAACTCCAGCAGATGAAGCAGAAGACTGCCCGGAAGTTGTAGAAACCCCAGCAGATGAAGCAGAAGACTGCCCGGAAGTTGCAGAAACCCCAGCAAAAGAATGTTAATAAGAAAATCTCTGAACAGGTAAGCCCTGCAGATATTATACAAGACCATTGAATAAGTAGAATCAATTGGCCAGAAAATAACTTATGTGCCGGAGGGTTAGACATACTCTCCGCACAAAAAGTTAAAATGCAACCATTGGATGCAACTATTTTCCAGATAACTTTTTTAACATTTTTAATAGTAAATTTACCTGATTTTTGGATATCTCAAAACTCGTTGACTCTCCTTTGCATAGATTTCCTTAATTAGGCGATTGAAACTCGGCTTTCGGTGTCCTCTGCGGTTCCTTGATATAGCGCTTGATGGCATACGCGGTCACATTCCAACGGATCGATAGAACTAAAGGAACAAAAAGAAAAGCCGGCGAGAGTTCACTTCGTCCCCTACCTGCAAGGAGGAGTATTCGTGGCCCTCCACCCCTTCGAAGTAATTAAACCTGAAGAAAGCCAGAGTAAAGAATCAAACTGCAATATTTTTCTTCCGCGAATTTCCGAAATAATATGCGCTATCGATTTATATTAGCTGCAATTATGTATTATAGTAGATGAAACATATCGCTAGCAGCTATTCTTTTTAGTCATTATACTTTTGATCACTCCAGTGATCAGATTAAGATTCTACCGAAAAATATTATTACCTCGATTATATAAATCCGCCGAGGAAATATGAAGGACAACAATTCAGGGAAAAATTCCCTGCTTCCGAAAGAAAAAGAAGAAAAAATCCTGGTTGACCCTTACGGGCGCAAAGTAACCGGGCTTCGCATATCCATAACGGAAAGGTGCAACCTTGCCTGCATGTACTGCCATAATGAAGGAGCAGACTGCTGCACCTGCGGCCCTTTAGGGCACGAGATGAGCCCGGAACTTATCTGCGGGATTGTCAGGGAAGCAGAAAAATTCGGAGTCCGCAAAGTAAAGTTCTCAGGGGGGGAACCTCTTTTCAGAAAGGACTTTGAAGAAATCCTTGCCTGTCTCCCCTCCCTTAAAGAAGTCTCGGCAACCACAAACGGCATCCTGCTTGAAAAGCGTGCAAAAACCCTGAAAGCTGCAGGCCTGGACAGGATAAATGTGAGCCTGGACTCTCTTGTCCCAGAAAAATACGAAGCGATTACCGGAGCTCCTAAGGGCTCTCTTGAGAAAGTAATAAAAGGTATCGACAGCGCAGTTGAAGCTGGACTGACACCGGTAAAGCTGAACATGGTGCTCCTGAAAGGCATAAACGACAATGAGATCGATGCAATGATGGATTTTATCCGTCCTTATGAAGGAAATGTTATCCTGCAGCTTATTGAGCTCATGAATATCGATCCAGGGCTTTCAAAGTATACTATTGACTCAAAAGCCCTCGAAAAAAGCCTTGAAGAACGGGCAAGCGAGGTAAGAGTCCGGCACCTGCACCACCGGAAAAAATATATTATCGATGGAGTGGAAGTGGAATTTGTGCGGCCAATGGACAACTCGGAGTTCTGCGCCCACTGCAGCAGGCTAAGGATTACAGCCGATGGAAAGTTCAAGCCCTGCCTGCTTGTACATGATAACCTTGTTGATGCCCGGGAAGCAAAGAGCCCCGAAGAGATCGAAAAACTTCTCAGGCTTGCAGTAAGCCGGAGGAAACCTTACTGTACTCCTGCAATAGGGATCGAAATAAGGAAAAAGACAAAAGAAAACATAAAAAAGTAGATGAAAGAAAAGAAGAAAAATCTGGAAAATAAGGAGGAGAAAAAGTGAAAATTGAACTTTCAGTAGATGACAGAAAAATTCCCACGAACGAGTTTGTCCAGAAAATCTTAGGAAACGTGATCAAAGCGATGGTTGAGTCACTCCACACTATTGACGACGAATGGAAGGAAATATCCATAAAAGTAGAAAAGGAATAAAACAAAAAGGGGAAAAAGAATAAAACAAAAAACAAAAAGGGGAAAAAGAATAAAATAAAAAGCAAAACAGGGAAAAAGAATAAAATAAAAGAATAAAACGGGGCTTCCGGCTGAAAGGGGAAAAACAGTATTTTCTCCGGAAAGATCTTATCCTTCTTTTTTAAAAGCTATTTTATTCTTTTTTCAGTGAGCCTTTCCTTCTGTTTCAGAGACTATTAAGGGCTCAAGGGCTCAGAGATATTTTTCGATCTCCGAAAATTCTATTCTTGCCGTTGAGTCCAGAGAGATAGGAGTTATTGAAACGTGCCCTTTCTGCATGATAGCGTGCACATCCGTCCCTTCTTCTTCTTCGCGGATAAGGTCTCCTGCAATCCAGTAATACGGCCTGCCCCTGGGGTCACGCCGCTCTTCCACGTCAGTTTTGAAGACCTTCCGCGCAAGGCGGGTTATTTCTATGGGGGTGTCTTCTTCGGCATGGTAGGGAATGTTGATGTTTAAAAGATCCACATTTTCAGGCATGCCGTACCTGAGGACGTTTCGAGCCACTCTGTTTACGATTTTGATCCCGGCTTCGAAGCGTTCTCTGTGATAGTCCCTGGGATCGTCGAATTTTTGCCCTTCGTCAAGCACCTGCATGGAGGCGGCAATTGCCGGAACGCCATAGCTTGCAGCTTCAAGGGCTCCTCCGATAGTCCCTGAGGTGGTGATCGTATCCGTGCTGATGTTCTCTCCAATGTTAAAGCCCGAGAGCACCAGGTCTGGCATTTGTTTGAGGATGGTAAAGATGCCCAGAATTACAGAATCCGTTGGAGTCCCACCCACAGCATAAGCAGGTGCGCCTCCTACATCGGTTTTTGTAATCCGGAGGGGTTCAAAGATAGAAATCGAACGTCCGACCCCGCTCTGCTGGACAGAAGGAGCCGAAATCGTAACTTCCCCCAGGTCCGAAACACTGTCAAAGGCAGCTTTCAGGCCAGTCGAATAAACACCATCATCATTTGTAACAAGAATTTTTGGGACCATTAGCGTTCCCATAAGTTTCCGGCTAATTTAAAATTTATGGAAAATAGCTGCATATGGAAGAACAGGCATCCCTATCGGATGACAAAGCCTAAAAAGTGACAAGGGGAAAGAAATAAAACGAGAGAGTGAAATTAAAAACAAAAAAATGCAACGGCAAAAGTGCCGAAGCAAAAAATAAATCACAGAGCTGTTTGTTTAGCATTTGCTGAGCCCTGGTTCTTTTTGGACTGAGAAGGTTTATTTTTGATTTGAGAATGCTTCCTTTTATGGCTATTAACCGGTAATTTTAACTCCGATTAGCTTTAACCTGAGGATTTTTGAAACAGGCGGGGTATTAGAGTAGGGTGTCTGATCCACCCTATGTAGATTGTTTCAACCCCAGGCGTTTTGAAGCCATGCTTGAAGCAAAGCCTCCTTTTCTAAGGATGCTACTTACACAGTTATGAAACGGAACCTGACAGACCTGAGCTTTGAAAAAGCATTTTGCCTTAACGTTTGGGGCCTCAGATTTGCGGTTCTCATTTTCGTTCTCATTTTCGTTCTCATTTTCGTTCTCGTTTCGTTCTCGTTTCATATGAGTACGGTTGAGCTGCATAAGTCCTGCCATAACAAAAGCGGCAGCCGTCTGTCTGCTTTAACTGACCACTGGTGCCCCACAGGGTTCCCCTTAACTGTAGTCCGGAAACATTTCGTTTCAGTAGAAAGCAGATTTTTCAATTCAAACTCGAAAGGAGGCAAACCTGCAGTACCATATTAACTGCGGTTTTAAAGTACAGTTTTAACACACAGTTCAAAATATATTTTGAACCGTGTATTCATACAGGTGATAAACAGTTAAAGAAAACATTATCACCTTTATTGTTAGAAACTCCAGACTATGGACCCATTCCGCGATCTCCATAATCGTTTCCGTTTGTAAACTTTTCTCTTCTATTACGGTTTTTATGATTTCTTTTAAACTTTTTAATAGCATTTTTACCATAACCCCACTGATAATGTATTCTATCAGACGTTAACTCAAAGCACTCTCTGTTTGAAAATGCCCGGTGTATAACGTATTCTACCCAACTCTATCTCAAAAAGGAGCCTTCTGTTCGAAGGCACCCTGCGTAGTATACACTATCCGACGTAATCTCAAAGAGGCATCCCCATATTGAAAATGCCATAGTTTACCCCACCGACTCTAGCTTTAGAAGCTTGTGATATTAAAAGTTGTTGAGCTTGTATAAGAGAATTTTATATGACAACTCAAATAATATCCAGACCCTCCAATGAACCTTTCAGGCATCAAGCATGAAAAAAAAGCTGAATATTAATAGCAAAAGAGGAAAGGCCACGAAAACGGAGCATAGCTTATAAACCCGGGATCGAAAACAGAAGACGCTGACGGAGATTTATTCTTTACCTCCATTTATCGTGCAAAGCGAAATTTAAGTGCAAATCCGGCTGAGGACAAAATAAGGTAAAAGAAAAGTACACCGACATCTGCGGAAAGTCCATTATAGAGTAGAAAAGTATATAAACAGTGTTTAAAAATATATAATATGTCATTATGTAGGGAGATTTATAAGACTCGTAATATGAACTGACCGAGAAGATCGGTTTTATGCCTGGACCCTGAAATACAGTTTAATTTGATCCAAAACCGACAGCATAAATGTAATAATATTTCGTACTGTGATTGATGACTTTTGTTTAAAAGATATACATGATGTCGGAAAATCTGCTGAAAAACAGAGCTGGACTTGCCCCACTAATAGGAACAGCTCTTATGCTTGCTATTGTTTTTTTGATTGTGGCTCTTATAGCATCTGCTTTTTTTGCTGGAAATAATCCGGATAATTTAGATCCGGCCCCGCTTGCAGACCTCAGGGTTTATGAATATAACACCAGTACGCTGAAAATAGAGCATCGTGGGGGCGACCCTATAGATTTCAGTAACTCAACGACTTCCGTAATCCTTGATATGGCCGGAAAGAATAACCTCCTTGAGGCTTCAAACCTTGAAGTTTTGAAGGTCGGTGATACTAAGCTACTGCCTCTGAAGGATAGGAAAGGAAATTTGATACCCATAAACGCCGGAGACTTCGCAACTTTTAAGGTCATTGATCTCAGGACTAAAAAACCTGTTTTTATCCAGAATATCAGGTTCATGAATGGGATTGATACGGAATATCAGCCAGGGAATGATACGGAATATCAGCCAGGGAATGATACGGAATATCAGCCAGGGAATGATACGGAATATCAGCCAGGGAATGATACGAAATACAAGCCAGGGATTGTTGGTTACTATTACCAGGGGACGCATTTCAATGGCCCCGCAGTTAAACATACTGATTCCAGACTGAAGTTTGCAGAAAATACATATTTAGCCGCCAGTATTCATGGCAGCGACATCCAAAACTGGCCTTATGGTATCCTGAATACGCTGGATACTTTCAGTGTCGTTTATGAAGGCTTCATCAAAATAGAGCAGAATTCCAGTTATACATTTTATCTGACTTCAGATGATTGGGCACAGCTTTATATTGACGGCACAACTGTCATTAAAGAACCGAGCTCTTCAGCAAGGCATCCCATAACCACAAAAACAGGAACAATATATCTCCCTGCCGGTTATCATAAGATAAGAGTTGAAATGCGAGAGTATCAAGGGACCTCCATTCTGTTCCTTGAATGGTCTTCGGAATCCTTTTCAAAGTGCTTTGTTGACAGCCTTTACCATACGGCTTCTCCCAACTAATTCAGAATAAAGCAAGTCCTGCCGAATTTTTACAACTTTATTGTTATTTTTCTGCCGGACTCCCCGGAAAATCCGACTCAACCTTTTCAACAACCCACCCCAGAGCAGTGCAAATTTAATATAATGATTCCCTTTATCCATCTAATATTTCGGACAAATCAAGAATTTACAATTACCCTATATCCCCCAATCAATTTCACGAGGATTATAAAATGGACAAGTACGAGAAGGTATTCGAGCTGGCAAAGCGCCGCGGCTTTTTGTGGAACTCTTTTGAGCTGTATGGCGGAAGCCGTGGGTTTTATGATTACGGGCCTCTCGGGAGCACGTTAAAGAGGCGGATTGAGCAGATCTGGAGAGAGTTTTACGTCATCCAGGAAGGGCATATGGAAATCGAATGCCCGACCATAGGAATTGAGGATGTTTTTGTCGCATCCGGGCACGTGGGCGGCTTTTCAGACCCCCTCTGCGAATGCAAAAAATGCGGGGAAGCATTCAGGGCTGACCACCTTGTGGAAAACGTAATGAATGCGGCAGGAACCCTGAGTGCAGAACAGCTCACGCAGGTCATTAAAGAAAAAGGGATCACCTGTCCTGAATGCGGCGGAGAATTCAACGACGCCTATGAGTTTAACCTGATGTTCAAGACCACAATCGGACCCGGCACCGGAAGGCAGGGTTACCTCAGGCCGGAAACGGCGCAGGGGATGTTTGTGGACTTCCAGAGGTTGTCCCGCTTCTACAGGGATAAGCTGCCTTTTGGAGCAGTACAGATCGGCAAGTCTTACAGGAACGAGATTGCGCCAAGGCAGGGCGTAATAAGGCTCAGGGAGTTCACGCAGGCCGAGTGTGAGATCTTCGTTGACCCCAGGAACAAGAAACACCCCAACTTTGAGCGTTTTGCAGACAGGGAACTTAGTCTTTATTCGCAGGAGGCACAACAGAAGGGCGAACCATTCAGGATAACCGTAAGAGAGGCCGTGGAAAAGGGAATCATTGCCCACGAGGTTCTGGGCTACAACATCGCGCTCACGAACGAGTTCCTGACAAAGGTAGGTATCGACCCTGCAAGACTAAGGTTCAGACAGCACCTGAAAGACGAGATGGCGCATTATGCAATCGACTGCTGGGATGCTGAAATCGAGACAGAACGCTTCGGCTGGGTAGAGATCGTGGGAATTGCCGACAGGACGGACTATGACCTTAAAGCCCATGCAAAAGTCAGCAAGACCGAGCTTTACGTTTATGTGGAATACGAAGAGCCCAAAATGGTGACCCGTTTTGTTGTAAAACCAAACATGGGAAAGCTCGGCCCGCTCTTCAAGGGCAAAGCAAAAGCCGTTGCAGATGCCTTAAAACAGCTTTCAGAAGCAGAGCTCTCGCTCTCAAAAGATCAAATCAAAGTCACCGTAGACGGGGAAGAACTGACAGTCAGCTCCGATGTGGTGGACTTTGCTGAGGAGACCGTAAAAGTCAGCGGAGAAAACGTAATTCCTCACGTGATTGAGCCTTCCTATGGTATAGACAGGATCTTCTACGGCGTAATGGAACACGCCTTTGACGAAGAAAACGTTGCTCAGAAGGCAGCCGAATCCGGACTTAAAGGTGCAGGAGAAGCAGAAGAAACAGAAAATGAACCTGAAGCAGCAAAGGGTGAAGGAGAAGGTGAAGAGGAAGCCCGCCTTGTAATGCATTTCTCAAGCGCAGTCGCGCCTGTGCAGGTAGCAGTTCTTCCACTCCTGACCCGTAAAGAGCTTGCAGACCCTGCAAAAGAGATCATTGCAAAACTCAGGGAAAAGAGCCTGCTTGTCAATTATGACGACTCCGGGACCATCGGGCGCCGCTACAGGAGAAACGACGAAATCGGGACTCCTTACTCAGTTACCGTGGACTACGACACCCTTGAAGATGGGACCGTTACAATCAGGGACAGGGACGCCATGCGCCAGGTACGGGCTCCGATCGACGGAATCGAAAACGTGCTCTACGAATTGATCTACAGGGGCAGAGATTTCGAATCCGCAGGCAAGCCTTTTAACTTCTAAAATAAAGGATACTGCAATTCCTGAGCTGCGGGCTGAGAAGCCTGCAGCAAAACTTTTATTTTTTATTACGGATTAATATTACTTTTTTAGAATTGAATTAAAGCTTTGAAATAAAAGAACCTTGAAATGAAATAAGGCTGAAATGAAATAAGGCTGAAACAAAGATAAATCTGAAACAAAATAATCCTGACGCAAAATGAACGAGAGTCTTTTTCCTGAGAAACAGGCATGTATGAAGCATCCATTGATAAAGCCCGACACAGTTGAGCAGAGACTTTACCAGCTCAACCTTGCAGGAAAAGCCCTGGAGGGCTCAAGCCTGGTTGTGCTCCCCACAGGACTTGGAAAAACCATTATAGCTCTTTTCGTAATTGCTTCCAGGCTCCAGCGTTTCGGGGGAAAAGCCCTGATACTTTCTCCTACAAAACCTCTTGTAGACCAGCATGCTGCTTTTTTTAAAAAGGTGATGACCCTTCCCGAAGAAGAAATTCTAGCTTTTACAGGCAGCATTGCCCCTGCTGAGCGGGAAAAGCTCTGGGCACAGGGAAAATTGATAGTGTCTACTCCCCAGGTTATTGAAAACGACCTTCTTACGAAACGGATCAGCCTTGAAGACGTCAGCCACATCACTTTTGATGAAGCCCACAGGGCAGTCGGAAATTATGCTTATACCTTTATTGCGGAAAAGTACTTTGAGAGCGCAAAAAATCCCCATGTGCTAGGAATTACCGCAAGCCCGGGCAGCTCAGACGAGAAAATCGCAGAGGTCTGTCAGGCTTTGCATGTTGAAAATGTAGCTGTGAAAACCGAGAAAGACAGGGATGTTCGCCCTTATGTGCAGGAAAAAGAATTAGAGTGGCTTCAGGTCCAGCTTCCTGCCGAAATGGCTGAAATTCGGGGATATCTGGAGAAGATCCTGGATGATAGGCTCGGAATCATAAGAGAAATGGGGTTTTCCGCAGGCAGTGGAAAATACGTCTCCAAAAAAGATCTCCTGCTTCTCCAGAAACAACTCCAGGATAAAATCCGTATAGGGGGCGACCCTGCAATTTTCTCTGCCATGTCTGTGGTTGCTGAGATGATGAAGGTTAACCATGCTGTGGAAATGGTGGAGACACAGGGACTTGAGACTCTAAAAAAGTACCTGGAAAAATTGGAGGCTGAAGCCTCTTCCAGCAGTTCGAGCAAGGCAGCAAAAAGGCTCATGGACGATCTCTACATGAGAAAAGCCCTGTACAGAGTAAAGGAATGCGATGTCGAACATCCTAAACTTGCGCTTGCACGGAAGATCGTATCCGAACAGCTGGAAGAAAACCCTGATTCCCGGGTAATTGTGTTTACCAACTACAGGGACACTGCCGAAATAGTGGCAAATGCCCTTTCTGAGGCTCCAGGAGTTGCCCCTATCCGTTTTGTGGGGCAGGGTTCACGGCATAAAGACAAAGGACTTACACAGAAACAGCAAGCGGGAATCCTCGATAAATTCAGGGCAGGGGAATACAACGTACTTGTAGCTACTTCAGTTGCTGAAGAAGGGCTTGATATCCCCTCCACGGACATGGTGTTATTTTACGAACCCATCCCCTCGGAAATCCGCAGCATCCAGCGTAAGGGCAGGACTGGCAGGCAGCAAAAAGGCAGAGTAATTGTGCTTGTGACAAAGGGCACACGGGACGAAGCCTACTACTGGAGCAGCAAAAACAAGGAAAAGAAGATGCTTAACAGCATGCACGGGCTTGAAACCGTTCTTACCCCAAAGGCTTCAAAGAAGAGTGCAGAACTTTCGGATTTCGAAAACCTATCCTGTACTTCAGACTCGAAGCTGAAAATGGAAGAAATCGAAATGGAAAACGAGGATGAAGACGGAAACGGTTTCAATAGCAGTCCTGCGGACATCAGGAAAAACGGAGAAAATAAAGACATATACCTGGAAACGTACCTGGAAACAGGTGCAGATGAGAATGGAAAGAAGGATGGAAATGAAAAAGCAGATGTAAACGCAAAAGAAAGGCAAAAAACCCTGGTAGACTTCGAAGCTCTTTCCGGAAGGAAATCTGTAAATAAACCGGGAATATCCGGAACAGAACCCGAAACCGAGCCTCTCAGAATAGTGATCGACCACAGGGAGACAAAATGCGGAGTTGCAAAAACCCTGGACAGACTCGGGATGGAACTTAGCTTTGAGGCTCTCGAAGTAGGGGACTATGTGGTAAGCGATCGTCTTGCAGTAGAAAGAAAGCGCACGGATGACTTTGCAAGTTCTCTGATCGACGGAAAGCGCAACCTCTTTGCCCAGCTTTCAGACCTTGCGAGGGTTTATGAAAAACCTGTCCTGATTATTGAAGGAGAAGACCTTTTCACTTCCAGGCAGATCAACCCTAACGCCATTTACGGCTCACTTGCATCCATTGCACTCGACTTTAGAGTAGCCATCCTTTATTCCAGAGATGAGGAAGAAACAGCTTCTATTTTGAAAATACTCGCAAAGAGGGAACAAACAGAAAACAAACATGAAATCAATCCGCACGGGAAGAAATCTGCCAGCTCCCTTGTAGAGCAGCAGGAATACCTTATTTCTTCTATTTCGAATATCGGGCCAAAGGCCGCCAGAAACCTCCTTTTGCACTTTGGATCAGTAGAGGCTATTATGCTGGCTGATACTGAAGAGTTGAAAAAAGTAAAACTAATAGGGCCTAAAGCAGCCGCCAGGATCAGAGAAGTGCTCGAAAGTCCGTATAAAGGATAAACAGGAAAAAAGCAAATTAACGGGAATAAGTCCGGTATCTCATCAGTTACAGTTAGAACTGAATGAAAAAAAGAAAAAAATTAAGTGAAAAATAAATAAAAAATAAATTTTCCCGAGATTCAGGCTGAAAAAGACCTATTATGACTATAGGAGGATAGCCGGCAACAGCATTCGAGGAAAACCGCATACTATAAGCCTGAAATAACAGTGCTCAACCTGTAGGCTCCGGAAAAAAATCGTTTTTTAAAGAGGAATTCCCTGGGGAAATCCCACTCGAAAAAAACCTGTCCTATCAATACCTTTTGACGTTGCAGAATATTTTTTCGAGATGCCGCCTTTGAACTGTGCATTTTGGCTCAGGCAGCACACCGAGGAGAATGAAAACCCACCCAAACGGGAAGAGAAGGATCAGTGCTCCAAGCAACCTCAAAAAGGTAATAAGACATGAAAGCAGGTCTCTGTATATCTCTCTCATGCTTTCATCACCTCTCAATATACATTCAGCTGGTCATAAATATAAACACACCTAAAAGAAATTTATGATAAATCGTGATAGATCTGTGCCATTTCAAAATGCAGATTTGAAAAATAATTGCAGAATCCTTAACGATAAATAATTATAGAAAAAAACCTCATCCTGTATCATCTTTGGGAAGTTAACGGAGTTATTAAGAAAAACAGCATCGTATCGTGAAGAGGCATAATTTTCAAAAATGTGCCCCATGTGGAATTGAAATCGGAAACGTGGATTCCTGTAATCAAAAAGTGCAAAACTATAATGAAAGATCAGGAAATATGATAAAAATAATAGATATATAATATATAATAAATATATCTTGTGATTCGAATTAAAACGCTTGTATAAAAATAAGACTAGCCTGAAAAGATGCCCCATAGAGCAAAATCGACATTCGACGGACTTTGCCGCAGGCATGAGAGAGAAAGGGTACACGTCAAGCCCAAAGTTTCCCGAGAAAAAAATAGGTTTTTCAGGGAAATTCCTGCCAGTCAGGGCATACCAAACTTCTTGAAGACGGAAAAGAAACAGGGAAAACCAGATTTCTCAAGCAAATCTTCAGAAGAGCTTTTTTTTCCAGATTTTGTCCGGAAAATCTTCTTTTTTGATTTTTATACCTTATAACAGATTCTTTTTCTACGACTCCGTTCTATTGTGAACTTTTCTTCCGATTATATAATTTATATGCAACCAGTTTTTCCGAGCTTCCTCTTTCAGGGGATGTTTTTCGGCAGATCATCAAGCCTGCATATCTTCAACACTAGTTATACCTATTATTAACTTGAATTGATCTTGACTTGAATTGATCATAACTTGAATTGATCATAACTTGAATTGATCTTATTTCTGGCTCGCCTATCCCTTACCCTATCTATTTCCGCTTTGCCTGCAATTAGATTTTATAGAAAGGAGCGTAAAACCCCCAGGTCTTTCGCCTGGGGGCAGTTCACACCTGCCTCAGCCGCTCTACCAGACCAATGCCTTTTTCGATCAGCTCGAATTGCTCAGCAATGCTGCGCGGGTTCTTTTCGTCCTGAAGGGAATCTGCGATACTGACCATCTTTTTAAAGAGAAGGTTTTCCAGCACATCGCGGTTTCCATGAGCTGTAGAAACCATAGATGATGCAGTCCTTTTCCCTGCCCGGACTGCGGGTGCGGTCTGAACTTCAGGAACCGTTCTTCCGACCTCTTCAGCCTCATAAGTAGTCTCTGGAATCTCTTCTTCCACAGACGGGAGAACTTCATCTTCTTCATTTTCGGCATCCGGCGTTCTTTGCCCGAACCTTGCTTTCAGTCTGCGTGCCTGTACTTTATTTCTGGTCTCAAAAGAGGATCTGTCTCTCTCAGTAGAAGACCTGGCTTCTGGGACCCGGACTTCTGCCGCAGGTTCGGGAGCCGGAGTTTCTTCCTTTTCTTCCCGGACATCACAGATAGGACAGATTACCGTGCCCTGATAACGAAATTTTGGAGCTCCGCAGACTTTGCAGTGTTCGGCAAGCATTGTGCCTCCGAGTTCCAGGAAACGGGCTATACGCTTTACTTTTTGGTCTTTTTCAGAATCCATATGCCTAACATTCCTTTTTGCACAGTTTCTCACTTATTTAATAAGATTTTTCCTGTAGCTCCCTCTATATGAAACTACCTTTATCATGCACAAAACGGAAAAGGGTCTGTATCCAGAATCGTATAGAGAAGACCCTGACACAATCGGGCTCACGGATTACCGATAATATTTTATATAACGAGCCTGTCTAACACTAATTTATTAGCTCTAATTTTTAATCATAATTGACTGCGAAGGTGATTCAAATGTCATCAAATGATTCAGCAGAAGTTATCAAACAATGTCTTCATGTCCTAGAAAGCATAACCAGTGACTCTTCAGTTCCAAGAAATATCAGGCGTTCTGTGAATGAAATCATAGATATCCTGAACAAAGACTCCGAACCTCTGTTCCTTAGAGCAGCATCAAGCATTTCCATTCTTGAAGATGTAAGCAACGACCCGAACCTTCCTCTGCACACGAGGACTCTGATATGGAACCTTTCAAGCCAGCTTGAAACCATTCCAGTAGATGAGTAAAGCCAGAGAAAACAAAAGAATTGTTCTAATCCCGTAAAAAGGATTTTTTCCGAGAGTATCTTAAAGAAAGAAACCGGCTCCCGGAAAGAAAAACGCTCAGATTCGTTTCTTGAGACGATTCTGTTAAAAATCCCGAACTTTATTTGATTCTAAACTAAGAGCCGAAGGGAAGCGACTTAGTAAGATGGTCGCCTCCAGCTGCTTTTCGAATCAACTTAAATGATAAGGGATACCGATAAGGTAAAAACCTTTTTCATTTTTTTTTCGACATAACTTTTATCTTTTCTCGATTTTTTTCTGAATCGAATTTCAAATTCATACTATGACCAGGGCTTCAAAAGGATAATAAATGTATAGAGTTTATACGCGAAAGAAGAGATAAAAATAGGGATAAAGATATAAAGAACCTCATAATCAGTTTATACAGAATAAAGAAAATTATAAACTGTGACAGGCAACAGGTTCAGGCCATAGACATAATACAATTAGAAGGGAATGCTGAGATATAGGCATAGAAGCTTGAAAAAGCATATAAAAACCGAAAACACATCTAAATGTGTAAAAAAATAGAGAATAACTTGATACCGGTGGAAAGCCAGTATCGTGAACTTCCCCAGGCCAAAACCTGAGGGTTTTACACTTCATTCCATAAAAATATAAAAAGCTTACAGGGGGGCAAAAGTAATGCTGAAAGAAATTTCTATACGGATAAGGGAGAATTTCGAGGTTAAAGATAAGATCAGAGAAGAAGGACTGAAAATTTCAAGGGAAACTGTCAGGGAATGCAGGACAGCAAGCTTTGCCCTGCATGGGAAGGACTTTGAAAAAGCTGGTAACAGCATAGAGGCGGCTGGAAGAGCTTTAAAAAAGCTTGAAGCCAGGTTCGAAGGACATGCTGATATTTACCACGCCGGATTTGTAGAACATGCCCAGCAGGAATATACGGAAGTTTCAGTTCTCTACATCCTTTTAAAAGACGAAGGAAAGACACAAAATCTTCCATCTCCGGATGAACTGAGAGTTGAGTACGCTGCCTATCTTAACGGGCTTGGAGATGTAGTGGGAGAACTCAGGAGACATGTCCTTGACCTTATCAGGGAAGATTCCTTTGAAAAGGCCGAAGTATTTTTAGGGATCATGGAAAATATCCATGCAGTCCTTATGGACTTTGACTACCCTGACGCGATAACCGGAGGGCTCAGGCGAAAGACCGATGTATCCCGATCTCTGATAGAAAAAACACGCGGCGATGTGGTAAACTCAATTCAGCAGAAAAAGCTTGAGCTTGCAATGCAGAGCCTGGAATCCAGACTGTAAGACAACTCTCTCCTGCAGCGCCCTTACAGAGCTACAGGCTGAAAAGGAGAGCTAAATAATTTTCATAATACCACTAAAATCATTTACTATTTGGTGTAGTAAAATTACAATTTAGTACCCGGCTACCTGACGCCCCTTATCCAGTGTACTTAACCGGGCCGCTAAACAATTCAACATATGCATATAAACGATAAAACCGTAAGGGTCTGACAGATCCAGAATTCCAATAATCAGTTACAAGAGGATATCCATGAGATTTGATCCAGAAAAAATAAAAAAGGATGCAAAAGAGAATTTTGACCTTGCCTGGAACGAGGGTAAAAAAATGGTCAAAACACCTACCCTTAACGAACGTTACCCAAGAACTACCCTGAGATACGGGAAGGCTCACCCTGTTTATGATACAATCCAGAAACTGAGGGAAGCCTATCTGCGCATGGGTTTTGAAGAAATGATGAACCCTCTTATAGTTGATGAAAAAGAGGTTCACAAGCAGTTCGGAAGCGAAGCCCTCGCAGTCCTTGACCGCTGTTTCTATCTTGCAGGGCTGCCCCGCCCCAATGTAGGGATTTCTGACGAGCGCATTGCACAGGTAACAGAAATCCTGGGCGACATAGGAGAAGAAGGAATAGACAAAATCAGGAAAGAACTCCACGCTTACAAAAAAGGGAAGGTTGAGGGAGATGACCTTGTTCCCGAGATCTCAGCAGCTCTCGGGGTTTCCGATGCCCTTGTAGCTGACATGATTGAAAGGGTTTTTCCTGAATTCAAAGAGCTTGTACCCCAGGCAAGCACAAAAACGCTGCGCAGCCATATGACAAGCGGCTGGTTCATTTCCCTCAGTTCCCTCCTTGAGAGAGAAGAGCCTCCATTCCACTTCTTCTCGATAGACCGCTGTTTCAGGAGAGAGCAGCAGGAAGATGCCTCAAGGCTCATGACCTACTACTCAGCTTCCTGCGTGATCATGGACGAGGACGTGACCGTAGACCACGGGAAAGCCGTTGCCCAGGGGCTCCTCTCCCAGTTCGGCTTTGAAAAGTTCCTCTTCAGGCCCGATGAAAAACGCAGCAAATACTATGTGCCTGACACCCAGATCGAGGTCTTTGCCTTCCACCCGAAACTCGTGGGCTCGAACTCCAAGTACTCTGACGGCTGGATTGAGGTTGCAACTTTCGGAATATACTCTCCAACAGCACTTGCAGAATATGATATTCCGTACCCTGTCATGAACCTCGGGCTTGGGGTCGAAAGGCTTGCCATGATCCTGCATGATGCCCCCGATGTCCGCTCCCTGACCTACCCGCAGATTCCGCAGTACAGCGAGTGGGAGATGCCTGACAGTGAACTTGCAAAGCAGGTCTTTGTAGACAAAATGCCTGAGACTCCGGAAGGGCAGGCTATTGTAGATGGCATCGTTTCTCAGTGCGAACTGCACGGAGAAGAGCCAAGCCCCTGTGAGTTCCCTGCCTGGGAAGGGGAAGTTTGCGGAAGGAAAGTAAAAGTCTCCGTAATCGAACCAGAAGAGAATACAAAACTCTGCGGTCCTGCAGCCTTTAATGAGGTCGTTGCCTATCAGGGAGACATTCTGGGAATCCCGAATAACAAGAAATGGCAGAAAGCTTTTGAAAACCACTCTGCAAGGGCAGGCATACGTTTTATAGAGGCTTTTGCTGCCCAGGCTGCCTGGGAAATTGAAGAAGCCGCAATGTCCGGAGCAGATGAGCATATTGTCAGGGTAAGAATTGTCAAGGTCCCCTCTGAAGTCAACATTAAAATAGGCTCTACTGTCCAGCGGTATATCACAGGTAAAAATAAAAAAATAGATTTCAGAGGCCCGATCTTCACCTCCGTAAAAGCGGAATTCAAGTAAAAATAAGCAGTAAAAACAGGAATGGGCCGTATGCAAAGAGAAGAAGTACCGTTTTCAGGATACCCGGAACTTAAAAGGCTGATGGAAACTGGAGAGCCTGTATGTGTAACCTTTGAGATAGAAGAAGGGGATACAAAAGAAGGATTCCGGGGAGCAGTACCATTCCAGGGAACAGTACCATTCCAGGAAGCAGAGACAAAAGAAAAAGTAGCCGGAAAAGGAAGTGAAGAACTTCCAGAAAAATCCGGCTTTCTCTTTTGCGAACTTGTGCAGAAAGCCCGCATGGGAGAGAAATTTCGGATTTCCGGACAGAGCTGCTCTCCCGGAGACTATGTCCTGGGTCTCTCTGAGGAAAGCCCTTCTGAATATTACCTTAAATCCGGAAGATACAGGAATATGCAGGCTGCAGAAAAAGCAGCCCTTTCCCTTCCAAGATTAAAGAGAGAATTTTGTTCCATAGTTATCGAGCCGCTTTCCCTTAACAGGGGTAACTTTGATGTGTTAATTCTTTTCCTTAAACCTGAGAAAGCCATGCGCATTGTCCAGGCGAATGCCTATTCTGAAGGAAAAAGGACAGTAATGAACACAATGGGTGCAGCTTCAATCTGTGGAGATTGTACTGTACTGGCCCTGGAACAGGGTATGGGTTTATCTTTCGGGTGTAAAGGGTCAAGAAAACACAGCGGATATGAAGATCTTGAAGTTCCCCTCGGGATTGCTTTTGAAAACGTCGAGGAAATTGAAGAAGGGCTTTCAAAACTTCCCGAAACAACGCATTAAGAGCGCAGGATAAAAAACGAAGAAATAAACGAAGAAATAAACAAAGAAATAAACAAAGAAATAAACGAAGAAATTAAACAAAGAAATAAACAAAGAAATAAACAAAGAAATAAATAAAGAAATAACAGGCACCTGTCAGCTTTTTGTCATATTATTTTATCGAATAAGTCTACTACACTTTCCAGCCCGACAGCTTTTAATTGATCCGGAGAAACAACTGCAACGGTTGCCAGAAGAAAGACAAAAACAAGGGCGTAGACAAAACTTTTCAGTAAAAAAGAGCTGACTGAAAAACTCTTTTTGCGCTTGCTGTCATCAACTTCTTCTACGAGTCCTTCATATCTGACTTTTACACTTGACCAATCGGCACTATCTCTGTTTGATTTACCTGAAGGGTTTCCGTCTTCAGAATCCTGGTGCTTTCCGGAAGAGACATATTTGGACCAGTCAATAGTTTTAGATTCGGAAGGGGAATTGGATTGGCCAGAGTTCAGAGGATCACTGGAAGATTTGAACGGAACATAGGAAATGGTAGTCGATCTAAAGGGAGATTTAGAGCCTGACGGTATATCGGGAATATCCGGACCCTGGGAGTCATGGGCAGATTCCTGGCTATTGGAATTCCCAGGAGTGGCAAAAACTTCAGTTGCCTTTTCTTCCGGGGGCAAAGACCTATCATATGCCGTTCTTTTTTGAGGGTCTTTGAGAGTTTCGTAAGCTTCCTTGATCTTTATGAACTTTTCATGGGCATCAGGGGACTTAGCTCTGTCCGGATGATATTTTTTTGCAAAATAGTGATACCTGTCTTCGACCTCCTCAGGGCTTGCACCTCTGGGAATATCGAACAACTGATAATAGTCCACTGCTTTTCACCCTCTGAACCTGTATATCTATTATTGAGCCGTTAATCGATTAAGCAATTAATCATTGAGACCTTCTGGCCTTTCTATAGTAACACTTCGCGTGATTCCGGTCCCAAGGTCTTTGGCTGTAGCATTTATTAATCCGTTAGCGTCAATGTCAAAAGTAACCTCTATACGCGGGATGCCTTTTGGGGCAGAGGGAATATTATCGAGAACAAGCATTCCTAAGGTAACGTTTTTTGATGCAGCTCGCTCTTCTCCCTGGAGGATTTTCCCTCTCACGACCCTCTGATTGTCGTAATGGGTGGTAAAGATTTTACTATTTCTTGTGGGAATTGTTGTATTCCTTGGAATTACTGGCGCCATCAAATCTCCCACGGTTTCAAACCCGAGTGTAAGAGAGGTTACGTCAAGAAGCACAAGATTGCCTGCGTCAACCTCTTCCCTGGGAGATTTAAGATATTCATTTCCAAGGATCCCTGCCTGAACAGCAGCCCCCATTGCTACCACTTCGTCTGGGTTAATGTTCTGAAGAGCCTTTTTTCCCATGAACTCTTCTACAGTTTTCACTACAGCAGGTATTCTGGTAGAACCTCCTACAAAAATAACTTCATCAATTTCTACAGGAGAAAGCTTTCCATCCTGCAGGGTTTTTTCCATAATTGATAAAGTTTTCTTAACAAGGTCCTCAGTCATCATGTCGAATTGGTCTCTTGTTATATCTATATCCAGGGTTTTACTTTCAAAAATATAGGGCAGGTTAACATTTGCAGTTGTGAGGGCGGACAGGTCAATCTTACAGCGTTCTGCAGCCTCCTTAACGCGCTGCATCGACTGTGGCATATCTGAAAGGTCTTTGCCTTCAGCCTTCTGGAACTCGGCAAGTAGATGTTCAACAATCCGCCTGTCGAAATCATCGCCGCCAAGTTCGGTGTCCCCGCTGGTAGCCAGTACTTCGAAAATTCCGTTTTTAATCTTAAGAATTGAAACATCAAAAGTACCGCCCCCCAGGTCGTAAACCAGAATTTTCCGATTATCCATCCCATCGGTTAAACCGTAAGCGAGCGCAGCTGCAGTAGGTTCATTTATGACTCTAAGTACTTCCAGACCTGCAAGTTCACCTGCCTTTTTTGTTGCAAAGCGTTGAGAATCGTTAAAATAAGCAGGGACAGTAATTACCGCTTTTTCAACGGCATCCCCTAAGTATTTCTCTGCATCATGTTTTAGTTTTTGAAGGATCTTTGCGGAGATTCCATGAGGAGTATATTTTTCATTATTCAGTGACACCCTGTAGTCGGGTTTCCCCATATTCCTCTTTATGGATTGGACAGTATTCTCATGGTTGGAAATCATCTGCCTTTTTGCAAGATCTCCTACAAGTAACTCATTCTTCTTTGAAAAACCTACAACTGAAGGCGTAAGCCTTTTTCCTTCGGAATTGGTAATGACCCTGGGTTCACCAAGCTCAATTATCGCCATACAAGAATTGGTGGTTCCCAGGTCGATACCCAGTACTTTTCCTCTGATATTTGCCGTTGGCGCGCCCCCAAAAATTATATAATGTGTTCCAGAGATATTAAGTTTTTTAATAATGTGATGAGTATATATAGTGAATTAAATTGCGGATATTGAGCAAACATAAAATATAATATTTACTTAGGTATAAAACATTCTTCTTGAGATTTTTTATTAATACAAAGGAAATCAGATTAAAAAAAGTTTTCGCTGGAGAAAAATAATCTAGCGTCAAAATCTTAACCAATTTCAAAGAAAATGTAAAGCATGAAGACTAACAACATAAGTCACAAAACCATAGAAAACGGAGAAGTAGGCACATTTTCCACATCAGCCAATATGTTTTACAGTTGCCGAAAAGAACATATGATTAATTGGAATTAAATATTTACATTTGGAATTGAAGATGAAAAATAATTAGTAAGTAATGAGATATAACAAGTAAAAATATTATGTAAGAAAGAGGGAGTAAGATTATATAGTAGTTGATTCCCTAAATTTGAGGGAAAGGCATGGAAGAGAGCATATTTATTGAGAGAGTTATACATTAAGTACATTCTCATGATACCTTGCTAAATTATGATGCCTTGCTAAGTTATGATACTTGCTAAGTTATGATACTTGTTAAGTTATGATACTTGTTAAGTTATGATACTTGCTAAAATTGCCTGACAGCTTAATGTGATAACTTAAACATGACAGCTTTAATTACCTGAGAATGGTCAGTATCACCTGATACTTCTGTGCCAGGATACAGGTTACTTTTGCCTGTTTTAACCTGAAATTAACAAGAGAAAAGATTACTGTTTTCGTATTCCAGGTAGAGAAATGAATATATCTTTGCCCCCGTTTATTTGTCCTTATTTGTTTTTATCATTTGTTTTTCCGCGTAATTGCCAGGTAATTTTCCAGATAATTTTCCGGGTTATTTGCTCCGGTTATTCTGGAAAAAGATTGACTACTAAAGTATAGATTGAGTCTTTTTAATCTGGTCTTTTCTGTTAAAGAAATCCGGTATAAAACGAGTTCATCACAGGCTGTTTTTTAAAGGAAACAAATACCAAAGTACACTTATTACAGAGAGACCTGCGGGATGAGTTTATATAGAAGTACAAACATGTAAAATGCGATTTTAATTCCATAGCTATTCCAAATTCACACTAATGGAGGATTTAAATCATGGCAGGACAGCCAATATTCATTTTGAAAGAAGGAAGTAAGAGAACAAGAGGCAGGGATGCCCAGAGTAACAACATTATGGCCGCAAAGGCAGTAGCCGAAGCAGTCAGAACAACCCTCGGTCCCAAAGGTATGGACAAAATGCTTGTGGACGCAATGGGTGATGTGGTCATCACAAACGACGGGGCAACCATTCTCAAAGAGATGGACATCGAGCACCCTGCAGCAAAGATGGTGGTAGAAGTATCCAAGACCCAAGACGATGAAGTGGGAGACGGAACCACCAGTGCAGCAGTAGTCGCAGGGGAACTCTTAAAGAAAGCTGAGGACTTAATCGAACAGGAAATTCACCCGACAATCATTGCATCCGGATACAGGCTGGCAGCCGAAAAAGCTGTTGAAGTCCTTAACTCCCTGGCAATGAATGTAGATATGTCTAACCATGACCTGCTGGTCAGCATCGCGGAAACCGCCATGACCGGAAAAGGTGCAGAGGCCTCCAAGAGACTCCTCTCCGAAATTGCCGTGGACGCTGTCACAAGCGTTGTGGACACAAACGAAAAGAAGAGGACAGTGGACAGGGACAACATCAGCGTTGTCAAGAAAGTAGGTGGCAGAGTCGAGGATTCCGAACTTATTAAGGGCATGATCATTGACAAGGAAAGAATCCACTCCAACATGCCTGAAAAAGTCAAGGATGCAAAGCTCCTCCTCCTTAACAGTGCAATCGAACTCAAAGACACTGAAGTAGACGCCGAAATCTCAATAACTTCTCCTGACCAGCTCCAGTCCTTCCTTGACCAGGAAGAGCAGATGCTCAAGAAGATCGTCCAGAAGGTAATCGGCAGCGGTGCAAACGTTGTCTTCTGCCAGAAGGGCATTGAAGACCTTGCCCAGCACTACCTCGCAAAGGCAGGCATCTTTGCCATCCGCAGAGTCAAGAAGAGCGACATGGAAAAGCTCGCAAGGGCAACTGGCGGCAAACTCATCACCAACATGGATGAAGTCACCTCCGAAGACCTCGGATACGCAGGGCTCGTGGAAGAGAAGAAGGTTGGCGGCGACAACATGACCTTTGTCACAGGCTGCAACAACCCCAAGGCCGTAACCATCCTCCTGCGCGGCGGCACAGAACATGTAGTTGACAGCATTGACAGCGCTCTCGAAGACGCTCTCCGCGTTGTAGGCGTTGCAATCGAAGACGAAAAGCTCGTTGCAGGCGGCGGCTCCCCTGAAGTTGAGGTTGCCCTCAGGCTCCAGGAATACGCAGCAACCCTCGAAGGAAGGGAACAGCTTGCTGTTAAGGCCTATGCCGAAGCCCTCGAAGTAATTCCCAGAACCCTTGCAGAAAACGCAGGCCTCGACCCAATCGACATGCTCATGGAGCTGCGCTCCCAGCACGAGAAAGGCATGAAGACCGCAGGGCTTGATGTCTATGAAGGCAAGGTCGTTGACATGTGGAAGAACTTCGTAGTCGAACCCCTCAGAGTCAAGACCCAGGTCATCAACGCAGCCACAGAGTCTGCAGTCATGATCCTCAGGATCGACGACATCATAGCTTCTACCCGTGCAGCCCCTGGCCCTGAAGATATGGGCGGAATGCCCCCAGGAATGGGCGGAATGCCGGGAATGGGCGGAATGCCCCCAGGAATGATGTAAATTCCTGAAAAATAAGGTAAAACCGAAAAGTGATTGAATCCAAAAAAGGTGCAGTTTCTTTACTGCTCCTTTTTTAAAGTTTAATCAGAAAACATTTCAAGCCTGAAAGCCTGTTTTCCGGCCTCTCACCGGAAAATCCATGTGAATCTCCGTTCACTAATTCTCTTTCAGGCTTCTTTTCAGGTTTTTCGAATAATCAGGCTATTTTTTCAACAAAAGTCATATAAACGAATTTATAAAATAATTTTTTGCAAATTAAATCATTTTTCAGCCTTTTTTAAGGCAGTTAAGGATGTCATCAGCTTCATACTTTGTTTTGATTATCCGTGTCCTGCCTCGCTTGCCCTTGCCTGTAAAGTCAGCGTCCACATAGTTGAGAGTCTGAAGCCTGTTGACCATGCCGTAAAAACGGGTGTAGCCGAGCTGTGTCAACTCGTGGAAAGATTTATAGAGTTCTCCAGCCTTAACATCATCTGTCCTTGCTATCAGTTCAAGCAGCTGTTTTTCAGGGTCTGAGAGGAGGCTTATGCCCCTGCACAGGTGGAGAAGTTTGGAAGCCTCGTAGGCTTTTTCCACATCTTCTGATAAGATCATGCGGCTTCCCCTGCGCTCAGCGTTGAACCCTGAACGTCTTAGAAGATCGATTCCAACCCTCAGATCTCCTGTTTTTTCCACATATGAGACAACAAGCTCCAGTACTTCTTCAGAGATTACTTTCGGGTAAAAGCCGTACCTGACCCTATCCTTAAGGATGTCCAGAATCTCTGCCTTCCCATACCTTGGAGAGGATATTTCTTCAGGCAGGAAAACAGAGTTAACCCTTGCATCCAGGCAATAAAGGTCAGATGCATCGTTTACGATCCCGATAACCCCTATCTTTGCTCCGGGATACTGCTCGTGAGCCCTTAGCAGGGAATACATCACTTCGTTGGCGTGTCCCTCACAGCAGAGATAATTAAGGTCATCCAGCGCCACAATCAACACTTTTTCAGAAGAAATCAGGAAATTTACAACGTTTTCAAAGAGTTTCCGAAAAGCAATCCCGGAATTCGGAGGAGAGATCCCGAACAGTTGCCTGTAAATCCTGGAAATTACGGCAAAACGTGTGGAATCAATCTGGCAGTTGACCTTTACAGCCACAACACCCGGAGCATGAGCCTCAACTTCTCTGAAAACCTTCATAACAGCACTGGTCTTCCCTGTTCCTGGAGGACCGACCAGCAAACAATTTAAAGGCCGCATGCCGCGCAGGGCCGGTCTGAGCGCAAACCTGAGCGCATTTAACTGTGAATCCCTGTGGGGAAAATATTCTGGGAGATAATCCGGCTCAAGTACCGAGAGGTCCTTAAATAGGGTTTCGTCCCAGAGTAGTATATCGTTGCCTGTCAAGGAAACTTGCTCCTTTGTTATTGATATATCCTTTATAATGTATCCTTTTGCTACTGGATTTTTGTAACTGAATCCTTGCAATTGCCGGATACTACTGATTGAGGGCTGGCCTGTAAAAGTATGTTTGAATGGCTGGATCTCAAGAGATTGCAGTGCAATTAAATAATGTGAGTTCCACAGTTTGAACACAGGTTTTAAAAGGTCAAACTCCCTGTTTAATATAAATAAGTAAAATTTTTGGTAAATATATCTATTGCTCTGTTTAAATTTTTAATAAATATGTATTATTACGTTTTAGCTTTTTTGAATTTTTACTGGATTAATAACTATTTTTGAACCATTATTTTGTAGTTTGAGTAATCATCCAGGAAAATTAATAATCCAGTAATATAGCAACCAATCTCCGGGTAAAGAAAAAACTTATGATTTAACCCTGTTGACGGTAGTTAAGATACTTTATAAATAATTAATAGAATATTAATTAAAGAATCATTAGAGAATAATTAAAAATATCATAGATTCCTGAGTATCTATTTGAAGATTGGCGACATATTTGAAGAATGAGTACATATACACTCAGCATTCACAGTTGAAGAATAAGTACATATATACTCAGTATTCACAGCAGGGTGGGGAGAATTAATATGGAAATTGAGTCAAAATTTTTGGTACCGGAAGAGACAGATTTTAAAGCGCTTGAAAATCTCTCCAGGCTTGCATCTTATACTATTTCTGAAGCTAAGATCCAGATAATTGAGGACACTTTTCTTGATACTGAAAATAAAGACATTATGGCTGCCGGGTATTACTTGAGAGTAAGAAAAGCTGCCGGAGAAAAAGGGAAATGGGTGACAATCAAAAGTCTGGGAGGTTTTGAAGGCGGGACCCACAGAAGAGAAGAATATGTAAGTTTCCTGCCTGAAGGGCTTTCCGTGCTTGAATGCCCCGCTCTCCGGATCAGAAATATGATTTTTGAGTTTACCTCAGGGCTTGACCTGTCTCCACTTATTACTCTCAAACAGAAAAGGACAATTCGCAAGTTAAATCTTGAAGAAAAACAGGTAGCTGAACTCTATCTGGACAGGGTAAATCTCAAAAGCGAAAGCAGGAAAAAACTCTACAATGAGTTTGAGGTGGAACTTAAAAGCGGTGGGACTGTTGATGACCTTGAGACTATCCGGGATTTCCTGCTCAGTCATTACAGCCTTGTAGAGAGCCCTTTTTCCAAGTTTGAAAGAGCCTATATTTTCAGGGAAAACCTTCCGGAAAAAACCTTCCTGAACTTGAAAGAAAGAGCTGTCTGCGCACAGCTTGCAGGTCACAAAAACATATACGGAAAGCAAGCCAAGATTCTTCTATTAATTGACAGGGGCAGTAATCCTGCAGAACTCAGCCTTCTACTTAAAGTCCCGGAACCGGAAATAGAAGCTCTGCTCTCGCGGTTTGAAAAAGAAGGGCTTCTAGTCTTTCCTTTTACAGGAACTAAAGAAAAAACCCCTGGAAAAAGCCTGGCATTTCATTTCCAGTCCGGAAGAGGGGAACCCCATAAAGGCTGGAGTGAGATGGGCATTGAGGAATGGACCCCTGAAGCCCTTATGGAACTGTATGGAGTTAACAGAGAAAGAGCAGAAAATATCAGGGCAGGGACCCTCGCCCTCTTTGACGGACTTTCTGCTTATCACGGGCTCGGAAAGGAGGAAAAGGAACTGCTCGGCCTTGCAGCCCTCCTGCAGGATATCGGAAGTTCAGTATACAGAGGAGAAGAAGCCATAATGAGCAGAGAAATTCTCCTTACCCATCCGATTAAAGGACTGAAACCAAATGACCTGCAAATGCTTGCCCTTATCATGGAGCTTCAGAACCCCGAAATAAGTGAAAAAAAGCTTTCTGTAGTCCTTGAAGAAGAGAATACAGGTCTTTCTCCGGCTTTTCAGAATAAAGCCCTCATTCTTGCAGCTTTTCTCCGGATTGCAAACCTTTCCGACAAAGGAGCTCAGGGGTTTCTGCCCTCCAGGTTCAGGCAACTTGAGGGAACTGTCGAAATAGAACTGCTGGGACCTGATGCAGAAAAAACTGCAAAAAAGGCGGAAAAAAGAAGCGAACTCTGGGAATATCTCTTCAGCACCAAACTCCGATTTACGAAGGCAAGGGAACCTCTTGAATCCGGAGACTTAGAAAGAGCCCTGGAAATAGCCTCGGGAAGAGCCTCAGAAAAAAAACCACGAGAAGAGAGAGAAGAAGCTGAAGAAGAAGCTGAAGAAAAAGGAGGAAAAAAACGCCGGGGGAAAGTTGAGGACAAAACTGAAAAAAGAATTGAGAAGAAAAAAAGAAAAGAAACTCAGAAATTCACGGTCAGCCCGGAAGATTCCATGGCCTTTGTTGCGCACAGGATCTTTACATACCAGTTCTCCCAGATGCTAGCCCATGAAAAGGGAACCCGAAAAGGAGAAGACATCGAAGAGCTGCATGACATGCGCGTTGCGGTCCGCAGGATGAGGGCAGCAACAATAGTCTTTGATGAATACCTTGACTCCGAAAAACTGGAGCCTCACCTTAAAGGGCTCAAGAGAACACTTGGTGCCATGGGAGGAGTCCGGGATCTGGACGTTTTCCGGGAAAAAGCAGAAACTTACCTGAAAACCCTACCTTCCGGGCGTGAACATGACCTTGACCCTCTTTTTCTTACACTTGCGGAGGAGAGAGAAAAAGCCAGGGAAGATATGCTCGATTACCTTGACAGTGAAAAGTACAGCCGTTTTAAGAAAGACTTTTCGGACTTTCTGGACTTTCCGGAAAGCTGGGCTCTCCCCACAACTACGGAGAAACATGACTCTCTGCCGCACCGGGTAAAGGATGTACTTCCTTCGATCCTCTATGCCCGTTTAGCCGACATAAGTGCCTACTCCGAATGGGTGGAGGGACCCTATGTTTCGGTTGAGAGGCTGCACAGGCTCAGGATTGCTGCCAAAGGGCTGCGTTATACTTTAGAGTTCTTTGAGGGCGTACTCGGGAAAGAAGTTGAGACCTTAATAAAAGATTTCAAAGTTTTGCAGGACCACCTTGGAGACCTGCATGATGCAGCAGTTGCAACCGGAATGCTGGAATCTTACCTGAAGACCGGGACCTGGGGCCCTTCAGAAAGTGAAAAGGCATCGAGTGAAATGCAGATTTCCGAAAGCCCTGGTGGAGTGGAAGCTTACCTTGCTTACAGGGAGGAAGAACTGTTAGCCCTGCTCAACACTTTTCCTGATGCCTGGGAAAAAATCCGGACCGAAGAGTTTAGGAAGAGAATTGAAAGTGCAGTCAGAAACCTGTATGAAGGCCTCTGAAGGATTTCAATTAACTTTTAAAAACCAGTTTAAATTGGAAAAATTCAATTTTTGAAAAGGCTCCACTTTTGAGGAAATTCTGTTCCTGAATAAGCTTCAGTCCCGTGGGACTTCCTCAACTTCGATGCCCCCTTCAAAAACTACTGGGGCTCCCACAGCCTGTTCTATAAGTACTTTGGACTGGAGAGAGTATCCAAAAATCTTCTTAAAGAATTTTTTCTGTTTCTCAACTTCCCAGATTTCGAGCTGGCACTCCTGCTGGGCGTGCATTTCAAGCACAAGACTTTCGGTGGAAGCAATATAGAAACGGACATGGGATACAATACCGGTATGGGTACGGTCAAGCCCTTCGGCAATACGGAGAAGGGCACTGAGCGCCCTGATACTTTTTACAGCTTCTTTACTTAACCCTGCAAGGTTGGGATGCTTCTTTTTAGGGGTGTTTTTCCTGTGGAAATACGCAAGGTTTGCAATGATTTCTATTTCTTCAGGCTGGAAGCCGGGGAGGCTGCTCTCTCTTATAAGGTGATAGGCATGTGCCTGATGGGTATCATATGAGAGAAATGTCCCTATATCGTGCAGAGTCGCGCCATACTCGAGAAGCTCTCTCTCGCTCTCCTGAAACTCATAGACCCCAAGAGCCTGAATGCTGTCAAAGAGTTCAAGGGCAAGCCTGGTAACGATATGTGCATGTTCTTCGTCAAAGTTGCAGGCAAGGCCAAGCTGCATGATGCTGCGTTTTCTTACCGACATCTGCGTGACCATATAAGAGAATTCGCTCTTTGAGATATAGTCCACTAGCAGCCCTTCCCTGAGCCCGCGCTTGCTGACCGTAATCTCTGAAAGTTCGAGTCCCTCCATAAGCGTCTCGATGATTGCAGCGCCTGAAAGAATGATGTCTGCCCTCTGGGAGTTTATCCCCGGAAATTTGCGCCTCTCTTCAAGCGGCAGGGCGCACATTGCCCGGACAATTTTCTTCAGGTCTTCGTACTCCAGCTTCTCGAAACTTTCATGGGCTGTTTTATGAAGGTAAACAAAAGCGATTTTTGCAAGGTTTTCGATAGTCCCCGAGCTCCCAATCACACAGCCTACCCTGTACCTGGAAAGTTCTTTTGTTATATCCGCAGTCTTGCGCCGTATGTAGGCTTTGATCTGCTCATAACGCTCCTCGGAAACCGGACCTGTTTCATCCGGAAGAAACATGTTTGTCAGACGGATTGACCCGAGATTAAGGGAGTGAAGGAAGTAACACTGACTCTGGTCCCCTACCGATACTTCAGTGCTCCCACCCCCGATATCAATAAAAAGGGCTTTTGAATAACCAAGGCGGAGCCCGCTTGAGACCCCCAGATAGATCAGGCGGGCTTCTTCTAACCCTGAAATCGTACAGACCTCAAGGTTTGCCTCTCTTTTAATCATTTCAAGAAACTGGACCCTATTGCTCGCATCCCGGGTTGCAGAGGTTGCCACAGCTATGATCTCTTCTGCCCTGTAAGCCCTTGCAAGTTCCATGAACTTTTTACAGACAACGGTTGCCCTCTCCATTGCTTTTAGCTGCAGGATCCTGTCTATAAACTCCTTTTCTCCAAGCCGCACCGTTTCCTTCTGCTTGGTCAGGGGCTGGTAAGACCCGTTGGAATTGATCCGGACCAGAAGAAGCCGGACCGAGTTCGTCCCTATATCAATAAACGCAACAACCCTGCCGTCGGAATTTTTCTCGGGTTCCATTTATGACCACCTGAAAGCCCTTCCTTTCGTTTTTATAGAAGGATTAAGAGAGCTTCATAAACTCCACAATATCAGTTTACATTTTGATTCAATTTGAGATTTATTTCAGTCGAATACCCCGTTGCTTGTAGCGGGGTGCGCCAGCGCAACTTTGATTTTCCGGATAGTATTTTCCTGAGTTCTATCTTTCTATATATGTGAAATTGTAAGTTCAAAAACCCTGCCCATGTCAATTACCCCTGAGCTAAATACTCAGGGGTTTTCCTGCTGAGGGTTTATGAAACTCCAGAGAGTAGCATAAAAATTTCAAGTAAAACTTCAAATGGAAAAGGAAAACACAGAAAACTAAAGGAAAAGAGAAAACAAAAGGGAAGGGAAGAGAGAAAACAAAAAAAGATTATGAAAGTTTTCTTTCAGCCGTTTTCCGTTTTAAGCTCCCAGATGCCTCTGTTCTCAAGCATCCAGAGCTGAGAATCCAGTTCTTCTTCATCGGGCTGTGGGTAGATCCTTTCAGTCCTGCCATTAGGGAGGAGAAGGCGAGCTTTTATGTTATCTTTCAGGTGGGTACCGAGGATGACATCGCGCATGATAGGAATGTAATCTGAAGATACTGGAAAGAGAACTTCGACCCGGTTGTCAAGGTTGCGGGGCATAAGGTCGGCACTGCCCATAAAGATCTCTTCTTTTCCGCCGTTCCTGAAATAATATACTCTCGAGTGCTCAAGAAAACGCCCGACTATAGAAGTGACTCTGATATTTTCGCTCAGCCCGTAAATGCCGGGCCTGAGGCAGCAGATGCCCCTGACAATGAGGTCTACCTTTACTCCAACCAGTGAAGCTCTGTAGAGTTCCCGGATGCACTGGTAGTCCACAAGGGAATTCATCTTGAAAAGCAGGTGACCGTCCCCAAATTTTTCGTGCAGGTCAATCTCGCGCCTGATGCGTTCAAGGATCTGATGCCTCATATTCTGCGGAGCTACCAGGAGCTTGATATAATGGTCCTTCCTGGAATAACCTGTGAGGGCATTGAAAAGGTCAGAGACGTCTTTGCCTATGAAAGGATCACTTGTGAGGTAGCCGAAATCAGTATAGAGTCTTCCTGTGACAGCGTTATAGTTTCCCGTGCTCATATGCACATAATATCTGATGCCTTCTGTTTCGGCTCTTACAATAAGGCACATCTTGGCATGGGTTTTGCGTCCGGGAAAGCCGTAGGCTACGTGAACGCCCTTACGTTCGAGTTCCTTTGCCCATCCAATGTTATTCTCTTCGTCAAAGCGGGCTTTAAGTTCGACAAGGACTGCAACCTGCTTGTTCCGGTCCGCAGCTTTCATAAGAGCCTGGATAATCCTGGAGTTGTCATCTACCCTGTATAACGTCATTTTAATTGCCAGAACATCCGGGTCATCAGCGGCTTCTTCAACCAGATCGGTTACCGATTCGAAACTGTCGTAAGGGTGATAGAGAAGGACATCCTTCTTTTTCAAGGCTGTAAAAATATTTTCCTTATTAGCCAGAGAGGAATGTTTTCTCTGCTCAAAAGGCTCATATTTGAGTTCCGGACGATTAATTTGCGTAAGCTTCATGAGGCTTGAGAGGCCCAGAGGCGCCGCTGCCCTGAACATCAGAGGAGGAGTTAGCTCCAGGTTCTTAAGGAGAATATCAGAAACCCTTTCAGGCATAGTATAGTCGGTTTCAAGCCGGACAGCAGGCCCGAAGTAGTTTCTCCCCACCCTCTGCTTTACAGCAGTCAGGAGGTCTTTGTCCCCGTCCTCGTCAAAGCCGAGATCAGCATCTCGTGTGATCCTGAAAGGATAAGCTCCGAGGATACGCTGTCCGGGGAACAGCAGATCGAGGTTTGCAGCAATCAGCTGTTCGAGCCACACAAAACGCCCTGATTTTAGTTCTTCAAAACTGGAAATTATTTTTTCCTGGCCTTCTTCAGGAACAACGATCAACCTTGTGAACAGAGGAGGGATCTTGACCCTGGCAAAACGTTCCCCGTATTCCAGATCATCAATAAGTACGGCAAGGTTAAGACTGAGATTTGAAATATGGGGGAAAGGATGACCTGAGTCGAAACCAAGGGGAGTAAGTAGCGGAAAAATATTTCTTTCGAAGTAGTCCCTGAGCTTTTCTCTATCTTCTCCGGAAAGCTCAAAGTAGTTAAGGACTTTAATTCCCTTTTCCCTTAGAGCCGGTTCGAGCACTTCATTCCAGCAGCTGTCTTTTAGAGGAAGCTGCTTTAGAAGTTCTTCCCGGATGACCTGCAGCTGCTCCTGAGCCAGTTCATCTGCGCGGTCTTCCTTTGCCCCTTCAGTAATACGTTTCTTGACCCCGGAGACCCTGACCATGAAAAACTCATCAAGGTTGCTCCCGAAGATGGAAAGAAACTTAACTCTCTCAAGCAGAGGATTACGTTCATCCAGAGCTTCTTCGAGTACTCTGTCATTAAACTGGAGCCAGCTGTATTCCCGGTCCGCATAAAGGCATGGGTCACTCAGGTCAGGCATACCTGATACTTCAACCCGGACCCCATCAACACTATCCGTAACCAATCTATCAAAATCTGCACAATGAATTGGGAAGTTACGCTCCATTCCTATCACGCGTAGCCTGGGTTTTGTGTTTCTTCAGAGCCATCCTCAAAAATATAAGAAGATCGGAATATAAGATTTTTGCCTGTTTCATTATTTGACATTATTATCAGATGTTCGTTCAGTATAATTAGCAGGGTTTAAAAGAAGATAACCTCGAATTTACTCAACAGCTAAAATAGCCAGTTTTCGGAAAAATATTCCCTGAACTGCATATCAACCCTTTCAATAACCATTAGCCGACTGAGTTTTCTATTCCCTGTCCGAGGCAAGGCGCATCTTCTTATAAAGTTATCGGAGATGCATTGACACTAAGACGTATATAAACTTTTGGATTAACAGGAATGTAAGAACTGCCCGAAATCTTAGTCAACTCACTACTATTTATTAATATATAGTACTAAAGACTTATAATATTATCTCTTAGAAAACAGAGAAAAATAAACAAAAAATTAGGCACAATGCCACAAAAAAGAACATAGCGGATCTACAAAACCGAAAATAACAAGATAGTATCAGGGAAAACCATCAAAAACCGCCAGAAAATACCACACGTGTTTGAAATAAAGATATTTTAGAAGAAATTTATAAATTGCCCTGATAGTAGAATATAAGATATAGATTTTGACTTGAAAAAATATCCATTAACATTCAAATTGCCTTTTAATTTTTAAATTTATCCATTAAATGGGCATAAAATTCCTGTTCTTTTCCTGTGGTCTTCCTCAGTAACCTTTCTACAATCAACTCAGGAGTGCTTCTTGCCACACGATTGTATACCGGGTTTCGGTTTACTATAAGTTCCAGGCTGGAATCCAGCCCCTCGGCTTCGATTCCGTCCACTCTGATGTCTGTCCCGGTATTTTCAAGGATCAATCCCGAAAGATGGGAGACAAAAACCCCAAGGCTCTCTTCGTTCCGGGCAAGGTATTCAAGGATCCCTGCTATGATCCGGGCTGAGGCTCCTGGTTCGGTAATTGATTCCAGCTCATCTGCAAGCACAAGTTTTCCGGAAGCTTCGGATAGCACGGAAAATTGCTTGAGGGTTGTTTCAAAGGCTCCTGCATCAAGAGTTCCTTTTGATTTTCCAAAATAATAGAATTCTTCTACAGGCCCCAGCTCAAGTTCTTTTGCAGGGACAGGAAAGCCCATGTGTCCGAGGACTACACACTGGGCAAGCAATTCAAGTAAAGAGGTTTTGCCCCCGGAGTTCACACCGCTCAAAAGTACAACCCTGTTTTCGAGACCTTCCGGAGAAAAACGAGTTTTTCCGACGGAATAACTGACAGGGTCAATTTCTCCGTACCTGGCTTTCAGGAAAAGATTTTCTCCCTCTTCAAAGCCAATTCCAGCTTCGGGGACAGTCTCCGGCATTTTCAGCCGGAACTGCGCGGCAAAGCAGGCTATGGAAAAACCCAGGTCAAAGTCAAGTACCTCCCTGACAAGCCTTTCTACAGGCTGGCGGAAAGTTGAGAGGACTTTTGCAAGCTCCCTTTTGCGGGTAAGCCTTGCTTTTTCAAGGGACATATTCAGTTTTTGCCTGAAAAGCTGCAGTTGAGCCTGTTCTACCCTGAGAGGATAGGAAATTTCGTCGGAAAAGAGAGAGTCAAGCATCAGTTTTTCCTGTTTCTGGAAATTGAGCTTTTCTGCGAGTCCCTCTTTTACGGCTCCGACCTCGCCTGTGTAGACCCTGTGGAGTTCTTTTGCAAGCAGGTCTTTAATTTCCATTCCCCCGCTCACAAGCTTGATGAGTTCCTGCCCGCTCAGGGTAAGGGAACTTGATTCGAGTTTCAGGTTCATGTGCTGGTTTGCCTCATTTAAGGCAGAGGTCAGCACAGGATCAAGGTTTTTCAGGGCAGCTCCAAGCCTGTCAAGTTCGGGGTCAAAACCCTCAACAGGCTTTCCATCCTCTCCCACTTTTAGAAGGGCTGTTTTAAGGGTCTCAATATCCTCTTCTGAGAGTTCCTCGAAGAAATCAAAGCCTGAAGACCGCAGAGTTGATGCTATATTCAGGCAAGCAAGGATGCAGGCCAGGTTCCTTGCAAAAAAAGCCAGCTCCACTTCAGGCAGGATCTGCCAGAATTCCGCTTTTGAAGGGTCCTGGAAAAACTCGGGCTCAAGCCCTTCAGGAAGGTCAAAACTAAGATAAGTATCATCAAAAATAATCACATTCGAGTAGCCTCTCGCGAGATCTACGAACTCGGAAAAATCCTCCACAACCTGGACAGGCAAAAATGCCTGGAACCTTTCCCTGGCTGCATCCAGAGTTTTCTGGTCCCCGGAGAGGATGGTCCTGTCCCTTACCCTCAGGTTTCCCGGTATCGGCCTGAGTTTTTTCACGCTGGAAAGGAGATTCAGGAACGCCTTATCCGCAGAGAGAGCATCTGCCAGCTCCAGGTACTCTTCTACAAAAGCCCTTCTCTCCTGGATAAGGTCCATACGGGACGCAGGAAACGGGTAAAAAAGGTCCAGCTTGTCCCTCGCATGCGGCGTGTGAGCAAACGTCTTTATCAGCTCAAGCAGGCGGGAGTACAGGTCAAGAGCCTCTTTTGTTTTCAGAAAATCGGAAATTGCACATCCCTCAGCCTGGGCCCTGACATCCCTGGCAAGGGAAAGGGCAAATGTATGGCTGACCCCATTGACCTCGGAAAGCGAAGCTATGTCTCCTTCAAGAATTGCCTGGAGAGCTGCATCCTCACTTCCAAAATGCTCGACAAGCCTGCTGGCTACTCGCTCACCTATTCCATGAAGTTCCCGTAAACCTGAGAGTTGCTGAGAAGATGCCATATTCAAAACACTTTTAGAAAATCAATTGAACAGGGTCCTATGCCCGAATGTTTTCAGTTCAGAAGGAGCTCAAGTTCTTTTTCAAGATCGGAGCGCATGGAAGCTGTGTATCCGTGCGTTTTTTCAGTAACATTATACATTGCCTTCGGTTCTTTTGCAAGGTCAAAGGTCCTGAGTGCCAGTTCATGGGAGATTACAGTATCATTAAAAGAATGAATCAGCACAAGCCTTGAAGGAGGCAGGGCACTTAAATAGGTGTCAGGGTCAATTGAGCGGGAGAAACGATAAGCTTCGGAGTCAGCTATGCCGGCAGGGTCACTCTCTTCAATGCCGTACCCGGAAGTACTGATCCCTATAACTCCTTTAAGGGAAGGGTCAAGAGCACAGGCAATAATTGCAAACCTGCCACCGTTACTTTCCCCGAGGATTGCAAGCCTTTCAGGATTTATTTCAGGCTGGACGGAAAGCACATCTACGGCTTTGAGGGTATCATAAACCATAAGGTATTCAACAGGTTCAAGCCCTGCCCTGAAAAGTTCGAGATCTCTTTTAATGTTTACTGCGCCCTGATTACGCTGGTCAAGGGCAAGGGTTGCATACCCCATTTTAGAGAGTTCGGCAGCCAGCCCCTGTTCACCTTCTTTGCTAACTCCTGCTCCCGGAAGCAGAACTATACCGGCGGAAGAAGAAGAGTTTGCAGGAACCCTCAGTAGAGCCTGGACTTTTTCGCCTCTGCTCTCAAAAGATACCAGTTTCAGAATATCCGGATCTTCAGGAGAGTACAGGTCTTCAATTTCCTGAACCGTAAACACAGGCTCGTCCCTCGGGGGAAAAGATAATGTGCCTGCCTTCGAAATCTCCCACGGAAGAGTTTCCCCTATGGAATTAGAGGGGTTGTACATGACCCCGAAGATACCCATAGCTATCAGGAGAAAGCCCAGGAAAAAAACAAAGGGTTTCGGGATTCTGGCGCCTGAAGAAGCTTTCTTCGTTTTTTTGAGTTCTTTTTTTCCAGAAATATGCTTGCTCAAGGGAACCCTGCCAGAAAACCGTAGTTACGGCCAGAAGCCGTTTACAGCACTTAAGAATAGTACTACTATGCCCGCAAGGGCGCCGGCAATCAGAACTGTTTTGGGTTGGATGTGAACCGCATTTTTGTCAGCTTCGTAGTAGCGCATGAGCCCTGCTGAGGACTGAAGTCCGGTACCTGATTTTTTAGCCATGAGTAAAACACCTTATGAATGCATGTGATATTGATTATGTGATATTGATTATGTGATACTGATTATGTGATATTGATTATGTGATATTGATTATGTGATATTGATTATGTGATATTGATCATGTGATACTGATTAATTGATTAAAAGTTACGTTCTTGATTGGAAGTTACATTTAATTAGAAATTTAGTTTAAGATTTGGATTCATTGGATCAATATTCGTTATCATATCCTGTGATAACCATATGAAGTATTATTTTTGGAATATGTATTTAGATAGAGAATTATCCGTGTGTTTATATATATTTAATTGATTATTTATACATTTACTTATTTAGTTACTCATTTACTTATTTATTTATTTATTTATTTATTTATTTATTTATTTAGGAATATTATCTTGAAATTAGAAAATGTAACTCAACTGTAAATTTACTGTTAGTTTTGAACTACTCATTTAGATAGTTACCAGATAATTTACAGTTCTCATATATAAATCCTGCAGAGCTATTCCGGAGCAATCCTGCGACAAGAAAGGAAACCTGTGATCTTAAGGATCCAAGGATCCGAAAAACCAGAGACTGAAGACCTTAGATCAGAACCTCGTCCAGCAGGAAAGGCGGGTAAAATGCGCCTCTTTCAGTGATTACCGCAGTCACATTTTCCATGGGAGTTGCATCAAAAGCGGGATTATAAACCTCAACATCTTTTGGGGCAAGCTGTTCGCAGCCTGAGAACCGCAGTTCGTCAGGATTTCGCATTTCAATCTTTACACTTCCTTCCCAGCCTTCGAAATCGAAAGTAGAGACCGGGGCTGCCACATAAAAGGGAATTTCATGCTCTTTTGCAAGGATAGAGTGCGTATAGGTACCGATCTTGTTAAAAACAACATCCTGGGTAATTCGGTCGGCTCCTACGAGCACGCTGTTTACGAGCCCCTGGCGCATTGCCCAGCCAGCCATCGAATCTGCAATAAGGGTCACAGGGATTTTGTCCTGCATGAGTTCCCAGGTGGTGATCCTGCTCCCCTGGTTCAAAGGTCTTGTCTCGCAGGCGATAACTTTGATATCTTTGCCTTCTGCAACAGCCGAACGTACAACTCCGAGAGCTGTCCCCCAGTCAACACAGGCAAGCCTTCCTGCATTGCAGTGCGTGAGTACGGTATCTCCATCTTTCAGGAACTTTGATCCGTATTTACCTATGAGCTTATTGGTTTCGATATCCTCTTCTGCAATATCCCGGGCTTCCTGAAGGGCAATATCCCGTACTCCCTGAACATTGAAGGCATCAGAAACTGCTTTTAAAACCCTGTCCACACCCCAGCCCAGGTTTACGGCCGTAGGGCGGGTCGATTTAAGTGCTTTTGCCGCAACCTCGAGGTCACGGATTATGGATTCGATATCTTTTGCCCCGCTAAGGAAAGCTGCCAGAGCAATTCCAAAACCTCCTGCAGCACCGAGTGCAGGTGCACCCCTGATCCGGAGAGATTTTATAGCTTCATAGAGCGAACTCAGGGTTTTGCATTCTATTACCCTGTACTCCTGCGGGAGCAAGGTCTGGTCTACCAGCACCACAGAATTGGACTCTTCGTTCCAGTCAATTGTCCTCATTAAATCACTTTCCGATGTGAAAATCAGGTTCTGCCGGGAAATCTTCCGACTTCCTTTTCAAGCCACCCATCCAATAAAAACCTATTCGACTCTTCCTTTTACAGGTGTGAGTGTTTCGTTTCCCTATCACTATCAGACAACCTGAAAACTTGAATAAGAGGGTTCAAATTAAAAATCTCTGGCTCGGATTGAAAATAACAATACAAGATAACAATACAAGATAACAATACAAGATAACAATACAAATGATGTTTAGAAGCCGAGCATCAGATTAATAATTTAATTTCATTATAAGCAAGCATGTATAGAGTAAGTCTTAGATATAGATAAACAAACATGGTATTTATTTAGCAAAGAGCAAAGTTAGATATGTTAGATATGTTAGATATAATAGATTTATAAAGTAACAGTACAAATAAGAAAATATTTAAAAGCCATAGTTAAGACACAGGAAGATTCGTAATTTCAGGAATCATAATTTCGTGAACTGCCCCCAGGCTAAAGACCGGGAGGTTTTACGCTTCTTCCTATAAATTTCATGGACCTTGAATCCGTAAATCCTTGGATCCATAAATCCCTGGATCCATAAATTATGAAAGTTTGGAAGTTTTGAGAACCTGTCGTTTCATGCAAGTTGTGGTTTATGAGAGTCAGGGTATTCATCGGAGAGTAAGCGCTTATGACAAAAATAAAAATAGCAATTGCAGGAATCGGGAACTGTGCAAGCTCTTTGATACAGGGCATCGAGTACTATAAAACCGAAGATAGGGATCCCATAGGACTTATGCACAGGGACATTGGAGGGTATAGGCCCGGCGATATCAAAGTTGTTGCTGCCTTCGATATTGATGCCAGGAAGGTAGGAAAAGACGTTTCCGAGGCCATTTTTGCCCCCCCGAACTGCACAGCGGTTTTTTGCCCAGACATTCCTTCCACAGGTGTGAAGGTTAAGATGGGCAGAGTTCTTGATGGGGTCTCTGACCACATGAAGAATTATAGGGAAAATTACACATTTGTTGTCAGCAGAGAGCCTGAAGCCACAAAAGCAGACATCGTAAAAGAACTGAAGGATTCAGGAGCCGAAATGCTTCTTAATTACCTTCCTGTCGGTTCTGAAGAAGCTGTCCGTTTCTATGCCGAATGCGCTCTTGAAGCCGGAGTGGCTTTAATCAACAACATGCCTGTTTTCATTGCAAGCAATCCTGAGTGGGCAAAACGGTTTGAAGAAAAGAATATTCCTGTTATCGGAGACGATATCAAAGCCCAGCTTGGAGCAACAATTACCCACAGAGTCCTTGCAGACCTGTTTGAAAAACGCGGTGTAAAGCTCGAAAGGACATATCAGCTGAACACTGGCGGAAACACCGATTTCCTCAATATGCTCAACAGGGACAGGCTTGCTTCCAAGCGTGAATCCAAGACCGAAGCCGTCCAGTCCGTGCTCTTTCATAGGCTTGAGGATGAAAATATCCATATCGGACCGAGCGACTACGTTGCCTGGCAGAAAGACAACAAGGTATGCTTCCTTCGAATGGAAGGTAAACTTTTTGGGGACGTGCCCATGAACATTGAACTCCGGCTTTCAGTGGAAGACTCTCCAAACTCCGGAGGTGTGGTAATTGATGCCATTCGCTGCTGTAAGCTGGCTCTTGACCGCGGGATAGGAGGAGTGCTGTACTCCCCGGCTTCCTACTTCATGAAACATCCGGCTATACAGTATCCTGATGATGAGGCATACCGCAGGACTGAAGAGTTCATAGCCGGAACACGAGAACGTTAAAGCAAGACGGAAAAAAATTCCTGAAGAAGAAGAAATTCTTATTGAAGACAGTTTTGAGGCCAGAAAATCCCGGATGTTTCCGGGAATTTTACTTTTTTCTGTTCCGGAATATTTCCTGCTGACTGAAATTTTTCTACGGAATTGATCTCAACAGAATTTATCTCAATGTTTTTACTGATTTAACGGATTCCTTCAGCCGTAATTTTAAACTCCGCATTTGTGCCTTCGGGACGGGAGCGGTGTTTGAAGAGAGTGGCGCGCCTTGTCCCTTCACCTGTTTTTTCCAGCTGGATGATCGTCTTTGAGATATGTTCCAGGGAACTGCCCCCCAATGGGCGCACCCCTCCTGCAATAATATTTGAGTATACCTGATTTGTTATAACTGCAACAAAACCGTGTTTGCGAGCCAGAGCATGCAGAAACCCTATCTGGTTGGCAAGTTCTCTGCGGCTTTTTATACCGGTCTCCTCATCTTCGAGTTCAAACCTGTAGTATGAAGTTGCAGAATCCAGAATCACAAGCCCGATATTTTCACCTGCTATCCTCTCCACCTCTCTTACGGACGCATACTGCTCTTCAAAACTCAGGGGTTCGTAGATAATTATGCTCCTGGCTATTTCCTTTGCATTTTCCCCTGCAATCTGCTTGAAACGAACAGGAGAAAGCCCTTCCGTATCTATGAAAATGACTTTCTGTCCCTGCTTTACACATTCCACTGCAAGCTGGATACAGATATTTGTTTTTCCGGTTCCTGCGGCTCCGAAAACCTGAGTTACGATCCCTCTCTCGAAACCTCCTCCCAGGAGGTCATCAAGGGGTTTACAACCGGAAGATAATAGTTTCTCTATGGCGTGACACCTCTCTTTGCACTTGACAGAAGTATGAAAGACCCATGATATAATGCTTTTTTCATAATTTTCAACCCGATTGGAGAAGAATAAAGATCTTCAGAGAGAAATAAAAGTATTTAAGTGGACATAGAAGAAATGCTCAGGTTTGAATTCTCAGACCTGAGGAGACGGAGAAAAAAAATTTTCAGTAATATCTTGAAACTGAAAATGTCCTTTACTAATATATTGTAATGTTTTCAAGGAATAAAGCCATATAGATGATGTCCATACCTATATCCATTAAAGTATCTCCCATACAAAATAAAGTCTTCTGTACTTGAAAATGATCCCACAAATTAGGTATTTTTAAAAAAACAGAAGCCCATAAGATTGTCACCAGATCTGATAACAAACAACGGTCTTTGTATACAAAGTAAGAGGGTAATTGTATTCAAAGATGAGTTGAAAAACCATTATAAGTAAGATCTGGCATTTAGAATAATTACCTGAAAATTAAGATAACCTTCACTCAATAGAGTGAAAAAATGATATCAAGAGGGACACTCTATATAAACTGCATGCCCTGTTCAGATATTGCTGACTAGTCTGGGAGAGTTATTATAGAATAAACCGGGTTGGCTAAGGAATAGTACCCATGCGGGGTTTTGTTTTATTGCTTTGATGCGCTCTGCGCCGGCATACTCACGCTCCGCACACTGTAAATAAAAGCAATATGTATTGATGAAAAACGAAACATGTAAAAGGCATGTAAAAAACATGTTAAAAAGACTGTACCATAAATCAGAGGGGCGCAAATTATGGCAAAAATAATAGTTTACACAACGGAACGTTGTCCGAAATGCAATAAATTGAAAAAATTCCTGGAAGCAAATTCAGTACCCTTCGAAGTAGCAGATATGTCCACCCCGGAAGCTCTGACCGAACTGCGTTTCAACGGGGTCTTCACAGTGACAGCGCCTGTATTACAGATCAATAGTGAATTCCTCACGTATACCGAAATATTCCGCGGGGAAGAAGTGAATCCGGAAAAACTCCGGGGAATTCTGTGACAAAACCCGCTAAGCTTCAAAACGACTTAAATAATTTCCATATCCCTCCTTAAAACAACAACTGAAGATGAGAAAATGACAGGCGATATTCTCTTAACCGATGATGAATTATCTGATAATCAGCCAGTGCAAAAGACACTTGACGGGCTCTCCACCTCTTCCCTCCCCAAAAAAGACCAGTTATCTGATAATCAGCCCGTGCAAAAAACACTTGATGGGCTTTCCGTCTCTCCCCTCCCCAAAGTAAGGACAACAGAAGGTTTCATCCTTAACTGGGACAGGAATATCATTGTAAGCCAGCTCCTGAAAGAAACAAAATTAAGTGAGATCTTCTACAACAAGCCTGCAATCACAAAAGAAGAAGCTGTTGATATTGCAAAAGAAGCGGAAAGGATCATCCGAAAGATGAATATCAAATTTCTTTCAGGACCCCTTATCCGGGAAATAGTCAACAATATTCTTCTTGACAGAGGGCGCGTAGAATGGAGAAATATAATGACAAGAGTCGGGGCTTCGGTCTACGATGCCTACGAAATCGACTCCGGATACGGCTTTGGGGCAAACGATAATGCAAACCAGCTGAACAATGCTGAGACATCCCACAAAAGAAAAGCCGACAAAATGTCCAAAGAGCAAAATCTCCTTCTGATGCCAAAAGAGCTTGCGGACCTGCACCTGAACGGGGACTTCCATATCCACGACCTCGAATACATGGGCACAAGGCCTTTTTGCCAGGACTGGGACCTTCGCTACTTCTTTTATTACGGACTGATGCCTGATGGGGTAGGCACCCAATCAAGTGTTGCAAAACCTGCAAAGAATGCCGAGGTAGCTTTCCTTCATGCTGTAAAAGCAATGGGTTCGGCTCAGACCAACTTTGCAGGCGGACAGGGCTTTTACAATTTCCTGACATTTATGGCCCCCTATCTGGAAGGCAAGTCCGAAGTTGAGATAAGACAGCTTATGCAGATGTTCGTCTATGAAATGATGCAGATGATGTGCGCAAGAGGCGGACAGACAGTTTTTTCATCCGTGCAGCTTTCCCCTGGTGTTCCGAAGCTCTGGAGAAACATTCCAGTTGTTGCCATGGGTAAGGTCTGGGATGGTAAGCAGGCTCCCCTCAGAACCTACGGAGAATTTGAAAAAGAGATCCGGCTTGGGTTCAAGGCTCTTATGGATGTCATGCTTGAAGGAGATGCCTGGGGCAAACCTTTCAGCTTCCCGAAGCCAGAAATTTCTCTTGAACCTGACTTCATGGAAGAAGACGAGAGTTTTAACAGGGCTCACCCCGAGCTTCCGACTTACAAAGAGCTGTACAGGATGACCTTTGAACTGGCTGCCAAATTCGGAACCCCCTACTTTGACAACCAGCTTCCCGAGTACAGAGGCGCAGGAGAGGGGATTTCATGTTACCAGTGCTGTGCCTATCAGTTCTCTTCAAACCCTACCGACGATAAAGACTTCGGTGACAAGCTGCATTTCAAGGATGGAAGGCATTTCTCCATGGGCTCGTGGATGGTCCTGTCCTTAAACTGTCCCAGGGCTGCATACAGGGCTGAATATGATGATGAGGAACTTTTCACTGAACTCAAGACCCTGATGAACCAGGGTGTGGAAGTTTTCAAGATCAAGCGAAAATGGATGAACAGCCTGATCAAGAAAAACAGGATTCCCTTTGCAGCCCAGTGTCCCAAGGACCCGAACACCGGAGAAAAGGGAGCAATGGCTGTGGACTTCGACAGCCTTGTGTATACTATTGGAGTAATAGGAATTAATGAGATGGTCCAGTACCACACAGGCTACCAGATCCACGAATCTCCTGCTGCGTATAAGCTTGCCATCCGGGCTATGTTCGAAATGAAAATGCATGCCCAGAAGCTCTCAAAAGAAAATGGCATGGAAATTGCCCTTGCAAGGACTCCTGCTGAAACTACAGCCCAGCGTTTTGCAGTCTCAGACCTCCTGCACAGGGAATATACTGATAAAGCCGAGCTCACAATTAAAGGGGACCTGGAAACCGCAAAGAAAGAGTTCAATGAGACCCATGACCTGCCAATTTACTATACTAACGGAACTCATATCCCACCGGGTGCAGACGTGTCTCTGCCTGAAAGGATAAAGTATGAGCACACTTTCTTCCCGATAGTAGACGGCGGAAACATCATGCATATCTGGCTTGGAGAAGGAAAACCGGATCCTGACGGCCTGCAGGAACTTGCCATGCATATAGCAAAGAACACCCAGACGGGATACTTTGCCTTCACACGGGACATGACCGTATGCACTGACGAGGGATATGTAGCCGCCGGCCTGCTTGACAAATGCCCGAAATGCGGATCTGAAAATGTGCAGCACCTCTCAAGGATTACTGGCTATCTTCAGTCCGTGGAAGGCTGGAACAGAGGTAAGCGCCAGGAACTCAAGGACAGGAAACGCTACAGCACAAGGGAACTCAGATGAGGTCCCTTTAACCTTTTTTACGCAAACTGGAAATGGTAACTGCTATGAAGGTAAACTACGCAGGCACTGTCCCGATTTCAACCCTTGACTGGACAGGAAAGGCTGCTGTCACTATCTTTTTTCGGGGATGCCCTCTTCGCTGCCCTTACTGTCAGAACCATCCGTACCTTGAAGGGCCAGGTCTTGTGGAACTTGACTTTGTGAAAGAGCAGATAAAAAACTCGAAACCTTTTGTAAGTGCGGTTGTTTTTTCGGGAGGGGAGCCTCTCATGCAGGACGCTGTTGTCCCCCTTGCAGAGTTTGCAAGGAATCTCGGGCTTGCAGTCGGGGTCCATACAAACGGTTGTTACCCTGAAAGGGCAGCCGAACTGGTTGAACGGAAACTGGTTGATAAGTTCTTTATCGACGTAAAAGCCCCTCTTGACGATCCAGAGCTTTATGGAAAAGTTGCTGGACGGAAGGAATACACGGACGCTGGAAAGAAAACTGCCGCCAAAAAGACTCCAGAAGAGATTACTAAAGCCATTGCAAAAACAATCGAGACAGCAGATGCCAGTGGCCTGGAACTGGAACTCCGGACAACAGTGGTCAGAGGATTTATCGGAAACGAGGAGGAAATCTCCCGGATAGCAGCCTGGATTTCAGACCGTATCAAAAACAGAGAGGTTACTTATGTGCTGCAGCAGGGAATCCCGGAACACAGCCTTCAGGAGAACCTCAGGAAAAACAGGGTTCTGGAGAGGGGAGAACTTCTTGAACTTGGGAAAGTAGCAAAAGGATTCCTGGAAAACGTAAGGATCAGGACAAAAGAAGAAGGAGAAGAAGGTGTCTGATATAATATGGCACCATCAAACAGCCTTACTGTAACCTGACTTGCTGGTATTTTACTGGTATTTTATTGCATTTTGATGGTATTTTACTGTCACTTTTTCCCTTTTTTGCCTGAATTCCCGGGAATATATTTTGATCCGTTCACTCGTTCATCTTTCTATAAATTTGTATCTTATTCATTTTTCTCTTGCCAGATTTTTACAAAAAACCATGTTAAAGGTTCAAATGAATTTGAAGTTTACAAAAGTCTTATACATGCCAAAACATAAAAGAAACTGATTAAACCCCTGGTAAAACCCCTTTACCCGGAATTCAATTATCCTGTACCCAGAAGTACAGATATCCAGGAAGTACAGGTATCCCGGAAAGTTTCCCTAAAGTTTTTCCGGGGATATTCCTGCTGTACTCCTGACAATAATCGAAAACTCCTGTATCCATACCACCAAACTTTTGTGTAACCTCTGGGGTTACAAAAGTTACATAAAGGAGATAGACTCAGTCCATTTTAGCCCGGAGAAGGGTACGTATCTATAAAAAAGGAAAGCAGAAGTAATCGCTTCCAAAAAATGACCATGAAAGAAACAAAAGTATCTTCAATCGGAGAGCGCTCTCTAATCTCCCGCTTATCTGAGATTTTCAATGCCCCTGAAGGAAAGGAAAGAGGACAGGAAGGAATCATTATAGGCGCTGGTTCCGATGACTGTGCCGTCCTTGACCTGAAAGGTGAAGACTGTCTGGTTGTTACGACTGATATGCTGCACAGGACCACGGACTTTCCGGTAGAGATGACTCCCTGGCAGATGGGATGGATGTCCGCAGCCGTAAACCTGAGCGATATTGCAGCCATGGGCGCAGAACCTGCTGGGCTCCTTATGGCAATAGGCATGCCTGCAGACACTGAAATTGCTTTTGTCGAAGAACTTGCAAAAGGTATACAGGCGTGCGCCGAGTTCTGCGGGACTGCTGTTGTAGGAGGCGACCTCGATACCCACGCAGAACTGACAATTACAGGAACAGCTCTGGGAAGAGTTAAAAAAAGCCAGCTCCTCCTGCGAAAAGGGGCAAAGCCCGGAGATCTTGTCTGTGTTACAGGATATACAGGGTCGGCCGGAGCCGCCCTTGAAGCGATTCAGTCAAAAAAGTCAGTCAGCGAAACCGTCCTGAAGGCTCTTTTTGAACCTGTACCCCGCACGCAAGAAGCCAGGAAACTTGCTGAGTCAGGTGCAGTCACATCCATGATGGATACAAGTGACGGACTTGCAATGTCTCTTTACGACCTTGCCAGGCAGAGTAAGGTAGGTTTCAGGATCCGGGAAAATGCCCTCCCAATCCTCCCGGAAGTCAGAAAGTTTGCCTCAGGTCCCGGGGAACTGCTGGAACTTGCCCTTTACACAGGAGGGGACTTCGAACTCATTTTTACAGTTGACCCGGAACGGCTGAAAAAAGTACAAAATATATGTAACTTGACTATCATAGGGGAATGCACAAAGTACGAAACGGGTATTGTACTCGAATCCCCGGAATTCAAGCTAACAACTATAGAACAGAGGGGATACCAGCAGCTAAAAGCCGAACCGGCTGATTAGCTTTCCTGAATAAACTGATGTTAACCCCCCATAAACTAAAAGCCTGGAGTGAGAGTAAAAAAATTAAAAATTATTGGCTGAAAAAGCTCACACGATCACAAAAATAGAGCAAACTTCAGGCTAAACATACTAAATTCGTAACTATAAAATTAGTAACTATATAATTTATGCACAAGGTTCAGAAGGATAGAATATGAAAAAAGCTAGTTTACAAATATTTACAGCAATTCTGGTGCTGGGGCTATTCTGTGGGACTGCATCTGCAGTTCCAAGTATAATAGGAGATGTCACGCCCTCACAGAATTCTCCTGTTACAGGAACAGTGGGTGCAACTCAAACGTTCACCATTCCTTTAAACGAAACAGCAAGCGTTATATGGACTGAAAATGGTGTGACCACAACAATACCAACTGAAGCAAACAATATTACAACTCTCAATCACGTGTTCAAGTTGGGTTCTTACCAGGTGGTCGCTTCCATAGAAGGAGTAGGACAAATAGCAACCTGGAATGTGGAAGGTACATCAGCAGTTCCGGTGATTACCTTATCAGACCCTTCGTCATCAAGTGTCAGCAACAACGTAGGAGAATTAAGGAAGTTCACCGCAACTGCAAACCAGATATCGAATATGACATGGTACCTTGATGGAAATTTCCTTTACACAAACCAGTCTGTAGATTCGTCTTCATATACAAGCAGTTCTGCAACAGTGGGTACACACACAATCAAAGTGGAAGCAGCAAACATTAACGGAACTGCAGAATCAAAATCCTGGACATGGACGGTAGGAACAGCAGTTCCGGTGATTACCTTATCTGACCCTTCATCATCAAGTGTAAGCAACAACGTAGGAGACTCAAAGAAATTCACCGCAACTGTGAACCAGATATCGAATATGACATGGTACCTTGATGGAAATTTCCTTTATACAAACCAGTCTGTAGATTCGTCTTCATATACGAACAGTTCTGCAAAAGTGGGTACACATACAATCAAAGTGGAAGCAGCAAACGTTAACGGAACTGCAGAATCAAAATCCTGGACATGGACAGTAGGAACAAACGGCGTACCTGTCAATGTTGATCCCTCGGAAGGGACAGTTGAGGTAGCTCAGGGAGTGACCAGGAATTTCTATGTCAATTCTACAAATGGCCAGAATATAAAGGTTGAATGGTTTGTCAATAACGAAACGAAAGGGTCCCAAGAAGGACTTTCTGCTTCATATGCATTTAAAGGAGACACTTCCGGCGAGTACACTCTTAAAGCAGTGGTCAGCGACCCCAGCAACACTTATTCTTCATCGACAAAAACATGGACTGTAAAAGTCCAGTCCAAGTACTACTCAAGCGGGAACAGGATCTGGGATGAAAGCCTTGGGATGGCCACTACATACACATGGAATGCTCAGAGCTACTCAGGCTTCTACTATGACCTTGATACCGGAGTGTCCTCTGAAGAGATGACGATCAAGGACATAGGTAGAAACATAAAAGATGGAAACATCGAGTACATCACAAGACCTACTAAAACCGAGTTTGAATACGGGAAATGGGGTTCATACCAGGTAATAGGATTCATGGCAGAGAAATACTTCGCAGGTTACAGTAAAACGAACTCTTCTGTTATAAACGATGATGTAAGCCCGATATCCGACGGTATACTTGCCAAGATCCTGATCGACAGTGATGATAAAAAGTCCGCGTATACAGGAGAATCCATTGCACTTGAAGATGGTTATTCTCTGAACATTGTGGAAGTCAACGTCAAAGGAGACTCCGTCTGGGTTCAGCTTGAAAAGGACGGAGATGTGGTGGATGACGCCTTCATCTCTTCGGAACAGGACTATGTTTATGAAACCGAACTCGGAGAGGCAGAAGACGTGCCCATAATCATTGCTCATTTCGGCACGGTGTTTTTGGGGGGGGAAACCTCTGCTGTCTTCATACAGGGCCTCTTCCAGATCTCGGACAACTATGTGGAACTTACAAAAGGAGATTCCTACGGGGAAATGGAAGTAACATCCCTCAGCAGCAATGAAATAAGAATGAAGAACGAGGACGATATCGGCCTTGATAAAGGTGAAACTATCGACCTCATGGGCAAGATAAAGATTCAGGTGGCTGATGACAGCAAACTGCGCTTTGCCCCTGTCCTTGATACCTCAGAGGCAGGAACTTACGAACTGCGCGGGACTGTCTACGATAAAGGTGTCGATGGGAACTCTCTTCCGACCTGGACGCCCTTCAACTTTGAAGGCTTCTATTACAACATAGATGAAGGAATAGGGACAGAAAAGCTGGAATTACAGGAGCTTAATGGCAGGGAAATCCCCTTAGGAAAACTGGTCTACCAGTCCTCACCCCAGCCCGTTGAGTTTGAACATTCCGAGTGGGGCAATTTCACAGTTGTCGGGTTTATGGCAAAAAAATTCTTTGCAGGATACCCGGATAATGCCGTCAAAGGAAAAGTTGACGATGTGAGCCTTCTTTCGGATAATGTCCTTTCCGAAGTCCTTACAGACAGTGACGATAAAGAGTCCATGTACACAGGTTCTGCCCTTGTGCTTGAGGAAGGGTATTCTCTGGAGATCAAAGATGTTGATGTTAATGGAGACTCCGTCTGGGTCCAGCTTAAAAAGGACGGAGAAGTGGTGGATGAAGATTTCATCACTTCTGGCCAGGACTACATCTATGAAACCGACCTCGGAAAAGCAGAAGACGTACCAATAATCATAATCCATTTCGGGACAGTTTTTGAAAGCAGGGAGACCTCTGCTGTCTTCACACAGGGTACATTCCAGATCTCGGATAAGTACATTGAAATTAATAATGGGGAGACCTACGACGAGATGGAGATCTCCAGTGTCTCAGAAAGCGGCATCACAATGAAGAACGATGGTTCCATCGGGCTTGATGATGACGAAACCATTGACATTATGGGCGACGTCAAGTTCAAGACAGCTGATTCCGGCACTCTCAGGTTCTACCCCTTAGTTGAAGTCGAAACTGAAGGTGGAGCCAGCAAGGAACTCAAGATAAGTTTGCCTGATGAGATTATTGTAGGCGACACTTTTGAGATCAAGGTGAATGCAGGTGAAAATCCAATCGAAGGCGTCAACGTAAAAATCGACACGGACAGCGCAGGCAAAACCAATGCAAATGGGATTGTTGAGTACACTGCCGAAAAGGAAGGGACCTTCAAGATAACCGCCGAGAAGGACGGGTACACCACCGCAAACAAGAACGCAAAAGTCATTCCTCCGAAAGAAAAGATGAGCATCAATGTCTCTCCTGAAACAGTGTATAAGGGAGATACGATTACCATAGAGGCATTAAAAACAATTGGTGGAGACCCTATTGAAGGTGTAAACGTCTCAATCAATAGTAAAGCCCTCGGAAAAACCGGATCCGACGGAAAGATTACGTTCACCACGGAAGACGTCGGCAAAATCAAAATAAGCGCTGCCAGAGAGGGCTTCCTTGAAAAGAGCGTTGAAGTCAATGTGAAGGACTATGAAGCTATCTTCGAGTTCTCCAACCTGGTAATTGACCCGATAGAGGTCAGAGCCGGAAAGGAAACAACAATCACTATTGATGCCGAAAACACAGGTAATGCTGCAGGGAATTACAGCGTGGAACTGTTTGTGAACGGAAGTTCGGTTGATTCAAAGCAGATTTCCCTTGATATAGGAGAAAGCACACCAGTAACCTTCAAACACAGTGAAGAGGAACCAGGCATCTATAATGTAAAAATAGGAGGGCAGGAGGCCACCTATAAGGTAAAAGAAAAGTCTTCTATGCTGCTTTATGCCCTGATAACTATTATCCTGTTACTGGGCGGCGGGATGGCTTACATGTTTACCAAAGGCGGCTGGAATGCAGCAACCATGCAGGCAAAGATAGATGAACTTATAAGGTCGGCAAACCTGAAAAAGTAAAAGTAGTAAAAGTAATGGAAAAGCTGAGAAAACAGGAAACTCAAACAAAAAAGAATTTAAATTCCCGCGTTAACTGAAAAACGCGGGTTTTTTTCTATTTTTAAAAAGAGATTCGATTATTAAGTACTTATTTTGATTATTAAGTACTTGTATTAAATATTTAGATTGAGCAGGTAGTTCACTCCATCTTCTTGATCGCACGTTCTATGGCATCTATCAGGCTGTTCTTCGGTGCGATGGTTGTGACGGGGATGTTCAGTATTTTTTCCACGGTGGGGCCCACGATTGGGGCACAGACCAGGGCTTTTGCTCCGTCTCTTTCGGCATTTACGGCTGAGATAATTGCTTCTTCCATAGATGTTGCCGAGTATTCCCTGATGGTGACAAGCCTGCCACCGATCTTTTTCTTCGTCTCAACGATGTTATCGAGCACCGAGCGGGCAGCAATTACGGCGATAAAGTCTCCGCTGTCGGACTCCTTTATTTCACGGATCGTTTTAACGATCTGGCGGAGGGTTTTGATGTTGGGGTCCCGGTTACCCGATAGGATCTTATAAAGGGTACTCGGAGGGATGCTTGCTTTTTTCGCAAAATCCACGGCAGTCAGATTAAGGTCTTCCTTAATTACAGCGGAAAGTGTTTTCTGAAACACTTCATCGGACTCGAATGCGGATTTAATGACCTTGTCTGCAACATTCATTAAAATTCAACCTCTTACACTGTAAACAATTTATATACGCATAAAGGATTCACGTTTCACAGGAGTTTTGTTCCTGAATGAGAAATATCTCCAGATGTATTAATACATTTGGGTCATAATAGAAAGGCATTTGAGAAACTATATATAGCAAATTTCAAAGAATATTAACGCGTAAGGGATTGCTCTTTATTTTCACGGGAATTGTTCTTTCAAACAATAAATGAAAGACTGGGAGGAGAGAATGGCTTTTTAATAAATTTGTAAAAAGCCAACAAAAGGGAGGGGAAAAGACCTGCAGATTTTCCCGAAGAAAACCCGATTCCAGTATATCTTATTTAGCAGGTGAGATATTATTGTCAGAAGAGATAATTATTGAGGTGAAGTTTTGAGAAAATCAAGCATACTTATCCTGACTTTGTTGCTGGTCGCATCTATCTTCATATCCGGTTGTGTATCCGAAGATACGGATGTAAACGTAACTGGAGAGGCTCCTGCAATTACTGAACTGAACATCGGCTACCAGCCGAGTACCCATCAGATTGCATACATGACTGCCTATGAGAAAGGATGGTGGCAAGAAGATCTTGCACCTTACGGAATTGAAAAAATAAATGAATACCAGTTTCCGACAGGCGCTCCCGAAATGCAGGCTATGATGGCCGGAGACCTGGACATAGCCTATGTTGGGGCAGCCCCTGCTATTAAAGCCCTTAGCAGTGGACTTGATGCAAAGATTATTGAACCTGTACAGATAAATGGCTCAAGTCTGGTTCTCAGGCCTGAGAAAGAGTATGAAAGCCCTAAAGACCTGAAGGGACTCAAAATCGCCACCTTCCCACCAGGAACAATTCAGGATACCCTGCTCAGAGACTGGCTCGCGAAAAATGGACTTGACGTTGAGAAAGATGTGACAATCATTCCAATGGGCCCTGGAGACGCTGTCACTGCTATCTTAGCCAAGCAGGTTGATGCGGTATTCCTTCCTCACCCATCCCCCACAATTATCGAAGAAGAAGGTAATGGACGTACTATCGTACAATCTGGAGAAATGAGTCCAAACCATGCCTGCTGTGTGCTCCTTGTTAGTGGAAAACTTATCAGGGAACATCCGGATCTTGTGGAGCAGATTGTGAAGACCCATATAAAGGCAACCGAATACAACACGGAAAACATCGATGAAGCTGCCCAGATATATTCAAATAAGACTACTACAGATCTTGAAACTGTAAAGACTTCTCTTGAGGAATGGGATGGAGCCTGGATTACAGATCCTGCACTGATTGAAAACTCAACTGTCGAGTATGCTAACATTCAGTATGAACTCAAATATAACGAGAAAAATCTGACAGAAGAAGAAATATTTGACACCAGCTTTTACGAAGCAGCCGTAAAAGAGGAATAAAAAAGAGTTTTAAAGAAAATTTTTGAGATAAGTTCAACTGCCTCTGTTACAAGAAGGGGCAGTTTGAACTCAAATTTGTTCTAAAAAACGGGAAACTGCCGGAAAGATAAAAAACTAAGAATCCTTTTAATAAGACATGAAAATTAATTTCATAAAAACAATTGAAGAAAAAGGCGTAGAAGCATTATCACTTATATTCGCAGTTGCTGTATGGCAACTTGTCGCGGATAGGATCGTACAGAACAAATTGCTTCTGCCGAGTTTTTATGATGTGGTAATCGCTTTTTCCGTGATTGTCAAAAACGGGCTAATTTTTATGGATACCCTGACAAGTTTACTTCACTTTTCAATTGGTATTGCTGCTGCGTTTATACTCGGAATCCCTCTGGGAATAGCCATGGGATGGTTCAAAGCAGCAAACAGGGCACTCGACCCTATAATAGAAATCCTGCGTCCGATTCCTCCTCTTGCCTGGATCCCCTTTGCAATAATATGGTTCGGGCTTACCCATCAGGCAGCAGGTTTTGTTGTGTTTGCAGGAATGATCTTTCCCATTATCATCAATACCTATACGGGTTTCAAAAATGTACCGAGGGTTTATGTTGAGGCAGCAAAGGTTCTCGGTTGTAACCGGAACATAGACCTCATCCGCTTCGTTGCGATTCCCTCAGCCATGCCCTCAATTGCTGCAGGAATCAGGATTGCAATGGGTGTAGGCTGGATGTGCCTTGTAGCTGCAGAGATGTTCGGAGTCAGCAGCATGGGGCTCGGCTACCAGATATGGCACAATTATTACCTGCACAGGATGGATTTTGTACTCGTCTATATGCTCCTGCTGGGGTTCATAGGTCTTTTAATAGACCGCTTCTTCAGATACTATGTGGATGAAAAAATGTTAAAATGGAAATCAGGAACTGTGGTATAAAATGGGGCAAGTAAGTGTAAAAAAGGTTTCACGGATCTTCGGAAAAAAAGAAGAGGGGCACGGGACCGAAGCTCTGCTTAACATAAGTTTTGATGTGCAGGATGGAGAATTTATCTGCCTCCTAGGGCCTTCAGGCTGCGGGAAGACAACACTGCTCCGGATAACTGCAGGGCTTGAGACCCTGACCTCAGGGGAGATTACACTCAATGGAGTTCCTATAACAGGCCCTGATCCCAAAAGGGGCATGGTTTTCCAGCAGTATTCTCTCTTTCCATGGAGAACCGTTATAGATAATATCACCTTTGGGCTGGAAATGCAGGGAATCAAAAAGAGCGAAGCCCGGAAACAGGTGGAAAAGTACCTGGACCTTGTGGGTCTGGGCCAGTTCAAAAACAGCTATCCACACGAGCTCTCAGGAGGTATGCAGCAAAGAGCAGCCATTGCAAGAGCTCTTGCTAACGAGCCTGAGGTCCTCCTTATGGACGAACCCTTCGGAGCTCTTGATGCCCAGACTCGAAATGTACTCCAGGATGAACTCCTGAAGATATGGGAACAAAAACATGTAACATTCATTTTTGTAACGCACAGCGTGGACGAAGCTGTCTTCCTCTCAGACAGGATAGTGGTTATGACCTCAAGGCCCGGAAGGGTAAAGGAGATTGTAAAGGTGGACTTACCACGCCCACGTAGCCGCACAAGTCCGGAAGTAAACAGTTTAAGGGACCATGTCCTCAAACTTCTGGAAGAGGAACGGTTCAGCAGGTAAATTGTTGAAAAAAGTGCAGTTATCGAAAGAGGAAGTTATCGAAGAAGGGGCTCCTTGAAGGCTTGAAGGAAAAGAAACTGCTAAAGAGGAAGCTGCTAAAGGAATTTACTGAAAAAAGTGCGAATAAATCGTGAACAAAACGAAGATCATTGTTCGGCCCGAATAATTACTTTTGTTAGCGGCTCTACTCTTTTCACAGCAACCTTCCCCACAAGCTCAAGAGTCCCTCCCGCTTTTACTGAACTGAGAGAGCAGCCAGGTCTTGCACGGATGTCCCCCTCACAGGCCGCAACATTTACCCTTGCTCTGTCAAGGAGAACAAGTTCGGAAGCCGTTTCTATACTACCCAGAATTTTTGCTGCCGCACAGATAAGGGCACTTTCGGCTTTCACATTGCCCTGAATAATCGAACCTTTCCCGAGTTCAAGCCTGCCCGATACGGTGAGACTTTTCCAGAACTTCACTTCCTGCCCGACAATAACATTGCCGTTCAGCATAAGGTCCTCTTCAAAAAAAGCTCTTTTTTCAATCACATAAGTGTTAGACCGGGGGTGGTACTTGATAAAGCGCATCATTAAAAATCACTCTGGGTTACTGTCCCCGACTATCAATCAAAGAAAGCCGCAAACAACTGGTTTTTAAGACATCGGGAAAAACTTTGTCAATTGGATTTCAAAGTATGATTGAACACCTATTATATAATAGCATCGAATGTTCACTATTGGAGATCCCAACAAAGATTGGTAAAGGTTAATGTATGAACAAAGGAAACTAAACCAGGAAGAACAGACTGAAAAAAAGAGATTCCGACACATTCTGGAAGCCGGAAATTAGTGGGAATATCTGAAATTAGCAACAAAAAGACTGAAAAATGCTCTATTTATGATTTTTCAGTCCTATTGTCCTTATATTAAATTGTCCTGCTTACTCAACGAGGCTGGCAAAACCGTATTTGGGAAGTACCCTTTCGATTTTGATCCTGACCTCGTCGCCGACCTTGGTGCCCGGGACAAAGACTACAAAGCCCTCTATGCGGGCAATGCCGTCTCCCTGGCGGGCAAGGTCCTGGATTGTAACATCGTAGACTTCGCCTTCTTCAACAGGAACAGGGCTACTTTCTTCTCTGAACATTAAAATCATTCCTTAATTTAGTAATATTTAGCGTAACAGAGTCGTTTTTCCGGTTGCACTTACTCGACAACGCTTGCAAATGCAAATTTCGGAAGTACCCTTTCGACCTTAATGCGAACTTCATCGCCGACTTTGGTGCCTGGGACAAAGATTACAAAGCCCTCTATTCGAGCAATGCCGTCTCCCTGGCGAGCAAGATCCTGAATTGTAACATCGTAAACTTCGCCCTCTTCTACAGGGACTAAGCGACTTTCTTCTCTGAACATGAAAACCATTCCTTAATTATTTGAGTTAATTTTTAGCATTAATTAAATTGATTCTTTTACCCACACTTACTCGACGACACTTGCAAATGCAAACTTGGGAAGAACCCTTTCGACCTTAATCTGGACTTCGTCTCCAACACTGGTGTTAGGAACAAAGACTACAAAACCCTCAATACGAGCGATGCCGTCTCCCTGGCGAGCGAGATCCTGAATTGTAACATCATAAACTTCGCCCTCTTCGACAGGGACTGAGCGACTTTCTTCTCTGAACATTATAAATCATTCCTTTAATATTACTTTAATTAAAATTTAACATAATTAACTGATTTCTCAACCCAAACTTACTCGACAACGCTTGCAAATGCAAATTTCGAAAGTACCCTTTCGACCTTAATCTGGACTTCGTCGCCAACACTTGTATTCGGGACAAAAACTACAAAGCCTTCGATACGGGCGATGCCGTCTCCCTGGCGAGCGATATCCTGAATAGTTACGTCGTAAGTTTCGCCCTCTTCAACGGGCACAGAAATACGTTCTTCTCTAAACATTAGATTCATTCCTTTGACTTTTTTAATCAGCTTATGAAAGCTCCATCGATAGAACAGAAAAGAGTAAAAACAGTACTTAACAAGCCAAACTTGAAAAACCAAATTTAGGAAGTACGCATTCTACTTAATCTATTACGGTGAACTAATCCCCAATAGAGCTTCAGATAAGTTAATTAATTGGTCATACTCATATCCGCTTGTATATAATATTTTGCTTTAATACATTTCAAAAAAGAAAAATAAAGAAGTTGGGAGATTATCTGAAAATTGATTTCAGGAGTTCAGGATTCTTACTTCAAAAACACAACAAGTAATGACAGTCATTAATAATTAATATAAAAGATAAAACAAGCCCGAATAAAAGATAGTCTTACTATAAAACGTAACAATTTCATATAAAAGTAAAATTATCCCGGATCTTAAGGGGACGCAGAAAAAAACTCTGCGTTCATTTTCTAAAAAATGTATTGAGTGCTTCCTTAAGCGCAATCTATAAATAATTGAAATACATTGTGAGAGTCGCTCATAAAATGAGAACTACAATGCGTGGGCTCGTAGCTTAGTCAGGCAGAGCGATGGACTCTTAATCCATAGGCCGGGGGTTCAAATCCCTTCGAGCCCGCTAATCTCACTAATCTCTTTTTATAGTTCTCTTTCTTAGAATTCGTTTTCGGAAATCACTTTTAAACCGTTCTCCGACTCTTTAAATCTTAGCCGCGGATGATTCATATAACCCGGCTAAAGAATGTTTCTTAAGCCTTATAGCAGTATGCTGATGAGAAACCTTATGCCCTATGCTCTCATAAGCATTGTACAACTCTCAAATCTATGCAACTCTAACAAATATCTTTCTAAACAACTCTAACAAACATCTTTCTAAACAACTCTAACAAATATCTTTCTAAACAACTCTAACAGATATCTTTCTAAACAACTCTAACAGACCTTTCTGAAACCCCATCAGTAAAAGAACCAATCGAGCCAGAACCAATCGAGTCTGGAAGAGAGAAATAAGAGTTAAAGGAAGAAGTTATCAACCAGAAAAGATAAAATTCGAAGTCAAAAAAAGAAAAACATTGGAGTGCGACCCTGATGCCAAAAGTAAGTGTTGAAATCCCTCAGGAACTCCTGGATGACCTCAACAGGCATGTGGGAGATAACAAAAAATTCGTCAGCCAGTCTGATGCTATCCGAACTTCCATTCGTAAAATGCTGGACATGATGGACGACATAGATAGAAGGCGCGGAAGGTTGAATGAGTAACTTGTGAAATTCAAAGAGAAGCTCATGGAGCCAGAAGACAGGAAAAGTCACGCGGAAGCAAAAACAGAAACTTAATCAGAAGGCTGATCTGAACCAGAAAATTTTCGAAAATTGTCGAAGACACCTAAAAAAAACACCCCGTTATTTCTACTGTGTTTTGACATCAGAAGACTAATTTCATGAGATTTCTACGATCTAGCTGAGTTTCCACTGGAAAGAAAAATGAGGGCTGGCCTGGGAATAGTTAAGAGAATTTTCTGAACATTTCTTGTTGACTTATAAAAAAGAAATGGTTTCAGGGTTAACAACTTTCCCTGAAATCCCTGATACCCTGCGCAACGTTCGAAAGCAGGATAAAAGCTATCCTCTGGTTGGGCCAGGCGCCCAGACCGCAGTCAGGACCCACATACTTTATCAGGTCGCCAAACCGTCTGTAAGCCAGCTTCAGCCTTTTTGCAATAACAGCCGGAGTTTCCAGTTGTGTAACAATTTCGGGAAGATACTGCTGATCCTTCCAGACGTTGGTACAGTATTTCTCATTCAGGACTCCTGCCAGGGAGTAAATATCTGTTCTTGCGATTCCGAGCCTCAGGAAAGAATCCGTATCTTCAAGCACTTTTTTGTCAATAAGCTCCAGATAGGAAGGCGTGCCTGCAGACTCCACCCCTATCACATTGATTGTAGGAGTCTCACAGGCAAAATTGTAGTAGAGGGGTGAATGAAGATGGATTTCCACATCAGCCCCCCTCTTACTCGCTGCCTTGGAGGCTTCGGTAAGGGCAGAGACGATATCGTTCTCCTCAAAGGCAAGTTCAGGGTTCAGCCCTATGCTTGGCTCATCAATTGAAACTGTTGCTATCTTGAAATGTTTTGCAGATTTCATAGAGTTCCGGACGAATTTGTTTACGTTTTTTGCAAAAAGAGAATATATATCCGTATACCGTGTACCTCCGAATTCCTTCAGATAAAGCTCGGTCGGACCGGTTACACAGATCCGGACTTTTAAGGTTTCCCCGAATTTTTCTTTATAGGCTTTTGCAACCGTTTCCAGAGCCTCAAGCTCTTCGATCCTTGCACACTCCAGTTTTACCTCAAAGGGGCTTTCAGTACAATCAGAGTCCCGGATAACTTTCAAAAACTGTTCATTCATATCCTGGTACTGAGGATAAGTAGGGACCTCTACGCCTGCATCGATTTTCTGCTGAAAAGCGTCATTGATTACAGTAAAGAGTTTCTCATCTTCTGCTCTTGTTTTAAAGGCGTTTCGGACCCACTCCTTGCTGACTCCTTCAGGGAGAGGATAACTTCCGATATCGTCAAAGATGATTTCTTGCATGCCCTCTTAGTATACCTTTAAGAATTTAGCATTATTGGAAAGACAGGAGAATTATAAAAAAACAGATGAGAAAACCGGGGAATTTACCTCTCAGAGCAAATTCCCGTGAAACAAATTAATTAACCAGGGAGAATCGTTATAGGAGCTGCTTCTTTTCTGCATTAAATGCGTTGATGCCTTTTGCGGTATTCTCAAGCAGCCTGAAAGCAAGTTCCTGGTCAGGCCAGTATGCCAGCCCACAGTCCGGACTTGCGTATTTTATGCGGCCCCCGAGAATAGAAGAGGCTTTCTCAAGCCGTTTTTTAATGACCTCAGGCGTTTCCATGTCAGTTACAATCTTTTGCATGTACTCTTTTTCCTTCCAGGCATTGACTCCATAGGTCTCGTTAACCATACCCATAAGGCTGGAAATATCAGTCCTCGAGACCCCGAGCCTTATGTAAGTATTCGAATCCTCCAGGACTTTTTTGTCCATGAGATCTATGTAAGAGGGAGTTGCAGCATACTCAAACCCGATAACATTGATAGGGGTCTCGCAAACAAGTTTATACTTTAATGGAGAGTGCAGATGGATCTCCATATCTGCTCCCTGTTTTCGCGCGTAGGTAGAAGCCAGAGTAAGGGCAGAGATGATATCAGAGTCAGAAAACTGGATTCTATCGTTCATTCCAAGACTTGGTTCGTCCAGAGAAATAACCCTGATTTTGAAATTTTTCGCAGCTTTAAAAGCCTGCTTTATGAAATTCTCGATATTCAGAGCCATGATATGATATGCATCTGAAAAAGCAGTTGCTCCGAAAGCCTGAAGGTACAGGTCCGTAGGACCGGCAACGCAAACTCTAACCCCCAGAGTTTCCCCTGTCTCTTCCCTGTACTGCTTTGCAACCTCGTCAATTATCTCCAGCTCAAGGATTTTTGCGTGCTCCTCTTTTACCACATAAGGCTCATAACAGTTCTTTTCATCCTTGATTATGTCCAGAAACTGCCCGATCATATCCCGAAACTGCGGATAAGTAGGAACGTGCACTCCAACATCGATTTTTCTCTGGAAAGTCTCCCTTACCAGAGAAAAGAGTTTTTCGTCCTCGTCCCGGTTTTCAGCTGCAACTTTCACCCATTCCCTCGTGAGACCCTCAGGGGTGGGAAGGCTGCCTCCGTCGATAAAAGTGATGTCCTGCATATGCGTAATGTAAGACAGATCGGGTATTATAAGTATTGGAATTACTCTGGATAATAAATTTAAAAGCATGGATGCTGAAGCTTTTTTAATTACAGAATGGACCCTGAGGTTTCTAAAAAAAGAAAGTATAAATTATTTAACTAATGGAGTATAGAAAGAAATTTAAGGCATTGAAGATTATATAATAAAAGAGGTCTTTAGGGAAAAATTCCCTTAAAAGTTTCCTGGGAGAAAAAGGAGGAAACTAAAGGGAAATAAATTAAGGCGTTATTGGGGGAAAATAGCTGTATAAGGCCTTAACTGGAATAAAATAGGTTATGTGTCTCTCCATAAGAGAAGCATCACATTATGGAAAAAATGAAGATATTTCTTTGAGATCAAATGAAGGTGTTTCTTTGAGATCATTTCTGTAAAATGTCCAATTTGGGGGTATGAACGATGAAAAATGAAATAAAGTTACTGAATGAATATTATCCCTGGAAAGAAGTAAAATTTAAGGGAGCCAGATGTTATCAAAAAGGAAACGTCTTTTTCGAGAATAACCTCCTGAGTCCGGAAAAACTTGCTGAGTTGATATCCCCTTTAATCTGTAAAGAGGGTCAGGACAAGGAAAAAGAAACCAGAGATATTCTCGAGAAATTAAACGGTGAGTTTGCGTTTGTTGCCGAAACTAAAAATACCATACTTTGCGCTGTTGATAAAACAAGAAGTATTCCTTTGTTTTATATAAAAACAAAAAACAATTTTATTGTATCAGACAGTGCCTACTATTTAAAAGATAAAATTAACCAGCACCTGAATGAGGAAAATGCAGCAGAGTTCATGGTTGCAGGATACGTAACAGGTAATGAGACACTCTTTAAAGATATAAAGCAGATAAGAAACGGGGAATTTTTAAATTATCAGAAAAATGAAAAGAGTCTGAAATCCTGTTGTTACTTCAGATTTTTACATGGAGACTACTACGAACTGCCTGAGACCGAATTGCTTGAGATGCTGGACAAAACCTTTGTAAATACCTTCTCAAGGCTTATAGACAGCACCAGCAAGCAGGGAAAGCGGCTGGTAGTACCTTTAAGCGGTGGGCTTGATTCGCGCATCATTGTTGCAATGCTGAAAAGGCTTGGAGTTAATGATGTAATATGTATGAGCTATGGAAGGAAGGGCAGCCGAGAATCAGAGATAAGCAAACAAGTTGCAGAAGCCCTCGGATATGAGTGGCTTTTCGTAGAATACACAGCGAAAAAATGGCGTGAATGCTATAATTCAAAAGAAGCCGACTTATTCCGGATATGGGCTGGAAACCTATCATCTCTACCACATATGCAGGACTTTCCGGCAGTAAGAGAATTGAAGGTCCAGGGAAAGATTCCAGAAAATTCAGTATTCGTCCCCGGACACAGTGGAGATATGCTTGCAGGCAGCCATATTCCTCCATATTGCCTCGACAATTCCGCGGATTTCAATTCGGAAGCCTATCTGGCAGCTTCCTTGAAAAAACATTATAATCTCTGGAAATGGCCTTATGAACAGGAGCTTGAAAACATCTTCAAACAGAGGATAAGCAAATCAACATCCGGACTGGAAATCAAAGATAATGAAACATTTGCAAACGCAATAGAATACTTTGATTTTAATGAAAGACAGGCAAAGTTTATTATCAATTCAGTCAGAGCCTATGAGTTTTTCAGATTTGGGTGGAGAATTCCGTTCTGGGACACAGAATTGATTAACTTCTTTTTGAAAGTTCCGATAAAATACAGAATAAACCAGGACCTCTACAAGAAATATGCCAGAGACTGTCTGTATTCAGGGGATCTGGAGATACTTAAAAAAATCGATTGTACTACCGATATACTGAACCTCAAGATCCTGGAAAAGCGCTCAAGGTATGAAAAACTCCTTCATTACAGGACATTCATTCACAGCTACTATGATGAAAAAGTGAATAACCCGGTATGGGGAAGATACTTTGAAAACCCCCTTATCTCGAGACTTCGAATTAAAATTTCCAGATATGAGAACGAAACTATTGAAGAATATCCACTACTGAAAACGATTCTGGAATACAGAAACGAAGAAAAGTACCCTTTGTCAGTGAACGGAATAAGTGCTCTGGAATACCTAGCAGGCATCGAGGGAGAAGCTTATTCGTCCAGAAGCAAGAAGGTTATGAAGCGGGCTGGTTCCCCGGAAAAAAGGCCTCTTTAATGAAACTCTAATAGAACTTGAAAAAGATCGCGGAGAAAAATTTAGAATCAGATTTGAAAAAGGCAGGCAGAGAAACTTACTTGCCTTCTTCAATCTCTTTTCTGGCTCGTATAATCTCTTTAGTTATTTAGTTATTTATTTCTTTATTTATTTTTTTATTTCGTTATACCCCCTACAACCTCAACGAGTTCAACATAATGTTCGGGATCAATGTAATCTATTTCATAAGCCCAGGGAAGGAATTTACGGAAAAATTGCCTTGAAGTTTCAACGAAAGTTGCACTCCCTCCAAAATCATTTATAAGATAATCCCCAAGGAAATATTCGATATCTAAAGGCACAATATACGCAAGATCGAAAATCTGACAGTATTCTTTCTGTTCGTTCTTATGCTTCTCTTTATAGAGCTCTTGATCCTCTTCATACAGGTCATCAAAAGCACAGTTATCCAGATATTCCTCAAAAAGTGAAACTAAATTTTCATAGTCATTGTAAGTCCTGGGACTCCGGTCTCTCTTCTGCTCTTCTAAAAATTCCAGTAAAACTTCTTTTATAGTCTTCATGACAGTTCTAGAAGAGAATCGTTTTCAGGTTTTTCAGGATTTTGCCTGGTTTTTAAGAGTTCCCGGGCCACAAACCTTCACCAGAAGAAAAAACCTCTAAAATATTATTTGAAGAAAAGAAAATTTGAAGAAAAGAAAAATAGAAAAGAGAAAAAAGAATCCTACGAAAACAAAAATCTCCCCATTTTTCAGATATTCAATACCTTTTCTTGTACTTCGCAAGGACTTCTCTATTTGCCTCAAAAGCTTTCTCTTCAATGTAACCCTTTTCCCGGGCCCATTCAAAAAAGCTCTGGAGAACCTTTGCAGCTGTTCCGATAAATTTTTTACCTCCTCCTACTTCAACCACGTAGTCGTCAAGGAAATCCTTAATTCCGGCGGGGCTGAGATGCTCAAGGCCAAAAACATCAAAGTAATTTTTGTTTTCGCGTTCAGGTCGGGCGGCACAAAGAGCCATGTCTTCTTCTGAAAGATAATCTTCAGCACTGAGTTCAAGGAATTCTTCGTAAAGAAGAATCACATCTTCACAGTCCATGAAGGTATCAGGCTTTAAACAGGCTTCCTGTTCACTCAAAAATGTCCGAAAAGTTTCATTTATTGTGATCATACTTATCTCTGCAACGGTACTTTGTAGAGTACTATCAGTTTGCTATAGAAGATCTTATATTTTTCGAGAAGATGTTAAGTACAAAACTACTGTTACTGTTTCTATTTAATAGTGTTTCGAATGGCAAACCAAAAAAGGGGAATCAAAAAGAAAAAATGGGAAATAAAAAAAGGGGAATCAAAAAGAAAAAACGGGAAATAAAAAGGGGAATCAAAAAAAAACGGGAAATAAAAAAAGGGGAATCAAAAAGAAAAAGAAAAAATAGAGAGAATAAAGAGAAAAATCAAAGGGAAAAAGAATATTTTATACTATCTTCCTTTTTTCTCTTTTTCTCGTTATCACTTTCGTTTTCCCCATTCTTTTTCACATTGATTCCGGAGCACCTATTCCCAGAGTATCAAGAGAGTTTGCAAGGACAATCCTTGCACAATCCACAAGGGCAAGCCTTGCAGCCCTGACCCCTTCATCCTCGGCTGCGATAACCGGGACAAAGCGGTAGAACTGGTTGAATGAATCAGCAAGTTCGCGGGCGTAGATAGCAAGGACGTGAGGCTTAAGTTCACGGGCTCCATGGTCGATTATGCTGTCAAACATTGCCATTTTCTTGATGAGATCGATTTCACTGTCCTCGACAAGGAGAGAGGGATTAATCTCTTTCGCAGGAGTCCAGGCTGCTTCCTCTTTTGCTTTCTCAAGAATGCTGCAAGCGCGGGCATGGGAGTACTGGATGTAAGGAGCACCCTGCTTCTCAAAATCCAGGGCCTCTTTCCAGTTGAAAACTGTGGATTTTTCGGGGGAGACTCTGACTATATCGTATCTCACTGCTCCTATTCCGACCATTTCTGCAACCTGTTTTTTAAACTCAGTTGAGGCTTCGGGGCGGCGGGTTTCGACCTGTTCGAATGCAGCTTCAGTGACCCTGTCAAAGAGGTCATCTGCACTTATGAACTGTCCGCGGCGAGTGCTCATTGAGCCTTCGGGGAGAGAGACGAACTCAAAAATTACGACCTCAGGCTCCTTGATTCCAATTGCATTCAGCGTAGCCCTGAGCTGGCCGGAAATAAGCTTGTGGTCTGCCCCGAAGATATCAATTACACGGTCTGTCTGCTCGGCTTTCCATTCGTGATAGGCAAGGTCGCGGGTTGTGTAAAGGGAGGTGCCGTTCGAGCGCTGGATAACAAGGGTCTTTTCAAACCCGTAATCCGAAAGGTCAATCACAAGGGCTCCTTTGTCCGTTTTTGTCCTGCCGGTAGCCTTGATGCGCTCGACAATATCGTGCACTGCCCCGGATTTGAGGAAACTGGATTCGCTTACGAATTTATCATGAACGACATTTAAGCGGAGGAGGGTTTCTTTGATCCCGGAAACAGCCAGGGAAACTGCCTTCTCAAAACGTTCAATGGTCCTGACATCCCCGGCTTCAACCTTTTCCATAAGGGCATCGATTTCCTTTACATATTCAGGGGTTTTTTCCAGCTCGGCATTGGCTTTGATATATACGTCAGCAATTGCGGAGTCAGACTTTCTGGAAAGGTCAAGCTCAAAGCGTTCGCATGCCCAGGAAACTACCGCAATCTGACGCCCCATGTCGTTAACATAATACTGGACTTCCACATCGTACCCTGCGCGCCTGAGGATGCGGGCAAGAGTGTCTCCTATAATCGAGTTGCGGATATGTCCTACATGAAGGGGACCGTTTGGGTTTGCCGAGGTGTGCTCAAGGAGAATTCTGTCCTTTGGAGCCCCACAACCGAATTTTTCTTTTTCTACCCGGACAGCAGTTACGGTTCTGTCCAGGTAGTGCCTGCCTGCAAGGAAGTTAATGTAAGGACCTGCGGCACTCACTTCTCCTATATACGAGCCTTCAGGAATTTCAATTGCAGAAACGATGCGGGATGCAAGCTCTTTTGGGTTTTGCTTGTGCCTGCCTGCAAGCTTGAAGGCGACTCTGCTCGCAAGGTCAGCATGGGAAGAGGTTTCGAATTGAAGTTCGGAATCCTCAACCTCAAACCCGGCCTTTCGGATAGCTTCTTTTAAGATTAATGTAGCCTGATCTTTGAGTTCCAGGAACAAGATAAATCACCTGTATAAATTACCGTAAAAAACTAAAAGTCTTTAATGAAATTCTTATGTGATAGATTTAATCTGTCAAATTCTGATCTACTGATCTGATCTACTGATCTGATTAATGTGATAGCCCTTAAGATATACTTTAATTTACCAACTTCTGATCCACTGATCTAAGGACAATTTAATTAAAAAAAGTATTGGGTAAAATTACTGGATAGGGGACCTTGCCCCTGAGTGAGCTCAGATTCCAGTACTGTACCTCAAAATTGCAGCTATGCCTCCAAAGGCGTTCATGAGCTGGGAACCCTCATCAAAGTCAGTGGATACGAAGATTAACTTTGCATTACTCTTGTCGGCAAGCTCTGAGAATTCGTCTACAATGTCCGTAACATCCGTAACCTCAAGGGAAGAGCCGCATTTGGGACAGTTCCCGGCTGTGGGAGCAGGTTCTCCAGGTTTCCAGCGCCGTGTCCACTTATTTTCATATCCGCAAACACTGCATTTCGTAGTTACCCTTTCTGCACGCAGGTCTTCGGAGAGCAGGAGCACGTCCACTGCATTGATCTCGAGGTTTGCCCTGACCTGGGCTTCTCCATAGGCTACCTTACCCGAATCGGCAATCAGTTCCTTGAAAAAGGCTCTGACGGCATTCTTCTCTCCCGTAAGCTCAAGGTCCTTGAGTTTATCCTCTGCAGCATTAACAAGCTCGGAAAGCCCGGATTCATCAGTATATCCCGTATCAAAGAGTCCGAGGATTTTCTTCAGAAGCTCGTGGTGCAGGAACTCACCCGCATAGAACTCTTCCTTTGTCGGAGAGGGACCTCCTATCAGAACGCCTTTGAGATCCTTGTGGTCTACAGCCATGAAAATCTCACTTGCAGCATCTCCTATCCTCTTGTAGAACTCATGAATTGCAATGAGCCTGAGCTGCTGGAAACGATGGGCACTCTGACCACCTTTCCTCTGCTTTCCAGGGACCGTTGAGGTAAGGTTGCGGAAAGCCTGGATTCGTTTTCCGACTAGAAGCCCTACGGTTGCTTCCCTGCGGTCAAGAACCAGAAGCCCGAAGGTGTTCTTATCCTTAAGCATATCCTCAAGAGGCTCAAGATAGAAAGATGAGTCACAGTGATACTTGTAGACAGTGATGGGGTCAGGAGGGACAATTACCTCGCTTTCCATACTTGTCTTGTTGGCTCCGATATCCACAGCTCCTGTAAAGTACACTATCCCATTCTCAGGCACTTTGTCCAGGTATCTGAGCCTTGAGAGCAGAGACTCAATTGCTCCCTGCACATTCGTCTTCGTAAGCTTGGACTTTATATTTGCAGCCTGTCCGTGCTCGTCTTTTAATTGGTTTGTAACATCGAAAATCTGCTTGTCAGCAGGAATATAAAGGGAAATAAGCTCCGTGCTCCTTCCTCTCTTATCCCTGAGGCCTTCAAGCTTCTTTTTAAATTCGTACTTGTCGTGTGCGGATTGTTCAGTCATTTTAAGAATTCCCCGATGAATAAGGCAGTAAGATTCGTTATTATCGTGATTCTGGTAGTAAATTGAGATTTGAGATTTGAGCTTTTTAAGCTAATCTTCAAACTGGCAAACTTAAGGTGAAAGTGTTAGGTCTGTTTAACTTAGTTTGAGATTCCTGGATCCAGTGCAGATTTTCGATAAAAAATTATCAAATCCGGCATCATAGCAAATTTAGGTATTCAGTATGATATTTGTTTAGCATGTCGGTTGGCATACAACGGATAACCGGAGGATTTGATAAAGATAATCACACAGTGAGTTCCTGTCTCACCCGAAATCCGGGTATAAAAACCGCCTGGAACACGAAGAACCTTAGAGTGAGAGATACACCCTTTAGAAGCCGGTATCTCAGCAAGTCGCTAAAGCTTGTATTTATGCTGCATAAACCTGCCAGGTTTCGCATTCTTTTGATCGCACTAGATATGAGACATAATATGAGACATAATCTTACTCAAACTGTATATAAGAATTAACGCTTTGATTTAAATTAATATTGGATTAGCCCCTGCCGGGACGATATCCTAATTGAAACTTAGGTTTATATTTGTTTCTATCCCCGACTTATTTTATATATTCACACGACTATAAAAGTTTTCCTGTACGTAGATCTCTACTTTAGAATTTACTTCCGGACAAAGGAGAAATAGAGAAAAACAGAAAAAAGGTTAGGTAAAAAAAGATTCGCAAATCAGGGTTTAATCCAGGTATGAAATATTTTTCACAGGAGACTTTTTTCCGTCCTTTGAAAGCAGGACAACCCGGCTAATATCTGATTCATCTGTGATCTCGTACCCCAGATGCTTTGCAAGCTCTTTTGAAAACTCCAGCACCTCTGCATGGGTTGGCATGGCAGAGCGGTCAAGACGGAGGCGTGAAAATCCAAGGTGCATGTAAGCCTTTATTTCCACAAAATCCGGTGAGGCCTTTTTAATTAGTCTGGCATAACCCTCCGGATTGAACATATTTTCCCCCTTGACCAGTGTGGTCCGGATGACTGTTCTTGAGCTTTTCTCCTTCATAAAGTCCAGAGACTCGTTGATCCTGTCCCAGAGTGCAGGAGATTTTGGCTGGCAGACTCTGAGGTAGGTCTCGAGATCCGGAGCATCAAGACTCATGTATAACTGGGAAGGGTTGATCTTTGCAAGCATTGAAGGGACAGTTCCGTTTGTAACCAGAAAGGTAGTGAAACCTCTCTTTTTATATTCTTCGATAAGTTCAGGAAGGTAAGGGTAAAAGGTCGGCTCTCCGGACAGGGAAATTGCAACGTTATTCGGTTCATTGCCTTCAAGCCAGCGTTCCCTGAGTGCATTTGGAGAACCACCGAAACCTGTGATCAGTTTGCGCTGGCAGGCGATGCTTTCCTCAACTATTTTTTCAGGAGAATCCCACTCCCCGGGCGCAGGGACCGGGACCTCAGTCGGACGCCAGCAGAAAAGGCAGCGCTGGTTGCAAATGAGAGTAGGGGTCATCTGGAGGCAGCGGTGGGACTGAACTCCATAAAACCTGGACTTATAGCAGAAACCCTGGTCATTCATTGCATGCCTGAGCCAGAGGCAGGTCTTTACTGCTGAATGGCGGCCTGCAAGGGCATAACCCTGTTTCTTCAGGAGAGTTGCAAAATCAGGGATATAAAAGGGAAGAGAGGTCTGCTCTTCATCCCGGTTTTCTCCCTGGACTTCCGGAAACTTTTCCCCAGAATCTTCCTTTTCTTCCTTTTTTTCTTCAAGAGGCATTTTCCGAATATTAAATCTTTGTGGTATATATAAGGATCGGAAAATAATTTTAGAGAACTTCATAGGGCCAGAGAATTTAGAGAAATGGAGATTTAAAGAAATGGAGATTTAGAGAAATGGAGATTTAGAGAAATGGAGATTTAGAGAAATGGAGATTTAGAGAAATGGAGATTTAAAGAAATGGAGATTTAGAGAAATGGAGATTTAGAGAAATGGAGAATTTTATGGGGAATAGGGCTGCTCGAAAATTTTCGAGAAGAAGCTATCTGCCCTGATAGCCGCCCGAATTAACCTGATCTGAGTTTTCGGACCTGGACTTAATCAAATGCCAGGATTTTCACGTCAAAATCCGCAAGATCCACAACCGGAACTCTGGCTGGCACAGGCATCAGGTTTACACGCTTCTGGAACTCAGTCTGCGCCTGCCAGGTCCCGGAATTGACCAGGAGGACATTTTTGTATCGCTGGACTCCAAGGGTATGGACGTGACCTGTATGAATGATATCCGGAACAGGGTCAATTATAAAGTAATCTTTTTTCTCCGGGGATATGGAAACCCTGCTCCCGTACGTTGGAGCCAGATGCCTGCGCTTAAGCATCTCAAGGACTGCACCTGCAGGCTCCTGATACGAGACACCGGGGACGCTTGCAACCAGATCGTCAATAGACCTGCCGTGGTAGATAAGGATTCGGACGCCGTCAAGGTCCACAAGAGCAGGGTTGCCTACGAAAGTGACATTCGCCGGAAAATCCGCGCAGATCCTCTCAGGCAGGGCAGGCTGTGGTTCTGCCTGACGTACAGCATCGTGGTTTCCAGGGCTTATGATCACATGGATGTGTTCAGGAACTTCTCTGAAGTACTCTGCTGCTTTCCTGTACTGTTCATAGACATCCAGAATATCCAGTTCCATTTCCTGGTCAGGATAAATTCCTATACCGTCCACGAGGTCTCCTGCAACAACGAGATAACGGACCTGGGCTGCAATCTCCCGCATGTCTTCGGAGTCAGATTCGCCTTTCAGAAAGTCTAGAAAATCCAGCCAGGAATCTTCAAGGAACTGAGAACTGCCCACGTGCACGTCCGAGATCAGTACGGCTTTCCCATGGCTTCCTGTCCTGCGCTGAACACTGTTCGGAACATCAGGCTGGAGGAGCTTTGTGGCAAGCATAAGTTTTCCGTCATTAGTAACCGAGCCTGTTACCCCTATGACCTCGTCCAAAAGAAGCCGCGAAGCCAGCTCGAAGAGCTCCTTGTCACTATTTCGGATAAGAACTGAAAAAGAGCCTGTAGGGTCTTCAATAGAAAAGATTTTGTGCCCGTTGGTTGTGGTGCTGATATCAGAAACCATCCCTATAATCGATATCTCTTCAGTGTTTCCGTCTGATCCGCGGCGAAAACTCCTCCTTTTCAAACTCTCTATAGGGCGTGCATTCATCCTGCTCCGGATGATCTCAGAGAGCCTGCTGTACCTGTCCCTGAAATATTGTACAAACTGCATATACTCTCCAACACAGGTCGAATGCCCGGTGATGTCGGAAAGCACGGTAACAGGGTTACGGCCTGGAAGACGCCTGACTTCCTCGTCCCTGGAACTCGAAGGAAAAGAATTTCCATGATTTGAAAAAAGAGAATCTTCCCTGGAAGCACGGTTAGAGGTCGAAGGAGAAACTGCATGCCCGAAAAAAGAGGAAGCTGGTTTATCTACACTTCTTGAAGAAGCAGAGGGACAAACGGGATTGGAAAGAGACCCAGGAACAGAATCAGAAACAGGATCAGAATCAGAAATGGAATCAGAAATAGAATCAGAAATGGAATCAGAAATAGAATCAGAAATGGAATCAGAAATAGAATCAGAAATAGAATCAGAAATAGAATCGGAATCAGGAATAGAATCAGAAATAGAATCGGAATCAGGAATAGAATCAGAACCCTGAGAAGAAAGAATGTAAGGTTTAGTCTCCGGTTTGGAGTCCGAGACTTCAGCCGATGAAACCATGTCCGGTTTAACACTTGAGAACGTTCCTGGTTCCTTAAGGGCAACCAAAGCAGAGTCAAAAGCTTTTATCATGTGAGAGTCTGCAGGTTCCAGGGCAGGAGAGGAAATTTTACCTGGAGCCATTTGGGAAACTGTCCCGGAAGATGTTCCAGAAATTATCCTGGAAACCGTTTTAGAAGCTTCAAAACCCTTCAGATCGACATGTTCGGGCTCAATAACGAAAACACAATCATCAATAGTTGAAAGGATATATTTTAGAAGGCTTTCAGGGGAATTACTTAATTTGATTAGTTCTACGGCTTGCGGGCTTATCTGGTACCCTTCCTCTATAACTGCCCGTACAATATCGATCTCATTCATAATTCCAACCTGACTTTCTCGACCTGGCCTTATGGATACCAGCGTCTGTTGAACCTAATTTAACCTAAGATCAATCAACCTGAGGTCAAAAAGATTTAAGGCAAAGACCCACTTAAAATATAAAAACTAAACACATACAAAATTGCTTCGATGCCAGCAAAATAACATTTATATATTTTTAAAAGTATTATCAGGTTTTATTCTCGTGAGAATAACCTATCAACAGAATTATATTTTAGATTCTGATTGGATGTTTATCTTCGTTGTCAGCCTTAGAGCCAATGTTTGTTGTTATCCAGACCACTTCGAAAGCGTTGAAAAAATATTAAGACCACCGGGGACTGCCAGGAACATGCAAGCATTCCAGAAACTCAATTTCCTGAACATCATAATTTTTCCCAGGTATCGGCATAATCAGATTTCTAAACAACTCAGATTTCTAAACAACTTATTCGGATTCCATGGGATTTCAGTCTAATTTTTAAGGAGTTGCATATAAAAATATCATAACCTGATGATAAATTGTAAGTTAAATATAGGATAAAAACAAATTGCATAGGCAAATATACTGAAAAGAGTCGTATAATAAAACAAAAAAGTCCTGTACAGTTAAAAGCGTGAGAGTGGAATTGATACATAAATATAAATTACATAGCTGATGAAATGCTGACACAGGCAATACTTACCGAGTCAACTACCCGCTAAATCTAAAGATTAAACAGGTTTCCTGCTGAGGGTTTGTGAAATTTAATACGGTACCAGAAGAATAAGATAAAGGGAATAAAGGCTTACTATGAGCAAAACTAATACACAAAACAGTACCCAGGAGGAAGAAAGCTTCCTGGTTTCCCTTGGAAAGGATTTGCTGTCAGTTGCGGCTGTCCTGATAGCCTTTATGATTCTTTCCAAACTGGCGTTCGGGCTCTGGACACCCATGGTCGCAGTGGAGTCCGGAAGTATGGAGCCGCATATGCAGGTAGGAGATATTATCTTCATAAAAAACATCGATCGAGTTGCTCTTGTTACCAATGAGGATGGAAAAGATTCAGGCTATATGACCTTTGGTGACTACGGAGACGTGATCCTCTATCGACCCTATGGGCAGGAAAGTACAACTCCTATAATACATAGAGCGATGTACAGGGTTGAAGCCGGAGAACCTATGTGGAAAAACGGTCCTGCTGCCCCTTACTCAGGATACATTACAAAAGGAGATAACCCTGTGACCAACAAGCACTTTGATCAGGAAGGACAGATAAGTTACTATGTGCCTGTGAAGGATGAATGGGTAATAGGGGTTGCAAGATACAGGATTCCCTATCTTGGACATATCAGGCTTTTCTTTTCATGAGCCTCTTGAGTTGTATAATCTCTTAGCTGTACATTTAACTTCAATCAATTTCCATACTCTTCATAAAGATCCTGAACCAGATTTTTAATCTCTGGTTCAAGCATCTTGTTTTTAACTTATTTTCCTTCAGATAGTTTCTATTTGTTTCTATTTATTCCTTAATCTGAACTTATTTCTCTATTCTTTTCACTATCAAATAGTTTCACTTTAGAATAGTCACTCAAACTTTCACCTTCGGCAGTTGTTCAAACCTTTTCCATATATTTTGCGAAATCTTTTTGAGCTTTAACAAATCAGAGTAGACCGTAACTATAAGTGAATCCAAACTAAAAATAAGCCTAAAAAATAGAAGTAATTTAAAATGAAGTAGCAGGTAAGAGATTAGAAATAAAAAATGGATAAAGCAGAAGATAAGGAATAAAAAACAGCTGAAAAATCATAAGAAACATGAAACTTAAAAAACTGAAAATTGGCAGGACAGAGCTTCCTGGAAACCTTCTCCTTGCACCTATGGCAGATGTAACAAATATGGCTTTCAGACTGCTTTGCAGGCAGTACGGAGCTGACCTGACGTACACAGAGATGATCAATGTAAATGCCCTGCTCAATGAAAGCAGGAAATCTTATATTAGAGGGCTGAGTTCTCCTGAAGACAGGCCCTTCGGGGTTCAGCTTGTGGGAGGCTGCCCTGAGAAACTGAGGGAAGCTGCACTTATTGTTGAAGAAGCATACAGTCCTGAAGTTATAGACATTAACATGGGATGCCCCGCAAGATGCATCACAGGAGCTGGCTGCGGCTCAGCTCTCCTCAATTCTCCGGAACTTATCTATGCAATAATCTCAGAGCTTACAGATACCCTGAAGACTCCGGTCAGCGCAAAGATCCGCCTCCTTGGGAGAGAGGATAAAACTCTTGAAATTGCCCGCCTGATAGAAAAAGCCGGGGCTTCGGCCCTGACCGTGCACGGCAGAACAGCAGCACAGATGTACTCAGGCAGCTCGAACCTTATAGAAATAAAGGCCGTCAAAAATGAGCTATCGATTCCCGTTATTGCAAACGGGGACATAAGGGATGAGGAGTCGGCAGAAAGAACTCTGGAACTGACAGGCTGTGACGGGCTTATGATAGGTCGCGCAGCAATGGGAAACCCTTTTATTTTCAGAAGGATCAGGCACTACCTGGAAACCGGTGAAAAACTTGAAGCGAATAAGCAGTCCCGGCAACTGGAGGATTTTGAAAAATATATTGCCCTCCTTGAGGAACACAACCTGCTCTCATCCATAAACCTCAGGACGCACGCACACTGGTTTACAAAAGGACTGCCCGGCTCGCGGCAGGTCAGGGAAAAAATGAATGGTTTGACGGATGGAAAGGCCATAACTGAACTGATGAGAAGTTCCTGCCAGGAAAAATATTAAAAGATCTTATCTTTTTAGAAATGAACATTGTTTACAACAGTATTAGTAAAAAACATGGTTAAGAGACAGGTTAACCGGTGAAAAATAATAATAAAACGTCTAAAAAATAATTATGAATTAGAAGTATATATAAACAATTTTTCGACTTTCACCGAAAAACTAATAATAATCTACACAATTATCCATGAACTATCAGGCACAAAACGGCGTAAACATATAATTGAAAATATATTACACTCGAGATACCTATGATCCATTAATTATGAATACTTTCAGGTTAACAATTTGCCGTCCAAAGTTTCGAATTACTGCAAATCTGCTTTTGCATATTGCAGTGGTGCCTGAAGAAAAAAACCAGATACGGACCCGTACAAGGGTAGGTACGGAGTTCCTAATCTGACAAGAATTAATAGAGATTAACATCAGGTTAACTCGCTTAACAGCAGTGTGCCGACAACTAAACTATAAGGTGCCATACAGACTGCCGAAAACAGCGAAAAATATTAGAAAAACATTAAATTAAAACCGCGTTTAGAAGGAGAATCCAGATGAAGGAAATCAGAATACACGGTCGAGGAGGCCAGGGTTCTGTTACTGCGGCTGAAATGATCTCCATTGCAGCTTTTGAAGACGGAAAATTCAGCCAGGCCTTCCCCGCTTTTGGGGTAGAGCGCAGAGGTGCCCCGGTGCAGGCATTCACCAGAATCAGTGATAGTCCTATCAGGCTCCGAAGCCAGATCTACGCCCCGGATTACGTTATTGTCCAGGATGCCACTCTGCTTGAAACCGTTGATGTTGCAAGCGGGATAAAAGATGATGGAGTCATCATAGTAAACACCACCGAAAAGCCGGAGAGCCTGAAACTTGACACAAAAGCCAGGGTTATGACCGTGGACGCCACAAAGGTGGCAATGGACATCATAGGCCTCCCTATTGTGAACACTGTCCTCCTGGGAGCTTTTGCAGGCGCGACCGGAGAGATCAATGTGGAATCCATTAAGAAAGCCGTAAGGGACCGCTTTTCCGGCAAAGTAGCCGAAAAGAACTCACAGGCTATCCAGAAAGCCTATGAGCTTATCAGGAGGAGAGAAGCATGAAGATCCCAATAGGAGGAGTTTGTGAACCGGGATCAACCCTGGTAAACAAAACCGGAGGCTGGAGAAACTTCCGTCCCGTATATATTTACGAAAAATGTACCAAATGCGGAATCTGCGAGATTGTGTGCCCTGACATGTCAATCCATCTCAAAGAAGACGGCTTTTTCGAATACAACTACGACTACTGCAAGGGATGCGGCATCTGCGCAAATGAATGCCCTGCAGATGCAATTGAAATGATTCTGGAGGAGAAATAATGCCGCTCAATTCAGCTGACAAGGCCAAAATGGTCGTCGTGGAAGGCTCCTACGCAGTTGCCCATGCAGCAAAGGTCTCCCGTCCAAATGTGATTTCCGCTTATCCTATCACCCCTCAGACCCATATCGTTGAGGACTTATCTCAGTTTATAGCAGACGGGGAAATCCCGAACTGTGAATACATCAACGTGGAATCCGAATTCTCGGCAATTTCTGCCCTTGTGGGAGCCGCAGCTGTCGGAGCAAGGACATATTCCGCAACCACCTCCCAGGGGCTTTTGCTCATGCACGAGGTACTCTTCAACGCCGCAGGAATGAGGATGCCCATCATCATGACAGTGGCAAACAGAGCAGTCAGCGCCCCGATCAATATATGGAACGATCACCAGGATGCAATTTCCCAGAGGGACACAGGCTGGCTCCAGCTCTATGCCGAGGATGTCCAGGAAGCCGCAGACATGGTCCCCCAGATCTTCAAGATCGCAGAGGACAAAGATGTGCTCCTGCCGGGCATGGCCTGTATGGACGGGTTTATCCTCTCCCACGTCTACGAACCCGTGGTGCTGCTTGAGCAGGACCTTACCGACGAGTTCCTGCCCAAATATGAGCCGGAATATGTGCTTGACCCCAAAAACCCGATGACCTTCGGAGCCTTTGCAGACCCCTCGACTTACACCGAATTCAGATACCTGCAGGAAAAGGCAATGCAGGCGGCCCTTCCGAAGATCGAAGCTGTTTCCAAGGAATTCGCAGAGATCTTTGGCAGGGATCACGGAGGCCTTATCGACGGTTACCAGCTTGAAGATGCTGAAGTTGTAATCATGGCCATGGGCTCCCTGATAGGTACCCTCAAGGATGTAGTTGACGAGTACAGGGCAAAGGGCGAGAAGATCGGTATCCTGAAAGTCAGGTCCTTCAGGCCCTTCCCGAAGATGCAGATCAGAAAGGCCCTGGCAAAAGCCAATGCTGTGGTCGTGCTCGACAAGAACATCTCCCTCGGAACCAACGAAGGTGCCCTCTTTACCGAGACCAAGTCCTGTATGTACAACAGCAGGTGCGATATTCCGATTATTGGCTACACCTTAAACCACGGTGGCCGCGATGTTCAAGTGGAGCTTGTCAGGAAGATAATCGAAGAGACCAAAAAGGTCGCAAAATCCGGTATTACGGTTGAAAGCCAGTTTGCTGACGTCAGGGAGGAGTTGCTATGAGTAAACCCGCACCTAAAACCTACCTTGCTCCGGGACACAGGGGCTGTGCAGGCTGCTGTGACGCCCTTGCCGCAAAGTTCATGCTTATGGGCGCAGGCTCGGACTGTATCATCATTAACCCAACAGGCTGCCTGGAAGTTATGACCACACCCTTCCCGGAATCTGCCTGGCAGGTCCCGTGGATACACTCCCTCTTCGAAAACGGAGGCGCAGTGGCATCAGGTGTCGAGGCTGCCTTAAAAGCCCTTGGCAGGAAAGGAAACACCAGGGTCATCGGAGTCGGCGGCGACGGCTCGACAATGGACATAGGGATTCGGTCCCTCTCAGGCGCTTTTGAGCGGGGCCACGACATCACCTACGTCTGTGTAGACAACGAAGCCTACATGAACACCGGGATCCAGAGAAGCTCCGGAACCCCCTTCGATGCTTCCACAACAACAAGCCCCGCAGGCAAAGTCTCCTTTGGAAACCAGCGCCCGAAGAAGGACATGCCCGCTATCATGGTAGCCCACGGCTCTCCGTATGTGGCCACAACATCAATCGGATTCCCAAGGGACATGATCAGGAAAGTCAAGAAAGCCACCGAAACTGTGGGCCCGACCTACATCCACGCCCACGCTCCCTGCCCAACCGGCTGGGGTTTTGACGGCTCCAAGACCATCGAACTTGCAAAACTCGCAGTAGAAACCTGCCTCTGGCCGATGTACGAAATGGAAAACGGCGAGATCACCCAGGTAAGAAAAGTCAAGGACCCAAGGCCCGTCGAGGAATACCTCAGAGCCCAGAAGCGGTTCAAACACCTCTTCACCATGGAAGGCGGAGACAAAGAAATCGCAAAGATCCAGGCCGCTGCAGACTGGAATATTAAACACTACGGACTTCAGTGAAAACTGAAGTTCTACTTTTTTATATTTATTTATTTATTTATTTATTTATTTATTTATTTATTTTAGAGAGTTTTTTTAATCTTTTTGATTTTTTAGATCACCAGGATATGATTTCTGGATGTTACTTTTTTGATTCGATCCCATTTAACCCCCAATGATTTTAGTCAAGAATGTTTATTAAAAAAGAAACATTCGTCTTTTTTTTGGATTTTTTGCATTATAAGGGGAAAGATAATGTGAAGCGGTGTAAAAATTTTAAAAACTAAAATCTTAAACATCATATGGAAAAAAATTGAGTATTTCCTCTATTACAATGTGAATTAAATAAAGATTAAATAAAGAGTTTTTCAGATAAAAAAGAAGAAACATTAGAAAAAATAGAATGCAAAAAAACATTTAAAAACTATTAAAAAGCAAAAATAAAGCTTTAAAACCCTAAAAAACAGACTAAATTACATCAAATATTTTAGATCTAAAATTATATATTACAAGGTATCTTATAATTAATATTGTTATTAGTATTGTACTATAAAATACAATAAGTCTGATGATTAAAGACTCAATGGGAAGGAAAAAAAGAATAAAAAATTAAAGTTTGTTTAACTTTGGTTTTACAGTTTAAAAAACTGATTTTCTAAATTTATTTATTAGCAATATTATTTCCAAAATTTATTCAATAAGGAGTGAGGAATTAAAAACTGGTGTTTGTCCAGCTTAGATTATCTTTTCGACAAATGTTGATTTTTTTGAGTTTAATTCTAAATATAGATTCAAATTTTGAGAAGAAAATCTGGAAGTGAATAAATGAGAAAGAATATTACAAACTTTGTGGGGATGACCATGCTATCCATCAACCATTGGATAAGAAAAAACGGACTATATGCGCTATTTGCGCTGATGTTTTCAGTGATGCTGATCATGTCCAGTGCGGCACCATTTATGCAAGTCGCATCGGCAACCGCATCCTCCGACCAACTGAAAACCGAATCTGATATTGAAACCGCGCCTATAAAAGTAACTTCGGCTTGCGAACCCAGTCCGGCATATAGAATAGAAAAGTGCATTACAGACGTAAATTGCGGTGGATCGAAAGCCAGTGTAAAAAAGGCAGGAGATGTCATAACCTACCGGATAACAGTTACTAACACCGGAGATGTCGACCTGACAAATGTAACTGTCACGGACCAGTTAATTGAAACTCTAACAGGACCAACAAAATCAAAAGATACCGATGAAGTTCTTGATACAGGAGAGATATGGACATATACCGGCAGCTACACGGTAACGCAGGAAGACATAGATACCAATGGGGGATGTGATGGATACATCGACAACGTAGCAATGGTAGACTGTGATCAGCTGGAGCCAAAATGTGACAGTGCCAGGGTACTGATAGAAGAAGCATCCACAGGGGATGATTCGACAGGAGATGATTCGACAGGGGATAATTCGACAGGAGATGATTCGACAGGAGATGATTCAACAGGAGATGATTCAACAGGAGATGATTCGACAGAAGGGAACCAGGATTACATTATATACAAATCAATAATCGGAGCTGATGAAGCCGGAGATAACATAGTCAACAAAGCTGGAGACATAATAGAATATCAGATAATGGTGAAGAATGAAGGCAGCACGAACCTGACAGGAGTTTCAGTAAGTGACCCCATGATTACATTGACAGGACCGACTGGAGATGATGTTGACTCAGGGGTGTTGAATCCGGGAGAGACGTGGAAATTCTTTGGAAACTATACGTTAACCCAGGACGATATTAACAGCAATGGTGGTGGGGACGGATTTATCGAAAATACGGCAATAGTAAGTTGCAACGAAATTCCTGATGAAAGCAGCAGTGTGCAACAACTGATAGTCCTTAGCTCAGATGATATTGATTACAGTGGTGATACTCGTAGCGCCCACCATGGTAACGGTGGCACTGGTCACGCCCGCATCATCTCTAAACCTACCAAAAACGTTGAAATGAACGAAACTACATGGAGAGAAACTGGCACTGAAACGCAGCTTGGACCTGATATTAAAAACTTTGAACAAAACACTGAAAGTGCCGAAGCAGATGTTGACAAGGAACCAGAACAGGAAAGCGCAGGTATACCTGGGTTTGAAATCATTTATGGCGCATTCGGACTGCTTGCTGCAATATTCCTGTATAAAAAGAAGTAAAAGCAAAGCGAATCAGATAAAAAAGCATTGAAAGAGAGCTAGGCTTAGAAAAAAATTAGATGAGGGGTTTAAACCTTCATCTAATTGTACATTTTTATTCTCACCCAAAGAAGATGTTTGTACATTTTTATTTTCAGCTCAAGAAGAGATGTGCAAGAAATGTGCTGTCTACTTTGGTCCATTTCAAAGAGCAGAAAGCCAGGAAAAATAGATAAAAAGTATTTTTTTCGAAGGTTGGTTTTTAGAGGGCTTCATAATGAAATTAAGAATAGTATAGACTCGCAAAATTCACATTTTTAACGCGAGAGCTATTTAGAAAACTAAACCGTTAAAAACAAAGGGATATAACCACGTTTGAAACTAACTGATCTAAAAAAGATTCACATATTGAATGGTGCAGGCATCTGTTTATAATGCCGTTTTTAATCACCGTTTTTCAAGAATTCCGTTTTTGTGCCGTTTTTCAATATATCATTTTTTGGGCTACTGTTTTTTAAGCCAGTGTTTTTCAATATATCGTTTTTTGGGCTACTGTTTTTTAAGCCAGTGTTTTTCAATATATCGTTTTTTAGGCTACTGTTTTTTAAGCCAGTGTTTTTCAAGACACCGTTTTTTAGGCTACCGTTTTTTTCACAGATGCCTTGCACGCCAAATATCTTTTCCTAAATATAAGACTACGGATGTACTGAAAATTGGATATAAGTCTCCAGAGGTACTGTAAATTAATCAGAACGTATGAAACTAAAATCAAAAACAGAAGAGCTTGCGCATACTTTTCAAAATTTTTAAGTGGGTATTAGCTCCTTAAAAAGATTTAGATTTAGATTTAGATCAATTTTAAATTTACAAAGCATGGATTTTACAAAGCTCAGGTTTGTAAAACCTATCTTTTACAAAATTTTAGACGTTGGCAAAAAGAGAAGGTGTGTAGAAGTGAAATTGAATCGAAAAAAATAGAAAAAAGTAAGCTGCCTGAGGATTAAATGTCAACTAAGGGCAGCTGCCTTCTAAGGTCTGGCAAATAACCTTCTCTATGAAGAGCAATCTTATAATCACTTATTGCTCTGCATACCCTGTGTGTATATTTTATGCAATCGGTACCAACTTCACCTTTAAACAGCAGCTTTTCTGTCTTTTCTATGAATTCCGGATAGGTAAATAACAGTTCTTCTTTGGTGTGCAGGAAAAGGGCTGTAAAGTCTCTGTGGATACCCATGCTTCTTTTAAGCAGCTCAACGTTGAGGTGACCCTCAGAGAGGTAGCTGTTGAATTTCACAAACGTATAAAAGTCTGCGATGTTCTGATTTAAGGAGTTTAGGATTGAATATAGCACATTATCGGTTTCCGGAAGGAGGATATCCGGAAGATTGAGGTTTTCGCCATCAAATGTTTCGTTTTCTTCAATATTTTGATCCCGGGTTGTTTCACGGTCCATTTTATCACCCTGGTATGAAGTTTATATTAAGGGGTTTATATAAAGGGGTTTATATTTTAATAGGTGGATCTGGTTGTTTCCGCTTTATACCAACGGAACCAGTCTTTTACCTTTTAGAGGTGGCTTTTGGATACACCTACTGGCTTGTTATGGAGGTGGCATAAGTTTATCAGTTGAAGTGCATCCAAGTACTATATGCCCTGTGCAGGCTGCCTTAACCTGCTACAAGTGCATCGCTTCCCCACTAGAAGCGGCTTTGTGGCATTTCACATGGAGCTTTGGACTCCGTTTTTGAATTCCATTTTGGACTCCGTTTTTCCATTACCAATTCACTCCAGAGATGCTGATCTTGCAGTTCTGATCCTGAAGTCGTATAAAATAAACTTGATTTAACAATTAGGCTTCTTGCATTTTACCATATATAAAATTATGTCTTAATAAAACTAACGAAATATAATTTTATAGTTGGCTGCAGTTAGTTGGGCCAAAAAAAATTATAAAGTGCATAATATACTGAAAGATGATAGAATATATATCTGAGCCTCATGCCCGAGTCCTGTACATTATAATTAATCTCAGAAAAAATGTATTTTTGAACCTTAATTTATTTTTGAACTTTAGTGAACAGTCAGACATGTTCACTAAATACACTTATAATAGAGGTGCCGGCAAGTTCAAAAAACCTTTAAAAAACAACGGCATGTTTTCAGCTCTTCGAAACATGCCTGCTCTCGAGTATATCCATCCCGACAGCTACAAACCCATATACAAAGCTCAGTACAAGAATAATAGTGGCGCCCGATGGAACATCCAGAGCATATGAAAGGCCTATTCCGGTAACACTGATCGCGATCCCGAAGACAGTGGAGATAAGCATCATCCGCTTCAGGTTATTGGTGAATTTACGGCTCAGAGTTGCAGGAATGGTCAGAAGGGCGATCACAAGGATAATTCCCACGACTTTGATAAGGACAACAATTGTAAGGGCAATAATACAGAGAAGGAGGAGATAGAGCTTTTCGGTAGGGACGCCCTGTACAGTTGTGAACTCTTCATCAAAGCATAAAGAAAGAAATTCCTTATAGAACAGATAGACCGCACCCACTATGACGATATCAAGAACCAGCATCAGGTACAGGTCAAGCCGGGGAACCGTAAGGATATTTCCAAAGAGGTAGGTCATCAGGTCCGGGGCATATCCGGGAGTAAGATAGACAAAAATAACTCCCAGAGCCATTCCAAGAGACCAGAGAATGCCTATTGCACTGTCTTCCGGGATTTTAGATTTCTTGCTTACGATGCCCATGACAAGAGCGGAGAGCAAGCTGAAAGGAAGAACTCCGAACATGGGGTTTATCCCTAAATAATAACCAAGCCCGACCCCTCCGAAAGAGGCATGGGCAATCCCACCGCTGATGAAGACGATCTTTTTAACGACAACGTAGGCGCCTATGATTCCGCAGGCAACGCTTGCAAGGATTGCGGCTATAAGGGCGTTCTGTATAAAAGTATATTGCAGAAGATCAAACATTTTTTATTTCTCCTTGAGAGACTTCTTTCGAACCCTATCTTGATCTTCAGGAACTCCCTTTGTGCCTTTCCAGCACTCTATGGGGCACTCCATGAGCAATTAGTTCGACAGGGCACTGGTAGGTGGCTTCCAGGTCCTCAACCGAGATTTCTCTTGAGTTATGGTAGTGAAGCGTGCGGTTCAGGCAGGCTATCCTGTCCACATAGACAGAAACTGCACTGAGGTCATGTGTAACCATAATGACTGCCATTTCCTGCTTGAGCCTGTCCAGGAGTCGGTAGAGTTCATCCTGCATGTGAGGATCGAGCCCGGTATTGGGTTCGTCAAGAAGCAGGAGTTTAGGGTTCGTTGCAAGAGCACGGGCAATAAAAACCCTCTGCCGCTGCCCACCCGAGAGCTGGCCTATTTGCCGGTCCTTAAGGTCGAACATTTCCACTGTTTTCAGAGCCTCTTCAGCAGCCTTTTTGTCCTCGTCACTGTACTTTTTCAGAAAACCCGTATGGCTCATCCTGCCTGTCAGGACGACTTCCCAGACACTGATCGGAAAATCAAAGTCAAAACCTTTGTACTGGGGGACATACCCTACAAGGTCTCTGCTTTTTTCCGGAGGCTTCCCAAAGAGTTTCACGCTGCCTTTATAGGGCTTCAAAAGCCCAAGGAGCACTTTGAGAAATGTGGTCTTTCCCCCACCATTGGGTCCAATAATCCCAAGCAACCCATTGGGCTCTTTTAATTCCAGACTTACGGCCTCAAGGATTGTCTGGTTTCCGTAGCGGACCCAGACATCCTCTAGCTCTATAACCTTCTCCATTACCCTTCCTTCAGACTATCGTTTTTATCTTATCCCGAATTATGTTCTTTTTATATTTAGCTATAGAACCTGAATACTGATTTTACACAAGGTTTCTGGCAAAGACATCGGACACGTTGTCCATGTTTGCAATGTAATCCTTTGCAAGAGGGTCAACAGCCACAACTTCGCCGCCAATTTCTTGAGCTACAACTTCCGCACTCCGCGGGCTGAACTGAGACTGGACAAAGATAACTTTGACCTTCTTTTCCTTTGCAAGATCTATGAGCTTCGCGAGATCCCGCGCACTTGGCTCTTTTCCTTCAACCTCAACAGGAATCATAGTAAGCCCGTAATCTGCGGCAAAATATCCCCAGGATGGATGATAAACCATGAAATTTCTTTCCTCGCTTCCTTCCAGCTTTTCCCGAATCCTCGCATCCAGAGCATCCAGCTCTTCAAGATAAGCATCTCTATTTTGAGTATAGTAAGCTTTGTTTTCAGGGTCCAGTTCCACAAGTCCTTCATAAATATCTTCGACCATCATTTTTGCGTTTGAAGGAGATGTCCAGATGTGGGGATCCAGTCCTTCATGATCCTCATCGCTTTCTTCTTTGTTCCCGGCTCCAAGCTCTTCATCATGTTTCTCAAGCTCTCTCAATTCGAGCCCTTTGGAGCAATTTACAATCAGAGTGCCACTATTCATGGTCTCGAATTTGTCAATCCAGACTTTCTCAAAGGGCATACCAACCCCGACTGTCACTAACATGCTGGCTTTGCTAATTTCCTGGACTTCCCTTGGAGAAAGTTCATAGGTGTGAGGATCTGCTCCGGGAGGGATAATGACAACGGTTTTTACTTTATCTCCTCCGACTTTTTCTACAAATTCAGCAAGGGGAACAACACTTACGGCAACTGTCATGGGCTCGTCCGTTCCTGACATTTCAGTTTCCTGTTCTTTAGTCTCATTATCCCCAGTGTCGCCGGCATCTGTACAGCCGCTGACAAAAATGCTCAGACCAACAATCAAAAGTACTAATATAGTTATGATTTTTAATTTCATAATTGAGCTCCTGTTTTTTCACTTTCATTTTTACTTCATTGCTTCAATCAGTTTCATTTCTGGAAGGAGTTGAAATAAGGCTGATATAAGTGAGATAAATTTGTAGTATGTCCAAAAATATGAGTTATTTAGGAAATTTTTTGGGGTCAATCCAAATTCATCTTGAAACCGGATCAAAAACTTGGATCAAAAACTTGGATCAGAAGCTTGGATCAAAAGCTTGGATCAAAGGCTTTATTCAACTCCCCATTCATGCTGGCAATTAATGACAATGCTCCTCATGAAAGCATTTCTCGTGGCTTATTTCTCCGCATACCCCGACCATCGGATGACCCATTGAGTTGCAGATTTTGTTTACCGCATCCCTGGAAACAAAAGCTTCAAAGCGAGAAACCTCAGCACATGCTTCCTCCGTCGAGAGACCGTAGTGGGTAAAGAGAAGACTCAAAATCCTGTGTCTCCGGACAAGAAATTCTGCATATGCCTTCCCCATTTCTGTCAGATCCACCCCCCTGTATGGAACATGATTCAGGTAGCCAGCAGTTGCAAGTTCAGTTAAGGTCTTGCTTATTGTTGAAGGGTCAACCTGCAGGCAGGAGGAAATTTCAGTAGTTTTTACCGTGCCTCTTTTTTCAAAAATAAACTTGAGGTAATCTGCCTTTCTCGGAGAGAGCTCAAGGCCCGTAAAATCAGGATAATTGTGCTCATTCATATAGATAAATATAAAAAACTGGTATTTATTGTTTGTCATGTACCAAATTACAAAATTATATTTGTGGTGTATCAAACTTAGAATCGCCGGAATGTACCTCCTGCAAAAAATGAAAGGCATTAAAATCAAAGGAATTAGGTTCCAGTATAAAATACCGGCAAGTCTGAAGAACTCAGTAAGTATAAAAAACACAATAAGTATGAAAGAACCGGCAAGAATAGAAATCTAGCAGGTATGAAACTAGCGAAACTGGCAGGTATGAAAAATTCAGTAGAAGAAAACATACACTCCGGAAACAAGCAGGAAACTTACCACGCCCATCACAGCACCCCCAAGAGTATTTGCCCTGAAAACCTCGGATGGTTCAAGTTCTGCCAGCTCTCCGAAAATCCAGAAGAATGGATCATTGACATGCGAAATCACGAAAGTACCTGACGCCATTGCAAGGATCAGAATCTCCGCAGGAAGCCCAAGTTCCGGAACCAGAGGAAGCAAAAGGGATGGCGCAACAAGCATTGTTACAACCCTTGACCCCTGCACGGTTTGAAGAGCTGCTGCAACAAGAAAAGGAACAAGGATATGAGGAAGGTTAATCTGCAGGAAAAACCTGCCAAGGGCTTCTCCTGCTCCTGTCATGGCAAGAGTTGCACCAAGAGCTCCTCCTCCACACAGGTCAAGAAGGACAACACCACTTCTCCTTACGGCTTTTTCAACCAGGGTCCTGACCATTTCCAACCCCAGCGCCCTGCTGGAAAAAATGGAGAGAAGAACTCCTATAAGGAGGGCAACATTTGGGTTTCCCAGAAAAGAAAACAGAAGAGGGGGATGCTCAAAGCCAGCCTGGAAAAGGATCAGAAGCAAAGGAAGAAAGATTGGTGCATAAGCTTCAAGTCTGCCTGACTTTCCAGTATCTCTTCCCTGCACTCCATCTTTCCTTTGTACTCCATCTTTTCTCTGCACTTCGATACCTTTTTCCTGCATTACTCCTGTCTTCTCCTTTTGTGGAGTTTCTGTAATTTCTGAAAATTCTGGCTGAGCTTGCCTCTGATTATCGTGTTCGGAAACTCTGGCGGTTTCAGTCTTCCCCAATCTTCTGGCGTAGAGATAACCTGCAGTAGAAGTAGGAACAGCAATAAAAAATCCAAGAAGAATGAGTGTGTCCGTATTTGCTGAAAGTTCTTCTGCTGCGGAAATAATTACAGGGGAAGGATATACCAGATTAAATGAGGCAACGGCCCCGAGTGCAAGTGCAGTTGCAGTGGAAATGGGGGGGTAATTAAGCTTGGTAGCCAACTCTTTTGCTATCGGAATAAAGATGACATAGGCAAGGATATAGCACATCATTGGCACGGAAAAAAGAAAACCAAGAATGTTCAGGGCAAGTAGGGGATTTCTGGAAAAACGCATAATGTCAGAAGCTATTAAAGACATTCCACCGCTCTTCTGGAGCAGAAGTCCGATGATACTACCACTGGTGATAATGATAGCAAAACGGGAAAAAACATTACCAAGTCCCTTAGTTACCGCTTCAACTGCCCCCATAGGTTCTCCTGCAAGCACCCCTATGAAAAGAGATACAAGGACAAGGCTAAGGAAAGGGTGAAGCCTGAGTTTTGCTGTAAGAAGCAGTATGGCTATAAGGGCGAAAAGGAAAATAAGGACAGGGTGCATATTCGTTTAAATTTATTCTGAAGCTATAAATCACTTCTGAAATCATAAAATTCTTCTGAAATCATAAAATTCTTCTGAAATCATAAACAATGAATTATAGACAATAGAAAGTTTTTATCAGTCAGTTTTTACATATAAATTTTTAAATATCCTTCTCAGGAAGTTGCTCGGAAGAAGGAGATGAAGCGGAAGAAGAAAGCTGGCTGAGTTCGTCAATTTCCTCTTCTCCAAGTACCCTTGCAAGGTTCAGGAGGATAAGAAGCCTGTTCCCTTTTTTCCCGACTCCGATTAGATATTCTGCATTAATTTTCGATTTAATCATATCTGGAGTCGGTTCAACAGAAGTAATAGGCAGTTTCAACACCCCACTTACGGAGTTTACAAGCATTCCTATCATTGTATCCCTGACTTCCACTATAATAATTCTGGACAGGCTGTCCCTCTCTTTGGAGCTAAAACCAAGGCGCCTGTTGAGATCTATTACTACGATAATTTTTCCGCGCAGGTTAATTAGTCCCTTTATGCATTCCGGCGCCTGAGGAATGCGAGTGATTTTTGAAATCGGGATGATCTCGGAGACCTGCATGATATCGACTCCGAATTCTTCTCCTGACAGTTCAAACACCACCAGCTGAAGCGATTCTTCTGGAAGTGTAGAATCTTCCTTTATTGCCGTTTCCTCAAACATTTAAATCCCTCAGGCCAATTTAAGGATTTTAACCCTCTATATTTAGCCAGCCGTATTTAGTCAGCAATATTTAGTCAGCAATATTTTCGGGCTCTCCTTTTGAATTACCAAGCCTGAATTTTTCAGTGGCTTTTTTCATCTTTTCCCCAAGCAAAGAGAGATCATTCGCCATGCTGGCAAGCTCAGACATTGAAACACTCTGTTCTTCAAGCGCTGCAGCAGTTTCCTGGGTTCCTGCAGCGGACTGCTCCGATATAGAGGATATATCTTCCAGTGTAGAGGTAATTTCTTCAATGGATGCGGACTGTTCTTCTGTAGAAGCTGCAACATCCTCTATCATATTTGTGATTTCATTGATTGTGGAGACGATCTCGGTAACCATCTCAACCTCTTCACTAACCGATACTGAGCCATTCTTCACATTATTTTTACTTGCTTCTATGCTTTCCACTGTATCACTGATACTCTCCCTGATCTCATCAATCAGCCTGGAAATATTTTTGGCTGCACTTCCGGATTCTTCAGCAAGTTTGCGGACTTCATCGGCTACAACAGAGAATCCTCTGCCGTGTTCGCCTGCTCGTGCAGCTTCAATTGCGGCATTCAGTGCAAGCATATTGGTCTGGTCTGCAATTCTGGTTATCAGCGTTATGATCTCATTGATCTGCTGAGACTTGGAGTCAAGTTCCTTTATAACAATTTCAGTTTCATCAACAGAAGAACTGATAAGATTCATCTTAAACAGGACATCTCTGGAAACGTTTCCAATATTACGAACGGCATCATTCACCAGATTTGTACTTTTAGAAACTTTCTGGGTGTTATCCGCAACTTCCTGGATATTGTGGGTCATATCCTGCATTGCATGAGTTATATCAACAATTTTTGTACTCTGCATCTCTGCCCCGTTAGAGATTTCAGCTGCGGTTTCTGAAATTCTCCTTGATGCAGATGCCACTTCTTCGGAAGAGGCAGACATTTCTTCCGAAAGTGTGGCAAGGCGCAGTGAACCTCCCTGAATTTCTTTAATCAAGTTGCGCAGGTTTTCAACCATTGCTTTAAAAGCCTCTGAAAGCTGGAAGATCTCGCTTCTCGAGGAACCTTTAATATCAACATCAAGATCTCCTTCAGAGATCCTGTCAGCAGCTTCAAGCAATTCGTAGATAGGCTTTCTGTAGATATTCAAAATTACAAAAACAAGTAAAGCACCAATAAGCATTGAAAGAAAAGTGACCAGAAAGATCTTATTTATAGAGTTCACGATCAGTGTATCCAGTTTTTCTTTCTGGTCAGCACTGGCAGCAGTAGCTACTTCCCCAACCTGCGCAGCTATATCTGTCATATTTGCCTCTTCGATCGCTTTTCTTTCTTCCAGAGCCTTAAACTGCTCAAAACCGGCCTGGATATTTTCTGCACTTGTAAGTATTTCCTTTCCTGCAGCAATATTTTCCGGCCGTTCCATTCGCCCGTTCAAGTCTGTAGAAAGTTCAATAATCTCTTCCATAAAAGTATCAAACTTATCTGCATATTGCTGATCAGGACTCATAGCATAATTTCGATACTCGTTTCTGGCTTTCATTGTCAATACAATGATCCTCTGAGCGCTCTCGGCGTTGGAGAACTTTTTCTCGAGAGTTTCATTTGAATAGCCCTTCTCGAACTCCTCCCTGTACTGAGTCATCTGATTTTTAGAAAGCTCGTCTGCGTTTGTTATTAGAGTTTCACTATAGACCGTCAGATTATCTCTCACATCTGCCTGTTCGTCATCTGCTTCAACATATCTGTCAAAAGCTTCCCTGAAATCGCTGGAAGCTGCAAGAACTAAATCCATCCGGTCGCGGTTCGCAGGATCAATGTAGCCTATGTATATTTCTTTGGATATCGCTGCCTGTGTGGGCACAAGGTTAAGATGGGAATAAACTTCTTCTTTGTAAACGGGATCGCCGTGAATAATGTAGCTTTCCTCTGCTTGCAGGGCGCCCTGCATATTATTCATGATAAAAGTCATATTCTGGATAGCACGGCTCTTCTCCTCGACTTCGTTCATGCCCCGATAACCCGTATAACCTACAAAAAAGATCAAAACGAGGAGAAGGGCAAATCCTATCACCACATGCCCCATCTTTGTGCTTTTGTACATCTTTTTCACCCGTGCTTCCAGCTTCTTCGCCTTTGCGCCCTTTCTCTCCCGCAACCGAACTATAACCCATAGGAGATACTTATTGTAAAGGGCAGAAAGCTATAAACGCCTGTAAAAGGTTTTTATCCAGATTTCCCAACTAGTGCTCAATATAGATTATTTAAGAATTCATAAATTTCCTGATATAGATTATTTAAGAATCTATAAAGTTCCTGATTCTTGAAAAGAGTAAGAACCTCAAATAATAGGAGAATTGGAGGTTCGGCATTCATCAAGAATACTCCTTCTGGAGATATTACTCAGGAAAATTCAATGAAGAACTTGTTACTGTAAGGAACTCTTTGACCTGCGATCCAAAAATATCAAAATTTATGGGTTTGGAAAGGACAGCATGACATCCGGCTTTTAGGAATTCCTGCTCACTTTCAGGATCACAATGTCCTGTGACAGCAACCACTCTTGTGCTTCGTGTATCAGGATTGCATTTTATCCGTTGAAGCAGTTCAAGACCATGCATCTTTGGAAGTTCCATATCCATCAGTACAAGATCAACTTTGACCTTACTGAGAACTTCCAGCGCTTCAAAGCCATTTTTTGCCTTCTTCGGATCATATCCATAGGATTTCAGAAGGTCAGCTTCAATAACAAGGTTAAGCAGGTTATCCTCAACGATCAGGATTTCAGGCATTTGATCAACTCCTGTGCTTGCTTAAGAATTCTCTGAACGATATCCTTCTTACAGAGACTATTCTTACAGAGACTATTCTTACAGAGACTATTCTTACAGAGACTATTCTTACAGAGACTATTCTTACAGAGACCATTCTTACAGAGACTATTCTTACAAGACTATTCTTACAGAGACTATTCTTACAGAGACCATTCTTAGAGACTATTCTTAGAGACTATTCTTACAGGGGGTTATTTTGTGAAACGAATTTTACTGGTGGGAACAGATAAACGGCTTAATTATATGGAATATTTTATCATTACTTATCTGAGTAAAAATTCTATTAAATACCCTTATAAATTTTATATCGCAAGCAAATTTCCATTATATATTGCATTTCTGAACATAATTTGTAAGATTTGAAGGCAAATCGATTGGAATTTGCAGGCTGGCACTCAAACACTTACAACCAAATTTTAACACCAAATAAGTGGATTTCAGTGACAAAAAGAAGATATTCAGTTCCCAGTGTTGATCCTTTACATAACGATATAGTAGATAGCAGTAAATTCCCCGACTTAATAAAGATAATATGAATTCCCGTAGAATATAAAGTTATTTATCAATATATATACCACTGTTTTAATATATAAAGTGAGAATAAAAACATCCTATTTTATTTGAATGTGTCTTTAGGAAGAGTTGATTCTCCGCATGATATGAAAACAAGCACATTCAAACCTGTAGAAGTCATTCTATGCAGTAACAAACCCTGACAATATAAATAGGATTTTTAAAACATAACAAACTTTTAGAAACGTTTTGTTAACATGCAACCATTCCAAAATTAAGAAGGGTTTAAAGCTAGATAATTTGCAAAAGATAATTAAAAAAGTTTAATATAGCACGTCTAGCATATACTTTTTCACACTAAAAAGAAAGACTTACGTTAGCAAAAAAACTTGTATTGATCAATTACGTTAACCTTATGTGTACTCTGATAAAAGTTATTTGATTAATAGCTTTAATAGGAACCCTTCAGTTGACTGCTTCAATAGAATTCATTATTATTCTGAAACTCTGAGTATTCTCAAAAGTCAACTAACCCTGAGCTAAAGGATCAGGGGTTTTCTGCTGAGGGTTTATGAAATTGTGTGGTCAGATAACTTCAGGGCGGTTCCAAATATACAGTAGAACAAATACCGTCACATAAGACATTGTCACAAAGATATTGTCACTCATTTAATAAAAAATAAAAGAAGGAAAATAAATGGCAAGAGTAATGATCGTGGACGATGCCGAATTTATGCGGATGGTAATCAGAGACATTCTTTTAAAGCACGGACACGAAGTGGTTGCTGAGATAGGTGATGGGGAAGAAGCAATTCAAACATACCTGGAGATAAAACCTGACCTTGTGCTAATGGACATAATAATGCCAGATATGGATGGGAAAGAGGCATTGCAAAAACTTCTTTTAATGGATCCTGATGCAAAAGTAGTAATGTGCTCTTCTCTTGGTCAGCAAGCTCTGATAACAGAATCTATGAAAATAGGTGCCATGGGTTTCATAGTAAAACCTTTTGAGCCAGATGGCATGCTTGATGTAATCAAAAAAATTGCTGAGCCAAATTAACTGAAGAGTATTAAGTTAAGCGTCCAATTCTAATTACATATCTGAATTTTAGATTAATTTTAGATTAATTTTAGATTAATTTTAGATTAAATATCTAATTTATGGATTAAGCGTTCAATTACCGGATTAAGTATTCAATTACCGGATTAAGTATTCAATTATTGGATTAAACAGTTAGTTTTTAGATTAAGTAACTGAGTTCTGGATCAAGACAGAGTGACTCGAAATATTCGAGTTAAATAAAAACGCGTTTTAAATAAACCGATTCAACAAAAAAGTGCTTGAGATGACTATCCGCGCACTCATAGTAGATGATTCTGCTTTAATTCGCAAGATTCTTTCCGATATTCTTAAAGAAGACCCGAAGATAAGGGTTATCGGAACGGCAGTCAACGGAAAGGACGGTCTTGAAAAAGTCAAGAAACTTAGGCCCGATGTAGTACTTCTGGACAATATAATGCCTGTTCTTGACGGTCTTAAGACTCTTGCCCATATCATGAAAGAATATCCTACTTCTGTAATTATAGTGTCAGCTCTGGGGGAAAAAGCTGAAGAGATTACCCTTACAGCTTTTGAGTACGGAGCAGTGGATGTAATCGAAAAGCCCTCAGGTGTTCTCAGTCAGAGCATGCCTGAGATGGCAGAGGAAATTTGCAGGAAAGTCAGGACAGCTGCAAAAGCTAACCTTAAAAACCTGGAGTGCATGCGAGATTTAGAACCCTGGAGTCCGAAAAAAGAGGAGAAGAAAGGGGAGAAGAAAGGGGAGAAGAAAGGGGAGAAGAAAGGGGAGAAGAAAGATAACAGGCTCCGGGAGAAAGTAACCTCTGTGAGAAATATACTGGCGATAGGTGCGTCCACAGGAGGTCCAAGGACCCTGGAAAAACTTATAGGTTCACTTCCCGCTGAGATTCCAGCTGCAGTTCTTGTAGTACAGCACATGCCCCCGGGTTTTACAGCATCTCTTTCAAAAAGACTTGATGAAAAGTCAGCTCTCAGGGTAAAAGAGGCACAGGAAGGGGATAGAGTAGAGAAAGGAACTGTGCTTATAGCCCCGGGTAATTATCATATGGAAATTGTACGAAATAAAATAAACAGCCTTGAAGAAGAAGTAGTACATTTATCTTGCAGCCCTAAAGAACTGGGATCCAGACCTTCAGTAAATGTCCTTTTCAGATCAGTTGCACTGGTTTACGGCTCCAGAGTTATTTCCCTTGTCCTTACAGGAATGAACTGCGATGGAGCGGATGGAGCTGAAGAAATTAAAAAAATGGGGGGCAAAGTAATCGCAGAAGCCCGGAGTTCATGCGTGGTATACGGAATGCCCGGAGAAATAATAAGGCGAAACCTTGCAGACCTCGTGCTCCCTCTGGACAGAATGGCTGAAGAAATTATCAGAATATTAGAATGAAGTTAAAGATAGAATATCTTTTGTTTACCGCCAAATTAACCGGAAAAAGAAAATTAACCGGAAAATTAAAAAGTAGAAATAAGACAAAAAACAAAGGAAAAAAGACAACGAGAGAGTAAAGAGAAAGTAAAGAGAGATAAATAAAGAGAGATAAAAAATTTAAAACATTTCGGAAATCCGGGTACCTCTCAGGACTATAAAAGGCAGGGAAAATCATGGATATGTCAAAATATATAGGCATTTTCAGATCTGAATCTGAGAAAAATATTAAAGAGATCAGTGATTCCCTGCTGGAGCTCGAACAGGACCCTGGAAATATGGAGCAGATGAATGTAATGTTCCGTGCAGCCCATACTTTCAAAGGCATGGCTGCGACCATGGGGTTCAAGCAGATTGTCGAACTAACACATGAGATGGAAAGCCTTATTGACAGGTTCCGTAAGGGAAGGCTAACCCTTGATTCTTCTTTAATTGATATCATCTTCGAATGTCTGGATGCTCTGGAGGGACTTGTTGAAAATGTATGCAAGGGCATGGAAAGTAAAGCCGTAGAGGGAAAAAACGATAGAAGTGAAGGTAATAAGTCTTATCCTGATGCAGTAGAAGTCCTGAAAACTCTCAGGAATATAAATAATTCCTCAGAAGAAGTTCTCCCTCTAAAAAGTGAATTCGAGTCCTTTTCTGCAGACAAAAAGATAGAGGAAAAAGTAGAGAAAAAAGAAGAAAGAGAAGAAGAAAAGAAACTCGAAAGTATAAATGAGGAACTAAAAGAAAAGAAAAGTTTTACTTACTCTGGACTGGATTTCAAAGTAAAAAATGTGCAAAACTCAAGAATACAGGATTCAAAGATTCAGGATTCAAAGATTCAGGATCTAAAGATTCGGGATTCAAAAATACAGGATTCAAAGACACGGGTTACAAGGATACAGAGTTCAAGGATCAGCACGGAACAGTTAGATAAACTGATGAATCTTGTTGGTGAGCTCGTAATCAACCGAAGCAGGGTAAAAGAGCTTACAGAAGAATCGAAATCAAAGGATCTGGAGCTTGCACTTTCCGATTTTCAGAAGTTAACCAGGGAGCTTCAGGAAGAAGTGTTAGAGATCAGAATGGTTCCTCTGGATCATATAACCAATATTTTTCCTAGAATGATAAGGGATCTTGCAAGGGCGCAAAATAAAAAAATTAACTTTATAATAAAGGGAAAAGAGATCAAGCTCGATAGAGCTATTATGGAAGAAATTGGAGACCCTCTGGTGCACCTGTTAAGAAACGCAGTGGACCACGGAATAGAAATTCCCGAGGAACGTGTGGAGCTTGGGAAAGAGGAAAGCGGCACTATAATGATTACAGCTTCAAAGCAGCAAAATTATGTTCTTATCAAAATAGAAGATGATGGAAGAGGAATAAGCACAGAAGAAATCCGGAAAGCTGCATTGGAAAAAGGACTCATTTCAAGGGGGGAAGCGGAACAGCTTTCGGAAAGAGAAGCAATACAGCTAATTTTTGCACCGGGACTCAGTACTGCCAGCGCAGTCACAGATCTTTCAGGCAGAGGAGTTGGAATGGATGTTGTAAAGAACCGGATTGAACGTCTGGGAGGGTCCGTAAAAGTAGAATCAAAACTCGGATCCGGCTCGAAGTTCGAACTGAAGCTGCCCATAACAATCGCTCTTTATCAGGCTATGCTTGTAAAGGTCGGAATGGAAAGATATGCGATTCCTTTCACCAGCATAGTAAAAAGTATCTCAGTCAGGAAAGAAGAAGTCCGGCATATCAGGGGTGAAGAAGTTATTGTGATAAACGAAAAAGCGCTCCCTCTCCTGAGATTGCGTAAGTTGTTTCAATTACCTGCTGACCAGAGAGAAGAAAATCTGGTCATTGTTATAGTGGAAAAAGCCGGACGGGATATAGGATTTGTTGTAGATGCACTGCTTGGAAAGCAGGAAGTTATTATAAAAAATTTTAGAAGCCGACTGATGGAAAAAACCCGGGGATTTGGGGGAGCAACAATTATGGGAGACGGAAGTGTCATTTTAATTCTTGATGTTAACTCCATAATCTGAAATCTTAATTCGAGGAACTAATAATGCCAGTAATAATCTTCAGCAAACGCCAGTAATAATCTTCAGCAGAGAAATTACAGGTGAAAAAGGAGTGAAAGGAAGTAAAAATGGGATAAAAATGAATGAAGAATAAAGGTGGAATAAACGTAAGTGAGGAAGGAATAAAAGGAAGAAAAAATGGGATAAAAGGAAATGAGGAGAGAGTAAAAAGAAGTAAAAATGGGATAAAAGGAAATGAAGAGAGAGTAAAAGGAAGCAAAGATGGAATAAAAGCAAGTAGAGAATCAGTAAAAGTAAACGGAGAGAGAAGACAGATAGTTGAAGACAAAATAAAGGCGAGCAGAAATCTCGAGGAAGACCCGGGATTTGAACTATTAAAAAGAGTGATTACGGAAAGTACTGGTTTTAACTGTGAGCAATATAAAGAAGCCCATTTCAGGCGTAGAATTAACGTTCGGGTCAGAGCTACCAATTCAGAGAATTACGAAGAATACCTCAGGCTGCTGAAAAAGAACTCAGCAGAACATGAGAATCTCATTAAAACCCTTACCATAAACGTCAGTGAGTTTTTCCGAAACCCGGAAACCTTTGGAGTAATTGAAAAAGAAGTTATTCCCTTTCTGATAAAATCCAGATCAGATTCACTTGTAAAATCAATCCGTATCTGGAGTGCAGGCTGTGCAACAGGAGAAGAGGCCTATTCTCTTGCCATTTTGCTGCATAGAGTTCTTGGGAGAGACTTCGATAAGTATAGAATAAGTATTCTAGGCACTGATATTGACAATTTCAGCCTTGAAAAAGCCCGAAAAGGGGTTTACCGTGAAAATGTGCTTAAAAATGTGGATGCCAGTATAATAAAAAGCTATTTCGTACGGCAGGGGGAGACATACCAGGTTTCCAACCAGTTAAGAAGTATGATACGTTTTCAACGGCAGGATATGATATCAGAATCCTGTACAAACCATTTTGACCTTATAATCTGCCGAAACGTCATGATATACTTTAAAAAAGAAATTCAGGAACATTTGCAGCTTAATTTTCATAATGCATTGAACAGAGGAGGGTTCTTTGTGATAGGAAAAGCAGAAACACTGCTGGGAACCGCCTCAAACCGTTTTAAGCCTTACAATGCAAGAGAACGACTGTATATAAAAGAAACATAGAATAATTAAAGAGATCTAAAAGACCTGAAAGACCTGAAAGACCTGAAAGATCTAAAAGACCTGAAAGTCCTGAAAGTCCTGAAAGACCTGAAAGTCCTGAAAGACCTGAAAGACCTGAAAGTCCTGAAAGATCTAAAAGACCTGAAAGTCTTGAAAGATCTAAAAGACCTGAAGAGAATTAAAGGGGACATTCATGGAAAAGATAAGAAGCTTGAGCGAATTTGAATACGGAGCACTGAAAGAGATAGGAAATATAGGGATCGGAAACTCAGCTGTTTCTCTTTCCAGACTCGTAAACAGTCTTGTCTGTACCAGAGTTCTCGATACGAAGTTTGGATTAATCGAAAATATACCGAAAATAGCAGGCTTTTCAGAGTTACCGGTACTAGGTACATTAATGCGTATCAAAGATGATCTCAATGGTTATATCCTTGTCTTTTTTCCTGAAAACAGTGCAAGAAGTCTCTGCCTGACTCTCTCAGGTGAAGAAGAAAAAAGGGACCTGACAAATCCTATGAACCTGTCTTTAATTGAAGAAGTTAGCCATATCCTGGCAGGAACCTACATAACTTCCCTTGCGAAATTTTTGAAACTCAATCTTTCTATTTCAACACCTTACGCAGCATATGATATGTCTGACTCCATTTTCAATTCAGCCGTTACAGAGATGAGCTGCATAGCAGATTTTGCACTTATACTTGATGCAGAGTTCCTCATAAAAGAAAATAAAATTAATGGAAATATATTGACTTTACTTGATCCGGAATCTCTGAACCATCTATTAAAAAAAATTAATTCAATGATTGATCAAACACCCTGTACCGAATATGAACCATCAAATTATGAAAAATTATGAGCAAATCATCAGGAGGTTTTTACAGATTGGCCTATTCAGGCATAGTTATGGTGGGTATAGGTGACTGCGCAATAGTTAGAAGCCCTGTAAAAATTAAAACCTCCGGACTGGGTTCCTGCCTGGGAATAACCCTCTATGACAGACAGGAAAAAATTGGAGGCCTTCTCCATACCATGCTTCCGAATATAAAAGAAGCAAGGATAAAGGATAATCCCGCCAAATTTACAGACGCAGGAATAGAGTACCTGGTGGACGAAATAATAAAAAAAGGTGGTTCCAGAAAAAAACTTGAAGCAAAAATTGTCGGGGGAGCAAGCATGTTCGAAAACTCACACATGAATATAGGTGAGAGAAACATAAAGAGTGCGAAAGAAACCCTGACTAAACTGGGAGTGTCAATCATAGCTGAAGATACAGGGAAAAACTACGGACGTACAATAATATTTGATACCTTTACTGGCGACCTCCTCATAAAGACAGTTCTCAGAGGGGATAAAGTAATATGAGAATAATAAAGACCTTATAAGGACCTATAAAACCCTTAAAAAGTAATAAAAAACCTTAAAAATTAATAAAAAACCTTAAAAATTGATGAAAATATTTAAGAATTGATGAAAACATTTAAGAATTAATAAAAAACCTTAAAAAACCTTCTTTTTTAAAATATTCTTTACAATTTATATATGGTTTATCTGGCAGAACGTATTTCCTAATTCTATTTTCTGATTCATCCTAACATAATACTCAACTTTTTTTAAGTTCTTTTCTTTGAAAAATTATATATTTGATATAAATATTATAATAGACATTCATTAGCTAATCGATTAAACCGATTAAACCGATTAATTAAACCATCGAAGATAAAAGTACCATAAAACTTTAAGTGTATGCCTGAGATTAAGTAACGCTGCGATTATGTGACTTTTTCTGTACGGCATAAACAATCCAACCGAGCATGAACAACCAGCATAGAAGAAACAATTCGAACACAGAATAAACACAGCATAAAAACAGCATAAATAGTTCAAAAATATCTAAAGCAGGCTAAAAGAAAATAATGCATTATGCTGGACTGTGCTGGATTAAGAATATGCTAAAACATGCTAATTTGTAGCAGATTTCAAGCACAGATGTCAAGCCTGGATATCATAATAATTAATAATGAAAAGTAAACTAGGGGATTTTCATGGAAATCAATGGAGTAGAAATTGAAGATACATATGCAGAAGCGTTTCCGATCAAGATTTCAAGGGTTCTCATAACAGCAGTCACAAAGCGCTGGGCACAGGTAGCAGCCACTGAAGCCACCGGCTTCGGGACATCAGTTATAATGTGCCCTGCAGAGGCAGGAATTGAAAGGTTCGCAAGCCCCAGCGAGACCCCTGACGGAAGGCCTGGAGTCTATATCCAGATCTGTACTTTCAAATACGAAGCTCTTGAAGAACAGCTGCTTGAGAGGATAGGGCAGTGCGTACTTACAGCTCCTACAACTGCAGTCTTTAACGGGCTGCCTGACGCTGAGAAGCAATTTAATATTGGCTTCAAACTCAAATTCTTCGGAGACGGTATGGAGTCCGAGGCCCAGATTGCAGGCCGCAAAGTATACAAAGTCCCGATCATGGAAGGAGACTTTGTGAGTGAAGAAAATATAGGAGCAGTAGCCGGAATTGCAGGCGGAAACTTCTTTATCTTCGGAGACTCCCAGATGAGCGCCCTGACTGCAGCCGAGGTTGCTGTTGATGCAATTACGGAACTTGAAGGCACAATTACCCCATTCCCGGGCGGCATTGTCTCAAGCGGATCCAAGGCCGGAGCAAACAAGTACAAATTCCTGAAAGCTACTGCAAATGAAAAGTTCTGCCCCTCCATAAAGGACAAAGTGGAAAACACCGAAATTCCTGCTGATGTCAATGCTGTCTATGAAATCGTCATCAACGGACTTGATGAAGAGAGCATAAAAGCAGCCATGAAAGCCGGAATAAAAGCTGCGGTAACTGTCCCCGGAATCAAGAAGATTTCTGCAGGTAACTACGGCGGCAAACTGGGTAAGTATCAGTTCAAACTTCACGAGCTCTTCTGAGCTCAAAAATTCTTTTTTTTAACAATTCTATTTCTTTTAGCCCCCTCTTCACTTCGTTACTCAGAGAAAGCTTGTAATTCCTTCCTTTCTTTAATGCCGTAATTTACAGTTATCCCCACTAAAAGTACAGCTAAAG
>NZ_JJOY01000028.1 GCF_000979455.1 Methanosarcina sp. 2.H.T.1A.6
AAGTTCAAAAGAGGAAGATTGTGGAAACCGAGATATTCTCGGTTGATGAAAGGATAACAATAATTAGTGGAATTATCGCAATTATGGGAAAAAAGGAACGAGAGAGCACGTGAGGAAGATATCCTCATGTACTTTCATGCCAAGTAAATGGGAAGGTTAGCCGCTTTATTCAGGCTGCCTACACCTACCCAGAATATAATCATCCCATTTCTTCGTGTTACAAGAAAAAACACTTATTTAAGCAGTCTTATTCACCAGCAGGAATGCATTCGCTGCTTGCATCTGACCGTCAGTGTTGGAGTTATCATCATCCAGCCCATTATGGAATATCGCATAATTCTGGCCATTCAGAAGGAAATCTTTGACGTCCGCAGTATCATCCCATGAGAAATCCTTGTCTCGTGGATTTCCATCCCATAATCCAGAAAATACTGCTAACGGATCGCTATTCAAGTATATCTGATTGTATTCTGTGCCTGCGGATGGAGCTACAGTAATAAGAGTTACAGAAGACACACTACTATTGTCCACGTTCGAGAAATTTGCCCAACACTTGGTATCACTCGGTTTTCTGTTATCTTGCCACACAATAGGAGTTGCAGAGTTATCAGTACACTTGAGATATGTCAGGTCACATCCTTCATCAACCCAGTAATCGTAGACCTTACTTCCAGATTCATTGTATAATGTAAGAAGCCCGATGGCCTGAATATTGAATGATTTCTTGTCATCTCCAGTGGTGCTGGGGTCGTTACCATTGTAAGCTTTGGTGTTTGCAACAGTCACATAATACGTATCGATGTTACTTGCATTAACATAGTTAGTGACATCATAAGCATACGTCGCGCTTGGATAATTAAATGTTGGATTATTTGTTCCTTTAGCACTATCATCTTTCCAGTCCACGTATTTCTCGGGTTTAGAGAGAACATTTCCATCGAAAGTTACTGTCATAGTTGGTTCAACACCAATGTCATAGTAACTGCTGTTATTATTAATTTTTAATAAAATAACTCTAAATAATCTTAGTATTAAAAAAATTATTAAATATGATGCTTTCGTACATATCTTCGCAGAAGCGTTTACAATAAACAGAAACGTCTCCTGAGATAATGAGCAGTATTATACCGAAAGTTCCTTGCCTGTAGAAGAAAGAGAATGCAGGCGGGGAGCTAACGGTGCAGGGGCGAAGGCAGCATTCCGGCTTTCCGGAGATCTTTTTTGCGGTTGACTTTGTATTTATGCTTCCTCATCCACTCATACAGGAAATCATAAGTGACATGAAGTTCGTTGGCGATTTCTTTTGTGCTCTTGTCCTGTTGATAATGCACAAGAAATTCGGATTCTTTGATTTTGGTAGATTGTAGCAATTTTAACTGTGGTGGCAAACCTATGTCGTTGCGTGTATTCCATGCGATTCGAGACAAAACGCCCAGGGCTCCAGCTATTTCTTTGTAGTTCATTCCTTCGACATGGAGCCGTTTGAATTGATCGAGATTGACGTTGATTTTCAGGGGCAGGGGGTATAATCTGGTTATACTTTTATCTAAGTGTAGATTTCTTTATATGCGGCGATAAGTATCTTGACTATAATAACATTTGGTATTATGAACTAAATGAAAAGTATTAAATAAAATATTCTCATACACAACATATGTCTCTGCGAACAGATACAAAAACAGAAACGCCTCCTAAATCGGTTAATTGAACATGCAACTCCGTGAATTCCTCACCTGTAAGTGCAGCCAGGTGGGGAGTTTCAGGTGCAGGGGCGAAGCCAGATAAATTGTCTATTGCCTAATATTGAACCTTTTCTGAAATCTTTTCTGAAATCTTTTCTGTTTGTCGCCTGAAAACTGCTCGTGTTTCTGGATTTTTAAGGTTATTCGGTTTGACCGGAGGGGTCAGTTACTATTAGCTACTAACAAAAAGCTGGCATGTGAGAATTCTCAGGTGAAGGGACTTTGCCATAAAATCGAAATTCAAAAAAAAGAAATTCCAAAAAAAGAAATTCCAAATTGTGGAAACTTTCTTTTTTGAAAAGCCGGCAGACAGACCGGCAGTAACACGTTCTCTCTATTGGGTTCAAAGAGGGACCAGTCCAACCCTTCCCCGGCTGACCTCTAACTTGAATTTTCGGTTAATGTAGTCTTTTGCAGTTCCTTTTCCATGGATAAGGAGTTCTACCAGGTCTTCGGGCTCATCTATATCCGTGCCGGCAAGGAAGGAGTCATAGATTTCGAAGTTCTGCCCGGAATCCGTTGCAATTGAACAATGGGTCAGAAAACTCGAACCGTAGTACCTTACCCTGTAGATAGAAGGGTTCTTTATATACAGGGCATTCGTACCTCCGCCTTTCCCGGGAACGATGCAGATATCCTTTTTAGTTGAAGTTATCTCTTTTATATGGTCAGGGGAGAGTAAAGGCAGGTCAGCCATAACAATCAGGACAGGCTCTTTTGCTTCTTCAAGGTACCTGTTAAGAGCTTCATTCAGGTCATTTTCATCCAGTAGAACTCTCGCTTTCGTCATGTCCTCAAGCCCGTAGGCAGAAGGGCTGAGAACGTCGACTTTTTCAATTCCGGCTTCCTTGAGAGAATCTATTACCTGGTTCAGCATGAGTTCTACAAACTCTTCCCTTTCTTCAAGGCTCAGGACAGGGGATAATCGGGATTTTGCACCAGCTTTCTTATAGGGGATGACGGCTCTCATACGGACTCCTGAAAATCATGATCTTTTTATTAGTTACTGATACTTTTTTTCCTTATTCCCTGCTGCCTATTCCAGCTCTTCCGCAATTAGGCAGCGCGCCTTCCCGGTAAGGAAACCTGGGTTCTGCCTTCCGGTACAGGGTGTCCCTCTGCATGGGGATTCTTCCGGCACCTTTTATCATCCATTCAAACTCCGCAGGAGACACGTATTCTCCGTAGTTGCCGCCGGATGCTGTCGAGATCTGGTCTTCCATAAGTGTGCCTCCGAGGTCGTTTGCACCGCATTGGAGGGCAAACTGGGCAAGTTTTTTTCCTAGCTTTACCCAGGTTGCCTGGATGTTGTTTATATGGGTGTGCAGGATCACACGAGAAATTGCAATAAGCTGCAGGTCTTCAAGCCCTGTGCTTGAGAACTTTCCGGATGCGAGCATCTTTTCCCCTACAGGGTTGTTGTAGGGCAAAAAAGACATAGGGATGAGTTCCGAAAACCCGCCGGTTTCCTGCTGGATTTTGCGGATGGTAAAGATATGGTCAAGGCGCTCTTCCAGGGTTTCCACATGTCCGTACATGATGGTTGAATTGGTGGAAATCCCTGCCCTGTGAGCCGCAGTCACCGTATCGATCCACTGCTGGGTATTGATTTTTCCGGGGCAGATAATTTTCCTCACCCTGTCGGAAAGAATCTCGGCCGAGGTTCCGGTAAGAGAGTCAAGCCCGCTTTTTTTAAGTTTACGCATCGCTTCTTCTACGGACATGCCGGAAATTCCTGCTGCATAGTTTACTTCCATAGGGGATAGGGCGTGGACGCAGATATCAGGGAAACTGGATTTTATGGACTCTATAATTTCCAGGTAGAACTCCATATCAGCTTCCGGGGTGTACCCTCCCTGGATGCAGATCTCCACGGCTCCGGCTGCTCTTGCATCTTCTGTTTTTTTCAGGATTTCTTCCACACTCAGTATATAACCAGTCTCGGTCCTGTAGGCGCAGAACCCGCAGTTTCCGATACATTTGTTTGTGATGTAGATATTCCTGTTTACCACATAACTGACAATGTCGCCTACCGCATTGGCTCGAAGTTCATTTGCAAGCTCAAAAAGCTCAAATGGGTTTCCTTCAAGCAGGAGAAGGGCGTCTTCTTTAGTGCATTTTCCCTGATGTGCTCTCTCAATGACAGTCTCAGGGGTTGCCGGTTTTTTCGTGTACATCCCTATCGTTCCTTTCAGATTTCATCTCTTTTAAGCAGGATACCCCTTCCTCGACTCCGAAGGAGGTAGGTGGGGAAGGAATGCGTCAACTCCAGCCCTGCTATTTATTTAATTAATTTTTTATTATTGTAATGGGAATAAAATAATCGTTCCCCACTACCGAAGTAGGGTAATGGGCATCTGGTTTATTCGGAAGCTCCGCACTTTGACATCCTTCGGGAGTTCCCGGAAGCCAGCTCATGCACTTCCCTGTACAGGGTAGTCCTCTCTTTAGGGACCCTTCCGGCTCCGTGGATCATCCACTCCAGTTCTTCGACAGTGATCATTTCCCCGTGGCAGGACCCAGCCGATTTGGAGATACTTTCTTCCATAAGGGTTCCACCAAGGTCGTTGACTCCGCAGTGGAGGGCAAATTGGGCAAATTTTTTCCCGAGTTTCACCCAGCTTGCCTGGATATTATCTATATGCCCGTGGAGGAGGACACGTGAGATTGCATAGATTTTCAGGTCTTCTAATCCCGTTGTGGCATATCTGCCTTCCAGGATCATTTTTTCCCCTACGGGGTTGTTGTAAGGCATAAAAGGCAGGGGCACAAATTCGGTAATTCCTCCGGTTTCTTTCTGTATCTCCCTCAGGATCAGCATATGATCTATCCTTTCCTCCGGAGTTTCCACATGCCCGTACATCATGGTAGAGGTAGTTGGAATTCCTGCAGCATGCGCCTGCCTTACCACTTCAATCCATTCACCGGTCTTTAGTTTTGAGGGGCAGATTATCTCTCTCACCCTGTCAGAAAGGATTTCGGCTGCAGTGCCTGGCATGCTATCAAGCCCGCTTCTTTTGAGCCTTCTTAAGGCCTCGTTTATCTTAATCCCGCTGATACGGGAAGCATGGTAAACTTCCATTGGCGAAAAAGAATGAATATGCATTTCCGGAAATTCGGCTTTTATGGCTTCGGCAATCCCCTGGTAGAAGTCCAGGCCTACATCGGGGAGCAGTCCTCCCTGAATGCAGACTTCAGTGGCATTTTCCTTATCTGCCTCTCTTACCTTTGTCATGATTTCCTCGATGCTCATTACATGGCCTTTATTTGTCCGGAATGCGCAAAAACCGCAGGTTCCCACACAACGGCTTGTGAAATTTATGTTCCTGTTCACGACGTAAGTTACTGTGTCCCCTGCGGCAAGGGAGCGGAGTTCATCTGCAAACCTGAAGAGTTCGAAAGGAGGTATCCCCAGGAGCATGAGAGCATCTTCTTTTGTGCTCTTCCCCTGGTATGCGCGTTCTATGAGGTCTTCGGGAATTTTGCGGTTCATTTTTCAGACTCCTTCGCGTGCCTTTTTCCGGGCAACTTCCTGTAACCTTCCCCGTCCGAGAGCCGCTCTATAAGCTCTCCGATCCTGTCCGAGTACCACCTTTCTTCCACGTACTGCGGGTAGATGGGGAGGCGTTCTCTGAGCGAGATGGCCCCGAGCTTTTCCTGCAGGTCTTTTACATCCGGCCATTCGGCCTCAGGATTGATCCAGTCAATGGTCAGGGGTGATATTCCTCCCAGGTCCGTTACACCTTTTATTATCAGGGCTTTTGGATCAATGAGGTTTGGGGCGACCTGTACTGCCACATCGCGCGGCAGGATCTGCCTGGCAAGGGCTACGGTATCCATCATCTCTTCCACTGCAGGTTCAGGGAAATTTTCCATGGGTGTCCCGGCTTTTGGGGAAAAGTTCTGGATAATGACTTCCTGAATGTGCCCGTACTCCCTGTGAAGGTTTGTGATTGCTTCTAGAGACTTTATTCTGTCATCCCTGCTCTCTCCGATCCCTACAAGGAGGCCGGTTGTATAGGGAATCTTAAGTTTCCCGGCTTCCCGGATAGTCTCAAGCCTGCGTTCCGGAACCTTGCCGGGGCAGTCTTTATGGGCTTCCAGAATTGCCGTAGTCTCAAGCATCAGCCCCATGCTCGCATTTAAGGGCTTGAGGACTTCCAGTTCGGAACGTGTCATAATCCCCGCGTTCGTGTGAGGGAGAATCCCTATCTCGATTGCGGTTTCACAAAGAAAAACAAGGTATTCCAGGGTTGAAGAATATCCAAGCTCTTCAAGCCATTCCCTGTACCCAGGTACCTCTTCTGCATACTCCCCAAAGGTGAAGAGGGCTTCAGTGCACCCTGCCTTTGCTCCTTTTTCAAGAATCGGGACTACCTCTTCAGGCTTCATCAGCCGGGCGCCGGGTTGTCCGGGTTCCCGCTTAAAGCCGCAGTAGCCGCAGTGGTTCCTGCAGATGTTGGTTACTGGGATGAATACGTTTTTAGAGTAGGTTACGAAAGGAGGGTTTTCCGGTGGAATGGTAAAACACCTGCTGAGTTTTGTTTTTTTTCTCTGGGTTTAGCCGAGGATTTTTTTCATGGTTGCAGCCACACCGAGGGCTACTCCTTCGACTTCTATGCCTCCTTTTCCCTTGGCTCCGTCCCCTACGACGTAGAGCCCGGGAATCGGGGTCTCATTGCCAGGGTCCGTACCTGAGGCTGCCCTGTTTACGGGCCAGCTGTCATGGTAGGACTGGATAAGAAGAACTTCGTATTTTTTGCCGGGAAAAAGTTCTTTGAGGTCCGCAAGTCCCATATCTATTTCGGAGTCGAGGTTCTTTACGTTCTCAGGGGCTACATACTGATGACACATAGTAAGATGCTTCCCCGGAGGTGCCAGGTTCGGGTCAGCCTGAGTAACCTCATTGACCCCATTTATACGTCTTGTATAGGGGGTTAGCAGGACTCCGGAGTGCCCGACCAGAGGCTCATCCGCGGCAAGGCAAATCTTTATGCCTGCAGATGGCTGAATGGTCTCAAGCATTTTAAGGTAACCTGCATTCACTTCTCCTGAGAGGGCTTCGCTGCAGAGCAAAGCGGTTGCAGCATGCCCCAGATTACTGATTACAAGGTCAGCTTCATGTTTCTTGCTTTCAGAAATCACCCCTGCAGCTTTTCCTTTTTCAACCAGGATTTTTGAAACTTCCTGCCCGGTATATATTTTCCCACCATTTTCCAGAATCACGGCTTCAAGGGCGTCAATAATTCCTTTACACCCTCCTTCCGGGATGCCTGTGCCTCCGAACCGGTACATATTTTCAATTATCTCAAAAATCTCCTCTACAGGGACCTCATTGCTTTTCAGGCTCAGTGCCCAGCCACAGAAAGAGTCGGCAAACTTTACCAGCCATTCGCCCTTAACCTGAGTTTTTATCCAGGCCTCAAGAGTGACTCCTGAAGGGCGATTTTTCCTTGTGCTCACGATCAAAAAAGCAATTTTCAGGCGGTCCTTATGCGAAAGTAGTGATGGAAATTCAATAAAAGAGATATCTTTGAAGCCTTCCGCATAATCAGGTTTTCCTTGTTTCAGAGGCACGCGTATAGTGGTCTGTTCTGACCGCACTATCCTCACTTCAGCTCCGGCCTCTTCGAGAAGTCGGGCAAGTGGGCCCCCGGGTCCGTGCGGAAGCATATGGAAAGCTCCGCTTGAGAGCTGGAACCCTTTATAATTAAGATTGGTAAACCTGCCTCCTGTAATAGGAAGCCTTTCAAAAACTTCAACCTCATGCCCTGCTTTCGAGAGCCTGGCAGCGCTTAAGAGCCCTCCAAGGCCTGCACCGATTACAATTGTTTTCATGCCGGTACCTCGATGGCTTTTACAGGGCAGTAGGGGATGCACATCCCACATTCCACGCAGGCATCTGTAGCTCGTGCTCTTCCCCTTACTTCTATTGCTCCTTTTTTGCAAAAAGAAGCGCACTGGCCGCATCCTACACAATTATCGTTTATCTTCATGCGATCCACCAGCTTTTCTATCGTGAAAAGACTTATTATAATGTGTTGGTATAGCGTTTTGCTCATATTAGTTTCTCAGGGTCAATGGAAAGCGGGCTTCCCTGATGATAATGTGCTTGTTGTAATATGTAATCGGTAGCACACTATGGATTTATCCCTTTCAGAACATAATATGGCTTCAAAGAACGCTGTCAAATGGTCAAGAAGACCCGTTTTCCTCATAAATATTTATGATTCTTTTGAGTTCAGGCAGGTACAGTGTACATATATTGCTAAGGGATTGTACTGAAGTCTAAAACGAAGGGATGTGAGTAACTGTTGTACTGTCTTTTAATGGATACATCCCCGGGGAATAGTAAACGCACATGACAGTACCCATTGCATATAGCTACTATGACCTTTCTGATATGCCACATGGTATGATGGTTATCGTCTTTTTCTGACGTCTATCGTCTTTTTCTGACACCGATCGTATTTTTCTGACAAGGGCCATATTTTTCCTGACAACTTTTGTATCTTTCTTACTATAATTGTATTTTTGAATAATCTTTGTATTTTTTGACCGCTCTTCTCTATCTGATGCCCTTGACCTGCATATTTGAAGGAAATTGAGTGCCGCCTTTCCCGCACTTAAGAAGGAAATTTTCAACACTTTCAGTTCCTTATTATTTTTATTTTAAAGGTTGCCTCAAGAGCCCTTTATCCTCGGGATTTATCATTATTATTTATACTATATTCAAAGGGTTTTTAATGGGGACTAAAATAATTAACTAATATATATAATTCCTTGCCATTTCCGGAGAAAATGTTGTCATTATATTAAATTATTCACAAAATTTTGTGGCGGTTCAAAGATAATAACATATTTATGTTGTATATATAATTTCGTCAGCAGGTCAGGGCTTTTCCTCTGATTTTTTTCAACATATGTATATTTTAAAAACAGAGTTTTAATTATTTAGACTTAATATTTATATAATATTAATTATCTAGCAAATAGCTATAAATAACCCCTGATTCATTTGCAGAACTAGCATAGCTACCTGGAATCTTAATTATTAATAATATTACTTTCACGGCAATTGAATCCATGCCATCGGAAGAAGGGGTTCCCCTGACTTTCGGCAATTTATTACCTAAAATAGGGCAAGGAAAAAATAAATTTTTCAGAGCCCGGCAGTCAGGTGTCTGTATTCAAAGGGCCCTATTCGGAAGAGGGGGTACCCGGATACGGGCATTCCCTACAGGACCTGTATTCGGATCATTGTGGTTTTTCTAAATAACCTGGGAATCCGGATACAGTTTTTTTGTCCGCTCATCTTTATAAATCTAAAATCATGATCATGCGGAACTGCAGTTTCAGATTGCTGCACTTTGATAGGTGATACAATGTCTGGAATAATTGATAGCTATATACCGGTTGCAATATTTCTTGCCGTGGGACTGGTCATGCCGCCCATGACAATGTTCATCGTAAAGCAACTGAGTCCGAGGAGCAAGGCAGCCAACAAATACACGACATACGAATCGGGTTCCGTTCCTATAGGAACTGCCAGGATCCAGTTCAATGTCGAGTATTATCTCTATGCGATTGCTTTTGTTCTCTTTGATATTGAGGTGCTTTTCCTTTACCCATGGGCTACAGTCTATAAGGGGCATGGGATTACCTCAATTGCAGTAGTTGAGATGTTTGCATTTATCTTCATACTGCTCTTCGGATACGTTTATCTCTGGAAGAAGGAGGCCCTTACATGGGTGAAGTGAAGGAGAAAAAAACGAATTACTCAAAAGAAACTCCGGAAGAAATCCCCGGCGTTATCACAACAACCACCAGTGCAATCCACAAATTCCTTAAGAAAACCAAGGCTCAGGATCTTATCAACTGGGGGCGGAAAAATTCGCTCTGGTTCATGACCCAGCCAATGGGCTGCTGTGGTGTGGAAATGATCGCTACGGGCTGTGCCCACTATGATACTGACCGCTTCGGGATCATTCCCAGGAACTCCCCAAGACATGCGGATGTCATGATCATCAGTGGTTATGTGACAAAAAAATACCTGCCGGCCCTGAAGAGGCTCTGGGAACAGATGCCTGCTCCTAAATGGGTTCTCTGCATGGGTGACTGTTCAATCAGCGGCGGTCCCTTTTATGAGTCCTACAGCACGGTGCAGAATATCGATGAGCTTTTTCCTATCGATGTCTTCATTCCCGGATGTCCTCCAAGACCCGAAGCCCTGATCCAGGGATTTGTGGAACTGCAGGAAAAGATAAAAGCCAAAAAAGACCTGGGAACGGAATACTGAGGAGATTTCAGGCTTATTTGAGGGAATACAATGGATGCCAGAACAATCATAGAATCATTAACCGGCAAATTTCCGGAGGCAATTTCCGAAGCCGGGATCGAATCTCCGATCCGTATCCGGGCATATGTGGATAAGGAGAAAGCAAAAGAAGTCTGCCAGTACCTTAAGGACTCCCTTCAGTTCGACCACCTCTGTTCCGTTTGCGGAGTGGACTACCCTCCGAGGAACGAGCTGGAAGCGGTGTATCATATAGCTTCATATGACCATCCTGTAGTTCTGATGTTGAAAGCGAGGCTGCCCAGGAATACTCCGGAAATCGAGTCTATTGTACCGGTATACTGGAATGCGAACTGGTATGAGAGAGAGACCTACGAACTCTTCGGGATTATGTTTAAAAACCACCCTAATCTGAAGCCTCTTGTGCTCCCCGAAGATATGCTGGGTGAGTGGCCTCTTCGAAAAGACTACGAGGGTTTCCCGAACAAGACCGCAAGAAACCTGGTGTGAGGGGTGAAAAATGGAAGAAATGCTTGAACCAAATGAAATGATCGTACACCTGGGCCCCCAGCATCCCATGCAGCCCGGACCTTTCAGGTTAAACCTGAGGTTGAAAGGGGAAACTGTGATGGATGCTGAAGTGGAACTGGGTTATATTCACAAAGGCATTGAAAAAATCCTGGAGAACAAGACCTACCTTCAGGGAATCACGATAGTTGACAGGATCTGTTACCTTGTAGCCCTGACAAACGAAGAATGTTTTGTGGGCTGCGCCGAAAAGCTGTTAGGCATCGAACCGCCGGAGAGAGCACAGTATATAAGGGTTATTTTAGAAGAACTCTCCAGGCTCCAGAGTCACCTGCTTGGTCTGGGAGAGTTCGGGGAGTTCATCGGCTTCGTGTCCATGTTCATGTATACGATTAAGGAAAGGGAAGAAGTTGTCGGCCTTATTGATATGGTCACCGGGGCAAGGGTTACTCACAGCTACCTTAAATTCGGAGGGGTACGCGAAGACCTGCCGGTCGGGTTCAAGGAAAAAGCTCTCCCGATCCTGAACAACCTCAAGAAAGTTATTGAAGATTACGAGGGAATGTTCTACTCGGACAGAATTTACAGGGAACGGACCATAGGAGTCGGAGTCCTGACTGCAGATGTTGCAAAGAGCTTCGGGGTTTCCGGGCCTGCTCTGCGGGCAACGGGTGTTCCTTTCGATATCCGGAAGAATGAGCCCTACCTTGTGTATAAAGACCTGGACTTCAAGGTCTGCACGGAAACCGCAGGGGACTGTTTTGCAAGGGTGCAGGTAAGGCTTAACGAGATGCGGGAAAGCATCTACATCCTTGAACAGTGCCTTGACCAGATCCCCAATGGACCTCTATTCCCTGAAGGGACCCCTTACGGCAGAAGGACTCCTGTAATGAGAGTTCCTGCAGGTGAGGTGTTCCACAGAGTCGAAGACCCAAGAGGCGAGATGGGCATGTACATGATCTCCGACGGCACAGACAAGCCATACAGGGTAAAAGTCAGAGGACCTTACTTCCCGACCCTTCAGGCTCTGCCTCCATTGATCAAGGGCACAACAGTTGCAGACGTTGCAGCGATTTCAGGCAGTATGGACGGCTGCACCAGTGAAGCGGACAGGTGATTGTAATGATAGAAATCCCTGAATTAATAATTCCCTTTATCCCCTGGATCCGCGGGCTTGTGGGCCTGTCTCTTGTGGGGGCCATCTTCCTTGGAGCAATGGGTGCTGTCTGGATTGAGCGTAAACTCTCAGCCGACATCCAGTTCAGGTACGGGCCTTCAAGAGTAGGTAAGTTCGGGCTTCTGCAGCTGGTGGCTGACGCTATCAAGCTCTTTACGAAAGAAGACCTGAGGCCGAAGAATGCTGACCGCATGCTCTTTGACAACGCCACGATCTTCATGATGAGCTCGGTCTTCCTGATGCTTGTCGCAATCCCGGTAGGTGCAGTCTTCATCAACGGGGTCGAGTACCCTCTGGCTGTAACCGAGATGGATATCAGTATTCTTTATATTGAGGCAATGTCTGCGCTTACCATTTTCGGGATCTTCATGATTGCCTATGGTTCTAACAACAAGTATTCTCTTCTTGGAGCTTTCAGGAACTTTGCCCGAATGGTAGGGTATGAAGTGCCCCTTGGGATCACTGTTGTCAGTGTTGGTATAATGACAGGTTCCCTGAACATAGTGGAAATTGCCAGCGCCCAGGGGCTTCTCTGGAATATCTTCCTGCAGCCTATCGGATTCATTGTTTTCTTTATTGCACTTATGGCTGATATGGGTAGGCTTCCTTTTGACCAGAACGAGTCTGAAGAAGAACTGGTCGCTGGATGGATTACCGAATACAGTGGAATGCGTTTCGGTCTCGGTTTCTTTGCCGAGTATATCCACATGATCCTCGGTTCCTTCCTTGTTGCACTTCTCTTCCTTGGCGGCTGGAACGTGCCGGCTTTTGTCTCAAACAACCCGGTGCTTGGCTTTATTGTCCCCACAGGTTTCCTGCTTATTAAAACCGTGCTTGTGCTGATGACGATCATCGGAATGAGATGGGCTGTCCCAAGGTACAGGATCGATCAGGTAGTAGACCTGAGCTGGAAAAAACTCCTCCCCCTGTCCCTCTTGAACCTTGTCTGGGCAGTGGGCCTTGGACTCTATCTGGGGGCTTAAGAGTATGGTTCTTAAAAACATCAGATATGCGCTTAAAAACATCCCTCAAAAACGCGTAACCAGGCTGTGCCCGGAAGTGGAAACCCCGCTCTCCGACAGGTTCAGGGGGCTTCAGATCCTCGACAAAAGCAAATGCATTGGCTGTGGAATCTGTGCCAACACCTGCCCTAACAGCGCGATTAAGATCATTAAAGCCCCGGTTGCCCCTGGCAGCGGCAAACAGAGGTGGTTCCCTGAAATCGACATAGGCCACTGCCTCTTCTGCGGGCTCTGCATTGACCAGTGCCCCAAAGGTGCTCTTTCCAGCGGGAAAGAATACGCCAAAGGCATGGTGAAATGGACTCATAAAGACCTGCTCATGACTCCTGACAAACTCGCAAGGGAAGTAGATATCGATGAAGGTGATGAAAAATGATCGGAATTGAAACTATCGGAGCAGCTCTGGAAATGGCTGTCTTCGGGCTTCTTGCGGTTGTCACAGTCTTCTTTGCAATCTTTGTTGTTATTGCAAAGGACGTTGTAAGAGCCGGGCTTTCCCTGATCATGTGCATGTTCGGCGTTGCAGCGTGTTATATCCTCTTAAACGCCCAGTTCCTGGGAGTTGTCCAGGTGCTGGTCTATATCGGAGCAATCGGAGTGCTGATCCTCTTTGCAGTTATGCTGACAAAGCGCGAACTGGGAGGTGGGTCCGGTGCGAATTAACAGACTCCCGGCTCTTCTCGTAGTCCTGCTCTTTGTTGCTGTTGTTGTTACAGGAGTTTTTGGGACTTCCTGGAATACGGTTTCGGAACTCCCTGAGAATCCGGCTGACCCGAGCAATATCGAGGGCATAGGTATGTTGATCTTTACCCAGTATGTAGTGCCTTTCGAGGTCCTGTCAATTGTCCTGCTTGCATCCCTTATAGGAGCAATCTACATGGCAAAAGGGGAGGGCAACAGATGACTGCTATTCCATTAACATTTTATCTCGGCCTTGCAGCCCTGCTCTTTTCAATCGGGCTTTATGGCGTAATGACGCATAAAAGCGGTATCAGGATGATCATGTGTATAGAGCTCATGCTGAACTCCGCAAACCTGAACCTTGTGGCTTTTTCAAGCTATACGGATACCCTTAACGGGCAGGTCTTTGCCATATTCTCGATTGCCCTTGCAGCTGCTGAAGCAGCAGTCGGGTTTGCGATTTTCATGGCAATCTACAGAATGCACGAAAAAATTAATATTGATGAGCTTAACATCCTGAGGTGGTAAAAACGGCTCTGGAAGAATTTGCATTTTTGATCCCCCTGCTTCCGGCACTGGCTTTTGCGATCACCTTCTTCTTTGGCAAGAAAATGCCTTCGGGAGGGGCAATCGTTCCCATCCTTGCCATTGCTGCCTCCTTCGTAATCTCTTTTGCGATTACCCTCGGGCTGCTGGCAAACCCCGAAGAGGTCGTAAACCAGTCCTATTCCTGGTTTGCAGTGCTCAATCTTGGAATATTAATTGACCCGCTGGCTGCAGTCATGCTGTCAATGGTCACATTCGTGAGCCTGCTGATCCATATTTACGCAGTTAGCTATATGTCCCATGATGCCGGAAAGGCCAGGTATTTTGCAGAAACCGCCCTTTTCACCGCGGCAATGCTTTCCCTGATCCTCTCGGACAACATTGTGCAGCTCTTTGTTTCCTGGGAACTTGTCGGGCTTTGTTCTTATCTCCTGATCGGTTTCTGGTTCGAAAAACCCTCAGCTGCAGCCGCAGCCAAGAAAGCTTTCCTTACAACCAGGATCGGAGACGTAATGTTCCTTACAGGAATAATCGTGCTCACTTCCGATCTTCTTAAGGTTGCAGGCGGGTTCCAGGACGGAGTTTACCTGCTTCGTTTTGACGAAATCTTCAGTTATATCCCCCAGCTTTCGGCTCTGCAGGCAAACATTTTCGGCTTTGAAATAAGCCACCTTACTATTATCACCCTGCTCTTCTTCGGTGGAGCAGTAGGAAAGTCCGGGCAGTTCCCCCTCCATGTGTGGCTGCCTGACGCAATGGAAGGCCCAACAACCGTCTCAGCTCTCATCCATGCCGCAACAATGGTTACTGCCGGTGTTTATCTGGTCGCAAGGACCTTCCCTATGTTTATTGCAGCCCCTGACTCCCTTATGGTAGTCGCTTACTTTGGAGGCTTTACCGCTCTCTTTGCAGGCACAATGGGCATTGTAATGAACGACCTCAAGCGTGTACTTGCGTTCTCAACCATCAGCCAGCTCGGATACATGATGCTGGGTCTGGGTCTCGGTTCGGCAATAGGGCTTGAAGCAGTTGGTATATCCCTTTTCCACCTGATCAACCATGCTTTCTTTAAGGCTCTCCTTTTCCTCTGTGCAGGCAGTGTAATCCATGCAGTCGGCACCCAGGATATGAGGGAACTCGGAGGCGTAGGAAAGGTAATGCCAATTACTGCTGTCACCATGACAATTGCAGCTCTTGCACTGGCAGGTTTCGGTATCCCCGGGACCTCAATAGGGACAAGCGGCTTCATTTCAAAGGATGCAATTATTGAAGCTGCATACCTCTTCGGAGAACACAGCAACAACTGGATCCCGTACATATTCTCAATTGCTGCTGCCTTCCTGACATCCCTCTACATCTTCAGGCTGATCTTCATGACCTTTACAGGGAAGCCGAGAAGCAACTATCACGGGCACGAGTCCCCTGCCATTATGACCATTCCTCTTTCCATTCTGGCACTCTTTGCTCTTGTTTTCGGCGCACTGACCCATACAGGGTTCATGAAGTTCCTTGAAGAAACCTTTGCCAACAGTTTCGTAAACCTTGACATAGGAAGCCTTGCCGGCATAGGCGGAAACGAGCTTGTAGAGGCAGCAGGACACGAGCCTCTCTTTATTCTGTGGCTTCCGTTAATAGTCGCCCTTGCAGGCCTTGCAATTGCTTTCGTGATCTATTACCTCAGAGCAGTGAAACTCGGGCCTCTTGCTTCCATGAAGAACCCGATTTACAAGCTGCTCTACAAGCGTTACTACCAGCACGAAATCTATACCGAGTTTTTCTCAATCGGAATAGTTTACGGAGTTATTGCTTTCCTCACGCAGGTAGTTGATGTGATCGTTGACAGCATTGTGGAAGGAATAGGAATTCTCACGGTTGGTATAGGTGAAGAACTCCGGAAGGTTCAGACAGGGGTTGTCCAGACCTATGCAACCGTCATAATTGCAGGTGTGAGCCTGCTAATAATACTCGTTAAATTGATAATGGAGGTACTCTGATGCTGCCGGTCGCATCGTTGTTGATTCTGGTGCCGCTGATTTTCGCAGTCGTGACCTTTTTCACAAAAACAAAAGACCAGGCTGCAGGATTGGGCCTTGTCGGGTCGCTTGCGACTCTGGGCCTTACCCTTTACGCCTATCTGAACTTTGACAGCAGTACTGCTGCAATGCAGTTCTATGAATCTGTGAAGTGGATTCCCTTCCTCGGGGTCAACTATTCAGTTGGAATTGACGGCATTTCCATGCCTCTTATCCTCCTGAATGCACTCGTTATCCCGCTTATGATCCTCTATAGCTGGAAAGAAGATCGGGAAGCCCCTAACAGGTTCTACGGGCTGATCCTTACCATGCAGGCCGCAGTCATAGGCGTCTTCGTAGCCCTTGACTTTGTAGTCTTCTATATATTCTGGGAACTTACCCTGGTGCCACTCTTCTTCATTGTAAATATCTGGGGTGGAGAAAAGCGGGCTCATGCGTCCTACAAGTTCTTTATCTACACGCATGTTGCATCTCTCGTGATGCTGCTCGGAATCTTCGGGCTCTTTTACGCAGCCCTGCATCAGACAGGTGTTCCTACATTTGATATAAGAGAGCTGATCGCACAGTTCCAGTTCTTCGAACCCGGCCTGATGAAAGATGGAATATTCCTTGCAATCCTCTTCGGGTTCCTGGCAAAGATGCCGACTTTTCCCTTCCACTCGTGGCTTCCGGATGCATATGCCGAGGCTCCTACTGCAGGCAGTGTACTCTTTATCCTGCTCAAAATCGGAGGGTACGGGCTTTTCAGGATTTCACTCCCTATGCTCCCGAACACTGGTAATCCCAAGCTGATGATCATGATGCTGGGCCTGCTCGGTTCTTTCAGCATAGTCTACGGGGCTCTTCTGGCTCTGCGGCAGAAAGACCTCAAGCGCATGATCGCTTACTCCAGTTTGAGCCACATGGGATTTGTTACCCTGGGTTCAGCCGGCCTTGTTACCCTTTCGGTTTCAGGCGCCATGTTCCAGCAGTTCTCCCACGGGCTTATCATGAGCATCCTGTTCATGTCTGCCGGTGCAATCCAGGCCACCACAGGCACAAGGATCATTAACGACCTCGGCGGGCTTGCAAAGAAAATGCCAATGCTCACAGTGGTTATGATGGTCGGGTTTATGGCATCCCTTGGCCTTCCGGGGCTAACAGGCTTTATTGCCGAGTTCCTGGTCCTGACCTTCACTTTCGTGAACCTGCCTGGCTTTGTCTTATTTGCCCTGCTGGCAATAGTGATTACTGCAGGTTACCACCTCTGGGCAATGCAGAGGGCAATGTTCGGAGTGTATAATGAGAAGCTCGGGGATGTCAGGGACATAAATTCCCTGCAGGTCTTTTCAATGGCAGCTCTTGCCCTTCTGGTGCTTTATTTCGGCCTGAACCCGAGCCCGGTGCTTGATATGATGATTAAAAATTCGGAAGCAATAGTCAGCCTTGCGGCTGTCCTGGGGGTGTAAGAAATGGAAGAATTAATGTATCTTGCACCTGAAATTGTATTAGTTGCAACCGGCCTGGCCGTACTTATGGCCGGAGTCTTCCTGTCCCCCAGGTCTAAGAATGTACTGGGTTACCTGGCAACTCTTGGAATCCTTGCAGCCCTTGTCCTGACGGTTAAAAGCTTCGGGCTTCTGAGGATGGAAGACTTCCAGGTTGGATATTCGATTTTCTCAGAAACTCTGAGTATCGATGCCCTCTCCCAGTTTTTCAAACTGGTCTTCCTGGCAGTTGCTCTGATTGTTTCGCTTGCCTCAATCAAGTACACTGAAAACAGCGAGCACACAGAAGAGTTCTACACCCTGATGCTCTTTGCAACCGTCGGAATGATGTTTGTAGCATCGGCAAACGACCTGATAGTGCTCTTCTGTGCCTTTGAGCTGGCAAGTCTTGCAACCTATGCGCTTGCAGGCTATGAAAAGCAGAACGCAAGGTCCCTCGAAGGAGCCATGAAGTACTTCGTGATCGGCTCGGTTTCTGCAGCGCTCATGCTCTTCGGGATTTCCTTTGTTTACGGGGCAACCGGCACTACCAGCATACCAATTATTGCTGCAAACTCCGGCCTCCTGACACAAAACCCTATAGGGCTTGTCGCAGTCGTGCTGCTGATTGCAGGTTTCGGCTTCAAGATGGCTCTGGTGCCCTTCCATATGTGGGCTCCGGATACCTATCAGGGGTCCCCTTCAGTTGTTTCCGCCCTGCTTGCAGCCGGGTCCAAGAAGATGGGATTTGTGGCAGCCTTCAGGATTTTCATTGTGGTTCTTGCAGCCCTCCAGCCTGACTGGCAGCTTGCTTTCACCATCCTGGCAGTGGTAACAATGACCTTCGGAAACGTGGTCGCAGTTGCTCAGACCAGCGTAAAAAGGATGCTTGCTTACTCCTCCCTGGCACAGGCAGGATACATTGCAATGGCTTTTGCGGTAATGACCCCTGTAGCTCTTACAGGTGGCATCATGTACGCCCTTGCCCATGCTTTTATGAAAGCAGGAGCTTTTATCGCAGCCGGAGTAGTTGTCTGGATGGTAACCTCGGAAAAGAGAGGAAACCTCGACATCCCCGATCATCTTGACAGCTTCAGGGGCCTTGGGAAGAGAATGCCTCTGGCAGCCCTTTCCATGACGATCTTCGTCTTTGCCCTTGCAGGTATCCCCCCAACTGCCGGCTTCATGGCCAAGTTCGTGCTCTTCTCCTCAACCATTGAGGCAGGCATGACCTGGCTTGCAGTGATTGCAATCCTGAACAGTGCCCTTTCACTGTTCTACTACGCAAGGCTTGTGAAATACATGTACTTCCTTCCCCCCGAAGGTAAAAAAGTCAGCATTCCTTTCCCATACGCAGCCTCCCTTCTTGTTGCAGTGGCCGGTGTACTGGCAATGGGTCTCTGGCCCGATCCCTTCATAAAATGGGCAATGGAAGCAGCACTGGTACTATTACCATTCTAAGGAGGTATGAGAAATGACAGATTGTGATCTTTGCGGGCGTGCAATCCCGACCGTCATCCCGGTCCGGGCTATCCGCCCCCTCCTCAAATTCGCCTACCCCAACGGGGTCTGGAAAGGTCTCTGTGAGACCTGCCTCGATTCCGCCCAGAAAACTTACTTAACTGTAAACAAAAATCAGACTTCATGCAGAAAAGGCAAATGCGCCCTCTGCGGAGATAAAACCGGAGTTTTCTCCGTAGAACTGCAGGTCCCTGACTTCTCAAAGGGAGTCGTAAAAAAAGATGTGGATCTCTGCTACAGGTGCCTGAAAGCAGCCGATGAGTCTTATCTCAGGCATAAAAAAGAGCAGATTGAGCAGGAACACGCTCACAGTAAACATTGAGTAAAGCTGCTTTTACAGCGGCTTTATTTTTTTTGATAGTTGCCGGCTATTTGGTGGAGCCCGTTGATTGATTTTTTTTGTTTTGGCATGAATTATTGATTAATTAAAACCATTTTTCTAGTGTTTGTTGGTTTTTAGATCCAATTAAGCGGGAATAATAAAAGTTGTCTACTTTTAGTTTTTCTTTTCTTTGAATTTTGCCATGCAGATCAAGATAAGTGATTACTTCTTCAGGTGTCATATTGTATTTTGGAAAAAACGATACTTGGTAAGTTCGATAATAATTACTTTTGTAATAATCCCCAATCATCTGACCGTTGGGGCTCTTTTTGCGATCCAATAGTTTATGCAATGTTGGTTTGAAAAGTTCACAAACTTCTTTTTTCCTTGAATTATTTGATGAGTTGTGGATCGTTGAAAAAGTAGCTCCAAGAATCAAGTCAGTTAATTGAATAAACTGAGATTCTTCTGATTTGCTGTTTCTGTGATCTGAGTCTATGAATTCTATTTCGTTGCAGTTTATACTCAACTTGTCTATTTCAAATTCAGTTTGTTTAATTGGATGCCAGGGAAAGAATTCGTGGTGTTCTTGACTTCCTCTGTCATGAAATATAGAGTTCACAACAATATTGGAATAATCTTTAAAAAAATAATTTAAACCACTCATTAGAAGAGTTCTATAAAAGCGATTATAAATATTAAGTTCGGTTTTTCCACCGCTGCCAAATTCACTGTAATTTATGTTTGAAAGATTTATGCCAAGTATATTACAATATAACATTTTTCGATGTTTTTGACAAGCTTCCTTACTGAAGAAACTGACCCAGTCTTTTGCGATCATGAATCTTGCACTCGATCTATGAATTTCTTTGAAGTGAATTTCAGTATTGTTCTCTTTATGAAACTTACAACTTTCAGGGCAGTCTGATTCAGATGTGTTCCAATTATGGTTTTTTATACAGCGAAGATCACTCAAATTTTTCAAAACCTCTGCTTTGTAGTCTGTGGGGACAAAAAGAGCTCCTAAGTACATCCAATTTGTGTTGTCAAAGGGATCTATGCCGTTAAAAACTTCATCTGAATAAATGTCGAGTTCTATCTTTTTGGTTAAGGGCGTAAATCTTGAGCCTCCATGATTCATCAGGCTTAATTTTTTGAGTTCAATCCCTTTTAGTCTGTTAAATGTTATATGTGTTTCTTTTTGTTTGGAATTGAGGTTTTATTTTCTTCTTTGGCATTAAATGCAGGTTCAAGCAACCCGCCCCTTCATTTATTGTTCAGCTTCTTTTCAGGTACACATTTCCTATTGAAAATCTTAAATACACATACATACACAGATATTATCATGCCAACCAGAACGATCAGCATAAGCGATGAAGCCTACGAGAAACTCAAAAGCCTCAAAACCTCAGAAAAAGACAGCTTTTCTGACGTGATACTCAAGTACTATCCCAGAAAAAGAAAGCTATCTGAAGTGCTTGCAGAAATAGGCTCCAACCCCGAACTCGCTGACGCAATTGAAAAAGCTTCCAGAGATATGAGAAAAGCAGAGATGAGGGAGATTGATTTTGATGCCAGTGCTTGATACCTCATTTATTGTTGACCTCCTGAGAGGAAGAGAAGAAGCTCTCCAGAAACTGGCTGAAATGGAAGCTCAGGAAATTCCCTTAAGCACAACCGAGATTAATGTCCTTGAGCTGTACCGGGGAGCGTATCTGTCCAGAAAAACACACAAAAATCTGGAAGAAATCAAAAAGCTTCTGGAATGTTTTCAGGTTCTGGAGCTTGAAGAATCAGTCTACGAAGTCTTTGCTTCCCTTTCTGCAAATTTACTCTCAAAAGGAAGAACCATTGGGGCATTCGATGAACTCATAGCTTCTATAATATTGTGTCACGATGGAAAAATAGTTACCAGAGATAACCACTTCACAAAAGTGACAGGGCTCGAAGTGATAGTTTATTGAAAACAGGTAAAATAGGCATTTTAAAAAGAGCAGTATCTTCTCACGGATGTCGTTAAAATGGATTTCGAATCACGAAAATGGGAAAAATCCGATGCTGAAAACTTTTTCAAATATTCCAGCAATCCAAAGATCTCAGAAAATATGAGGGATGCTTTTCCCTCTACTTTGGAGGATTGCAGGAAAACCGTAGAGAGCTTTAGCTCTAATGATGAAACACAACAATGCTGCCGGGCAATTATTGTGAATGGAGAAGCTGTAGGGTGTGTCGCCTTATTCATCAAAAACGATGTATATTGTAAAAGTGCAGAAATTGCATACTGGCTTGGCGAGCCTTTTTGGGGCAGAGGAATAATGATCAGAGCAATAAAACAGCTCTGCCAGACAGCTTTTGAACAGTATGATATTATCCGGATATTTGCAGAGCCTTATGCATAAAATATCGGCTCAAGAAAGGCTCTTGAAAAAGCAGGATTTGTCTTGGAGGGCACAATGAAGAAAAGTGTTTATAAAAACGGCAGATTCTTTGATTATTGCATGTATGCTCTTGTAAAATAAATTCTTATTAGGGGCAACACACACAACTCCACTTTTTAGAGATTTTTTTTGCTTTTTTTTTCAGAGTTTTATTTATCATTTACCGAAATGTCTGATCAATTCGTTTTCTTCTCTGTTGAAAAATCTCACGATTGGTAGCCATTTTTTGTGTAAAAACAAAGAAACAGTTGATATATATAGTAATGAACTTGATAATATCATAAGAAATAATAGTCATTATGCACGGAAAGTGTCGGTTCAAAATTTATCTTATTCTAAACCGGCAGGGTTGTGTAAGCATCTGGGGGGTTAGTTCTGAAAATCATACTTATCGGAGATTGTTTTACCAGGCTAATGAGTGCAACTCTGGGTATTGCTTTGCTTCTGGTTTCTGCAGGCGTTGGGAGTGGAGAGGTCATTTATGTGGAGCCCGGAGCTTCAATTCAGGCTGCGGTAAATAACTCTACAACCGGGGATTTCGTTATTGTGAAAGCCGGGGACTATGAGGAAAATATCGTTGTCAATGTTTCGGGGGTAACGGTCACTTCGGAACCTGAAGACCCTGGTGGCGTTTTTATCAGAGTGAGGGACGAGAACTCCAGCGTATTTCAGGTTAAAGCTGATAATGTAACTATCAGCGGCTTCAACATAACCGGGTCAGGAGAGTTTTTCAGTTTTTTTGAGGCTGCCAGCTTCAGAAATTCTTTTATCTCCCGAAATTCAGGCAACCTGGGTGTAACTGATAAGCCAGAAGTGAGAACGGCTTATGGGCCCGGTTCAGGAGAGATCTTTATCTCGAGATCGACCGGGTTTGAATGTCCTCAGGCAGGAATCTGCCTTGATCAGGTTGAGAACTGTACAATCGAAAGGAACTATATTTTTGAAAATCAGTATGGAGTTTACATTCAGGGCTCAATGAACAATACCCTCTCGAACAATACTTATTTCCGAAATGGCATCTGGATTGATGAAGGGTGCAGCAAGAATATGGCAATAAACAATTCTATTGAAGAAGGAAATGTTATTATTGGCGCACACTGCTGGGATAACACAATATCCCGGAACCGGCTTTCGAACGGAGGAGGGATAGGAGTTGCGTGCTGCGGGGGAGGAAACCTCGTTTCGAACAATGAGATCTTTAATTGCAGTACAGGGATTGATTTATATGACACTCAGGCACGGACTGTTCTTCGTGACAATATGATTACGGACTGCGATTATGGGATTTACCTGATTTTAGTCTATGGTTCCACGGTATATAACAACACAATTTCGAACAGCGGCAGAGGCATTTTTTTGAGAGAAAACAGCCAGAATAATGAACTGTTCAACAACACGATAACTTCCAGCAATGAATCCGGGATCTATTTGCTGGACTACAGTACTGACAACCGCATCTATAATAATTACTTTAACAACTCTATAAATGTAAAGGCTGAAAACAGTGAAGGAAACAGCTGGAACACTACAAAAACATCTGGAACAAATATCGTGAAGGGCCCATACCTGGGCGGTAATTTCTGGGCTGACCTCAATGGAACAGGATTTTCTCAGACCGCTGAAGATTCGAATTCTGACGGGATCTGCGACCTGCCTTACAACGTCAACGGAATCGACTTTGACTATCTCCCGCTTGCCGAACCTCCTTCTTTACCTCTCTTTTTATGGTTTAATTCTACAGGAGAAATAACAAATAATACTGATAGCTGTTGATTTCGTATTTTAAACTCTTTCTTTCTTTCTTTCTTTCTTTCTTTTAATATCTTTAAACTATGATTCTCTGCCGCCTATCTTTAGAACACGTGCTTCTCTAACTTCCTATCTCTCGTAGTTTTCCAGTTGCCATTAGATAATTATATCTGCCCGTATGCTTAGCTTCTTTCATAGGGTACTGCAAAAATCCTCGCACCTGACTACGGTTAATAGCAACTCTTGATATTTTGAAATATGGATCTATTTATTATTATCACGTTGTCTAATGTATTACATTTACATAGATAAGTATTACATTCATCCAGATAAAAATACCCGGTTCAGAAAAGGGTTTTCACAGTTCCCATTTGTATTAGTTCACCGAACCTGTTTAAATTCCCCATATTCAATTCGGTCAGTATCTTACGTAGATAAAACAGCATTAAAACAATTTAAAACAGGTAAAAATCTGGCTGCTCTCAAAACAGAACTAAATGGAGCTTTGAAACAGGTTCACAAAAACATGAATGGTTCATGGGAGTGGGAATTAATGAGAGCAAACAGAATAATTATTTTAGTAGCTATTGCGCTTATCACGATTGAAGTTTACAGCTCCGCGTCCGCAAAGGAAATTACTGTAGATGACGATTCTGGAGCGGATTTCAGATCAATTCGAGAAGCAGTAACCAATTCGTCTTCTGGAGACACGATTATAGTCAGATCTGGAACCTACAGGGAAAACATTATTGTAAATGTGACCCGGCTTAAGGTCAGGTCGGAGTCAGGAAATCCTGATGTGCTGGTGGAACCTCTGGATGAAAACGAAAGCGTATTTCATATAAAAGCCGACAATGTGACTCTCAGTGGCTTTAACATAACAGGAGCTGGAGAGCCTTTCAACTATCCCTGGGGAATTATTGCCCGAAATTTTGCAGACCCTGTGAATTTACGCGGGGAATCTTCTCCGGAATACGCTCGCACTTCTGCAGCAGAGGAGATTTTTAAGACCATGGGATACGGAAACTACCGGCCTCTATGCGGAATCTACCTTGAAAACGCCAGCAATTGCGTCATTACCGAAAACGCACTTTTTGAAAACTATAGAGGAATTTACCTTGATAATGCCAGTTATAATACTATCTCGAAAAACCTGCTTTTCAATGATGGGATCTCTCTGAGCGAAGGAAGCGTGACAAATAATTTGACAGGGAACCTCATTGAAAAAGGTTACATTTTAATGGGCCCATGGTCATCGAATAATTTAATAGCCGAAAATGAAATCTCAAACGGCGGAGGGGTAAGTTTCGCCTGTTGCGGGGGAGGCGATGTAGTATCCGGAAACACGATTTCGAATTGCTCCAATGGGATCGATGCATACGATCGGGGCATAAATATTCGGAATAATACGATTACGGACTGTTTTCACGGGGTAGATATTTCTCAGGCGAGTGGAACCAGAATTCATAATAATATGATCTTGAACTGCAGCATCGGAATTAATCAAGGAGATGCCTGTTATGGTATTGAAATACTCAACAATACAATAACTTCCAGTGCAGAATGCGGGATCTCTATTCCAGATCTGGAAGGTGATGAGTGGATCTATAATAATTATTTTAACAACACTATAAACGTAAAGCTTGGAATTAGCAAAGGAAATACCTGGAACAATTCCCTTACTCCGGGTACTAACATTGTCGGGGGCCCGTATCTTGGAGGAAATTTCTGGGCAAACCCGAATGGTACGGGTTTCTCTCAGACCTCAAGGGATTTTGACCTTAACGGGATTTGTGATACAGCTTATGAGATTGATGGCCCTGAAAATATCGATTATCTACCACTTTCAACACCTCCCGAATCGGTGCCCATAACTGTTGGAGATGATGAGCAGGATGCCGATTATGATTCGATCCAGAAGGCTGTTTCGGCTGCGGAGCAGGGATCAACTATCCTTGTTTATCCGGGGACTTATGTAGAAAACGTGGCTGTGGATGTGCAGGGCCTGAAAATCTACTCCCGGTCCATCAACCCTGAAGAGGTTACAGTTCAGGCTCTTGATCCTGATGACAATATCTTCCATGTGAATGCAAACAATGTCACAATCTGCGGGTTTACGGTGAAAGGCACAGGCATGAAATCCGGAGGGAAAGCGGGAATATACTTAGACTCCGTTTACGGGTGCGGGTTATGCAACAACAGTGTGACCGGAAATGCCCTCGGTATCGTCCTTCAGTCTTCAAGCAATAATATCCTCACCAAAAACAGTGCAGGGATCAACGGGAATTCCGGAATATACCTAAACTTTTCAGATAACAACCTTTTGATTAATAATACTGCATACAATGCGAACTCTTCTTCAGGACCTGCTATTTATCTGTCGAATTCGGGCTCAAATATCCTCCGCGATAATGAGATTCTGGCTAGTTTCTGTGGAATCTTAATGGAGGCTTCGGAGAATAATACAATCATCCGTAACAGCCTCAGGGAAAATACGGACTGCGGAATTCTGCTGTCTGATTCCAATAGCAACAGGCTGTATGACAATTATTTCAACAATTCAATAGATGTAAAGCTGGAAAAGAGCGGAAACAATACCTGGAACACGGAAAGAACCCGGGGAACGAATTTTATGGGGGGTCCATATCTTGGCGGCAATTTCTGGGCAAAACCTGATGGTAGCGGCTTTTCGGAAACTGCTGAAGATTCCAATATTGATGGAATTAGCGATTCTGCTTACAATATCGAAAATACAGGCATAATTGATGCCCTTCCTCTTGCAAGAGCTCCCGGACCTGTATTGCTTATAAAGAACAGTTCTCCTTTTGCGGATTTTCTCACGATTCAGGATGCTGTGGACTCCGCAGTTCCGGGAAGTACTGTTCTTGTCTATCCCGGTGCTTATGAAGAAAATGTCCTTCTGGATGTGGACAACATAAGCCTTGTTTCGGAATCGGCGGATCCCAGGAGCACAATTATCAGGGCTTCCAATACAACCGAACCCGTGATTAAAGTGACTTCAAAAGGCGTTATGATTTCGGGATTTTACATATCCGGACCATATTCTATATGGAAAGAAGCAGCAGGGATCTACCTGTACAACACTTCCGAAAACACCATTAAGAGCAATATTGTCTCCGAATACCTTTATGGGGTGTATCTGGTTTCTTCCGACCGGAACAACATTATAAACAACAATGTCGAAAACAACCAGAGGGGATTATACCTTAAAAATTCGGAAACTAATTTACTGAACAACAATACGGTTTTAACCAATATTGAAGGTATTGTTTTGGATAATTCAGGTAATAATTCCCTTAAAAATAATACCGTATACCAGAACGAATATCAGGGAATCTACATTTATTCCGGAGACTATGGTTTTGCAGATTCAAATCTGATCAGAGATAACCTTATTTCCGAAAACGATTATGGGATTTACACATCTTTCTCTGAGAACAATACAGTGAGGAACAACACCATAAATCTCAATGACATGGGAATTCTCCTCTCTCATTCGAGTGATAATCTATTCAGGGACAATCTGATAGAATCAAACAGGAATTTCGGGCTTTACATGGCTGCGGGCAGTAACAATACTTTCTATAACAACCTTTTCAACAACACCCTGAACCTGGAATCAGCCTATGGGAATAAGGATATTAGCTGGAACACTACAAAAACTTCAGGAAAGAACATCGCAGGTGGACCCAGCATAGGGGGCAATTTATGGGCAAAACCCGATGGTACGGGGTTCAGCCAGAACTGTACGGACCTGGACGAGGACGGGATCTGTGATCTTCCCTATGAAGTCAATGAGAGCGAATTTGACTATCTCCCTCTGTTCCTCCCGAATTGAGATTCGGGATCGCAGGAAATCGGAGATTTCCTGGGAGTTGCGATGTAATCGCAACAGTACGCAGTCCTTTTCGCTGCGCTCAAGAGGACTTATTTATGGACAAGTAACATTACTTTTTGCTGCGCTCAAGCAGACTAATTTATGGATTTTAGCAGTGAGATTCACTCGGATGACTAAATTACAGAGCCTTCTACCCATACAACCTTATTCACTATCTTGTGCCGTTTCTGTCACGCTCAACGCAGGAGAGCGGTCTTTCCCAAAAAGACCGAAAGAAAAAGAAAGAGTAAAATGAGAAAAAAGCCAGAAAGTAAAAACAGCTGAGGACACCTCTAAGAAACAGTAGATAGAAATAATCGGGGAAACTGATAACTTTCTGTTTTTTTCTGTTTCTTTCTCTTTTTTCCTGTTTCTTTCTCTTTTTTCCTGTTTCTTTCTCTTTTTTCTGGTTTCCCTGTTTAACTTACTGTAACAAAAAATTCATGTGCAATAAAGTACTTCATTATAAATTATATGAAACATTCATCGGGAATATGGTTATTTTTGGCACTGGGTCTGTTTTTCGGTCTTCTTTCGGGGGCGGAAGCTGCAGATCCTCTTGTTCGGGATAGCGGGGACGTGGACCTTTCGGAACTCAAGGCTTTTGATCTGTTAAGCAGATGTGAAACCGGTTGTATAGTAAATGACGTATCAATTTCTTCTACAGGGGACTATCTTGTAGCTGGCGGTTTTGATCACAAAGTTTCTTTTTTTAATTCTAAAGGGACACAACTTTGGAATTATACTACTGATGATATTGTTTATACAGTATCACTTTCCTCAGATGGGGCTCGAGTTGCGGTGGGAAGCAACGATAAAAAAGTGTACCTTTTTAACCGGGAAGGTGAGCTGTTATGGAGTCGCAAAACAGGAGGCAGTCTCAATAGTGTAGCGATTTCTTCCGATGGCATGTACATCGCAGCAGGCAGTGAAGACGGTAAGATTTATTTCCTAAACAGGGACGGTAAACTTTTATGGAGTTTTGATTCCAGAGGTGCTGTCCGCAGTGTTGCTATTTCCATAGATGGGTCTTACGTGACAGTTGGAAATGCTAACAATTACGTCTACCTCCTTGATATGGAGGGAAAAACTATATGGGAAAGAAAAACCGGAAGTTTGATTAATAGCGTAAGCATGACGCCTTCTGCTTACTATGTGGCTGCCGGGGGATCTAACTATAACGTTTATCTTTTTGACCGTAAAGGGGAGTTTTCATGGGTGCACAAACCGGGTTACTGGGTCAGCAGTGTCTCTTTAACAACAAATGGCTCGCATCTTGCGGCAGGAAGTTTTGACGACAAGATTTACCTGTTTAACCTCACCGGAGCAAAACTCTGGGATTACCAGGTAAAAGATGATGTCTATGCTGTAGAGATATCCCCCGACTCCTCATTCATTGCAGCCGGAAGCTGGGACGATAACCTCTATGTCCTTAATATGGACGGGGAAGAACTCTGGAACTACAACTGCGAAGGAAATATTAACAGCCTGGATGTTTCTCGCGACAGTTCAACCATTGCTGTCGGGAGTGATGCAGAAGCAGTATATCTTTTTGAACGAAATCTCACTGCTTTTGCCCTGCTGCTCGGGGACGAAAGCTTCCTGCCAAAAGAAACTATCACGGAGACAGATGCCGTTCTTGCAGAAGAAGTCCTCCAGCCCATAAAAGAAGATACTGCAGCTACAGGGGGCGTTGAAAATCGGGTTGAAGACGCTTCAGCTACCTCAAGCGGCGTGGACGGGAATACGAAAACCGGAGAAGATTCGGATTTAGTGGAGTTACCTTCTGAAGAAAGTTCTTTAAAGGTTTTGGAAATGTTTGGTTCAGTAAAGTTTCTTTTTGCTCTTCTAATTGGAGCTCTGGCAGGTACAGTCTTCTTTTTGAAAAGGAGAATCCTCAAACAAAAGGAACTGGATGAGAGCCTTGAGGACTTTGAAAACCTTGAAGAAAACGATACACCAGGGAATAACTGAGAAAATCCGGAAAGGGGGGATAACTCCGGAAATAGGGAGTTTCCCCAAAAACAGGATATGCCCGGGGATAAATATGACTGTGAATAGGCTGTGAGCAAATACCATTCTTATATAACTGTGAATGGGCTGTGAGGAAGACAGAGGTGACTGTAAATAGGCCGTGAGTGAAATACCATTCTTATTACTGTGAGTATATACAATTTTTATGATAAGGAACCCGGATTTTCTTCAGGGCTTTTTAATTTTTTCCCCCGATTTCTTTACTTGCAGCCTCGGACAGTGTCCTGATGTGGAAGTCCGAACCAAGTTCCTCTGAAAGCTTTCTGCATTTTTCCACATCAATCTCGGGTATCTTAACCACTGTAACCCTGGTAGAGATTCCGGCTTCTTTTGCTCCCTTTACAAAATCGAGCACTGATCTGTAAGCGTTTTTGTGGACCGGTCTGCAGAGCTTGTTATATTTTTCTTCGGATTCTGCGTTCAAGCTGACTGAAATAGAATCCATGCCTGCCTTTTTCAATTCTGAAACTACGTCCAGTTCGGGATTAATCAACGCAGCATGCCCGTTGGTATCGAGCCTTACCCTTATACCCCGGTTTTTAAGCCAGCGGGTGACTGCCAGCACCACATCGAACCTGAGGGTTGGCTCTCCAAGACCTGTAAACACGATTTCCTTATAGTTTGAAAGGTCCAGCCCTTCAAGGGCTTCGATTAGCTCTTCTGTTGATGGTTCTTTTGAAAGCCTCAAGTCATACCCATAAACGCCGTCTGCAAAGTTGCGGATGCAGAAGACACAGTCCGCACTGCATCGGTTTGTAAGGTTGAGGTAAAGATTATTATGGGCTTCATAATAGATTGTGTTCATACAAATCAAAATCCTTACATCCCTTATAACCATGACGCATTTGTTAATTTTCTTTAATTTTTGACTTATGGGCTGAGGCTTTCCTTATATATTCCGTTTTTTGCTGATTTATCCCCGTATCTGTCTTTTGCCCTCCTTATCAAGCAGAAAGTTTATAGGTGATTATGTACTTCTAAGGTTCAATCTGCAGCATTTAGCTAGCAGTATCTATGTTTCAACTCATTTACTCTCTGCATTGAAGGATTTCAGGTTCTTTTTTAGGGATTTGAATTTTCAATGTTGACAGATATGTGTTAAAAACCTATGATTGATGAAAAATTGCGAGATCCGCAATTTCGAAGGAGAAATTTAAATGGCACGATTCGCTAAATTCGATGTTCCTGAAGAACTTACAAACAAAGCACTTGAAGCTCTGGAGCTTGCCAGAGACACTGGAAAGATTAAAAAAGGTACAAATGAAGCTACCAAAGCAATCGAAAGAGGCAATGCAAAGCTTGTCCTGATTGCCGAAGATATCGAGCCTGCAGAGATTATCGCTCATATCGCCCCTCTTTCCGAAGAGAAGAACGCTCCCTATATCTTCATCAAGAACCAGAAAGAACTTGGCGCAGCCAGCGGACTTGGTGTCTCCTGTGCTACCGTAGCAATTGTGGATGCAGGGAAAGCAGCTGAAATGATTCAGGACATTTCTCAGAAACTTGAAGCTCTTAAATAATCCTGATAACATGGGGTGCTGAATATGGCTGAAGAAAGCACAATCGGCGGTTTTGCTGCCGAAGTTATTGACGTTATCGGGAATACAGGTATGCATGGTGAAGCCAGCCAGATCCAGTGCAGGGTTCTGGAAGGCAGAGATAAGGGTCGAGTAATCACAAGAAACTGTGTGGGCCCTATCCGCATCGGCGACATTATGATGCTTCTGGAAACGTCAAGAGAAGCAAAGAAACTGACTACCAGGTAAAAAGATACGCGGTGAAAATAAATGGAACAGAGAAAATGCTATTTTTGCGGGCAGATGCTGGAGCCTGGTACCGGTAAACTCTATGTCAAAAAAGACGGCTCTACCTATTTCCTGTGCTCTTCCAAGTGCGTGAGCAACTTCGCCCTTGGCAGGCTTCCGCGCCGCACCGAATGGACTGAGAAAGGCAAAATCCAGTTGAAAAAAGCATAACTGCCGTCATTAGTTCAAAGTATAGTAAGGTGTGCATATGGAACAGACATACGTTATGGTGAAACCTGACGGAGTCCAGCGCGGGCTAGTCGGAGAGGTTATCTCCAGAATCGAAAAGAGAGGCTTAAAGCTTGTCGCTCTCAGAATGAACGTCATTGCTGAAGCCACTGCAAAAGAGCACTACGGCGAACACGCAGCAAGGCCCTTTTTCCCCTCCCTTATCGAGTTCATTACCTCCGGTCCTTCCGTCTCAATGGTAGTTGCCGGAAAGGATGCAGTTAAGGTTATGAGAGCAATAAACGGGGCTACAAACCCTGTTGATGCGGCTCCAGGAACTATCCGTGGAGACTTTGCTCTGGATGTAGGCAGGAACGTGGTTCACGCCTCCGATTCACCCGAAGCTGCAGCAAGGGAAATTGCAATTCACTTCAAGGACTCCGAAATCGGGAAGTATTCCAGAGTCGATGAGGTCTGTCTGTACGAGTAATGCAGGTGCACCAAAGCCTTTTCGTGTCCATGAATTTTTTCGGGCACGATTCCAAGCCTTTGTTTATCAGGCACCTGCAAAATGGGTCCTTCCGGGGAAACCCGGGCCCTTCTGGACCTGCAGCAAATAAGACGCGGGAATGAGAGAGGTTTTGTATATGACCGACAAGAAAAATCTTAGGACTCCTATAGTCTGCGTGATGGGGCACGTCGATCACGGGAAAACCACTCTGCTCGACAAGATCAGGGGTACTGCAATTGTCAGTGGAGAAGCCGGGGCCATCACCCAGCATATCGGAGCAACCGAAGTCCCTATAGACGTGATTGTCAACAAGCTCGGAGACCCAAGGCTAAGGGACCGCTTCATGGTGCCAGGTCTTCTTTTTATTGATACTCCGGGACACCATGCCTTTACAACTCTCAGGAGCAGAGGAGGCGCCCTTGCCGACCTTGCTATTGTTGTTGTTGACATAAACGAAGGCTTTAAACCCCAGACCTACGAAAGCCTGCAGATCTTAAAAAGGTTCAAAACTCCTTTTGTTGTCGTTGCTAACAAGATCGACAGGGTCGGCGGCTGGGTTTCATACAAGAACATGCCTTTTGCAGCTACTTTCAAAAAGCAGTCTGGCGATGTCCAGGCACGGATTGAAACAAAGCTCTACGAGGTAATAGGTGAACTCTATAACCAGGGCTTTGCTGCAGAACGTTATGACCGGGTCACGAACTTCCAGAACACTCTGGGCGTAGTCCCTGTAAGTGCTTTTACTGGAGAAGGCATCCCTGATGTCCTCATGGTGCTTTTAGGCCTTGCTCAGAGATTCCTTGAGGCAAACCTGCAGTACAGTGCCACAGGCCCGGGAATCGGGACCGTCCTTGAGGTAAAGGAAGAAAAAGGTCTCGGAGCAACCCTTGACGTTATTCTCTACGATGGCACATTAAAGAAAGGGGATACGGTTGTTATCGGAAGCCTGGGCGAGCCGATCCAGACAAAGGTAAGGGCTCTTTTAAAGCCAAGGGAACTTTCCGAAATCCGTTACGAGAGCAAGTTCCAGCAGGTGAATAAGATCACTGCCGCGGCTGGTGTGAAGATCTCTGCTCCTGGCCTGGAAGGCGCACTTGCGGGCGCTCCCATAAGGGTTGCAACGGAAGAAAACCTTGAGGAAATCGTAGCCCAGGTAAAGTCCGAGATCGATGAGGTCAGGATTGATACGGGCTCCGTTGGAATTCTGATTAAAGCAGATACCCTCGGCTCCCTTGAAGCCCTTGTCCACGAGTTCCAGAAGGATGAAGTCCTTATCAGGAAAGCTGAAGTAGGAGACATCTCTCACAGGGACGCGATTGAGGCTTCAACAGTTGAAGATCCCCTCTATTCTGTGCTTGTAGGTTTCAATGTTAAGGTTCACCCTGATGCCAGAGAGTTCCTGCAGGAAAGCACTGTAAAGGTATTCACAAGTGACGTGATCTACCGTCTGGTTGAAGATTACCAGAAATACGTGAAGGAACAGAAGGAACTGGCTGAAAAGAAGATTTTCGAAACGATTATTCGCCCCGGAAAGTTCAAGATCCTTCCCGGATGCGTGTTCCGCCAGAGCAAACCTGCCGTAGTCGGGGTAAGGGTTCTTGGAGGAGTCGTGCGGACAAATGCAGATGTCATGCTTGAAAACGGAAACGTTGTGGGCAAGATCAAGGGTCTGCAGTCCGATGGAGAAAATATTCCTTCTGCAAGGGTAGGCAAAGAAGTTGCAATGGCTATTGACGGTGCAACCGTAGGCAGGCAGATCAAAGAAGGAGACGTGCTTTATATGAACGTGCCTGAAAGGCATGCCAAAGTACTGGAGCACGAGATCTACAATTCCCTTTCAACCGATGAAAAGGAAACTTTTGATATTTTCCTTGAACTCAAAAGAAAAGATAATCCTTTCTGGGCAAAGTAACGGCTGATATGCAGGGCAGCAGCATATTCAGGATGCAGCAAGGATTCAATTAAAGAGTCAGGTAAAAAAAGTCAGGTAAATATTCTGATAATGAAGGCAAGGCAAAGAAATTATTATTACAGATAAATCTGATAGGAGGATTTCACATGGCAAATTTCAAAGTTGTAGTTTCTGACCCAAAAGAAGCGCGTGCTTACCAGATCGACGTTAAAGACGCTGAAGCAAACGCATTAATTGGAAAATCAATCGGTGAAGTTGTTGACGGTGCCATTTTCGGGCTCGCCGGCTACAAAGTCAAGATCACTGGCGGCTGCGACGGCAGCGGTTTTGTTATGAAACCGGACCTTCCAGGCCCCAGAAGACAGAGAATTCTGCTGGCCGTAGGTGTCGGCTATGTCCCCAAACACCCGGGACAGCGCAGGAGAAAGATGATGCGCGGCAAGGAAATTGCCCATGACATCGTCCAGGTCAACGCCAAGATCGTTGAATATGGGGACAAATCCATAAAAGCCCTTCTCGGCCTTGAAACCGTAGAAGCCCCTGCAGAGTGATTTCAAGTTCCGCCTTCGGGCGGGATTTAAAATACTCTTTGATTTTTCTTTCATCTATTTTGATTTCAGATTCTTTTTGCATCACTATTTATTTTTTCGAGTTCACTGATTTTATTTCAGAGACTTTGAGTTTTTGCATTAAACATAGTGATAGTCCGGTTCTCACTTTTACCCCTCCTGAATAAATTTAAGCACTTAAAAGAAAAGTACTTTCAGTCAACTCCTCCAGTTTTTCCAAATCTCAGCTACCGCAACAATATCAGAACTCGTATATGAGTGGGGTTAGCAGGATTACGACCAGGCTCACCAGAATTGTGAGAGGCAGTCCTACTTTTATGTAATCTCCTGTAGTGTATCCTCCTGGCTCGAAGACCATGAGGTTGGTCTGGTACCCGGCGGGGTTGAGGAACGAATAACTCGTCCCGAGCATAAGGGCAACTGCGAACGGCATGAAGCTGCTACCTATGTCCCCTGCAATTGAGACCGCAATCGGGAACATGAAGGCGGCTGCTGCGGCATTTGTGATGATGTTTGTCATCAGGACACAGCTAACGAAGACAACTGTAAGTGCCACATACGGGTCGTTGCCCCCAAAGGCCGAGACCAGGCTGCCGATTACGTCTGCAAGCCCGCTTTCCGTAACCGCCGCCTCAAGCCCGACAGCGCATCCGAGCACCACGATTGTGTTCCATTCAATGCTCTTAGTCGCTCTCCTTATGCTCATGCACCCGGTTGCAAGCATCGCAAAGGTTGCCAGAAGCGCAGCGTTGAGGATCGTAAGCAGGCCGAGTGCAGCCGATGTAACCATTGCCGCCGTAATTACAATTGCGGCGATAGCGCGGTCCGTCCTCTTTACACGGTAACCTCTCAGGCGCTTAATAAGGATAAACTCGATTTCGTTCCGGTTGTGGTAGAAAAACGAGTCTTCAACCTCAATCACGGCATTATCTCCAGGCTTGATACGCACCTTCCTGAGGGGAACTGCTGGAGGCTCTCCTCCCCGGGAAATTGCCACAATCGCTGCATTGTAAGGTTCTCCGGTCTCCGGGAGGTCTTCTATGGTGCGCCCGACAACTGAACTCTGGGGAGATACGACTACTTCCACAAGGCGGTGGCGGTACCTCTCGCCCTGCATCAGGGAAAGCGTGTTGAGGGGGGTAAGCCCTATGGTTGCCCAGAGCGCAGGCAGCCCTTCGGCATCAGTGGTAAAGGTAAGGATGTCTCCTTTCCTGAGCACGAGGCCAGGTTCTATCGGGGGCTTTTCTTTCTTCCCCCGGCGGACCAAATTCAGGGAATATCCCGTCGGGGCAGCAAAACCGACATTCTCCAGGGTCTTTCCTGCGAGGTAGGAATCTACATCGATAAAGAACTCAGCCCTGTAGAGGCGCCGTTTTATCTCCTCCTTTTTCCCTGCATCATGCGCCGGAAGAAGTTTTGTGCCGATGAAGAGGAGGAAGACTATGCCGATGATAGCTGCAGGAAGCCCCACGACAGTCGGAACGAAGATGGTGATCCTTTCCATCACGGGTGTTCCCGGGTCGTTTTTTGTAATCTGCTCGATTACGAGACCTGCGATAATCAGGTTTGTGGAGGTACCTATAAGGGTTGAAGCGCCCCCGAGTATGGATGCGTAGCTTAAGGGGATGTAGATTTTTGAGGAGTCAAGGCCTGTGGTCCTAGAGAGGTCGCGGATCACAGGGATCATCATGGCAACGAGCGGGGTGTTGTTTAGAAACGCACTCCCTAATGCCACGGGAGGTAGAATCTTGAGCTGGCCGCTGAGAAGCGATTTTGGCATTCCCACAATGCGGTCCGAGATCATTGTGATGGCCCCGGTGGAGTACATCCCCTCGGCAATCATGAAAAGTACGGCAACGGTCAGCACACCCTGATTGGAAAAGCCTTTCAATAATTCTTCTACCGGGGCAAGTCCGAACGTTATTGCAGCGGTGAGGGCTCCCAGGAAGATCACGTGCGCCGGCAATTTGGAAAATAAGAGTAGTGCAAAAGTAATTGCCAGAATCCCTACTGTAATCCAGGCATCAGCTGTCATCATAATTTGCCCACCCTCCGGTTCACTCCTCCCTCAGAAAATGATACCTTCCGGGATTACAGCCAACTCCTACTGTCTCTGCCTATCCCGAACTATTATTATAGTCACACTATTATATTAGTATGCGCTTTACATTTTTCAGGCCATTTTTCCGCGGGTATGTACCTTACGGGCTTAAAAATACCTGCTATAATATCCGGTATCCAGCAGGGTTAAGATGCCTTCTACTGGAAAGATAGTATTTTCTCTATTGTTTTGAGTAGAGCTGTTTAACTTTAAGGCGGGAAGTCCCCTTCCTCGCTTTCATTAGAAAGCAGGGAGGGGTAGTTCACGTTGCCTGTGGCATTAACATCTGCTATTCGTTTCAACTCCATAAACTATTTTTTTCAAAAACTACTTTTACTACGTCCTATATAAGTTTTCTATCCAGATCATCAAACTATAACAAAATATACTTGAGTTATATTTCTATTTTTTAGTATTATTTATTTGTATTAAAATTGGTTTGATATATTGGACAGAAATCATATATAGGTGCTAACTTCAGTGCTATATGAAGACTTTTTGAGATTTTATGTCTAATGTCCAATTAATTTGGGCAATATTCATTTTGATGAAATGGACATAAAGCAATTATAAAAGGTCCACAAACATATTGAGTTCGAACATTGTGAAAAAACTGAGTTTGATTCAGCGCAATCTATCAGGAAGAGCCGAATCTTCTGAATATTTACCCTAAGGCAAAACCGCTTTGACTTTAACTTTAACTGTGCTTAAAGTTCGCTGGCTTTGCTTTTGGGAGACATACAGGATAAATATGAAGGAAAGGAGATAATTAAGAATGATAAAAAGCAAAGGAATACGAATAGGCGAGCTAATTGTTGCAATGCTGCTTGTGAGCATAGCGTTCATGCCCGCTGTTAGTGCAATTGAAGTTGAAGCACATCCAGTTCCAAACTCGGGTATGATCATGGCTGATGAGGTGGTAACAGTGACCTCTGATGCCGGTTTCAATCCAGATACGGATTTTGCAAAACTCAAGATCAATCCACGTCATTCAAACACCCAGTTAAAACCTGGAAGTAGCGATGAAATCACTGTGACTGTCACAAACAAGGACAATAAAACCATTACAGTAGAACCCAGGGTTGTGCCATCCCCGTATGTGGAGAATATCTTTGAAGAAAGTTGGGTCACCGTAACACCTGCCAGAAAAGGCATCGAACCGGATGCTAAACAGGAGTTTACCATTAAGGTGAATATCCCACAAGATGCTGATATCGGGAACTATGGAACTGATATCGCATTCACCGATGATGTGATGCCAACACCATATCCAACACCCTATCCCCAGTATATCAATGTCATGCATCTTTATGTCGATGTCTGGACTCCTCCGAAGATCCAGATCCAGACGCCATATCTCAATGACCGTGTCAAGGCAGGGGATGAATATGACTATGAAATCAAGCTCAAGAGCGTAGCTGACAGGGATATTGCTATCGACCCGAAAATGAGTGATGACAACCAAAGGTATTACGGTCCATATGGCACGGGAGGTCCTGCATTTGATGATGATGCTATCACTATTACCGGCCCTTCCATCGTAAAAGCAGGTGAAACGGCTGTTGTCAAGGTGCATCTTGAAGTTCCTGATGATGCAAAAGGCAGATACAACGGAGCCATTGATCTGAACATTGACGATCCATCTATACGTGAATGGGACGGTCAGGTCCAAATGAATTTCGAGGTATGGACCCAGCCCAGTGAACCGTACACAAAGATTTTCACCACCAGAACTGACGGTCCCATTACCATTGAAGTGTCATCCAATGACCACAATTATGGTATGTGGATGGGTGCAGGCAGTCAGAACGAGAAAGATGAGGCATCCTTTGACCTGGCACTGGAAGATGAATCAGGTGAGGTCGAACTGAATCTGGTTAAAACGACCTACAGCGGTACTGTCAGTCTTGGAGCATCTGACTTCCCTCCCTGGGAAATGGATGGAGCAGGGATCTATCATGGTGCTATTGAAGTCTACACGGAGACCTATGAGGCACCAGGTGCCATCGGAGAATGGAAGCTCGACATACTTCCGGCAAATACGGAACAGTTCAACTATTTGATTTCTATCGGGGCCGTTGAATGAACAAGCGGATACGGGCGTAGTAACGCCCATTCTTTCTTTTTCAGGTGACATTTTTTCAGGTGACATTTATGGACCATTTATCAAAATTGTTCATGGCTGCATTGATCGTAATGTTCCTCATAGCTGGTGTTGTATGTATCAATGACTCTGAAAATTCGTCCTCCGGGTATGAGATTACATGGGTGGGTATATCACCGGCAGAGAGTTCCATGATCGAGACAAAGATCAAACAGCAAATAAGTCCCTACCCTGGCATGGAATACGATAACGTTACACTTAGCGCATCGAGAGAAAATGAAAAACTCCGCATACATGCGATCGCTGAGTCGTCAGGTTCGAGGTATCCTGACCTGTATGATTTCACATACCGTGACGGTGACCTTATACAGGTTGGATATCTCCTTGAAGCCATTCCCGAATCTGTCCGATCTGAAGCTATTGGCGTGGCTATGCAAAGTGAAGATGTCGCGAACGCTCTGAGTACTGATACGAATGCATACGGAGTTTCATCCGTAAAACGGATACTACCTGAGACAGCGGAGAAGTTCTATTCCAGAAAGACCCTGATCAGTGTGACGTGGCTGGATCATTCGGTATCCGCGCTGATTGACATGGACACACGAGAAGTGGTCCAGGTCTGGAACGGGCAATGAGAAAAGTGGAGAGAAGTTTTTAGTGAAATACTGAATTTGTGTCCTATTCTATGGAAGGTGTCGGAATGTAAATCCCAGGGGATTAATAGGGTTTAAGCAAAAAGGTAGATTATTCAAAAAACTTCACATACGTTTTTTCAATTGTATCCCGATAAACAGGATTTATACTGTATATTTTACTCCTTCCCATCTTATTTTCTTCAATCAGGTCCAGCTCCTTTAATTGCTTCATATACCAGGAAATCGTACATCTGGAAATTCCCGTTGTAAGAGCAAGGTCTCCATTGGTGTTGCATTCTTCCTCTAATATCTTTGAAATTATCTTTCGGTTCATCTCATTTTGAAGAGCTGAAATAACACGTTTTTCTTTTTCGTCGTATGTGGAGCTGTTCTGGAAGTACCGGACTTTTCCACAAGAACATTGAGCTTCTATCATATTTTCTGCTTCGAGAATTTGGAGATGGTGGCGCAATGTTCCCCGGTTCAGGCCCATATTGTTTGCAATCTCACCTATGTAGGTCCCGGGCCTGGTCTTGATATAGGTGTATATGTTTTTCCTTTTCAGAACTCCGATAGTATTTGAATAGTCAACCACTCGAAATCCGAGTATTGCAAAAATAAGATTTGCAGGTAACAGCAGTATGTCTGTTACCGATAAGACATTCATCACGGCTAGCCAGAGCAGAAACTGCCAGTAAACTGTAAAGTCCTTTAGTAGTACTACCTCTTCTCCATTAACTGAAGCTCCGGCGTAATCACTTGTAGCCGGAGTTATGATATACTCGGTAGCCCCGGCTGTTGTTGTGAATAAAAAAAAGAATATACAGAGGATAAGCTTTTTTTCAAGCTTAGAGCTTGTAAATATTAAACGTTCAGTCTTCGGTTCCACTGACCGATTCCTCATAGGCTTTCAACTTTTAAATTTCCTTAGTTATGTATTCCTGCTTGAGAATTATTGTTAGTTAGTCTGCCCGTAGATTATGCGATAAGCAGGCAGAAGAATAAAATATTAAAACTCGGCATTAGAGGAATCTGCCGGGCAGGAGATTGCCACATATTCCTTTTAAGGAGGGAGTGAATAATCTTCAGGAAATGGACTTGCAATAATTCCTCTTCTGCCGAGACTGCAGGTACAACCAGTAAACCTGTAGACATACTAAGCCTGCAGCCATACATAGTATTGATACATTTCATCTTTTCATACTGTCACATATGGGGTAAGAAACCCGAGCATATATAGTTTCTCTCCAAAGTATCAAACAATCATTCTCATGTAGTCCTTTAATATGTATTTCATAAAATATGCAGAATCATCTGAAAAAAGGCACATGCTGCCTTTGGAGGATAGATTTCTTCAAAAAAAGAGAAATTGTGGGGATGGAATTTCATCCTCCCGGACAGGATAAAATCATAAATTTTTTATATCTCGCCTGAAAGGCTTTCAAAGAAGCTGCTTCCGGTTCCTGCTCCGGATTTACACTCATAACCTTCTTGATCTCCGTAATGGAGAGGGCTTTTTCAGGAAACCTGTCACCCATGCGCTGATTTCAACCAACTCGAGGTGTATGCCCTCTCAGATTTGATACAACATTCCTGATTAGCTACAACATTCCTGATTAGCTTCCAACATTTTTGATAAGATTATTTCTACAGAATTACAGGCTTGCGGAAGTAAACAGGAATGAATATATCTGGATAACAATAGACAGGCCTGCTGGAATACCGACAGTTATAGCGGCGTTTTTAAATGACATATTTCGGGCATGCAAGAGTGCAAATATCCAGATGTATGCAGACAGTAAGAAACATAAAATTGCAATTATTTGCGAGGTATAAAACAGGGGATTATTTGAGAACATCTGCTCTATACCCTGGGCCATAAATTGTGAGTCTAGTGAGGAAAAATCAACCGAAGATAACAAGAAATACATTGCAATAATACTTACCACGCTGCTGAATATTTGTGGCACAAATCCATAACCTACAAACTCTAACGTTCTCTTGAAAGAACCCTTTGAAGCAAATACATAGGATATTGAATAGAAGATTCCAGCCAGTACAAACCAACTAATAAATGTTCCAATCAAACCCCCGATGGCACCTCCAATGATACCGATTGACATTACTGAAGCAGATATAGATGAATCCATGTCAGAAGAAAACGAATCTTTAAGGTTATTCATGACCAGCAAACTTGAACCTATTGTTAATACAGCGATTACAAGTATTATCAATAGAGGATACTTAAAACTGACTTCATTTCCTAGTTTTTCCCTGAAAAACGAATTCGGGTCAAATAATAATTTATTTAGGTTTAGATTATCCATATATTTTACACCATTTTAAATTTTATCTAGTAAATGTCATACAATTTATAAAACTTCAATATGCTTAATCAAGTATTTAGGTTTTACTTCGCCAGTTCAGGTTTCGCCTGATTTGATCACTGAGATTTCCATTCGTTTGTCTTCCTTTTATTTAGAGGAGCCGAGGTTCATTGTGATGCTCTTGAAAATATGCTTAGCACCTATATTCGGCAGGTCGACATTAGATTTTGAGTATTTTTGCTGAGGGTGTTTTTTAAACATTATGTAAATATGAAGTGGGTTTGAAACTGGTTAACATATGACCCAAATCTCACGACATATATAAACAATGAGCCGTTTTTGCAATAATGTTTAGTATCAAGGATAATGTGTTTTCCAGCAAAAACACTATCAGTAAAAATATTGCGAAAAAAACAATTTACCTGCCGAAAGCAGGTTAGCATCTTATTTTTCTTCCATTCCAATTGATAGTAAGATCAAGTTGCTGGCAGATTTCAATCTGTAATTTTTCAAAACACTGCTCACAATAATGGAGAAATTGCCAGCGAACGCATTCAGAGAAGGATGATCCTTGGCAATGAAATTCTGTTTTTTGTATCTCATTTATCTTTTACAAAGTAATATCTTTTCTAAGAAATGTAATGAAATTTATTATTAGAAGTATAATAGGTGTTATTATCAGCACTACAATGTTCATCCAGAATTCTCTAAAACACTGAGTGAGAGTATATCTAGTATCAAAAATCCCTCTAATGATTGGTTCTACGTTAACTCCCATAAAACTCAAATCAGCTCTGCCAGTTACAGCCTCTGCATAGTGATGCAGTGGTGATAGATTCAAAAGTTGCGTGATCAATATCCCTTCATTCGATGCTTGACCTGTCAATATGGCAACAACTGTCTTGAGAATTGCACCAAATAATATGCAGATAAAAATCCATATAACAATGTTGCAGGTTAGTGAATCAGTGGAGTTTTTTACTATCGTGGAGATTAAAATTGCGATTCCCAAAAATGTCACCGCATAGAAAAATGTGAGAATTGCGAACACGGCTATTCTGATAAGTTCCGAGTATCCGACCTCAACTCCATAAAAGATCAAGAGTGTTCCTACAGATACAAAAACCGAAAATACAACTATAGCAGCTATCAATAACATTGATCCAAGTAATTTCCCTGCGAGAATATTATCCCTGAATATTGGATGAGTTAATAACACATTCAGTGATCCGGATTTCTGTTCTCTGACAACTGCATCAAATCCCAGAGCTATGCCAACCAACGGAGTAAATTGGGATATCATTTTGACATGAATGCTACTCAGGAGGACTGAATTATTACCATATGCCATGGAACCGACCATCACGGAACCAAGCATATAGGTAGAGGCAAATACTATTACGGTATATGTTGCAAGCAACACCAAAAATCCGGCATCTTGAAGATGGTCAGCAGCTTCTTTTTGAGCAACCACAAATACATTATTATTTTTCATTCAAATTACCCCATATCCTTTGATACATCCTGACGCAAAAATGTTATAAATGCTATTATAATCAAAAAGATAGGAGTAATAATCAAAATTAAAACATTTATCCAGAGGTCATTCCACCACTGTTTCAGGGTGTATTCCATGTCAAATATACCTCTCACGTTTGGTCTCTCACTCGAGACACCTCCCCAACTTAAACTAGGACTACCACTTACTGCCATAGCATAATGATGTGCTGGCGTCAATTTTTGAATATCTGCGTTGAGTCCTAAAAAACGCTCATTATTGTCTAAATCCGTGGGTTTATGATCGGTTACAATAGAAGCAGTTGTAGCACAAATCATACCAAATACAATACATAACACAACCCAGATCGCTATGTTGTATACTAGTGATTTCGTTGCGTTTTTTGTCACAATCGAACTAAGTATGCCAAGTGACAGAAATATTGATAGATATAAGTATGTAAGAATTGCAAAGATTACCAATCGGTTCAGAATTGGTGAACTTAACTCGGTTCCTGATGCCAAAAGTATTGTTCCGAGAACTGTGAAAATTGATATAAATACTACCAGAATTAGTGTAATCATTGCTCCAAGTGTTTTTCCAGCAATGATATCATCCCTATATATTGGATGCGTCATAAGCACACTCAAAGACCCGGACTCCCGCTCTTTGCTAATTGCATCGAAGCCAAGTGCAATTCCCATAAATGGCAAGAAAAGGGAAACAATATGAGAGATGTCAAGATAACCTCTGGATATGGAATTCCCTTCGGGCCCAATTCCAGAACCATAACTTAGAGAGAAAACAATAGTAGTGAATACCAGGACAAGTATTGCAAACCTCGGACTCCATATATTGTCTGCAAATTCTTTTTGTGCGATTACAAACATATTCCGGTACTTTTCCACAATTAACCCTCACACTATTTTTTATGTATGCAGACGAATGCAATTAATACCCCAATAAATGCAATAATTGCAGGAAATCCAGGTAATCCAGAAGTGTTTGAAGTGGTATCTTCAGTGCCATTTACTTTTGAATGTTCGTCTATATCTTTTTTGATAATTACAGCTTCGGATGCAGTACTGTTTGAGTAATTTCCTGCAGATGTTTGTGTGTGGGTACCTTGTTCATGTATTCCAAAAATAATATTATCTACAGCAATGAAGTGTCCGGATGGGTCTATACTTAACCTATCAAAATCGTTCGATAGTAGTTGTGTGTTCCACATATCATGTGTGCTGGTGTTTAGTACTGAGAGCTCATGATCTTTAACGAATAGAACATCTGTACCTTCCCACGAGTAATAGAGTACATTCTCAATTGTCAATATATCTGATCCGTTGAGTAAAAATAGGTCATAAGTTCTTGTATAAGATGGAGTCGGGGAGTTGGGATTGAGACTGACTGCTGAGATACAACCATTAGGCACCACCCTACCGTCAATATCTTTATCCTTCTCGATCAGTTTTTTCATCTCTCCTGTTATTGAGAGAGAATACAGTGCACATGAATCATCAGAACATTTTTTAGTTAGAATCTTTTCACTGTCTGGATACCATTGTATCACCCTTGAAGAACCAGTAGTAAAAGTTTTAATTTTTATAGGCTTCTCCAGGTCTTCATCCATAAAATATATATCGTAACTGACATCATCTATTTTTTCTGATGTTTTAATCTCATAGAATAGTAATTTTTTACTATCCTGACTCCATTTTTCGCCATACATTCCAACCTGCTCTGCAGAGTAAATCGGATTTAATGTTCCATTTTCAATATCTAAAATAATAATCTCGTGGCTGTTTTTTGAAAACACAATTTTCTTACCATCTGGAGACCATTCCATATCGTCTATTTCTACGTTATCACCCGATATGCTAAAATTAAAATCATTTTTTTCATCCATATCGTAAATGATAATTTTTCCAGACACGAGTAAAGCTATTTTATTCTCTTTTGGAGACCATTTAAAGTTAGATAAACCGGTTTCTAATCCTATCATTTTTGAATCTAATTCTACCTTTTCAATAAGATTTAGATCATTTGACATAACGAAAAGACTGGCAGATTTTATCTTATACCTGCTTCCTTCTACCAGCTCCATATATGCAAAATAATCACCAGATTGGCTCCATACAGGAGGAGTAATTGTTTTTCCACCATTTCTGGAAGTCATTTCTGCCCATGCAAAACGCGTTATTCCAGATCCATCCGCATTTGCTGCATACAACGCATCTACACCACCAAACTTAGTTTTTCCTTTCGGATATGCACTAACAAAAACATCAATCAGCATATGGCTGCCATCAGGGCTCCAGATTATATCAAAAACAGGTTTATTTCCGATATCAAGGCGGTTCGTGTCCACAAGACTTATGATATCTTTACCCACTGTCTTATTCAAGTCAGATACTACGCTTACATTCGTTTGGTTTAGACTACCACTTGCAGAAACTGGTTGAAAAGAAGTACAAATTAGAGCAGTGACCATCAGTATTAATGTGATCTGTTTATTGAACATTCAATCCTTCTCCATAGGTCATCGGCTAAAGATTTTTCTTGCTTGTATGCTATCAATTGGGTAGTGGGGGCGAGTCATTGATCAAATCTAAAAAAACGAGCACCCACTCCATAAAGGTGATTTATGACGATTCCATGATCAATAAATGATGCATAAATACTCTTATGTCCCCTCAATAATTTTGAGGAACAGTTTCTGCAGATTCATTTCTTCTTCCTCAAACATGGATACCGTGCCGCCTGCGGTTTTGATGGCTTTTGCAATCTCTGTACGGAGCTTCATTTTTGTATTCACATACAGAGTCACACCCTGAATTTCAAGGGCCTGCACACCCTCTACATTCTTTATGGCTTCTGCAGCTTCAGAGAGAGGAATATCCTGAACCTCAAGCAAATAACGCACTCCTTCCTTTGCCCTTACAATATCCCGCAAATCCTCTACCGAACCTACTGCAAGCAGCTTTCCCCTTGCTATTATTGCTATTCTGTCACATATCTCTTCGACCTCTTCCATAGAATGCGAGCTCAGAAAAACAGTAACTCCTTTGCTCCGGTTCAGGTCCTTTATAAGGTCCCTCATCATCTGGGCTCCAAGGGGGTCGATACCGCTTGTTGGCTCGTCAAGGAAAAGGACCAGAGGTTCGTTGATCAAAGCCTGAGCAAGCCCGAAACGCTTTCGCATGCCTGTGGAAAAGCCGCCTGTTTTCTGGTCGATGGCACGGGCAAGGCCGACGGTTTCAAGCAGGCTTACGATCCGCTGTTCCCTGATTTTGGAATCCATATTATAGAGCTTTGCATAAAACCGCAGGTTCTGTCTTGCAGTGAGATTATCATAAAAACCGGCAGGCTCAGGAAGGACACCTGTTGTTTCCCTTATGTTTATTACCTCACGGACTATATCGAAACCTGCAACTTTCCCGCTTCCTTCGCTTGGTTCAAGCAGTCCGATAAGCATTTTCATAGTTGTGGTCTTTCCGGCCCCGTTTGGCCCGACAAAGCCGAATACCTCTCCTTTTCTTACCTGCAGGTTCAGGTTGTCAACTGCACGGATCTGGTTTTCCTTTCCGAAAATTTTACTCAAATGAATGGTTTCTATTGCAAATTGGTCTGTGTGCTGTACAATTTCACTTTGCTCAAATTCCAAACCTGTTGATTCCAAACCTGTTGATTCCATATTTACCGCCTTCCGAATTTACGTACTACAAAAACAAGCACAAGGACTGCAAATCCAAGCATTGCGATCCCAAGAAGCCCACTGCTTGCTGATTTTTCAATATTTACTTTGATACTTTTCTCAGAGCTCATAAAGTCGTCACTCTTTGCCCGTATGAAAATTTCCTTAACACCGGAGCCTGCATTGGCATTTGCAGTAATCTCTACAGGAATGCTTCTGGACTCTCCTGCTTCCAGCTTTTCTATTGTCCCAAAACTCCGGATCTGAGTGCTGATACCGCTGACAGAGTTAATTTCTAGAGTGACGTCTTTTAGCTCTTCGTCCCCCTGATTTGAGACGATGACCTGTATTTGAGCGGTACCTCCGGGATTCAGTGCCAGTTCGCTGGAGCTTGAATCAATTTTGAGCAGCTCTTCATTTTCGATGTTATTGTTGATACTTACCTCAAGCTGCTGTGTAACTTTTTTGTTTCCGTTTGCCGCTGCCACTGTGACCGGATAAAGCCCTCCTGTAGCGTTCTGAGAAGGCTTTACCTTTACTGTAAAAGCCTGCTCCTCTCCTGCTTTTAGCATAAGGGAAGCAAGCCTTTGTTCCTTGTTTTCTTTATTGACAAAGTCCACTTTCCAGCCTTCAGGAAGGCTCAGGACTTCAAGGTCAAGTTTAAGCGACTGATCATACCGGTTTTTCAGGGTAACTGCAAATTCCGCAGTTTTTTCAGGCCGGATTCCAATCCCGACCACATTGGAACTCAGGTCTACATACGCACTTAGATCCTCATCATGCGCAAGTTCAGGGTTTATGCTTACACTGACCGGCAAAAATACGCTCTGGTTTCCTTTTTCCGGACATGCTGCTATCAAAATTTCATAATCTCCTTCTGTTGCATTGAGAGGAGGATTTATGAGAATTTTAAATTCCTGACTCCCGTCTCCAGGAACTCCTAACCTCGTAATTCTTGCTCCGTCTGTGGAAAGCAGGTCAACTCCCCACTGCTCGGGTTTTGATACAAGAAATATCCGAAAGTTTGCTCTACTATCATATTTATTTTCCACAAAAGCCCCAAAGCTGACAGGAATTCCCGGATGTGTCTTTTTTCCCGGAATATCAGAATAAATTTCCAGGTTAGGCATTGCAGCTCTGTCAACCGTTATCGTAAATTCCCTATATATCGTATCATCAGATTTTCTGACGTTTTCCCCATAGGGGCGAAGACCTATTTTTAGAGTATACTCACCGTCTTTTGTATTTTCAGGGATTCTGACTTTAAGAACCAGTTCTTTTTCAGCTGCCTTTTCAGGCAGGGTGATGTGGCTTACCTGACTTCCATCTGCATATATGCCTGCAGTCCAGCCTTCGGGGACTTTGCTTGTGAAAAGCATAACTGATGTGCTCTCAGAAGTATTGTATCCCTTTTCCACAGTAAAGCTGAACTCCACAAGGTCCCCTGGCCTTGCAACCTTTCCACTGATGTCGTTTCCAACTGTGATCTTGGCAAAGTCAGCTCCGGCAGGAAATGGCATAAAAATAAACAACATGAATAACACAAGGAGGAATTTTGCTTCATTTTCAGGCACTTATATCCGTCCTCAAAAACATCATACATGTAACAATCAGGAAAAATTAGTTGAGCTTTAAGCAGGGCTGTAAGGTTCAGCTGATAAAAACCATTGACTTTTTTCACATCTCATGGATCAGCTTCAATTCCCAAAACTCTACTTCATCCTGAAAAATATCTATCCTTTTCTAAAAAAAATTATTTGCTTATAAGTTTTCCGGCCAGTTTCTCGAACTATCAGGAAATAATGCTTAGATTTTGATAACTCATTTTTATAATAATAACAAGTGCGAATTGTTAGAGACTTTGGACATAAAAGTTATATTCATGAAAAAAAGTAGCAAGTTATGGAGTTCAACCGGCGTGGAAAAAACGATTAAACTCCAACCCCTTAAAGAGGCAAATCTGCATAGTTTTAAGATTACTTAATACTTACATTTTTTTAAAGATTACAATCGCTTTCTAAATTTGGACGGGAATTTTATATGTTAAAAAATATTGTGGCAGTTATATTTTTGTTGTTGTTTGCTACAAATGTAGCGTCAGCAAACCCGGTATCCAGAGATTCAAATATTAACGTTACATCGCTTGACAAAATTCTTCAGTTCGAAGAAGGGTTCATAGTAACCTCAACAGCATGGAGTCCCGATGGACAATATTTACTGGTAACCTGCTCCAAATGGATTCCTCCCTCAACTAATATTGTTAAACATTACTTATTAGACACGAATTCTCATACTTTCGGGGAAATTGATTATGAGGTCCATGGCCCGGATACCAATGGCATATTGCAAGCAAAGTGGACCCCCTCTGGTGACAAAATATGCTTTGAAGTTTCAGGATATGGACCAACGGGGCCTGGTAATTGTTATATATTTTGCAACCCGGACGGAACGAATTTAAGGGGTGTAGGGACCAACTTTACCGATCTTTCAAAGATATTAGAGAACCTTGGGGATATTGGTTTTCAAAGGAATCTGAAGTGGAGTCCTGATTATAGTAAAATTGTGTTTGAGTGGCAAAAACCCGGAAGCTCTTCTACTATAGTATATATAGCAGATGGAAATGGAAAAAATGCACATGAACTTTCTTCAGCTACATATCCACAACCTGTCTGGTATGACTCAGATAAAATCTTTATTGTTAAAGATGAAGGAAATATAGAGCTTCTCAGTGAAGGCGGTGATTTAATTCAGAATTTTCAACCGGAGAATAAAGATGAAAAATACTGTGTTTTTTCACTCAGCCCTGACAGAAAGAAAATCCTCTTAGTTTCAGGGTTACCAGGTAGCTTCGATTCACAGACTTATATCTCTAATACCGATGGTTCAAATTTAAAAGGAAACATTTCTTATTATGATGGAGACAATCCAGAAGATACCAATCTCTTGACAAAAGAATATTGGCAGCCAAATGGTTCGCTTCTTCTGGTACGTCAGAATGGGAATCTGTATATTGTAGAGGGAGACGAAAACAATAAGCGTCTTTTGTATGAAAGCAATGCCAGCGAACCTCAGTGGTTCCCTGATGGAAAGAAAATACTGTTTGTTGAAAATGGATACAAGCTATATTCAATCAACGTTGACGGAACCAACCTAACCTTTATCACTAATTTCGGATCGACACCATCTCATTCCTGGTATAATTCAGACAAAATCGATCGTTTTTCAATTTATTCGATAAGTCCGTCTGGTGATGTTATTGTATTTGCTTCTGCCCTTAACCCAGCTACCGGAAAATTTTATGAAAATGGAACTGATAAAATTATTGAAAGTGCGAATGACTCATCTAAATATTCAAGCATTGCTGCCCCTTTGTTTATTGTTAATTCCAATGGTTCCAATCTCACTCAGGTGACACCCACAACAAGGGGTAGATTCGATATGCTCCGAAAGTGGAGACCTGATGGAAAACAATTTACGATTGAGTCTTATTCCCTTTATATAACTGATTGGGAAGACTCTTTGGTCGAGTTAAACAATCAAAACTCTTCTTCTATGTGGACTAATATGCCTGTAAAGGAAATTATCGGGGGTGGAAAATCTGGCAACTTTGATAAAGTTCAAATCAAAGAACCAGGTTCCAAAAACACATCGCAGGTTACTGAGAGTCAAGAAATTATCAAGCAATCTCCGTCCTTTATGTTTTTACAACTATTTACCTGCATAATGGGAATTTGGCTACTGCATAAAAGCCGGGAGATATGATATTGTGAACAAAGACAGCGTTTTAACACTGGCGCAAAAAGAATTCTCGGACAAATTGTATGAGCCCAGTTTTATTATACTGCTGGCCATCTTTACGGGCACTATATTTGCATATTTGCAAAATCGTGCAGGTGGAGATAATTTTGGGGATGTCGTCCAGGTGATTGCAGTATTTTTTCCGTTAATAGGCATAGCCCTTGGATATGACGGGATCATTAAAGAAAAAAATAGCAAAAGCCTCAATGTTTTATTGACACAACCGGTTTTCAGGGATAATATTATTACAGGTAAATTCCTGGGGATTTCAATAACTCTTGCTCTGGTAGTATTTTTATCCCTCGTAATAATTGCAGCTTCAGACTTTATTATTTCCGGAAAAATTGCTGAGTTTGATTCCCTCTTGCGGCTGTTTATTTTCGGGATATTTACCTTTCTTTATCTTTTACTTTTTGCCGCATTTGGGCTTTTTACTTCAGTCTGGTGTAAAACCGAAATTGAGTCCCTTACCTTTGGAGTTTTTGTCTGGATCAATATGTGTTTCGCCCTTGGCCCCACTATAATAATGCTGGCGTCTTTCGCATCAGGTCAAACACTGTTTGATATGACAAAAGAATTTGCTTCTACAGCATCCTCATTTTACAATATATCGCCTTTGCATCATTTTGCTGAGGTAACCGTTGGAGCCCAGGATTTGAGTTTTTATGGAGGGTTCAATGTTCAGAATGATGTACATGGATTTCTGGATACCGGCTATTCACTATCTTACCTGCTTGGATATTACTGGCAAAACGTGATGATTTTACTAATTCTTCCGCTTCTGTTTCTGGCAGCCTCATACATTTCACTTTTGAGAGATGATATTTAAGGAGGAAATAACGTGGAAAATATCTCAAATGTCAAAGTAATAGCCCAAAAAGAGTTTGCTGATCATCTGAAAAGTCCTGTATTCCTTTTATTTACGACCACTTTCATGCTGGTTGTCCTTGCCTGGTCGTATGTACAGGGAACAGAAGTCGAATATACTGTAAATGTTCTTGGCAGTCCTGATTTTATGAGAGGATTTGAAGGAGTCGCAGAGGTTGTCAGCCGTTTTGCTCCAGTTATGGGTATTGTACTGGGTTTTGATGCAATTGTCAAAGAAATAAAATCAAGTTCCATGAATGTTTTATTGACACATCCTGTGTTTAGAGACAATATAATTCTTGGTAAAATCCTTGGATCAGGCTTATGTATTCTACTGGTGCTTTTCTTTTCCATAAATCTGGCAACAGGAGTTATGCTCATGGCTTCTGGTCTTCCTGTTACGATGCAGCAAATCATAAGGATTGAAATGTTTGTATTTCTGACTTTTTTCTATGCTTTAATATTCCTCGCAATATCTATTATGATCTCAACAATATCAAAAAAATCAAATAATTCACTTATGTTCAACCTTATTTTCTGGCTTATCATAACAGTATTGCTTGCCAAGCTAATATTTACTGTAAGTTATGCCTTTTCTGAAAATCTAAATATAGCAAATGACCAGACTCAGGCATTAAAGAACTTCTTACCTGATTATCATTTTACTGCAACTGCCGTGGGAGTCAAGAGTACTGATACAGGAATGACTTCCGGAATCGGAGGGATATTTGACACACGCTACACACTTGGAGCCTGGGCAGGGCAGTTCTGGCCAAACTTAGCATATCTTTTTGTGCTGCCTTTCATCTTGCTTATAGGCTCCATACTTGCGTTTTTGAAAAAGGACATAACGTACTGAAGAAGAAACTCTTATGAAAACAACTCTCGGTTAAGTGGCACAGCAAAAATATCCTTTCATTCTGGTGCCAAAACCAGAAGAACTAATTTTTTTAGATTGTAATAAATCTAACTTTCAAAATTCAGGATGGGAATTCAAATGTTAAAGAATATGTTAATTCTTTTTTTGATATTATTTGCTACAAATATAACATTAGCAAACCCAGTATCAGAAGATCCAAATCTTAACGTTACATCGCTTGAAAAAATTCTTCAGTTAGAAGAAGGATTTGTAATAACTTCAACAGACTGGAGTCCTGATGGACAATATTTGCTTGTAACCTGTTCCAAGTGGGTTCCTCCTTCAAAAAATATTGTTAAACATTATCTGTTAGATATGAATTCTCATACTTTTGGGGAGATCAACTATGGAATTGAAGAGTCAGATACAAACGGCATATTGGAAGCAAACTGGGTCCCATCTGGAGACAAGATCTATTTTGGAGTTTCAAAGTTTGCCGGGCCGAGAGACTCAGGTAGTTGCTTTGTTATTTGTAATCCAGACGGTACAGATTTGAGGGGTGTAGGAACTAACTTTACCGATCTTCAAAGCGTAATGAAGGATATTGGAAATATTGGTCGTCAAAGAAATCTTAACTGGAATTCCGATTCCAGTAAAATTACATTTGAATGGCAAAAACCCGGAAACGCTTCTACTGGAGTATACATCGCAAATAGAGATGGAACAAACGCCCATGAACTCTCTTCGGCTACGTACCCACAGCCGGTCTGGTATGACTCTGAAAAAATCTTTATTGTTATGGATGACGGAAATGTGGAGCTAATTAATGAGAATGGTGTTTTAATTCAAACTTTCCAGCCTAAAAACAATAATGAAAAATATTGGGAATTTTCACTCAGTCCTGACAGAAAAAAAATACTCTTAATTTCAGGGTTACCAGGTAGTTTCGATTTACAGACTTATATCTCTAATACAGATGGTTCGAATTTAAAAGGAAATATTTCTTCTTACGATGGAAAAGACACAGAGATCTTGACAAAAGAATTCTGGCAACCAAACGGTTCTCTTTTGCTGGTAAATAATGATGGAAATCTGTATATTGTAGAGGGAGACGAAAATAATAAGCGTCTTTTGTATAAAGGCAATGCTAGCAAACCCCAGTGGTTCTCAGATGGAAAGAAAATACTATTCGTTGAAAATAAAAATAAACTATATTCAATTGACATTGATGAGACCAACCTAACCTTTATCACTAATTTCGGACTTACATCTTCTTATTTCTGGGATTTATTCTGGAGCCCTCTATATAAGGCTAAACAATTTTCGATAAGTCCATCTGGAAATATCATAGTCTTCACATCTGCCCTTTATCCTGATAGCGGAAAGCTCATTGAAAATGAGCCCGGCCCTTCAAAACTTCAAAGTATTGCTGCTCCATTATTCCTTGTTAACTCTAATGGATCTAATCTCACTCGGGTAACGCCTATAATAAAAGGTAGACACGACATGTTTAGAGAGTGGAACCCTGATGGAGAACAGCTCACAATTGGATCTATAGTGTTTACTTCAGATAGCGATTGGAATTATGGAGAGAATTCTCTGGTCGAATTGAACTCCGAAAATTCTTATCCCATCTGGAAAAATATGCCTGTAAAGGAAATTCTCGGGAGCAAAGAGCCCAGTACCATTGATGAAACTAAAACTGATGAATCCAACTCTACAAACGCCCCACAGTTTTCAAATTCATCACAGGTTACGGAGCCTGAAAACACAAACAAACAATCTCCTTCTTTTATATTCTTACACCTTTTTGTCTGTATATTAGGAGTCTGGCTAATACATAAAAACTGGAAGTTGTGATACAATGAACAAAAACTGTGTTTTAACACTGGCACAAAAAGAATTCTCGGACAAACTGTATGAACCTAGTTTTTTTATACTGATTACCATTTTCATGTGCACAGTTTTTATATATATGCGAAGTAATGAAAGTGGTGAGAATTTTGTGCAAGTTGTCCAAGCAATCGGGGTATTTTTCCCGTTAATAGGCATAGCTCTTGGGTATGATGGAATTATTAAAGAAAAAAATAGTAAAAGTCTCAATGTTTTATTGACACATCCGGTTTTCAGGGATAATATTATTACAGGCAAATTTCTCGGAATTTCAATGACTCTTGCTCTTGTGGTATTTTTGTCCTTAATATTAGTTGCAGCTTCAGATTTTATTATTTCAGGAAAAATTGCTGCATTTGATTCCCTTTTGCGCCTGCTAATCTTCGGGATATTTACTTTTCTTTATCTTTTAGTTTTTACAGCGTTTGGACTTTTCACTTCAGTCTGGTGTAAAACAGAAATAGAATCCCTCACCTTTGGAGTCCTTGTCTGGATCAACATGTGTGTCGCCTTAGGACCTACAATCATGACACTTGCGTCTCTCGTGTCAGGTCAATCGCTGTTTGATATGACAAAAGAATATGTTTCGACTACAGCTGCAATTTACAATATTTCACCTTTACATCATTTTGCTGAAGTGACTGTTGGAAAACTGGATTTGAGTTTATTCGGGTTTCATGTTATGGCAGATATAAATGGGTTTCTTGATACTCGATATTCTATGTCCTATCTAACTGGATATTACTGGCAAAATGCGATAATTTTGTTAATTCTCCCTTTTCTATTTCTGGCAGCTGCATATATTTCATTTTTAAGAGATGATATTTAAAGAGGGAACAGTATGGAAAATTTCTCCAACGTCAAAGTCATAGCACAAAAAGAGTTTGCTGACCATTTGAAAAGTCCTGTATTCCTTTCTTTTACGGCAACTTTTACGCTGGTCATCCTTGCTTATTCGTGTTTACAAGGCATGGAAGTCGAATATACTTTGAATGTTCTTGGCAATCCTGATTTGATGAGAGGGTTTGAAGGAATTGTACAGGTTGTAGGTCGTTTTGCACCTATTATAGGAATAGTATTGGGTTTTGATGCAATTGTCAAAGAAATAAAATCAAGTTCTATGAATGTTTTATTGACACATCCCGTATTCAGGGATAATATAATTTTTGGCAAAATCCTTGGATCTGGCTTATGTATTCTACTGGTGCTTTTCTTTTCCATCAATCTGGCAACCGGAATCATGCTAATAATTTCAGGAGTTCCGGTTACGATGCAGCAAATCACAAGAATTGAGATATTCGTACTTCTGACTTTCTTTTATGCCTTATTCTTCCTTGCAATTTCCATAATGATCTCGACAATATCAAAAAAATCAAATAATTCTCTTCTGTTCAACATCATTTTCTGGCTTGTAATAACAATATTAATTACCGATCTGCTCTTTACTGTAAGTCTTATTTTATCTGGAGATAGTCATTCAGCGCAGGCTCAGACTCAGATTTTCAAGAATTTCCTTCCTGATTATCAGTATACTACGACTGCTATAGGAATCAAGGATGCTGACACAGGACATACTTCAGGAATAGGAGGGATATTTGACACACGCTACACACTTGGAGCCTGGGCAGGGCAATTCTGGCCCAACCTGGCGTATCTTTTTGTGCTGCCATTCATCTTGCTTATAGGCTCCATACTTGCGTTTTTGAAAAAGGACATAACGTACTGAAGGAGAAAATTCAGAGCATGAAATACTAACCGATAAAGAGATAAAATCTATGGTTTCAAACACAAACAAATATTTTTTTAGGTTCTTTGCCGTTTACAGCAGATTACGTAGCTTAATTTAAGGACGAACCTGTGTTGTAAGAGTTCCACACAAAAAAACGCACATGAAATTTTTCCAAATAGCAGGCACAAAAAATGAAAGTACTTGAAAGCACTTTCATTCCAAGACAAAGAACTCAGTTAAAAGACAAAAAACTCATTTCCCTCACATCAAGCACTTATATCCTCCCTCAAGAATTTCAGATATGCAACTATCAGAAGGATTAGAGGAGCTATGGACAGGACTACAAGATTTGTCCAGAATTCTTTTAACCACTGAGCCAGAGTAAAACGAATATCCAGAATCCCACTTATATTTTCCCTTTCTCCTCCTGCCCCCCAGCCAAGGTTTGCCCTTCCAGTGCTTAGTTCTGCATAGTGGTGCATTGGGGACAAAGCAGAAAGACTGCTGGTTATATCAAACCCAGCACTTACTATAGGTTCAAGAGAATAACGGATAAAAGTGAGTATCCAGGTAAACATAATACAAAGAGTTAACCAGATAACAATATTATAGACAACTGAGTCCGTTGCTTCTCGAATAAAGATAGAACAAACAAGCCCTATACCAAGAAACGCCAGAGCATAAAGGAAAGTAAGAATGAACCAGACCGCAATTCGGCTTAATTCCATTACGCTTACTTTTGTTCCCAGAAGGAGAATAATTGTTCCTAAGGAAATTCCGCTTGAGACCAGCATAACCACCAGAAGAAGAAGTACAGATCCAAGCATTTTCCCAAGAATTATCGTGTCCCTGAATACGGGATGTGTTAACAAAACGTTCAAAGATGCCGACTTTCTTTCCTTTATCACACTATCAAAACTTAAAGCGATACCTACAAGTGGGCTGAACCAGGTCATCATCAATGAGGTATTATAAAACCCTTCCAGAACTGCTGATAGAGGTGCAGGTATCTCTCCTAACTGGCTATAGAATTCTGTCTGAAGGATTTCTCTATAGGTGACTGCAAATATTGCCAGTATTAAAGTTCCGAGTAAAGACACAAAAATAGGGCTCCAGAGCCTGTCTGCAAACTCTTTTTTGGCAATAATCAGAGCTTTTTCGAAATCACAATTCATCCCTTCTCCCCTCCTATATCCCTTCTGAGAAATACCATATACGAAAGTATAAAAATCAGTACAGGTATGGCTGTCAGTACAACCAGATTTGTCCAGTAATCCGCAAGCCAGGTTCCAATTCCGAATCTGGTATCAAAAATTCCATTAGTATCTTTACCTGAAGAAATTCCAAAGCTTCCATAACTTACACGGACTCCGGTTACAGCTTCAGCATAATAACTTGCAGGAGAAAGTTTTTGTAAGTCTTCGCTCATGCTCATAGCCTCTTCATTGTGTCCAAGATCGACTATCAATTCCCCGGTAATGATGGATGAGGCAGCAGTAACTATAGCCCCGAAGATCAAAACCAGATTTATCCAAACTATAAGCCCGGAAATAAAAGAGCTTTCTGAACTCTTCGAAATAATTGACATTAACAGGCTGAAGGCAAAAAAACCTGAAAGGTACAAAAAAGTGAGCAGTGAAAAGATGAGTATCCGGTTCAGTTCAGAAAAGCCAACATCTATCCCCGTTAATATCAGAAGTATACCTATTGAAGCGATGACCGAAATAAAAACTACAAAAATAAGAGCTCCAAGACCTCCTATGATTTTACCACTTATGATATTGTCCCGAAAAACAGGATGTGTCAGTAATGTATTCAACGATTTCGAATTTTTTTCCCTAACAACCGAGTCAAAGCCAAGCGCAAGGCCGAGAATGGGGATAAAAAGTGTTATTACCTGAGCAATATCAAGAAAGCCAAATTCAAAGATGTTATATCCGTTTATTCCATATTCAATACTCATTGAAAGAAGAATCAATGTGAAAATCCCAAGAAGCATCTTGAAACTAGGGCTGTACAGGCGGTCTGCAAATTCTTTCTGAGCAATGACTTCAATATTTTTCACGTCTGCCTTCACAGAGAATTCCTCCTTCGGATGAATAAAAGAAGGAGCAAGATTAAAGTAGTTCCTCTGAATCCCGGAAGCTTGTATTCAGATTTTGAATTGTCCTCATTTCCAGCATCAGAGGATAACTCCAAATCTGCAGATGTTACCTGAGATGCGGAGGAGGATTCTTCCACGACAAGAACTTTACTTGCTGGACTGTATCCTGTTTTACTGGCATTTATCACAGATCTGCCTGCATCAGGACAACTGTAGTTCAGGAAACCTGAACTATTGGTAAAACCTATTTCTTTTTCATTAAGGGTCAGCAAGGCATCTGCAATAGGTTCCGACATGCAGCGAACTCTTAGTTCGCAGTTTTCTCCTTCTGCAGGCGTCAGGAGATCAATTGAGAGAGGGTCTTCATATCCTTCGAGTTTTATTATGGATAAATCTGTGAACTCGTTTCGAACGAGCAGTCTGCTTCCATCAGGACTCCAGCCCCTCAGATACCTATCTTCCAGAAACCTATAATTATTACCATTTTCAGTAAGCTGTATTTTTGTTGATCCGTCCGGGCTGGCAACAAAAACAGAATCTGATGAAATAAAACTGATAAAATCTCCTGAAGGATGCCATTCATAGTCGGTTATTGCGGATGCGATAAGGCTTTTTTCGCTTCCATCAGGGTTAATCGTATAAAGGTTATCTTCCTGTGCATAAGCTATTTTATCTCCTTTCGGGCTCCATCTGGGCTTGAAAACAATATATCCTGTAAACTCTTCAAGCACTTTTGCATTTTTTCCTATCGAGTCTGTCTGAAATATAGTGACTCTGTCATCGTTTACGGTACTGAAAATAAGACTTTTTCCATCCGGGCTGAAACTAAAAACATCTTCATTTCTCACAAAACTTGTTGAAAGCTGAACTTCATCGGTTCCATCAATTTTAATTGAATAGAGACCAAAATTTTCATCAACATAGAATATTCTGCTGTCATCAGGGCTCCAGGCAATCAGTATTCCTTTATCAACAAGTCTATTATTCTCTGTCCCATTTTCATTTATTATCCAGAGGCCTGTTTCCTCGTCTTCAGTCCTGCCAGTAACACTATATGCTATTTTTTTGCCATCATTGCTCCACAGCGCAGTCTCTACACGATTGGATGTATCTGTAAGCTGCTGGAGCACATAGCCATCCGGGTCAAGTAAATATAATTGATAATTTAGAGGGTTCTGATCCATTATTATAAGGGCCTTTGTGCCTTCTGGATTCCACATAAAATTAGTTTGCCATTCAATGTCCAGAATATTTTCCATTAATTCGTCAACTGTTGTATAATTACATTCACCTGCAGTTTTGATTAGTGTTTTATCCGGATCGGCAGTTACATAAAAGTCCCTTACCGTATTAATATTTGCAAAAATTCCGATACGATTTCCATCCGGACTCCAGGTTGTTTCCTGTGTATTGGGGTTTTCCAGGATGTGCAAGCTCAGGGATTTCTCTTTCGTGTTACCTGGAGTTGATACAAGTTCCCGAATTCCACTTCCGTCTGCGTTCATGATATAAATTGAATGAAGAGTAGCTCCATACTGAGAGTTTATAGATGCTTCTACCACCAATCGGCTGCTATCCGGACTCCATGAACCGCTAATTATAGGTTGCTCTTTGAGATTGGTTCCAGAAGATTCTACAAGGCCGTCAAAATAAGGGTTCACTATTTGTGATATATATGTGGTCTCTTCAATGCTCATGCTGAGGTTTTCGGATGAAGCTGCAAAACCCGTGGATATACTTGAGATTAGCAAGATTAAAAACAAGCTTATTTTCAGTAGTCTTAGCATACAATCCCTTGCAAATGTAGATTTTTTTATTTATCAACACTTCACATCTATTTTAAAAAAATAGAACAGAGGGGGAAGTTTAAGATCTCTGTACGAAAAATTGGTAATCTGAGTGCACCCGTGAATAATCATTCTTAAGTTTAAAATAGACGGGAGAATATGTAACAAAACCTGTTCCAGCTGAACCATATCTTAGACTAGTGTCTAGAAAATTTAGTTTTGTGTCCTCGGAATTAATAAAGGGACTACGGATGATGTATTGTCTAAGCATTAAAGCCTAGTAATTAAATTGCCATGGCACTAGTTCTTGTTATCAGGGATCCGTCTGAGTTTTCCGCCTGTCCGGATACATAATCAAGATATACAGTGCCATTTATCAGCATGTCTATACTGTTACTATAAGCTATATTGGATTTGTACCAATCTACATCGCTTCCAGGATTGATGTTTGCATGGTATACGTCAGAGGTTCCAGAAGGACAATTTATCCAAACAGCGCTGCTCCTAGTGCCAGTTACATCCCTGATTCTTCCATATATCTGTCAGTTATTGCTGCAGCCAGACCTGTGAAGGTTCCCAGTACCAACAGCACAACAATTGTTGATTTTATGCTTTTCTTTATCCCTTCATTTTACCTCGCGATTTTGCTCCCGAGGCAAGATTAACAAGCCTTAAGTATTTGTGAGGCTAGAATAACCTGCCTCCGGGCATATGGAGTTCAAATGGATCCTTCCGAGAAATCTTGAACTCCATAAATTACTACAATCTCTCATTATATAAACCACAAAGGTTTTAGCCCGATTATTGAACTATCAAGGTGATGCTTAATTTATGATTTCATTTTTCTGCAATGTTACTTAATATAACGAGTTGCTTGACGCCCTGGATATAAGTCATATACGAATGTGAAAAACCGTGCTATATGAAGGTATTTTGATCTTTTTATGTCTGAGATATAATTCTTTAGAAAATGAGGCAAAAGGACACTAAATTGTAGGAATAAAAATTAGGTCCCATTTTGTGGGAAAGCTCATAATATAATTTCAGGAGAATAATGGGGTTTAAGCAAAAAAAGATAGAATTCAAAGTACTTTCATTTATTTGAGCCCGTTATTCAAAGAATTTCATGTACGTTTTTTCGATTGAATCCCGATAAACAGGATTTATATTGTATATTATACTCTTTCCCATCTTATTTTCTTCAATAAGATCTGACTCCTTTAATTGTTTCATATACCAGCTAATTGTACTTTTGGAAATTCCTGTTGTAAGGGCAAGATCCCCATTGGTGTTGCATTCTTCCTTTAATATTTTCGAAATTATCTTTCGGGTAATCTCATTTTGAAGGACTGAGATAACCAGCTTTTCATTTTCACCGTATGTGGAATTATTCTGGAAGTATAGGACTTTTCCGCGATCAATGTGAGCTTCGATCATGTTTTTCGTTTCTAGAATCTTGAGATGATGGCGCAGAGTCCCTCGGTTCAGATCCATACAATTTGCAATCTTACTAACACAGATCCCTGGATTGGCTTTTATAAAGGCATATATATTCTTTCTCTTCATAACCCCAACAGCGTTTGAATGGTCTACCAATCGAAATCCGAGTATTGCGAAAATAAGCTTTGTAGAGAACAGCAGTATATCTATTACCGACAAGATCTGCATGATAGCCAGCCAGAGCAGGAACTGCCAGTAGGGTATTACGGTATCTTCTAATATCTGTACATCCTCTCCGGCTACGGATACTCCAAATTCATCACCTGGTGCTGGGCTTACGATATATTCCGTAGCTCCGGCTGCCATTATTAAATATAAAGAAAAAAAGAGAAGGAAATCGATTCTCCTGCAATTAATGCTGCGCAACATTAAACGTGTAATCTTCAGTACCACTAACCGATTCTCCGTAGACTTTGAACATCCATGTTCCCTGTACCACATATCCCTGTGAGGGATCTATATTAAGGCGTATCCGGCCGTTCACACTTCCGTCATAGTTATCCCGGTAAGTTCCGATTTTGCTTCCTGACGGGGTGTAAATGCTAAGAGTCAGAGAATCACTTGTATCTCCCCAATTCAAATCTACTTCAAGATAATCTACTCCTGAGCCTACGTTTACATTATGAGGTATAGTCTGCCCCTGGCTTATGTACTGGGTTGATCGTAGAGAGATAATCGAATTTTCAGTACTAAGAGAATTTTCTGTCCAGGGGCTAACAATGTAATCTTTTACGGTAGAAGCCAGAGCGTCTTCCGTGTCAGAGTTAACCGCGCATTCCTCTTCGGCCAAAACTGCAGGAACAGCTAGTAGCCCTATAATTATGCATAATACACATACTTTCCAGGTTCTCATAGTGTCACCCGAAAGTGGGTAAGAAGTCCAAGCATATATAGTTTCTGTAATAAGTATCGAACAATCAATGTTATACTTCTTATTAAATATTGCTACGAAACTAAAAAATGTCCGGAAAAAGGCATAATGATACATTTTTCCAGGAATATTTCTTAAAAAAGAAGAATTTGTGAGGACGTTTATCCATCCTCGATGTCAGGATAAAATAGTAAATGTTATAAACTATTCTGAGAAACTTCATAGGAGCTGCTTTCCGGCTCCTGCTCCGGATTTGCACTCATAAACTTCCGTGATTTTCATGACGGCAAGGGCTTTTGCAGGGAACCTGTCTCCCATACTCTTGACCATCTTATGCATCTTCTCGTAGTCTTCCCCTCCGGTCTTTATCTCAAAGTCCCCTTTTATCTGGTAACACCCCTTAACCTCAGGGCCCCATACGTAAATCGCACCCCTCGGGTTTTCTTCAAGGTTCTGGCGGGTCTTATAAAAGTAGTTGTCTGCAATCCAGATAGTTTCTCTGTCTTCCTGGAGCTTACAAAAGCCGATTGGTATTACGTTCGGGTCTCCGTTTCCGGAGGCAGTTGCAAAGGGAAAAACCTTCATTTTTGCAAAATCTTCTACCATTTCGCTGCTCAATTTGACCATTCAATTCACCCCTTCGTTAGATCTGTTTTTGTTGGAATAATATACTCTTACTCTACTATTAAATATATAGTAAGGTAAGGAGTTGGAGATATATTGATTATAAACAATTAAAGAGCGACAAATATATGAGCTCATCCCAAAACCAATTTTATTCTCAAATCATTAAATTTTTAGAATGGTTTTTCGTGATCTGAAACTCGATTGATTACTCGGAATACTGGATTCAGAGAAGCAAATTTTAAGTTTTGGGATCGGCTCTATAAGAAATTGGTTATCGGATATAGGTGCAAAAGAAGAACACTGTTCTGAAATTCGTAAAAAATAAAGCCATTTGAAGTGAATGAAAACAAAAATTTATTTTAAAAGGTCTGAATTCCCACTAAAATTAAATTATCATTGGAATATATTTATAAGCATCTGTCTGAATGGATCTCCTTTTCCAAAGAGAGGAGATTGGTTTACTCAAATTCGGATGAAATTTTATGATTATTTTTGAAATTGAAGAAAAACCAGAAAAAATTGAAAAGACGCTGATTTTGCTTCCTTAGTTTATCCTGTTTCTATCGGCAAAACTTCTTCTCTTCCAAATATATTATAAACTTCCTGTAATTTCAGAATGAGTAAAAGGAAAAGGCAAGTCTGCAAGTTTATCTGAATAATTTGTCCTTGGGGATGCGTACAAGGGATTCCAACAGGCGTCATTGGGACAAAAACGTCAGTGAATTTTTGTTTTGGGCCACGTTTCCCAATATTTATATGCTATATTTATATACTATATTATTTTTTATACAACGTCGCCTGGATATTAGGGAGTATCAGATTTATATGTATCCACCAAAATCAGAATACCACCTGCTGATCATTGCACTTTGTTCCTTATCCATACCGACCAATTTTTTACTGGCAGTAATGCTGCCGGAGGCAATCGCTACATGCAATGTAGTCAGTTTACGTTTTATTTGAAAATAGGTGTTAGAAACAGCTAGAGACTGTATTCTCTGCCTGGGAACTATAGTAGTAACCTTACCCAGGGTCCTTGAACTGATAAGCAGTTTATTATTCTGTATATTAAAGCCTGCATCCTGATATTGAATAAAGCCCAGCCAAACTGCCAGAGGCCACAGCAGGAGTGAGAACCAGCCATAAGGTATGAAGAACATTGCTAATATAGTTACAAGAAATGCCGGTATAAGATTTATTAAAATATACCTTATCCGTGAACGGATAGGAAGCTGTTTGGTTTCAAGGGGGACAGCAAACTCAGGCAGGACCTGTTCTAACAATTCCTTTACCTGTCTATGAGGAATTATCGGAAAAAGAACACTAGATTCGCCTTTTTCTCCGGCATTGCTGATACTGACTACCTGAATACTAACCATTCCAAACGGTTGACGCAGAACGTTTTCTACTACGCGTACAGCCTGGATTTTTTTAATTGGTATGGTGAGCTGCTTTTTTTCCATGAGACCGCGATTAATTTTTATATTATTATCCATACGTATGAGTTCAAAGCCGCCAAATTTAATAAAATTCCCTAACAGTGACAGAACCCAGGCAAGTAAAAATATGACTAAAACAACAAGTATAATAGTAGTTATTGTTTTGCCAGCAATCTCATTTACATAATCCCCTATAATATTCCATATGTTGAGATCGGGAAAGATCTCTTCCAGTTGCGAGAATATCACAAATAAACCTACCAGTACCACCCCAATGCTGTTGGAGGTGCTGGACAGAATGAACAAATCACGGGTTGAGAGCCGGAAAATTTCTCCTGTATGTCGATCTTCTGTTTCCCGGTATTTTTGGGCCGGTATGGGTCGTTTACTTTCCAGAATATACCGGAGCTCTTCTGCCCTTTTCTTGGAAATAGCAGGCAGGACCAGTTCGGCTTTGTCCCCCCCGCCGGCTGTTTCTACCTGCAGTTTCACCAGACCGAATATGCGCTGAATTATTCCGGCAGATACCTGAACTGCTTGAACTCGTCCAAAACTAATGAATCGTTTTTTCTTAACGAATATACCGAATTCCAGATGCAGTTCATCATCCTGAATATAATATACATAACGCAGCCAGTAAACTATTATATATAACACATACAGCAGCAGTATTACAGGCAATACAAAAAAAAACCACCTGCGAATTTCGTTTTGCCCAAATACCAGAATAATAAGTGGCAGTAAAGATTGAATCCGTTTATAAATATTACCTATCAAAAACTCCAGTATTGCTGCTGGATGCAGGCGTTGTGGTTCATACATCTTCATCCACTACCCGGGCTAATACTGAAATCTTTTCTCGTAGTTCAGCGGCTACATCATCTGCAAGTGCAGGTATTTCATACTCATCCGCTGCAGTTGATACAGTTACCGTAGAAATCCCAAAATGACGCATTAATGGTCCCTGTACAGTATCAACATGCTGGATGCGTACCATGGGAATTAAAGTACGGTATTTAATAAACATACCATGATAAAGATCAATCTGGTGTTCAGAAACATCGTAACGCCACGTTTTCCATAGAATATTCGGAATCACCGTGATATCCAGTAAAGTTATAAGCAGTACCAAAACTATAATAATAGATAGAATCCAGCCAGGCCAGTTCCAGAGCCTCATGGCACCATAATAAGCCAGAGGTACCAGCCAATACAAAACCGAGCCGAGCAGTCCCGACCAGCGCCAGTATGAGACCGCTTTTCCGTCTAACTGATGACTGGGAATAGTTTGCAAAAAGTCCGCCTTCAAGAATAAAACCCACTTTCGTCAGGTAAACATACTAATCCTTTTTATATCTTACCGTTATTGATTATCAGTATAGTTTGTGAATTTCTTTAATATTAATCATTTTGAACTGTTGACAATATCCTATCAAATTTAGGTTTACAGTGTAGAAATTATCCAAACCACTTTAAATATTTGACCCTTCGCTATTTTCTTGCGGGTAGTTTATATTCACTTCTTATGTGTGGAGGCAATATCTAAGTATTTTTTGTAAAAATAACCGTTATTAAGCTTTTAAAGCTCAAAATGAGGCAAATTAACCATTTATATTCAATCAAGCTAAAATTAATTTTAATTACTGCTTTTGACTCGTTTTTTGTTAGATTCAGATTGTTGTTTAAAATAGGGGGCAATAAGGTTTTGAATCTGAAGTTAAGGGTTTATAATTTCTCAAATAAAAAATAAAATGTTTTTTATATGTACTTTAATCGGGGAAGCACTATTATACTTAAGCTACTAAAAAAGGTTAAGTAACCCTTAAAAAATTGATGATTTTTAGAGGACCCTAAAAAGAAATATTCACTAAGAATGTAAACCTGTTGAAGAAATATATTACTCCTGAAACTGACAATACGATGGAACAGATATTTTCTTTGATAGGTGATATCGTAGATAAGGCAAGATTATTCAAAATTGCTTAATCATGAGATATAAAATGAAAAGAATATTATATGATTTTTATAAAAACCACAAATCAAAAAAGGAAGGAGAGAGTACGTGAAAAACAAATAATCACGTACTTTAATGCCAAAGAAACAAATGAAAAAAATCATGGTCAGCTACAGGATAAACCCATTAACCTGACCCCTGTAACTCTTAACAGTTCAAAATCTTATTTAGGAAATATTGGTGAATGCGCAGGTCGTCGGTTAGTTCTGGGTGGAATGCAAGTGCCAGCACATTTCCCTCCTCTGCAGCAATAATCATGCCTTCAAGCCTTGAAAGTACGCGCACACAAGGCCCGCAGCTCACGATTCCGGGAGCCCGGATAAACACGCCGGTAAAAGGAGAGTCAAGAATAGCCACATCAAGCTCCGCCTCAAAAGAATCTCTCTGCCTCCCAAAAGCGTTCCTGTTGACTTTCGTATCCATAATCCCAAGCAGTTCCTGGCTGGTCTTTGCCACCTGCTCATTCCCTTCCTTTGCAAGCACAATCAGCCCTGCACAGGTCCCGAGAATCGGAATTCCCCTTGCAGCCGCCTCCTTAATCTCCTCTGCAATCCCCTCACGGGCAAGCAGCCTGCAAAGCGTCGTACTCTCCCCGCCAGGAATCACAATCCCGCTGCACTCCGGCACAATTCCCTTATGCTTTATCGCAACTACCTCAGCTTCAACCCCTCTCTCTGCAAGGGCTCTCTTCAAAGCATCAACATGCTCAGAAACCGCTCCCTGAATAGCGATTACACCTATTTTCATTAAAAACACCATTTTCCAAAATTAATCCTTTATTTGTTGATCAAAAAATGTAAAAAATTAAATAAATTTTATTCTTACAAACCTGCAAGAATAAATCTGTTTTTAAAAAATTGAATTTTAGCCTCTTGAAAGAAGCTAATTATTATATCCGTAAATTAGTCCTCTTGAGCGAAGCGAAAAGGACTGCGTGCTGTTGCACTTGCAGTGCAACTCCCAGGAAATCTCCGATTTCCTGTGATCCCGAATCGCAATTCGGGTGGCGCAACTCGGGATTGTGGTTTTTACCAGCCGCGTTCCTGAAGAGCTTCCTCGACAGGGATCGTGTCTACGCTGATGCCTTTCATTCCGGCGCCTATGCCTTTTGAAATCTCGGCAAGTTTTGCAGGGTTGTCGTAGTTATTTACGGCTTCAACGATTGCTTTTGCCATCTTTTCAGGGTTTTCGGCTTTGAAAATTCCTGAGCCTACAAAAACTCCGTCTGCACCAAGGCGCATCATAAGAGCTGCATCAGCAGGGGTTGCAACTCCGCCAGCTGCAAAGTTTACTACAATCAGGCGCTGCATTTTAGCGGTTTCCATTACAAGTTCGATAGGAGCTTCGATTTCCCTGGCAACCATTATCAGTTCTTCTTTTGTTTTGCCTGCAAGGGCACGGATTTCGCCCTGAATCTGCTTCATGTGCTTTACTGCCTGGCTGACGTCTCCTGTTCCTGCTTCTCCTTTCGTCCGGATCATGGCTGCCCCTTCGTTGATCCTGCGGAGAGCTTCTCCGAGGTTCCTGGCTCCGCAGACAAAAGGCACTGTAAACTGTGTCTTGTCTATGTGATAGAAAGGATCGGCGGGGGTAAGGACTTCGGATTCATCTACCATGTCAACGCCGAGTGCTTCCATGATTTCAGCTTCGACGAAGTGCCCGATCCTTGCCTTTGCCATTACAGGGATAGTAACCGTATCAATGATTTGCTGGACGATCTCGGGATCTGCCATACGGGCAACTCCGCCCTCTTTTCTGATATCTGCAGGGACAGCCTGAAGGGCCATAACAGCAACTGCTCCGGCTTCTTCTGCGATCCTGGCCTGTTCCGGAGTTGTCACATCCATGATCACACCCCCCTTCTGCATCCTAGCAAAGCCCCTCTTGATAAGTTCGGTCCCGTGTCTCAATTTTTCAAAGTCCATGAATGTCATCCTCTTTGTTTTGATCAGATTTCTAAGATATATTGCCGTGGGAAATCTTTTCCACAGATGAAACGGCCATCAAGTCCTTTCCACCAGTTACAACCAACAGGTTGCGGTTTTCAGTATGCTGTTTCTCCAGTGAATTGTGAATACGCTCAATAGTTAAAAGCATTATTTAAGCTATTCCTTAATTCCGGAGTACAGAGTAAATTAACTTACAACGATTTAACATTTTTTCTTTTTTTACTGAGACTTAACACTTTTAATGACTGCCTGTTTCTCCGGTTATTTATCCCGAATATACTTCGGAGCCTGAATGAAATTCTTTGCAGTACTTTTAAAAAGCACTTTTATAAGTTAACTTTTCGGTTTGATCTATCTATCTATCTCAGTTTTCATATAATTTCAATCTTTATAATATATCCGGTAATTTACGATCTGATTACGGAGATTAAACACAGGAAGTAAGATTAAATATGAATCTCCAACGCTCAGTTCTCCGATATAAAGTTTTTGTAAATTACCGGAAAGATGAGATGTGAAGCTCTTTTTAAGGGGGATATATGCTTCTCTAATATATTTTCATGCGTCTTCGGTTAAGTGAGGAATCATGATAAATTGCATTTAAATTGCATTTAAATTGCATTCATTTCCACAATAGATGTTCAAAATTTTATCAGAGCTGGAGATGGAGCAGAGTATCGATTTTCGGTAAACATGGCTATATTTGAGGCAGACTTCTGATGTGAAATCGATAGCCTAAGAAACGAATATTCCTTTACCGATGACCAATGAATATATTTTATATTTCAGACAGAGACACGAGGGAAGACATGAAAAAACAATTATAATATGTGTTGAATCATCATATACAAGGTATTTTTTTGCCGGGGTAGTTTCTGGATTTCAGGCAATTACTATTTACTTACGTCAGGGGGATTGGAAAATGAGGATTAAACGTCTGGATGTATCATTGTTATGTGCTTTTTTGGTTGCCGTACTTGTCGCGTTACCGACACATGCCCAGATGGGACCGGGGGGCGGTCCAGGGGCGGGGATGGGTTCCGGAATGATGCAGGGCTACGGTTTTGCGCAGTATGACAGCAGGTTTGATGGGTTAGGGTCAATGACCTTTGAAGAAGTATCAGACACCTTCGGGGTCCAGGTTGAAAATGCGATCTCTGACCTTGAGCTTCCGGAAGATATGGACACGCAGCTTACGGTTCTGGAGATTGAAGAGCGGTATGGGGTCTCAGGGCAGGAAATTGCCAGTTACATGGTAATGAACATGCAACAGCTGAATACGACCCTTGACCCGAGGGAAAGGCTCTTGATGCGTCAGCAGGCCACTCAGGCAATGAGAACCGGTAGGGGCAGTGGGATGTATTTCATGCGGCAGGGAAATTGTGCCTGTGGAAACTTTACCACATTCAACTTCAACGAAAGCGGGATAATAGAAAACTTCGCTGTAGGAGGAAACCTTCTCTTTGATTCGGTTGAAATTCCGGATTTTGAGTACCTTGACGAACAGATTACGGAAACAACAGCTTTTTACCAGGGTGTTGACAGCCAGATCCTGATTCAGGATTCTCCCATGGGGATTTTCCAGGTAAGGGCTTTTGCAAATAAAACCGTTACTTACAACCTTGCAGATGGAGTAAAAGCAAGCCTGGAAAAGAATATCTCCAGCGGGCTTGAGAATGCAGTCCCCATAAAAATTACCGCAAACAATTTCGAGGGATATCTGGTGTTTTTCAGGAATCCCCTAACCGAAAATCCCGAGGGTCCTATTAACGGGACTGAAGTAGAAATTTCGGGCGATAAAATCACAGTCAATCTTGTAGAATATAGTGTGGTAATGTTCAGGGCAAGTCCGATGCAGCCTTCATTGATGCAAACCGGATACAGGTACGATAGTAATCATACCTACATGCATCAGGTACTTAACAGGGAAATAGCAACCGGAAGATTCGGAGCTGAGATAGCTTTCCGTGCAGGTTCGGATAAGGTTTCAGTAACAAATTATGCCCCTGTTGGCCTGAAAGTAAGGGAAATGGATCGAGATCGCATTGTACTTGGCGTTGAATCAGACCTGCCAGATGGAAGAGTCATCAATATAAACTTAGACAATGAGACCATTAACCTCACCAATCCCGACCGTCTGAGGCTCAGATATGACGGTGCAATAATTGAAGAAGCTGACAGCATTGACGAACTCTTTACAGATGGAAACAGACCTCTTTGCTACAGGCTATACGAAAACGGGACAGCTTCAATTGCAGTATATATCCCGCAGTTTTCGGAACATGAGATTATAATAGACCTTGTGCCTGAAGGTGAGGAAGGTGCAGCAGATGTTTCCAGAACTGGAGAAATGGCTTCGGATGAAGCTGAATCAATCGGAGCTGATGACGGAATAAATGAAACTGAAGGACAGGTTTCGGAAACTGGAGAGCCTAAAGCTCAGAACGAAAAAGGTGATGTAGAATCGTCTCCGGCTTTTGAGCTCGGGTTTGCAGTTTCAGGCCTGACAGCAGCATATGGACTGAGGCACAGGAAATAAACCTCTGTCTCAATGCCTGTATCAGGTGAAATCAGAATTATGAAAGGGCCGGTCAAATTCCGGTCCTTAAAACAGAATTTAAACAAGACTTAAAATCAGGTCCAGATAACTCAGATTTAGATCTTTTCTATTTCAGATAACTCAGATTTAGATCTTTTCTATTTCAGATAACTCAGATTTAGATCTTTTCTATATCTCTTCCGTACAGCCCAAGCTTTGCACAGATATATACGGAAATCCAGATTGTGGATGCAGGAATGAAGGTTTTCGGGAATTCAAGAACCGTGAAACCGAAGTAACCTGCCACCCCGATTACATCAAATCCAACATCAAGAACAAGGCTGAATACCCCAAACAGCATGAGGGCGATAAATACCCTGGCAGCTCGCTGCCCTGTATTTCCGTCATCTTCCGGGAGCCCTTTTCGTATCACCATGAGATATGCCGTATTCGTGCCGAGGAGAAATCCTGCCACATCGGCACTTATCAGGGATGAGGCTGTGAGGAGGAGAGGAACAACAAACATAAAGGAGTAAAAAAAGAGATTTTTCTGCCTGAAAACAAGCTCAAAGCTCTCCTTTTTGAAAAGATCATCTTTCAACGGGCTTTTAAGGAAGTGCGTAAAGACAATCAGGATAATTATACCCAGGGTCGCTCCTCCCAGTACATCTCCCAAAAAATGCCTTCCCAGGTACATTCTTGAAAAAGCTATCAGTAAAATCGCTGCCGGAGCCAGGTTTTTTATTACCCTGTTCTCGAAGACCCGGGCAGTTCCTCCCCATAATGTAATTGCTGTCGAGACATGCCCTGAAGGAAATCCGAACATGGAATGAGAAATTGTGCCCTGAAATCTGAATGCCTCAAGCGCCTCTCTGCCCGGAAGCCCGAAAAACCTGTCCGCCCCCTCCCCGGAAAAAGGAGACATATTCGGAAACCCTTTTTCAAGGTTCAGGACCCTGGAATCCACAAAGTCGGGCCTTGGGAGGACAAAAACTCCCTTAAGAACTTCCGTGAATTCACCGGTCCAGAGCAGCAGCTGGAACAGAAGAAAACCTTTCTTGAAATCAACCCCGAAAGTGGTGATGATTATTATGCTGGCAAAAAAGGCGGCAGACCCCATTGAAGTTATCAAAACCATGAGGAAAGTAAACCATTCGGTTCCGAGGGATTGGAGGTAAAGTATAGGTTCTGTCTGGAACAAGGGGAAACTCCTGATTAAATGTTTGCCGGAAGACATATATACAGCTCTATTCAGAAAGCCGGGGAACTGTAAAAAGTTTGTGTTGAGTTTGCTAATTCTTGAGTTCGTCAACTATACTTATTTTGGAGATTTATGTTAAGTTTGGTTATTTGGTGAGGTTATATTTCTGAGTTTGTAATTATTTTGAGCTGAAATACCTATCCCGGGTTGGCATCATATTACTATTACGGCTCTGCGGACCCCGGGAGCTCCAGCTTAAAATCATTGATCGAGAACTTCTTTTCAGGGCACCTTTCCTGGCATCTCCTGCAGGCAGTGCCAAGGCATCTCGCAGTATTGATCCTGAAACTTTCGTTTTTCCTTGAGAGGGCTTCTTCCGGGCACCCCTTCACGCAAGTATCACAGCCGCTGCACCGGATCGTGGCAATTAAACCGCATTTTGGCTCCATGATCTCCAGGCTTTTTCCAAGATCCCTGATATCCCTTTCGTATTTTCTTTCAATAATGCTTTCCTGCAGTTTTTTCGGGATTGGCCGGATTCCTGACCTTTCAAGGTTTGTGTTGTATTTTTCAAGGGGCATTCCTTCATTCCAGAGGGCTATCTCCTGGATGTAGATGGCTGCAAAGGTCGGGGAGGAGGCAAACATGATGTGGTTTGCAAGGATCGATTTCTTCATTTCATTGAGGCAGGAGAGGTAGTCGGGATCAAGGGCCAGGTCCTTTGCAAGTTCCAGGGAGGTGTTTCCGCACTGGACAATCCGTTTCGGGGTTGCAGGCACAATTCCCGTGACCTGTGCCTTATGAGGGTCAACGTAGGTCCCGCTGGCTCCGCACATGTACATTGTTTCCAGGTCTTCGTATGTTATTCCTGCTTCGTGCATCAGGGTCAGGTGGCCTGCTCTCAGGGCTCCGAAGGCTTTTCCGGCTTCTATCACATCCTCCTCCGTAAACGTGATCCCCTTTCCCACCCGGATTCTGCCGCCTTCGATATGAGGAGGCTTTATTATGCCGGTTACAAGGCCTGCGTACATAAGAGCAATCACACCTGTGCCGGTGATCCCCTTCACAGGGTATCCCGAGGTTTTGAAGGTCCCTTCTCGCAGGTTGATTTTAGGCCCTTCCACAAGCCTGAGCTTTTCATCAAGGGCAAGGGTCTGCCAGCCCCCTGCGGAAAGCCGCATATCGGCAATTGCTCCGGGGGTTGCCAGCATACCTTTGCTTATCTGCTGTCCCTCCATGGCCGGGCCCGCAGCAGCCGATCCTGTAAAGATCTTATCGTCCACTTTCAGGGCCATTTCCGCATTGGTCCCGTAATCCGTAACCATGCAGGTTTCGGAGGAATCCAGAAACCCTGTTTTTATCATCATGGCAAGGGCATCGGCTCCGATTTCATGCCTTATCGAAGGCGGGATAATCACATCAACATCTATGGAAAGCCCGATTTCATTTCCTGAAACGATATGTCCGTCCCTTTCCGGAGACTTTACATGCATTTTTTCAAGGGCGTTTTTTCCCGCAAATGCAAGGTCCCGGATTTCGATTCCTTCTAACAGCGACAGCTGGATCGGATTTCCACAAACGGCTATGCGCTTGAGGTTTCCGGGTTTAAGGCTTTTTATCAGGGAGTTTACGGCTGAAACGAGAATTTCATGGGCTGTGTCCTGCCCGTAACTGATCGCAAAGTCCATATGGTCAACAACATTTGCACCCGGAAGAGGGTTTCTGGATAAAATTGCAGTCCTCAGGACGGAATGGTCCGTAAGGTCCAGGAGCTGCGCTCTGATTCCGCTGGTGCCGATATCGATATTTATAGCCTGATCCATGTTTTATCCCAGGGTTTTGTTAAAGGAGGTAAAGATTGGAAAAAAGAATAAAGTAAAAAAGAAAAAAGGAAAAAATAAAACTGGAAAGTTAAAGTAAAATCAGTGAAGGTCCTTGCGGACTTCTTCCCAGCTTTTTCCTGCACAGATCTGTTTTGCGATTTTTACCGCATCAAGCGGAGTTTTTCCATATACTGAGTTGCCAAAGGTCTCGACGAAGTGACTGTCCACAGCAGCTCCACCACAGGCGACAGGGACGCCTTCGGATTCCAGGGCTTCTGCGAGGGCTTTAAGGCCTCCTTTGGTCGTGCTCATGAGGGTTGTTCCGGTAACAAGGTCGGCTTTCTCCGCCTTTACGGCTTCGACGACTGCTTCCACCGTTATGTCTCTTCCGAGATCGATGACTTCAAACCCGTTCGCCCTCAGAATGGCTGCCACTATATTCTTGCCTATGTCATGCAGGTCTCCCACAATAACAAGGGATACCACCTTCCCACTGGAGGGGATGTCTCCTATCTTTTCCTGGCAGAGTTCCACACCTCCGAGGAGTGCTTCATTTGCCAGCAGGATTTCCGGGACATAGCTTTCTCCTATGTCGTAAAGCTCACACACGGTCTGGATGCCGTGCATAAGGGAGTTTAAGACCAGGTCTGTAGGATCTCTTCCTTTATCAAGGAGGCCAGCTGTGAGTTTGGCGGCTTCTGCCCTGTTTCCTGCGATCACCGCATCTGCCACGGCTGCATATTCGGGGTCCTTTGGCCGGTTCTTTTCCTTTATCTGGTCGGCGGTGGTCACTTCTTTTTTCCCGTCTCCGAGGTCCACCCCGAGGCCGATCATGATCCCTTCATCAATGAGTTTTTTGAACTTCGCAGGCTCTTTTTCTTTCATCTCGAAGATCTTCTGGACTGCGAGGTCGATATGCCTGATCATTCCTGCACTCCTCCGAGGACGTTTTCTTTCATGTTCCTTCCGATACCTACCCCTATCTGCCTGACGAGGTCTTCCACATCATCGTATTTCGGGATCGGGGTTTCCTTGCAGGCCCTGACATAGGCCCTGAGGTTTTCGAGGGAAGTCCCGAATGAGACATCACATGCAGTCCCGACAATATCGGTTCCCTGCAGGATACATTCCCTGGTCCTGTTGTAGACCTGTTCCGGGGTGCCGTTTGGCATCAGATCGATAACGTCCAGGCTTCCGAGGATAGACATCTCGTTGCCCATTACCTGGCGGCAGTACCAGACTGGCACGGCATCAAAGGAGAAGCAGTCGATTCCACTCTGCTTTATGTAAGGCAGGAGTTTGCTGGTATCTCCGCAGATGTGCAGGATCTGGGGGCAGCTGATCTCCCTTGCCATCCTTTTGTGGGCAGGGAGCACGAATTCTTTGTAAGTTTCCCCAGAAATAAGGTCTCCTGAAGCCGATGGGTCAGCAGGGAAAAGGATATGTGCCCCATAAGCGGTCTGCAGCCTTCCGTAGGCTATTACGAAGTCTGTGGCAGCCTCTATGAATGCATGGGCTTTTTCCGGGTCGGTCTTTGTCCACCTTACCAGGTTTTCAACGCCTGCTATGTGGCCGGCTACTGTAAAAGGGGCTGTAAGTACGGGGATTATAGGGAGCATTCCTTCGTAGCGCTTCCTCAGTTCATCGATTGCTCCGAGCACGACTGGAATCCTTCCGGTTTCTTCCAGGTTGTCTGGCCAGGTTATGTCAGCCGGGTCCGTATAAGCAGGGCCGGTTACGGGAGGCCTGTCCGGCTTGTCCCAGTCAAGTTTGCATCCAAGAACTTCCGCTTCCAGGGAAATGTCAAATTGAGGGCGTGCAGCCTCAATGCCACAGACTTCATATGGGGCGGCTGCAAGGTCTGCCATCATTTTACTGTCAAAGTGGGCTTTTGGCCAGGAAGCATTGCAGATCTGCATCAGTTCTGCCGTGGTCTGAGCCAGAGGATTTGCAGGGGGTACGTAGTCAACCCTGCCTCCAAGCACTGCTGCCAGAGCTCTTTTGGTTGGAGTCATTTCGCTTACCATGTTCTATGTCTCCTTTTTCATTTTTAAATATAATTTAATCGTTATGTCCCACAACCAGAGTGTCACCTAATGTGTTTTTTCTTTTAATGAATGCTTTTTTTTGAATGGCACCCATAAGGTTAAGGAGTAGTGACCTGTTGCCAGGTAGAAGCCTGATATGTTCCGTTTTAACGGTTCCTTTTGCCAGTTCCTTTTCCGTATCCAGGAAAAGCATACAAAAATTCATTCTGGTTTTTGCAAAAATTCGCAGTTATTACGTTGACATTTATTTATATGCACATTTGAATACTTAACTGGATACAGTTAGTATACAGAAGGAAAAACTTATATACTCCTATAATTTATATTAACACTTACTCTTTTTAAATTGTCTATTTATTCATTGGCAGGCTTCTAGCACTCCATTCCAGATTCATTCTCATTATTCTATATCCACTCTTATTAATCGTCCTTAGCCAGTATTACTCGTTTTTTTGTATGTGATATTTATTAAAATATGAAAAAAATATTTATTGTTGTGACAGCAATTATATGATTGTTTATCAGCCATGAATTAGATTTTATCAGCTATGGATTAGATAGTATCAGATAGTATCATCAATCGTTATCAATTATGTTAAACTCTGTCTTCTCAGCAAGTCACCGGGACTATATTAATACCTGAAAATTTTTTGGAATCCTGAATTTCATTGAAGTGCAGTTCATTCCACAAGAACCGAGGTCAATTGCTTGAAGCTGAACCAGATAGACGACACCCGAAAGAAAAGAGCAGTCATCATTTTCCTTGCCGCCATTCTTTTCATTTCAGTTAAGGGGTTTTTGTCCCCTGTGGTAGGTGTTGGTTTTGTCCTTCAAAAAGAAGTGGTAGGAGTTGAAGGGGAAGAAAGGACTATCATTTTCCAGAGCGGCCCTGAAGGGATTTCGATTCAGGATGCAGCCTGCGGGCAGTTACTTCCGGAAGGCTCCGAAAACCTCCAGATCAACGAGTCCGTGGAAGCCGAACTTAAAACCATGTATCCGGAAATCGAGTACATTGTCAGAATGCGTCTCTGTGTTGAAGACGAAGTCCGGGAATACAGAGCAAGCAGGGAGGACTTCAACAGGCTGGATATAGGCAGGGTGGCCAAGTTCAGGGTTTACCGCTCCGAAAGGGACGTTATTGAGAAGATCGTTGAAATGTAAGCTCTGCAGCCGGAGCCTGCTGTCAAAGTATCTTTTAGATTTGTTTCCCGGTACTTTTCTGTTCTTTTCCCGTTTTTTCTTTTCTTTTCTTTTCTTTTCTTTTCTTTTCTTTTCTTTTCTTTTCTGATTCTCTTCCGGTTCTTTTTCGTTTTTCTCTTTCACGGAATATTTTGTTCCTTCTGTTTTATATCCCGTGACATATAATTTTCCTATTCGGTATATCCCGGAAATTCAATATCCCTGCATATGATATTTCCGGTATATGAAATCTTGAGGGGGTTAAATGAATTTCATGAAAACACTATTCTTGTTTTTGCTTGTAGCATGTCTGCTCGGCGTTTCGGGCTGCACGGATTCGGAGGATTCCGGACCTGACGTCCCTGAACCGGATTCTCCTGAACCCGATCCCGATGTCCCAACTGTTCCCAAAGCTTCCGGGAGCGCTTCAACTGACACCCGAAATGAAACCGTTAACATCACAAGTGAGGGGCAGACCTATCCTGCTTATACTGCTGTTCCGGCGGCAGAGGGTAAATACCCGGCTGTAGTTCTGATCCATTCCTTTAATGGCTTTGAGCTCGGATACCAGGATATAGTGGACAGGATGGCAGCAGACGGGTTTGTTGTGGTCGCTCCACAGTGGCAAACCTATTCCCGCTCTCCTCCTGATTCAGAGGTAGAATCCCTTGTCAGAAACAGCGTAAGTTACCTTGAGGGCAGGGACGATGTTGATCCGGAAAACCTGGGCCTTACCGGTTTTTGTGCGGGCGGCAGGTATACCATGCTTTTCCTGCCCCGGATCGAAGAGTTCAAGTCCGGAGTTGCTTGGTATGGTTTCCCTTACACAGGCGGGTCTGAAACCCAGCCAGACCAGCCGGCCAGCCTGATAGACCAGCTTGATGTACCTATGCTTATCATACACGGTACCCGCGATCAGGCAAGCAATATCTCCGATATCTACCGGTACGCCGGAGAGCTGGACACGGCTGACAAATACTTCGAACTGAAGGTTTACCAGGGTGAACCGCACGGCTTCATGATCGAAGACGGAGAACTTTCTGAAAGCTTCGTTGCACAGGACGCATATGAGGAGATGACAGATTTCTTTAACAGGACGCTGAATTACGGGACAATGGAAAATTCATCTCAGTAACCTGAGAGCAGTAACCTGAGAGGAAATTATCAATCTCATCAACTCATTCAATTTTTATAAAATAATAATACTAATAATAATAGTAATGATGATAATAATGATGATAATAATAATTCATTCAATTTTTGGGTTATTTTTTAATCATCAGGAAGAGCAGCATAAATACGATCCAAATTCTGTTTTGTCTTTTTTCCAGGTGTATATATTAATTATCCATCTATTTATATAATAGAATGGGAATATATGGGGTGAAGGCACCACATCGCTAGAATTTCTCTGGCTGGAGTTCTTTCCGATCATGGTTTCCATAACATCATTCATAAAAAATACACCGTTAATAAACACACTATTAATGGTACAGAATAGAAATTCATGGTAGATTTATGGTAAATACAATTTCTCACATTGGAATCGGTTTGCTTCTTGCCTACGCTCTGGGTTTAAAAGGGAGGAAGAGGCTTGGTCTGGTTCTCCTTTCTATAATCCCTGACCTGGACTACTTCAGCTATTCGCTCTTTACTCTCATCAGCGGAAGCGTAAGTCACGAGGCGCGAAACCAGCTTTTCTATCTGCTGGGCCACAGGGAGTTTACGCATTCGGTTTTTTTCGCTTTTATTATCGCACTTCTGATCTGGCTTAAAACTAAAGACAGGGCTTTTACATTCGGAGGGTTTCAGGCGGTTTTCCTGCACATCCTCCTGGATTACACTACGATCGCAAAAATGCGCCCCTTCTATCCGTTCAGCACAAACGAGTCCGCCCTTAGAGCCATTTATCCCTTCGACCCCGTGATAAATATCCTTCCTCTGCTGCCTGTCTTCATCGTAGCTGCGGAATATCTGAAAAACAGGGGCAAATGGAGTCTTGAAATCAAAGATAGATGGAAAATCAAAAGTACGGGGAGATGGCCTTTCGAAGGCAAGGACAGCTGGAGCATTAAAAACAGAGACATATTGAATAGAAAATTAAGCGGGCTGAATAAATTAAATGGGCTAAAAGGGTTCCATGGTTTTGTAAACCGGAATGAAGGCAAATTCTATGCCTCTTTTATTATAATCCTCCTTGTCTGGACCACAGTGTTCCCTGTTGCAAAAGTCTTCCTGACAGACTGCATCTCCAGAGCAGAAGGGACCGAGATCAGTTACAACGACACCTACCCAATATCGATTGGTAAATTCCTGGCAGCATATTCGTATGATGATGCCCGGTATAAACTTCTTGAAGTCAGCTACTGGTCAGGAGTCGAAAAAAGCTTTTACGTCGAGAAGGTTAACGTGAAGGGGGATGTTCCGGACGCCTCCGCCTATGCCGAAAGAGCCGGGAAGCTCTACAGTAATTCAGTGCCTCAGGCGATCGACTATCCTGTTTATTCGATTTCCGAAAAAGATGGGGCTGTAACCGTAATTTTGAGCGATGCCAGAAATCCGTATGTTAAAAAATGGCCTTATTTTGATACGGTTTACAGGTTTGTTTTTGACAGGGAAAGCGGAGAATACGAGGTATATGAGAGCCACTACGGGAGAACTGAAAAAAAGCTTGAAAATAATTATTTTGAGTGATTCTATGAAATGGAAGGTTAATTCAAGGAAACAAAAATCGTTTCAATAAAAATATTGTCATCAATAAAAATATTGTCATCAATAAAAATATTGTCATTTCCGATTACTGATGATATTAAATAAAAAGTGTAATCGGAATAACATAATTATGCTTAAAAATAACTGTATTACAATTTCTGGATCTTTTTGAAATACTTGTCGAGTTCTTCCCAGTCGATTATATTCCAGAATCCTTCTATGAATTTGCCCCTATCATTCTTGTAATCAATGTAGTAGGCATGTTCCCATACATCCAGGTCCATAAGGATCGGGAAATCAGGCACAAGATTTACATTATGCTTTTCTATCTGCATGATCCCAAGTCTTTTAGTGTCATTGCAGAAAGTTAAGGCTGCCCAGCCGGAACCTTCCACACTCGATGCGACCTGGGTAAACTCCTTTTTAAACCTTTCAAAATTTCCGAAATCTTCCTTAATCGCATCAGCTAATTCGCCGACAGGCTCTTTGCTTGCATTGCTTGCAGGAGTCATCTCCCACCAGAAGTAATCATGAAGGACGTGCCCACCCAGATTGAAAGACAGGGCTTTTGCAGTTGTCTTATAATCAAAATCCGTGCCTTCCTTCCTGGCTTTGTCCATCATTTCCAGAAGGGCGTTAGTGTTGTTTACATAACCCTGATGGTGTTTGTCATGGTGTATGCGCAGCTGTTCTTCGGAAATATAAGGTGCCAGGTCTGCATAACCATATTTCAATGGTGGTAATTTGTACATCTCTTTGGCCATATTATTCTACCCTCTTCACAATCAATTGGTTTCGCAAAATTTGTTCAGGAATCTGGTTCGAATCTGGCTCGAATCTGGCTCGAGTCTGGATCTATATGTCTCAGTTCAAGAAATTCAGTTCCAATTCAAGAAATTCCATTACAAATCCTGCCTGCTAACCAATTTTCCCCTTAACTATGTTAACATAAATTTGTTTTTCAAATAAATCCGTCTCAAACTACTCTGCTGTATTATGTCTTCAAATACATATTAAATCGCCATATGGCAATTTAAATGCAGAATATAGTTATACATCGCATCCATTATAAAGATAAAAGATACAAACTATGAGATATTTTTGTAGAAATTTATTCCGGATATTCAACAAGATATTTGTGCTTTATCAAAAGTAAAACGAAAATTCATTCAGGGACAAAACAAATGGTAAACACAGTCTCTCATCTTGGGATCGGCCTTCTGATCGCTCTGGCTCTCGGTTTCAAAGGAAAAAAGCGAGGCATCCTGGCATTTCTGGCAATCCTGCCGGACCTGGACATCATCCCATACATCCTGTTTGCCCTCGTCAGCGATAGCGTAAGCCATGAGGCTCGAAACCAGCTTTTTTATCTGCTGGGCCACAGGGAGTTCATGCATTCCATCCTTTTCATCCTGATTGTCACGCTTTTTATCTGGCTGAAAACAAAAGACCGCCGGTTTACAGCCGCCGGATTTGCAGCCATTTTTCTCCACAGCTACCTTGATTATGCCACCAGCTGGAAAATGCGCCCCTTCTACCCTTTCAGCACCGAGACGTCCATCATGGGAGCAGTTTACTTCTTCGACCCCCTGGCAAACCTCCTTCCTCTGCTGCCCCTCTTTGTCTTATTTGTCGGGTATATAAAAAGAAAGGGCAGATGGAACGGAAAGTTCAACAGCTTCTGTACCTTTTTCACCGAAAACCGGAGCAAATTCTATAGAACCCTTCTGGTTGTGCTTCTGGTCTGGCTTACAGTGCTGCCGGTGGCAAAAATATTCCTTGTGAATTATATTTCCAACGCCGAGGGGACAAAAATCAGCTATCAGGAAACCTACCCTTCCTCGCCCGGAAAGTTCCTTACCGCATATTCCTATAACTCCACCCACTACAAGATTCTGGAAGTCAGCTACTGGGCAGGGATCGAAAGAAGAGGTTATATCGAAAAAATCAACGTGACCGGCGACGTCGCCGATGCCTCCGCCTATGCCGAAAGAGCCGGAAAACTTTACAGCACAGCCGTTCCTCAGGAAATCGATTATCCTGTCTACAGCGTCTCGGAGGAAAACGGCTCGATAACTGTCATGCTGAGCGATGCGAGAAACCCGTATGTCGAATACCGGGCTTATTTCAAAACAGTTTACAGGTTTGTTTTCGATACGGAGAGCGGAGAGTATGAGGCGTATGCGAGAATGCAGGAGGAAGATGAGGAAGAGAAATTGGGAGATAACTGGTTTGGGCGAGGAACTTAAGTCGATTTCGTGAATTTTTAGTGATGTGAGATAGGACCTTTGCAGGTTTAATGCTCAATACTTCTACGGCTTTCAAATTGTAGCCGATTCACTATTTCATTTATACAACCCATACTTATTTACATAGTTCTCTTTGTCATACCAATTCTCAAAGTTGTGTTTTTCGCCCTCCAACTTTGAATCTTTCTGAATAGCGTGATCATAACTATAAAGATAAGACATTTTTTCGGACAACGCTGGATTCAGTTTAATTGCTTTCTCATGAAATTCACGTGCTTTTTCAGTTTCACTACTTTTATAATAAACTTCTCCTTTTAAAAACCAACTTTCAGCACATTTGGGGTCAATCTCAAGTGATTTGTCAACTAGTTTTAGAATGTCCCTTGTATCTATATTTCCCTGTTTGAACAAAGCACTTGCTTTTTTACTCAATGCGCCTACATGCCCTGGAATTATTTTAAGCACATTTTCAAAAAACTCTACAGCTTTGCAAAAATTCCCATTTGTGTAAAAAATATTACCAGTTTCGTAAAAAGATTCTGCAGTCTTTAGATAAACAAGTTTGGATTCCTCACTTCGTCCTAATTTTTCAAGAACGTAAGCTTTGTTGTATAATGCTTTGTAGTAATCAGTTTTGATCTTAAGTGATTTATCATAAGCTTCCAAAGCTTCTTTGTATTTTTCTAATTTTCCTAGTACAAAACCATAGTTGTTCCACAAAATGGAATGATTTTCTCTTAGCTCTAAAGCTTCTTCATAGCATTTAAGAGCTTTTTCATAACTTTGAACTTCAGAGTATATGTTTCCTTTTTCATACAATACTTCGAAAAATTGAGGTTCAATTTTTAATGCTTTTTCATAAGAATTTAATGCATCATTATACATTTTAAGTTTAGCCAGAGCAATACCTCTAAAACACCAGGCTTCAGCATCTTCTTGATTTATTTCTAATGCTTTATCGAAATATTTAATTGCATTTTCGAATTCGTTTTGTTTAATAAGAACATACCCACCTTTAACCCAAGCACGCCCAAATGTAGGTTTTATCTCTAATGTTTTTTTGAAAGAATCATGTGCTATTCCATAAAGATGCTTTTTTATAGAAGTATTCCCTTTTTGATAGAATAGCTGAGCAGCTTTTTCATATGCGTCTCCAGCTCTTTTTGACTCATTAACCTTTTCTAATATACGACCTACATTATACCAAGCATTTCCATCCTCATTATTTTCATATATCATAAAATTATAATTCCGAATGGCATTACTTTTTCTTTGAGCCTCTCCCAACGACTTATTTATGGCGTCATAGATTTTACAGGAAGTTTTATTTGCTTCTTTGGCTTCCATTAATCTGCCTGTACTAAGTAGAAATGTGCCCAATTCTCCCCATGCTCTTGCATATCCCATTCTTGACCCAAAAAAACTTTCGTGATCAATAGACTCATTTTTCATAAGATTGTATACAATATCAATAGATTTACTTATTTCTTTTTCCCTACCCATAGACTTATTTTCCATGATGGGAGATAACGTATCTGCAACACTGTGAACTTGATTTATTTCCCTGTATCCTTCCAGTTTCAAAAGTGTATGTAATTTCTTAATCCTAAAATCAGGGTTTTCAGGTATTATATCTATAAGGAAGTTATAGACTTCAAGCGCATTTTGAAGCTGATGTAATTTGAATAAAATATCTCCTTTTTCATACAATGCGCCTATATCTTGAGGATTGTTTAACAAAATATTATTACAATTTTGTAACTCTTTTTCTAATCTTACTTTAGTTTCTTTCTTCGTATTAATTCCCCATCTACTCTATAAAATAAGAACATCTGTGCCAGTATTTGTTATTTTCGTCTGAAAAAGAAGGCCTTAATTTGAATAATCTACTCAAAAAGCTTGTTAATATTTACATTTCGATTCCCTCCCTAAAAGAGGGACTTATTTGTTTTATTAGTACAATTCAGTACTCATATTACCCAATCTTCTGAATTAATTATTCAACCTTCCATGAGATATAGCTGAAAATTGGCCAACTTTGTAGTATTTGTTACAAATTTGATAGGGAGTTTTTGGAGAATTTTTGGATTCATCCAAAATCATTTATTTTGTTGAGCTTGTGTCCACAGCAGATTTAATTAATATAGTCAATTGTTGCAGAAATCACTTTATTTTTGAAAGGGGGTCGAAATGTAAATCTTTAGTTTCAGAATCTTTTGTTTTTTCTCTTTTTTGCACTTCACCGCCTGCTCCGCAGTCGTATGATACCCCATTTTAAGAAGCATCGAAACTCAAACCAACCCTGAATTAAGAAAATCCTGCAAAACAAATCTGTACCCGACCTGTTCAAAAATCTATTCAAAAAACCGCCCCCAAAAATAAGTTTCCCGCCCGGCTCCCCTCCTGACTAAAAGCCCGCCGCCGGAAATTTTCATGCAATTTTTCACTCTGGCGGGAGCTGGCTGATGCAAATATCAGTATAATATAATAATTAAATGCACCTGTTTAATTCATGTAAAATTAATCAAGATCAAAAAAGGAAATGAATGGCAGAAGGAAGCCATTTTAAGGAAATCATCTTTACTCTACTATAACAAATCTTTGCTGCATAACAGTAGGTTCCAATATTTCAAGAGGGTCAGAGAACTTCACACTATGGAATATAATTTTGCCACTACCTTTCTCGACTGCAACAAACTTGAACTTGCTGGTTCCTCCGCTTCCTGGTACGATGGGTTCATCGGGTATATATTCGGAATCCACAAAATAAACGCAACTTGGCATCTCTGACAGTAAGCAGCTGTAGCCAGTCGAAGGGTTCGAGGGTATTGAAATATCGAATATTTCTCCAACTTTCGTATTAATTGGCGGTAATAAATCCACTTCTTGCATTCATTTATTCCTCCTTTACATTGACTCTCTCACTATTTCTCTTAAAATTGCTGAACATCAGACAATGTTGTGACATTTTTTGAGTGATTGAGTTAAAAGTTAACATGTATATTCCAGTATATATTACTTCCTAACATAATCAATTATATAATAATGTGTAATATATGCCAGTTTATGATAAAAATGATTACTATCAAACCCTCAGAGAAATATACACTAATCTCCTTTGTAAGAGCCATAGAGTAATCATAAATTATTCCGGCTAAAAAAATATGTTCTATTGTGAATGTAATTGAAAATTGTATCAACGGATTAGTATTAAGAAGAATATATTCTAGATATCTTATATAATTGGGAGTAATTATATAATTCTAATCATTGACTTTTGAGATCTTGACACCGGGCATCTCAAAATGAAAATGAGCAATACTTGAAGAAAAACAGGTCTGGGGGTAGGATTGATAATCATAAACGGCAGACGTGCCTGTTTTGCAGATTTTGATCAATAACTACCTCACTACCACAAAGAAAGACTCCAAAGATAAACAAGCCTCCCTCCCCTCCTGAACGAAAGTCCGCCGCCGGAAACAAATCCCCAAAAATCTTCATTCCGGCAGCAGTTTGAGTGAAGGATTATTTTCCTTCACCCATATTTCATTTTTAGTTTTCTTCTTTCTCTTCTACCTTGTCTTCTTCAACTTCCTCTTTTTCTTCAACGTCTTCAAGTTCTTCAAAGTCTTCGAGTTCTTCGACGTCTTCGACTTCGTCCTCTGAATCTTCTATTGTCTCGCCTGCTTGTTCTGCTTTTCTGGCTCTGAGGTTTGTCAGTTTCAGCTGCCTTTCCTCTTCGTCTTCGGCTTTGATCCTGGCCATCCCTACGACTTTGTCCCCTGGCTTTATGTTCATTATTCTTACGCCCTGGGTGTTTCTGCCCTGGACGGAGATGCCGTTTGCCGGGATGCGGATGATGATGCCTTCTGCGCTCGTGAACATCAGTTCATCATCTTCAGCTACGGATTCGACGTTGGAGACCGGGCCGTTCCTGAGGTTTGTGACGATTGTAATAACACCTTTTCCACCGCGGCGGTGCGCAGGGTACTGGGAGTATTCCGTCCTTTTTCCAAAGCCTTTTTCGGTTACTGTCAGGAGGGTTGTAGTCTCGTCAACCAGGTCCATGCTGACTACTTCGTCGTCAGGACCGTCAAGGGTCATGCCGCGGACTCCTCTTGCGGTTCTGCCCATCGGGCGGACGTTTTCCTCGGAGAAACGGATGGCTTTGCCTTTCTTCGAGACCATCACAATTTCCTGCTTTCCTTCCGTAAGGAGGACTTTCACAAGCTCGTCACCTTCGTCCAGGCTGACTGCGATGATACCGGCTTTCCTGGGGTTCCTGAACTCAGAGAGAGGGGTCTTCTTGATCGTGCCTGCCCTTGTTGCCATAAGGAGGTATCTGTCTTCGGCAAACTTTTTTGCAGGGATCATTGCATTGACCATTTCGCCTTCCTGAAGCTCAAGAAGGTTTACTATGGCTTTGCCTCTCGACTGGCGGGAACCTTCGGGGATCTCGTAGACCTTCTGCCAGTAGAGCCTGCCACGGTTTGTAAAGAAGAGGATATAATTGTGGGTTGAAGAAATGAAGAGGTTTTCCACAAAGTCTTCTTCCTTCGTTTCCATGCCGATAATCCCTCTGCCTCCACGGCGCTGCATGGTGTAGGTGTCAAGAGGAATGCGTTTAATGTAGCCACTGCTTGTGATTGTGACCACAACATCTTCTTCCGGGATCAGGTCTTCGTCAGTCACATCTTCTGTGTACTGCACAATTTTTGTCCTGCGGGCGTCCCCGTACTTTCCCCTGATCTCAAGGAGTTCAGTCCTGATAATCTCGTACTTGAGCTCATCGCTTTCCAGGATTTTCCTGAGTTCGGCGATCACTTTCACGAGGCTTTCCAGTTCCTCAAGGATTTTCTGGGTCTCAAGCCCTGTCAGGCGCTGCAGGCGCATATCCAGGATAGCCTTTGCCTGGACCTCATCAAGGGCAAAGTCATTTATTAAGCCCTGTTTCGCTTCATCGCCGTTTGCAGAGCCCTTAATCAGGGCAACCACTTCATCTATGTTGTCAAGGGCAATCCTTAACCCTTCAAGGAGATGGGCTCTTTCCTCGCTCTTCCTGAGGTCGTAAAGCGTCCGCTTCTGGATGATTTCCATCCTGTAGGTCAGGTAGATCTCCAGAAGTTGTTTCAGGTTTAGCTCTTTGGGCTTTCCGTCCACAAGGGCAAGGTTGATTACCCCAAAACTGGTCTCCATCTGGGTGTGCTTGTAGAGCTGGTTTAAGATAACATTGGCATTTGCGCCCCTTGAAAGCTCGACTACAACCCTTATTCCGTCCCTGTCAGACTCATCCCGCAGGTCGGAAATTCCGACAATTACCTTTTCCCTGGCAAGCTGGGCAATGTTTTCAATCAGCCTCGACTTGTTCACCTGGTAAGGGAGTTCGGTTACTATAATCTGCTGCCTGTCTTTTTTAAGCTCCTGAATTTCAGCAACTGCCCTGATCTTTATCGGCCCTCTTCCTGTTGTGAATGCAGACCTTATGCCTGCTGTCCCGAGGATATGTGCACCTGTAGGAAAGTCCGGACCCTTTACCACTGTCATCAGTTCCGAAACTGATGTCTCCGGGTTTTCAATAAGCATCAGGGTCCCGTCAATGACTTCTCTCAAGTTGTGGGGCGCCATGTTCGTTGCCATTCCGACGGCAATTCCGGTTGACCCGTTGATAAGGAGGTTTGGAAGCTTTGCAGGGAGGACTTCCGGCTCTTCCAGGGACCCGTCATAGTTAGGCCTGAAGGGCACTGTCTCTTTATCAATGTCAGCCAGCATCTCCTCTGCAACCCTGTCCATACGGACTTCGGTGTATCGCATGGCAGCAGCCGAGTCTCCGTCAATGGATCCGAAGTTTCCCTGCCCGTCAATTAAAGGATAACGGAGTGAGAAAGTCTGCACCATCCGCACGATACTGTCATAAACGGCAGTGTCTCCATGCGGGTGGTACTTACCAAGTACGTCTCCCACAATACGCGCAGACTTTTTGTAAGACTTGTCGTGGGTAATCCCTGCCTCTTTCATGGAAAAAAGAATCCTGCGGTGGACAGGCTTTAAGCCGTCACGGGCATCGGGGAGAGCCCTTCCGACGATTACGCTCATGGCATAGTTAATGTAGGAGCGTTTCATCTCGTCTTCGATAAGGATGGATGTGACTCCTGTCCGTTCGGGTTCTTCATCCGGCTCTTCGGGGGCAGGGTCGGCTCCGTTTTCCTGCTCTTCTAATCCGGGTTTTTCATCCGGTTCTCCGGATGTAAGGCTGGATACCTCTTCTTCTACTTCAGGGTCTTCATCCGTTCCTTCCGGAATAAGGCTTGTCTGGTAAGATTTTTTCAATTCTGCTTCTGATTTATTTTCGTCTTCACGTTCTGCCATTTTTCGTCACCTCAGATGTCCAGCTCCACAACCTCTTTTGCGTGCGTTTCTATGAAGTTCCTGCGCGGCTCAACCTCGTCTCCCATAAGGATACGGAAGATATCGTCAGCGCGGATTGCATCTTCCAGAGTGACCTGTAAAAGAGTCCGGCTCTCAGGGTTCATAGTGGTTTCCCAGAGCTGTTCGGGGTTCATTTCTCCAAGACCTTTGTAACGCTGGATGGCGAGTCCTTTTTCCCCGATTTCCTTTATCTTTTCGTCCAGCTCTTTGTCAGAATACACGTAGTAATCCGCCTTTCCTTTCTTTACACGGTAAAGAGGCGGCTGGGCGATGTACACATACCCGGCATCAATCAGGGGCCGCATATAGCGGAATAACATCGTAAGGAGAAGAGTTCTGATATGCGCTCCGTCTACATCGGCATCAGTCATGATAATGACCTTGTGGTAGCGGGCGTTTTCCAGGGAGAAATCCTCGCTGACCCCAGTCCCTATAGCTGTAACCAGAGAAACAATCTCGTTGTTTTTCAGAATCTTTGCAAGCCTTGATTTCTCTACGTTCAGGATCTTGCCCCTGAGAGGTAGAATTGCCTGGAAACCCCGGTCCCTACCCTGTTTAGCCGAACCACCTGCAGATTCTCCTTCCACGATATAAATCTCACAGGCTGCAGGGTTCTTCTCCGAGCAGTCCGCAAGCTTTCCGGGCAGGGTGCTAACCTCGAGTGCGCTCTTTCTGCGGGTAAGTTCCCTTGCTTTTTTTGCAGCTTCCCTGGCTCTCTGGGCAAGGAGGGCTTTTTCAAGGATGATGTTTGCAACCTTAGGGTTTTCCTCAAAATATTCCGCAAGCCCGTCTGTTACAAGGGAATCAACTATCCCTTTGACGTCACTGTTTCCAAGCCTTGTCTTGGTCTGCCCCTCGAACTGGGGTTCCATAAGCTTGACACTGATGATTGCGGTCAGTCCTTCTCTTACATCATCGCCTGTGAGCTTTGCGTCTTCTTTGGAGAGCTTGTTGGCTTTTATATAATCGTTTGCGACCCTTGTCAGGGCTGTCTTGAAACCGATTATATGAGTTCCGCCTTCATGGGTGTTGATATTGTTTGCAAAAGAGTACACATTTTCAGTGTAGCTGTTCGTATATTGCATCGCAATTTCTACGACCATATCATCTCTTTGCCGTTCGAAATAGATCGGTTTTTCGTGGAGGGACTGCTTTTTCTTGTTCAGGTAATTCACAAATTCTACGATTCCCCCTTCATAAGAGAAAGTCTCCGACTCCCCTTCCGGGCTTCTTAAATCCCTCAAGCTAATTGTTAGACCCCGATTAAGGAAAGCAAGTTCTCTTAACCTGTTTGAGAGAATATCATATTGGAAATCCGTGGTCTCGAAAATTTTTGAGTCTGGCTTAAAAGTGGTTTTTGTCCCCCGAATGTCTGAAGTCCCTATTTCCTGAACATCAGCTTCCGGCTTTCCACGTATATAGCGCTGGAAATATTTCTTTCCGTCTCTACTTACTTCTACTTCCAGTAATTCCGAAAGAGCGTTTACTACAGAAACCCCTACTCCGTGAAGTCCCCCGGAAACTTTGTAGGTATTCTTATCGAATTTTCCTCCGGCATGCAGAACGGTCATAACGACTTCAAGGGCCGATTTCTTGTGAAATGGATGGGGGTCGATGGGGATACCTCTCCCATTGTCCAGGACCGTCACGCTTCCGTCGGGATTGATCGTGACATCGACCCTGGTACAGAAACCTGCAAGGGCTTCATCAATACTGTTGTCTACAACTTCATAGACTAGGTGGTGGAGCCCACGGCCATCCGTGCTCCCTATGTACATGCTGGGACGTTTTCGGACAGCTTCCAGGCCTTCGAGTACCTGGATGTGCGAAGCGTCATAAACCTGTTTATCACTCATTTTAGTTTATTCTCCATAAAAATCTGGTAAAATTATTTATTTGAAATCTCATGACATGTTATACATTTTTTAAAACTCGCAGGGAAAAATCTGTTCAAAATAGAACCTTAAAAATCATGTCAATTCACTAAGCCTTCTCTTTTTATCGTGACATTTTTATATTTAATTTTTATGTTTCTGTCATGAAACAAATTCAATATGCGCTCATACATTTTAAGTCTTTAGATCAGCCGCATATTTTACCTGATTTTTCGGTCAGGATTCCCTCTGAATTGGGAATTTTTGGCATAATTTTACGCCAAGATATGCCCTTTTCAGACTAATTTTTTAATATGTCTTTGGTTGAAATAAATATTTGCAGTTAAACAGAGAAAAATCCGGTTTTTTCCGTGTAGTCAGGGCATAACTTGCGGCATTTCAGAAGTCTCAATAAGTATTTTTGGAACAGAGTTCGGGCTCTTTTTTCCAGAACATACCAGGCACGTAAACTGACTGTGATTTTGCAAAAACAATCAATTGAATGCATGCATTGGTATACATTAATTACTTTATGATGAAAACCACGGGTCTTCCCCCGATAAGCGGTTGATACTTTGATCCTCGATTTTACCGTCGCCGCTCGGATTGTACTTTAATTTCCAGAAGCCCACAGGTTCCGGCCAGCGCAAAGTGCGGGACAATACAAACTGAAAGATGTCATTAATGTATCCACGTTAATAAAATCAATCGATTAACTTCGAACCACCACAATCAGCTACCGCTTTTTGAACAACCGTCCGGCTGTATTTCTGCTGGATTGTTTTTCAGGCATGTTTTTCAGACTTCCGCTTCTATCCACTGCCAGCAGTCTTTTCAAGATGAAATAAGCAGGGCTCCCGTCACTTTAGTGGCGGGTAGTTGACATCATTCGCAGTCTTAGCGATGATTCAGTTCTCTGTTATTCAATCTCCGGTATTATTCAGTCTCCGGTATTATTCAATCTCCGTTGTTATTCAGTCCCCTGTACTGTGCTATGTCCACGCGATTTCTCTCAAACCATGCCCAGTTCTTTCAGTCGGTTCGGAAGATATACCTCGGTTACGAAGTCCAGACCTTTTCCTGCGAAAGCCTGCTGTTCAGCCTTCTTGCCTATATCAAGCTGGAGCTTTATCTGCTCTTTCCAGTAATCAGACTCAAAGCGGGGGTCGGAAAGTTCACTCCTAAGCGCACTTATGTCCTGCTCGGTGAGCTTGTCAGTTGAGAGTTCATATTCCACGATATCCGAAGGCTGAAGCCCCAGGAATTTGGCTGCCGGGGTTGCCATGAATTCCGAAAGGTGAGCGCTTTTTATGGCTCCGTAGGCAACAGATGCGTAGATCCTGTAAGACCAGGGGTCGCCGTCAGTAAAAACTGCTACAGGGATCCCCAGTTCCTCGTTCATGCGTTTGATCATCCTGCGGGTTGACCTCGCAGGCTGACCCTTCAGGTGGACAAGAATCGCATTATAAGCCTCATCAAACCCGTTTTCCATCAGCCGTGCATACATACCGCCGGTCTCTATGGCTATAATCATGCTTGCGTCGTGATTCTTAAACTCGATATTTTCCACATTGAAAGGGATCTGATATCCTCCTTCCCCTACATCCTTCTGGCAGTGGATATTACGAACTCCGCGCTTTGTCTGTTCCGAGATCTCAATCGGCCCGAACATAGTAGCCCCGTCTTCTTCAGGGCGCATGTGGAAATACTCCCTCTGGAGACTGGTCAGGAGTTCCAGGTCTTCGATCAGGCGGTCGCTCTCGGCCTGTTCCTTGAACTTGGCAGCGTCCCAGCCCTCAGATATATAATAAAGTTCTCGAAGTGTTGAGCCGCGGTTCTGGGCAAGGTGCTCGTTTATGAGAAAATCTGTTGCATAAGTAGTTTTCAGGAGCTGGAATGCCCCTTTTACGGTCTTTGCGCTCCTTTCGCTTTCCCTGTCTCCGTAAACCCAGACTTCACTCTCGTCGGAATATTCTATGTTTGCCTTTGTCCGGCTTGGAAGGCTGACGTTTGGGATAACCTCATCTTCAAACTGGTTGTAGATCTTCTCTGCAAGCTCGAGCAGCCTTTCCTTTGCCAGGACATCTCCCTGTCTTGTTTTGTCATTTGCTTCTCTTGCCATTTCAAACACCCTTAAAGGCTTTTGCCCCGGTTACCAGTTCTTCTTCAATCCCTTCTACAATCAGTTGAGGAAGCTTTCGGAGTTCTTCTTCGGTTGTAGACTCTATCCTGTAGCTGAGTACTTTTGAAGACCCTGCAGCTGCCGAAATCTCCCAGATGTAATCGTAATCATTGCCCATGGTCACAACCTTTGGCTCCGGTTTTGCCCCGTTAATTCCGCAGGGAAGCATTTCATGTACCCTGAAAGAATAAGCTGAGGTCCCGAAATTCTTGACCTTTATAGCCACATCTGCAGTCCCATCTCCATTGCTTTTAACTTTCCTGTGTACAAGCAGGTTTCCCATGATTTTTGCAACAACGGGATTTATGTCAGGGACGTCCTTTTCCAGGATATTTGCAACCTTTGCTGCCATTTTCGGAAGCACCTTTGTAATGATAATTTCCTTTTCCCTGCGTTTCTTGAGGTTGCTCTGCTTGCTCAGGTAATGCTTGAGTTTTCTTGCAACATCTTTGGTTGCAAGGTCCACCTCTTCTTTGATTATAGGGATGTCTGCAATAGCATCCTTTGATTCGGAGGTGAAGGGCACGTTAATGGAAGCGACATGGATCAGGAGGAGGACCGGACCTGTGGGAATCCCTCCTCCGGGCTGGTTTAAGCCGTACTGCTTCCACTTGATGTCTTCTACGGCATGTGTTGTCACACAGCCTCCCTGCTGGTAAAGCAGAGGCACACGGTTTGCAAACCGCATGATACTGATCTTATCTTCTTTCGGGAGATTTCCCCCATATGCAAGCCCGACTTCCACTACAAAGGGGTTTCCCGAATATACAGCCGGTTTCCGCGTGCTTGTGGCAATGAAGTCAACGTTTGTCTCTTTCTCAAGCCCCCGATAGATCAGCTCTTCCCCGATTGGGGAAAGACAGTCCGTCGGAGGGGCCATGATCTTTACCTTCTCAAAAGCCTCGATTAGTTTTCTTGCTTCATGGCGGCCCAGGGCATGGGGGTCGATTTCGGGGTCAAGTCCCGAAGCCTTGCAGATTTCCTCGGCGGTGAGCAGCCCGATCTTACAAAAAGAGTAGCGTAGAAAAGGGGCAAGCTTCTGGCGCTCCGTGTAATGAAGCATTTTCATAAGAGTGCCCAGTTCGATACCTTCGGGGTGGGGCAGAATTTCTTCTGCGGGATCAGGTATTTTATCCGTAGCCCTTTCAAAGACTTCCTCGTTGCCGTCCGGATCTATAAGAGTTATCCTTGCATGGGGATTTACAATTGCAGTGGCTTTAAGGTATTCATAAATGGACTGCCTTCTCCCTTTTACGTAAGCAGCCTTCATTTCCAGTTCAACCTGGGTCCCATGGGGGCGGAACCAGTCCCTTACCTCATCTATCAGGATATCAGGCTCATTAGTACTGGTATTGATCATGAGCTCGTAATAGTGGGCAGGAGCCGTTGAACTGGTTTTGGAGAGGATTTTTGTGTGCCTGCCTGCAGTCATCTGGGCATAGAGCACGGCTGCCGAAATTCCTATTCCCTGCTGCCCCCTGCTTTGCTTGAGGGCATGGAACCTTGAGCCGTAGAGAAGCTTTGCAAAAACTTTGGGGATCTGTTCTCTTATAATTCCCGGCCCGTTGTCTTCAATGATAACGGTTACATAGTCCTGGCCTGTCCTCTCAACCTGAACAAGGATATCCGGCAGGATACCGGCTTCCTCACAGGCATCAAGGGAGTTATCCACGGCTTCTTTTACGGTTGTAATGAGGCTTCGAGGTGCAGAATCAAAACCCAGAATTTGCCTGTTCTTTTCAAAAAATTCTGCTACACTTATGGATTTTTGTTTTTTGGCGAGTTCTTCTGCAATTGGGGTTTCCATGGACTTTTACCTCAGGCTGAAAAATTGATCTGATGCTTAAAATAAATCTGGTTTTTAAATCAAATCCGGTGTTTAAATCAAATCCGGTGCTAAAAGGATATTATGTTATTTTTATCCGGAGAGGTTTTAATACATTTTTCAAGATGAACTAAGCAGGATTCCCGTCACTTCCGTGACGGGTAGTTGACAGTAAGAGAATCTGTCATAAAGCAGGAGTTCTTACTTAGCAGGAGTTCTTACTTAATAAAAGTGCAAGGTAATAAATATTAGCGCCTGCAAAAAAAGATAACGACTCTTCAGACTCGTTTCTGCCGGAGTCCCATGCTTTCAGGCGCCGGGGAACTCAGAGTTCCGCACCGATAATTGTCTGGGTTGCGGTTACAGTCTCGCTTTCCCTTATTTTGTCTACCACGGCATTGAGGATGCTCAGATCTTTAACGTCTATAATTACGACAAAGTCGTACTCTCCGAAAACATGGTAGACGTCCTTGATTCCCTCTATAGTCTTCATTTCCCTGTATGCTGCTTTTTCGTAGCCGGGCAGCACGTTTATCATTGTAACTCCTATAACCATGGGTATCAATAAAGAGTAACGGCTGCAAGTTATTTATTTTTATCCGAAGGCGAAATTTTCACAACATAAATTGATAGCCTTTAAGGCAACAGGATTTATTTCCTCCGACTCTTTTATCCTGTTCTTTAAAGTCGAGGTGATTCACCTTTAGACTTTTGAGTAATGATCCAACGGATCTGTTTCCCATTAAGTTTCACAAAGGATAAGGTATTTCAATCAATATTGTTAGCGAAATAATTTCGGGATGGAAGACGCCTGTTTTGACAGGTGACGTTCCATATTAATAGTACGTTCCTTCTCCTGTAAAAAGTTGACCATTTACTGTTGTCCATCCAGCCTGAGGTCCAGACAACTTAATTCCCATGTTTTCCCAATAACTGTTATACAGCCATCCTCCGATCCACCATCCATTACTTCCATGCAGGTAAATGGAAATGCTGACATTTGCATTCGAGGAGGTATCATAGTGGGCATACATCTTGCTTTCATAATCAAATATCTCAGATGCCGGTGGATAAGGCCTTCTGGTGACATTCTGCGTGAGATTGTATTTGGGCATAAGAACCATTTCATTGCCCAGCGGGTTCATTGTATCTATGGTCTGGTTAGTGAATAAGGTCATACTAAAAATACTTGGATGCAGAATCTTCTTTGAATCTCTACTTCTGGTAGCGTATTTTGGCTCTATTTTCTCATTATTTATAGAAAGCATTAGTCCGTGCTCCGTATCCACAAGAGCATATTTCCATGAACGATCATAATCATTGAAATGATTCTCTGCGATATCTGTGCCTACGGGTGATGTGTTGTTTATCACCGGGAGCGGAAGGTAAAGAGTAAAATTGCTCAGAGTCGAATCCGTAGTCAACTCGATACGGTAATCATAACTACTCATGTGATTCCTTTCATATATCCTCTCCTTCTGCTCTTGCCACCAGATAGACAGCAACACTGCAGAAATGATTATTAGTAGTACAATTATTTTGTAACGAGTTTTCATATTTCATCACCTGGTCAACTAATGGGAATAATTTAACTTCAATATAACTGCTTCATAAGTTTACCACGAGGTTTAAGTTATGATGATTTAATCTTGATAAGAAAATATCACTAAATGGTAATTTATTCAATCCAGGCAATGATATAAATTACAAATTTCCCTTTCATACGCATTTTTTATAAAAAAGCCGCAATCTGATTATCCAACTTCTGAATTATTTATTCCTGAGCCTCCATCCTCCATATAGACAGGCCCAGCTTCCCAATAATCCAAAACCTGGAGTAGAGTTATTTTTGCTCGATTCGTTTTCGTTTGAGCTACTAC
>NZ_JJOY01000026.1 GCF_000979455.1 Methanosarcina sp. 2.H.T.1A.6
GAAAACTAATAAAGAAAATTAATAAAGAAAACTAATAAAGAAAATTAATAAAGAAAACTAATAAAGAAAATTAATAAAGAAAACTAATAAAATAAACGGGAAACCTGGATTCTGTTTCCCGGCTGTTGTTAAACTGCTTTTTCAATTTGCAGGCCCTTCGCGCCAGAGCCTTATAAGTTTCATGAGTCTGTCGTCCGTGAGTTCTGCCCCTGAATATGGGATCGGAAGACTGTTCTTATAGATATGTATCGCTTCCTGAAGCTCTCCTGTGCTTATGTTTGTTCCTTCCTGAGAGGTCGAATTGTCCCAGGGGTTCCAGTCGCGGACTGTCCAGTTCCAGGTGCTTACAACCGTTTCGCTTCCTGTTACAGCGCGGGCGGCAACAGTATAAATTCCGGGGGAGGGAGCACTGTTGGAATAGGAACTGCTTTTAACACCGGATTCAGAATGCTTTACCACTCCGTTAAGGTACCAGTTTACAGTACTGTTATGGTTTGTGCTGATACTGAACTCTTGCTGATCTCCTTCATAGGTCGTGATATTTCCCCCCGGGTTTGCAGAGAGAATTGAGAGCTGGGTCACTGTTATGTAATTGCTCTTTGTCTCAGAGTCGAGTCCTTTCCTGTTGCTGACATTCAGAGATACAGTATAATTTCCGTATGAGGTATAGGTGTAGACCGGGTTACGGGCTGTTGAGTCCATAATTCCGTCCCCGTTAAAGTCCCATTCCCAGGAAAAGGCATTTTTCGAGAGGTCAGTGAACTGGACTGTGAGAGGAGAAACCCAGCTGGTGACATTTGAAGAGAATTCGGCTTCTGGGAGCGCGTCAACAGTTGTGAAAGCTTTTATGCAAAGGTTTGTTTCTGAAAATTTGGATATTGATATTAGGTCTTGCCAGCTGTTTCCATCCTGACTTATATAGCTTTCTCCGGGGTTTGCCTGTGCTTTACTGCTGTAACTGTCAAGAGGTATCTCAATTGCAAGAAGGTATGGATCGGAAGGATTGCTGAACTTTATAACCACTGAAAATTTTTCCCCGGAAGTCAGGCTTACTGGCGAATTCAGCAGGTGGGTATGATATCCAGGCATCGGGCATACACCGTTTTCTTTTACAACAAAATTCTTTTCCGAATTAACGGGGCCAGTTGTCGGGTTTTTATAAACGTATATCTCATAAGCCGTATCAAGATCCTTAGTATAGAATCCTATAGCCTCCAGTTTTTCGTCCCCTCCCGAAGAAAATACATTGCCCCCCCAGGCAGTTGAATAATCAGGATACCCCAGTGAGTTTATCCATCCGAGTGGGTCATACTGGTAAATGCAGTCAAAGTTGTCCTTTTCTGCAGCTGTAAACACTGCGTTTTCGTTGTATCCGAGCCTGGTGTCATAATAGGAAATATAGAAGTATCCTTCTTCCCCAAAGGTTTCTCCCCAGCTGTTCTTTATAATAAAAGCCCCGTCCCCGGGAGGGACCTGTTTGAACATATTCCTGTCAAAAGAATCGTTCCAGCCTACGATAGTTATTGCATGGTTGACTTTACTTGAATCTGTGTATAGATATGCATGGTTATTTTCCTGGTAATAGGCCGAGCTCCAGCACATTGTGGAGTACACGGCTCCGTAATCCATAAGTGCCTTTTTGATCCACTCATTGTCCAGAGGCTCCTTTCTATTGGGAAGTAAAAGCACTTCCTGGATATGTTTTTGCACGGGAAGTCCTGTAGGGGAGTAGATAGAAGTTTCACTAAAAGGATCTGCAGATTCGTTTATGGGTCCGCTCCATCGGGTAAGATACGCCATAGATATGAGTGCATTTCCGCCGTTAGCAGAAGTAAGGTCAAAACCGTCGGAATAATATTTTGTAACAAGGTTTTTCATGTTATTTTCGGAAAAGTCTCGAGTTTTTCCTTCTGTCACCAGGATGTAAGATTCAAGGGACGCAATGCTCGAAAAGGCCCAGCAGCTTCCGGTATTTCCCTGGTTCTTCACAGAGGTGACCTTTCCTTCCTCCCGCAGGTCATATGTTGCAGGAAGTTCCGGGCCTGATACTCTAAACAAAAGCTTTTCCACAGGCCTTGAGTGCCCTGAGATGTTTACCGGAGAGGGTATATATCCAGTACCTGAAATGTGGCCGTAATCAGAAGACGAGATGGGTTCAACCGGATCTGACCGCCCGGGCTCCAGAAACTCGGGGTTCAGAGGAGCCATTTCAATCGCAGGTTCTGAAATGGATTTATTGTTCAGGGGCAGATCTAAGTTTTCGACACTTCCGGCGGCAAAGTTCGGGATGCCGGATAAGCACGAAAATAAGATTGTAAATGTAAGCAGGAGGGAATTTATTTTCTTCAAGAATTCTCGGCCTCGGGTAGGATCAATTTTTGGTTAACTGACAAGATAGTACAGAGTAACTGGTACGCTGGGATTTTTCTGGATTCAAATCTCCGGACTATATACAAATCGTAAGCGGATCTTCAACGATCATCAGTGTAATTAATATTCATCAGTAAATCACTCTTTAATAAAATTCCAGGGGGTTAATTTATGAAATTTAGATATAAGTTCGTTCCTAACTTTGTATATTTATTACTTGACTACTCAAGTTATTTGCGTAGGTAATATCCCCTTAACATGAATGTGTATCTTAAAATTAGGTTCTAAAGGCTGGGTATTTTCTCTTTTGTTCAAAGTAAATAAGTTTGCAGACGTATAAATATTTATTGAAAGTGAAAATAAAACTTTTAAAAAAAACTGAAATTTGTTATTGTCATAGTTTTTATTCTTTAAAAAATATATTTTCTCTGTGTAGGGGTGGAAATAAGTTAATTTGTCGATATTGTTGCCGTCTTTCTTCTTATTATTTAACACTCAATACGGATCTGTTTCGAATCTGTTTCTAATGAGTGGGTCCCAATAGAAAGAAACATTAAGTTTGCTTTTCCATATCTTTACAGGGCATACTTACAGGGGGTAAAATCCTGCTTTCGGAAACACTTGCAGACCTTAAGAATACCAGCCAGAAAGACATTGATAAGGAAATCCTGAGAGCCGCAATGATCGCAGAACTGGATGCTGTCAACGTCTACGAACAGATGGCAAACCTGACAAAAAACGAGGAGATTAGAAAAGTTCTTTTAGACATCGCCAGGGAAGAAAAGATCCATGTAGCCATGTTTGAGACCGTACTGCTGCAAACTGACGAGGAGTTTTTGCAAGTCTATGTAGACTACGCTCTGGCGAAAAGGTGAATGGGAGTCTGAATTCCATCTGGGAATTCATTTTTATTTTTATTTTCTGTTTCCAGTTTTCCCACATTAATCCTTCCACGTATTTTTTCCCCAATGTTCTTTCCAGTATATTTTCCTGAATCAATTCTTCCCACATTAATCCTTTATACTCCTCAACACCATATTTTCTATTGATCTTCCATGCTTGAGGAATATGCGAAGAAGAGAGATTTTGAAAAGACCTCCGAACCTCCAGCTAATGGTTTAGAAAAAAGTTTCGATAAACCTGTTTTTGTGGTCCAGCGCCATGATGCAACCAACCTTCATTATGATTTTCGCCTGGAGATGGATGGGGTCTTGAAAAGCTGGGCAGTCCCTAAGGAGCCGCCTAAAAATGCCGGTACCAAAAGACTTGCTATCCAGACTGAAGACCATCCGCTCGAATACGCCAATTTTGAGGGAGAAATCCCTGAAGGAGAGTACGGAGCTGGCAAGGTTGAGATCTGGGATAAGGGTACTTTTGAGCTTCTGAAGCGTAACGAGAAAGAAATTGTTGTAATGCTTCATGGGGAAGAGCTAGAAGGGGATTATGTACTGATAAGGACAAAGTACGGAAAAGAGGACAAAGGATGGCTTTTTTTCAAGAAAAAAGCTGATTGAAGAGTTATTGGCAGCAGGATTTTTTGGTCAACTGAAAGGTAAACCGACAAAGTTATTGAAGGGTAACAGGAAAAAGTGTTAAAGAATAATTGGTAAAAGGTATTGAAGGAAAGAAAAATTGTAAAACTTTTTGAAGGGAAACTGGTAAAAGGGGTGAAGGTTTTTGTCGCCAGGTGCCCTGCTCAAAATTATGCTTCTAATTGTGCCTTTTGATACACAATGAGGGAGTGATTTTATGGGAACGGTTACGGAAGAGAGGGTGAAAGTAAGAATTATTGAGACTGCAGGAAGCAATTGCTGTGTTGCAGCCTGTGATGGGCAGAAGGTGCATGACAGGATTGCAGATGATTTCCGCAAAAACCGGAAGGTTGAGCTCTCTTTTGCAGAGACTGACGAACTTACGCCTGCCTTTCTGAATGCGGCTGTGGGGCAGCTTTACGGGACTTTTCCGGCTGACCTGATCGAAAAAGCCCTTTATTTTACGGATCTTGACCCTGAAGATGAGGCTATCCTCAAGAGGGTCATGGAAAGGGCAAAAAGCTATTTTGAACATGCATATTCCTGCAGAAAGGCGCTCAGGGATGTGATCGGAGGTGAAGATGCATAAGAGTGTCCACCGCGCAGTAGTTTATCCGTTAAGGCGCAGTGTGAAGCTTCGCCCTTTAAAAGCCCTGCCTGTAAAGCCCAGCCCGGCTCCTGTCCATTCCACAGTGACTTATGATTATCCTGCAGAACAGAGTTATTTCTTTGACACCAACATCTGGCTCTATATTTATGGCCCTATAGGCTGGCCTGACCAGAAGTCAGCCAGATATTCCAGAGTTTTAAAAGAAATCCGGGATTCAAACGGCACGATCTATATAAACTGCATGATAATCTCGGAATTTATCAATGCCTTCTCAAGAATCGAGTTCAAACAGCAGACCGATTATTCGAGGTTCAAGGAGTTTAGAAACTCGCTCAGCTTCCGTCCCATTGCCGAAGACATTGCTTCAAATGTCCGAAAAATCCTCCGAAATACCCTCGCCTGCGACCCTGACTTAAAAGTCATAGACCTGCCTGAAATCATGCACTTCTTTGAACAGGGAAAATACGACTTCAATGACCTCATCTTTGCAGAAATCTGCCGCACAAAGGGCATGGTTTTTGTAACCCATGACAAGGACTTCAGCGACATGGGAGTTGAGGTCCTGACCGCAAACGAGAAGCTGCTTCACAGGTGAGCAATTCTTCGATTTAGCTCATCAAGCGTCTTTGCCTGGTTAGAGATCCACTTCTATAATCTCGAGCCCTGGTGCTGGCTAAATATATTTTTCAAGCCATGGGCCTCCCTTTTTCAACGCCCGGCAGTAGCCTCCGATGACGAAGTAAACGGCTTTTCTCATGAAATCAAAAAAGAATATAAATCATTCATCAGATCCTTCAAGTTCCTTCAATAATGACTGCGGAATAAGGAATCATGTGGACTGTTAACAGATCGACTCTCTAATTTTAGTCAACGTTCCACCAAGATTTCTAATATATTTAATTATAATTATATTATCTGTCGCAAAGGTTTACACTTAATTTTTAGAACGAATCAAAAGCACACTGTCTTAGAAGATGTTGAAGAGATCCTCTCTTTTCGAAGTGTAATTCTTTGCGAGAATAATTACAGCTTACGGGGGATATGGTATATGAAAACTTATATGCTACTTATACTACTTGGCGTTTCGTTCATAATGTTAACGGGAACTGGCCTCGCACAGAATGAAACGTATGACGCGGAGGCTTTTCGACAGGCTTTAGAGCAGGACGGATTCACTGTACAGGACGGTGAGCTGGGATACTTTGATCTAATCAGATTATTAGAGGAAGGAGTATTGCCTTCTGCATATGGAAACAATCCCACAACTAAATATGTGGCATATTTTGTTCCAGCGGCATCTGGTCATGAAGTAGATGAACGGATTTCTAAATTAACAAGTACACTCGGGATGAGCGGGAATTCAACTCCATTCTGGAACCTTGGTCCTGATGAAGCTGTTGTTTTCGTGGGAAGAACACCGCCCGAATGCAGATACTTCAGCTTTGATCATTACGTAATGCACAGGACAGTTGGGAACGAGAGGATGTGGCTCTTTTCCAACATAGCAGATACGGTGAACAACCTGGTTATCAAAACCGAAGGGACTCCAAATGGGTCGGACGGGAATCCTTTCAATCAAACCACAATAATAATCATTACGGCTGACAGAGGTATTGATCAGCGCATCAGGGATGTTGCCCAGTCTGCAGGATATTCGGACGATATAATTAATACCCAGGTTCTTCCTTCAGTCATGTTGAACATGGGTCTGGAGAATACCTCCGATACATTTGCCGCATTTGTCCGCCCAGCCTTATTCAATGACACACAGGCAGGTGATGATTACATTAATAATACACCTGCAGCTGTTTTCCGGATTACTCCCAACAACACTACGGAACTGGATCCGTATGATTATCCGGAGTTAAGAGTCCGTGGAACCGGGCAAACAGAGTTTGACCTTATGGATGATCTCGAAGAGCTAAAGCTTGCGATTCTTGACAAATATAATGAGTCGAATGCAACAGAGCTTCCGACAAGTCAGGCAGTTCCTTTTGGGAGTGATGCCATTCAGAGAGGAATCAACGGCGTAGGTCCTAACAACGATGCAGCCTACCTGTGGACAGCAAACCAGACTGCCTCTTCACCAACACCTCCTTTCTTTAACACTTCTGAGTACTATCCTTTCCTGCGAGACCCGGCAATTACTCTGGGTAATGACACCAATGAGTTCATAATTGTCTATGGAGTTAACCACGTAGCCACAGGAAAGGCGACGTACTCGAACTTCGCAATATACGGAGCTGATGTGTGGAACGGTGTTAGAGCAATCACAGACGCAGATTTCAGCGGGTCTGCTGAGGAATATCTCCCTGACAATCCCAATGCGAAATACCTTTATGTCTATAAACTCGCAAGGAACTGCAGCGAAGGTGATCAATACTGCTATGAGGTTCCCTCCGGTGTGGGAGTTCACGGCATAGAGCCGGATCAACCTCTTTTTGTTGCCTGGAGGGCCTACATGGAAAACTCTACAAAAACCGGGCCAGCCTACTCAGAGATCGTGTACGACCGGGCTATAAAGTTCGACCCAATGAGTTAAGGTAAAATTAGACAAAGAGAATGGGACGTTAAGGTAAATTCAAGCTCTGGCTGATATGTGTTACCTGCAAACACATATCTTCATTTTTTAGATCTACAAAGCCGGAGCCGTACTTTATTTTTGTCTATTACGGTTTTGCCTCCCGAATAAAGAGAGGTGGGGCTGGAACGATAGTCTTTGTTGCTTACTGGGCGAGGGCTACCAGATCCACAAAACTCCTCCAATATCTTTTTGGTATTGGGGACGTTGCAAAATAAATTTTGTTATTTAGAATGGTTCTAATGAAAAATTTTCAAGTTCTAGCTTTTTTCAGGGTTACATTTGCTAAAATTCAGAATTTTCAGCTTCTTCGCATATTTTTCAGCTTCTTGCACACCTTTCAGCTTCTTCGTATTTTTTCAGCTTCTTTGCAGACTTCACGGGAAAGGCCGCTCTCCTGCGTCGAGCGGGAAGCTACCCGGGATCTTTGAAAGCAGTATAGTACAGCCGGCTGTTGGGAGTATAACATGAAAAATGAGTTTTAAAGTTTTGTTATACGTTTTGGGTATTTCTGTGATATTATTTTTACAAAGTGTGGTTAGTCAAAACAGGATGGAGTAAGGGATTATGCAGACTGTTAACAGATCAACTATCCAAGTTTAGTTAATGTCCTGACAAGGTTTCTAATATATTTAATGAAAAATTAACCTGGGGGTTATATATGAAAAAATATATAATGGCTATAATACTTGGCATTGCTTTTATACTGTTAACAGGAACCAGCCTCGCAGCGAATGAAACTGCACAGAATGAAACGTATGATGCGGGAGCTTTTCAACAGGCTCTGGAGCAGGACGGATTCACTGTACAGGAAGGAGAGCTGGGGTACTTTGATTTAATCAGGTTATTAGAGGCAGGAGTATTACCTTCTGCGTATGGAAATAATCCCAGCACAAAATACTTGGCGTATTTTGTTCCAACGGCTCCTGGTTATGGGGTAGAAGAACGGATTTCTAAATTAACAAGTACTCTTGGAATGAGCGGGAATCTAACTCCGTTCTGGAACCTTGGTCCTGATGAAGCTGTTGTTTTCGTGGGAAGAACCCCGCCTGAATGCAGGTACTTCAGCTATGATAATTACATAATGCACAGGACAATTGGGGATGAGAAGAGATGGATCTTTGCCAACATAGCAGACACAGTGAACAACCTGGTTATTAGAACCGAAGGGACTCAAAACGGGTCGGATGGGAATCCTTTCAACCAAACCACGATAATAATCATTACGGCTGACAAAAGCATTGATGAACGCATCCGGGCTGCTGCCCAATCTACAGGATATTCGGACGATATAATTAATACCCAGGTACTGCCCTCAGTCATGCTGAATATGGGCCTGGAGAACGACTCCGATACATTTGCCTCATTTATCCGTCCAGCCCTGTTCAATGACACGCAGGCTGGTGACGATTACATAAATAATACACCTGCTGCTGTTTTCAGGATTACTCCCAACGAAACTGTTGAACTTGACCCATATGATTATCCGGAGCTGAGAGTCCGTGGAACCGGACAAACAGAGTTTGACCTGATGGATGATCTCGAAGAGCTAAGGATTGCGATTCTTGACAAGTATAATGTGTCAAATGCCACAGAGCTTCCGACCAGTCAGATAGTTCCTGCAGGAAGTGATGCTATCCAGAGAGGAATTAACGCCATAGGTCCTGATAACGATGCAGTCTATCTCTGGACAGCAAACCAGAGTGTCTCTTCTCCTACACCTCCTTTCTTTGACACTTCGCAGTACTATCCATTCCTGAGAGACCCGGCAATTACTCTGGGCAACGATACAGATGAGTTCATAATTGTCTATGGGGTCAACCATGTAGCTACAGGAAAGGCAACGTACTCGAGTTTCACCGTATACGGAGCTGATGTATGGAATGGCGTTGGAGCAATCACAGACGCAGATTTCAGCGGGTCTGCTGAGGAATACCTCCCTGACAATCCCAATGCGAAATACCTGTATGTCTACAAGCTCGCCAGGAACTGCAGCGAAGGTGGTCAATACTGCTACGAGGTTCCCTATGGTAGGGGAGCTCATGGCTTAGAGCTGGATCAACCACTTTACATTGGATGGAGAGCCTACTTGGAGAAGTCTACAAAAACCGGGCCTTCCTATTCAGAGATAGTGTACGACAGGGCTATAAAATTCGATCCAAAGGATTCTGGAAACACGAGCTCCGGATATTAAGAACAGTTTAAGCTCTGGCTGATATGTGTTATCTATGAACACATATCTTCATTTTTTATTATCTATAACGCCAGAGCCGTATTTTATAATAGCTTTTTGTTGTTTAAAGCGAAAATGAATAATTTTCAGGTTTCAGCTTTTTTAGCTTCCTTTGATTAAATTCGAGGATTCCATCTTTTTTGTAGGCTTCACGGAAAAGTCGCTCTCCTGCGTCGAGCGTGGAGTTGCTCCGGATCCTAAATACAGTATTTACAACAGGCTGTTGGACTATAAGTGAAAAATAGCTTTAAAGTTTTGTTATACTTTTTTGTTATTTCTGTGGCATTATTTTTACAAAGGAGGGATAAGTCAAAACAGGATGGGAGTAAGGAATCATTTGAACAATCAACAGATCAACTATCCAAGTTTAATTAACATCCCACCAAGGTTTCTAATATAATAAATGAAAAATTAAGCTGGGGGTTATATATGAAAAAATATATAATGGCTATAATACTTGGCATTGCTTTTATACTGTTAACAGGAACAAGCCTCGCAGCGAATGAAACTGCACAGAATGAAACGTATGATGCGGGGGCTTTTCAACAGGCTTTAGAACAGAATGGATTTACCGTACAGGAAGGCGAAGTGGGTTACTTTGATTTTCTCAAGCTATTTAATGAAGGAGTACTGCCTTCTGCATACGGAAATAATCCCACCACAAAATATCTGATATATTTTGTTCCACCGGCTCCTGGTTATGAAGTAGATGAACAAATTAGGCAAATAACCAGTACGCTTGGAGTAAAAGAGAATACAACTCCGTTCTGGAACCTTGGTCCTGATGAAGCTGTTGTTTTCGTGGGAAGAACGGCGCCTGAATGCAGGTACTTCAGCTACGACAGTTTCATTATGCACAGGACAATTGAGGGCGAGAGGAGATGGCTCTTCGCTAACATAGCAGATACGATTAATAACCTTGTTATCAAAACCGAAGGAACTCCAAACGGGTCGTCCGGGAATCCTTTCAATCAAACTACAATAATAATCCTTACTGCTGACAAAGACATTGATCAACGCATCCGGGACGCTGCCCAGTCTGCAGGATATTCGGACAATATAATTAATACCCAGGTGATGGCCTCAGTCATGCTGAACATGGGCCTGGAGAATGATTCCGATACATTTGCCTTATTTTTCCGCCCAGCTCTATTTAATGATACGCAGGCTGGCGACGATTATATAACTAATCCACCAGCTACTGTTTTCCGGATTACTCCCAACAACACTACAGAGCTTGACCCGTTTGATTATCCGGAACTGAGGGTCCGTGGAACCGGACAAACAGAGTTTGACCTGATGGACGATCTCGAAGAGCTAAGGATTGCGATTCTTGATAAGTATAATGAGTCAAATGCCACAGAGCTTGCGACCAGTCAGGGAGTTCCTATAGGGAGTGATGCTATTCAGAGAGGAATCAATGGCGTAGGTCCTACCAACGATGCAGTTTATCTATGGTCAGCAAACCAGACAGCTTCTTCGCCGACACCTCCTTTCTTTGACACCTCGCAGTACTATCCATTCCTGAAAGATCCAGAAATTACTCTTGGAAACAATAGTAGTGAGTTCATAATCGTCTATGGGGTTAATCATGCAGCCACAGGAAAGGCGACGTACTCGAACTTCTGCATATACGGAGCAGATGCATGGAACGGCGTTAAAGCAATCACAGACGCAGATTTCAGCGGGTCTGCTGAGGAATATCTTCCTGACAATCCTAATGCTAAATACCTGTATGTCTACAAGCTAGCCAGGAACTGCAGCGAAGATGATCAATACTGCTACGAGGTTCCCTCCGGTGTGGGAGCTTATGGTATAGAACCTGATCAACCGCTTTTCATTGCCTGGAGACTCTATATGGAAAACACAACAAAAACCGGACCAGCCTACTCAGAGATCGTGTACGATAGGGCTATAAAGTTTGATCCGATGAGCTCTGGTAACATGAGCTCCTAATATTAAGCAAGTTCAAGCTCTGGCTGAATGTGTTACTTCAACACATTCATTATCTTTTTGGCTATAACACCAGAGCGTGTTTTATTATACTTTCTTGCTATTTAGAAAGGTTAAATTGAGTAATTTTCAGGTTTTAACTGGTTTTTAGTGCTCTCCTAATAAAATTCAGGAAATCCATCTTTTTTGCGGCTTTTACGGAAAGGCCGCTCTCCTGCGTCGAGCGTGGAGTTGCTTTGGGCACTAAAAGCAGTATTTGCAACAGGCTGTTGGACTATAAGTGAAAAATAGCTTTAAAGTTTTGTTATACTTTTTGGGTATTTCTGTGGATTACTTTTACGAAATAGGGATAAGTCAAAACAGGACGGAAGTTAAAACAGGATGGGATAAGGGATTATGCAGACTGTTAACAGATCAACTATCCAAGTTTAGTTAATGGCCTGACAAGGTTTCTAATATATTGAATGAAAAATTAACCTGGGGGTTATATATGAAAAAATATATAATGGCTATAATACTTGGCATTGCTTTTATACTGTTAACTGGAACTGGCCTCGCAGCGAATGAAACCTACGACGCGGGGGATTTTCAACAGGCTTTAGAAAAGGATGGATTCACCGTACAGGAAGGTGAATTGGGGTACTTTGATTTTCTCAGGCTATATGAGGAAGGAGTACTGCCTTCTGCATACGGAAACAATCCCACCACAAAATATCTGATATTTTATGTTCCACTGTCGCCTGGTTATGAAGTAGATGAACAAATTAAGCAAATAACCAGTACGCTTGGAGTAAAAGAGAATACAACTCCTTTCTGGAGCCTTCGTCCTGATGAAGCTGTTGTTTTCGTGGGAAGAACACCGCCTGAATGCAGGTACTTCAGCTACGAAAATTTTATGCTACACAGGACAATTGGGAACGAGAGGAGATGGATCTTTGCTACCTTAGCAGACACGGTAAACAACCTGGTTATTAAAACTGAAGGGACTCCAAATGGGTCGTCAGGGAATCCTTACAATCAAACCACGGTAATAATCATTACTGCTGATAGAGGCATTGATCAACGCATCCGGGCCGCTGCCCAATCAGCGGGGTATTCAGACGATATAATTAACACCCAGGTGCTGCCCTCGGTCATGCTGAACATGGGCGTGGAGAATAACTCCGATACATTTGCCTCATTTGTCCGCCCGGCTCTATATAATGACACCCAGGCTGGTGAGAATTACATAAATAATACATCTGCGACTGTTTTCAGGATTACTCCCAACGAAACTGTGGAACTTGACCCGTATGATTATCCGGAGTTAAGGGTCCGTGGAACCGGGAAAACAGAGTTTGACCTGATGGATGATCTCGAAGAGCTAAGGGTTGCGATTCTTGACAAGTATAATGAGTCAAATGCCACAGAGCTTCCGATCAGTCAGACAGTTACGACAGGGAGTGATGCTATCCAGAGAGGTATTAATGTCCTGGGTCCCGCTAACGACGCGTGCTATCTCTGGACAGCAAATCAGACTATCTCTTCGCCGACACCTCCTTTCTTTAACACCTCGCTGTACTATCCTTTCCTGAGAGACCCTGGAATTACTCTGGGCAACGATACCGATGAGTTCATAATTGTCTATGGGGTTAATCATGCAGCCACAGGAAAGGCGACGTACTCGAACTTCGTAATATACGGAGCTGCTGGGTGGAACGGTGTCAGAGCAATAACAGACGCAGATTTCAGTGGATCTGCTGAGGAATACCTCCCTGACAATCCTAATGCTAAATACCTGTATGTTTACAAGCTCGCCAGGAACTGCAGCGAAGACGATCAATACTGCTACGAAGTTCCTTATGGTCGGGGAGCTTATGGTATAGAACTGGATCAACCGCTTTTCATTGCCTGGAGGGCCTACATGGAAAACTCTACAAAAACCGGGCCAGCCTACTCAGAGATCGTGTACGACCGGGCTATAAAGTTCGACCCAATGAGTTGAGGTAAGAGGAACGGGATATTAAGGCAAATTCAAGCTCTGGCTGATATGTGTTACCTGCAAACACATATCTTCATTTTTAATATCTACAATGCCAGAGCTGTATTTTATAATACCTTTTTGTTGCTTAGAATGGTTGAAATGAAAAAATTTTAGGTTTCAGCTTTTTTCAGAGCTTCCTTTGATAAAATTCGAGGATTCCATCTTTTTTGCAGACTTCACGGAAAGGCCGCTCTCCTGCGTCGAGCGGGAGGTTGCCCAGGGTTCTAATTAGCAGTACTCAAAACCAGTTGCTGTTTGAAAAAAATAGATCTAAATTTGGTTTAACGGACGCAAAAAAGAGTTAAAGAAAATCAGGGAATAAAAACTCCCTGATTATTTAAGTTACTAAACAATAATTTAAAGCTTCAGGTGGCTCAGATCTGCGGCCTTCTGTCGATGATCCTCTTTGCCTTTCCTGTGGTCCTTTCGATGCTGCCTTTCTCAAGGAGTTCGACGTTTGTGCGGATGTTGAGGACGGATTTGAGTTCCCGCTGGACGTGGTCCTGGATAGCTTTGAGGTCTTTGAGGTCGCCGGTGAAGGCGTTTTCTTCGAGTTCGACTTCTACTGTGAGTTCATCGAGCATGTGTCTGTTCCGGTCAAGGATTAACTGGAAATGTTCGCTTACCTGAGGGATTCGGGAGATGACATCTTGGATCTGGGAGGGGAAGACGTTGATTCCGCGGACGATCATCATGTCGTCTACTCTGCCGAGCAGGCGGGAGATCCTGGTTGTTGTCCGGCCGCAGTCGCATTCGGACTCAAGAAGGCGGGTCATGTCACCTGTGCGGTATCTTATGTTGCAGAAGCCTTCTTTGTTGAGGGAGGTTAAGACCAGTTCGCCTTTTTCGCCTTCGGATACCTGTTCTCCGTTTTTATCCAGGACTTCGACGAGGAAGTTGTCGTTCCAGATGTGCAGGCCATTCTGTTCCTGGCACTCGAAGCCGACGCCGGGACCCATCATTTCTGAGAGGCCGTAACAGTCATAGGCTTTGAGGTTCAGGCGCTTTTCAAGCTGTTTTCTGGTGTTTTCCGACCAGGGCTCGCCTCCGAAAATGGCTGCTTTTAAGGAGAGTTTGTCTATGAGGCCGAGATCTTCTGCAGTTTCTGCGAGGTAGAAAGCATAGGAAGGGGTGCAGTGGACTGCGGTTACCCCAAAGTCGATCATCATCTCAAGCTGCCGGGCGGTGTTGCCTGTTGCTGCCGGCACGACCATGGCTCCCATCCTCTCTACGCCGTAGTGGAAGCCCATGCCTCCGGTAAAAAGGCCGTAGTTCATGGAGTTCTGGATCACATCGCCTTTTGTAAGCCCTATCATTGTAAGGCTCCGGGCGATCAGGTCCGACCATGTCTCAATATCCTTTGCAGTATATCCGACAACCGTGGGCTTCCCGCTGGTCCCTGAGGAGGCGTGAATGCGCACGATGTCCTCTTTCTTTGCAGCAAAAAGGCCGAATGGATAGTTGTCCCGAAGGTCTGTTTTGCGTGTGAAAGGCAGTTTCCGGACGTCCTCAAGGGTTTTGATATCCTCGGGAGCGACTCCAGCCTCTTTGAACTTCTGCCTGTAGAAAGGAACATTGTCATAGACCAGCTTTGCACTGTGCTGCAGGCGTTTCAGCTGTAGTCTCTTCATTTCTTCGGGATCCATTGTTTCATATTTCGGCTGCCAGTATTTCATTAAAAGGACCTTCTTTGGATTTGTAAAACCGTTTTCAGATTGTGAATATTGCTATGAACATAAACCCTATTCCGAACATAAACCCTATTCGTGCCATGTCTCTGCATGTCACAATATATTCCATAAATTCCTGTTTCGTAAATAAAGATCAGGAAAAAAACAATCAGTACTGTAATTCTTTCCCACATATAAATATTGTTGAAGCAAACAGGACTGAAGAAAATCCTTCGGTATATGAAAAAACAATAACAGATTGAAAAAAATAACAGATTATTTGATAATTAATTATCTGATAACTGACCATTTATTTTGATGAACTTTTTAGATATGTGTCTTAACTCTTCATCTATAACTTTTCATCTGTACCTCTTCATCTGTAACTCTTCATCTGCATTTTTTCATCTATTCTGCAAGTAAAATGCAATCGGAAAGCCGATTAATGTGGGGATCCAGAACGAAAAAATCCTGTAGCTGAGGACGGCCACAACTGCTATCGGACCCGGCACTCCCAGGCCTGTGTACAGGGCCGCCATTGTACTTTCCACAATCCCAATCCCACCGGGGAGGAGAAAAGCCAATCTCCCGAAAAGCAGGGGCAGTCCATATCCTACAAGCAGGACGCTCGGACCTATTGGGTTTCCGGCAGCTATGAAGAAAAAGTAAAGGGTCAGCATATCAAAGCTGGCGGTAAGTGCTGCTCCCATGGCAGGGCGCTTCCAGCCCCCGTTTTCGAGCAGGTCGAGGGCTGCAAACATACGGCAGACTGCGGTTTCAGTTGCCCTCGGGGTATAGGGCCTGTGCAGGACCCTGTAAAAAAAGGCAGCTTCCCTGACAGCTCCGGATGTGAACCAGTCCCTGTGGCTTTTTCCCCAGCTTATTGCTGCAATGCCTAGGCCCAGTCCACTAAGGATCAGGAGAAAGGCAAGGATCTGGGTGGAGGAAAGCTCGCGTACTGCCAGCAGCCGGAGTATTCCGGCAATTCCCAGGATCACTAAAATTGTGTTGTTAAAAAGGGTGGGCAGAGTGCCTGCAAGCCCCGAACCTTCGGCGCTGACGCCCTGTTTCCGTACCCAGCGGTATGTAGCTGCCCCATTTCCAAGCGGCCCTCCTGCAAGCAGCCCGATGCTTGCTGCAGCAAGGGTTATCAGTATGCCCCTGGGCACCGAGAGTTTCTGGTTTACGGTTGCTGCAATCGAATGCAGGAGATAACCGCTTCCCATATAGCTTATAGTCTGGGCAAGGGCAGCCAGCAGCACGGCCCACAGGGCCATTGTTTTAATGACCTTCAGGGACTCTTCAACCGAGGCAAGCTGGGGGAGGACCAGGTGAACTGCAAGCCCCAGAAAGAAGAGGGTGGGAAGGTAGCGACCTGCCCGCAACACAAGCGGCGGAGGAGATGCCAGGCTCCTGTGATTATGTTTTTCTGCTTTCATCGTCCACTCCGTCTCATCGTCTACTCCCCTTATCGTTTACCTCTTCTAATTTTTCATCCCTGATTCTTTCTATCCCTTGAGCTTCTACCCCTTGAGCTTCTACCCCTTGAGCTTCTGTCCCTTGAGCTTCTACCCCCTTTTATTTTTCCTTTATATATCTCATAAGGGTTACTTTTCTCTTTCTTCCTGAACTACCCAAATCCTCCCTGGGATTTTCTATTCGCGGATAAAGCGCTCCAAAAGCTATGGATTTCGGGAATATCACAGCCTTTAATTATTATTACGGAGAATTCTTTCCCATGACAGAGACTGTTTACCTTCTTTTCCCTATCGTCTATGCTGCCCTTAACGCAGCTTCATTTACCCTTTATGGGCTGGACAAATATAAAGCAAGAAAGGAAATGTGGCGAATCTCGGAAAAAACCCTGCTGGCTATTTCCCTTTTCGGGCCGATCGGCGCATGGCTCGGAATGATGCAGTTCAGACATAAAACCCAGAAGCCCATGTTCAGGTACTCTGTGCCGGCTTTTATTGTAATTCACCTTCTTCTGGTGCTCTGGATAAACCTGTAAGTCTATAGCAACCTGTAATGCTTTTTATTACTGGATTTTGTTAAAGTCTCCTGTTAAGAGCATAAATTGATTATAAAAGGTATAAGAGCCGTAAACATCATGGAATAGCTGAAACCGCATATAATAGCTGGATATACAGTGTCACATTAATTCTTTTTTTTGTAAAACGTTTTTTATAGTATTTTCTTCATAAGATAAGAGGCATCACAGTTTTCATTCCTTGTCCTGGATGGGGTACACTCTGGCGATTGGCTTTGAGAACTGCAGATAAATGGGGGACTGAAGAATTAAGATAACCTGGGAATTAAGATAACCTGGGAATTAAGATAACCTGGGAATTAAGATAACCTGGGAATTAAGATAACCTGGGAATTAAGATAACCTGGGAATTAAGATAACCTGGGAATTAAGATAACTTGGGAATTAAGATATCTGATACTATTTTGAATTTATTTGGGGGGTTTCAATGGCAGATAAAGACAGGATAAAAATTGCCATTGCAGGGGTTGGGAACTGTGCAAGTTCTCTTCTGCAGGGGATTGAGTATTACAGAAAAAAAGAGGATGCAGATGCAATCGGTCTGATGCATCAGGATCTTGGAGGCTACTTCCCATATGACATTGACGTGGCAGCAGCTTTTGATATTGACAGGAGGAAGGTTGGAAAGGATGTCTCAGAAGCAATATTTTCTCTTCCAAACTGCACAGCTGCTTTCTGTCCCTATGTGCCGAAGACAGGTGTTAAGGTAAGCCTGGGAAGGGTTCTGGACGGCTGTTCCGAACACCTTATCAATTATCCTGAGGAATGCCGGTTCCTGCCTGTGGAAGGAGAGGGTGCAACAAAAGAGGATGTCATAAGCGTCCTGCAAAATTCGGGAGCCGAGATCCTTGTAAATTACATGCCTGTGGGTTCCGAAGAAGCTGCCCGTTTTTATGCCGAATGCGCCCTTGAAGCCGGCTGTGCCTTTATCAACAATATGCCTGTTTTTATTGCGAGCAACCCTGAATGGGCAAAACGCTTTGAAGAAAAGAAGCTTCCAATCATTGGCGATGACATCAAGTCCCAGCTCGGAGCGACTATAGTTCACAGGACTCTTGCCGACCTTTTCAGGAAGCGGGGAGTAAAGCTGGAAAGGACATACCAGCTTAACACTGGTGGAAATACCGATTTCCTTAATATGCTAAACCGGGACCGGCTTGCATCCAAAAAAATCTCGAAAACCGAAGCCGTTCAGTCCGTGCTTGCCGAGAGGCTTGAAAACGGGAATATCCATGTTGGCCCGAGCGACTATGTTTCCTGGCAGAAAGACAACAAAGTCTGCTTCCTGCGTATGGAAGGAAAACTCTTCGGGGATGTGCCGATGAATATAGAACTCCGGCTTTCGGTAGAAGACTCTCCGAATTCTGCCGGTGTCGTAATTGACGCTATCAGATGCTGCAAACTGGCACTTGACAGGGGAAAAGGAGGGATTCTTTATCAGCCATCTGCATATTTCATGAAACATCCCCCAAAACAGTATCCGGATGATGAGGCATACCGTATGATTGAGGAGTTTATTGCAGGAAATCAATATTGAAAGAAACACTTAACGTAGAACACATAAAATAGAAATCCGTATTAAAGGAAATTGATACGGTAATAAAAGCAAAACAATTTCAAAATAAAAGTTAAAATAGTTAAGTAAGGACTTTCCCTGGAATCTTTAAATTATCCAGAGAAAGTTCGAAGCTTAAAAATCAGAGGATTTATCCTACTTTTTATCTGGATAACTTTTCCTCGGACTGTTTATTTGGACAGCTCTTCCTCGGACTGTTTATTTGGACAGCTCTTCCTCGGACTGTTTATTTGGACAGCTCTTCCTCTGGCTATTTATTTGGACAGCTCTTCCTCTGGCTATTTATTTGGACAGCTCTTCCTCTGGCTATTTATTTGGACAGCTCTTTCTCTACTTCTTCGGCCCCAGCTTCAAGTTCCTCCTTTTGCTGAGTATCGAACCGAAGTAAAAGCGCCTGAAACTCCCCAATGTGTGTTTTTTCTTCCTTTGCTATATCCAGCAGGACTGCTCTTATATCATCATTTTTGGCAAGGGCAGCCATCTGCTCGTAAAGGTTTACGGCATCAAGCTCGGCAATAATGCCAGCTCTGAGGATTTCTTTGTCGATCTCGTCTTCAGATACATTCTTAAGATCTATAGGAATTTTAGATAACAATTTATTCCCCCTGCTTACTGTGTATGATGTCTAATCATAAGTATTTTTACAAACATTGGAACTTTTTATGAAGGGATTATTAACTAGCTCCTCTGACGCGTTTGCAAGGTATTCGGATCAGCTGTAACTGATCCTGTAGATGGCATTATTTTTATCATCCGACACAAGCAAAGCTCCGTCAGGCATTACAAGGACATCCACAGGCCTTCCCCAGGCTGCAAGCCCCTGGAGCCAGCCTTCGGCAAAAGGCTCATAACTTACAGGGGTTCCGTTTTCCAGCCTGACCAGGGTAACCCTGTACCCGATGGGAATTTTCCTGTTCCAGGAGCCATGCTCGGCAATAAAGATCTGGTTCCTGTATTCTTCAGGGAACATCGTGCCTGTGTAAAAGGTCATCCCAAGGGAAGCCACATGAGGGCCCAGTTTTACCTCAGGCGGCGTGAACTCGGAGCAGTTCCTGAGTCCTCCAAATTCCGGATCAGGGATATCGCCTGCATGGCAATAGGGAAAGCCGAAATGCATCCCCGGTTCAGGCGCCCTGTTTAGTTCGTCCGGAGGTGAATCATCCCCAAGCCAGTCCCTGCCGTTGTCAGTAAACCATAATTCTTCGGTTTCAGGGTGCCAGGCAAAACCGACCGTATTCCTGATGCCTCTTGCAAAGATTTCGAGCTGGCTCCCGTCCGGCTCCATCCGCATGATCGTTCCGTAGCGCTCATATTTCCCTTCGCAGACATTACACGGCATCCCCACAGGCACGTACAGCTTTCCATCGGGACCGAATTTTATGTATTTCCAGCCGTGTAAGCGGTCGGAGGGAAAATCTCCGTTGACCACGACTGGCTCGGGCGGGGTTTCAAGCCTTGCTTCGATATCGTCATAGCGGACCACCCTGGAAACTTCGGCTACATACAGGGAACCGTTCATGAATGCCACCCCATTTGGCATATCCAGGCCCTCAGCAAGCACAATTACCTCATCGGCTTTATTGTCCCCATTTCGGTCAGGGATGGCATAGACTTTTCCAGTGTTAAGGCTTCCTACAAAAAGCGTCCCGTTTGGATTGAGGGCCATGGACCTTGCCCCTTCAACATTTTCGGCGTAATAATCAATGGAAAAACCGGGTCGAAGCTCGATGCAGGCCGGTCCTGTCCCGTTTTCCCCGCAGTTATCAATCGGTACGGTTCTCAGGACGGCATAGGCTGCAAAAATAAGGACAACAAAAACAAAAAATCCAAGTATTATCTTTGTCCCCTTCATTCCCCCTCCCTTTTACTTGAAATTCACTCTCATTTGAGAGTCATTGCAGTGTTAAGAAGTTCTTTTTCGGTTTCAGGGCTGGCGTATCCCTGCCCTTTCCAGCGGACAATACCTTCAGGGTCCAGTAAATAAACGTAGGCAAGGTTTGTATTTTCCATTCCAAGGGCTTCCTGGTAGCTGGAATAGTCCCCATAAAAGGTGACCACGTTATCATGTTTTTCCACAGGTATTCCTCCTCTCATTCCGGAATCAATCATCCAGGAGAAGACCTTCCAGCCTTTGTTTATCATCGGGACTTCGTAGACCGCAAAAAAGCTGTTTTTTCTGAACTCCTGCTCAAAAGGTTGAACCCAGGAATCGATCATGCTCTGTGAACTTCGCACAAAAGCAATAAAGATGAGTGCCACCTTTCCCTTCACTGCCCCCGGAAGGGTAACAACCCTACCTGCAAGTGATTTTGATGTGATTTCAGGGAACGGCTGTCCGATTATTTCTTTTCCGATTTTTGAACTGCTCTGCTCTGCTTTAATGAAATCCCCCCGGATTTAAGCTAAATAAAAATCGAAGATATTAAGATTATATATTTCTCGGCTTTATAGAAATGTTTTTTCAAGCCGCAGTTCAAGCCATAGTTCAAGCCATAGTTCAAGCCATAGTTCAAGCCGCAATTCAAGCCACAGTTCAGGCCGCAGGATTCGAATATTGAAGTTTATTGTAGTACAAGTTTTTAGGGAATTGGAACTTCAGTCAAAAATGAAAAAAATTCTAGTTTCTATTAATTCCCTATAAAGTATATGTGAAGTTTAAAACATGTTCAGCAGCAAGAAGGCTTCAGAATAATTCAGAACCGGTAAGCTATTCAACAGAATATGCTCTATTATAGAAAAATATATTATAGTAAGATATATTTAATATTTGCATCTCAGGTTAGGGTGTCCATTTTATACCATGGAGATGGAGTTTCAGCATCCTGTATGAAGGGTCTGTCACATTGGAGCCAGCAAGAATCGGCCGTCAGTGTCTCATTATTTAATTATGACAGCCCGTTTCATACTCACCTGACTTCACATTTTACGGTGATGATTTAATGAGGATAAATATTGCGCTGGCGTTGACATCAGTTGTCTTTATGATGACGTGGGTTACAGGTTTTGTATCCGTCATATTCCGCTCCATGTCTATTATAACACCGGATTTTATAGCATCCGATTTACTCTTCATCACCATCATCGAATTGTTGAGCATTATCTCTCTTTTTGGTTCCTTGCTTTTCTTACTGGAAACCAGAAAAACACTCGCTCGCTGGTATCTGACAATCCCTCTGTGCATTTCTCTATCTGCATTCGTTATAACAAATTTTCTGGTCTATTCTAATGGTAAATCATTTCTCGGTAACCCGGTAAGTGCAATAGAGACGCTCTGGATCATTATACTGGTGTTCCTGTCCCCCTGCTCTGCATTATTATTTTTATCCTCAAATGGACACTGTGGTTCGACAAACGTATATGTTGCAGTTTCATCTGCAACCAGTGTTTTTTCTATGTTTTTTCTTATTCTCGCACTCAGAGAGATTTCAAAATGGTCGAGCATTGAGGCGGTGTTATTGCCCCTGGCTTTTTACTGGACTATCTGTATGCCGGCTATAGGAGTGTGTTTTTTATCTAAAGCAACAATGTACGGGGCAGACAATGTACAGGAGGAACCGTCGGATTAATACTTTCACCCGACTTCCTCAAACCTTTTTTACATGTTTATTATATCTTATGTGATGCCTGCCCCCAATCCTGAAATGAAAACTTCCGAAAGGCGAATTACCTTCCATGTAGATATGGACAGCTTCTTTGCGTCTGTAGAGGTCAGGGAGAGGCCAGAACTTAAAGGGCTGCCCGTAGTTGTGGGTTCCGATCCTGAAGGAGGGTCAGGAAGGGGAGTTGTAAGCACCTGTTCATACGAGGCAAGAAAGTATGGAATCCACTCGGCAATGCCGATTTCACAGGCGTTCAGGCTATGTCCGGGTGCTGTATTTTTGCCTGTGAACATGAAACTCTATGCAGGGGTCTCGGCAGGAGTAATGGAGCTTTTGCGGGGGTTTGCAGAAAAGTTCCAGCAGGTCAGTGTTGATGAAGCCTATCTTATACCGGGGCCTGAGATCAGGAATTTTGAAGAGGCTGCCCTCTATGCTCTCAGGATAAAGGACGAGGTGCAGAGGCAGCAGGGGATCACCTGTTCTGTGGGGGTTGGGCCTAACAAGCTTATTTCAAAAATTGCTTCGGGTTTTCAAAAGCCCGACGGGCTTACAGTTGTCAGGCCTGAAGATGTTCGGAATTTTCTCTTTCCTCTGCCGGTTTCTAAGATTCCGGGAATTGGAGAAAAGACAACGGAAACCCTGAAAGAGATGGGAATAAGCAGGGTAGACGAGCTTGCAGACTGTGATGTCCAGTTGCTTTCGGAAAGGTTTGGAAAAATGGGGCTCAGGATGAAGCAGCTTGCAAACGGGCTCGACTTTGAAGAGGTCATTGAAAAGGAAGGCGTAAAGTCAATCAGCAGGCACGGAACCTTTGCAGAGGATACGAATGACCCTGTGAAAATCTCCGGGTCCCTGGATATTCTTATAGAGAGCGTGCACGGAGCTCTCCTGAAACACCATTTTCTTTTCAAAACCGTAACCCTTATAGTGCGCTTTGAGGATTTTTCCACTTATACGCGCTCAAGGACTCTCCCTATCTGGACTTCTGATATCTTCGTGATCAAAAGGACAGTCATTCAGCTTTTGTCGGAATTCATGGGCAGGCGGAAATTCAGGCTTGTAGGTGTGGGGGTCACAAAATTTAGAGAAAGAGATGAAAGGCAGACTCTGATTACGGATTTTCTATAAGAGTGTAATTTGGGCGGCACGACTGCATCTAGAAATTCTAAATATAAACAGGCAGTTTTTTTCAATATAATTCTTTGTTACTTTGCCGATAAGCTATTTGATAAACAAAGCAGATCGAAGCATGCTAAAAAAATTTATATAGTTTCTATCCTTCTTTATACTAAGATATTTCTTTTATGATGTGTGAGGGGGATTATTTGCAAGCTGAGATTTCAACATTTGAACATTTCTTGACTACTCAGAGCTATCAGGTGCCAATCGCAGGATTTGCACTTAATCTACTAATAGTTGGTATACTGGCCTTTATTTTAGGTCAGGTGTACATCCGTTACGGTACTACTCTTTCAAACAGGCGGCAGTTCTCAAAAAATTTTGTAATGATTGCCATGACAACTATGCTGATAATCAGTGTAGTAAAATCTTCTCTTGCTCTCTCTCTCGGCCTTGTTGGGGCACTATCTATAGTAAGGTTCAGGACTGCCGTCAAAGAACCTGAAGAACTGGCTTTTCTCTTTCTAAACATTGCTATCGGTTTGGGTCTGGGAGCAGACCAGCGGGCTATTACCGTTCTTGGTACCTTCATAGTCCTTTCAATTATCATAATAAGAGCAAAATTTGTAAGCAGTCCTAAGTTTGATCAGAATCTGCACCTGACAATCTCAAGCCATAACCCGGAAAAAATACAATTGAGTACCATTGTATCAATTTTGAATAAGCACTGTTCAGCCGTTAATTTGAAGCGGTTTGATGAAACCGGTGAGACTCTTGAATCTACTTTTCTGGTAAATTTTGAGGATTTTGAGCATATAGAATCGCTTAAAAATGAATTGAGTTCAATTTCCAAGTCGATTAAAATTACTTTTCTTGATCAACAGGGTATATATTAAACAGATAAATATTGAACCAATATAATCGGGATCTAGAGGCAGATTTTAATGCAGATTAAAAAGGAGGATGGTCAGAAAATCAGGATAACTTTCAAATTGCGTAAGTTATTATCCAGTAAAAAAGTTCATCTTTCAGTTATACTACTGGTATCATTACTGGTATTTCTTGTGGGGTGTCTTGGTGGCATGGTAATCTCAGGTTCTTTCGGAACGGTTGACAATCCATCACCCGTTGCTAAGGATCTAGCTAAAGATGCATTGTTAAAGATCGGCTTAAATCCCAGTAAAACACAGATTCTGCTGTCTGGTGCTCTCCAAGAAAATTACCGAATACCCGTTAATTACATAAACGGGCTTACATCGGACCCTGAAAAGATAACCATTGATATAAAAAACAATGATTTCCAGAAACTGGCATATAAAAGAGAGCTTGCGATCGCAAACGGTATTCTTGTGTCTTCTGACGAGGATTATGTTCCTGCAAAAATACATTACAAAAATCAGACTGTTAATGTAAATTTAAGACTTAAAGGTGATTGGTCGGATCATTGGGGTGGTGATAAGTGGTCATTCCGCATTAAAGTTAAGGGAAACGACACGCTTTTAGGAATGAGGCAATTCGTTATTCAGGATCCGAAAACAAGAAATTACCTCAACGAGTGGTTATTCCAGGAAGCAATGAAAAGGGAAGGAATTCTTTGCTTACGTTGTTATTTCGTTGATGTTACTATAAACGGAAAGCATAAAGGGATCTATTCACTGGAAGAGCATTTTGACAGCCTGCTTGTTGAGAATAATAATTATCCACAAGGGCCTATAGTCCGGTTTAATGAAGAACTTCTCTTCTCGGAAAGATTACTATATATGCAGGCTGGATTTTCGGAAGATCTGCTTGAATACTACACATCCAGCGATATCGATGTATATCAAAGTGGGAAAGTGCTGAGTGACCCTGAAACATTTAAACAGTATATAAAAGCAAAAGATTTGCTTGAAGCTTTCAGAGCCGGAGATTTGACTGTTGAGCAAACATTTGATATTGATAAACTTGCTACATATGTTGCACTTACAGATGTTTTTGGAGGCCAGCATGCAACTTACTGGCACAATTTCAGGTTTTACTATAATCCAGTAACTTCAAAACTAGAGCCTATCTGTTTTGACAGTAATTCCGGATTAAGAATTTATGAACTCGCATATACCGCTGATAAGCCGTTCCTGGATACCTTATTTGAGGATCCTGTCTTCTTTGAGAAATATATCAATGAACTTGAGAGAGTTTCCCAGGAATCCTATTTTGACTCCTTATTCTACGATGTAGATGACGAGCTTCAGGAAAATCTCGATATTCTTCATAAAGATCTTCCATATTATTCGTTTTCTAAGGCTGTATTTTACAATAACCAGCAATATATTCAAACTGTGCTTAATCCCTCTAAAGGTGAACAGGTTTATTTCTACAATTCTACAGGAAACAGGAGTATCACGCTTGAAGTGGGAAATATCCAGCCACTACCAATCACAATCTTGAATGTAAGTTTTCAGGGATCAGTGGTGTTTGAGCCAGCAGAAAAGGGGAAGACGCTGGAGAGAAAGATGTTATCCGATCCGGTAAAATACGAGAAAATCGAATTTATACTGCCTGAAAATTTCAACTGGTCTTCGCAATGTATTCCCGATTTGAAACTGAACTACAGGTTTCTGGGGCACAGCATTCTACGTAATGAATCCGTATATATGTGGCCTCATATCTCGGATGATTCTCCATTGGGCGACACTATAAGGAAAAGTCCGAATGCAAATAATTTTGGTTTCCTTTTGTTTGATAACGAAAGTAGAAATATCTATCTAATGCCCGGTAGCTGGGAGATAAAAGAAGACCTGGTCATTCCAGAAGGGTATGTGGTTACCTGTTCAGATTATTATGCCACAAAGATAAATCTATTAAACGGTTCTATGATACTTTCGTACTCTCCCCTTATTCTCTCTGGAAATGAAGATTTCCCGCTTGTAATAACATCTTCGGATTCAACAGGTCAGGGAATTGCCGTCCTGAATGCGGGTGAAGAATCTTACTTAGACTGGGTTGTTTTCAGTAATCTTTCCGCGCCCTCAGGACCAGGATGGCAATTGCAGGGGTCTATTACATTTTATGAATCGCCTGTTCTTATTGAAAACTGTTATTTCCTCAATAATACCGGAGGAAACTGTATTCTTGACATTATAAGGTCGGAATTTTCGATCGCAAATTCATTATTCCAGAATGCGAATTCGGATTCTTTCAGAGGACTTTTTGGAAAAGGAACAATTTTCGGTTCATCTTTTGTTAATTCAGGGAATACTGCTCTGGACTTCTCAGGTGCCGCGGTTGATATCTCCGAATGTCTTGTTAATGGTGCAGGGAATGCAGGTTTAAGCGCCGGAGAATTCAGTTACGTAAATGCTACAGCGATGGAATTAAAGAATTGCACTGTAGCCGTAGTCAGTAAGGACCTGTCCACAGTGAATCTAGATTATGCAGAAGTCTCTTCATGTACTGTTGGACTTCTTGTCTGCCAGGAGAAACAGGAATTCGGCCCTGGAAGGATAACGACATCTTCAGTTGAGCTGGACAATATAACCGTTCCATATATAATTGAAGTCGGCTCGAATTTATCAATTGATGGAAGTAAAGTGATCGGGTATCACAAAAAAGTTTATGAAGTGATCTATGGAAAATCAGGCGTTCCTGATTTTTCTTCTTTGGAGGGATTCAGATATGCTGAATGAGACTGTGCTTGACAAAATGCAGAGTCCAGATGAATCAAGATATGAAAAAAAAGTGGTAGTCTACGGGATGACTATGCATGAGATCGAATCGATTGTCAAATCACATCCTGCGATTTTTACTGAGATACATTCCCCAAGGTATATAAATAATATTTATCTCGACACTCTTGAAATGTCTAATTATTTTGATAATGTCAACGGGTTAAGTACAAGATTAAAAGTACGAATTCGCTGGTATGGGGATCTCTTTGGGTTTATTGAAAATCCTGTTCTGGAATTTAAAACTAAAAGAGGTCTTATCGGGAGAAAAATTTGTTTTCCTCTGAAATCGTTCTGTCTGGATAATAAGTCTTCTCTGGAAAGACAGCAGGAAATCTTCATGGAATCCGGCGTCCCTGAGATTTTCATTGAGTACCTTAAAACCTTAAGGTTTACTCTTCTGAATCGTTACTACAGAAAATATTTTGAATCTGCAGACCATAGATTCAGAATTACAATTGATTCGGGTATGGAATACTACAGGCTTGAATCCTCAAACAATTCTTTTAATGAAAAAAAAGTCGATTATCATAGCTGCATCCTTGAGCTCAAATATTTGAAAGAGAATGAGGATTTTTCCGAATCATTTTTTAATCATCTCCCTTTCAGATTAACTAAATGTTCCAAGTATGCATCAGGCATTGAAAACCTGTACTCCTGAATCTACGGATTTGTTTTAAGACACGCTTTAACCTTTACAGTGAGCTTTAATTCGCAGATTCTAATTTCCAGTTTAAGTTCGGGAGCGGTTTTAGATTTAACTGGAAAGAAATGTTATGCTTACATATTTTATAATAAAAAACCAGGTTATTTTTGATGCAAAGACAAGGTCAAACTGCACTGGCTCTTTTTCTTATAACTATCCTTACTGCAGTTATTATTTATGCAGTTCTTCCATACATAGACTATTTTTTTGGAGGCTTTATTCTTTCTGTAATCTTCAAGCCCCTCTACCACTTTTTCCTGAAAAGAGTCCGGCTTAACAGGCAAATTGCGGCAGTTCTGGTAATATTAATTTCGATCTTCCTTATACTGATTCCCCTTTATTTTCTCATGAGTCTGGTTATCAGTGAAATCCAGCAGATTTTACTTGACCGGGAATCTATTATTACTTCTATTCAGTCCGAAAGTCAGCTTTTTAACCATCTTTTTTCAATAATTGACATCCCTGACGATATCATCCAGACCAGCCTGGAGGAAAAAATAGTGGATCTGGTTTCGGAAGCCGTTAATTACCTGAGTATACTCATTCTGGGCTCGATTCAGAACATAAGCCAGCAGGTAATTGGTTTCCTGATAATGTATTTTCTGCTTTATTACCTTTTAACAGGGGAAGATTCGGATTTTATGCAAAAACTCTTTGTGGCAATCCCTTTCAATAAAAAGAATACAGTTACTCTCCTGGACGAGTTCAGGAACATTGTCCGGACAACCCTGATAGCCAGCGGTGCCATTGCCCTGATCGAAGGTGGAATTCTGACCGCCTCCTTTATTGTATTTGGAATCCAGGGAGCTTTTCTCTGGGGATCTATCGCAGCAATTCTGTCTTTCCTGCCCGTGGTCGGGACCCCTTTGATCTGGGTTCCTGCAATAATCATTCAGCTGCTCCAGCAGGACTATACTGCAGGCATAGGCATCCTTGTGACAGGAATTTTCATAACAATGGCAGACAACAGTTTCCTTCGGCCTGTAATCCAGAAAAAAGTAGGAGAAATTCATCCTTTCCAATCTTTGCTCGGGATTGTTATAGGAGTCTCCCTTTTCGGACTTGTAGGGATTATCATCGGTCCCCTTCTCCTGGCTTACTTTTACCTCACCGTAAAAATGTTTTCAGAAGAATACCTCTCGGATAAGGAGTGAGATGGATACTTTTATAGTCAACTCATCAATTATACTCATTCAACTTTAAAATTTAGAATTTTTTTGTCTCAAAAAACAAGCATTAAGTCTTGGGATTGGAAGATCTGGATGAGTTACCTGATACTTGTACGACACGGGGAATCCGGCTGGAATGTTGACGGCAGGTTTGGAGGCTGGGTTGACGTCCCTCTGACCGGCAGGGGGATAGAAGAAGCCCTGCTCTGTGCTGCCGAACTCGAGGAGATCGGGCTGGACCTTGCTTTTACTTCAAAGCTGGTCCGGGCGCAAGAAACCCTCTTTCTTATCCTTTCAAAGCAGAAGAAGATAGGGGTCTTTGTCCACGATGAAGCCGGGACAGGGAAAAGCAGGACCGAAAGTGGAGATGAAGCCGGGACGGAAAAAAAAGAAAATCGGTATTCATATCCTCCGGAAACCGAAAAGAACCTTATCCCTATCTATTCCAGCGAAGCCTTAAACGAGCGCTATTACGGGATATTGCAGGGAAAGAAAAAGGACAAAATGAAAGAAAAATACGGGGACGAACAGATCCTTCACTGGTGCCGGAGCTTTGACGAAGGGCCTCCTGAAGGAGAGAGTCTCAAAGATATCTATAGACGTGCAGTTCCCTATTTCGAAAAGGATATCATCCCAGCTCTTCAGGAAGGAAAAAATGTAATAGTCTGTGCCCACCAGAACAGCTTGAGGGCGCTGATTAAGCATATCGAAGGAATTTCCAATGAAGACATCCGCAAAGTCAGACTGGCCAATTCAAGGCCCTTAATCTACACACTTTCCGGAGGCAGGCTGGTCAGGGAAAATGCTGAAATGGACCTGGCGGTGAAAAGGAACATCTGAGCTCTCTTTGAGCTCTCGCTGAGTTCTTTTTTCGGTTCCATCCTGATTTGCCTGTAGCCGGAAAAGCATTTGAAGGCAGTTTTTCAGGTAGTTTATATGTAACCCAGGGGCAGGATGTAGAGCGGATCTTCATTTGCGGGCATTTTAAGGACTTTTTTTATCTCCTCATCGGCAAAAGCTCCTACTGCACAGGTCCCGATTCCCAGTTCAACTCCAAGCAGGTATACATTCTGGGCGGCATGCCCGGCTTCCATATGGGCGTATCTGAGGCCTCTTTTTCCGTATTTACTTGTTATGCGCGGGTAGACTGCAGAGATAACAAGCGAAACAGGAGCGTTTTTGATCATACTCTCGGAAAGGGCGGCTTCAGAGAGCTTTGTCCTCATATCGCCAGGGATTTCCTGGATAAGGGAATGTTCTTCTGCAATGTACCTGTAGATCCCGGCTTCAAGTCCGTTGCCCTCCCCTATGACAATATGGACTTCAAGCGGGTAAAGTGCGCCTGCAGAAGGTACTGTCCTTAACACCCCTTTTGAACTGATCCCCTGGGTTGCCCAGAGAAAACGAGATATTAGCGGCTCGGAAAGTTCTCTGTCGGCATATTCACGTAAGGACCTCCGTTTTGCAATAAGTTCCTCGATATGACTTTTGCCCGCAGCATCCGGTTCAGGCAGCTTGATCTTCATTGGCAGGTCGGTAAGACCCTGATTTCCCATATTTATTCCCCCACTTTTAATGCAAAGTTTTTAGTTCTCAATTTTTCAGTTCTTAATGTTTTATTTCGTTATCCTCTTCATTGTGTCTTCCGAAATCCTGTCCGGAGTCCAGGGAGGGTCCCAGACAAGCTCTACTTCGACTTCTTTTACCCCCTCGATTGCTTCGACCTTTCGTTTCACGTCCTCAGCAATAAAATCCCCCATGGGACATCCGGGCGTAGTCAGGGTCATCCTTATTTGTACCCGGTCTTCTTTTACCTCTATCCCATAAACAAGTCCGAGGTCAATAACGTTGATCGGAATTTCGGGGTCGTAGCAGCTCTTTAGAACCTCAATAACTTCTTCTTTTGTAACGGTGGTACCATCCCCCTCAAAGTGCAGATCTGCAGTAATTTTATGTTTCCCATTAAATAAAAAGGCGAATGGAATTAAATATATTTCCCAGAAACTTCAGAATGGGTCGTTTTCCGGTTTTAATATATGCTTTCAGCAATGAAACTGTTCAAAAGCGGGTTGTCCGGAAAAAGGGTATTTCAAAAGCAGGCTTGTTCATCCCAGAAACAGACTTGCTCAGAAAAAGGCTTGCTCAGAAAAAGGCTTGTTCAAAAAAGGAGTTCTCAAAATATCTTAACTGCACACCAGGGCCGGGTTTGTGGTGTGTAGATATAGTAGATGTGGTAGATGTGGTAGATGTGGTAGATGTGGTAGATGTGGTAGATGCGGTGGTAGATAATATGTTTGGGTGTTTATGGTACCCGGCCCTGCGAAGTGCAGTTTACGGTTCCAGACGTTGCGGTACTTTTTCAGTCTGTTTGGGTCTATTCGCATGAGTACTGATCTATGCCCCCCATCAGGGTTCACATAGTTAGGAACCAACGTGCTGGTGTGAGTTTTCTGTATCTACAGCTCACTAACTTATAATGTATTTCTCGTGGTTTTAACTCTCTCCAAACAGGATAATTTCGGAAGACTTATATATATGGAAAAATCTGAAGACTTCAGAATCGTTCATATGAAATAATTTTTAACTTAAATCTTTTTTGAGTTTCCCTTATATATCATTATCATATGGCTATATTCTCTTAAACATGGTAAAACCTCCGCAGAGGATAAACTTATATATTTGTTTTTCTGAAACTAAATTTATTATGCCTGTTGGTTTTCTGTTTGGAAAGGGAATAGGCTAATTTTTCTCTCTTTTGTCCTCTGGGCGAGCGAAGAAGATTAAAAATAGATATATAATTTTGTTGCTTAAAAAGGGAGGAATCCATTGTTTGTTTTGTTTGGTTGTTTGTTTTGTTTGTTTTGTTTCTTACTCCGCAAGCCTGGGGCGTGCGAGAGCGATCAGGACTTCCTGTCCCCTCCATGATCCTCTACTGAATCTGGTTTCGGCAAAAATCTCTGTCCCTCCCCTGGCAACAAAGGGCACGCTGTACAGGGATGTTTTTCCTTCAAGGATTTCAGAAAAGTTTTTTGCGGCTTCAAGGACCCGGTTCTGGGGATGGAAAGAGAGGATATTCTTTCCAAGGAGTTCTTTTTCCGTATAAGAGAGGTATTTGCGGAAAGCAGGATTGGAGTGGACAATGCAGCCTTCATGGTTCACTATGAAAATAAAGTCCTTTATACTTTTAAAGAGCCCCTGGAAGTCGCTGCTGGTTTGCTGGAGTTCTGCTTTTTCCTTTAGCCTGCATATCTCGTTTCCGAGTTCAAGGGCAATGGTTTCAAGCTGTCTTCTGGAAGTTTCGGGAATTTCGTCTGCCTTATGGGAACTGAGCTGTATGACTGCGGCAAAGCGACCACCTGAGTATACAGGAATAAAAGCAGCAGCTCGAAGCTTTTCTTCAGATGGAGTCTCAAGAGATGCCATATTTTTAATCTCAAAATAGTGCCTGTAAACAGGTTTTCCTATCCTGAGCAGGTTTGCCAACCCCTGAACTTTCCCAAAACCGGCCGCTGCTTTCACAAAAGCAGGGGACAATCCCCTGCAGGTCTTTAATTTCAGCTCGCCGCTGCCCTCGTCCATAAGATAGATACAGCCTGAATCCAGAGGCTCAACCTCAAGAGCCAGATCAAGGAGCTGCTTTAAGATTTCCTGAAGTTCATCTGTGGAAGCAAGGGCAATGCCGGTATTGCGGCGGAGACGCAGGAAGTCAGAACTTTGCCTTTTTTCAGTAACGTCAATAACTGTTCCGTACAGGTATTCGATATCCCCTTTTTCATCGGAATGGATAAACGTCTGTTCATCCACCCAGCGGACCTCTCCGGAAGCTGTGAGAATCCTGTATTCCTGAAAAAAGTCTTTTCTGCCTTCCTTATAATTCCTGAACAGGTTATCCCTTACCTTTTCAATATCAAGGGGATGGATAATGTCTTCATATGTAAGTTCTCCTGAGGTAAAAGACCCTGCCGGATACCCGAAAAGGATTACATTTTCAGTTATGAATTCCACAGGCCGTTTTTCCCGGGGGTTGCTCAGAAAAATAACTACAGGGCTGCTGCTTACAATTAATTCCAGGACTTTATTAACATTTAGTGAGTTTGAGAGGTCTCTTTTTATCTTCTTTTGCTCGCTGATATCTCTTGCAACTATAAGAACCGTGTTTTTGCCCTCGTAATCCATTACACGGGCTTCCACTTCTACCGGGATAGAGGTGCCATCTTTTTTCAGATAGGTAGTCTCAAAGGTAATTTTCCCTTCCTGGTATATTTTCTTAACCTGCCTGGAAAACTGGTTTCCATACCTGGTATCGATGTTTGCGGGAGCAAGCTTAAGGAGTTCTTCTCTACTGTACCCCAGGTTAGTACATGCCCCTTCGTTTATTTCCAGGAATTTTCCGTTCCTGTCTAGGATAATTATAATATTGCTGCTTGAGTTAAGCAAAGAGCTGAATTTCTGCTCCTCCTGCTCCAGCTTTTCTGCAAGTTCTCTGCAAGTGGTAATGTCCGAAACAATCCCGAAATAACGGCTTATCCTGCCGTTTTTCCCGTACTGGATGAGAGTCCTGTCCTCAATCCAGCGTACGTTCCCGTTTTTAGTGAGGACCCTGTATTCCAGGGTGTAATCCTTAATTCCCCTTTCAGAGTTGCTTATAACCCCGAAATTAAAAGCTTCAAGGTCTTCAGGGTGAACTATGTCAGCATATCGAATTTTTCCCGCCTTAAAATCAGCAGGTTCATATCCGAGCCCTGAAACGTTTGTAGAAGCAAACTCTACCGGAAAGCCAGCTTCAGCTTTTCTTATGAAAATGACCGGGGGAATACTTTCGAGGAATATTTTCAATTCTTCTTTAGATTCAAAAAAGTCGTGCACCTCCTTTTCAGGAAGCCCCTTACCTGGGAACTTACTATGAGGGCTTTTTTCCGTAATGCTGATCCCCTGTTAAAATTAATATGGGCTGATACCGGTATCTTTGATTTATTTATCAAACTGTTTATTATAATAAACGAGTCTATTAATAAAACTTTCTTTTTCATCACAGGAAAAGATGTATAAAGGCAATTTAGTTGAAGGGCAATGTAGTTGAACATCAGGAATATGGTTGAATCTATGGTCGAAATTGAGGCTTGAAAGGGTGTTTTGAATGTTAAATTATATATAAAAATCCTCTTAATTACTCTTATTGTGAAATAAACACAATAGGGGGATTGAAATATGGCTGATAAGACAGATAAAGTTGCGGAAAATGTTCCCGGACCTTATTATGTAGATTATGAATGTATCGCATGCAACTTATGTGTGGATACATCACCAGAGAACTTCAAAATGACTGACAATGACTCTAACGCTTATGTATATAAACAGCCGGATACTGATGAGGAAAAGGAAGCCTGTAAGGAGGCATTGGAAAGCTGCCCGGTTGAAGCAATAGGAAACGACGGCTAAAATGGCCTGTTCGATTTAAGCCGAATTACTTAATTTTTATCGGTATATCTATTTTTTATTTTGAGCAATTTCCCTATCTACTTACAGCTTTTCTCCAGCTTTTCTCCAGTTTTTCTCCAGTTTTTCTCCAGTTATTATCCACAGGTTTTTTACAGGTTTTTTACAGCTGTTATTATATCCATTATTCTATCAACCCGATTTCGGAATAGATTCTGGAGAGCCCCTGAAGGGTGGAATACCCTTTTCTTGTGATGATATAGTCCCCGCGTTCACTCCGCTGTAAAACCATGCCTGTATCAAGCAGTTTCTGCAGGTGGAAGAGCAGGTTTCCGCCGCGAAGCCCTGTGAGTTTCGAAAGCTCTGAGAAGGTCTTGCTTTCCCCTGAAAGTGCCTTTAGCATCAAAAGCCTCTGTTTATTTGCTACAGGCTCACAGACCTCAGAGACTATCCTGTCAGGTTCGATTGCACTTATATCGCCTTTTTCGTCTTTTTCTTCCCTGTCTTCATAGATCTGAAGGGAGCGCATAAGTTTTACCTGTTTATCAAAAAGATTGCTGGCTTCTGAAAAGCACCTGCTGCATTGAGGGGTTTTTGCTTCCTTCTTTAATTCTTCAAGCTTGTCCCTGTACATCCTGACAGTTCCCGCCTCGACTCTTCCTCTGCCAACAAGCCCTGCAGTTTCCTGTAAAAGGTCTTTAAACGCCGTTTCACAGAGTTCCCGCGTCTTACAGTTCCTGGTCATCTGGCTGTGCATCCTCTCGTTTGCGTCCTCGCAGAGGTAGTCTACCATGGGCTTCATGAAGTTCTTCCTCATCTCTCCCAGCATCCCTTCAATGTGCTGCTGGTTTGCCCTCTGCAAAAACCGTGAGAACTCATTCCGAAGAGAAGTTACCTCTTCCCTGATGGAATGCAGTTCCTCTTTGTAGTAGACGTCAGTATCTCCGCTCGCAGTTTCCATTCTTGTCAGCCTCTAAACCTATTGAAAAACCGGATGGTGTTAAATTAAAGGTAAATTATTTAAGGTTAGTCTAATTAGTGATCATTTATATTAACGACCCCTCATCTTTATTACCAGTGTTTTATTTTTATCTACCCTGCATTATTTTTAGTAATCGCAGATCATTTTTATCAAGGGTCATTTTTCTGTACTATCGGACCTTTGTACACAATTATGACGCTCAAGTATATAAATATATACAGCTTTTTAGAGTCCGGTGATAATGAATGGAATTACAGGACATTAACAATTTCGTACAGACTGCAAATGAAGAACAGCTCAAAGCCTTCGGCTTCCTTGGTCAGTGGATGATGGAAAACGGACCAAAGTACTGCACCTGTCCCTCAAAGTGCAACCAGAACTGTGAGCTTGCAAAAGCACTCGGTGGAGCTCTTCAGGCTGCCGGGCAGAGGCTTCAGGGACAGTAATTGAAAGAGTAAGCAGAATTCCTACCAGAGTTCTGCGGCCCCTTCATTTTCTCCTTTATGTTTTCTTCTTCGGCTTTGAGGCATTATAGGATTTGCTGCTGCTTTTTATGCCTTTCTGTACCATTTTACGCCATTTTTGAATAAATCTGCCATATAGACCCGCTACATAGACCCGGGGTTACAACACATTTATTGCCTGAATGACAGATTTTAATGTATAAATCAAATTATGAAACTATGAAACAAGGGGGAATTTAATATGGAACCAACAGCTTCAGATTGGATTAACTTCTGGGATGCAAACAGTTTTGCAGTGATTACCGACAATACAAAGCCAGCCATGAAATGGGCTGCTTCGGAACTCAAAAAGCAGGGCAAAAAAGTCTATGTAGTTGACCTCTCCGAAAAACCCGACCCCGGCTCCCTGAAAAGCGTTTCCGAACTTCCTACCGGCCTGGACCGTGCCATCATCGGCATAACAAAATCCGAACCCGGAGACCTGATCCCCGTCCTGAAAGAAAAAGGCGCAAAAAAAGCCTGGATACACTGGAAAACAGAAACCGAAAAAGCCCTCAGTGCCTGCAGAGATGAAGAACTCGAATACCTTGCAGGCCGCTGCCCCATGATGTATCTCGGAAGCGGGCTCAGCATACACGGACTGCACAGGACGATTGCGAAGATGACGGGGAATTATTGAAAAAAAGTATGGGTTTTATTCGCTATTCAAAACCTTTTTGTGTTCACTGTTTCAAACCCCGGTCCCTATCCCCGTTCGCGCAGTGAACGGCTTTTTCCAAAAGCAAATCCTGGAGGCAATATCTCCATACGGATCATATGAACGCCAGCGATTTAATTCTTAAAGCAAATTTCATTTTTCTTCCGTTTTAGCCTTGAGAACCTCAATACTCTGCTCAATCATTTTAAAATATGGATGAGCAGAACCTGGTTTACTCTCAAATATTTTAAGGGAGCATTTAAACAAGGGTAAAGCCTCGTTGCACCTTTCAGTATAATAGTAAAGAATCGCTAGATTGTTTAGTGTTATTGCAACATCTGGGTGTTGTGGCCCGAGCACCTTTTCACTAATTTCAAGTGCCCGCTGATAAAGTGGGAGTGCTTTTTCGTAAAGGCGGTTTCAAATGCTTTGATGAATTCTTTCCTGTCAACAAATGGTCTCTCTTTTTCCCCCATTAAAGGTTTAGGACAAATAATCACTCAATCCCTCCTAAACTCAGTTCCTGATCAACCTAATCTCCAATTTGTAACTGTGTTTGAATTTGTTCTATATTACCCTGCTGAAATATACTCTGCTGAATTCTTTCGATTCCAAAAATCGAAAAGTCCTTTCCAAAACTCGACCAAAAACTTTTTAAGTTTTCCCAGAGGGATATATTTAATAGCATTAAATAATTGCGTATAACGGGGGAATGGTTAATACGGAAAACGTTAACATTATCGGTGAGAGCGGTAAGTGTTTTGAATCGATCAATGAGTCAAAAACAGTTGAAAAAGTTGACTTAACTGAAGTATGGAAAAGATGTGCAGCTTATATACTTGACATCTTTGTCGTAAATCTGTTTGCTTTTCTGGTTCTTATAGCTAGCACGTTAACTATCGGTCCTCTGGCTGAGATATATGGTATAGCCTTTGCAAACCTGGCACTTTTCGCTTATTTTGTTTACTTTGAAAGTTCAGCAGGGCAGGCAACACCCGGAAAAAAGTGGATGAATCTTAAAGTGGTGGACCTTGAGGGGAGGAGGATTTCTTTCGTGAGGGCATTTTTCAGGTATTTTGCAAGAGGAATGCCGGCTCTTATCTTGGTAGTCGTAGATGTAGCCGCTAACGGAGTGGGAATAGTTAACGCGCACCTGGTCTGGTATTTCTTCATACCTTTCGTGACATATGTCCCTATCCTGTTTATGGACGAGGGGATGGGAGTCCACGATATTCTGGCCTGTACGGTTGTTGTAAAAGGCTCAGCCGGAAATAAGGAGTAATTCAAGGAATAATTCTATTGCTCTATCGTTTTCGATAGATCTTTCCTTTTTCCTTTTTCTTTCCTTTCCTTTCCTTTTTCCCTTTCCTTTTCCCTTCCCGTTCTATTTTTTCCGGCTCTTTTAAAAATTATTTCCGCCAGCTCCTCTCCATTTTTTCATACAGGCCCAGTAAATTATTTCGCGTGATCTTGAAGTAGGGGTGGTCGGGTCCGTATTCTTTTTCTATTATGTCAAGGGCTTTTTCGTAAAGGTCGATTGCGGTTTCGTATTCGCCCATACTTTCGTGCAGGCCTGCGAGGTTGTTCAGGGTCGTTCCAACATCTGGGTGGGTTGGGCCGAGTGTGTTTTCATAGATCTTGAGGGCTCGTGTGTAGAGGGGGAGGGCATTTTTGTGCTGGCCGAGGATCCTGTGCAGTTCGCCAAGATTATTTAAGGTCTTGGCAACCTCGGGATTGTCCGGACCAAGGACACGCTCACGGATTTCAAGGGCTCGTGTGTAAAGTTCAAGGGCTTTTTCATGGCGGCCTTTCTGGACATAGACGCCTGCAAGGTTGTTCAGGGTCGTGGCAAAGCCGGTGTGCTCGGTTTTTCCCAGGTTTTCCATGATTTCAAGAGAGCGTGTATAGAGAATCAGGGCTTTTTCATACCTTGTTGTCTGGAAATAAAGCAGGGCAAGGTTGTTTAAGGTCTGAGCTATCTGCGGGTGTTCTTTTCCGTATACCTTTTCCTGAAGTTTCAGAGCCTGCCCGTATCTGTCCTCGGCTTCCTCAAGTTTGCCCATTTCCGAAAAAAGGACGCCAAGATTGTTCAGGGTGCCGGCAGTATAAGCCAGGACTTTTTTATTATCGGGCTCCTTTTCCGCAAGTTTTTCAAGCAGCCCAAGGGCACGGGTGAAGAGTTCTTCCGCTTTTTCCGGCCTTTCCATTCCCTTATATGAAAAAGCCATCCTGTTAAGTGTCCTGACAGCTCCCGTATTCTCCGGACTCAGAAACTTTTCCTGAATTTCAAGAGCACGGTTATAATACAGAAGGGCTTCTTCCTGCCTGTCCATAACATAGTAGAGAATTCCAAGTTCACTGAGCGTATCGCCGGTCTCAGTTTGCTCCTGGCCTGAAGTTTTTTCACGGATGCTGAGTGCTCTTGAAAATAACTTAAGGGATTCTTCGTGCTTTCCCATGTAACGATAAATCCCTGCAAGCCCGTTCAACACAGCTGCAGTTCCGGGATCTTCCGGCCCCAGTTCCCTTTCCGCAGTATCAAGCAGCTCTTCATACATAGGTAAAAGTACTTGCCAGGTTGCAGACCTGTAGAAGGGCTCAGCCAGGGAGATAAACCACTCCACAAGTTCCTCAGGCCCCATTACCTCTTTTGCATATCTGAAAGCCTCCTGCAGTGCGATCTCATCGTCGGAGGTGACCAGTTCAGAGTCCAGGTTCTTTAGCTGCTTCTCGTAGCGCTCAAACAGAGCCCGTTTGTCAGCTCCCCGCTTTTTGTTTTTCTCATCATCCCTACTTGCGGCTGAAATTTCCTCTTTATCAGAGCCATTTGTCGAATTAATCGTCATTTAACCCTCCTGAACGAAAAAACAGGATAATAAAGATCCTAAATCTAAATATTTCAAAGTCTTCCTATATTACACTATCACACGCACAAAAGCAGCATCCATTATAATTCTCAAAGTTCAGTCCTGATAACTTCGAATTGAGTTGAAGTTTAAGTAAAAATTATATCTAATGTAGAAGACCAGGAGTTTACAATAAGAAGGAGTAACATGAAAACGAAAACTTTGAAAAACCTGTTGAGTTTATCTTTAATTTTGATGATATTGCCGTTAAGCGGGTGCATTGACAACAGTGGGAAGAATGTAACCTCTTCGGAAAATGAATCCCTGGTCGAAGGTGGGGATTTGCAGGTGCAGGCTCCAGAAGGCTCATATGTAGCCGGAAAGGCATCGGTCGAGAAAGTGATGATAATCATGACCCGTTCGATCCCTCCTCAGGTAAAGGTTGTGGCTTCCGGGATGCTTGGAGGAAGCTGCGAGAATATCGACAGTGAAAACATTACCGTTATAAGGGAAAGGAACCTGTTCCTTGTGGACCTGCCCACGCTTATCCAGAACGGTGTGCCCTGTACCCTTAACCTGGTCCCCTTTGAAGAATACGTTCCAATAGACATCGAAGGGCTTGAGCCCGGGGAGTACACGGTCTCGGTCAACGGGATAAACGCAAGCTTCGTGCTGGGGGACTATTCTACTCCTTCCAAAACCTACGGGACTATTCAGGGAAACATCCTTTTTGAGAGCCAGAAAGCACCTGTTGAGGACGCAACTGTCTACATCCGGCTTGACGACGTCAGCCTTGCAGACGCTCCTTCAACCGTGATTGCCGAGACCTCAATAAAGGACGTGTCCTTGGGGCGCGAGGGGAATGATTCTATACCATTCGCCCTGGGTTTCCCGGAACTTGCCGATAACAGGAGTTATTCCCTCCGTGTTCACGTAGACGTTGACGGAGACGGCAAAGTCTCAAAAGGGGATTACATTACAACGTGGCACAATGGGGTGCCTGCAGGCCAGGAAGAGGTTCAGTTGGATGTGACGGTAAGCCCGGTGTGATCCTAAAAAGGCAGCAAGTTTCAATAAGCTGCAAAATGCCCTAGTTTTAACTTTTCTCATTACTTTTTTATTTTTACTTTTATTTATTCAATTAGGTTTAACAAACTTAATATATTTTACATTTCGACCCATTTCAAAAATAAGGTGATTTTTGCAACAACTAACTAAATTTATTGAATCTGCCGTGGGTCATAATCACAGATCCATACAGTCCCATTTTGCAGGAAATGCAGGGGTATTCAGGTATGACCTGACTATAATCTGACACCTGAAGAAACGGGTGCAGTCTCGGACCATAATCCTGTGTATGCAGAGTTTTCGCCGGTTACGAAGGGAAATGACAGGAAAATATTAGAGGAATATTCTCCGGTTATTCTCCTGTTTTCTGGGAAACCTCATCTCTTTTTTAAGAAAAGTCATTCTATTTACCCACCTACAAGGCTTTTTCTTGACAACTAACAAAGTTTTTATATGTATTGAGTACAATTACTTTTTAACTTCTGAACTTAGTAAATTCCATTCTATTTGGGGAAAACGATTAAGATATTTAACTTACTGTCTGGTAAGTTTTTTGAATTGGGGAAAACGATAGGGTACTTGATGCAATTGTCTAACCGAGTCTGCCAAAAATACTCGTTGCTTTTAGCTCTGGCATCTTAAGGAATTTAATCCTTAATATGGATACACGAGTCTTTATATGAGCTGGTAGAAGCATCTACTGTATATATCAGTTCAGGATTTGGAACAATAGTCTATTTGCCAGAAGCATCTGTATTTTGCCAGGTCTCTTAATATATGCAGATTGAGGGGTCATGGAAATGAAAAGTATACTTGTAGTTGAGGATAGTCCTGCAATTATGGAACTTATCAGGTTCCTTCTTACTACTTTTGGCTATGAGAGTAGAGAAGCCCTAGATGGGTTTGAAACTCTCAAAATTGCTAAAGAACACAGGTTCGATCTCATACTTCTTGACATACAGTTGCCAGGATTTGACGGGCTTGAAGTCCTTAAAGAGATCAAAAAGATCCCTGAAATCCGGAGGACGCCTGTAATTGCCCTTACAGCTCATGCTATGCAGGGAGATGAGGACAAATTTTTAAAAGCAGGATGCAGCGGATATATAGCAAAGCCCATTGACATCGGTAGATTCAAATCAATATTAGATACATGCACAGGTGGATGCCAGGTATTGTAAGGGGTTTACACAGGTTCTGGTCCTTTAAGGGGGATGAGGGATGGAAAATATTTCAAAGTCGCCGTTCACAAAAAGGTCTAACGAACTCATGCTTATTCTGGTCCTGGGTTTTATATTTACATTGGCAGCTTCTAGCTATAATCTTTTTGAATCTTTCGTATTGTTTGTTGAAAATTATAATCGTGAAGGGCTGGGACTCCTGCTCATTCTTTCTATATATACCTCTTTTGGACTGGGAATATTTTCTCTCCGAAGATGGATGGAACTCGAAAGTACCCTCACACTTTACAGGGAAGCAGAAGACGGTCTCAGGGAAAAAGATGCGATGTACAGGGCTCTATTTGAGCAGTCCAATGACGCTGTTATTATTTCGGATGGAAAAAAGGTTCTGGACATCAATAAAAAAGGTTGTGAAACTTTCGGTTTCGGGCAGAGGCGTCCACACAATATTTCTCTATTGTCCTTCATTCCTTCTGAGTACCTTCCTGAACTTCAACAGGCACTTAAGGAAACCTTCAAGCAGGATTCTTCTCACTTTGAAATGAGACACCAGAAACCTGACGGGGAAATTATTGATTCCGAAGTTAGCCTGTCCCTTATCGACAGAAAAAACAATATTGTTCAGATTGTAGCTCAGGATATTACCAGCCTGAAAAATGCAGAAAGATGGGAGCATGAGAACTGGAAAAGGCTCAAAACCGTCCTTGACAATACACTTTGCGGTATCCTACTGATCGAAGCTTCCTCCAGAAAAATTGTGGGTGTAAACCAGGTTGCACTGAAAACTACGGGTTATTCTGAAAAGGAAATTATAGGAATGGTCTGCCATCAGTTAGTCTGCCAGGGCGAGGAAGAAGGATGTACTGACCTTTCTCTGGACCCGGCTGGAGACCTCTCGGAGGATTTTCTTTTCAAAGCCAGAGGAAAGCCCATACCAATCCTCAGAAATGTTGTGCCTGTCTCAATAGGAGGAAACGGTTATTTTGTTGAAAGTTTCATTGACCTCTCAGAACGTAAAAAGGCTGAAGAAAAATTTCTGCAGGCAAAGCTTGCAGCTACCGAAGAAAATAATATCCACGAGATTTGATTTTTGAGCCTGACGGGTCAGACTTTCCATAGATAATGAAAAGGATTGCAGTATCGTCTACGGGGCATTTGACCCCATCGTCGAGCCGGTTGAAAAGCCAGTGTTGATTCAGCTCTTGACCCTTTAAAAGAAAAGATGGGAACAGAGGCTCTGAAGGTTCTCTCCGTGTGGATGGACAGGAGCCGACAGCTAAACTTATGACCTCTATGATGGAAAATTATGGTTCATTTGACTGAAAAATATTTTGACAAAAGGGGAAATTTTTCTCCCCTTTCTCTTTTTGAATCTTAATTGGTTTTTACCAGACGACGTTGTTTTTCAGGGTCACCAGAATGTTGGTGAATTCATTGTTGAACTTACATTTTCGGAAGTCCGGGGAATCAAGGATGTTTTTCTTTACGGCCTGCATTGAAATAAGAAGGCTCATATCGGTGATGTATTCGAATCCTTCTTCGGGAGATATGATGTTTTCTGCAAGAATTTCCAGAAACCTGGGGTCCAGGTCGTTTGTTAAGTAGGTGTCCAGAATCAGGAGGTCCATAATCCGTTTGTAGAAGTCTATGAGTTTCTGGTAATAAGGCAAAGAGCAGACACTTGCCGTATGTTTCTGGCTGTTGAGATAAATAAGATAGCGGGAAATTGTGATTATCAGGGTTTCAACGGGTTCGCCCTTTGGGAATATTATAGGAAACCTCTTCAGAGTTTTAGGATAAATGTTGTTGCTGGTGCACTTTTTTTCGCGTTTCCAGATTTCCGGGAAGGCTCTTGATATGGAGGAATTAAGGATGGCTGTAACGTAATGGTACATGGAAGGGTCACCGAGGATTACTCCTATCCCACCCGCAAACACATGGTTTCCGGCTGCATCGTACGAGGCCTGCAAACGGTAATGGTCGGTAATGATGATTTTGGGCGTGTTGATGTATTGCAAGAATCTTTCATCTTCTAGGCGGTAACAGTCGGCGGAATCAAGCTTTTCTCCATCGGATCCTAATTTGGATTTGATTCCCAGAAGCCTTTCATATGCCAGCGGAAACTTTGTATTTAGCTCTTCTGGCTGGAAGATTCGGTATTCTTTCCTGACGCTGCAGCCCCTGATCTCATAGGGCAGCATGAACCTGTACTGTGTCGCACGGATGGCAAATTCGTTGGGAAGAGCATTATCCAGGTAAGGATACATTAATTCCTGTTCTATGTTCACATTTTTGTACAGGTGTCTGCATACGTATGGTGCATCGGGGCTGTTTTCCCGCGATAGGCTAACCCTGTGCAAGAAATCATTTGTTGAAGGTACGCCTTCGAAGATCTCTACTGAGATGTCTTCCAGTGTGCGCGGGATTTTGGCAAGCCTTTCTACAATATCGTCCTTGCTCCAGAACATGTTTTTTCCCCTTTTTTACCCGGAATTATCACTTCTATTATCATATATAAAAAAAGTTATTCAAGTGACACTGTTTATCAGAGATTAATTTTCATAAAATTTGACATTATAATTTAGATAAACCTTATTTTTGACCTTCTAAAGTTAACTTGTCAATTGTGAATATATATTCTTAATATAATAATCTTTTTCTAATGCCTGGTTTACGTTTACATAAATTTCACTCCTCTGCAGGGGGATTTCCAGGAGTAGAAGATAGCTCTGATCTTAGGTTCTGATCCCATTTGGAGGGGATGTTTGAAGTGCTGCACAGGGCTCTCCTCAGGTTGACAATTCATTCATGATGTCCAGCATCACTCTTGCATTTTTCAGCATATTGTGGTCGTTATTAAAGTAAACATAGGCTTTTTCCGGGCCTTCTTCAAGGATTTTTCCTGCGGTTTCCCTCATTTCCTTTCCTGAATAAGCATAGCAGTACCAGCCTTCTCGCCCATGCATCCGCAAATAAACAATTTTGCCGGGAAAGATCCGGTCCCGGAAGTCGGGGGAGTCTACAGATACGGGAGTTACTTTTTCCACAATTGCCTCACACAGCCACTCGTCTCCCAGCACGTCTCTGTTCCGGATTTCTAAAGCAAACCTCTTCCCCAGGCCTGTGGCTTTTGCAAAGTCCAGAACTTTTCCTATGTCCTTGAACTTTGGTGGTGTCTGGAAGAGGTAAAAATCAATCAGAGGATCAAGGGGTTCGAAACGTTCCCTGAAATTGTTCCATATTTCAAAGGCTCTTTCATTGAATTGATGTTTATGGGTAACCGACATGTGGGCCTTTACGCTCCACCGCAGCCCGGCTCCTTTTACTGACCAGTTCTTTATCGTATTGGGAGAAGGAAACCTGTAAAAACTTGCATTTAGCTCTACAGCATTCAGTTTGGAATTCCTTACGAACCAGTCCAGGCTTTTCTCCTCATTCCACTCGTAGTACCAGCCGCTTGTGCCTACAAATGCCTGCATATAACTCCCCTGCACAGGTATCGGGTCTGCTAACAGATGTATCTTTGGTCTATGTATCTTTGGTCTATGAAGCTCTGGTCTATAGTTTTGGTTTTTCCCTCAGGAGATTTGTGGTTTCGCTCCCGGTTTTAAGAACTTGAGCTTTTCCTTGATGCAGGCGCATTTTCGTCCCGATCTATAATAAGCACGAAGGGAAATCTGTTCTCCTGTGCATATCGAAAAAAGTCTGTAACAATTTATTTCCATCGCCTCTCTCTATGTAATCTTTTTTGATTACGGGCAATTTCTTGAATGCTTCGATATTTACATCAATTCGGGATATTTTATCATATTGGGATGTTTTCTCATATGGAATCACCATATCAATCCCACAAAAATATTTTTTTCAGAAACCAGGCTAATTCATCGGATGGCAGCAGCATGTAATCAAATTTGATTATGTCTTTTGCGGTTCATTTTATGTTCAAACTCTTCTTCAGACGCTTCTTCGGTCACACCTGTTGCCAGTTATAAATAGGCCTGCGGCGCTTGCTCCAGCCTTCAAAACCATTTTCCCTTATCTCTTTGAGGTTATGCATTACCGAAGCTTCACAGCGGAGTTTTAAGCACTCGAACTTCTCACATGTTTCAAAAGTCCCGCATTCCCAGCACCCCTCGTAGCCTTTTTCCTTACAGCACTGAATTATCTGGCAGGTCTCTTCACTGCACCCTCCTCCTGTTCGACAGCCTTCAGAGCAGGAGTAGCTTATAAGAGCTTCAAGCACTGTAAGAAACACATCATACTGCTGGAACTCCGAACCAAAAGGACTTTTTACGCTGGCGTAGCTTTGAAAGTCTATATTCTCAAGTGCCTCTTTCAGCTGCCCCGCAAGTTTACTGTGTTTATTCTGAAAGTGGATACAGTCGGCGCAGTAAAGCCCGCAATAAGCTGTGAGTTCTTTTTCTTCTCCTTCCCGCATACGGAAAAATCTGACGTTCTTTTATATAAAGGAGGTAGGTAAGGTTATCCAGCAGGGGAATTTGTTTTTCTCCCGAATTACGCTCCGGGATCACATGAAATCGGAGATTTCCCGGGAGTTGCGATGTAATCGCAACAGTACGCGTCCTTTTCGCTACGCTCAAGAGGACTGAATTACACATATTTCTGTCCAGTACAACTAATTAGCTGTTTAAAGTCGTTTTTGTCACGCTCGACACAGGAGAGCGGCTTTCAGACAAAAAATAAGACAAAAGACCCGAAAGAAAAGCTATAACGTAAAATTAAAGTAAAAAGTAGGGAGATGCAGTCAGAACCTGATAAAAATATACCTGAAAAATACTATTATTCACGTCTGCTTGTATTGATTTTTAATGGAAATTTCAACCTCTTGTTTCTTCCTTCTCTTATTATCAGGACTTACGCGGTTGAACTGAGAAATCATTAGCATTAAACCTCCTACTGTTTAAAAAACTAATTTTATCACACCGTCTGTTGAATTTGATTTTGTACCTCAAGTGCGTAAATCCTAATTATCTTTCTTCTTTTTTCTATTTTCTTTGCAGGGCCGCCAGACAAGCTGACGGATACGTCCGATATTTACCTGTGAATTGAAAAGCGGTTTCCGGGGTCAAGGGAAGTATTCTTCGGACCATGAAGGCATTTCACTATAATCTCGTTTTTTCTTAATACCAGTAGGAATTCGCCTGTTATTTGTTTTTGCAGGCAGACGAGACGGTTTCAGCCCTGTAAGGCGCAGAAGAGAAAAAAGATTTCATCTCAGGATATTCTGAATAATACCAACCGATTAAGCAGGAACCACCACAATGTTCAAATCATAGGTATTTTTTCAAATCCGTCTTAATAATATATTCATTAGGTAGTTTGCTATAATATATCTGTATAAAAAAGCATATATTTTTATTAAGTGCCTATGTTTATCTATTATTTTTAGCTGTAGTATTGATAGGCTTTTCAAGATGAAAAACGTCAAAAACACACAGTGTCATTTGGCAAAATTATTGAAAAATTTTTCGAAATAAATTCACATTGGTCCATGTATATGAATATTAATTTCCCTTCTCTCGGGAAATTATCTTTTTCTTAAAGTTGCATGCCCGGACTATACAAAAGGAACTGATATAAATGACATAATCCGCCGCAAAAAACCGTGAACTCCAGCTCGATCTTCCATTCAGTTCCTTATTGATACCAGATATTCCGTAGGATCTACAAGGTTTTCTGGCTTTTCTTCAGAAAACCAGTTCCCTCCAAGATAATCTCTATGGGAGGTAATGGGTTTATCCTTCCAGAGTTCAAAATGCAGCATACTGGAGTTTTTATTCTTTAATTTCCGGATATAGGATGGAGAGGATTCATCTATTTTCGCACAGTTGAGGACCATTCCCACATATCCTACCAGCTGTCCGGAGCCTACATTATCTCCTTTTTGTACGGCATACTCTGCAAGTTCCCCATACTTGCAAAACGTCCCGGATGTGTTTTTGATTATCACGTAATACGTGGGGTTCCAGTAAAGCAGAATTTCGGGGGAGGTCATAAGGCCGGTTTCCGTAACCATTCCTTCTTCGATTGAAAAGACCTCAGTGTTTTCGGGAGCATAAAGGTCAACTCCACAGTGGTATCGGTCTCCCCGGTCCTCCCAGAAAGAGCCGGCTTCCCCTTTCTGCGGGATTTTTACAGGGTCTATCTTTCCCGCAGTTATTTTTTCCGAAGCTATTTTTTCTGGAATTTTTGGATTCAGAGGCCATCTTTTCATGTGATTTCAGTGTATATCGGAAGTTAAAAAACTTTCTTTGATCTGTTTATCTGATCCTTTCGCTCTCAATGCACTGGATGGGGTCGACTTTTTCAAAAATAATGGCTACAAAATGAAAGAAATGTATCCTAACATGCATCTGTAAGAATATTCTAACAGTTGTAGGTGAAAACACATCTTTTCACTTTGTTTCGGCCTTTTTGATTTTTCTTCTAACTGCCAGTGGTCACTACAAAAACTCATCTTTTGTTCTCTATTTTTTTTTCAAGTTCATACAAGGGAAGGCTGGCCTGCGATAGGTGAGTATCTCGTGATCTGAGATAACCGGATTCAAAAACCTCCACGATTCGTGAAAAAACTCAAGAAGAGTATATTTTCAGTAAATGGAAAAGGTTTAATTATTTAGTTTTGAACGTTCTTTTTTTAATTTGATATTTTTATATAATATTGTACCAATCACTTTTCATTCCTTTATGCAAAAATCATGCCCGAAGGAAAGATTATTCGCTGAACTAATTTTTATGCATGGAAGCGGAGAGATCCTGTGGATTTGTAAAGGCAATTCGATAAATGAAGCAGGAAGCCCGTAACTTTTTAGATTTAGCGAACAGTTCACCGGTATATACTGGAATTATTGGGGGGAAATACATGAACCAAAAAGAGTGCAACCTATCGTTAGATGAGCTTCTGAAGTTTGATGGTGTAGCTGCAGCCGGGATTTTCAGCCCGGAAGGAAAGCTTGTGGAGTATAAATCCAAAACCGAGATGCCCAAAGAGATGGCTGAGACGACTGCCAAATTTTGCGGAACCGTAAACATGATGTTCGATGCTCTGGCCAGTGCCTACACACAGCTCTACAAGATGAGCTGGATACCTCAGCACAACTGGATGTACAGCGGTGGCGATTGGACCGTTATGATCTCGGGCACAAGGGGAATCTTCGTCGAGAGCTCAAAGGCAGATTTAAAACAGCTCCTCAAAGCCCTGGGGATGTGTTAATACTCTTTTAATAAACCCGGCTAACCATCATGGTTAGCCAATCATTTTAATCATGTGTGTACACGGAAATTAGTACTTACTAACTAAAAAAGTATCCTATGATTGTTCTTTTAGACCTTTAATGAAATAATTTCAATTGATCCATAAGGTCAGTCCCAGATCTATGAAAAGACGTACCGAGAAGGTATGTAACTTAAATAGAGTGACTTGACTAAGTAGTAACTTGACTAAGTAATGACTTAAATAATTAGAACTTAAGTACAGAACTACATTAAATTGTGGATCAGACCTTATGGTCACAAGCGCCCTTTTTAACACTTCATTTTGTTTCCTTCCATTTTATCTCATTTTATCTCGCTTTACTTCATTTTGGGTTTGATCATGTCTACAATCTTCGTGTTTTCTGTTTGTCTTATTCCAGCGAACTGCCCGCTATTACCAGGTTTCGGCTTTCAAAAACTTCAGGCTTTTCACCAGTTTTCTGTAAATGATTTTAAAAAAATTTTGAGTAATAGGTCTTTCAGAAATAAAGGACTGGGGATGCCCTTCCGTAGCATTTCAATCAATCGGCAATCTCTTCAATAAATGCAACAATATCCGATGCAACGCGAACCGGCTCTTCCCAATAGAAAGCGTGCCCGCCACCTGGATACACAACGAATTGTGAGCATGAGATCGCTTCTGTGAGGGCTTTCTGGTCGCTCAGGGGAAGGAATGCATCCCTGTCCCCCCAGATAATCAGGGTGGGTGCCCTGATCTTATTGAGCTCTTCGGAAGAATCATCTTCCATGAGACCTTTAAATGTCGCTTTCCATACGCGTGCAGGGACTTTCAGGTTCTCCTGCACCAGCATTTCTAAAAAATCCTGAGGCACTGGCTGAGCAAGCGTATCTTCTGCAAATTCGCGGACCATTCGCGGGTCAACAGGGTCTGTCATTTTTGATATTATAGAGTTCCACAGTTCCTGAGGGCCCGGTTTATCTTTAAGGGTGAAAGGAGAGCCAAGGAGCACAAGCCCGAGAGTGCGTTCGGGGTGGTCGATTGCAAAGCGCCGGGCGATAATACCGCCACTGGAACCTCCTATGATTACGGCTGCTTCAAGCTGAAGTATGTCCATAAAAACCAGAAGGTCAGCCGCAAAATCACGCGGTCTATAACCCACCTCAGGGCGGCTCGCATCTCCATGGCCCCTTTGTGTCAGAGCTATGGCATGTATATATCCGGGCAGATGAGGCAGTAAGCGCTCAAAGGCATGCCAGGAGTCTGCAATGGCGTGCAAAAACAGCACTGGGACGCCCGAGACATCCCCCTGCTCAACATATGGGAGTACTACCTTACCGGGAAGTTCAGCAGATTTAATAACAGGTGCCATGTTTAATGCCATCCAGCTAAACCTCAATTTCTAAACCTGAATTCTGCAGGCTGGTTTTATGCTTCTTCTGACATAGTTATATACAATTCTAGAAATAATAATTTACTGTCTAATAAAAAATATTATGTACTATGCGCCTAATTTAAATCTATGGGACAGATGGCAGAAGCTATTGTCTACATTTTATTCCTGATTTTCGCAGTATGGCTCATAAAAGCGTTTTTTAGCGTAATGCCTGAGCTGTTAAATATTCCATGAATTTTTTGACTTGGCTGCTAAATAGTCGATAAAAATAGTTGATATTTTGATGCTAGATTTTTCCAGTGCCATTGAAGATTGTTTCTCAGCCTTAATCTTCTTTGAATCGGATCCTGAATCCTGTTCCCACCCCTTTTTCGAGTTCGATACTCCCATTGATCTGTTCTACCAGGGCATTTACAAGTTGAAGTCCAAGGGAGGGGGTATTTCTGAAATCGATATTTTCCGGCATGCCAACTCCATCATCCGAAACGGTCAGCATAAACTGAGACGTCTCATCATTCTCTGGCCGGTGGAGTTTGATCCGGATTTCCCCGTTTCTTCCCATGGGAAAAGCATGTTTTAAGGAGTTGGAAACAAGTTCACTGACAATAATTCCCAGGGGGATTGCCGTGTCCATTTTGAGAGATGCGTTTTCGAGGTCCATCTTCAAGCGGATGTCTTCAGTCCCGATTTTATAGGATTGGAGAAGTTCGGTTGCCAGTTTTTGCAGGTAGGCTGTAAAATCAAGGGTTTCAGAGTCCCCGGTTTTGTAAAGTTCCTCGTGGATAAGGGACATCGATATGACCCTGTTCTGGCTGTCCTGAAAGGCTTCTTTAACTTTTTCATCGCTGAAGTGTTCAGCCTGGAGGCTTAGCAGGGATGATATCACCTGGAGGTTGTTTTTGATCCTGTGGTGGATCTCTTTTTTGCGGAGATTCTCGGTTTTTAAAAGGGCTTCCTCTGCCTTTTTTCGTTTGGTAATGTCAAGTAATACTCCTACAATCCCGATTACATTCCCGGCAACATCACTGTATGTGGCCTTATGGACAAGAAAATTCCTCACTTCACCGTCTTCGGCGCACTTTATCTTTATTTCATGAGGCAAACTTACTCCTTCGTTTACCAGTATCCCGTCATAATGTTTGGAGGAGTCTATCGTTTCCTCAGAAAACTCTTTTTTAAACTCATCTACGGAATGTCCTACTACTTTTTCTTTAGGGAGACCCAGGATATGCCTTGCAAACATCTCATTGCAGCCCTGGTATATGTAGTCCATGTTCCTGTAAAAAACGGGGGCTGGTATTGCATTAAGAACTGTTTCTAGAAAATTCACGTTATTCTGAAGGGCCTTTTCCATCTGCTTGCGTCCTGCAATTTCCCTGGAAAGCTGCTCATTTGCCTTTGTAAGTTCGGAGGTCCTTTCTTTTATTAATTCTTCAAGCTGTTCTCTGTGCTGCCTCAGTTCCTCTTCTGCACGCCTGCGTTTGATTACTTCTGCAATCAAAAATGATACTGAATTGAGAAAATGGGTGTCTTCTCCAGTAAACTTCCTTTTCTTAGCACTGTGAGCTCCCAGCACCCCAAAGGGGTTTTCCCTGTTTCCTATGACGACACTCATCCCGCTGACCACATCATATTCCTCCAGAATCGGAGGGGCACTGAAACGCTTTTCCTCCGTGAGGTTTTCCACAATAACAGGGCTTTTTGAAAACAGGGTGTATCCCGCCTGGGATTCCATTTTCCCATCGATGACAGCTTTTCCCACAAGTCCGGGTTTCCACCCTACTCCGGCCCTTAGCAGAAAATTTCCATCGGGTAAAAGTTCCAGGATTTTACAGTATTCGAGTTTCAGGGTACTGGCAACCAGCTTTACACTTTCGTCCATGAAGGTTTGAAGGCTTTCAGACGTAAGGGCTATCCTTCCTATCTTGTAAAGAACATCATGATGTTTTTCCTTGATACGGAGTTTTTCTTCCAGTTCTTTCTGACCGCTTATATCAAATCCGTAAACGTTTACGGATTCTTCAGACAAAGGGTTAAACGTGATCAGGTATACCTTTTTTCCCACTTTAACTTCCATTTTCTCCGGGCTATTCAGGGAAATTACCCTTTGCACAAAATCTCCGATATAGGAAGGCAGTTTTTCTCCAACTCCCACACGCCATTTTTGCAGCAGGGATTCACCTGGGCTGTTTGAGTAAAGAACTGTCCCATTTTTATCCAGACGAAGCACAGGATTCGGGTTTTTTGATGGAAATTGCTCCATTTTTTTCTCCTTTTCCCCTCGGATTTCCCTTCTAATATCCTTCAGCCCGAAAGCCGATACTTGCAAACCAGAAAATTCGTTACATCGAAATAAACTATAGTGTTAGTATACTTTAACTCTAATTTATTGTTTTCTCCGGGTATTTATCTATGCTTTTTCAGCGCACTGAGCACAAAAGTTATATAAGTTATCTGAGTAAATATTCATCGCGAGTAATTTATATTATCTGAAATATACTCGAATAGATCATTTATATCTATATAGATATCTATTACGTATATTTATTACATGGCATATCTATTTATAGGAACTCGATGACTATACTATGTCTAAGAGAAACCCGAAACTAGGCAAAAATAAAAATAAAATATAAATTAAAATAAAAACAGGTGATATAAAAATGGAACAACTCAGAAACTTAATTATCGAGAACGTGGCAATGTTCAATAAGGCATTTCCAGACAGGTTCTGCCATAGCCCGGATGTAATCTCAGCGATCTCATACGACTATCAGTTCACTTACGGACAGGTAGAAAACGAGATTGAGAAGATGGTTCATGAAGGAGTTCTTGACGCAGAACTTTCCGATTGGGATGGAATAAAACTCTTATAAGTACGGAATAAGGCGTTAAGAGGAATATTGCTTCTTTCCGATAAAGGGAAGAAATAAACTGAAAATCACAAAACACTGCACGACGACAAATTGGATTGAGTAAGAAGTATTTAACTGCAAAACAAATAATTTAAAACAAATACTTGCTAAGGATAAAGAAAATTATACAGATGAAATTTCAACTGAAATTTCGCCCGTAAATAACTTCTTTTCCCCAAAAACTCTTTTAGTTCCCGGCAAGTTCCAGAAGCGGACATTTCACAGAGTTTCTATTCTTCTGATAATATCTCTTGGCATGTTCCACCAGTAGGGCATGATACTCCTGATACACAGCAAGTTCTTCCGGAAGATTTTCTTCAAAAAGGGCCTTTATTTCATCATACTTTGCCTTTTCTTCTACCAGACCCAGGTTCGTTACTATTCTCCTTGTATATGCATCGACCACAAAAGAAGGCTGTTTGAAGGCGTAGAGCAGGATTGAATCGGCAGTTTCGGGCCCCACACCTTTTAAATAGAGGAGTTCTTCCCGGGTCGGGGTTCTGTCTTTCAGATTTGAAAACCATCCGGCAAGGATTTTGAGGCGTTCAGCTTTCTGGTTGTAGTAACCTGCTGGTTTGATGGCTTCTTTCAAGGACTCCGGGTCAAGGGAAATCATTTTTTCCGGGTCAAGGGCATTTAGCCGTTTGAGGTTAAGGAGAGCCTTTTCAACCTGCGGCCAGCCTGTGTTCTGGGTAAGCAGTGCCCCACATATGATCTCAAACTGCTGGTTTCCTGTCTGCGGATAGCTGTAGTCCCCAGGATGATATCCCTGAACCGAGCCTGTTTTTGTGGGGTTTGTCCCGCCTTCGTCATGAAGCTCGATAAGGGGCCACCAGCCCTGAGGGCCGCAGGAATCAAGGAGAGAGTCGTAAATTTTCAGGATAATCGGATTATTGATACTCATATTCTTAAAAATGGTTTTCTGATTTTTGTTCTCCATTTTTGGCACACCGGAATTAGAGATCAGGCTTAAATAATGCTACCCTTGAAGTGTCAGTTTTCATTTTTGTGTATTATAGGCATGGTAAAAGTAAAAATGCTGCCCTTCCCAACTTCGGATTCAACCCAAACTTTTCCGCCGTGCATCTCTACAAAGCGTTTAACAAGCGCAAGGCCAAGACCTGCTCCTTCCTGCTCTCTTGACTCGAATTTTTCAAGTTGCACGAAGGACTGGAAAATACTTTGATGGGCTGCTTCCGGAATTCCCGGTCCAAAGTCTGCAACACTGATAAGTACCTTGTCTTCCGAAAACCTGGAGGATATATTAATAGTGCTCTCTTTGGGTGCAAACTTTAAGGAATTGCCCACCAGGTTATATAATATCTGCTTTAACCTTGTCTTATCGGCTCTCAGGGTAGGTGTCTTCGGGCTGATCTGGCACATTATACGGATGTTCTTCTGAGCCGAACGTGGTATCAGCATTGTCTTTATTTCCTCGACCACTTCCTGCAGGGATAAGTTCTCAAGGTTAAGCTCTGTCATTCCGGCTTCAACCTTTGAGAGATCGAGGATATCATTAATTAACCTTAAGAGGTGTTTTCCACTCTTTGAAATATTATTCACGTGCTTTAGCTGCTTTTCATTTAATGGGCCGAAGACCTGGCTGAGCAGCAGGTCTGAAAAACCGATTACGGCATTTAACGGGGTCCTCAGTTCGTGGCTCACGGTGGCTAAAAACTCACTTTTGGAACGGTTTGCAGCTTCTGCATTCAGCTTTGCCTCATTTAAAGCCGCTTCGGTTTTTTTCCTTTGAGTGATATCCACAAATGATCCCATTATCCCGATTTCGCGGCCATTTTTATCAAGGAGCAGGTTTGCCGAAAGATGGACATGAAAAAAGGAGTTGTTTTTCTTCTTGGCAACCAGGTCCCCTTCCAACTTCTCTTCGGAAAACGTCCTCCAGAAAACTTCTGCTGTTTTGTCATCTTTTTCCCAGAGGCATTTGCTGTTTTTCCCCAGCAACTCTTTCTTATTCCCATAGCCCCACAATTTCATGAAAGAAGGGTTCACGTAAGTCAGGTTTCCGTTAAGGTCAGCAAAAGCTATGGCGCTTATGGAAGATTCTATAGCAGTGTTCTTGATTTGCAGGTCTTCTTCGGCTTGTTTAAGCTCTGTTATATCCAGCATCACCCCGATAATTCCCACAACCTCCCCCAATACATCCCTGTATGCTGCCTTATTGAAGAAAAAGTCTCGCGACTCCCCATTTTTACATATAACCTTGCTTTCATAATACTTTGTTCCGCCAGATCTCAGCAGCTTTAAGTCGCTTTTCCTGTGAAGAGAAACTACCTGTTTCGAGAAAGAGCCGGGAAGTTCGTTGATAGTACGCCCTATAATGCTTTCTTTAGGAATACCTACAACACTGCTGGAAAAGAGTTCATTGCAACCCTGATACTTTCCGTCCCTGCCTTTGTAAAAAACCGGAGCAGGGATTGTATCAAGCAGGATTTTCAAAAATTGGACCTTCTCCTCGAGGGCTTTTTCAGCCTGCTTGCGCTCGGTGATATCAAGGATGATACCCTGAAGATGGATCTCGCCTTTTCCGTCCCTCTGGATAAAAGTTCTTTCATCCACCCAGCGGACTTCTCCGGATTTGGTAAATATCCGGTATTCAGAGGTATAGACGTCACAGCCAGCCTCCACATTTCTGACAACATCATCCCCCACTTTCTCACGGTCTTCCGGATAGACAATGTCCGAGTAGAAAATCTTTTTTGAGGTTGAAGTCAAATCCTCTATTTCATACCCAAACCTTGTAATGTTTTCCGAGACAAATTCTATTGGCCAGCCTTCCTCGTATTTCCACAAAAAGACAATTACAGGGCTGTTGTTGATTATTCGTTCCATTTCTTCTTTTAACTTATTGGAGTGCTCAAGCTGCCTCGCATAGTTCAGAAGATCCTTTTCCACCTGCTTGCGCTCGGTGATATCTCGAGAAACGCTCAGTAAAGCCAGATGCCCTTCATATTCGATAATTCGGCTGTTTATTTCGAGAGGGATAACAGCCCCGTCCTGACGCATGTAATTTACTTCAAAAATAGCACTCCCTTTCAGGTATATCTCCTCAAGGTGCTCAAAAAAAATCCTCTTTGACCTTACAAGGACTTCCGGGGTAATCTGCAGCATTTCTCTCCGGCTGTACCCACTCTGCTCGCAGGCTACCTGATTGACCTCAAAGAAACGGCCTTCAATATCATGAAGAGCAATTCCGTCACTGATATTTTCAAAAATAATCCGGAGTTTGTTTTCAGATTCTCTCAGGGCTTCTTCTGCTTGCTTGCGTTCGGTTATGTCAAGCATCACTCCAACAATCCCCGTGGCTTTACCCGATATGTCCCTGTATACTGCCTTATTGAAGAGAAAATTCCGGAGCTCTCCGTTTGCACACAGGACCTCTTCCTCATAATACTGTGTCTTTCCGTTTTCAAGCAACTTAAGGTCCTTTTCCCTGTAAATGGAAGCCAGGTTTTTCGGGATTTCATGAACAAACTCATCCACGGTGCGGCCGATAATCTTCTCTACCGGAAGACCTAGAATCTTGCTGGCAAAGAGCCCATTACAGCCCTGGTACCTTTCGTCCCTGTCTTTGTAAAAAACAGGGGCAGGAATAGTATCAAGCAGAGTTTTCAAAAATTGGACCTGGTTTAGAAGAGCTTCTTCAGCCTTCTTGCACTTGGTCATGTCAAGGGCAACCATAAGTATGGCTTTCTTTTCCCCGTAATCGATAAGTTGCATTTTCAGTTCAACTTGAAGAGGAGTCCCGTCCTTGCGAGTAACGGTAAGATCAAGGGTTACATGTTTCTCCGTTAGTTCCTCGAAGCCTGTGGCTAACTGACAGGCAGATTCGGGAGCAACAATGTCATGAGGCTTCATTTTCAGCATTTCGTCCCTGGAATAACCCAGAATCTCGCATGTCATCTTGTTCAGATCCAGAAAACAGCCATTGGGTTCTATGATAGCGATGCATTCGCTGGCATTTTCGAATATCGCTTTCAGCTGTTCCTGGGATTCTTTCAGGGCAAGTACCGCTTTTTTTTTCTCGTCTATATTTTCAATATGGGAGACACTATATAGAGGCCTGTTTTCGTGAGTTCTGATCATGAAGGTTGAAACCCTGGTCCAGATAGGGGTTCCTTCTTTTCTTATGTAGCGTTTTTCGGTCTGATAGGCCCCTGCCGAATTATTTATAATTTCATTGAAATGACACAGGTCCAGGTCAAGATCTTCAGGGTGAGTAAGGGATTGAAAATTCAGTTCCAGAAGTTCGGCTTCGGAGTATCCCAGAATCCCACATAGTGTGGAATTTACCTTGATCCATTTGCCACCTATTCCTACAAGGGCTATACCTATCGGGAACTGCTCGAAGACCGGGCAATTGCATATTTCTGCTATTTTCAGAGTTTCATTGTTACTTTTGGGATGGTCCTGCTCCCTCACAAAAACACAGTATTTCAACTGTTCCTCAACCTTCAACTTTTTGCAGCTAAAAATAGCTTTCTTAATCGTGTTTCTATTTGTTACGATATTTGCTTTGAAGCTTTCATCCAGGCCATGTTTTATCCGATTAAACAGGTTAACCTCAATTCCATTACTGTCCAGGACCGGAAGCTCACTGATCTGCTTTCCCATCAGATCTGTCCGGTCCCATCCGGTAGCATCAATATAAAGATCGTTAATAAACTCAATTTTCCCTTCGGTATTGACTATGCAAACCCCTTCAAGGAAACTCTCAAGGAACGAAGAAATGAACTCCTGCGTGTCTCTAATGCAAATCACATCCGTTTTTATAAAAAATGGCCTTTTATATTCCTTTACGAAACTTAATTTCAATAAAAATATACAAGTCATTTATATATAATTATGGATGTTTTTTCAGCCGAATACCCCGTAGCTCGCTGCGGGGTGCGCCAGAACAACTTGATTTTTGAATTTCCCATAATCAGTCTGAATCAAAAAAAAGATAAATATTTTTCTCATCTGCCTTATGGGAGGCAGAGGGAAAATTGCTGAACCATCTTTAAAAGAGATTAATTGCTTTCTGAAGCAGGCTTGCATCGATCAATAACGGCGCTTATGCCTTGTTTTGAAGGTTGCCCTTCATTCTGCACAGCAATATAAGATCCCTGGGTTTTTGCCGGGGAATATGTGATAGTAAGCACTCTCATTATGCCCAGCACAAGCAGCAGTACAGAAAGGCTCAAAACAAATTCATACCCGAACTTCTGGGCATAAAGGCCCACAGCGATCTCACGCAGGACTATTAAAATTGTGGCATCCGTTATATTCGTAAGCTTGATCCGGTCGTGTTCGTGATAATCAACAAAAGCTGTGAAAAGGTCAATAACAATAAAAACTGTCAGTACACTTGTTACCATGTGGTTGAATCCGCTTTCAAGGGACTCAAAAATAATGAAGCGAATATCCAGTAAGGTTTTTGCCATTCCCACAACTAAAGCCAGTAGCAGTACGTAAAGGATAATTGTAGTAATCGCATCCGTAACCTTTTTAAACAATTTTATACTATCCATTTTTCTCACTCCATATAATTTTAGCAGGTACATACTTTTTTAATTATATAGAGTTATTGATATTTTTATCAATAGTTATGTATAAAAATATATATTCTTATTTCTCTGCATCCTTCCTGTGTTTCGTAGGTTAATTCCAAAATAGTTTTGTTTTGCCTGGTTCATCGATCCCGTTTATCATGAATGAACAACGGATAAATACAGATGGCCTCAATCCATGTTTATCCGTGTCCATCTTTGGTTCTTTTATGGACAACTCATTGTCCAGAATTTGGAATCGATGCACCAGGTTATTTCGTAATGAGCCCTGAGTTCCTTATTCATACCTCAGTGCATCCACTGGCTTCAGTTCCGAAGCATTTTTTGCCGGTACCAGGCCCGCAATCAGGCCCACAATGATCGAGACGAGAGTTGCGATAATGGTCCCTTTTATGCTGAGGGCAAATTCAAAGGGGGTTTGCATTTTCATTGAGATCAGGAACAATATCGCCTGTACTACAGCTGTGCCAAGTAGAATTCCTATAATTCCACCTACAAGGCTAATCATTGCAGCATTACAGAGAAAGATAAGCATGATATCTTTGTTCTGTGCTCCAATGGCTTTCATTATCCCTATTTCTTTTGTTTTCTCAAGGACGGATGTAAACATTGTATTCGCAATCCCTGTAGAGCCTACAAGCAAAGAAATGCCTGCAATAAATGCCAGAAATGCAGTAAGCCCGCTAATCACCTTTCCGACGCTTTCCATATTCTCTTTTCCTGAGTACACATAGAAGTCCTGTGTCTTTTCATCAACTCTGCGTGAAAGCCTCAGCACTTCCTCCATTTCTTTTAGTGTACCTTCGTAATCGGCATTTTTGTAGAGTTTTACTTCAATGGAATCGTAGACATTCCTCTTTTTTCCATTATCGCCCTCTTCAGTAGTTGAAAGGGAATAAATTTCCTCGTAAGGCATGAAGATGCTGTTCCCAAACCCTCCAAGGGCGCCCAATAGCCCTCCATCCTTTGCCAGAATTCCAATTACCCTGTAGGACTTGCCATTTAGGAGGATCATCTGATTAACCCGGATTTGCCGTCCCAGGGCTTCATCATTGGCAAGTTCATTGGCTATGACCACTGAGGTCCGGTCTCCGGGCTGCAGCATCCGGCCTTCTCCCACCTTTTTTTTGGTGATGTCAGGCCAGACCCCGGGGTCCACACCCCTGATATAAACTGAGGTCTTCTTGCCTCCGAATTCCAGGTCAGCGAAGGTTTCAACGTTTACGTTGATGTACTGGACGCCAGGAATGCGACGGAGCGTGAAAACATCCTTCCTTGTGAGTTCCGGATTTTTCGGTTCTTCATAAGTCCCCGGACTTCCGTAACCACCTCCACTTTCATTTTCACTTATACTTTCCTGGGAGTACTCTACATCTTCAAAATTAAATGGGTAGGAGGCAACGATGGTGATCGTATCTCCCCCCAGATCTTCCATGGTTTTGGTTACCTGTTCCTGGAAATATTCCCCGGTTGTGACAATGGCCATTACCGAGGCAATGCCTATGATTACCCCTACAATGGTTAGCCAGCTACGCAGTTTGTTGGCTTTTACCATGTTAAAGGCGATTCTGAGTATCTTTGCAGGTTTCATTGCACCACAGCCTTCGGATATTAATCTTCAATTCGTCTCTTCCCGAATCCGATCATTAAATGGCTCATTTTATCTGGGTGTTCACATTTCGTGGGATTCACTCTTTCATTTTTCTCTTATTGGAAACTTTCCTGTACACCAGGACACCTGCAATTCCCAAAACAACTATGAGAACTAATTTATATGAGAATGAAGCAGTTGAGCTTTCTTCAGACCCTGAATTTTCATTTGACCCTGAATTTCCATTTGTAGGGGACTGGGTTGTGTAAAGTGAAAGCTCCTGTTTTTCGTTCTGTCTCTGCCCGTCACTTGAGGTGTAGCTAATTTCAAATTTGAGAGGCAGCTCTTTGCCGTATGTAGCCGGCTTTAGATTGAAATCCGCAACCGTATAGTCCCCTTTTTGCAAGTTGCCGAGAACTACCGAATTGCTGCCGCCGTTCGTGATGGTCCAGTTTGCCTGCTGGGGAATGGAAACTTTCACGGAATTTGCGGCGTTGTTTCCGATGTTCGAGACCGAAAAGGTATAAGCTCCTGTGAGGCTTCTTTCCATGTAAGAAATATCAAAATCAGTGGTGCCCCCGATGTAGACTCCAGCCTTGCTTTTTATCTGTTTCCGTTTCTCGTTATCAAGTGTACCGGCTTCCGTGATGGTCTTGAGTGCTTCAACATCATCATAGGTAAGAGTCATATCCAGTTTGTAGAGGCCTGGAACAGTATTTACGTTTGTAAGAACTTCAAAGGTGACATTTGCAGTTTCCCCCACATCGATAAGGTTGATATGCTTTACATTGCTCGAACCCACGGGAAGGATAACATCGTTTGCACAGTCCCAGGAAAACATCGCATTTTTCAGGGGAGAATTGCCCACATTTTTGATCCCGAAAGTAAGGTTTGTCTTTTCCCCGGGAACCAGTCTCTCCAGGCTGATGGACTCAATCTCAGCATTTGATTCACTGTCAACAGCGATCATGAGATCCTTTGTAAGGGAAACTTTGTCTTTTCCTTCATTTGAATAAAAGAGAACCTTTAAGGGATATTTTCCTTTATTGATATCGTTTTCCACTCCCACCTTGAACTTTACTACCTTCTCGCGGTCATCTGTAGATCGTTTTCCCAGAGTACCAATGTCTTTTGACAGTTCTTCTCCTGGCAGGGCTTTGAAGGGATATTTGGGTTCAATTTTAACAATACAGTTATCGTTTGCTTCATATCCCATATTCTGGATAGAAATCCGGACTTCCAGAATGTCTCCGGGTTTTACAGGGTCAGGGTCCTGGTTAAGCAGGTCAACAGTTACTCCTTTCTCCTGAGTACTCAGAGCAAAGGCAGGAGAACTGAAAGCAGTTGTACTTATCAGCAGTACCATGAAGAATCCAAAAAGCTGTCTGCAAATTAGGTTTTTATTAACAATTCCTCTACGAGTCAAGGTTTGACTCATAATCTTTTTACTATTAACTGGTTCAGGTCTTATTTTTTCAAGAAACATTTTTAATTCCTCTGTAATTCCCTTCAGTACTCAGGACAGAACTGGTCCTGGTTTGGTTCGTCCCGAACCACTTCTCCGTCTTTTAATTCAATGTGCCTCTGGGCGTACTGTGCGAGGTGCATGTCATGGGTAACCATGATTACGGTTTTCCCGTTTTCCTTCCACAGTCTGTAAAGCATCGTCATTACTTCTTTTCCGGTAACACTGTCCAGGGCACCCGTGGGTTCGTCGGCAAGGATGATATCAGGGTTGCTGGCAAGAGCCCTTGCAATCGATACTCTCTGCTGCTGGCCTCCTGAGAGCTGGGAGGGTCTGTTCTTCATCTTATCGGAAAGCCCTACCAGGGTCAGCAGTTCCTTTGCCCTTTTTTCCGCGATATCATCATCAATTTCCTGTATCTCCAGGGGCAAAAGCACATTTTCAAGGGCTGTCATTCCCGGAATAAGGTTGTACTGCTGAAAGATAAATCCAATTGTTTTTCCCCTCAACGCGGCCAGATCCGATTCCTCTAAACTGGCAATGTTTTTGGATTTCAGGAAGATTTCCCCCTCTGAAGGGACATCAAGACAGCCCACAAGGTTCATCATTGTGGACTTTCCACTGCCTGACGGGCCAATAATTGCGGTAAACTCGCCTTTCCTGAACTCTGCGTTCACTTCTTTCAGGGCATTGACTTGGATTTCTCCCATCTGGTAAGTTTTCCAGACGTCCCTGAAGGCAATCAGCGTTTTATCCATACGCTTCCCTTAAGCCCCACTTATATAAAAACATGCTGTAGTTGAAAAATGTATTTTACCTCCATTTTTTCTGTCTGCCTGTGGAAGGCCTGAGATATCTCTTACATGGATACGCAACTCGAAATAAATTACAAAACAGGGGTGCAACACTGGTAAATAATAACATGAAATAAGGGCTTTGTAACAAAGCCCCCACAAAATTAAAAATATATTTGGCCAAAAATTCTGGCCAAAAATTCTGGACAAAATTGGAAATCTTCACAGAACCTGCTCAACCTGTTCCTCAACAAACCGGCCATAAAAGTTTGCAGCAAATATCAGGCTTGTGAAATACAGGGCAGGTATGCCTACAAGAACAATGAAAAGTACTAAGAATATAATGTAAGTTGCATACTGTTTTAGCATCGTAACAATATAGTCGCCGATGTTATCCATGACATAACCGAGTTTCCCTAAATCAAAGTACGACCCAACAGTCTGTTTCCTGTAGAAGTTTACATGAAGGATAGGAAGCACAAAGAACCCGAGAAGAATGTTCAGGATATCGGCTATATCTTCATCAATCGTCATTATGCCAGCCAGCAGAGCGATATACACAATGCAGAAAGGCAGTGATTTCAGGAACATCGAAAACCCGAATGTCAAATCATCTGTGAAGTGAAGTTGGGGGAGCTCCTCGTACTTACCTTCGATAAATTCGTTGACGATTCTGACAACGTAACCAAAAAGTGCAAGCCATCCAATCACCGGGACAAGCATCCATAGAGCGTATAGAAGCCTTTTAGGCCTGTTGAATGGATATTTTAAAGCATCAATAAAACCAATTGTTTCCATATGATCACCTGAAAAATTGCTTATTCTTTTAACTTATGAGAAAAAACTCCTTATTTTCAAACAGACTCTTTTAACACAGCCTTCTATACAGGGCACATATATAAAAATGGGAGCTAGTTGAAAAGTATAGTTGACCTCCATTTTTCCAAAAATATATATAATACAGGACTGTTGAAGGTGATGGATGACCGCTGGCTTATTCAATGCAACTTTAAGTGAAGAACTCCTTAATCAGGTCTCAGAAGCTGTAGCTTCTGCCAGCATGTCCGATATCATATTCGATCTTTTCTTATATGCTCTGATGGTAGGCTTAGCTATACAGATCTTTCGGGAAACTTCGAAGATCTATTCATTCATGGAATACGAAGGGCTTAGATACTTTAAAAATACCTTTTTTTTCTACGGGCTCGCTAATTTTTTTCTGCTTGTTCTGGACCTTGTGTTCCTGCTGGCCAAATCCTCAACTGCATCATCTTTATACATTTTAGCCTTTAGTATGATCCCGCTTTTTATTTTAGCCGGGGTATGCTTCTGGTTTGCCAAGGTAAACCTACTCTCTTCGATTAGCTGGAAAATGGTAGAGGGAACCCTGGGAGACAGATTCTATAAGTTCCTTTATTTCATGTTTCTCATGTTTCTCACGCTGATGGATACGTTAGTCTACATACTTATCTCAGTAATTGTGGGAGACTATTATGCCTTTGGCTACAAGGCCTTTATTTTTGTGTTTATACTGCTATTGATCAGGTCAAACATGCGCTCGGGTGGAGAAACAAAACCAATAACCCACCCATATTATCTGGGCTTGATTCTGCTCTTTACCCTGAGTTTCCTGGGTAATATTTCGACCCTTCTCGAAGGAAAGTCCGCAGAAATGATAAGCTCTGCTTTTGATTTATTGACCCTTCTCGCTTATGTAATAATTCTCAAAGGAATAAGAAAATGGAGCCGTATTCTTCTGAAATGAAGCCTTTTCAAAAACGAAGCAGGCTTGAAATTATCCGGGATATTCTTAATGTTATCCGCGACTCCAATAGTACAATCAGTCCTACAAAACTTCAAAGGTTTTCCAATCTTTCCTACCAGATGTTTGAAGAATACCTGGGGGAACTTGAATCCAAAGGGATGGTCGAATTAAAGCAGTATAAAGGGAAAAGGAATGTGTATGCTTTAACCCAGAAAGGTAAACAGTTTCTGGAAAAATATGAGGACTTCGTGTCTTTTTTAAGAGATTTCGGGATATAAGTGCCCCTGATCTCCAGTTATCAAAAAATTCCCCGGACTTTTCTCTAATATCTGAGAAGATCCGATCCCATTATTTCAGTTATTAATGCTCCTTCTAACCCGGTATTCATTCGAGATCCGAGTCCTCAAAAATAAACAGTTCGTCAATCGTGGCGTCCAGTGATCTGGCTATCCTGTAGGCAAGCTTTAGAGAAGGGTTGTATTTTCCTTTTTCAAGGAAAACGATGGTTTCTCTTCTAACCCCCACCATGCTCGCAAGGGCTTCTTGAGTAAGGTCATGCCTGGCTCGAAGCTCTTTGATCCTTGTTTTCACTCTTTATCCTCCGGAGGTCCTTACTCAACATCGCCCTTTTGCATGAAATGCCACCTGAAAACATTTGCGGAGATACTCATGAAAATGAGAAGTATACCAAGCACGCCTCCTACAGTAAGTTCAACCAGTTTGAAGTATTCCACCCAGTAGAGCACTGCAATGAGCACTAACGTCAGAAGCCAGGAATAAGTTATCCCGTAAGCTGCCAGTTTTTTTGTTCTCTCATCCCTGTCCGGAAGGCCTCCCAGTCTGAAAAGTCTGAAGGCTGTTATAATAAAGAGGATCAGACCCAGGTTGATCATAAAAATAGAGATAGACATATCAAACGTATGAAAAGCTGCCGAAAGCATCCCGGCAAGCATAATGATTATTCCAGGAACCAGTTTGTTCATGTATCTTTTTTCCATGCTTTTTATCCTCTTTTTTCAGTATATTTTTTCCATGCTTTTTTTGCAGATTACCGAATGTATGTTATTTATTTATAACATATTATTTGATATTTACAACATTAAGTTAGATATATCTAACATATTCTAATATTTCTAGTTTTTGCCTGCAATGGAAGGTTAAGTTATAAATTAATAAAATAATGCGACATAAATATAACAAAATGTGGTTTATATATAACAAAAATTTCCAGAATTCCTGCTTAAGGATAGAGTTTTATCTAACAGGTTTCAGGATCAAAAGAAGAGGTAACTTCCGGGAAAACAATCAAAAAAATATCTAAGTGTTTTCCCGGTCAATCTGCCCGGGGCTTGATTCTTCGTGGATGCTTGATAAATGTGCCTTTCTTGTATTCTTCAAAAGCTATTTTTAATTCTTCCTGCGTGTTCATGACAATTGGCCCATACCAGGCAACAGGCTCACCAATGGGTTTCCCCGATACAAGAAGGAACCTCACACCTCTATCTCCTGCAGTAACCTCGATCGAATCCCCATCCCCGTAGAGGACCAGGGTCTCCTTATCTATCACACAATCCTCTGCCGGGTCAAGATATCTTTCTCCTTCAAACTCAAAGGCGCAAGGGTCTTTTTCCCTGTCGAAATTTCCGCTGCCCTCTATCACGTACGCAAAGACAGTGTACCCGGGAACTGTTATATGGGAAAACTTTTCCTCTGCCGGCACTGTTACATCCAGGTATTCGGGGTCGGTTACTATTTCCCGCACTGGCCCTTCAACCCCGTTCACATCTCCGCAAATAATCCTTACCTTCAGCCCTTTTTCCATGAAAAGCTCGGGCACCCGGCTGTTTTTGATCTCCCGATAGCGCGGATTCATCATCTTGTGTGAAGCAGGAAGGTTTGCCCAGAGTTGAAACCCCCACAGAGTCCCATTCTCATCTCCCTGTGGCATTTCCTGATGGATAATCCCGTTCCCCGCAGTCATCCACTGCACCTCTCCTGGGTGGATTATACCTTTATTTCCCAAGCTGTCTTCATGCCTTACCTCCCCCTGCAGGACATAAGTAATAGTCTCAATACCCCGATGAGGATGCCAGGGAAATCCCATACTATACTCCTCCGGCTTTTCCGAATGAAAGTCATCGAGCAACAAAAAAGGGTCCAGTTCAGGCACATGCTTGAACCCAAAAGCCCTCTTCAGATGTACTCCTGCCCCCTCAATTGTCGGCATACTCTTCCTTACTTTCCTTATTCTTCTAGGATTAGCCATTATAATTATCACCCCTCTAAAAATAATCCCTCAATTTTCTTATAATAACAAAAAGTCTAAGTCCTATTGAGCGAAGCTCACCACTAAAACCATAATTAGTCCTCTTGAGCGAGCGAAGCTCACTGCTAAAACTTATAGATTAGTTCTCTTGAGCACAGCGAAAAGAGCAGCGTACTGCAGAGCCGCAAATCTGCCGAAACGGACTGCTTACTGTTGCGATTACATCGCAACTCCTTAATAATCTTAGATTTACTGTGATCCCAAAGCGCAATTCGGTCGAGGCTTCTCCCAACTCTCCTAAACTTACCCACGCTGATCCCCTACGTAATTATTGAAGTCTATATATTCGGTTTTCTTGGAAAAATGTTGGTTTTAAGTCTGTAATATTTAGTACGTACTTTTATATAAATCAATTTATATTTTGCCAGGTTACTGCTTGATATTACTAACATTTCTAATTTAAATCGTCAAAAAAGAGTATAATAGATACTCTTAAGTGTAATAAAGTTAAAGTCGTATCTCAAATAGGTTAATATTTTTATAGAAACTCAAGTCTGTATTTATATTGAATATATGTGCAAAGATTTTTCATTCTAATTTCACTTCACAGTTTGGGCATAACACCTGGAGATACCGTATATGGGTATTTTTTCTATGAGAATAAGTCCGGATCTGAAAGCTTTTCTTGAGGCAGAGGATCTGGATGGATTAATGGAAATAAGGTCGAAACTAATGCAATTAAATAGAAAAGATGTTAAGAAGGTTCGCTCCGTACTTCAGAAGTGGAACAGCCATCAGGCAGTATCCAATCTGCTTTTTCACCCGTTCCTTATACCTGAGGATATCAGGGTAAGCTGCCTCCTTAAAGGGTTGAGAGAAAAGAAAAACTCGTATTATGGTCCTGGCTTCTACAGTTGGGCTTCAGGGCATTGATTCCACAGGCTTTTCAGAAGATGAGAGAAATGATATAAAGGAAAGTTTGATTTTTACTCTCAAAACCTCAGGAGGGATTATTTCGGCAAGAGCTTCGGTTAGCATCTGTGATTACATCTCTTCTGAAGACGCCTCCACAATGTTTGAGCTGCTGGACCATCCTAATGATACTACAAGGCACAACATTTTATGCTGGCTAATCAGAACCATGGAGGAAAAGGGGTCCGATGCATTTGTTTCAATGGTAAGAAGCAGTGGTATGCCTGAAGATTTGCGGAAAGAGGCGACCGAAAAGTTTCAGGAATATCTCAGGCAAAAAAAAGCTGGAGAAGTGAGTTCATTTGAAATGCAACTTTATGCGTATATTCCGAATTTGAGGGATTTTTTATAAAGCTCCCTGAAGTTTTCTCCTATTTGAACTCTGAAGTTTTCTCCTATTTGGATTCTGAAGTTTTGCCATTTGAACCCCGAAGTTTTCTCCTATTTGGACTCTGAAGTTTTGCCATTTGAACCCCGAAGTTTTCTTCCATTTGAGGAATCTCTCTTATTTAATAATTTTATCAACCCTCTTCTTTAGGTCATCCACAGTTACTTCCTATCCTTTAAGTAATCCAGAGTTACCATATTTTATGTTCTTTATCAAAAAACCAATTTCCGGCTTAAAATCCTGAATTCGACCCATATTTTCTGTTTACTTTCATGCCAAATAATTTGCAGAATTTTGATAAGAGATGTTTAATAAAAGAGCCATATATTATGAATTAAGGGGAAATATGAATTTGGGGTATATAGGAAAGCTGGTCACCGGAACGATAAAGGAATGGGTGGAAGACAATGCACAGACTTACAGTGCTGCGCTGGCATATTATTTTGTGTTAAGCCTTCCTGCTCTTCTGTTATTTTCTGTATCCGTAGGAAGTCTTTTTTTAAGGTCAAAACGGATTCAGGACAACATAATCGATAACCTGCAGGGACTCGTTGATCAGAGGGTGATTGATATGATTAGTGCGCTCTTCGAATACATCCCGGAAGTTAATTCCCTCTCAATAGGCGCATTGATTGGTTTTGTGATTCTTCTCTGGAGTGCAAGCAATGTTTTCCGACAATTGAAGAAATTCCTAGAGAGCGCCTGGGATATTGAACCTGCTGAGTCCAGTACGGTTAAAGACTTTATAAGGGATTCAATCGTGTCTTTTTTCGTAGTGATTGTTTTTGGAGGGCTCCTTGCGCTTAGCATAATTATTGAAGGGGTTCTTTATGCAGCTTCAAAATTGTTCCAGGGGATTTTCCCCTTCCCCCCGGTTCTTGCCCAATACGCTGGCTTCATAGCCAGTTTCCTTATCCTTGTCCTGTTTTTCATGCTTGTCTACAGGGTATTACCCAATACAAAGCTAGATCTGAAACCTGATTTTGTAGGGTCGCTGGTAACAGTAATTCTCATAACCATAGGCAAATATGCCCTTGGTCTTTATTTCACATACGTCAACCTTACAAGCGTTTATGGAGCAGTCGGGTCAATCGTAGGGTTATTTCTCCTGATTTATTATATCTCAATTATAATTACAATTGGTGCGGAGTTCACAAAGGTCTATTCTGAATTGTGAAGTGTGAGCTTCTGTTAAAAAAGTCCGATAATCATTTATTTGCTTTTAAAGCCTTCATTAGACCTACACCGGGAATCTTCTTATACTATTAAAATACAGAATGAATCGTTATGTTTTTAAAAACACAACGGTTTATTCATAAAATTGTATCAAATAGGTGAGAGGAAATAATTATGGAAAAAAACAAAATAGTTATTTATGCTGCTGCTGTTTTAGGAATATTGATTCTGGCAATGGCGATATCGCCGGCTGCCGAGCAGGGACCTGATACCCTGACCGTTTCTGCAGCTGCCAGCCTTACCGAAGCTTTTACGGATATGGAGTCCCGGTTTGAAGCCGAAAACACCGGCATAGACGTGAAAATGAACTTTGCAGGTTCCGGAAACCTGCGCATGCAGATCGAAGGTGGGGCTCCTATAGATGTTTTTGCTTCGGCTGACCAGAATCACATGGATATACTTTCCGGGGAAGAGCTGATCGAAAACAGCTCCAGAAAAGACTTTGCTCAAAATTCCCTTGTGCTTATAGTCCCTGCAACCAGTACCCTTAATATAACCGGAATAGAAGACCTGATATCCCCCAAAGTTGAAAAAATCAGCATAGGGAACCCTGATACTGCCCCTGTAGGAAAATATGCACGCCTAGCACTGACCGAAACAGGCCTGTGGGACCAGCTCGAAAACAGGACCATACTTGCCGAAGATGTCAAACAGGTCCTTGTATATGTTGAGAGGGGAGAGGTAGATGCAGGTTTTGTGTACATGACTGACGCAAAGACTGCAGAGCCCGGAACGATTAAAATCATTGGCAGTGTGCCTGTAAGTACCCCTGTAAGCTATCCGATAGCTGTGGTTTCCTCCTCCGAGCACAAAGAAGAAGCACAGGAGTTCCTTGATTTCGTAGCCGGAGAAGAAGGGCAGGAAATACTGGAAGAATACGGGTTCACCCCTGAATCCGAATAAAAGCACAAGATAAAACCATAAGATAAAACCATAAAATTAAAGCGTAAGAAATGATCCCTATGCTGGACAAGATATGGTTCCCAATACTCATTACTTTCTGGATAGCTACCATATCGTCTCTTCTCGTACTGTGCAGTGGCGTAATTATAGCTTATGTGTTTGCAAGGCATGATTTCCGGGGAAAAGGACTTGCGGAGTTGTTCGTGACCCTTCCCCTTGTCCTCCCTCCTACGGTAATTGGCTATCTCCTTGTCGTCCTGGTGGGAAAAAATGGGTTTCTCGGGCAATTGATTTTCAAAGTTCTGGGGACCGGGATCATGTTTACCTGGCAGGCAGCAGTTATTGCGGCTTATACGGTTTCCCTCCCCCTTATGGTAAGAACCGCAAAAGCAGCCATAGAAGCAGTGGATAAAGAGCTTGAACATGCCGCTTATATCCTTGGAAGAAGTGAGCTTGAAACTGCTCTGCTCATAACCCTCCCTCTTGCGAAAAAAGGGATACTGGCAGGGTTGGTGCTGAGTTTTGCAAGGGCGGTAGGAGAATTTGGAGCAACCCTTATGCTGGCAGGAAATATTCCGGGAAAAACGAATACAATGTCAATTTCAATATACAGTGCTTTTCAGGCCGGCAATAACGAACTTGCCCAGGTGCTGGTCCTGATCCTGGTAATTTTGTCCCTGCTGTCCATTTCTCTGACCGGAAAATTTATCGACCGAGAAAAGTTTGAGGTATAAGTTGAGGTATAAGCTTGGGTGCCAGAGTTGAACTAAAAAAATGCTATCATGAAGCTGAAGGTAGCGAAAAAAAAGGAAAAAGGAATGTTTTTTCTCTGGATGTCAATTTTGAAATGAAAAACGAACTTGTGGTGCTTTTTGGGCCTTCGGGGTCCGGAAAGACTACGCTTTTGAAATGCATCTCAGGAATCACGCAGCCTGATGACGGAAATATCTCGGTGGACGACCGAATTTACTTTGACAGCGGCCGGAAAATAAACCTCCCAATCCAGAAACGCAACCTTGGATTTGTCTTTCAGACCTATACCCTGTTTCCCCACATGAATGTCAGGAAAAACATAGAATGCGGGCTTAAAGGGTGGGAAAAAGGTAATAAGGAAAAAAGAGTCAGGGAAATGCTTGACCTCCTGCATATCGAAGAACTGGAAACTCGTTATCCTTCCCAGCTTTCAGGCGGGCAGAAGCAGAGAGTAGCCCTGGCAAGAGCTCTTGCGCCGAAACCTGAACTGCTGCTGCTTGATGAACCGTTTTCCGCACTTGACAGGGTAATAAGAATCGAACTTGCAGAAAAAATAAAACATTTGCAAAAAAAAATCGGGATACCTCTGCTGTTCATTACGCACAGCCTGGACGAAGCTTTTCTTTTAGCTGATAAGATTCTCATCTTATACAGGGGAGAAATCCAGCAGTTCGGAACCCCTGAAGAAATCTTCTATAACCCGAAGAATATTCACGTAGCAGAATTCGTCGGTATATCAAATATTTTTAGTGATGCGTGGGTTGAGGAGCAGGATGAGGGATATGATGCAGGTCCAAAATGCACAGTCTTAAAGAGCGGAGGCATGCGGATCACGGTAAAGCCCCTGAACCTGAAGGAAGGGGATAAAGTTTCCTGGGGGATCCACCCGGAAAACATAACACTTCTCCTTCCGGGCTCCGGTTCTGAGGACCAGGACGAAAACATCTATCCTGCATATGTCCACAGCATCATCATCAAGGGTCCAAAGAAAAGAATCGTACTTAAACTTACAAAGCATGAAAAGTCCCTGACTGCAGAACTGCCTGCACAGTTTGCTGATGCTCTTAACCTGAATACAGGGGATTTATGCCTGGTTAAAATGGATGTGAGTAAAGTAGTTGCATTCTGAGTAATCAAAATAGCATTGTTCTAAATTACGAACTATGCCAAAATCATGAATTAAGTATATTTCTCACAGTTTCTCACAGAAAATATGGGTAGTTCCTGATTAATTGTTTGATCCTTTCCGGAGTCCGTGAGGGGTTTTTCTTATTTTCTTTACGCCAGCCAGGGGCTGAAGCTGGCTTCCAGTCCAGATCAAAAACAAAAAGCTAAATGATACGGATCGCGATTATAAGAAATCCAGTTATAAGGGAAAAAATATTCCTCCGGCTGAGAAATACTTTCCTTAATCCTGAGACCGTTTTTTAATCAGACTTTTTAGTATGCCTCCACCAGCTTATCTGGCGGTCCTGTTAAAAACGGTCTTGTTAAAAACGGTCCTGTTAATAAAGAAGAAAAGCCAAAATGAAAAATAGACTCATAAAATTATTTTTCAGGAAAAATTTGATTTGTTCATTTTCTGTTTGTAAGACCGCTCTACTTTGTAGAGCAGGATAAAAAGACTAAAGCTTCGAAGGTGTTGTATGAATCCGAGAAACCGTAATTTAGCTTTCCCGAGTTAATTTCACTGTTATAACCCCTAAATTAGCACTCTTGATCGAAGCTCACTGCTAAAACCCCTAAATTCGTCCTCTTGAGCGAAACGAAGTGGAGCGAAAAGGACCGCGTTCTCCCGAGGCGCAACTCGGGGAGCAAAGCGAAAAGGACGGCGTGCTGTTGCGCTTGCAGTGCAACTAAATGAAAAATCATAGATTTTTTCTGATCCTGATGCACAACTCAGGAAGAGCAACTCAGAGGAAAGTGCACTGCAGAGCTGCAAGTCTGTCTATTAAAATTTCTATTTTTTGACATATTTGCGAATTGATGCATCATGTGACTATTTTGATGATAATTGTAATTATATATTATTATAAATTACACATTTTTGCTAATTAGTAGTTATAATATTTAATAAATTATTTAATTTCGACTCAAATCGGAATATATATATATCCCCCTAATTTTTTAGTGACTTAATATCAATTATTTCTGTAAGTTTGGAGCTCAGTATGCGAGCGCAGAAATAACTGGATTCTGGAACAAACCAGACCAGGGTAAAAAACTCAATTTTGAATAAGGGGTGTAATCAGATGAAAATAAACAAAAAGACAACAATTTGTTTTGGGATATTTTTTGTTTTATTTCTGACGACTGTAGGGAATGCAGCTGCAATTCTGGAGGAGGGTACGAGGACCAGGATTGTTAGCAATGAAGGAAATCAAACATCTCTGGATATCTATGGAGACAGGATTGTATGGGTAGATGACCGGAATGATGAAGGCCAGACGGACTATTGGGACCTTTATCTTGGTCATGATGGAAACTTGGATATCTACATGTACGACCTCTCCACTTCCACGGAATCTCAGATAACCAGCAATAATTCAACACAATTCAAACCTGCGATCTATGAGGACAGAATTGTATGGCAGGACAATCGAAACGGGAACCTGGACATCTACATGTACGACCTCTCCACTTCCACAGAAACACAAATAACTGAAAGTGGATCAAATCAGAGTGAGCCTGCGATTTATGAAGACAAAATAGTATGGCAGGATGACCGTAACGGAAACCTGGATATCTATCTGTATGATCTCTCAACCTCCACAGAAACCAGGATAACCACCAATGAATCAAATCAGAGTGAGCCTGCGATTTATGGGGACAAAATAGTATGGGTGGCCGAAGTACCAATAGATGATCCGGAACTTGCACCGTACTCGTATCTAACCGTATACAACGCAATCTGCGTGTACAATCTTTCCACTTCCACAGAAACTCAGCTTTCTCCCGGAGTGAGGATGTGGAACCCCTCAATCTACGGGAACAAAATTGTATGGGAACAAGAAGATGCTGTTGGAAATGAACACATGATTAATACGTATGACCTCTCCACTTCCACTGGATCTTTAATAGCCTATGAAAGAGCTGGTTCTGCTGATATCTACGAGGACAGAATAGTGTGGACTCAGGATTTGTGGGATTTTAGAGATCATGTTTTCATGTATAATATTTCCACTTCCACTAAAACCGAATTGACTTCCGAGGGTGTACATGAGCTGGGTTCTGGCCGCTCACCTGCTATTTACGGGGACAGGATTGTGTGGCTACCCCCAGGTGGCGGTATATACATGTTTACCCTTGCTTCTGCCGGGTCGCCTGCAGATGATAGTAGTAGGGAAGCGGGAACAGAAACGCAAATAACTACAAATGGATCGGAACAGACCAATCCTGCGATCTATGGAGACAGAATTGTGTGGATGGATTCCCGAACTGGAAACTATGTTGATCAATCCGGGCATCATTATGGAGGTTTGGATATATATATGTATAATCTTTCCACTCACAACGAAATTCAAATCACCAATGATAGCTCAAACAAAAAATTGCCCGCTATCTACGAGGATATTATAGTGTGGGGAGAATCGGGGAGTACAAACCACGAGGTCTATGTTTATAATATCTCTACTTCTAATAAAACCAAAATAGCCGACGACGTGTATTATCCCGTGATCTACAAGGATAGGATAGTGTGGTCGATTAATGACATTTATTTGTACAACCTCTCGACTTCCGTAAAAACTCCGATAAGCACTGATACATCGTATGATGACTATCCTGCAATTTACGAAGATTTGATTGTGTGGACTGACTCCCGAAATGGGAACCTGGACATCTACATGTACAATGTTTCAACCTCGACTGAGACCCGAATAACCACCAATGATTCAATTCAAAGACTTCCTGCTATCTATGAGGACAGGATAGTATGGGAGGATAAACGGAATGGAAACTGGGATATCTACATGTATGACCTCTCCACTTCCACGGAAACTCGGATAACCACCAATGAATTCAATCAGGGGTATCCGGCGATCTATGGTGATAGAATTGTATGGGTGGATGATCGCAGCAACAGGCGTGATATTTACATGTACAACCTTTCCACATCAAAAGAAACCCGAATAACTGTCAACGGATCGGTTAAGGTAGGATTTGAATCTGAGGATGATACATGGGGATCAAAAGAGGGAAAACCTTCAATCTACGGAGATAGAATTGTTTGGGAAGATATACGCAATGGAAATGCTGATATTTACATGTTTACCCTTGCTTCGGCTGAGGGACCAGAACTCCCTGTTGCAGACATCAGCGCCAATATTACAAGCGGTTATTCTCCTCTTTCTGTGCAGTTTACAGCCCCATCGGAAAATACAACAGAATGGAACTGGGACTTTGGGGACGGGGCTACTTCAATTGAACAGAACCCAGTACATACATACTCTGCAGCAGGGACCTATACTGTTAACCTTACAGTAAGTAACTCAAATGGTACGGATTCAAAACTTGCTACAATAACTGTTTTAGCGCAGCCGAGTAACGCAGGCGCAGTACCATATGCATATATTACGAACTCCGAAGACGGTACCGTCTCTGTCATTGACACTGCAACAAACAACGTTACAGCCACTGTGCCTGTAGGAAACCGTCCTTCTGGAGTTGCAGTCTCTCCAGATGGAAAAAAGGTATATGTGACGAGCCGTTTGTTTTTGGATGTGGTGGATAGTTGGGGGGGAGATACTCTTGAAATTGGCACTGTTTCTGTAATTGACACAGCTACCAACAATGTTACAGCCTCGGTGAATGTAGGAATCGACCCCCAGGGAATTGCAGTCACACCGGACGGAAAAAAGGTATATGTGACAAATGAGGGTAACGACACTGGTGTAATTAGCACTGTTTCTGTAATTGGCACTGCAAGCAATACTGTTACAGCCACTGTGCCTGTAGGGATCCGTCCTCGGGGAATTGCAGTCACTCCTGATGGAACAAAGGTATATGTGATGAACTACGGCAGCAACAATATCTCGATAATTGACACAGCAAATGATACGGTTACAGCCACGGTGAATACAGAAAATCCTTGGAGGATTGCAATCTCTCCAGATGGAACAAAGGTATATGTGACGAATAACGGCAACAATATCACCGTAATTGACACTGCAACAAACACTGTTACAGATACTGTGCCTGTAGGAGGGCTTCTTGATGGAGTTGCAGTCAGCCCAGATGGATCAAAGGTATACGTGACGAATGGTTGGTATAAAGGGGACGATGGGCCGTACTACGCTCTTGACATTGGCACTGTTTCTGTAATTGATACAGCTACAAACACTATTACAGCTACAGTGGGTGTAGGCTCTCTTCCTAATGGGGTTGAAGTCTCTCCAGATGGAACAAAGGTATATGTAACGAACTTTGGCAGCGACAATGTCTCTGTAATTGACACTGCGACAAACCTTGTTATAGCCTCAGTGAATGTAGGGTCCAATCCTCGTGAAGTTGCAGTCTCCCCGGCACAAAAACCAGTCGTTCCTTCCGAGATTCAGATAACTCGGATCACCACCAGTGGATCAGCATCTAAACCTCATATTTACGGCGATAGGATAGTGTATCAGGATAGCCGTAATGGGAAAAGTGATCTCTACGTGTACGATCTTTCCACAAAACAGGAAGCTCAGATCTCCACAAGCGGAACAGCATACTATCCTGCAATTTATGATAATAGGATAGTATGGTATGATAACCGCAATGAGAAATGCGATGTCTACATGTATGACCTTTCCACTAAACAAGAAACTCAGATCTCTACAAGTGGAATAGCATACGCTTCTTTCCCTGGTCCTGATATCTACAATGATAAAATAGTGTGGCAGAATTTTGGTGAGTACGACGAAACCAATCTCATCATGCATAACCTTTCCACTCAACAGGAAACTCAGATAACCACCAGCGGATCTGGAGGAGTAAGCATTCTTGGTTTCTACGGTTTTGCTATCTACGGTGATAAGATAGTGATGTGTAAGCCGATTGGAGATGACCATAGTAGTATCGTTATGTATGATCTCTCCACTCAGCAAACAAACGGGATCACCTATACCGACCCATACTATCCTGATATTTTCGGTGATAAGGTAGTATGGCACGGTAATCAAAACGGAGATGATTACAATAGAATAACCGATATCTACATTTATGACCTTTCAACTCAGAAGGAAACTCAGATCTCCACAAGTGGGGGAGCGTATGCTCCTGCAATATATGGTAACAGGATAGTGTGGGAGGATTATCGCAATGGACGTAATATCTACATGTACGATCTCTCCAATTCCGAAGAAACTCAGATAACCACTAGTGGCTCAGCACTAGAGCCTGAGATCTACGGTAACAGAATAGTTTGGGTTGATGGCAATGACATTTACATGGGTACTGTCTCAGAAGAGGAACCGGAATCAGTATTTCCTGTAGCAAACTTTACTAGCAACGTTACATCTGGAATCATTCCATTAACTATCTCATTTACTGATATGAGCACTGGATTCCCGACAGCCTGGAACTGGGAATTTGGAGACGGAGCTAATTCAACAGAGATGAATCCAATTCATACTTACTCTACAGCAGGAAAATATAATGTTACCTTGACGGTAATGAATGAGATGGGCAATAATACACTAACAAAATACGACTATATATCTGTAACGGAAGTTTGTGACGACACTAAACCTGTATGTGACGACACTAAGCCTGTATGTGATGACACCAAACCTGTATGTGACGACATTAAACCTGTATGTGACGACACTAAGCCTGTATGTGACGACACTAAACCTGTATGTGACGACACCAAACCGGTATGTGACGACACTAAATCGGTATGTGACGACACTAAGCCTGTATGTGACGACACCAAACCTGTATGTGACGACACTAAACCGGTATGTGAAGAAAATAAACCTGTATGTGACGACACTAAACCGGTATGTGACGACACTAAACCGGTATGTGAAGAAAATAAACCGGTATGTGAAGAAAATAAACCTGTATGTGAAGAAAATAAACCTGTATGTGACGACACTAAACCGGTATGTGAAGAAAATAAACCTGTTTGTAAACCAGTCTGTAATTACATTGAAGAAGTAAGCGAAGATAAAGAAGTATGTGAAGATAAAGAAGTAAGTGAAGATAAAGAAGTAAGTGAAGATAAAGAAGTAAGTGAAGATAAAGAAGTAAGTGAAGATAAAGAAGTAAGTGAAGATAAAGAAGTAAGCGAAGATAAAGAAGTATGTGAAGATAAAGAAGTAAGCGAAGATAAAGAAGTAAGCGAAGATAAAGAAGTAAGTGAAGATAAAGAAGTAAGTGAAGATAAAGAAGTAAGTGAAGATAAAGAAGTAAGTGAAGATAAAGAAGTATGTGAAGATAAAGAAGTAAGTGAAGATAAAGAAGTAAGTGAAGATAATATCGATCAGATAGAGGTAAATTAAGGGTGAGGATTGAAGTTAACGCCATCAGGAGGTGGTTACAGAAAACCAATGACACTCTTTATGCAATCATCATTTTTTTCATTTTTTGATCTATTAAGGCCATTTCCCCGGAATCTTCCTCAAAAAAGGAAGGGTATTCAGGAAACGATTTCCAGTTTCTCCATTGTGCAGACTTCCCTCAGCATCAAGAAGATTACTTCTATGGGAAACTTTTAAATCTCTGCGTTCATGGTGGCAATACAGTCACTTAACACCACGCAATTGTGTCCCTGTCAAAAGCCCCTCTTACCGTGGTTTCAAGGATGTCCTGGATCAAATGATCATATATTAGTCATATATGATCATTTGATTTACTTAACAACGAAGTTCTCGGTGTTTGAGGGGTTTTAAGTTACCCGGAAATATAAGCTTACAATTTACTCAAAGGCTCCTTATAAGCTTCTTCTGTTTCCGGGAGTTATTTCTTTTCAACTTTTTCTTCCTTCAGCATCTTTTTTGCAATGATAAAGACCACAAATGCGATAATAATGAAATTTACCAGCTCTGCGAGAAAAGCCCCCCAGCTTATCACTATCGGTCCCAGCTCAACTGTTGCAGTTTTCCAGGCGCCTCCAGGAATAAAAGGCGTAATTACTGGCATGATGACGTTGTCCACAAGTGACTTTATAAGAGCCGTGGATGCTATACCCATGATAAAGGCAATTGCAAGTGGAATTACCTTGTATTCGTAAAGGAACTCTTTGAATTCACTTAGAAGTCCCATATTTTCCCTCCGTATAAATGAAATAATATAAATTGTCGGGGTAAGTTTTTAAGAAGACCAGAAACATTAATCAGAAATGACTTGTAGGAAACAAGGATTAATGGTTGGAAATCCTGAATTAAGGCAAAATATGGATAAAAATCAGAAAAAGGTTAGAAATCAGAAACAAAGGTTGGAAAGAGCTGCCGAATTTTCAGGGAAAAGGGTATCCCCTTGAAAAAGATTATTCCTGGGTAAGAGGGATAATGATACTGAATTTACTGCCTGTTCCTATTTTGCTTTCCACCCGGACGGTTCCCCCATGCATTTCCACATATTTTTTAACAATCACGAGTCCCATACCTGTGCCTGGCTGTTCTCTGGATTCGAACTTGCCGAGCTGAGTAAAAGGTTCAAAAAGTTTTTTCTGGTCATCTATAGAGATTCCAGGGCCTGAATCCGTAACACTGATAGATATACTCTTCTTTGAAATCCCTGTATCTATTTTTATGAGTCCGTTTTCCGGGGTGAACTTAATGGCATTATCTATGAGGTTATATAAGATCTGCTTGAACTTGGTCCTGTCAGCTCTTATGCTTTTCAGTTCCCCTTTTGTTTTCCATACAATTTTGATATTTCTCTTTAAGGCCAGAGGTGCCAGAGTCATCTTTATTTCCTCAAATATTTTAGGCACGGAGAATTCATACGGGTTAAGCTCCATCTTTCCGGTTTCGACTTTGGAGAGGTCAAGGATATCATCAATAAGTTTTAAAAGGTGTTTCCCGCTTATCGAAATGTTGTTAAGGTACTTTGCCTGCCTGTCATTAAGGGGGCCAAAAGTTTTCTCCCTTACTACATCTGCAAAACCTATTATTGAATTCAGGGGGGTTCTGAGCTCATGACTCATAGAAGCTAAAAAGTTACTCTTTGCCCGGTTTGCATCTTCAGCCCGCAATGGGTTAACCTTGAGACACATATTTTCAGCATCCACAATTGCAATGCCTATCCTGATCTGCTCAAAAACCGAATAGATAAGGCGATTCTCGTCTCCCGGCGATCTCCCTATTTTTGTGTGTGGATCTTTGTACTGACCTGAATCTTTTGCCAGAAAACCCATGAATTCACCTTTTTTCAAAAAACGCTGAAAATAAAATTTGATATATAAAATTGAAAAATATGATATCAAAATATATGTACTGTGCAGAAATGGGTGCAGACGTACACTTCTTAATATGACTTGCCTGTTTCTACAGAGATTATTAATTTTGGCACTTAATTCTTCAATCCATGAATTCCCTGCATGCGGAAAATGCAGGCCTAGTATGAACCGTGTCATGGTAATTTTTTTAAGAATTATTTGTCAAAAGTTGATCTGTAAAAAGTTAGGCTGTATAAGCTACCTGATCGCAAAGGATTGATTTTTAAAAGAGAAATGAGCAAAAAAAGAGGGCGGAGAATAATAAAAGAGAGAAGATAAATATAAAAGAGCGAGGAGATAAAGAAAAATAGGGGTTTTCAAATGGCAGGAACGAAATCAATGGGGCTCTGGGCAGCGGCTTCAATCGGGGTTGGGGCAATGGTTGGAGCAGGCATTTTTTCGATTTTCGGGACAGCTACCCGGATTTCCGGAAACGCGGTATATATATATCTTTCATCATTGCAGGAGCTGTTGCCCTTTTAAGCACCTATTCCTATGCAAAAATGGGGGTCAGGTACCCTTCGGCAGGCGGGCCGGTGGAGTTTCTCCTGAAGGGGTTCGGAGACGGGATTTTAAGCGGGGGACTCAACCTCCTGCTCTGGGTGGGCTATGTTTTCGGGCTTGCCCTCTATGCAAAAGGCTTTTCGTACTATGCAGTAACCTTCCTGCCGGCAGGTTCGGCTCCGGTCTGGGACAATGTCTTTGCCACGGCTATTATCCTTGTTTTTACGGCCATTAATTTTGTAGGGGCAAAAGCCGTGGGGAAATCGGAACTTTTTATTGTTTCAATAAAAGTGGGCATTCTTTTGCTTTTTGCCGTTGCAGGCCTTTTTTATATGAACCCGGCAAATCTCTCGGTCTCGGCCTGGCCCACTTCCGGAAACGTCTTTTTCGGGGCAGGAATGGTTTTCCTTGCATACCAGGGCTTCGGGCTGATAACCAACGCAGCAGAAGATATGAAAGCCCCGGAAAAAAATCTCCCGAGAGCCCTGTACTTAAGTGTAGGGCTGGTCATTATTATCTATGTGCTCGTCAGCCTTGCTGTGATAGGAAACCTCTCAATCCCAGAAATTGAAAGTGCACAGGACTATGCCCTTGCAGCAGCAGCAAAGCCTTTCCTGGGGGACATTGGCTTCAAAATAATGGCTCTAGCTGCCCTTTTTTCGACATCATCTGCAATCAATGCTTCCCTTTACGGAGGGGCAAACGTAAGTTACCTGCTGGCAAGAGAAGGGGAACTGCCCGAATTTTTCGAAAGGAAACTCTGGAACAGGGGTACGGAAGGGCTCTTTATCACTTCGGGGCTTGTCATCCTCTGCGCAAACTTTCTCAAGCTTGAAGGAATTGGCATGCTTGCTAGTGCTTCCATACTCATAATTTATGTAGCAGTCAACGCTTCCCACCTCCACCTTTTAAAGGAAACCGGGGCAAAATCCTATCTGATATGGGCTTCCCTTCTCAGCAGCCTTATTTTCTTTGTGGTGCTGACATACTATGAATTCGTGCATTCAAAGTCCACCCTGGGACTGCTCGCACTCACGATTGTTTCCTGTTTTGCTGCCGAATGGGTTTACAGGAGATATTCCGGCAGAGTGATAAAAGAAAGGACAGGCTAAACCTGAAAAAGAGTAAAATTCACAGTACTTTCAGAGAACTTAAGAAAAAATCAATATATCACTAATTTTATATAACATCGGATATTATTATGTGATTAGGGCATCTGAAAAACCCTCTTTTCATACCCCCAACATCTTTTACACCCCCACTCCAAACCACTCCAAACTTTCAGATGCCCATTCCCCCACATTCTTTTCTCATTTCCATACCTTAGAGGTAACTTACCAAAAAGATTATCTCTAATAAAATACAAATCCATTGCATGCCCCTGATTCTTTTTCCTATTAACTCAGAAAGAATGTCTCTGGTTCCTGCGACTATGAAGCTATGTCTTCTGGAGTTGCATGACCGCCCTGCATTTGCTTCTATCCTCAATGCGCATGTCCCGCAAGAATGGCCACCTGACCAGATAACTCCTGAAGTACTTGAAGAGTTTATAGGAAGGATGCAGGCAAGAGATCGAAAAATCTGGACCTTCTACTGGCTCATGCGTCAGGAAGGGTCGAAACTGCCTGTGCTGATAGGAAGTGGAGGATTTCTTGCCCACGAGAATGGAACCCTTGAACTTGGATACTCCATGCTTTCCGAGTACCAGAACAGAGGATTTGCAACAGAAGCTGTCCGGTCAATGTTGCAGTGGGCTTTTTCCAGCCTCAAAAAAGATTGCATTATAGCTAATACATATCCACATCTGAAGGCTTCGATCAGGGTACTGGAAAAGAATGGTTTTCTTTTTAAGGGGGACGGGCTCGAAGAAGGAACAATAACTTATGAACATCAAAGAGAAAAGTGAAACCTCTTAAATTATTGAAATAATTTGAGTACCTCCGGAAAAAGGCTGAGCAATTGCAGTATAAACTATATTTTATATATTATCAGATATTATATATGTATTGGGCATCTGAAAACCTTTTTTCAAACCCCCCATTCTCCTATCCCCCCAATTCCTACCTCCGTAAAAACCAGATGCCCCTACCCCCTCTGAAATCTGTATAATTTTTAATATTACTATTTTTTACTGCTTTTCATGTCATTTGCATATCTTTTGTCTTTTCCTGCACCTGAGCGGCTGGAACCGGTTTTCTTCGATTAAATTAAAGTATAATCTTCAATCTGACCGATAATTGATAACTAAAAAGAATGATATGTAAAATAGAAATCAGTAATATGACTGATAACTGAACAAATATAGTTAACAAATGTAATCGAATTTTCTGAAAAATATCTATAAGGAGACGATAAATTGTCAGAAAACCCATTGCAGGTAATTATGGATAAAGATCCTGAATTTTTCAAGCTTCTCGAAAGTACGCGCGGACTTGCATTTTCAGAAGGCGGAATGCCCATGAAATACAAGCTTCTTATTGCAATGTCGCTTGATGCAGCCAACGGTGCAGTAGACGGCGTGAAGAACCTTGCAATCCAGGCAATGCAGGAAGGGGCTACAAAAGAAGAGGTTATGGAAGCAATAAGAATAACTCAGTATATTTTTGGGGTTGGAAGCGTTTACACGGCTGCAAGAGCTCTGAATGACGTGTTATAATTAATCAGTCAGGATTTCGGGCATGTACGGAATTTGCGTGTACTGCCCGGATTTCCTCTCATCCTTACAATACTGCCAGAAAAGGTGTAAAACAAGATTATTTCATTATTTTTATATGTAATGAAGGACTAAGTAATATAGGGCATCTGAGAAAACTCTTTTTTTCAGTATAATATCCCAAATTCATATCCATCTAAACTCAATCCCAAATATCAGGTGCCCCATATCCCATTAAAAGGTTTTTTATTTCAATCGAATACCCCGCTAGCTTTCTGCGGGGATGGAAAACTTTCCCGAGAACCATTAATGTTAATACGATTTCTCAATTCCGTTTTTTGTTTGTCAATTTATGCTCGACTAAATCGTATTGGGTTTATTGTTTCATTTTACGGAATCTGTTACGCCCGAATTTCGCCTCGGGATCACAGGAAATCGGAGATTTTCTGGGAGTTGCGATGTAATCGCAACAGTACGCAGTCCTTTTCGCTTCGCTCAAGCAGACTATTATAGTTTATCGCAGTAAGCTTCGCTCAAGCAGACTAAAAAGCAGACTAAATTACAAATCTTTCTGACCCGTGCAACCTTATTCACTGTACCGGGTCGTTCCTGTCACGCTCGACGCAGGAGAGCGGTCTTACAAAGGAAAAAAACAGAAAATAAAAGCCATAAAATAATATAAAATAAAATAAAATAAAATAAAATATACTTAAAAAGCGCAAATACTATCAAATATAGAAAATCTGGTACGAATGACTGTAAAACAGACTCAAATGCATATTAAAGCATTCTTTTTCACTTCTTTTTTTGCAGGGCCGCCAGACAAGCTGGCGGGGGAGCTTATTTTTATCTAAATATTTAAATGAGGTTCCCGGGGTTAAAGGAAATATTCTTCGGACAGGAAAGGTGATTCTGAATTCAGTTACTCCTCTTGATAGTATGAATTCGCCTGTTACTTTTTTGCGTTGCAGACGAAACTACTTCAACTCTGCAAGGAGTAGAACAGGAAAACAAAAAATTTCAGCTTCGGATATTCTGAGCAATATCAACAGATTAATCCGGAATCATCGATTTCTGTTTTTTCGGGAATTCAGGGTGGAAACCCTTAAAAATCAAAGGAAACAACTTAAAACAGAAGGTAATGGAAATGCTGTACAGAGAAATGCCGGAGAATGGAGATGAACTTTCGATACTCGGGTTCGGATGCATGCGCCTTCCTCTCAAAGAAGGAAAAATAGACGAAGAAAGAGCCAGACAGCAGGTGCGCTATGCAATCGATCACGGAGTAAACTACATAGACACAGCATGGCCGTACCACATGGGAGAAAGTGAGCCTTTCGTGGGGAGGGCTCTTGCTGACGGCTACCGGGAAAAGGTCAAACTCGCAACAAAACTTCCCTCATGGACCGTGAAAAGCCACGAAGATATGGACAGGATACTCAATGCTCAGCTTGAGAGGCTCGGGACAGATCATGTAGATTATTATCTGGTGCACGGGCTCGTGGGGACATTATGGGATAAAATGGAAAAGCTCGAGGTTCTGGACTTCCTTGATCGGGCAAAGGCTGACGGGCGAATTATAAACGCAGGTTTTTCCTTCCACGGCTCAGTTGACGATTTCAGGCGGATTGTGGACGCATATCCCTGGACTTTCTGCCAGATCCAGTATAATTTCCTGGATGAAAAAAATCAGGCAGGTACTGAAGGACTTGAATATGCAGCTTCAAAGGGACTGGGCGTAATCGTCATGGAACCTCTGCGCGGAGGCAAACTGACAAATCCCATACCTCCTGCAGTACAGGATATCTGGGATGAGACATCTGTAAAACGCACACCAGCAGAATGGTCGCTTCGCTGGATCTGGAACCATCCCGAAGTTACGGTTGTGCTTTCAGGCATGAACGAAGAGTCTCATCTCGAAGAAAACCTGAAAACTGCAGATGAAGCTTATCCGGATTCCCTTACAGAGGACGAACTTCAGCTCGTAAAAAGAGTAGAACAGAAATACAGGGAACTTATGAAAGTTGGCTGCACGGGCTGCAGGTACTGCATACCCTGCCCTTCGGGAGTAGACATTCCGAGCTGTTTTGAAATCTACAATAACTTTTACCTTTCAGGGAATGAAAAAGAAGCAAAACTCATGTATGCAGCAAAACCCGGCGGAATAATAAGAGGTGATGTCCAGGGCTATGCTTCCCAGTGCGTACAGTGCGGACAGTGCGTTGAAAAATGCCCGCAGCATCTGGAAATACCTTCCCTGCTTGAAGCTGTTGTAGAAGTATTTGAGGGAAAAGACTTCAAGGGATGGAGAGTTATGGCGAAAAAGGCTTTTGGAAAAGAGTAACGGTCATATTGCCATAATGATTTACGAATTTTTAATGTAAATCCATAAATAAATATCGATACAGATGGATGATTGGAGTAATAGTTAAAATATTAGCATATTTCTGTATCTGATGTAAATGAGGCTTTACCAAAAACTTTAAAAATGCTTTAAAAGCTAAAAAATATCTCTAAATGCTTATTTATCCCATAATTACATCTAGAATCTTTTAAATAAACACTACTCCAAGAATTGTTGTGTATAATTGCACTAAAATATATTCTATATAATATATTTAGTAAAAAACTCATGACCTAATTTTATTTTTTATTTTGTTTTATTTTAATTTTAATTCTAATTTTTATTGTAACTTACAGATTGATATGTATATTATTTTTCATAATGTATTAAAAATCCATAAGCCAATTATTCAAATATTTAAGGGATAAACTAAGATCTAATTAGAATTCCTTAATTAATATCTAATTAAATTGGATATTAGTTTACTAAACCTCTATTTTCTACAAAATATGACTTATAATAGGATATTATTGAAAAATAAGTGATTTTTAAGAATATGGCAAAAGTTCATCTGTATAGATAATATTTTATCCTCTCGACATCTTATTTGATAAATCTAGGAAGTTATATGAATAACTAATAAAATATATATTAAGCCGGGAAGATGGAACTTAACGTAGAGAAGTTTTCCATATCCAGTTCAGTCTCTGAAGTTAAGACTTTATTGACACCTCTGGCATCAAAGAAAAGTATCCAGATTTTGAGCATGGTTGATGAAAAGCTAACGACCATAAGGGCTGATAGAACGAAGTTCAAGCAGATATTATACAACCTGGTGGATAATGCTATCAAGTTCACACCCGAAGGTGGGCACGTTATTGTTGATGCCAGGGTTTGGGAAGATGGAGTAAAAATTACTATCAAAGATACAGGCGTTGGAATCTCCGAAGAGGAAACCCGGAAGGTCTTTCAGCCATTTACACAGCTTGAGAACTCTGAACTCGAAAAACAGGTGGGGACGGGACTTGGACTTTTTCTTGTCAAGAAATTTGTGGAGATGCATGCATGTCGAATCTGGGTTGAAAGCGAGTTTGGAGAAGGCAGCAAATTCATTTTTACCATACCCCTCAACTCAAATAATTAATCAAAGGATAGATTTTCTGTCCTGCTGAGTTTTTATGAATGTTTTTGTTCTGTTCTGTGTTCTATTCACCATTTACAGTTTCAGGCCTTTTTTCCTATCGAAAAAGCTTTTCCAAGGTTACATCCTATGCCGTAATAGCTTCTATTTCCTGTCCCGTATATAAGAGGCCTGATTTTCTCAATATCGGGATTTCCGTTTTCATCAAGCACGGATTCTTCTGCCTTGATGTCCACTATCTCTCCTACAAACAAAGTATGAAGCCCTATCTCAAGGCTGTGGAGAAGTTTACACTCGAGGATAACCGGAAATTCTGCTATATAAGGAGCAGGTACAAGCTCACTCCTTATTGGGGTCAGACAGGCTGCTTCAAACTTATTCTCATCTCTTCCGCTTGTGATGCCGAAGTAATCAGCTTCCTTTATATTATCCTCTGATGGAATGTTTACAGTAAACGCCTTATTTTCCATGATGCCGGCATAGCTGTAAGTTGCTTTTCTTAAGGACACACTGATACATGGAGGGTTAGAACAGCAGATCCCTGCCCAGGCTACAGTCATCGCATTTGGCTTTTCATTCATGTCGTAGGTGCCGACAACCCAGGCAGGTGTCGGAAATGCGAGTGTCTTTGCTCCGATTGATTGTTTCATGGCTTAATCTTCTTTTCGATAAGATTTTAGAATAGTTTATATTATTAATTGGTCAGGATTCTATAAATCCGTTTCTTTGTGATTAATTTAAACAAGTATGGGGTAGGGATATATAATGAAAGTAGTTTTTCTACAATGTGCAGACCTAAGTAAGTTACTAAGATTTTTTTGTTAGGGTTTTTCTCGCCTGAGTTGCACAGCTTAGATAGGGTCTGTTCACGTATTAAAAGCGAGTAGATAACTAAATTTTTATTATAAAATTATTGTACAGTGTAAGGGTATGAGGGAAATAGTAAGAACTCAAAACCAATTATTACATCATTTATATATTGATATCTACTAAAATCTTTTTACCTTATATATATCTTCTGAGCTTAATTTAACATGATTACAGTTTAGAAAAATGTTTCAATAATTTACGTTTAAACTCATTTCTTCAAGAAACGTTTCTTCCATTTTTAACCTTGGTTTCAAAGAAGGTGATAGGGTGTCAAGAAAAATTATATCAAAAGTTTTTTTAATTTGCTTATTAGGCATTATTTCAATTATGCCAACTGTCTCAGCTGAAGACTTGCCAGAATCGGATCATAACTATGCAAACAACTTCGTATACACCTGGCCTGCGATCAGTGATCCTGATGCAACTCAGATGAGATTTCACTTATCAAAATTAGATCTTGCCGATGATTACTCTGACAAATTGATCATCTTAGATAAAAATGGAAATAAACTAAAAACCTATAACGGCCAGAGGGAAATTTTGGAGGATGTATGGACAGAATGGTACGCGGGAAATACATTTAAAATTAGACTTGAAACAGATACAGAAGTTACTGGTTATGGGTTTAAGATAGATCAGGTCGAGACAAGAACAGATATGGCCCCATCCGGTACCTTTCCTGAATCGGATCATAACTATGCAAACAACTTCGTATATACCTGGCCTGCGATCAGTGATCCTGATGCAACTCAGATGAGATTTCACTTATCAAAATTAGATCTTGCCGATGATTACTCTGACAAATTAATTATCTTAGATGAAAATGGAAATAAACTAAAAACCTATAACGGCCAGAGGGAAATTTTGGAAGATGTATGGACAGAATGGTACGCGGGAAATACATTTAAAATTAGACTTGAAACGGATACAGAAGTTACTGGTTATGGGTTTAAGATAGATCAGGTTGAAATTAGGGGAATAGATGGGGAAACTAGGGGAATAGAATTAGCAGAAGAATCTTCGGAAGGTTCGCCTGCAACAATAAAAACAGTGTCATCAACGGTGGCTCCAGTCGAGTTTTCTGTAATCGAAAGCAAAAAATCCTCTGAAACAGCTCCTGAAATAAACATAGAGGTGACAAAAGATCAAAGTAGCTCTGATGCTGTACTTTTTTTGAGTGGCTCTGCTTTAAGTGATAGTGGTATTAAGAGTGTAACTGTTAATGGAATATATGTAGGTACCGAATCTTGGAACGTTCCTCTTGATTTATCCACTGGCGATAATACCAATGTAATTGTAGCTACAGGTTATGATGGTAGTACAACAATAGAAACCATAAACATATATAATCCAGATCCGAGTTCTGAGCCTCAAAGTTCAAGTTATAACTCCTACTTGGTTGCAATTATTTCCGGAATTTTTGTAGTTATTGCAGCTGTATTAGGACCTATAGTAAAAAAGAAACTGAAAGAGAAAGAAAATTCAGAACTTCAGGACAAATAAGGAAAAATTATATAAGAGTTTCAAATTGAAAAAAGCTCGTAACTATTCAGGTAGCCTTGTGAAGGCTACCAATTTTCCTCGTTCCGAGGAAAAATTGGATATAAAATGATTTCTTTTTTCAGTTGTGAAACGTGAAGAGATTCTTGCTTTGTGTGCTTCAACCCCTGAAGTTATTGCTTACATTGTGAGTCTTGAATCTCAAATTAAAGAACTCACTGAAAGATTGATAGCCTTAGAATCTCGTTTAAACCAAAACAGTCGTAACAGCAGTAGACATCCTTCTACTGATTTCTTTATCAAAGAGAAACCTAATCCTAAGAGTCTCCGCAAAAAGAGTGGCAAGAAAGCTGGAGGTCAAGAAGGTCATCAAGGGACAACTCTTGAAATGACTAATGATCCTGATTAGATAATAGAACATTCTTTGAGTTGCTGTGAAGAATGTGGACATACTCTTGAGAATGTTGAAGCTGAAGCTTATGAGAGAAGACAAGTCTTTGATATCCCTCCTGTAAATCTAGTTGTTACAGAACATCGAAGTCAGATTAAGACCTGTCCTCACTGTGGAAGATCAAATAAAGCTGTTTTTCCTGAACCTGTGAAATATCCAGTTCAGTATGGCCCTAATATTTTAGCTTCAGCTATTTACTGTAAAAACTACCAGTTTATCCCATATGAAAGGATTTCTGAGTTTTTTGATGACGTTATGGGGATAAAAATCTGTCCTGCTACGATAATTAGAGCAGAAAAAGATTGTTTCCAGAATTTAGAAGAATTTGAAAACGTGATTAGGGAGAAGTTACTAACTTCTCCTGTTATCCATTGTGATGAAACTGGGATGAAAGTTAAGGGAGAAAGGCATTGGCTTCATGTAGCTTCCAATGACAAATACACATGGTATTTCGCTCATCCAAAAAGAGGGTCAGAAGCAATGGATTATATGGGAATTCTTCCCGCATTTAAGGGAGTAGCAGTTCACGATGGATGGAAACCATATAACACCTATGATTGTGATCACGCTCTTTGCAATGCTCATCTACAGAGAGAACTTACCGGAATTGAAGAGAACTATAAACAGCAGTGGGCTAAAGAAATGAATGAACTGCTCACTGATATGAAAAACTATACTGATGAGTGTAAAGAGCAAAGTCAAGAGTTAGATTTTGAGCAAATTAAAGCATTGGAAGAAAGGTTCGATGCTATCATCATGAAAGGAATTGAAGAAAATCCACCTTCTCTAAATCCTCAAAAACAAGGAAAACGTGGTATAAATCCAAAAACAAAAGCAAGGAATCTACTTGATAGGTTTATAGAATACAAGGAACCGATTCTAAGATTCCTAACAGATTTGAAAGTTCCATTTGAGAATAACCAGGCAGAAAGAGATATTAGGATGATGAAACTACAGCAAAAAATATCGGGAACTTTCAGAACAATACAAGGAGCGGAAGCTTTCTCCAGAATTAGAGCTTATGTTTCTACAATAAGGAAGAATGGTTTACCTGTTTTAGAGGGTATTCTCGCGGCGCTCAAAGGAGCGCCGCTATTATCCTGAGAATTGTAGCAGTTTGCTGAAAAAACATACTTTTTTTATCAGTGGCTGAATAGTTACAAAAGCTCTTAAGAATATAGTCACCAAAGAGGAAGGGAAAAACCTTTTTTCCCTCCTCTCAAAACGGGAAAAATGGATAGTTCAAAACAGAACTAATTGTGGAGCGATTTGAGCCCGTCTCTGAGGACTGGACTTCTCAATAATACAAAAATGTTTTTCGAGATGGACTGAAAGGCATCCGTTTTGCTCTTTTTTCCGGTTATTCTTCCGATCTCTTTTGTTATCAATAACAGTCAATAATGGCAATCAGTTTATTTAACCGGTTTATTTAGCGGCAAATATATATATTGCTGACAATATAATCAGTGGTGCATATTTGAAATAAACACGTTATTCAAATTCAAAACTGGAGGGGGATTTCCTGTTTTGCTCAGGATTGGTGAACATTCATTTTTCCAGTGAACATCGATTCTTCAGCCAGGAGAAAACCGGGGGAGATAAGAGTACAGGTGAATATAAATTTGAAGCTGCTGCAAATTGTCATTCGAAGTATTTGCCACTGCTGCAATAAAATACAGTTGTAAAGACTTCTCTTAATCAGGGTAGATTAAGGTTGAATAAGTAAAAAAAGTAGCATATTAAAGGGGGTATCAAACTGACGAAGAAACATATTCTTGGTGGTCTGTTAATGGGGTCAGCCGCCGGAGTTGCTGCGGGTGTGGTTGCCGGAGTTACGATGAAGTATACTTATGATAAATATATTCAGGAGCAACTGCATAAACAATTAAAATCCATTTTCTATGAAGTCTCCAGAAGACATCAGAAATGCCTCATTATATAATAGTAAGTATTCCGAAAGAAACACTCTATTCAAATTCAAAACTAACTGAAATTTTCTGTCCTGTTCTGGATTGATAAACACGGCTTTGTCCGGTGAACATCTATTTTCCGGTTAGGACAAAACCAGGGGGAGATAAATAATGCCAAGTTTAAAGGGTTGCTGTAAATTGTCATTAGGAGCAATTGCCATTGCTGCAATAATATATACAATTAAAAAGGCTCCTCTAAAGGGTAGGGGTAAGATTAAGGTTGAATAAGTAAAAAAAGTAGCATACTAAAGGGGGTATCAAACTGACGAGGAAACATATACTTGGTGGTCTATTAATGGGGTCAGCCGCCGGAGCTGCTGCGGGTGTGGTTGCCGGAGTTGCTGCGGGTGTGGTTGCCGGAGTTACGATGAAGTATACTTACGATAAATATATTCAGGAGCAACAAGTGCACAAAAAACTCAAATCCATTCCCATAAAGGTGTTTAAACGCGGCCCGTTTCCTGTTACAGTGAAGTCTGTTTATCCGGATCGTCAAACCTTTTCTCATAACCTGAAATCCCCGATCTGGATTGAATTCGATGCACCTATAGACAGTTCTACTGTCACGAAAGATACGGTAATAGTCAAAAGCTCAGTGTCCGACGAGCCTGTAGAAGGTTTCCTTGATGCAGGTAATAGGATTCTGATGTTCCGGCCGTATGGGAAATATCCTGTAGAAAATGGTGGAGCTAAAGTCTCTATTACATTGATAGGAACCGATACCGGATCGGGAGCTATCACTGATACAAAAGGTGTTCTCCTTGATGGAGATAAGGACGGCAAAGCAGGTGGAGATTTCGAATACAAGTTCAGTATTATGAGGTGACAAAACATCCTCTGAAAAACTCTTCTCTAAAAAACTCTTCTCTAAAAAACTCTTCTAATTCTTCTTTTTAGTTTTTCATTTTAGTTCTTTTTTAGTTCTTCTTTTAAATTCTTCTTTTAGTGTAATAATTCAGGATATATCCATAAAACCTGTGAACACCAACTACAGAATAGAGAGATTTTATGTCTCCTCTTCAAATTGAGTTGAAAGTCAGAGCTTTCCATTCAATTTGAAGAATATACATAATTTACAAAAATTTTACTAAATGCCTGTGCAGTTAACAGTTTTTTATAAAAGATAACTATTTAAATAGTTAGTAAGTTTCTTATCTAGATAAAAAGAGTAGGCAGGTTACAGGCATCTATATCTATTTTTATATCCGAAATAGAGGTTTGAAGTTCTGCTGACATTCTTTCTAGATTCACAATCACACTATCCAGTATAATTAAAAGAGGCTCAAACCTTGGAATTACAATTCAAACTCAAAGCTTATTTTAAAACAGGTGCAGACCCTGCTCCCGCAAAGGAGGCTGTGACTGCACTTTTTGAAGAGGCAAACAATACTCTTCTTACCAGAGGGGCACCTGAAGGGCAGGGAGCAAAAATTACTGAATGGAAGCTCGGGGAAGACAGGATAGAGCTTGTGCTCGAATCCGGAAGGTATGTCAGAGTGCATGATGCCGTTCTGAGGCTGAAGAAAGTGCTGGTCGAGGCGCTTGGAAAGAGGTACAGGATAGGGATCAGGGGGGTTGAGGTCGAGTCTTTTATCATTCAGGTGCCGGCTGAGCGGGAACTCAGGATGCTGAAGGTCCCCTATATTAAGAGCATGGAAAATATCGAAGGCGGGATCGTACTCGAGCTTGAAGTAGGGGAGGCTGAGATGAAGAACAGGGTTCCGGACCGAATCCTGACCCTGCTCGAGGAAAAAATCGACGCTGCCCGGTATGGAGCAAAGGCTGAGCACTGGAACCTTATCTGGCAGAGAGAGCCTATGGAGCACCCCTTCAAGGAAGACCCGACCCAGGCGATGCTGAAGGAAGGCTGGCTCAAGAGAGGAGCAAGCCGCGGGCAGTGGATCCATGGCCCTCAGTCCACAAAGGTGTTCCGGACATTTGAAAAGATTGTCTTTGACGAACTCCTTGAGCCCCTGGGGTACAGGGAAATGATTTTTCCGAAACTGGTCCCCTGGGAAGTCTGGATGAAGTCCGGGCATGCCAAGGGTGTTTACCCTGAGATCTATTATGTCTGCCCTCCGAAGACAAGGGACCCTGAGTACTGGGAAGATGTCGCAGACTACTATAAGGTCACCCATGAGGTCCCGACAAAGCTCATTAAAGAAAAGATCGGAGAACCCATAGGCGGCATGTGTTACGCTCAGTGCCCTCCTTTCTGGATGTATGTAACAGGCGAAACTCTTCCTAATGACGGGATTCCTGTAAAAGTCTTTGACAGGTCCGGGACCTCGCACAGGTACGAAAGCGGTGGGATCCACGGGATTGAAAGGGTAGATGAATTCCACAGGATAGAAATCGTCTGGATCGGGACAAAGGAAGAGGTAATAAAGTGTGCAGAAGAGCTGCATGAGCGCTACATGCACATCTTCAATGATATCCTGGACATCGAATGGAGAAAAGCAAAGGTTACCCCCTGGTTCATGGCACAGGAAGGGCTGCTCGGGCTTGCCGAAGGGAATGTTGTAGGAACGACTGACTACGAAGCCTGCCTGCCTTACCGCGGGGAGAACGGCGAATGGCTCGAGTTCCAGAACGTAAGCATCAATGGGGACAAGTATCCCAAAGGCTTCAATGTAAAGCTGCAGTCCGGAGAAGAACTCTGGTCCGGGTGCTCGGGTGTAGGGCTTGAAAGGTGGGCTGCGGTTTTCCTGGCCCAGAAAGGGCTTGACCCTGAGAGCTGGCCTGAAGAGTTCAGGAAGAGAGTAGGTGAGTTGCCGGAAGGCATCCGCTTCCTCTAAACTTTTTTTTCTTTTCCCCCGGATGCAAATAACAGGACAGAAAGCGTTTCTGACCGATTTATTTATATATGGAAATGATATGTATAGTGAGCCATTAACTAGTTAGTATCCGTTAATTTCTGAGGATTTCTGGCCGATTTCCGGTCACACTTTTGACTATAAGGAGCCTGTGGCTGTCGGCAGATGGGATGGGGCCCGAGTCCGGAAACGCCAAGAGGCTCAGAGATTTTTGATATATGCAAAGACAAGGTACTGAAAGAGCAAACCTGCGGCAGTGTAAAACCTGTGCAGAAACGCCTGAAAACCTTTCACATTCATTGATTATGGAAAAGCTCACTTGAGCATCCGGAAGACAAAAACCTGAGATTGCCTGAGGGCATCAGGACAAAATCAAACTACACATAACGAGTATACTTCGGAGGAATTACGTGGCAAGAAAGAAAGTACAAAGAAAGCTTGACGGATGGAAATCCAAGGAATGGTACAATATTGAAGCCCCGGTTTACTTAAACAGGGCTATTGTCGGAAACACAATGGCAGGAGATCCTTCTCTGCTCTTAGGCCGCAATGTTGAGACTACAGTTGGGGAACTCACCAACGACATGAGCAAAAACAACACAAAGGTCATCCTCAGGATCAACAACGTCGTCGGAGACATTGCAACTACCGACCTCATGGGCCACGAACTCACAACCGACTACATCCGCTCAATCGTTAAGAGGCAGACTTCCAGGATCGACGCCAATGTCGATGTTAAAACCAAAGACGGCTACGTTATCCGCGTAAAGCCAACCTGCTTCACCATCAAGAGAGCACGCTCAAGCCAGATTAAAGCCATCAGGGAAATGATGGTCGAGATCGTCAAAAAGCGAGCCTCTGAATCCGATTTCGAGACCTTCATGCAGGAAGCAATCCTTGGCAGGCTCTCAGCAACCATTTACAGGCAGGCCAAGTTCATCTACCCTCTCCGCAGAGTAGAGATCAGAAAGACCGAAGTCGAAAAAATGCCCGCAGCAGCTGCACCTGCACCTGCAGCAGCATAATTATTTTCAAAAGATATTTCTGCCGCAATTGCGGCAGAGCCTTTTTTGACCTTACAAATTCTTTTTTTGTGATCTGTTAAATACTTTTTTTGTGATCTGTTAAATACTTTGGCATGAAAGTACATGAGGATATCTTCCTCACGTGCTCTCTCGTTCCTTTTTTCCCATAATTGGGATAATTCCACTAATTATTGTTATCCTTTCATCAACCGAGAATATCTCGGTTTCCACAATCTTCCTCTTTTGAACTTCTCCCTTTTGATATCCTGTTTC
>NZ_JJOY01000041.1 GCF_000979455.1 Methanosarcina sp. 2.H.T.1A.6
ATAGTGCAGGATGTAAATGCCAGCAACGGAGTAATACACGCTATAGATGCAGTCCTTATTCCACCTGAACCTGAGCCGGAACCCGAGCCGGAACCAGAACCAGGACAAAATCTTACAACGCTGTACAATGATACTGTAAACCTGACGGAAGGAAGCTTTACCTTCATGCCGGAAAACGACACCCAGACCTATACAATTGGCAATCTCACAGACTTCGGAGCTCTCAATGCAGCAGGACTCGACTTTAACGTGTCCGTAATGCAGAACATGCCTGACGGGAATATGACCGATAACGTAACTGACGGGAATATGACCGACAACATGAGTGTGTCATTTGTGCTTGAGGGCATAGAAGGAGTAGAAAACAATAACACTACCGGAGAGATGTGGTTCCTCTACCTCAACGGAATGCCTGCTGAAGGAGACTTCGGCATGAATAATGTAACTGACGGGGACAACCTCAGCTTCTGGTATACAACTGAAGTGGGTGGAGAAGCCGCAATAGAAAATGCAACCTACGTGGCTAACATTACGGTTGCTGTAGAAGAAGGAGAAGTTCCGTCTGAGGAGAAAGATATTATTGAAACCGCAACTCAGGCTGGAAACTTCACGACTCTTCTTGCAGCAATTGGAACTGCAAACCTTACTGACACTCTGAAAGGAGAAGGACCATACACCGTCTTTGCTCCGAATGATGAGGCTTTTAACGCGCTTCCAAACGGAACAGTCGAAGCTCTCCTTAACGACACAAACGCATTGACAAACGTCCTCCTCTACCACGTTGCAGGTGAGAGGCTGATGGCAGCAGATGTTGTTAACAGGACCAACATTACGACCCTTCAGGGAAGCGAACTCCCGGTAAATGTCACTGAGGAAGGAGTGTTTGTAGGAGACGCAAAGATAATAGTGCAGGATGTAAATGCCAGCAACGGAGTAATACACGCTATAGATGCGGTCCTTATTCCGCCGGAACCCGAGCCGGAACCCGAACCGGAACCTGAGCCAGGACTAAATCTGACAGTACTCTATGACGATACTGTAAACCTGACGGAAGGAAACGTCAAGTTCAGGCAAAATGCTTCCCGGAATTATACAATAAGCAATCTCACAGACTTCGGAGCTCTATATGCAACAGGACTCGACTTTAACGCGTCTTTAATGCAGAACATGACCGAAAATGAGACCAACATGACCAGTGTGTCGTTCGCACTTGAGGGCATAGGGGGCATAAATAACAATAATCAAACCGGGGAAATGTGGTTTGTCTACATAAATGGGGAGCCGGCTGAAAATGACTTCGGAATGAACCCGGTAAGTGATGGGGACAACCTCAGCTTCTGGTACACAACTGAAGTGGGTGGAGAAGCTGCAATCGAGAATGCAACCTACGTGACTAACATTACGGTCGCCGAAATGAAAGCAAGAGATACCATCATAGAGGCGGCACAGAACCAGACGAGATTAACCGAATTTGTAAACGCAACGCAGGCCGCAAACCTGACACAGACCCTGAATGAAACAGGACCTTATACTGTCTGTATTCCAAGTAACGAAGCCTTCGATAAGCTGCCAGCAGAAACCCGTAATGAACTCATGAGCAATACAACTCTGCTCAGGGAGGTTCTCTCCTACCACGTAATAAGTGGGAAGTTTACTCGCGAACAGCTTGCCAGCATGAATACCGTTACTAACATTCAGGGCAATGCACTTCAAATCAATATGGTAGGGGACAATATCACAATACAAAACGTAACTATCACACAGATAATCATTGTAAACAATGGAGTTATCTGTATAATCGATGAAGTGCTCATCCCTCCGGACAGCGGACTTCCTTCTGATGGAAACCAGACGGATGGAAACCAGACGGATGGAAACCAGACAAATGGAAACCAGACGGATGGAAACCAGACAAATGGAAACCAGACGGATGGAAACCAGACAAATGGAAACCAGACAGATGGAGATCAGACCGATGGCAACCAGACGGATGGAAACCAGACAGATGGAAACCAGACGGATGGAAACCAGACAGATGGAGACCAGACAGGAACCTGGTACTTCTTCTCGATGCCTTTCGAAGCCAACAATACAAGCGTTGATTATCTGCTTTCAGATGTGAACTATACATCTCTGATTTATTACAATGCTTCAACCAAACTCTTCGAAGATGTCTCAAATATTGAGCCTCTGAAAGGATACTGGATCAATGTTCCCAACGGAACCGAGTTCAATGCTACAGAGCAGTTTACTTCAGTTGAGAAAAAGCTGGTTACTGCTCCACCGAGCTTACAGACCTATCCGGGCTGGAACGCGCTGGGTTCACCTGTAAACGAGACTGTCTCTGCGGAAGTTGCATTCACGACCATTGACAGCTCGTATGCAAAAATTGTGGGTCCCTGGGTGCCGGGCAACAACACTACAGGCTACTACCAGTATGTCGGTTACAATGACTTTAATGGGACATTAGGCGAGAACCAGCTTGGAACAGATGAACTTGAAATCGAACCATATGAGGGTTACTGGGTCTTTGTGAGAGATGAAAACCTGTATGCCTGAGGAGGTCACCCTGAAAGGTAATGTAAGAGCCCAATGAAAACCAGAAAAAACAGACCTTAAAGGAGAAAAGAAGGAGATTTCCATTTATGGAAACTTCTTTTTTACTCAAATCTTCTTTTTTACTCAAATCTTCTTTTTTACTCAAATTTACTTCTTGTTTTAATTACTTTCCCTTATTCAACATGACCTGTTAACCATTCCAGCTGCTTCAATCCTTTTTGCAGAACTTTATTTACTACACCCTTACAGTTCATGTATTTTTTAATCAATATTTATATAAAGCTTCCTGCTAAAGGTTGAGGGCATGGATACCCCCGAAACCCTAAATTCATCCCCTTCTTTTGCAGAAAATATGTCCTATTTTGACAGAATATTAGATCAATCATTCGCCTGGTTCTCGGCTAACTTAGGTACCCTCTTATTCATCATTTTCATAGGCATGGGAACCATCCTTGTCGCAAGGACTGTAAACCACCTTATGGAAAGTTACTTTACAAAAGCAAGCGGCAAGCTGCGCATGGACACCACGGCTTTCCGGATGTTCAGGCACGTTACGGTTGCATCAATCTATTTTATAGGTCTAATTATTATAATATTCAGTATTCCTGACCTGCGCAGTCTTTCTGTAGCCCTCTTTACAGGGGCAGGGCTTGCCGGTATCGTCATCGGTTTTGCAGCCCAGAGTACGCTGAGCAACATTATTGCAGGCATTTCCCTTGTTATTTTTCAGCCTTTCAGGGTTGGAGACAGGCTGAATATTATGAACGAATACGGAAAGGTTACGGACCTCAACCTCAGGCATACGGTTATTATAACCTGGGATAACAGGCGCCTTATCATCCCTAACTCAATAATCAGCAATGAGGCAGTAATCAACTGGACCATAGAAGATCCTGCAGTTATCTGGCCAATAAACGTTGGAATCGGTTATGATTCTGATATTAGCCTGGCAAAAAAAATCATGATTGAAGAAGCCCGAAAGCATCCTCTGGTCATGCCTCCCCAGACCATGAAGCACAGTGTTATAAAGCCCAGTTTCCTGAAACCCGAAACCCTTGCAAACGGATTCATGGACCTGTCCGTGCTGCATACTGTAGACCCGGATTTCAGGGAAAGAGGAGAGGTTAAAGTATACGTGACAGATCTTGGGGATTTTTCCGTAAATCTCCGCCTGCTGGTCTGGTTTAAGGACAGGAGCGATGCATACAGTTCAGGGTGTGAAATAAGGGAAGCAATTAAAAGGCGCTTTGACAGTGAAGGTATCGAAATTCCGTATCCTTACAGGACTATCGTGTACAAGACAGATATTCAGAAGGAAAAGTCTCCTGAAAAATCCGCCTCAGAAGAAAAGAGTAAAATGGAATATGCTCCAAGGAGCAGGCTAACTGATATTGATGATGAAACAGGTCAATAAAAAAGGAAAATAAAAAAGAGAAATAAAAAAGAGAAATAAATAAAGGGTAATGAAACAGGTAGGTTAAATGATGAAAGGATTTTAAAGTTCCCTTTCATCGATTACTCTTTTTGTCTTTTTCATGCTTCTTGGAAGTTCCCCGAGCTTAACACCCACAATATCCACGCTCACCCCTATAAAGTCCTTGAACGCTTTTCTCAGGGCTTTTTCAGTTTGTTCTTTCTTTACAGGATCTTCTGCCCCTTCAATTTCAACTTTGAAGGTCATACTGTCCCTGCCGTTTTTGCGGGTAAGAAGGATCTGATATTCACTGCTGACCCTGGGCACCCTGTGGATTATATCCTCGATCTGGCCGGGATAGATGTTTACTGCCTTGATCTTTATGCGGTCATCAGACCTTCCAAGGATCCTGTCAATTCTGGGGAAAGGGCAGCCGCATTTACAGAGCCCGGGGATTATGCGCGTCAGGTCCCTTGTCCTGTAGCGGATCAGAGGTGCTCCTTCCTTTGCAAGGGTGGTAATTACAAGTTCCCCGAGAGTACCTTCTGGGAGCTGTTCTCCTGTTATCGGATCAATGATTTCAAAGAGCAGGTAGTCGGACCAGTAGTGCATTCCCTCATGGTAAGAGCAGTCAAGGGCAATTCCCGGCCCGTAGATTTCGGTCAGCCCGTAGATGTCAAAGGTCTCGATCCCGAGTTCGGTTTCAATCCTGTTGCGCATCTTTTCGCTCCAGCGTTCGGAACCCACAATTCCGACCCTGAGGTTGATCTGGTCTTTTAAGCCGCGCTTTTCAATTTCTTCAGCAAGCAAAATCGCATAGGAAGAGGTGCTTGCAAGGGCTGTGGACTTCAGGTCCGTAAGCATCTCAAGCTGTTTTTCGGTGTTTCCCGGACCTGTGGGTATTGCCATCGCTCCAAGGCGCTCGGCTCCGAGCTGGAACCCTATCCCGGCGGTCCAGAGCCCGTACCCGGGTGTAATCTGAATCCTGTCCTGGTTGGTAAGGCCTGCCAGCATGTAGCAGCGCATCACCAGCTCTGCCCAGACATCAACGTCTTTTCGAGTATAGGGAATAATGACAGGCTTGCCAGTTGTCCCGGAGGATGAATGGATCCGGACAATCTCTGAATCGGGCACGGTCTGCAGCCCTAGGGGATAGGCATCCCTCAGTTCCTCTTTGTGTGTGAAAGGAAGGAGTTTCAGGTCTTCAAGAGACCTGATATTCTCTATATCCACGTTTGCTTCCTTGAACTTCTTCTGGTAAAATGGGCTTCCTTCAACCACACGTTTAAGCAGTCCCTTCAATTTTGCAAAGGTATCCTCTTCCGAGAGTTTGGGGTGGTAGAGCTGGACATCCGGATCGAGCTCAGACTCCAAGGATGCTTCATACATTTAATTTCACCTTCTGTTCCCCGTCTGGTTGCCCGGGGATTAGCTTAATTCTTTCGATCGCACCTTCAAACGCAGCCCTGTTTACAGCCCTGTGTTTTTCAGGAATTTCGGTTTCAAGTACTGCCAGAATAATTTCTCTTGAAAAAGGCAGCATACCTGTGCCGGCAGCCGCTCCAAGCATTGCAACATTTGCAGCCCTGTATGTGCCTGCTTCTTCTGCAAGCTGTGTAAAATCAAGGCAAAGTATACCCTGAACATGGGCTTCCAGAAAGGCCAGCAAAGCTGCAGGATCATATTCAGGACTTCCCGGGGGCTTTGATGCAGGGGGTATAGCATGAGAGTTCACTATAATTTTCCCGTCTTTTTTCAGGAAAGGCAGGTTTCTTACGGTTTCTGCAGGTTCAAGCCCTATAAGCAGGTCTGCCTGTCCTGCAGGGATAAGGGAACCCGGGATCTCATCTCCAATCCTGATATGGCTGCTTACCGAACCTTCCCTCTGGGACATGCCTATGGTTTCGGCAGTGCTCACACGGAACCCGGCTTTCATTGCAGCAAGCGCAAGCATGCGGGAAGCAAGCACAACACCCTGCCCTCCAACGCCTGCAATCAGAATATCATACTTCATTCCTTCACCCTTAGTTCCTTCACCCTTAGTTCCTTCGTTCTTCATTTCTTCACCCCCTCTTCCCTTATGTCTCCCGAAGGACAGATTTGCGCACAGAGCCCGCAGCCGCTGCAGCTGTCCTGGATGAGAGGCTTATCTTCTCCCGCTGGGAGGAAAATGGCAGGACAACCGAGCTGCTTTACGCAGAACCCACAGCCTGTACAGCTGTCAGGATCAATTGCAAAGCGTGTAAAGGGTTTTGTAATCCCGACACATTTTCCTTTGAACACGACCGCGGAAGGACCCTTAAATTCCATGGCTTCCTTTGCCGCCTCCACGCAATTTTCCAGGCTTCCTGTTTCCACGGTCCTTACAAACTCAACTCCACAGCTCCGGACCACGCCGGCAATGTCAATGGCTTTTGAGGGACTTCCAAGGGCAGTCACTCCTATTCCGGGATGCGGCTGGTGCCCTGTCATGGCAGTTGTGCGGTTGTCAAGGACTGCAAGGGTAACATCAGCTCCGTTGTAGACAGCATTTACCACAGCGGGGATGCCTGAATGGAAGAAGGTCGAGTCCCCGATAAAAGCCACCTGCTTTACCTCCGGGTTCGTGCGGGAAAGCCCTCCTGCTATACTCATCCCTGCCCCCATGCAGAGGCAGGTGTCTACCATATTGAGAGGATATGCGTTTCCAAGGGTATAACAGCCAATATCCCCGGAAAAAATAGTCTCGACCTGAGAATCCTTTTTAAGCTGTTTTGCAGCCTGTTTGAATGCGTAAAAAACGGTCCTGTGCATGCAGCCCGCACAGAGGGTAGGAGCCCGGACTGGCAGAGGCGGAAGCTCCCCTCTCAAAATCGCAGGGGAAGCATGGGAAAGGCTGGCTGTTTCTCCAAGGTCTGCAAGCACTTTGTTGACGCTGTCAATAACAATATCAACATTGTATTCCCCGCTCACCGGGAAAAAGCCGTTCTTTTTTCCATATATATCAACAGGCAGGTGAGCCTTTCCGACAAGCTGGAGGGCCTGTTCTTCAAGGTAGGGGTCAAGTTCTTCGACCACGATCAGTTTTTCGATGCCCTTTAAAAAGGAAAGGGCTGCCTTTTCAGGGAAAGGATACACTGTCCCTACCCTGAATAGGGTGAAAACCTCTTCAAAGCCCTTTACAGCCTCCTTTACGTAGAGAGCTGAAACCCCTGAGGCTATGATCCCGATTTTTCCGCTTCCAGAAACGGAATTGTATGGAAGCCCTGAAAAACGCTCGGAAAGCTGCACCTGTACGTTTTCAAGCCAGGGGTGCCGCTCGGCAGTAAGCCTTGGGAAAATCGTCCAGCGCCTGTCCTTTGTAAAGCCTTTACAGGAAGCTTCAACCGGCACAGGTTCTGCAGCTGCAACTTCAACATCCCCGCAGCTGTGAGAAACCCGCGTGGTAGTCCTGAGGATGACAGGAATTTCGAATTCATGCGAAAGCTCAAAAGCCAGTTTTGTAAGCTCGTAAGCTTCCTGCGGGTTTGCAGGGTCAAGGACAGGGATATTTGCAAAATGCCCGAACACCCTCGTATCCTGCTCAGTCTGAGAGGAATGAGGCCCCGGATCATCGGCAACAAGCAGGACAAGAGCCCCTTTTACCCCTATGTAGGTCAGGCTCATCAGGGGGTCGGATGCTACATTTAACCCTACCTGTTTCATGGTCACAAGCACATTTGCCCCGGAATAAGCCGCCCCTACAGCCGTTTCAAGTGCAACCTTTTCGTTGCTCGACCATTCGGTATAAATCCCGCACCTGTCCGCATACCGGAGAATTGTCTCCAGAGCTTCGGTCGAGGGAGTTCCCGGATACCCGGTAACTACCTGTACGCCAGCTTCTATCGCTCCAAGTGCAATGGCTTCATTACCCATTAACAGTTTTTTTTCAGTCAAATAAACTCATCTCGGATCGTAGGAATAATTTAACGAATTGGATAAATTTAGACAAGCCTCAAAGTAATAAAATGAGGTTGAAAACGAACCTGCATTCTCAAATCATCTACCAAAATTGTTTTGAGAATCCTGGAAAATATATCTGGATATTTCGTCGCCTTTTTACGTAATTGGAATACGACGCACATCTATGTACAACACTGCGGGAAGAAGTACGTAAAATACGGATATAAAGTTTTTGTTTTATTAGGTTGTAAAATTGATCGAGGTAACCTGATCTGTGAAGTGAAAAAATTAATTAGGATAACCTGAAAAAGCTTCAAACTAATCAATCAGTATAAAAACAGTTTTGGGAGAAGTTTTGATTCCTGCAGCAGTTCCTCAGCCGATTGCGGGGTATTCGACTGAAATAAAAATTATGCTGACATAAGCCGCTGTAAGGAATGGGTTTTGTCCGTCAATAATAATTGGATATTTACCCGGAATATTTACATGCCTGTATCCCCCAGCGTCCTTCATATTATTTTTCGCGTGAGGTATGTATATATTTCTGAGAGATCAAATATAAATAGAACTTTGTAATATTATTTAGTATGACGCGTTTTGATTACATCGGAACCTGGAAAGAAGTTATGAAAAGCCCATCTCATTTTTACAGGGAAATGCCAAAGACCGGAGGATACACTGATCCTATCATTTTTGCAGTAATCAACATTGCCATATACTCGTTTTTTTACTTGCTTTTTAATCCCGGAGCTTACGATGTCGAAGGATTCGGTTCTATGATGGTATTTGCAGTTGCACTTATGGTACCTATTGGAGGTGTTATCGCCCTTCTTCTCGATGCTACACTGCTCCATATTATTCAAAAAACGCTTGGGGGAAAGGGAACTTATGAGGGTACTGCAAGGTTCGTACTCTATGCCTCGGCTGCGTCCTCCTTCCTCTGGATTCCTCTTGCAGGCGGGATTTTCGGGGTTTACCAGTTATATCTTTACGTTGTAGGCGGCAGATTTGTACATGACGTAAGCCTGGAGAGGTCCGCCCTGGCCCTATTTCTGTCCATCTTGCTGGTTATTGTTTTTGCAGTGCTGGTTTCTTTAAGCGGCTTTGTATGATTCGGTAATCTTTTTCTGTGGCGCGACACATCCGGGCACCAGGAACCGCACTTTCGCACGCTCAACAAAGCCAAAATTAAGAAAACTGTCCGTTAAGCTTTAAGTTCCTAATAAAATCTAAAAGAACTCCAGAAAAGTAATTGTAGGAGGAGGGATCATGAAAGATGTTCATCCAATTTATAGAGATCCCATTACATACGAGAGTTTCCCACCACCTATATAATATAATGTAACAGTTGTATGCCCCACTTATGAAAATTAAAAGAAGATTTGTTTTTCATATGATAGATTGGTTTTATCGAACCCTCAACTATTATTTTTACCCAGTTTTCTCCCAAACATCACTGCAAACTGATAGTGCTTATATATACAGCTAACATCGCAAAAACCTGCTTCTTTAAGCCAATCGAGCTGCTGGTCCAAGCTTGAATCCTTATCAAGTTTAACTCTTTCATAACCAGCCAGTATTTCTTCTTCGGGCAAGCCGTTGCTTTCGATATGCTGTCTCCAGGTTGTCTTATTCAGGTTTTCGATGAAAGGAGTTTCTCCATGTACCTGATCGGCGTTAATAAAAACCCCGTTCTTTTTAAGTATGGAGTAGCTTTTTTTGTAGAGCTCCTTTTTCTCTTTGTCTTCCAGGTGATGGATAGATAAGGCTGACACTACCATATCGTATTTTTCCGAGAAATCGTACTTTGAATAATCTGCTGCAATGTATTTTACTTTTGAGTAATTTCTGAACCTGTCTTTTGCCATATCCAGCATCTTTTCCGAGATATCAATAAGTGTAAATGATGCATCTGGATATCTTTCCATCAGAAAAGCCGATAGAAGTCCTGTTCCGGCACCTATGTCCAGGATACCCGGATTTTTTGCATCTACTGACGCCACGGATACCGCGGCTCCATAAAAGTCATCGAAGCAAGGTATAAACTTCCTTCTCTGTTCATCATACTTTTTTGAAATAGCATCAAACTTTCGTTGAATTTCGCCCATTTTTTTCACCAGGTTTTAGCACCGAGGACGGTTTCTTCTTTTCCTTCTTACTGCATACGTCTTTGTACGGCATATGATTAATTCATTATTGACCTGTATTCCGTACGACATTTGTTTTCAATATCTCAAAGCTCATTTAGGCAGGTTCTCTCTAAAGCTCAAAAAAGAATCTATTTATATTTCGCAGCATTGTTAGAAGCATGTATCTTGAAGATGAAGAGGCGGCAAGCGCTGACAAGAGCCGTGAATTTGGCGTATTGGGAGATGTTCTGCGGGAACTGCAAAGGGAAGAAGTGGAACAAACTGAGACATGCCTGGTGGAAACCCCAGAAACAAACACGACACAAAAAACGATAGAGATAATGACAGAGATCAATGCAACATTAAAAGAGATCGCAGAGACTCAAAAGAAAATACTGGAAGAGATTAAAAAGAACAAGACCTGATAAACTCCAATTGACACTTTCTTTTTTCACTTTAAGCACGGCTTTTATATTTTCAACTGTTTTTTCTGAGATTTCGATAGTATTCTAACGTATAGACAGAATTTTTTCAGCCGAAATATGGGTATCTCAGACACTGCCTGGGTCTTTCAGATACTGCAGTGAATCTCTCAGACACTATCTTCAAGGCTTTTCCTTGCAGTAAAACTCACAACGGAAGGTCACGCTTGAAATTGAGCCAAAAATTAGACATTTATGAGTCCTAAATCCAGAAAAAATCCCTTTTCAGGCTTTTTCTGGTTTTATCTTTAATGCAGCTTCTTGCGGATTTATTGCCTTACATACCCCAGTAATTTGTCTTGTTTATTCTTTCAATTTCATCGGTTCCCCGCAACAGTCCATATCACCGGTACAGCCTATAGCGCAGCGGTCATCTCCGCACTCATTTACTACCTTAAGTTCGAGCCCGCAGTTCTCACAAATAAGAACCTGACCCTGTTTCAAATTGTTGCAATTCATTCCATACCACCTCTATATTCTTGACAGAAAAAATATGTAATTTAGGTTAAAATTGCTTTTGAAACAATAATTCTGAAGATTAGTCTGCGAACTGAAAAATTCGACTCTTTCAGACACTATCTTCAAGGTTTTTTCTTGCGGCACAACTTTCAAATGAAGCATTAGCAACGGCTTTTGCTACCGCGGGCACGACATGCTTCTCAAGGGGGTCCGGTATAATGTGGTCTTCGGAAAGCTCACCAACGGTCACTACATTTGCAAGGGCATAGGCTGCTGCCATTTCCATTTCAGGCGTTATCCTCCTCGCACAGGTGCCAAGAGCCCCTTTGAAAAGCCCCGGGAAACTCAGGCAATTATTGAGCTGGTTTGGAAAATCCGACCTGCCGGTAGCAACAATTCTTGCCCCCGCCCGCTTTGCAGCATCGGGCATGATTTCAGGAACAGGGTTTGCCATTGCCATTACAATAGAATCTTTTGCCATCGAGCGGACCATATCCTCGGTCACGATCCCTCCGACTGAAACCCCGATAAAGAGGTCAGCCCATGGGAAAGCTTCTTTGAGACCGCCTTTTATTTTTTCAGGGTTTGTAAGCTTTGCAATTTCCTCTTTTATGTGATTCATGCCTTCTTCTCGCCCCTCGTACACAAGCCCCTTGCTGTCACATGTAAGAATTTTTGCAGGATCTGCGCCTGCCCGGACCAGGAACCTGAAAATTGCAACCCCTGCAGCCCCAAGCCCTGAAATAACGATTTTTAGCTCTCCAAGCTCCTTTTTCACAATTTTAAGGGCATTCAGAAGCCCGGCAAATACGACAATGGCTGTCCCGTGCTGGTCGTCATGGATAACAGGAAGGTCAAGCTCTTCCCGCAGCCTTGCTTCTATTTCAAAACAGCGGGGTGCACTGATATCTTCCAGGTTGATGCCTCCGAAAACCGGAGCCAGGTGTTTTACCGCTTTTATCACCTCTTCGGTGTCCTGGGTATCAAGGCAGATAGGAAAAGCGTCTATGCCGGCAAATTCCTTGAAGATAATCGCCTTTCCTTCCATAACCGGCAGAGCCGCATATGGCCCGATATTCCCAAGCCCGAGCACTGCTGACCCGTCCGTTACAACAGCAACTGTATTTTTCTTAAGGGTGTAAAGGTAGACAAGCCCCTGGTTTTCGCTAATTTTCCGGCACGGCTCAGCAACTCCGGGCGTATAGGCAACACTTAGGTCGTGGATTGTACGGAGGCGCACCTTGCTTGCAACCTCAAGTACACCCTCTAGCCTCCTGTGCATTGCAAGCGATTCCTGATATAATGAAGCGTGAGTGTCACTATCCTTTTCCATACCCTTTCCGGAACCCTTTTGAGAATCTCCTTCAGAGTTCTTCCCCATATTATCTTCCGGATCTCTTTCCAAGCTTAAAACCGAATGAATGTCTTTTATTCCAAAAACCCCCTGTGCTATATAGCAAACCCTGTGTCCGGAGAAAAAAACCTCCGGAAAAACTGCCTGTAAGAAATATAATGCTACATAATGATTTATCGAAATAATAGATAAAACCGATGGGGGAAAATGAACCTGGAATTTTTGTATATTTTATTTCCAGTGATTGCTCAGTTTGCAGATTTCGCTTTCCAGAAAGAGATATACCATTTCAGGAGAATTACTCTGTATGCAGATTAAAGGAATTGCCAGTGATACTCTTGATTTTATCCTTGAAGCTAGCAGGTCAATGGCTCCGGAAGAGTTTGCCGGGCTTTTGCAGGAGAAAGACGGAATAATCACCGAGGTGCTTATCCTGCCAGGAACCGAATCAAGCGACTCAAATGCAGTCCTCAGGCTTTACATGATGCCGAATGTAAAAGCTGCAGGCTCGGTCCACAGCCATCCCGGACCCAACCGCAATCCCTCAAAAGCCGACTTACACCTCTTTTCAAAAACCGGAAACTTCCATATCATCGTGGGCCGTCCCTACAACAGGCAGAGCTGGACCTGTTATGACAGGGAAGGAAATGTAAGGGAACTTCCCGTCCTTGATGTAGAATTCGAAGAGGACGAAGAGTTTTGAAAAGATAACAGAAGTAAGGCGCGATAAGAAAACCTGATGTTAAATACCCCAGATGTTAAATACCCCAGATGTTAAATACCCCAGATGTTAAATACCCGCTAAATCTAAAGATTTAACGGGTTTCCTGCTGAGAGTTTATGACTGGATATCCCTGCAACACGCAGAAATTATTGATACAGATATCAGGAAAACATCAAACTAATATCTCTGCTTGATTCTCCGGAATAACCTTTACTATTTTTTCACTATAAAGCCTGAAAAAGCAGCAATTATCTCCCGCCTCCGTCTGCTTCTGCCTTGTTCCCTACCAAAAACATTTTATTTACAGATACACATTATTTATGGGATACACCTTGTGCCTTCATTTAAAGGGAGGCGGTTTTAGCTTAAAGGTTGTATTCAGGAAACGTATCTGGGACTCAAGAACCAGATAGCCTTCACGTATCTGGAGGTAGTAATCCTAATGCCTACATGCCAAGACTGCAGATTCTATACGGTTATTGATGAGCTAAAAGGCGAATGTTTCAGCCTCGGATTTGAAGTACGCGGGAAAACCGATTCCAAGAAATGCCCGGAGCGGGCTTTCAGGCCAAATAAAGGTCCCAATTCGAAAAAAGCCGGAGCGGCAAGGTATTAAAATGGATCACGGATCGGGGACGAAAAAATTCTGTTAAATGAGGTTGAAAATGTAAAAATACATTGATCGAGCCTCCAGCTGGACAAAAAACCGGAAAGCGCAAAAAATCTATTTTCTGCTTGCCGGAATCAAATGAATTTTAAGTTAAATCTCATTCAATCTTTCCTTTTTATATCTTCTTTTTTACATTTACGTTTCTTTATGTGCTGATATCTATTTGCTGCAATCTGCTATTTCATCCAGACTTTTCGAGAACTGAATAAATTTCCCCATACCCTTTAATGTTGAACTCATGGTTTTTCAATTAACATGTTTTTATTCCTTCTTCCTCTTCCGAGATAACGCACATGTATATATCGGAGTTTCCATTACGAAAATCTGTCCAGACTGTTCTGTCACCGTAGATAGCAGGATTCAACTTATCTGATTCACTGGCAGTCATCTGAATTTCTTTAGAAGTGGAAAGATTGCACATATAGAGATCAGGGGTTCCATTGCGATAATCCTTCCACAAAATCCTGTCCCCGTAAATGGCAGACACAGCACGGGTCTTTATTCGGGTTTCCGTAGAGGTGGAAAGATTGTATATGTAAACCTCAATGTTTCCAGTTCGATTATCGTTCCAGATAATCCTATCCCCGTAAATTACTGGCTCCCACTGCCATGAGTCATTTGTGGTTATCTGAATTTCAGTGGAAGTGGAGAGATTATACATATAGATATCAGAGTTTCCATTGCGATAATCTTCCCATACTATTCTATCGCCATATATGTCAGGATTTGACTTATCTGATTCACTGCTGGTAATCTGAGCCTCCTCGGAGGTAGAGAGATCATATATATATATCTCAGCTTTTCCATTACGATAATCAAGCCATACTATTCTATCTTCATAGATAGCAGGACTGCTTGTTGACCCGTTTTTGGTAATCTGAATTTCTTTTGAGGTAGAAAGATTGTACATATAGATGGTGGTGTTTCCATGACGTTTATCCATCCACACAATCCTGTCCCCATAAATATCAGGCCAACTTTGATCCGAACTATTGGCAGTTACTTGAATTTCGTTAGAAGTGGAAATGTCGTACATATAGATATCGTCATTTCCATTGCGATTATCCTGCCACACAACCATATCATTGTAAATCACAGGCCATTCCTGACCTAATTCATTGGTAGTGATCTGATATTCCGTGAGGGTAAGTTGCCCATCTACACGCCGCACAGGAGATGCCGTTATGGCAGATAACTTTGAAACGGTTCCTTTCGAATTAATTACAGTCAGGTTAATAATATAAGTTCCAGGAAGAGTATACATATAAACCGCAGTTTTGTTTATGGAATCAGTAACACCGTCATTGTTAAAGTCCCATGTCCTTTTTGCTGCATTTTGCGAAATATCGGTAAAAAGGACGGAAAGAGGAACCGGGCCGCTAGTAACATTGGAGCTAAAGTCAGTCAGAGGAAGGGTTTTAGCTTCCTGCGCAATAATTTCCTGAGTTTTTGAGGCCGTACCATTTGCATTGCTGACTGTCAGACTAACGGTATAAACTCCGGGGGTTATATACTCATAGACCGGATCTTTTTCTGTAGAGTCTGATATTCCGTCATTGTCAAAATCCCAGCTCCACGAAAATGCATATCGTGAAAGATCTGTGAACTGGACAGCTAATGGGGCAAGACCCTGCATGCTATTGGTACTGAAGTTTACAACCGGCGGCTTTTGAGGTATGGATATAGATGCAAGAGGAAGATAGTCAATTTCACTCCCATTTATGTTATAGGAAGAGTCGCAGATCCAATCCCCGTCTGAATCAGTGCAGATCTCAGAAAAACCGGTCCCATCAGGTTTTGCCCAGTAATTGCCACCCAGGTAGGGCCCGCCTACAATGTTTCTTCCCGACGTTTTCGTAGTGTTCCAGACAGCGTCATCCATGCTCGGATTAGAATATCCGAAATATCTGAAATCTTCGATTTTAGTATTATTTAAGAGGTTAACCGTGTTATTGAAGGAGTTATTATAAATTAGGCTGCGTCCTCCGCTAGAAGAAGGATCGTCGGTGAACAGATCCAGATAGATCCCACATTCTCTGTTTTGCTCAATTCTGTTGTCAGTTATCAGAGCAATATCTTCAAGTGATATACCAATGTCGTTGGTTGAAATTGTATTATTTTTTATTACGTTCCCCGAAGAATAGTAAGAAACACATATCCCTTTAGTATTTGAGGTTAGAGTATTATTTGTGATCTTGTTACCACTGGAGATAAAACTCGCAGAAATTCCGCAACTGGCATTGGAAATGAAATTATTATTAATAATATTTTCATGAGATTCTGAAAGGAAAATTCCAGAGCCATCTATAGTATTGCTTATAATCTTGTTCTCCTGAGGACCTGTAAGTGAGAAAAAACTGTTCAAAAGCTTATTATTAGCTATAGTGATATTATTCCTACTTCCCCCTGCTCCCATTACATGAATTCCCGAATCAAAAAGTGAATTTTCAGATAATATACAATTATAGCACTCAGCACCAAAATCTATGCTCCTTCCCGAAAAGGTATTATTTATAAAAAGAGAATTAGAACAGTCATCAATTGTTGCACCCAACTCCAAAAATTTGTTATTTTTTACAGTGCACCCTTCTACTTTGGTCAAGCTGGTGACTGTAAACTCGTGTATGCTAAAGCCACTGATAGTAACGTTACTGACACTTACAATATAAGTTTGAACAACGGTATCTTCAGGGTTTTCAGAGTCCGAAAGAATACTCAGGCCTTCTATTTTTACATTTACACTTTCGTTGTAGATTCCCGGTAAAACAAAAATTATATCCCCTGAAGACGAACTGTTTACCGCTTCCTGAATCGAGTTGAAATCTGCCTTCGGGTTATTACCCACAGTGATTTCCTTTGCCGACACAGGGTTGTAAACCGCATTCGCTATAAGCGCAATAGCTACAAAAATAATTATTCTGCTTGCTCCCACGAATCCCCACTCCTGCTAAACCTGTTTCAAAGCTCCATTTAATTCTGTTTTGAGAGCAATATAAGTAGGTGCTGCGAAAAACCCTTTCCTGAGCTTTTGAATTTTGATCGATGAGATTTAGACTATGTAATAAATATAAACAGGACTTCTGTGACTCAGTACCAAAATCCAGTGATTTTGCATTTTTTGATTGAAATCTTGAATTTCCAAGAAGAATTCAGTCTTCAATAAAACTCAATATTAGAGATCTTTCGGCATCAATCAATAGGTTACGTTCAAAGGATTGTGACTATTTTCAAAATTTAGTGATTTTTAATTTTACGCCCATCACTAGATTTTGGCATTGTATCACTTCTGTTTCAATTATATAAAATCTAATAAATATATGAGGGGGTTGGATTTATTCAGTACCTTACATGGAATTAAATAAATACGCAGAAATAACTATCTATCCGGAAGTATAATATGAAAAGAGTTCTAAAATAGGGGACAAATTCCCAAAAAAAGGTGCTCTTTCCCCTTACTGCTCGCCTGAAGCCATCAGTTTTCAGCCGTTTTGCTCTTTCGCACTTAATCCGGCATTGACGTCATATCTTTTATCGCCGTTTATCGGAATTGTGAAAGCAAAGGTACTCCCCTCGCCCGGACTGCTCCTGAACCAGACATATCCTCCGTGCAGGTGTACAATCTGCTTAACTAAAGAAAGGCCAAGCCCCGTCCCCGGGAATTTTTTGGAGGAAAATGAATCGATCTGGCTGAAGGGCTTGAAGAGTTTGTGCTGGTCCTCAGCTTTAATACCGATTCCGGTATCTTTAACCGTTATTTCTACCAGGTCTCCTTTTATTCTTGCCCCTATTGTTACAGAGCTGTTTTCATGGGAGAACTTGACAGCATTATCAACAAGGTTGTACATTATCTGGGCAAACCTGGCCTCATCCGCACGGATGCTTGTAAGCTTGCTATCCATATCGATTTCAATTTGAATATTTTTCAGGTATGTGATTGGAGACAGGAGACTTATTATCGTGTTGAGCTTATTAGCAAGTTCAAACTCCTTATAATCAAGCTCCATTTTTCCGGCTTCTACTTTAGAAAGGTCCAGAATGTCATTGATCAGATTAAGAAGGTGCTTTCCACTCCTTGAAATATTGCCTGCATATTTTAACTGCTTTTCATTCAACTCCCCGAAAACCTGTTCATACAGCAGGTCTGAGAACCCTATGATTGAGTTAAGCGGGGTCCTCAGTTCATGGCTCACATTTGCCAGGAACTCGCTCTTGGTACGGTTTGCAATTTCTGCTATTTGTTTTTCCTGATAAAGTTTTTCTACTGCTTTCTTTCCAGTAATGTTTCTGCAGGTCTCCAGGACGCCTACGATCTTGCCGTTACCGTCAGTTACCGGGATTGCCTGAATAAACCAGGTGTTGCCGTCCTCTTCAGTAAATTCCCCTGACTCTTTATTCCCTGATACAAAGATATCTTCAAGGTACAGATGCTTAACCAGGGGGCTGTTTATACCCAGAGTAGGTTTAAGGCGTTTTCCCGTTGCTTTTTCAAGGTCCACATGCATATATTCAAGAGCAGCTTTGTTTGCCCAGATGATATTAAGCTGAGGATTTACGAAAATAACCAGCTCGTTCAAAGAATCAAGCAGAACCTTCTTTTCGCGTTCCTGAGCCTTTAATTCCTGATGTACCAGGTCGATTTCATTCAGCATCCCGTTTATTTCTCTTGAGAGGCGATAGAGTTCATCGTTGTCTTTGAGAACCAATCTATTGGAAAGATCTTTTTCCGACCTGACTTTTGTAACGAAGTTGTCAATCTCAACAAGTCTAGATACGAAGAAACTGTCAAGTGCAAATTTAACTCCGGCCCCTGTCACAAGCCCGGTTAGCAAAAGGAAAAAATACATATAATTCAGGGCTTTTTTTCCATTTAAATAGAGTTCTCTTGGGAAATCAGCTCTCATAATAAGGGCAGGCTGACCTGAAACGTCCTTTAACTCAAAATAACCTGCTATTTTTTCTTTGCTGATGGGTTCGACAATATTCCTGTCCGGAAACTCCGAAAAGTTTTTAAATTTCATTTGAATCTCAGGGGGAATCTCCTGATCAGTTCTGTACATTAAAATGGAAGAGCAGGTAGTTTGATTGAAATAATCAAGAAGATCACTGTCAAAGTACCTCCCGAAAATCAAAGTGCCCTTCATAGGCCCCTGATACTTTGTCGTAAGGATTGGATGGCAGGCAATAAACATGGGGCCTTCGTCCAGCAAAACACAACTGCTTATATTGTCGTTTTCTGATTTTGTGAGAAGGGTACCTTCTTCTACCAGTTTAAGAAGCTTTTCTGGGACCGGTCTTTCTTCTCCAGAATTAATGTCTATCGATTTTGCATAGACCAGTTTCCCGGAATCATTCACATAAAGCATCACATTAACTTTGAGTTCTACAAGAGTCTCGTTCTGAAGGTCTGCATTTATATAATCCTGGTTTCCATCTTCGATAAAACGGTAAGTATCATCCCAGCAGGCCCAGTCCTGAACCATGTTATCAAGATAACTCTGTTCGGTAGAGACCACATTCTGTACCTTTTCAACATTATTCAATGTATCAGCCTGTTCAAACTCCAAAAAATTAGAAAGCTGCATATTATAGGTAAATGTAAATGTAGCAATTAAAACGGTAAAAATTAAAATTGTTATTATGAAAATTTTTTTACTGATATCTATTCCAGACACCCCAGAGACTAGAGATAAAGAAAAGCTAAAGAGCAATATAATGTATACATTAAAAAGGTGAGAGAAGTATATAAGAGTAGGGAGACATTGAAAAGAAATGTAAAACTGAGTAACACTTATCCGTCTAATTAAACTTATTAATTATATATAAAAAATTAGAATGAATCTAACTAGACATTTATAAAAAATTAAATATATTACAGGTGAAATCCACACCGTCCCCAATCATAGATTTTGGATCCCTGATTTACACACTTATTTTGAGAAAACTGGGCATAAAAAGCAGTTGCAGGCATATTCCTTGTCTTACCCCTGTTTGTGCCTGTTATCTGGTAAATCCGGGTATATACCCACTAGAGACGCAATTCTGGCGACTGAGCGCCGGTTGACAAGTTATGCTTCAGATGTGACTTCAAGGACTTCCTGAGCGATCTGGATAAGCCTGAACCAGGTGTTCAGGGCAGAACGCAGGGAAACTGCATCGTCGGCTTTAACCGTAAGTACAAGGCAATTTGCACCTTCAAGGGACAGCCCTATTCTTGACCTTTCAGAGAAGTTATCATTAAGCTCTGGAAGGACAGCCTGATAGATCTGTTCAACAGTTTCGGTTTCAAATGTAAACTCTGCGGAAAGTTTCAAAGAACTCCTCCTGGGAAGAATCCGGGTCTAAAAATCTTAACTCTTAAACTGGCTATGGATTCTAACTTTATCTTTAAAAGGTTTATTCTGAAAACTTAACTCTTAAATCCGGGTAAGGAATCAGGAAAGTTGATATTAAAATTTACTCCTGAAAATAGACTGAAATTCCTCAGAAAACCTGAAATTCCAGAAAATTCAGAAAAAAGGGTTGAAAAAGGGTGTCCGGTCAGTACTTTTTGAAACCTTTGACAGTAAGTTTAAAAAGGGACTTCCCGCTGCCCATGAAATCGACCTCTTTTTCTCCTGCCGCCATCAATGTGGAGCGGGGAGGAAGCTGATCGACCTTATCACTTTCGACCCTGTTGAAATGGAAAAAAGACTCAAATACGTCCGCAATCTCTCCCTGACCTGTAAGCACCGGTTCAACATCCGGAAACCAGTAAGAATCGATTTCCTCAGAATACCAGTCCGAAAACCTGAGGGAAAAAAGAAGCTTCCCTGCATCATCATAAAAGCCGAGTTCCCCGGGATTTCCGTGGTACTCTCCTACAACTATGAGAGGCCCGCCCTCTGCAAACTCCAGAAGTTCCTGCATTCCCATCTTGCCGCGGGAAATGCTCCTGCCGGCAATAAAGCGCGAAAGAAGCTTGCAAAGCGTCCGGGTCTTTGCAGAAGGTTTACGAGAAGAAGTAACTAACATACTTCTTACTCGGCCTTGATGCGTTTGATGGTTGTAGGACGCTCTTTAACCAGGATCCGGTGTCCGCAATACGGGCACCTGATTCCTGTGTACTCGTAGTCAATTTCCACTTTCTGTTTACATCGAGTGCACTTATAACCCATACAACCTCACATCCCTGAAAATTGTTTGTTTACTTTGCCTCAGCAAGGTTCTTCATGGTGCGCAGCAGGGTCTGACCAACGCTTGTGGAGGGGATATAGGTCCCGCCAGCGAAGGTGTGTCCGCACTTGCTGCATTTCCAGATCCCGGTTCCAATCCTTTTAACTGCAGGGCGGGCACATTTGGAGCATACATGCGGAGCTCGCATGCGTTCTTCCAGGTCTGCGACAAGCTTTCGGTCTTTTCTCCCGTACCTGGGACCAAACCTGCCTGCAGATCTGGAAATTCTTCCTTTCTTAGTGAATTTTTTTGCCATCGTTATAACTCCTTAAAATGTATTTAATCAAAGTGATAGAGCCCTTAACCGATCTATGGACTGTTAGCCCAGAGACCCGGGTTCTTCTATCACCTTAATACGTGCACTTAGACCGTAATACTGGCATTTAATATTTATAATTAATTAATCCGGCCTGATTTATTCACTTTTTGCAAGCCCTTTCAGGTAGAGTTCCCTGATTTCGGCTGCCTTTTCAAGTGCCAGGTCTATTGCCTCGAACAGTTCTGCCTCGGAAAGTGGGGCAGAACCCATTTTCTGCATGCCTGCTACAGATCCGTCCGAACTGGAAACTATGGTCAGTTTTGTTTCGCAAACTGCCTCCTCGTCAAGGGAGGGGTCAACCATCAGTTTTGAGCCGACCTTTGCAAGAGTTATACCAACAGGCATTTCTTTCATTGCAAGGGGCACGTTCTCGCCCAGTCCCTGTTGTTCGTTCGGGACGACTGTGGTCATAAGGGCTGCAATTGCAGCAAGACAGGATGCATCAATGATATTTCCGTCATTGTTCAGGATATGGACATCTATAAAGACAATCCATACGGATTCTCCCACCGTTATGCAAAGCTTCTTTATATCAATTGCGCCTGATTCCCGGATTCCCCTGTCAACGACCCTTGCCATTTCGATTGCTTCTTCTCTTGGAGGCCCGGGCTCATATTCGGGAGAAGCTATCGGGTTAAGCTCAAGGTTGGTAATAATCACTCCTTCATCCTGAGAGTCTGGAAATGGAGTTCCTTTCTGAAGCTTCACACCTACAAGAACCTGGGTGTTCCCAAGGGTAACCTTTGCAGACCCTTCAGCTTTGGAAATAATGTTTGTTTCGAGCTTGAGCTCCCTGAAATCTTTAAACCCGCGCCAGTCCTGACGCTTTCCTTTGACCATCAGGCTGTAAATATAGTCCTTCTTAAGTGTGGCTATGATTTCACTCATCTTTTTCACCTCTGTTTCCGGCTTCAGAGGGGTCTTTTACTACCTTCCAGGGACCTTCGGATTTTTCTTCTTCAGGCTCTTCTTCTGCCTCTACTGCTTCAGTGGAAGCTTCCCCGGTTTCAACCTTGGGTTCGACCTCTGTTTCAGGCTCAATAGTTTCTTCTGAGGCAGCTTCGGTTTCCTCAACTTCGGATTCTTCTTCAAGGGAGGATTCTTCTTCGACAAATTCCTCAGCTTCAGGCTCGAGTCCGATTTCCTCTTCGGCTTCTATGGAGACAGATTCTTTCTCAAGCCTGGCTTCAATTTCGTCAAACTCTTTGAGTTCAGGAGTACCTTCAAAAGAAGCTTCAAACTCATCTTCGTCTTCAAGAGCTTCTTCTAAATCGTCCTCTAAATCGTCCTCTAAATCGTCTTCAGATTCAGCCTCAAATTCTTCCTCTTCGGCCTCATCTTCGTCTTCAAGATCCTCGTCTTCCTCTTCGGCTTCGAACTCTTCGGCTTCGAACTCTTCTTCAATCTCTTCATCGAGTTCTTCATCGAAGTCAGGGATTACCTCACTGGAAAGGACATCAGCTGCAGATGGTTCTTCTGATGCCTCTGCTCCTAATTCTTCAGTTTCCTTAACAGCCTCTTCAACAACTGCTGCTTCCTGAACAGCCTCGGGGGCAGGTACGGACTCTTCTTTTTCGCCTTCCTTTTCAGTTCCTGCAGCTTCTTCCTCGGTATCCTCAACAGGAGTCGCAAACTTCTTTCTAAGGACTGCCTGCTGGATTTCAAGGATCTCCTTGCAACCTTTCTTTACGAGCTCCATACCTTTCTTAATCTCTTCCGGAGTAAGGTGCCCATCCATCTGGACAAGAGTAATTTCCCCGTCCTGGGTCATTGCTACAGGGAAGTCAGCGTCTCCGTAGTTGTCCTCATCCTTATTGAGGTCAAGCACAATCTGCCCGTCAACCTTTCCGAAAGCACAGGAGGTAATAAGGCCCTTCATGGGGATTCCGGCATCTGCAAGAGCTATACTTGAAGCATTAATTGCTGCCGTCCTTGTCCCTGCATCGGCCTGAAGCACTTCCACGAAAATATCAATTGCTGTCTTCGGAAAGAGTTCAGCCATAATCACAGGTTCGAAAGCTTCCCTGGAAACCTTTGAGATTTCGATGCTCCGCCTGCTGGGTCCCGGACGAGCACGGTCTTCCACGGAGAATGATGCCATATTATACCTGTAACGGATAACTGCCGAATCTGCGCGCTGGCTGCGGCGGGGATGAGCTTCACGGGGTCCGAACACGCCTACCAGGATCTTATTCCTGCCCCATTCAAGATAACATGAACCGTCGGCTCGCGAAAGCACGCCGATCTCAATTTTCATGGGCCTTATCTCATCCGCACGTCTCCCGTCAAGGCGCAGCCCATCGTCAGTGATTAATTTATCAGGTTTATCACTCATACTTTAATCTCCAAACAACTCCTAAACCAAAATACTCTAGAGAAGCTTACCTAAAATCTTCTTGACTCCATCCGGAATTTAATTCGTCGGGTCCAGCAGTACATCGATCTTCCTGTATATATCTTCGGAGTGATCGTCCTTTCCTGCAGTCGCACCTTTCTTCTCATTTTGAAAAAACGTAACAGGCTTGGACTCTTTCTGTCTAATCCGTTCATTTTTCAAAAAATTGTAGATCCGGTCTGTCAATCCGGAACGCTGGGCTTCAACTTCGATTTTCCGGAGAGCCTTACTCAAAAGCTCTACATCCTCGTCCTTTCCATCGATCCATATTCTGCCGTTCTGGCCTACGAAAATGCTGCAGTTTGTTTCTTTCTTCAGCATGGAGATCATGGAACCGCCGTGTCCTATTACACGGGGGACTTTTACAGGCTCAACTTCGACAATCTGGCCTGTTTTGAGTTTATGAAGGCTCGGGTCCCTCAGGGCAAGCTCGATTTTCATGGAGCTGTCTACATCTTTTACCCTGAGAATTGCAGAGTCGCCTACATTCATAATTTCAGGCATTTCCCGGGATTCGACTCTTCTCGGATATTCGGATACATGGAGCAGACCGTCATAAGGAGCTCCAATATTCAGTATCCAGTTGGATGGAGTAACCACAATAACGATCCCTATCACCACATCATTCACTGAGGGGATGTAAGCTCCCGCAAGTGGGATCACTCCAACTTTATCCTCTTTGAGGTTTTCAATACCGCAAAACGAAGAATAGATCTTGTTGTTCTTGATATACGTCCCGTATCCGGCTTTTTTCATTTCCTCGGATAGCAGGTCACCAGGGATCACTATTTTTTTATCCATCCAACATCCTCTTATAAAAGTTTAGTCTGAGCCTCTCCCTTCGTGAGATGATTTATAAGAGCGTAAAAATCAGTCTGGACTCCCGCAGGAATCCGCACTACTGCAACCCATGAGCCGTCACGCTGCCATTCTTCCTTCGTAATGCTTCCGGCTTTGGAAATATCTCCGTATGCTTTGGGAGCATATTCGGGAGGGATTTTCACAGCAATATTGATTTCTTCAAAGCGTATCGGGATAAGCGGGCGAATGGCTTTCATTGCAATAGCTACCAGCTGATCTACGCTTTTTAAAGGGTCTATGTGCACCTTTGCCTCTTCCATCGCTCTTTCTATTCGTGCGGGAGGATGCGGTGCTCTAGTCTGAGGGTTTATAGCATTTCTGGAAATGGTATAGATAACCTTTTTCTTTTTCTCTTCAAGAATTCGTTTTCTCTGATCGACGGTAAGTTGAAGCTCTCCGCTCTTCAGGATCACGGCAGCAATCTTAAAGGGATCGGTTGTCTCAAAAGAGTTGATTATATCAGACTCTGCTGCCCGGTCCCCTCTGTTTGCATCTTCGAAGATAGTTTCAACTGCCAGAATGTCTTCGAGGTTTACTTCCTCTCCTCGCTTATAGGCCAGAGCCCCTTCGGGCTCGACCAGGACTTCGAAATGTTTACTGCCTCTTTTAAGCCGGGCAGTCACTGCCTCGTCCAGGGACACCATTTTCGAATACCTTCTCTAAAATGTAAGTTTGAGATTCAGAAATTCTCTGATAACTCGTTCTTTAAATATTTATAGGTTTTATTCTTTGTTTTCAGTTCCCTTGTGTTTCTCAAGGATCTGCTGAACGTAGTTCTCAACTTCCTCAGGACTCAGTTTTCGGAATTTCTTGTCCTGAAGGGATACAACACCCACTTCAAGGGTTCCGGCATCGAACTTGCCTTCAGCTGCTTTATAGAGTGCATCCATCCCAAGGAGGATAGAAGCTTCAATATTCATATCTTCCCTGTAGTCTGCCTCAAAAACCTCAACAACTGCATTTCTGCCTGCACCTATGGCTGTTGCCTTGTACTCGAGGAGAGCCCCGCTGGGGTCGGTCTCAAAGAGCCTTGGCTTGTTGTCGTCCACGCCGGCAATCAGGAGTGCAGTTCCGTAGGGACGAACTCCTCCGTACTGGGTATAGGTCTGCTTGTGATCACAGATTTTCTTGGAGATAACCTCCACACCTATGAGTTCATCATAAGAAACCCTGTTTACCTGGGCTTCTACACGAGCCCTGTCAACAAGGGAGCGGGCGTCTGCCACGAGCCCTGAGGTTGCGGCTCCTATGTGGTCGTCAATCTGGAATATTTTTTCGATTGATGCGGCTTCCACAAGCCTGCTTGTTATTCGCTTGTCAACAAGCAGCACTACCCCATCAGCCGCCTTGATTCCTACGGCTGTTGTTCCCCTTTTGACCGCTTCGCGGGCATACTCTACCTGGAAAAGTCTTCCGTCAGGGCTGAAAACCGTAATTGCCCTGTCATAACCCATCTGTGGTGCCATCTGCATATTCCGTATCTCCTTGCCTTAATATATGTTCCATATTGTTTCAATTTTCCCGGCCAGAAACCGGTCATTTTTCCTAAAGGATTTCAAATCCGCAGAATCGTCAACTAAACCACCGCATGCCCAAAAAAGGCTTTGGTCAGTAAACGTTATTTAACCTGTGCGGATATCCCGAAAGCTCAGGAGCTTAAAGTCCCCGACCCAGTGTTCAGGTAAGGAAACCGATTATTGATTCCCTATAACGTATTTCTTCCTTATTAGAGTTTTTAGCCTTTTACACGGGACTTTCAATCCTGACAGAGTTTTTTCCTGATGAAACCAGCGGAAAATATCCCGGTTACAGGGAGTTTAAAGGCACTTTTACCCTGCAAAGCACGTTTTCCAGACATAACCCGGATTCACGCACTCCAGTAAACTTTTTAACAGAGTATTAAGGTCCATTCCAATGTTAACTATGTCCGTTAATAAAGTGTATTTACTCAGTTATAATGTTTGTGAGAGCCCGGGGCTTTTCCGGCGTTTAAATCCAGATTTGGAACCTGTAAGGAAGAATTTACCTCCTGCAGGATTCTACCCCCGAAACGCAGAGATGCCTCCAATCCAGGCTCTCAGACAACTCATGAGTAAATTACCAGGAGTCGCCTCAAAGCTGCTTTTCTGTCAATCAGTTCTGCCAATCAATATTATACTTTGTTACACTAATACTCATTCATTATAGCATATATTAGACAGCTTATTCGGCCGTTACTGAAGTTCACAACGGAAAGTTTCAGCCTGAAGTATTCCGCAGACATCCTTAAGACTGGCTGATACCTGCAGACTTCTGTCAATGCTGTAAGGCAGATATCCAGTTTTTACTTCATATAAATAAGACCGGATATAAACGAGACCACATATAAACCCTCTGAAAACCCGGATCTCAGCTCTGACATTCCTGAGTCTCAGGTCAAGCTTTCCAGAACCTTAACTTTAGCTCTTCAAGGCCCTGATTCCATGTTATCAGAAGCTTAATTACAGCTTTTCAGAAGCTTAATTACAGCTTTTCAGAAGCTTAATTACAGCTTCAGGATTTGACTTTACCTTTCCGGAAGCCGATCCCGAATCCTTATTCCTGTATTTCAGGCTCAAAGGGCCTGTAATCCTGTAGAAACTTTTCAGTAGCGCCTTTAACAGTGCCTGACGCTCCCAGCACATGAAGAGTTGCCCTTTTCCCGTTAATCCGGGTCAGCGCAGCCAGGGAGGCTCTCGTTTCTTTTACTCTGGTATGGGAGCACTGGAGAATTCCGATTCCGCCTTCAAATCCCAGCACCTTAATATCACAGTCGCTGGTTGTAACATCTCCGATCAGCGATGAAGCAGAGGAAATAACTTCCCTTACGATATCGTTTCTGCTTGCAGGCTCTTCAGAGATCAGTTCAAAAGCAAGATAGCGCTTTCTAGCGCGGAGCGAAGGAAGCAGGCGTTTCAAAAGAGATCATCTCCCTCAAGAACTTCAATACCATCCCTTACATATCCAGGACCGGGGCGGTTCTTTGTGATAATTCTTTCCGGAACAATGCTTATGGCATCAAGAGCCTCATCTTCTTCAAGTCCGCAGACCTCAGCAAGGGCAAGAGTTTCCATTGGGGAACGCAGGTCAAAGCAGGACATAGCATCACTGCAAAGGACAAGGGATACCTCGTATTTTCGGGTAAGCTCAAGGTTTGCCTTAAGGTCGGACAACAAACGGACTCGCCTTGAACCCCGGGAATGAAGAATAGGTCTAAGGGTGATACCTATTGCAACTCCATTTTCTGCAGCTGCTTTTGCCAGTACCTGGTTTAACCCGCTGCTCCTGTCAAAAGCCGGGTGGTTTAGAATGTCTACCCTGGGGTTTTCGAGCGCAGCCCTGTTGACTGCTTCGGACCCTCCGTGCACAATCAGGACATCCATTGAATTCCTGAATTTTCCGATCAAACTGTGTAATTTAGAAGGGTTTTCTTCCACAAGCTCAATTCCCCTGAAGACCTCAAAACCCTCTATTGAAGGCAGTACTGGCTTTTTATCAGGGAGTTTATCGGAATGGTTAGCAAGGGCAATCCCGTCGTATCCGAAATGCCGGGCAAGGGAAACCAGTTCCGGAGCAGTATGGTCCCCGTCCGGAGCTGCATGAACGCAAAAATCATAAAACTTCGGTTTACCCAAATAACTCCTCCACTATGGCTCCGGCTTTCTCCCAGTTCTTCGGATAGGTCTCGATCTTGACCTTTGCAATAATGGCGTCAGAAGAGTTAGTCAGTTTTACCTGCTGCAGGTATGCAGCCTGCTTGTCAAAGCGGAGGTGAAAAACCGTATCATCGTCCAGCCTCTCAGGCATTTCTTTCCTGAGCATTCCCACATCTTCTTCCGAAAAGTTTTCCCGGACAAAATGGGCAAATTTCAGGCATTCTGCCTTCTTTTTAAGCTGTAAGCTAAGGATAGTAATTGGATTTCCATGGTGCCCTTCAGCCTCAAGCTCTTCTATGAGCTTATCTCTGTCCTTTACGCCGGCACCTAATAAAAAAAAGTCCAGAGTCTCGCGGACTCTGGATACGTCTTCGGTTGCGTGGGCGATCACACGCATTGTTATGTGATGAATCACTTGCCTCGACTCTGATTTGAACGGATGCTCGGCCTGGTCTTTTCAGTTCCCTTGCCGCGTGTAGTCATGCCTCTGCCCTTCCTGCCTGCACTGGTTTTGCCTCTGGTAGCTCTACCCCTGATGGATGAGTCACAGACCCAGTTCAGGTTCTTGTCGCTCTTAATTACAGGGTGGTGCGGGTCTACAAGGATGACTTCAAACCACTTGTGCTTTCCATCTTCCCCTACCCAGTAGGAGTTCAGGACTTCAAGGTTCGGGTATTTGCGATCTGCACGGGCTTCAGCGATCCTCTGGATGCTCATTCCGCCTGAGATCTTATTCGTCCCCATCCTCTGGGTTCTTCTTCCACGCTTTGGTCTTGATTTACCAAGCCCTCCACGGCGTACATTCACTCTGACAACGACAATTCCCTGCTTGGCTTTGTATCCAAGGGAGCGTGCCCTGTCAATCCTGGTTGGTCTTTCGATTCTGGTCACGGAACCCTGCTTCCTCCAGACCTGGAGGCGCTCCCAGCGGAGCTCGTTCACGTATGTCTCATCAGGGTTTTTCCATGCATCACGTATATATCCGTAAAAAGATTTTGACAATTTAAACACCAAGTTTCACTTATGTTTCATGGTTCAGCCCTGCCTGCAGGACCACATTCCAACGGGATCTAATCCCGAAAATGAAACATGCGATACAACTGAATCATCTGATTTAAAGCTTTGCCCCTTCAAAAGCCCTTTAAAAGCAAAGAATCCGCAAAAAGAGACACAGAGGTGCGGGTAAAGCTCAGGGGAAACCTAGAAAAAGAGTAAAGTAAATACCAGGATGCTATAAAAAAAATGGAAACTAATAAACCGTGGTGGAAGTTCTTGTAATATTCGGAAACAACTTCTACTTTAGATACGATTCAGTTTCCCGATGTTGCGTGGAAGTTCTTGCAATGTTCGGAAACAACGTACACACAATGAGAATTAACAAAATATTATTATATTGTAAACACTGTTTACATTCCGGGTTAATATGAGGCTTCACTGGATTGACGCTTTAAAAGGAATTGGGATTATGCTTGTAGTGTTTGCGCACCACAGTTTACCTGTAGCGCTTGATACTTACATATTTTCTTTTCACATGCCGCTCTTCTTTTTTATTTCCGGTCTGCTGTTTGACTTTGAGAAATATGCAGGATCGGCTGCAAATTTTGTAAAGGGGAGATTCAGGTCTCTTATTGTGCCTTACTTTTCTTTTGCACTACTCACTGGCCTGTTTTACTTTTTGCTGGATGCAGGATTTCAGCCCGGAGTCACGAATATTGAGTTTTTCGAAAACAGTACTCTTTACGGCATCTATTCCATTCTGTACGCACTTGGCCCCCTCATCTCTTATAATCCGCCTCTCTGGTTCCTGAGCTGCCTATTCGTAACCGAGATTCTCTTTTACGGGTTTGCAAAGAAGTATTACAGGGAACCGCGAAAACTTGTACTCTGGCTTATTGCAGCCGGTATCGTCGGGTATCTTTATGCGGTTTATGCACCTTCCAGGCTGTTCTGGAACGCTGATGTAGCTATCTCTGCCGTGGTCTTTTACGGAGCCGGAAATTTATTTAAAAAAATCACAGAGCCGGAAAAAGAGTCTGGATCTGGCTCAAGCCTTAATTCAGGCTCAGGGCTGAGTGCAGGTTTGAGTCAGAATGCAGATTTGAGTCTGAGCTCAAGTTCGAGCCTTAATTCGGGTTCGGGGTTCAGAGAAAAGTTCGTCCGGGCTGAGAAGGTTTTCCCTGTGGTTTTTGTCCTTCTGAACCTGCTGTATCTTGGATACCTCCTGGAGTTCCCTACAACCGATAAGGTCAACATGAACGTGCTGAAATACGGAGGCTTCTTCTCGTATTATCTTCTTGCTTTCTCAGGGATCTTTGCCTTTGTTTATCTATTCAAAAAAATCGGAAGTTCAAGAATCCTGGAATATTACGGAAGAAATAGCCTGATTGTGCTTGCGCTCCATTTTCCTATAAAGGATGTCCTGACAAAACTGGCACTTCTGAGTTTCGGGGTCGAGCTTGAGTATTTCTATTACAATGTGACTTTTGCTCTGAGCTTAACCGTGCTGAATCTTATTTGCCTGGTACCTGTGATCTTCATCATTAACAACTATTTTCCCTTCATACTGGGGAAAAAGAAATCTTCGAAGGCTTTGAAAGCTTCCTGACCAGGTTCAGGAAGCCTGTAAATTAATAAAGCTGATCTGTCGATTCTGAAAAATAGTAAATATCTTCAGCCGAAGACTTTAAGATCTTAATGACCTTCGGAGAAGATTAATATTTTAAAATTAATACAGAGTTGGAGGAATATGGTTGCGGCTTTCAAAAGGTTCTATTGAACCTGGTTCTGTTGGACCTGTTAAAAAAACAAGTATTAAGTCTGCTTTTAATCCTGCGGCATTGAAGATAACTATTCTTTTGCTGGTCCTTCTCTGCTTGGTACCCTCAGCCAGTGCAAGAGACTACGCGCTGGAAGAAGCAGCAACGAATATAACTATTGATCCCAGCGGCTTAGTCCACGTTGAAGAATCGATATCCTACACATTTGAAGGGAATTATCAAGAAGTTTTTAGAATACTCGAGGTGTCCCCCGGAGAATCCATCCGGAATATCCAGGGATATTGTTCAGAAGAAGCATGTAACTTCAGAGTTGAACAGACTTCCGAAGGCTACGAGTTGATAGGTGAGCTTCCGACCCCCACTCCGGAAAAAGTGACCTTTTTTATTTCCTACGACCATTATGGCGCAGTCAAGGTCCACAGCGATGTTTCCGAATTTCATTATAAGCTGTGGGGCGAAGAATGGGAGAAAACTCTGGGAAGCTTGAAGGGAAGCATTACGCTCCCTGTGGAAAACGAAAGTGATGTCCAGTACTGGATTCATCCGACCGGTTATACGCAGGCTGCGGGTGTAGAACAGAATGTGCTCAATTTACAGACATCCGAAATTCCCTCAAATAAATGGTATGAGATCAGAGTTGTTTTCCCAAGAATTGAATCTCCCAATTCCAGCCTGGTCCAGGTAGACAATGAAGCGGGCCTTGAAAAAATAAAATCCATTGAGAATGAATATGAAATGAAAGGCTGGATCTTAAAGGGCCTTTATAATCTGGCAATTGTATTTGCGATCTTTGCCCTGGCATTTCCCTTCATCATTTATTTCAGGTATGGGAGAGAGCCAAAAATAGATTATGAGGCAATATATGAGAGAGAACCTCCTACTGATTCCAGCCCTGCCGTAGTTAATGCCATAATGCAGGGGAATATAGGTACTCCTACAATGGACGGGTTTACAGCCACGGTCATGAACCTTGCTAACCTTGGTTATATTACTCTCCGCACTGTAAAATCAGAAGAAAGCAGGGCATTGGGCCTGTTCAAATCCGAATCTGAAAACATTTTAATTGAACTCGTCAGTCCGGACTCCTCCGAGATAGCTAATGGAAAGCTCCCAATATTGGAAGATTTCGAAAAAGATGTGTTCAATTTATTGAAAAAACATGCTACCGAAAATAAGGTTTCCTGGGATAAACTGAAAAAGGAACTTGGAAAGGGAACCGATTTCTATCAATTTGTGCTGGCCTGGAATAAAAAAGTTGAAAAGCATATTGTAGTTGAGAAACTCTTCCGGTCCACAGGGAACACATATATGGGTATTTTCGGTGTGGCAACTATAATAGCGGCAGTTGTTTATTTTGTTGTAATTTCCAAATATTTCCCTTCAGAATCCTTTCCTCTTGCATCAAATGTGAATATACTGGTGGCTTTAGTTGTATTCTTCGGGATAATTATGATAATTTTCTCCGGGACGTTCGAAAAGGTAATGGGCCACTGGACCCCTGAAGGAAAGCTCTATTATGAACGCTGGGATAACTTTAGAAAATATCTCACCGATTTTTCTGCTCTCAAAGAGCATCCGCCGGAATCAATAAAGATCTGGGACTCTTACCTGGTGTATGCAACTGCTCTGGGAGTCGCAGAAGAAGTCCTTAAAAACATGTCTTTAGTTGTTCCTGATGAACAGCTGAAATACAGTCACTTCTACTATGTACAACACAGTTACAGCCAGTTCGGGTCCGGTTTTGGGAGTGCCTATTCGGCATCAGCTCCATCTTCAAGCGGAAGTGGAGGCGGTGTCGGCGGCGTGGGCGGCGGCTCAGGTGGCGGCGGCGGTGGTGCAAGATGATGCCGTGTAAATGCCAGGTAAAGTACTTTTGATAAGGAGATGGTGATCTATATGATAGTAGAAATTATGGTAATAGTAGTAATAATTCTGGGTTTGCTCTTCGTTATAATTTACAATGACCTTATAAAGCAAAGAAACCGGGTAGAAAATTCCTGGGCTCAGATAGAAGTCCAGCTGAAAAGGCGTTATGACCTCATCCCCAACCTGATAGAAACGGTGAAAGGGTATGCGAAACACGAAAAAACCCTTTTGGAAAACATTACAAAAGCAAGGGCTGCAGTAATGTCTGCAAATAATGTAAATGAAACTGCAGAAGCATCCAATTACCTCTCATCTACTCTGAAATCCCTTTTTGCAGTTGCAGAAAACTATCCGGACCTGAAGGCCAACCAGAACTTCATGCAGCTCCAGAAAGACCTCATGGAGACCGAAAACAAAATTGCCTATGCAAGACAATTTTATAATGATACCGTTATGAAATATAATATCAGTATTCAGACAATCCCTAGAAATATTGTTGCATCTTTGATGGGATTCAAGAAAAAAGATCTATTTGAAACCCTGCAAGCCGAAAGGGAAGTTCCTAAGGTCGAGTTCTAATAATGTACACTGGTTCAGGTTACTGAACCAGTTTACTAATTTTCGATTACTTTTACTTGCTGTTTTTTGTTTGTTTGTTTGTTTGTTATCAGCTTCACCGGCATTTTAATCTGTTAGGTTCTTACACGTATCCCGGTCTTTTCATTTTCTGGTTTTTAGAAACGACATGATATAGCTAATATTGTTACGACGAGGCAGAGTTCTGGATTCAAAAATTTGAATTAAGAAGAGAAACGAAGAATCTTAAAAGTGCAGGTGGTATGCAGTCAATAGGTTAATATTATCCAAGGGCAAGCTGGAACGGCATCTTTCATATCTTTTGTCCCGCGCCGCTCCCCCGCCTGGGCCGTTGGGCTTCGATCAAATTAAAGCGTAATCTTCATCCGCACTGGGAAAATTAGATCTCAAAATATCAACCCTCCGTAGTGGATTAACAGAGTATAAGGTATAATAAAAATTGGAAAAATAAAAAGTGGAGCCGAAAAATGGAGATTTCCCGCCTGCTGAATGAAATAAAAGCTTCCAGCCGATATGAAAACCAGATAGTTCATATTGAAGAAAAACCTGCAAGGGACGCCCTTTATTCACCTCTTGAGCTGAAGGAGCAGGTAAAAACTGCCCTTTCAGGCATTGGAATCGAATCTTTATACTCCCATCAGGCTGAAGCGATCGAAAAGATCCGGGAAGGAAAAGACATAGTGCTCTGCACAAGCACGGCAAGCGGAAAGTCCCTTACTTACATGATCCCTATTTTTGAAACTGTCATGAAAGACCCTGAGGCTACTGCCCTTTATATATCTCCCCTCAATGCCCTTGTAAACGACCAGTTAAAAGCCTTCCTTGAATTTGAAGGGGCACTGAATTCCGGAGCAGGCATAGCCCGTTATACTGGCGCCCTGACTGCAGCCCAGAAGAGAGAAATCAGGGAAGGGCAGACTAATATTGTTTTCACAAACCCTGAAATGGTACACATGAGCTTCCTTGCCTGGCACCATCTCTGGAGACGCTTTTTTTCAAACCTCAAATTCATTGTTGTTGACGAGAGCCATTACTACAGGGGAGTTATAGGAAGTAATATGGCAAACGTGCTCCGAAGGCTTCTCCGGACTGCCGAACACTATGGAGCTTCCCCGCAGTTTATCTGCTGTTCGGCAACTATAGGCAACCCGAAAGAGCATACCGAAACCCTGCTGGGAAGGGAAGCAGAAGTAGTTGAGAATAACGGCTCTTCACACGGCCCCCAGAAATTTGTGTTCTGGAACCCCCCTCTTTACCTGAATGGAAGGGGGAGTACAGTCAGAAAAAGCAGTTTTTCCGAAACCTCAACCCTTTTTACGCGGGCAGTCCAGGCGGGGCTCCAGACCCTTGCATTTACGCGGTCAAGGCAGGGAGTGGAGCGCATGTATAAGAGCTGCAGGGAACTTTTGAGGGAACGCGGCCTCGCTTCCGCTGTCTGTTCTTACAGGAGCGGCTATTTTGACAGGGAGAGGGAAGAGATCGAAAAGAAAATGAATTCGGGAGAACTCAGGGGCGTCATTTCCACAAATGCCCTTGAACTCGGGATAGATATAGGAGGGCTTGATGCCTGCATTCTTGACGGCTATCCAGGCACGGTTATGAGCGCAAGGCAGCAGGCAGGCAGGGCAGGCAGGAGCGGAAACGAAAGCCTTGTCCTTATGGTAGCCGGCACAAATGCCCTTGACCAGTATTATATGAGAAACCCGGACGACTTTTTTGCAAGAAGCAGCGAAAATGCAGTACTTAACCCTAAAAACCCCTATATCCTTGCAGGGCACCTGCTCTGCGCAGCAAAAGAAATTCCTCTCAGGGTATCCGATGAAAAGTACTTTGGGAAAGGGTATCCAAGAGTTGTTGAGCTTCTGGAAGCCGAAGGGCTGCTTGCAGGCAGTGACCTGAAGTATTCCACTGACCCTTTCCCTTACAAACAAGTCTCCCTGAGAGGGATAGATAATAATACTTACTCTCTTCTTGCTTTTGAAGGGGAAAAGAGCTTTCCTATTGAAAAGGACATAGAGGAGACCCTGGCTTTCCGGGAGTGCCATCCGGGTGCGGTCTACATACACAGGGGAGAACCTTTCTACATAAACAGGGTCGACCACGAGAAAAAGGAAATCCATGCCGTAAAGACGCACGACAACTACTACACAAAACCCATGATAGATTCCTCGGTCTTGGTGCGGGAGACATATGCGGTAAAACCTCTCCGGCACGCTCCCGAGGTGGAGGTGGGGCTTGGAGACGTGGAGGTAACGGACACGATCATAGGGTACAGGAAAATCCGGACCCACAGCGACGAGACCATGAGTGCCCATGACCTTGAGATGCCTCCGATAACCCTTCAGACAGTTGCTCTCTGGCTTAAACTCCCAAACAGGCTGCAGGAGCTGATCGAAGAGCACAAGCTCGATTTTGCAGGCGGGATCCATGCTGTTGAGCATGCGATGATTTCCATGTACCCTCTGCACCTGCTTGTGGACAGGAGCGATGTGGGAGGGGTTTCAACTCCTTCCCATCCCGACCTCGGAGGCAAAAGCGGGATCTTCATCTACGACGGGCACAGGGGAGGAGTCGGGTACGCTGAAAAAGGCTATGACCTGATTGAAGAGGTCCTCGACGGCACCTTAAAAGCCATTGAAAGCTGCCCCTGCGAAAGCGGCTGCCCTGGCTGTATCCAGTCCCCCAAGTGCGGAAACAACAACGAACCCCTTGACAAGCACGCTGCAGTCATGCTTCTGCACGAACTCCTGGGAAAAGCCCCCTACATCCCCCCTGAGAAAAAAGAAAGGCACCTCTCTGAAGCCATAGCCCTGAGGCAGATCCCGGAAAAAAAGGACTCAGGGGATGCCCTTGACAGGGTCAGGAGGCAGCTCAGGCGGGAGACCATAAAACAGGATCCGCAGGAAGGACAGGAGAAAAAGGAAAAGACCTTCATTGCCACGGACGAAAATGGGGGAATGCTTGGAGTCATCTCGGCTCCTTCCCCGGAAAAGGCTGCAGCAAAAACCTTTCACCACAAACTCGCAGGGCAAAAGGAAGCTACGAGAGAAAAGCCCATTGATATCCGGGTCAGGGACCTTGGGGCAGGCAGCGACTACCACTTCAAGGTCTGGACCGAGCTTTTCAAAAGCACAGAAAATGGCGCATCTGATACGGAAGAACAGAAAAAGGCTGTGAGGAAACTGGTTATTAGAAGAATGAACTGAGGAAAGGAATAATTTTCAGACTCTTTGACCTTCCTCATTTCAGGCCAAATTTCAAATAAGATTTCATCAACCCTCTGCCTCTTATCAATATTAATGACCTGAACTAACATCCCGGACTGTTAGCTGATAACTTAAAATCTCCATTCGGATTATTTTTAATTGCATGTTTATTACAGTTCCGGTGGGCCCTGATTAACCGTATATACTATTCAGAAAATCTCCGATTTCCTGAGATCCCGAGGTGCGACTCGGGTAGCGCAACTCGGGCGATAGAAGATATTTCAAAGAGACTTTGGGACAAGCATATACTTTTTACATATATTTTAGTGGATGGCTGAAAGTTTTTTATATTGAGAGTTACATATAGTTAGGTAGTGGGAAAGAATATTAAAATAGTGGGAAAAGGAGGAGGATTATTTGCAAAAGTTGTTTTTTCTGATGGTGTTTACCTGCCTATTTATGGCCTTTATGCTTGCACTTTCGTTCGTCAATTTCCAGTGATTGATCAGTACACTGGTAACCACTGGTAACTGAAATATGAACATAAAGCCTGTCAATGGAAGGGTCTCAGCGTAGATACTGTCCTGAATCCTGTGGAATGCTTGAAGAAAGTAACCTGCGGGTACTCACGGGCACAACTTCTACATCCCGAATACGGCATGATACGGCTTTTTGCCGAAGAATCTCGAGACTATATTCATCGGAGGCAGGTGTAGCATGGAGGTGGGTGTAAATATAAACAGGAAATATAATAATATGCTAAAAACGGTGGGGAATTTACAGAATTTCGTAAAGAAATTTATATTCAAAATCTTAAAGAAATTCACAGGTTATTCCGGTGCTTAACGTTCAAAACTCCAGGGGAGTTACCCATGGGTGACGAAAACCAGGCTGTAGAAAAAGAAAAGATAGACTCTGCATATGATGTCATAATCATAGGGGCAGGGCCAGCGGGGATGTTTGCAGCTTACGAGCTTGCAGCCGGGAAGCTGAAAATTCTTGTTATTGATATGGGCAGGGACATTGATAAACGCCTGTGCCCCATGAAAACCCAGAGCTACTGCATGCACTGCACTCCATGTGAGATCATGTGCGGGGTTGGGGGCTGCGGGACGTTTTCTGACGGGACCCTGAACCTGCGGCCTGACATAGGAGGAGACCTTGCAGCCCTGACCGGAGACCAGACAGAGGCCTGGAAACTGGTGGAAAGGGTTGATAAAGTTTTCCTTAAATTCGGAGCGCCTCAGGGTGCCCTCCTTACCGAAGGCCCGGAAATAGAGGAGTTAAAACGCAGGGCTGCCTCGGTCGGAGCCCGGTTTATAGAGATAAAGCAGCGGCATATAGGTTCGGACAATGCTCCTGTAGTCATAGGATGCTTCAAACAGGACCTTGTTGATAAAGGTGTGGATTTCCTGATTGAGACCGAAGTCCAGGACCTGCTTGTTGAAGGCGGAACGTGCAAAGGAGTTATACTCTCAGGCGGAAGAGTTGTCCGTGCGCGTTACGTGCTCCTGTCGCCTGGAAGAAGGGGCTGCAACTGGGTCTCGGAAATGATTGAAAAACATGATCTTGAAGCCCGTTACGGAGGGATTGACATAGGAGTCAGGGTGGAAGTCCCTGCAATTATTATGGACCCTGTAACGAAAATCAACCGGGATCCCAAGTTCCATATACAGAGCCGCCGCTATGATGACTTTGTCAGGACTTTCTGCACCAACATGCGCGGTTTTGTCGTAAAGGAAGAATATGAAGACTTTATTGCAACCAACGGCCATTCGATGGCAAACACGGAATCCGAAAACACCAATTTCGCTTTCCTCGTCCATATCGAACTGACCGAGCCCATGGAAAACACAACCAAATACGCCCGTTCAATCGCAAAACTCGCAACAACGATCGGCGGAGGAAAACCTGTCCTCCAGCGCATGGGCGACCTCAGGCGCGGACGCCGTTCTACAAAAGAGCGCCTTGCCAAAAACCTGGTTATAAACACATTAAAAGATGTCACACCCGGCGATATCTCAATGGCTCTCCCGCACAGGATAGTCATGGACATAATCGAAGGCCTTGAGACTTTAAACGAGATCATTCCCGGCGTTGCCTCGGACTCAACCCTGCTTTACGCCCCTGAAGTCAAGTTCTACGCCATGCATCTGAAAGTCGACCGCCAGATGGAAACCAGTATCATAAACCTCTTTGCAGCAGGAGACGGAGCAGGGCTCTCAAGGGACATAGTCAATGCCGCTGCAACCGGAATCATGGCTGCAGAAGGGATTATAAAAAAGGTAAAGGAAGATCAAAAAAGGTAACAGAAAATCAAAAAAGGTAACAGAAGACACAAAAACAAATTGTAGATTCTAAGGATTGAAAAATGACTAAGAAAATATTTTAGTTTTTGTTTTGTTATAATTTTGCTTTAAAAGAGGTTGCGTTCCCATCTCAAAAACCTGGAAATTCCGAAAGGAGTTAAAAGATTTAACTTTTTAACTTTTTGTTTGGGAAGAGTGTTGAGGTATTTGACTTGGGGGGTGAGAGTTTTTCGTTTTTTAATTTTAGTGTGGGGTAAATCTTTTTGGAGTAGGTGTTTGTTTGCTAGTGGGGTGTTCAATTGATGAGAACGCAATTCATACTATGCATCTGGGGTATATATTATTTTTAATGTATAATCGCGACGCAGTAATGTAATCATTAGTGAATTAGAATAATTCAGGGGCAAATAATCTAATGTTAGGTCAGTAATATAACAGACTCTAAAATAACAATATCTAAAAATTAAAAAATTGATCAACAGTGATCATACCTGCAAGAATTTCAAAAATACACGAAATTTAATAGTAAAAGTAGGAACGGCACTGAAAATTACTTACCTTCTAACGTGATAAGATTGAAAAATGACTAAAAAAATATTTTAGTTTTTGTTTTATTAGTTTTTGTTTTATTAGTTTTTGTTTTGTTATTATTTTGCTTTAAAAGAGGTTGCGTTCCCATCTCAAAAACCTGGGAAATTCCGAAAGGAGTAAAAAGATTTAACTTTTTAACTTTTGTTTGGGAAGAGGGTTGAGGTATTTGACTTGTGGGGTGAGAGTTTTTCGTTTTTTAATTTTAGTGTGGGGTAAATCTTTTTGGAGTAGGTGTTTGTTTGCTAGTGGGGTGTTCAATTGATGAGAACGCAATTCATACTATGCATCTGGAGTATATATTATTTTTAATGTATAATCGCGACGCAGGAATATAATCATTAGAGAACCCGGATAACTGTTAGTTTGATAGTTTAATGTTAATCGTTAGTATAATCTAATTTAAAAGTCACAAAAAAAGGTAAAAGGGTGCTGAAAAGTCGTCATGCCTGCAAGAATTGAAAAAACACAAGAGATTTAATAGTTAAAGTAGTGAACTACACTGAAAATTACTTACCGTTTAATGTGATTGTGAATTCTGCAGGATGACTGTAAATGGAAGAAGCCGATAAAAAAAAGATGAGTGAACGGGATATCTGCTCGAAATTTATCACACCTGCGATCAAACAGGCTAACTGGGTAGACCGCCAAATCCGGGAAGAGGTGAAACTTACAAACGGCAGGATCATTGCAAGTCTATTCCAAAACCAAACCATGCACATAAAAGAATTCGCTCCCGAAAAAGCCTGTTGTGCCAACCAAACAGAAACCTAACAAGCCTGAAAAATCAAAGTCGAAGATATAATCACCAGCAACTACAACCTCAACATTAAAAACCCCAACACAATGGAAAACGATCACGGTGACCCTGAAGAACTTCTTGCTGAATACAAAGCCCTGCTCGACGAAATATCAGATAACGGGACATGACTTCAGGAAGAACTTATAAATGCTTTTATCTATAATTAAACTTTATAATAGAGTGAGGTTTAGATATGGGATATTTTTGTTCGGTTTGCAAATCAGATATAACGGATGCAGAATTCAATTATTCAATGGACAGATACGAGCAAGCTCTATGCAGGCAGCATCAGAAAGAAGTTACCAATCATCAACCTTCGGAAACTTCCAAAGCTCCGCCATACTCATCAAATCCTGATCAATCAGTCAATTTTTCCAAAAGGGATAGCAATTTTGTGGAAAATATGATCAAAGGAAGAATTGCTGAAACTCTTATCGAAGAATTATTCCTCTCCCTCAATTATTCAGTCTTCAGATACGGCATGGAAAACACCGTTCCCGGAATCATGAAACTTCTCAGGGGCGTCCGAAGTGACGTTGCCACAAACATCCGCAGGATGCCCGACTTTGTAATCCAGAACAACAAAAATGGGGAAGTCTTCTTCATAGAAGTCAAATTCCGAAAAGATGAAGTATTCACCTCTGAAGACCTGGACAAAGACTACCCCTATGAAAACTGCTACTTCGTCGTCGTCTCAAAGAAACACATCAAATGCATAACCTACGAAGAACTTAGAACCGGAGAGGCAGTAACCCCAACTTCCAAAAACTACCTTGGCAACAGAAAAGAATTCGAACTTGACAAGGACGTAATCATCCAGTTCTGCGACTTTGCAGTCAAATTCTTCTCAGTCGTCTAAAAACCAATAATAGGCTTAAAAATGAATCAAGAAACCCTTTTTAAAAACTTTAATTTTTTGTGAGACTCCAAATGTAATCGCAATGCGTGGGAACTATTTTTACAGTAGGGGTTCTCCATCTCCTCAATGAACAAAAGCACATCGTTGAGAAAGTCGAGCAGCTCATGGGTTTGTGTGATGAACTCGAATTAAAACTGAGAAAGACGCGGGGAGATAGCGGGAAACTTATGGGAACGGTTGTTCGGGGTTTGTTAGAGGGAGCTGTTGTAGAAATATAAAAAAGAAGTTATGAAAAATCTCCCCCGAAAAACCATATTCACTATCTCGACCCTGTCTTTTCACCGAGCGCAGCTCGGGCAATCCGAAAAAGCACAAAAGAAGACAGATTTTTAGCACATAGAATTCTACGGATATCTAATTCACTGGTAATTCCATATTTACATTTTTTACTTATCATAGTATTCTGAAATTGATTAATGCCTTATTCACGAGCAACAATAGAGAGCAGATTTAATTTATAGCTCTTCTAAATCAATTCTTTTGGACATATACTAATATTTAGTTATATAGATTATTTATTAATAAATATTTTTTAACAACAGGCTTATCTTATCCCAGTATGGAATTAGATATAATCCAGAAAAGGGTTAGTGTAATAGTAAACAGGTCATGAGCACATTGGGAAATAATATCAAGCGTCTGGGATTCCCACAAGGGAAACACAAAAGATGTTTAGAGAACTCTTGCTATGAACTGAACACCTACACTGAGACGTTAACAATTACCTCAAAAGGAGAAATTAGGTCATTTTATTGGAAAGACAAAGCGCCTCAATTGATTGAAAAGTGGGGGGAAGAAAAAGCAAGACGTTTTGGAATACTTTTCGCGTATTTATTCGTGACTACATTTTTCATACTGATTCTGGTTTATGCCCTCCTGGACCTCTTCGAATTTTTAGAGAATGCATTCTGGTGTTTTGTTCTGGCAGCAGTTGGGGCGATTATTTACTTTGGCAGCCTTTCACGTCAATATACAGATGCAGCAGCTTATCACAAAAGTTCAAGATGCAAAAAATGTAATCGAGATTTTGCACTTGAAGAATTTAAAGATCCTCTTATTACGGAAGTAAGCACTCTCGACAAATATAAGATAGCGAGGACAAAGTACTGGAAATGTAAGTTCTGTGGAACTGAAGATTACAGGACAGAAGAACTCGATTATAATAACCACAAAGGTAAAAAAAGTAAACAGAAGGAAGATACCTGTAGAATATGCGAGAAAGAGTTTGCAATGTCGGAATATAGGGACCCAGATGTGAAAAAAGTAGACAATGTAGAAACAACAGTCAGGCACTATAAATGTTCAAATTGTGGCTTTCAGGAAATTACAATAGAGAAGGGGATTATAGAGGAAATAAATATCCAATGAAGTAAAGAATTTAATAATAACTCCGCAGTTGTTTCTTCCTAAAGTTAAAAAAGCAGGGTAGATGTGAAACACTAATGGGGATAGTTTTCAAGGGTTAGTTTATGAGGACACTGCAGAAATATAAAATATAGTTCTGGAAATCTTTCCGGAAAACCATATTCATATGTCTTTCACAGGGTGCCAGCTCGGGCCAGTCTGAAAAAAACATAAAAGAAGAAGGATTTTCAGCACATAGAATCCCGTACTTACTTTTTTATTTGTTGTGGCATTCTAGATTTATTTTATGTAATTATTCGCTACAACCAGAAAAAATATATTTGCCACTAGTTTTAACATTAATTTCTTTGAATACACACCAGTATTTAGCTATATAGATTTGGAGGTAATAATTATTACTTAACAAAAGGATTATCTTATTCTGAGATATACATAAATATAATCAGGGAAAAAAGGCTAGATAATTGGAAACTGGTCACTGATATTTTGAGCATCCATAAATATGTAGAATTTCCAGTAGGCGTAAACAAAAAATGCATAGATGATGTTTGTTACGAACTGGACAGAGAAACAGATAGATTGACAATAAGCTTGGAAGGCGATTTTAATAGTTTTCCTGATAAACTAGCTCCTTATCTTGTCAACCGATTTGGTTTAGGGATGACAAAACTCATAAAAATATTGACTATGTATTCATCCATTTTACTGTTCTTCCTGTTAATTTTAGAAATGATTTTAGAAAAAAATAGCTCGCTTTCACCGACCATGCTTTTCTTTGCAAGCTTGACATTTTTTGTCATTTCTTCATATATGTCTGAAATCGAGAATTACTATAACATTTCCAAATGTAAGAAATGTGGTAGAGATTTTGCTTACGAGGAAATTAAAAAACCTCTTATCAAAATGGTAAGTACTTACGACAAATTTGAAAAAACAATAACAAGGTACATGAAATGCAGGTACTGCAATAATAAAGATATCAAGACAGAAATCGACTACAAAAATTCTAAATCCAAATCAAAAAAGGTTAATAAAAATAGAAAAACCTGTAAAGGATGCGGAAGAAAGCTTGCTTTAGCAGAATACAGGTACCCTGATGTGCATCAGGAGTATTATAACGCTTTTAGAACAATCAAACACTATAAATGTACAAGTTGTGGGTATATGGAAATCAGCATAAAGTACGATTACATCGCTACAAGCTGAATAAAAATTGGATTAACAATTTTCGATTTCACCGAGAAGTTTCTCTATTAATGGTTTTACGGAAGGGATGTCATCTTTTATTGTGCTCCAGACGACTTCAAGGTCAACCCCGAAATAACCGTGAATCATTTTATCACGGGCTCCAGTCATTTTTCTCCACGGAACTTCAGAATGCTCCTTCTTCAAGGATTCTAGCAAATTTTTTGTTGCTTCGCCTATTATTTCAATAGCCCAGGCTTCTTCTCGAATTGAACCAGAATGTCAAGGTCACTATCCTCAGTTTGTTCTCCACGGATATAAGACCCAAAAATCCCAAGATAGCTTACACTATATTTCTCTCTTAATTCGGGTAGATGTTGCCTTAATATTTTGATAAAATACTCTGCGTCTTTTAGCTCTGAGAAGGCATTGTTTCCGAAGGTCTCCACTTATTTCCACAGAAATTTTATTTTAACACTTAATTTCTCACTAACGAGAATATATGTACGTATCTATTTGTCATTTTCTCCAATTTGCATTATTAAAAAAGCATCTACGGAAATATTGACCGGATGCGAGCCTGGGCCTTTCCGAAAAAAAAATCCAAAAAGCATGATCAATAAACCGAACCCCTTCAGGGAACATATGCGGATATTGCGCTCTTTGTTTCCATATATTTATGCCCACAATACCTGCACCTGTAATAGCTGGTAATTTTTATTGTTTGTGACCAGTCATCATATACCACTGGTTTTCGGGTTTGCACATAAGCAAATTCTCTCCCGCATTTTTTACATATCCTTGAGAGGTAGTAATCTCTTGCTTGATAGAAAATAGCTGCAAGTAAAAGGAAAGGGATACCCAGAAAGAAGGTTATTCTTGATTGTAGCTCGCTGCCGATAATAAATAATGCAATGCCCACTCCAGCAGATACTATGCAGAAAAAAAGAAGATTTGGTTCCCCATATCTAAAAATCAGATATGAAGAGGTTTTTGCTTCAAAGGATGGGCTTTCAATATATGGCTTGTGACAGTCCGATAATGCCTCTTTAGCGTTATCAACCTTCGAAGAAGCAGATTTTTCTCCAAACATATGCTCTCCATTTCACTAATTTCAACCGCAAATATATCTCATCACTGAAGTCCTGGAGTTACATCCTTTTTTTCCACACACTCCTGTCCACAGTACTTGCATTTGAAATAATCATAACTATCTACACTATGTACCTCAGTCGCAATTTCTGTATCCCGAGTCTTCACATAAGCAAATTCTTTTCCGCATCTTTTACATTTTCTGGAGAGATAATATTCCCTCAAAATAAAAAACCAGCAACCAAGAATCAGAAAGAGAGAACCCAGAAGGAATACTTGAGAGCCCTCTTTAATCAAACCGTAAATGAGTATAATAGCACCTGCTATCAAGAAAACCATACTTATAATGTAAACACGGTATTCTCCGAACTTCAAAATGAAAGATTCTGAGATAGCCCCTGTAACAGACATATTCTCAACATAAGGATTATTGCAGGCATTTTCTCGAGTTTTTTCAGATCCACTGTTCCCCTTTGAAGGTGCAAATTTGTCCCCCAACAAATAGCCTCCTTACTCGCATATTACACCTGAGCTTATTTTTCTATACATCATCAAGGAACATAAATATTCCCACCAAGCGCAATTTAGGGTTCTTTCAAAAAACAGAAGCAAGAAGCAAGAAATTGAGCACGCTGAATTCAGCGAATTTAATTTATTATCTGAAAACCTGCACAAGATCACTTTGAAATTTTATTTACTTATTTGATACTAAGGAAAAGCCGCACTGCGCGCGTACAAGATTCGTTAAAAATGCTAGTGATGTTGCTTCAGTTCAGAAAAGATCACTTATCTAGAGAGAGTTACTACAGAAAAGTAAAAAAAGTTATGAATCTTCGCCAAAAGTTAGTCCTCTTGAACGCAGCGAAAAGGACCGCGTACTGTTGCGATTACATCGCAACTCCCAGAAAATCTTCGATTTACTGTGATCCCAAAGCGCAATTCGGGTGGCGAAAAGCAGGAAGCGAAACAAAGATGGAAAAGAGAATTGAAAAAACATCTGTAATATGGGGATTGGGCATCTGGATATTGGGGAGTTGGGGGGTATGGGGGGTTATTAAAAAGAGTTAAAAACAAGTCTTTAATGACCTTTCCAGATGCCCAGTATTTTAGTAGATTTAATGATATATATAGTTAAAGATTAGTCGTTTATTCGTGAAGTACCATCAAGGCAACTGTATGTGATTTGCAGGCAAACGAATTAAACTAAAAATAGAACCAGAGTTGTTCAAAGTCCTCTTGAACAAAGCTCACTGCGAGAAACTATAAATTAGCCCCCTTGAGCAAAGCGAAAAGGGCGGCGTACTGTTGCGATTACATCACAACTCCTAGAAAATCTCCGATTTCCTGAGGTCCCGAGGCGCAATTAGAGAAATACAGCCTGTAATTTTGTAGCTTAGTCCTCTTGAGCGCAGCGAAAAGGACACCGTGCTCCCGAAGCGGAACTCGGGAAGGACAACAGGAACATTGAGTGCAAAGGAATTTAATTTTGAAGCTTCATTTTTCCGGGATCTGTTTAATAGAGATATTTGATCATGGATTTCTTTCAGGTTACCAGTTCAGATTGGTCAAACTCATGATCTTTTATCCCTTTTTCACTTATCCTTTGCCTGAGCAGGTCAAGCACTTCTTCATCCGAGACATCATACCAGTTTTCATAAACCTGGGCAACAGCCCTGAAATAGACAGGTATATCGAGTACTACGAGTTCGTCGGCTTCTTTTGCTATCGCGTCTGCTGCCTCTCTTCCGGCCACAGGCACAGCAACTACAATTTTTCCTGCCTTCCGGGCTCTGCAGAGTTTAATGGCTACCCGCATGGTAGAACCCATAGCAATCCCGTCATCGACAAGGATTATTGTTCTTCTTGAAAGTTTAGGTAGGGGATTTCCTCCTCTGAAAGCATTTACGCGCCTTTCGACCTCAGCAATCTGTTCCTGTTTGATCTTTTCAATAGTTTCCCTGGCGAACCAGTAGCCGGCATTTTTTATAATAAAGGTACTCCCGTTCTCGGCTATTGCCCCGAATCCGGCTTCAGGGTTGTCAGGAAAAGGCAGTTTCCTTACAATAATAAGGGAGAAATCAGCTCCCAGCTTCCTTGAAACCTGCAGTCCCACTTCCACTCCCCCGCGCGGAATAGCAAGGATCAGAGGGTTTTCAGGCCTGTACCTTTCAAGAGCTTGAGCCAGTTTCTCTCCTGCATCTTTACGGTTTTTGAACATACTTCCTCCTCAGCTTCCCCCTTAACTTCCTGAGTTTGTCCCTCTTTTAATACCCCATTAAAAAACAACCCTTACAGGTGGGCTGTAGACCTCAACTGAAGAGCCTGATGGGAGGGTCGTTTCCGGCAGGCAGAGGGCCAGTACCTGCTTTGCAACATCTTCCGGTTTGAGAGTCGGCACATCGGAGTATATGGAGTGGTACATCCGGGTGTCCACACCTGCAGGGCAGACTGCATATACCTGCAGCCCTCCTCCCACCTCGTAGGCAAGGGCTTCGGTTAGGCCTATTATCGCAAATTTCGAGGCGCAGTAAACCGAAAGCTTAGGAACCCCACGTTTTCCTTCCTCTGAAGCTATGTTGATGATCCGGCCGTTCCCCCGCTTCAGCAACTGGGGCAGAGCATACTTTGTGCAGTAAAAAATCCCCTTCACGTTTGTGTCCATTATTTCATCATATTCCTCTGTCGAGGTTTCCACAAGGTACTTACTGTATGCTACTCCGGCATTATTCACCAGAATGTCAATCCTCCCAAAGGCATTTACTGCCTTTGAAATAAGGTCCTTAACGTCTCTTTCTACCCTGAGATCGGTCTTTACTGCAAGAGCCCTTCCTCCTTTTCTCTCAACCAACCGGGCAGTTTCCCTAATCTCTTTCCCGGTTCTTGCAGCAATTACAACATCGGCTCCTTCTCCTGCCAGCGCCAGGCAGATGGCCCTTCCAATTCCTCTTCCCCCACCGGTTACAATAGCTGTCTGACCTTTCAGTTTCATAGAAGTCCCTTTATTAATTCTTTAGCAGGATGAAGGATATATCTTTGGAAGCATAGTTTCTGAGAAAGAGTTCTGAAAAGGAAATCATCAAGCTTAGCCCTGTTCAGGCTAAAAATTCGGACGGAAAACTGAACCAGATGTAAAACTGGATCAGATGTAAAACTGAACCAGATGTAAAACTGAACCAGATGTAAAACTGAACCAGATGTAAAACTGGATCAGATGTAAAACTGGATCAGAAGTAAAGCTTAACCTGAGCAAATATCCGCCAACAAAGTCATAAAGAGGGAGGAAAAAGACAATTCAGGCGGATTCTCCCTTGCATGCCTTTTCGGTTATCCGTAAAACCAATGTTTCCCATCCTTTATAGCCTATCAGAGCAGCGGGACCGGCGGGGCATAGACCTCGATGACCGAGCCGGAAATTATGTTTGACTCCGGGAGAGCCAGTTCCAGGACTTTTTCAGCAACGTGGTCCGGTTTGAGCACAGGCTTGTCCCTGAACATGGAATGGTACATCTCCGAGTCCACTGCCCCCGGGCAGACGGAATAGACCATCACCCTTCCGCTCAACTCGGAAGCCAGGGCTTCGGTCATTCCGTTTACCGCAAACTTCGAGGCACAGTAGACGGAAAGGTCTGAAAGCCCGTGCTTGCCTGCGCCTGAGGAGATATTAATTATCTTGCCGTTTTCGCTCTTTTCAAGATAAGGCACAGCGTATTTCGTGCAGAGGAAAGTCCCCTTAACATTTGTATCCATCATCTCGTCGTATTCTTCAATTGAGGTCTCCTCTATGTGGTTCATGTGTACGACCCCTGCATTGTTGACGAGGATATCAATCCTCCCACACTTCTCGATGGCCTTCAGGATCATACCCTCAACATCCGCTTCAGATCTCACATCTGCCTGGATCTCAAGGGATCTGCTCCCTATGTTTTTGACCATTCTTGCGGTTTCTTCGATTTCTTCCCTGTGCCTTGCCACAATGACAATATTTGCTCCCTCTTTTGCCAGCGACAGGCAGACCGCCCTCCCGATCCCTCTGCCTCCTCCAGTTACGATTGCTGTTTGGCCTTTTAAGCTCATCATCGGTATCACCTGTACTTGAACAGTTTTATCCAGTAATTTTTTATTTAATCTCAAATTTAATAATCGGATCGGAGGACGCATATACTTTTGGAAACATAGTTCCATAATAGGGTTCAGGAATAAATATCTCTTTCAAACTTAATTTCTTGCGACATGTTCTTTCATACCTGGTTTCAGGTTCTTTTTCTATTGATTAACTTGCCTTCCTTGAAAAAAAGCACTGATTTCTCCGGAGCCCTGGCTGAGTTCCTGATGGCAGGAAGATGAAAGTTAGAACTGCCGGTTTATTCCAGATATTCTTCAGGTTCACTCCAGATATTCGCCGTCCAGATAGCAATACTTCCAGTCTTCTCCGGGCTGGAAAGACTGAATTATGGGGTGTCCGGTCTCCTGAAAGTGTTTTGTTGCATGCTTGTTTTTTGACATGTCACAGCACCCCACGTGCCCGCAGATAAGACATATCCTCAAATGAACCCACCTGTCTCCGCTTTTCAGGCATTCCCCACAACCCTTTGAGCCCGGTTCTACATCTTCTATTTGTATCAAATCTTTGTGTTCACAAACCATGGTTTTCCTTCAATTCAATTTCTTAAAACGTGAATCATGTGACAGTCACCTTGCTAAACCTCCACCTTGCAATAAGAAACATTATTCCTGCAAAAGCCAGCAGGGCAAAGAAGGAGACAAGGATATCGCTCTGGGTGTAAGTATAACGGATTCCTATCGCAGAAAAGTCGCTCCCTATTGCAAAATACCTGATCCCGCTGACCAGATGGGTAAGGGGATTGATTGTGGACAGGGCCCGAAGCAGTGGAGGAAAAGAACTTACAGGATAGAGAGCATTGCTCGTGAAAAAGAAGGGCATGGTAAGCAGGGTTATCACTGCCTGCATTCCTTCCGGGCTTTCCATGCTTATGGCGATTGCAGCCGAGAGGAAGAGAAAGCCCAGAGAAAATATCCCGACAAAGAGCATGATCCCGAGCAGGGAAACTAGAAGCTGCATCGGGCTGTAGCCTTCAAAAAACTGGACCCCGAGCAAAATCCCGAACCCCATAATAACGGAGGCCTGGATAAAGGACTTGGTCATGCCTGAAAGCCCTATCCCTATAATGATGTGGATTCTCGGAAGCGGGCTTGAAAGAGTTTCCCGCATAAGCCCCCAGTTTTTGTCAAAGAGCAGCACGGTCCCCCCGAAGAGGCTTGTAAAAAGCGTGGTCATGGCAATGACGCCTGCCCCTATGAAGGTAAGGTAGTTAACAGACCTGACCCCGGGAAAGACAGGGAGAGTTGCAGTCACCCGATCAAAGTTGTTGGACATCGCAATTCCGAAAAACGCAAGCCAGAGAGCCGGCTGGACAAGAGACGCAAACAGGAGGGTCCTGAACCTGACAAACCTGAGCATATCCCGCCAGTAGATGGTAAGAAACCCCGTGTGCATCTTTTAACGCCTCCCTGCCCGCACGATTGCCACCGACCCCTTCTCTGCTCCCTCGTCCCTGAACTCCCTGCCGGTGTAGTGGACAAAAACATCATCCATTGAAGGTTTTTTGAGGTTTACGGCCTTAACCCTGATCCCCCCGTTTCGAAGTAGATCCATGATCTCAGGCAGCAGATAGGTGCCGTCTACATTGACCATGACAACTATTCCCTTTGATTTTTCCCTGATCCCTTTTACACTGGAAAGCCCTTTGAGCAAACCTGAAGCAGCAGCATTGTCACTGCTTTCCAGGTAGATAAGGTCCTGTCCAAGGGCGTTTTTTAACTCCCAGGACTTGCCTGTGACGATAATTTTTCCGTGGTCTATGATGCTTATCCTGTCGCTGAGCTGGTCGGCTTCGTCCATATAATGGGTTGTCAGGAAAATGGTTGTGCCCTGCCGGTTGATATCCTTCACATATTCCCAGATCCTTATCCGGGTCTGAGGGTCAAGCCCGAGTGTAGGCTCGTCCATGAAAAGCACTTTTGGCCGGGTCATAAGCCCCCTTGCAATCTCAAGCCTGCGTTTCATCCCACCGCTGAGGTGCCTTGTCAGAGTATCCCGCTTTCCTTCAAGTTCGACCAGTTTAATAAGCTCTTCAATCCGTTCCTGCCTTGCAGTTTTCGGCATGGAATAGAGCCTTCCGTGGTACTCCAGGATCTCACGCACAGTCATGTCCCGATCAAGGGTCAGCTCCTGAAAAACGATGCCTATGGATTCCCTCACCTTTTCAGGCTCTTTTTCCACGTCATAGCCGGCAACCTTTGCTGTCCCCTTCTGGATCATCAGCAGGGTGGTGAGGATATTGATTACAGTACTCTTCCCAGCCCCGTTTGGCCCGAGAAAAGAGAAAATCTCGCCTTCCTGAACAGTAAAACTGATGTTATCGACGGCTTTTACGTCGCCGAAGGAATATTCAAGGTCATTTACCTCGATGATGCTGCCTTCCAGTGTCAGGACCCCTATCCCTTTTCCTAAGGAGATTCGACCTTAAGCGATAAATAGATACTTTACTTCCGGGATGGCATTTTCCAGAAGTCCAGTTAAAGTGATCTAAAAAAGTTTTAAAATATATTTGAAGGAAAACCTGTTTTGAGCCGAAAGACCCTGGTTATGAACCATAAGTAGCTTAATCCCAATAAAGAGTCAGGATCTACTTGTCTCATACCCAGGGCACTCACCGCCCGCTTTGTGGGCGGCCTTTTGAGAAAAGCAGATTTCTGATAAATGATTGTAAAAAAGTTCCAGGCCGCAAAGCAGCCAGGCTTTTTTTTCTGCGAAGGACGTCTCTATTCTTAAGGCCTTCATTTTCCAGAGATAAATAACTTAATTCCCTATAATATACTCCTTCAAATCCGATTTCAGAATCCTTTCGATTTCTCCCCAATTGCTGTCCCTGGTTTCGGTAAACATGTACCCGAAGAAGCCGTACTTCTCATGGTCGGCTTTCCTGAGTTCCAGGGGCTTTTCAAGGTCCGAAAGCAATTTTTCATAATCAAAAGCCTTTATTTCATTCAAATTCAAATCTACCGGCTTGTTCAGCATCACAAGGCAGAAGCTCTTTCCCTCCCTGCCTTCGAGAATCCTTTTCCAGTCCGGTTCAAGCTGCCTAAGGAAGTACCTGTAAGTGTTAATCCCATATGCAAAATAGGCGAGATCTGTTGTACACCAGCCGGCAAAACGCATGGGGTTCACCTCAATGGGCTGGATTCTCCTGTCGTTACCTATCCGCAGCTCGATATGGAGGGGGAAATTCTTAAGCCCTGCCAGTTTCCCTATTTCCTTCAAAAGGTCTTCCACAGCTTCCCGATAAGTTTCTATAACCGATTTTGAAGTAAAGTATACCCTGTCGCTAACATCGTTTTCCGAAGAGAAAATGTGCTTGAAGATGTTCACGACTACCGGCTTTCCTGCACTGTTGAAGTAAGCATCAACCGCAAACTCTTCTCCTTCGATATTTTCTTCGATAATAAACTTCCCGGTATCAAGAACCTGCACCGGATAGCGTCCCTTAATTTCCTCGACTTCGGCTTTTATGCGCTGAAGGACTGAAAACCATTCCCCATCAGTTGAAACCTTATACACCCCAAGGCTGAAAAAGCCTACAGAGGGCTTTATGATGAAGGGCTTTTTGATATCCTCAACCCGGATCTCATCCAGCTTTTCAAAATCAACGCCCTGGAAATAGAAGTCAGGATATATCCTTTCCAGCAGTTCTCTGAATTTGATTTTGTTCTTGAAAAGTTCAATTTTTGCAGGCAGCCCTGTAAAATCCAAATTTTCAGAAATCCAGCCAAGGGAGTTTTCGGAGTTGGAATAAAGGGAACATTCACCCTTTTCTTTTATTAATTTTATAAACTCAGCTTCTTCAAGGAGCCTCAGCTCTTTTTTGGCATTTATTTCGGTTGCCATTTCATTTTTTAAAACAGGAATCTGCATCTCTGCAGCAGTATCTTTTAAAAATTCGGAGACGTAGGGGTGGTCGAGAATTATCATTTTTCTAACCTTTTTATGGTCTATCGGCCTGAAACCTGAATTCAGATAATAAGAGATAGGTTAGTAATATTTATTTTGGCGCTATTAGAAATCCCTTCATCTTTTTGTATCAGGATGTGGTGCGGGAAATAAGTTTTAAGAGAATGTTTTTGTCATCGGAGTCTATCCAGCCGGTGAAATAAAGGACTGCAGCAAAAACCGGGATGGAAGCAGCGCTGAGGATAAGGATATCCATATATGGCCTGAACAGGATAATGAATAGAGATATCACGCCTGCTCCTATAAGGGGAGAAACGGCTCCTTTGAGCGGGTTTTCGTGTAAAAGGTTCTTATGAATCCAGAAAATCCCAAAAATCATTGACCCGAATACTGAAAATACAGTCGCGATAGCAGCACCTACGTAGCCATTTGAAGGGATCAGTATCAGGTTTAAAATTACGTTTAGAAATGCGGCTAATATGGCTGTCTTTGAGATTATTTGCTGATTCCCGCTCGAAACGCATGTGGAACTGATAAGAACACTTATGAACGTGATAGCTGTTGCCCAGATAAGGATTTGCAGCGCAATTACTGATTTCTGATATTCGGGCCCGTAAAAGGTCAGAATGATTTTCTCCGAAGTAAAGGTTACCAGGACTGCAATCAGCAGACCTGCTGCAAAAAGGTACTTAAAAGTCCTGGCATATGCAAAACTGAATGAATCAAAAGAATCCTTAAAATATTTTGACATCAAAGGAAATGTGGAAGTTGTAAACGCTGTCGGAAGGAAAACAAGCGCATCCGTAAGGCGATATGCAGCAGAATAAAACCCGACTTCAGCATCTCCCCGTAAAAAGGAGAGCATAAGGACATCAATCCTGAAATATACAACAGTAAAGACCGAGGCGACTGCAATCGGAATAGCTTCTTTTAATAGCTGTTTTATTAAAGAGAGATCAACATCGAAGGATACTTTAACTAATTTTTTTGAGAAAATGATCATCAATAAATTATGTATAAGGGTGGCTGAAACCGAGGCAAAGATAAAAACATTAAGTGTCGAATGATTTGCAACAGCCAGAAAAATAAAAGTAAGAAGAAAGACCCTGCTGATCAGGTTGAAAAATAAAGAGTATTCCATTCTCAATTTTGCTTCATATATAGTTCCGTAGGCTCCGGTTCCGCTGATAAGCAGTCCGAGAGACACTATATACAATGCATTTTTTGTGGAGGGAGGGAAATTTATGATATTTATAATAATAAAAGCTAAGGTTAATGCTACGAACGCAAGGAAGAATTTTATTATCGTCCCGTTGCCGATCAGTTTCCCTGCTTTTTCGGGATATTTTGCAGCCTCCCTTACAAGTATTTGATGGACTCCCAGGTCAGGGATGAAACTGAAAAAATAGATAAAAGCAAAAGCAAAACAATATATTCCGTAGTCCTCGGGGCCCAGGTAACGGGCAATGTATAACATGGCGAAGAAACTGAGAATGTTTGTTGTTATGCCGTTAAGAAACAAAAACCCGCTATTTCTCGCAAGGTATTTAATAGTCTGCATAAAAATATCTATAAGGACAATGTGACAAAGGAATATAACTTTATTGTTGAACTTATTCTGAAGCCATTATTAAAGTGTGCACAAAAGAATACATCTTCCGGAATAAAATTCGTTGGAAACTGGTGAAACTCCTTAATACGGCAACTATATATCCTTGCAAATTTCTTTAGTTGTTGGGGAGAGTGAATTATTTGTGTATGTTTTGATAACGCCTGTTAAGGATGAAGAAAAGAATCTTCATGAGGTAATCGAGTCCGTAATTTCCCAGACTGTAAAACCTGTTCTCTGGTTGATTATTGATGATGGAAGTACTGACAATTCTCCAAAAATAATACACAGCTTTGTGTCCAAACATGCCTGGATAAAAACTATACGTTTGCCGCCTCATCCGAGAGACATAATTTTTCACGTATCTTATGTATATAAATCCGGATTTGATTTTATTGTAAAATATTGCGGCAGACATAAAATCCGATATAGTTTTATTGCTTCAATGGATGCGGATACAGTACTGGAAAAAGAATACTTTGAAAAGATATTGCATAAATTTGAATCCAGCAATAAGTTAGGTATTGCAAGTGGAGGACTATACCATGAAATTGATGGAAAATTAAAGCTGTCCGGACAGGCTGAAAACTTCCCATCAGGCACCGGAAGAGTCTGGTCAAAAGAATGCTTTTTTGATACTGACGGTTTTTCATTAGAACCTTCTGCGGATTCAATCTCAAATATAAAAGCCATAATGAGGGGCTGGCAGATTCAAAGATTTAACGAAATACAGATGGTAGAAAAAAGATTAACAGGCAGTGCAGAAGGTTTGTGGAAGGGATACAAATACAACGGATACATGGCTTACTATCTAAATAAAAATCCAATCTTAATATTACTGAATGTGTTTAACTACACCCTGAAAAAACCACACTATACCGGAATAGCCTTTTTACTGGGATATATAAGGCCCTTTATTAAACGCGAAGAAAGAATAAAAGACAGGGAAATCCGGGAATATTACTGGACTTCGAGGTTAGTCGAATACAAGAATTTAGTAATTGGCAGACTCAAATCCCTGGTTTCCACAACTTAATAATACTTTTTTTCGGAAGAATTTCCGTTAAAAACGAGATTTTAAAATATTTTCTTCAAGCTCCAACTGATGGAATTTTGGAACTTATAAACTTGTTTTCTTCAAGAATCGTAAGCCCTTTTTCGGCCTTCAGTCCGGCTACTGTTTCGTTTCTCAAAATAGGAATTTGCAGTTCTGCATCAGTGTCTTTTAAAAATTCAGAGACGTAGGGTAGAGGATTAACATTTTTCGAACCTTTCCTATGGTTGTCCATATAATAATGAGAATTGTTCAACCAATCAAGAATAAATTTAACTCGATATTAGCTCCATAGTATGGAGTGAAAATATGAAAATCCTGAAAACCCTCTCCCGCCTCTACATTCCCGACCTAAATCCAGCCCTCGAATTCTACGAAGAACTACTTGGCACCCCCGCAACCATGCGTTTTAAGATCCCTCAAATCGGCCTGGAACTGGCTCAGGTAGGAGACATTTTGCTAATAGCCGGCTCGGATGAAGCTCTGAAACCTTTCAGAAGCACGCAGGCTACATTTCTTGTTGATTCCCTCGATGATTCCAGGGCTTATCTGGAAGAAAAAGGAGCAGAAATTATCCGGGGGCCGGTGAAGGTTCCGACCGGCAGGAATATGACAGTAAGACATCCGGACGGGGCGGTAGTAGAGTATGTGGAACACTCAAAATCCCCGTGAAAGAAGTTCGATCAATTCAAGCGGCAAAATCTGTAAAATCGCTGTTTAAAGTTTAAAAATTGATTTCTATTGTAGTGGGAGGAAAACTTCCTGCCGTTAAAATTGACCTGTTTATATATAATAACCCATATGATTTTATTTTAAGCTCCCAGTAACTTTACTATAGTTTACTGATGGAGACTCCTTGAAGGGGATAGTATATGAACAGTAATGTCAAAAATCTACGTTTTCCGCCTCTGCCCATTGAAGAATGGGAAGATACGAAGAACACGCTGCACCTGTTTCTGCAGATCGTGGGGAAAATAAGGCTCGGGTTGTTTCCGAAAAAGAACCACTGGTGGCACGTGCCTTTTTATGTCTCGGTGCGCGGGCTTACGACCGGGCCAATTCCTTACAGGGGCATAACTTTTGAGATGGAGTTTGATTTCAAGAACCATGTTTTAAGGATCGAAACAAATGAGTGGGCTTCCAGGACCATTCCCCTGAAGGGACTTTCCGTGGCTGAGTTTTATGAAAATGTGTTTTCATGCCTGAAAGACCTCGGGATTACTGCAGAGATCAGGGCGGTCCCTTATGACGTACCTGCCATAAGCACCAAGCCTTTTGCAACGGATGAAACGCATGCGACATATGATGAAGAGTATGTGAAGAGGTTCTGGCAGGTCCTTGTACAGGTCGATTCGATCTTTCAGGTTTTCAGGGGCCGGTTTATAGGGAAAAGTTCTCCTGTGGCTTTCTTCTGGCACCACGTTGACCTCTCTCTTTCCCGGTTTTCGGGTAGAGCTGTCCCTGTGAGAGAGGGAGCAGGTGTAGTTGAACGTGAATCTTCTTCGCATGAGATAATCGGCTTCGGATTCTGGGCAGGGGACCCGAATGTAAGGGAGCCGGCTTTTTACGCTTTTATGCACCCGCAGCCCGAAGGGCTTATGGACGAGCCGCTGAGCCCTAAAGAAGCTTTTTGGAGTCCTGAATCCGGGCTTGCCCTTCTCATGTATAACAGCATCAGGGAAGCGGAGGCTCCTGAGCAGAAGGTGCTGGATTTCCTGGAAAGCGTGTATCAGGCAGGGGCAAAAAAGGCTAACTGGGATATAGAGGCTTTCAGGCTCCCTTCATATGAAAAAACTTGAAAAGCACCTTAATGAGCGACCTAAAGAGCTGCCTGATATACTTGAAAGGTGGAAAGAACTGAAACCTGAGTTAAAAATTAAAGAGTTTCCAGGCTTTTTGCCGGATTATCTCTTCAGTTTTTTCCCTTAACTTCTCTTTAGTTTCCTTTTTCTATTGACTTTTTGTTTAAGAAAAACCAAATCCTAAAAGTAGCCGCAAAGAGAGTGGCAAAAAACCTGAAGGTTAAGAAGGTCATAAAGTAACGACTCTTGAAATGGTTAGTATCCTTGCTCCTTTTACGCTGCTGTAAACCTTATAGTGAATTCCGTTCCGTTGTCTATTTTCAGTTCAAATCCACCTTCTAACTGGTCTACAAGGGTAGTTACCAGTTGTATGCCAAGACCTTCGGAATTTTCCAGATCAAAACTTTCAGGCATACCTATTCCGTTATCTGATATTGTCAGAATAAAACTGGTGCCCTTTAAGCCCTCATTATTGCTTCCTGCTCTATTGTCTTTGCTTTCCTGGGAGTCTTCTCTACAAAGTTTGATTTGAATTATCCCATTATCTCTGTCGGCAAATGCATGTTTGAGAGAGTTTGAAACAAGTTCGTTGATGATTATACCTAATGGGACTGCAGTATCCATATCAAGGAAAATGTTTTCTTCCAGATTCATATTTAAGCTTGTACTGGCATTTCCAAGCCTGTATGTCTGGAAAAGATTCTTAGTGAGTTCCTCAACATATGACGAAAAGTTCAGTGTATCGAGCCCTCCACCTTTGTACAGTTCCTCATGGATAAGAGCCATTGATATTACTCTGTCCTGACTTTCCCTGAAGGCTTCCAGGACTTCCAAACCCTTTACACATTCTCTGTTGTTGAATTTTTCAGCCTGGAGATCCAGCAGGGAGGAGATTACCTGCAGGTTATTCTTGATCCGATGGTGAATTTCTTTTTTACGGGCAGTTTCGATATTCGAAAGGAACTTTTCTGTCTCTTTTCTTTCGGTCACATCATAAATCGTACCCTGATAGAATTCCGGCTTTCCATCCTTTCCCTGAATTTTCTGGTAGATTTCATTAACCCATCTGATTCTTCCATCCCTGTGCTTTATACGAAATTCGGTTTCTTCGTAACCAATGGATTGAGAACTTTGAATCTTTTCCTCTTCTTTGAGAACGAAAGACAGGTCTTCCGGATGGATTATGTCTTTCCACTTAATCCAGGACATAAACTCTTCTTCGCTATACCCGGTGATCTCTTCAACAGCACCATGCAGAAATAGAGGAACAAAGTTTTCATCAAGCTGGAAAGCAATCCCATGGAAATTCTGTATGAAAGAGCGGTATTTCCTCTCACTCGCTTCAACGTTTTTTATTGCAAGTTTCCATTCCGTAATATTTTTAATAACTCCTATGGCTCTGTATACCTTTCCGTCGTCACTTTTTAGCCAGACTCCATAGTTTTCGGCATAGAGGTAGTTGCCATCTTTTTTTCTGAACCTGAATTCTACCTGAAATTTTTTATCTTCCTCAAAAGACTTCATCAGGTTCTCAAGCAGTTCCATCCTGTCTTCAGGATGCACATGTTCTATCCAAACCGATTTATCTAAATTCTCTAACTCTTCCGGATCGTACCCTGTTACTTCCCGTATAGCTCCTGCCCAGCTGACTTCATGTGTTTCGAGATCGAAATCGAATATAACCTGCCCGGTCTGTTCGGCTGCTGTACGATATCGTTCTTCACTTTCTTGAAGTTTTTTACTGGCAAGTTTTTTCTCTGAAATATCTTTCAGTACTCCTATAGTCCCGTAAGGCTGACCCTCATAATCCGTAAGCCAGACTCCATTATTTTCTATATAAATGCAAGTTCCATCTTTTTTTCTCAACCTTAATTCTTCCTTAAATCTGCCTCCGGTATTTCTCACACTCTGAAATTTCTCATCCCCTCGATTCATATCTGTGGGATGGATATTTTTAATCCAGACTTCCTTGCCAAGCTTATGGATTTCTTCAAAACTATACCCTGTAACTTCTTCTATGGCACCTGCCCAGCTGCTCTTATCTGTTCTTAAATCGTACTCATATACCACCTGTCCTGTCTGCTCTGTGGCAATCCTGTATCTTTCCTCGTTTTTCCGAAGTTTTTCTTCTGCTATTTTACTTTTGGTTATATCTCTAGCAATAACCGAGATATCGGTCAGCTTTCCGGATGCATCAAAAACCGGAGAAATAGTTAGTGAGACATTTATTATCCTACCATCCTTTCTTAACCGTAGAGTCTCATAATTGTGGATTTTATCTCCCTGTTTAATCAGTTCAGCCAATTCTTCTGTTTCTTCAACTAATATGGATGGCTCCAGAATGGATATGGGCTTTCCCAGAACTTCTCCAGATGAATAACCATAAATTTGCTCTGCACCTTTATTCCAGCTGGTAATGATGCCATCAAGGGATTTGATTATAATGGCATCGTTCGAATATTCCACAATATTCGCCAGATTCTGAATTTTCTCTTCTGCTTTCTTGCGCCTGGAGCTTTCTATCTGTTCCCATTTTCCTTCCCTTTTGATCAAAGCAAATTGGTGGTTGATGACCACATCGATGATCTCAGCTACGTTGCACCAGTCGAGAGGATATGTACAGAGAGCAATCATCCGGTAATTGCCAATGACATCGTTTACCTGTTCCTCATAATCATCAAAATCACTCCAATCCTTTTTTTTCAGCCGGAAAGAATTTCCCAACCTCAGACCGTCATAGCCATTAGTCAGGGCCTGGTTGAGTTTTTCAACCCAGCCATTTAAGACTCTCTCCGAATCGAAATTGCCCTCTTTTAAATACCAGTAAGTGTAGGGAAAAATTTCTATTTGCCCTCGCTCCAGATAAACATCAAAATCAGGAACAGCCCTTCTAAGGGCTTCTTTTGCCTCTTCTACTTCCGAGGGTTGTGATACGATCCACATACAAAATTCGTTATTTTCCAGCCCGGCCTTGAAATATGGGGCCAGTGTGTCCACCAAATCTTCTTTTGTCTGGTAAAATTGACAGAAATGGGTTCCCCAGGACACGTCTCCAATAATATCAATGCCAGATTTTCTCAGGCTTTCTCTCATTTTACACCTTCTCCGACTTGAGGATGTAAAGGCAAAAATTTCGTTTTCTCATGGTATGTGTGCCCTGCCTCCCCTCTCCACGTTTCACAATTTCGGCTCTTCGCTGTTTTGGGTTTTGGGAGTCAGTTACCGAAAACCGTAAGCATAAGAATCTCTCTACTTTTTTCCAAACACGGGTGGAGTGTGCTTGTTTTTTCAGATTTGATCAACGACTCACCCTCCCGATCCTATTTTGTATATTATAGTTCTCGCAATAAAAAACAACACTTCATAAACTGAACAAAGTGCATTCAGTTTATGTTTAAAGTGTATTTCGTAAGTTTACTCTTTTAACATATAATAGTTCATTCATAAGATTAGAAGTTACGCACTTGTGATGAAAAAACAAGCACGTGAAACCTTACCAAGAACATTATTAGTTAGACTCTTTGGTGTCTCATGCAACTGGTTTTTGGTTCAACTGCGTAAGTCCTAAAGATTTTAATGAGCCGATCCCAAAATTCAAAATTTGCTTCTTTGGATCTAGTATTTTAAGTGACCAATCGAGCTTACGATCATGAAAACAATCCTGAATAATTATGATGATAAGAATAAAAATGGATTTTTGGATCAGCTCAATCATTTATAGTCACCTCTGCATATAACGCAACATTCTTATACCTGGTATATGGCAACTACCCAACGCACCAAAAAACAGCCTATTGATGTTGATTTGGAGTTTTCAAAAACATGTAATTGCCAACTCCTGCAAAACTGAAAAACATAATAAATAGACAACAAGTAAAGAGAATGGGCTCCCAAAAATTTGCCCATTAAATCTTAACTTGATCTAATGCACCCGCAGCTCGTGGGGTACCTGTTTCGCCATCTTCAAAGACAGCGAATCCAGATTTTCCGGCACCTGAGTTGTTTTTATTAGGGCTATCTCCTCCACTCTCTTGTGAAGGTCAGCCACCGGCCCGAACAGGTCCCTTTTTTAGTCGTGGTCTTCCTTCTTCGTATTTTCTGGTTTGATTTCCCTCTCCGTAGTTGCAATGGCATATACCTCCCCGGCTTCATTCACCAATGAGGTGGCGGTCAGCCACACATCCATTATCCGGCCGTCTTTGGTGAGCCGCTGTGTGCGGTAAGGTTCCAGAACTTCAGTGTGGATAAGCTTCTTCAGTGTGCCCAACTCTTCTTCTTTCCGGTTCACCGGAATCAGGCTGCTAATATTCATCGTCAGTGCCTCGGCTTCTCTCCAGCCGTAAATCTTCTCAGCCCTCGGATTCCATGCCAGGATGCGACCTTCCATATCCTGCAACGTTATAGCATCGCCCGCGTCGTGCACTACCACTGCCAGGCGGCGTATGGTCTCGGATTCCTTCAGAATCTCCCTTGCCCGCTTCATCTCGGTAATATCAGTAAAGGTAATCACCGCTCCCTTGATTACGTTTTCAAGTGTGCGATAGGGCCGGATGCGCAGCAGGTACCACGAGCCCTCCCGGGCCTGGACTTCAATATCTTTGGGTACTAGGCTGTCCAGCACCTCCTTTATATCTTCTATCAAACGGGCATAGCCCAACAGGTTTGAGACAATGTGCCCAACCGGCCGTCCCACATCGGTCGGAATCAGATTGATTACCTGTGTAACGGCAGGAGTGAAGCGCAGGATGCGCAGTTGATGGTCCACAAAAATAGTACCTATACCCGTGCCGGCTAACAGGTTGTTCATATCGTTAATTGCCTGCGACAGATCGGACACCTTTTTTTCCAGTTCGGTATTGACCGTAGCCAATTCCTCGTTGACTGACTGCAGTTCTTCCTTGGAAGTCTCCAGCTCCTCGTTGGTGGATTGCAGTTCCTCGTTGATTGACTGCATCTCTTCGTTGGAGGATTTGAGTTCTTCATTGGAGGTCTCCAGTTCTTCATTGGAAGCTTTGAGATGTTCTTCCTTAATCTGCAGTTCCCGCTTCAGCTCTAAGATGCGCGCGTCACCTACCATTGCGCTCTCAAAGGCGCTTTCCCCGGCACCTATGGCGGTGGTCTTCCCGGTTTTGCTCTGCTCCCCCTCCGGCGGTTTTTCAAAGGTGACCAGAAACAGGTTTGGCCCGGTGGCGGCGGCAGGGTCTGACGCCACAGGTCGTAGTGCCAGATTGACTGTAGTGAAGTCACCATTGGTTTTGACCCGCAACCCGGGGTGGAATACCGGCTCTTTATTGACCGCGGCTTTGTACAGGTCCGTGGCCAACTCCTGCCGCAATCCCTCGCGAGCCATCTTCAGGATATTCAGGCCAGCCTCACCAGGAGCCGGTTCCAGGTACATGCCGGTACGGCCATGAAGATAGAGGATGTCACCTCGCTGGTTGACGAGCACACCGACCGGAGCGTAATGTTGCAGCATCGTCTGTTCGGTCAGCTCGCGCAGCTGAGGTTTGCTTTCGCTAGGAGCCTTGCCGGATGGTCTTTGGATCTCCCTGCTTTCCGGTCTTGATGGCATAAGTGTCCCTATGGGAGGGCGTCCACTGCTAACATCCTTTTTGCGATACAGCTTCGACTTGCGGTCCAGCGTGTCAAAAAAGTTATCGAACTCACCCACGGTCTCGGAGGGACCAAGGAAGAGAAATCCGCCCGGGTTCAATGCGTAGTGGAAGAGGGGGATGAGCTTCTTCTGCAGTTCCCTGTCCATATATATCAGCAAGTTGCGACAGCTGAGCAGGTCAAGTTTGGAGAACGGTGGGTCTTTGATAATGTCCTGCTCAGAAAAAACAATCATGTCACGGATACTTTTCCGAATGCAGTAGCTGCCGCTTGAATCCTGGGTAAAGAAGCGCTCCAGCCTTTCCGGTGAGATATCGATGGAGATGCTGGCGGGATAGACGCCGCTGCGGGCTTCTCCGATGGCCCGGCTGTCAATATCGGTTGCAAAGATTTGTACCTTGAATATTTGCTTCAACATTTCCATCTGCTCCTGGAGCAGGATGCCGATAGAATAGGCCTCCTCACCTGTGGAGCAGCCGGGCACCCAGATCCGTATCGTTGAATCCGGGTGCTTGTCGGTAAAGAGATGCGGGATGACTTTCTCCAGGAGTGCCTCGAACGCCGTTGGATTGCGGAAGAAACTGGTGACGCCGATTAAAAGGTCGTGAAAGAGTGCCTTCACTTCGGCAGGTTTTTGCTCTAAATAACGCACATACTCATCTACACTCTTGATATTCTGGATGGCCATACGCCGATCGATGCGGCGGCTGATGGTGTTCTGCTTGTAATGGGAAAAATCGTGGCCGTTCTGGGCGCGCAGCAGGTTGAATATCTTTTTCATCGCGTCTTCGGCCTTGAGGACCGCATGGGGTCTTTTTCCAAAGGCCTGGGTGACATAGGTAATGAGCTGGGCCGGCATCTCGGCAGGCTCCAGGATGTAGTCTACCAGGCCTGTGGCAATGGCGCTGCGCGGCATGCCGTCGTACTCGCTGGATTTGGGGGTCTGCGCCATCAACATGCCGCCCTCGGCCTTGATCGCACGCATTCCCAGTGTGCCGTCGCTGCCGGTACCCGAGAGTACGATGCCAATGGCCAGCTCTTGCTTGCCCTGAGCCAGGGATCTGAAGAATAAATCAATCGGAAGACGATGGCCGCGCGGCTCGACCGGTTCCAGCAACTGCAGTGCACCATCCTGAAAAATCATGTCGTGGTTAGGCGGAATGACGTAGACGCAGTCAGGATGGACAACCATCCCGTCCTTGACCTCGTAAATCGGCATCCGTGTATAACGCCCGATCAGGTCGGTGAGGATGCTCTTGTGGTTAGGGTCCAGGTGCTGCACCAGGATAAACGCCATGCCGGGATTGGTGTCGTCGGGAATAGCTGAAAAGAAATTCCCGAACGCAGCCAACCCACCAGCCGATGCGCCTATGCCCACGATGGGAAAGTCCTCTTTTGGGGATTTATTCGAGTCTGCATCCGGGACAGGGAGTTTACTAATGGAAGTTTCTTGTGCAGTATGCAGCTTTTCCTCTTTGCCTGTAGCTTCCTTTTTTTTGATCATATTATCGCATCCTTTCATGCCTGAAACTGAATCGTTGTAATGCCCTTCATGTGTGTACTAGATGATGGAAGTAGCTGCCAGGTTTACGCACATAATCTTGGACAGGTTTGAACTCATAAAGATAGATGAAATCCAGGGAGTTTTCCACTAGACGGATGTATTTTTTAAGCCTTAACCTTAGTAAAAAAATACTTCCAGGCGAATACCCATGCCCTCTTACCATTGGCCAAGGGGTTGGAAAATTTCCCAAATTATTTTTACTCACCTCTAATGCAATCTCTCCCTAAAAAGTAACTCAATTAGATTCCCTTCTCACGTCAGGTACATTCGTTGCCGTTTTTCCAATAATGTCTTAAATCTTTAAATTCTTCAAAAAGGACTAAATAGATAATATCTCTAACAGATAATTTAACAGATAGTATTCTCTTGTTCTAATAGATAATATTCTCTTGCGTTTTTCGGAAATATCAAATAAGCTCTTCATAGGCCTGTTTGATTTGAAAATCAAATTGGTTTTGGGAAGGCTCCTATAATATTAACTCAATATTATAGGAGCACAAATATATCAAACTGGAATTTAAGAAATCATAATATTTTTTATTGAGGGGGAGTTAAATGAGAGCTCATTATAAAATATTCATGATAGATCAGAATAAAATATTTAAAAAGATAATTGATTTGATCACTATTATCATCCTTTATATACTGCTACTGGCGCTACTTGCGGGGGTGATAAATATCCTCCTGGACATCAAATCAATTTTATTCGGGACTCTTGGAGGTGGTTTTGGTCAGATAGTCTCCAGTGTCCTCACAATTTTTGTTCTTATTGACCTTTTCAAGACTTTTGTTGATTTTCGTGAACATGAAGAAATCAGAATTACATATGTAACCGACGCTACGATTTTAATAGTCATGCGTGAAATCGCGGCAGGGGTATATGCCCAAAGATTTGATTATCAATTTATTTTAGGCCTATCGATATTGCTGTTGACATTAGGTATAATAAGAGCTCTAGCTGTCAAATATCCACCATAATGGCTCTTCGCTGTTTCGAGTGGGTAATTTACATTCATCCCCTAAATGTTGAAGTAGTAGATCTAAAATTTAAAAACATTTGTTGTTGAAAATCACATTCAAGCTTGATGTTTCTCTTTTTGACCGGGCTACATTATAACTAAGGAATTATTTTCAACCCATAAAAAACAGCGAAGAACCATAATAATTAAGCCCTCATAAAAAAGTAAAGGTTAATTTTCGGCCTCTCTGTTGAACGTTTAAAATATGGCTATCAACATTAGAGATATTTTAAACGCGTCTTAAAACGGTTGATATCTATACCATTTGGAAGTTTTGGAAATATCCGGTCATTCATCGTAATCAGGTACTTCAAAAAGGGCAGGATATTTCTCTTTTAGTGGTATGAAGAGTTCTTCGTCTAATTTTGTATCATAAAGTGTTTTCACTTTAGAAAGCTGGTCAAGTGATAAATGGTAAGCCCTTTTAAGGTTAGCTCCCTCAAGGTTAGCTCCCTCAAGATTAGCCCCCTCAAGGTTAGCCCCCTCAAGGTTAGCCCCTTTAAGGTTAGCTCCTTTAAGATCAGCCCCTTCAAGCTTAGCCTTTTCAAGCTTAGCCTTTTCAAGCTTAGCCCCCTCAAGGTTAGCTCCCTCAAGCTTAGCCCACTCAAGATGAGCCTTTTCAAGGTTAGCTCTTTCAAGGTTAGCCCTTTCAAGGTTAGATTTTTCAATCTTAGCCCACTCAAGGTTAGCTTCTTTAAGGTTAGCTCCTCTAAGGTTAGCTCCCTCAAGCTTAGCCCACTCAAGTTTAGCTCCTTTAAGGTTAGCCCCCTCAAGGTTAGCCCTTTCAAGGTTAGCCTTTTCAAGCTTAGCCCACTCAAGTTTAGCTCCTTTAAGGTTAGCCCCCTCAAGATTAGCTTTTTCAAGGTTAGCCCTTTCAAGGTTAGCCTCTAGAAGATCAGCCCCTCTAAGGTTAGCTCCTTTAAGGTTAGCCTTTTCAAAGTTACCCGCTTTAAAGTTAGCTTCTTTAAGGTCAGACATGCCTCAACCTCTTTTCCTTCACCACGATTTTTGTTTGCCCTTTCTCAATTGTGAACTAAAATAAACATTACCATGTTAGGAAGATATCTTCTGCTCTTCAGGATTTAGCTTTTAAAATTGTATCGATTCACAGTCTCGGTCTATCAGGCCTGTCATGGCCAGGAAAGGCCTTTAAGGTCTGGCATCTAATCCGAAAAGCCTTTGGTGCCCTGTTAAGGATCTGCAGCTCTCTGATCTATCAAGGATATCCCCATCCTTAAGAACATGGAAGGCCTGTATAAAAAACGTTATCATTATCAATTATTGTTCTGGTCCTGATCCTACGGAAAATAACAACAATCTTTTAAGAGGCTGTCTTAAAATTCAAACCAGTTCTACATTTGGATAGTGGGCATTGTTGATTTTAAATTCAGATCGTAAATTTATTACATCTTACTTACTCGCTCGATATATAATATCAAACGCATAAGACATCATAGTTAAAACTTACACTTTAGACATTTAACAGTTAAATTCTACCGTTTTTCAGTTCAAATGCGTAAGTCCGGTCCCAATTGTAAAATCAAATTTAATTTTAAGACACGCTCTCAGAGGTGTGCAGAATAAGGTGTTTGCATCTCTACCAGGTAATATCACCGGTTGGTTTTGCTACAAAATTCAAACCGAATAGTAATTATCCCTTAGCTCCAATGTATCCCTCATCAGTATCTCTTAGTTCTCTCTTGAAAAAAATAAAATGACCACCTTCTAGAGAGTCAAATCCAACCATTTCCCAGCCATCTTTTCCTAATTGATCCAAAACATCGGGAAGTAGTTTTCCGCTTAGAGAGATTGGTTGACTATTAGAGAATTTGAGAGTGTATACGTCTTCATATGACCTACCAGTCGTTAAATAACAATACTCAAATCTATTCATTTAGTTCACCTCTCTATGTATTTTCAAATATTTTCCATTTTAACTTATTTCATTCACTTTTCAGGGTATAAAATTTGCGTTGGCACACCCCGCTGCAAGCAATGGGGTATTCAACTTAAAGAAAAATAGCTGAGTAAGAGGTTTTTAATTCCCCTCTTACCTTAAAAATTTACGAATAAACGGTATGCTGCTGAGCCAGGATTTTCTTGCTTTTGTTTCCGGCTTTTCTACAGGTTTTTCCAGCTTCTTTTCGGAATTCTGCGAGCTCTTCTGGTTGTTCTGTGGCTTCTGGTTATCCTGTTGCTTCTGGTTATCCTGTGTCTTTTTCGGGGAATTCTGCGGGTTTTTTGGTTTTTCCTCAGGTTTTTTCGGAGTTTCTGGTTTTTCCGCGGGCTCCGGGAGTTTCAGCAGAACCTTCAGGTCTTCTTCAACGGTTGCGTTCGGCCTGATATTGAAGTTTTCGACCAGCACTTTAAGGACGTTCGGAGAGACAAAGGCCGGAAGCGTAGGGCCGAGAGTGATATCTTTTACGCCGAGGCTCAGGAGGGCGAGCAGCACGAGCACGGCTTTTTGCTCGTACCAGCCGATGTTGTAGGAAATCGGCAGGTCGTTTATGTCCTTCAGGCCAAAAGCTTCTGCAAGCTTCTGGGCTATTACCACAAGCGAGTAAGAGTCATTACACTGCCCGGCATCGATCACTCTTGGGATTCCTCCGATGTCCCCGAGATCCAGCTTGTTGTACCGGTATTTGGCACAGCCCGCGGTCAGGATCACGGTGTCTTTGGGGAGGGCTTTTGCAAACTCAGTATAGTAGACCCTTTCCTTGTGCCTGCCATCACAGCCTGCCATGACCATGAACCTGCTGATCTTTCCGGTTTTTACGGCGTCTATGATTTTGTCCGCAACCGAGAGAGCTGCCACATGCGCAAAGCCTCCGATGATTGTCCCGCTTTCCAGCTGCTCGGGGGGTTTGCAGGTCTTTGCCTGTTCGATGAAGGCGGAGAAATCCTTTGTACCGTCTTCTTTTTCGTAGATGTGGGTTACCCCTTCAAAGCCCACGACCCCTGTGGTGTAGATCCTGCCAATGTAGGAGTCCTTTGGCGGGATTATACAGTTGGTAGTCATCAGGATCGGGCCGTTGAACTTTTCGAACTCTTCGTTCTGTTTCCACCAGGCGTTCCCGTAGTTGCCTGCGAAGTTGTCGTACTTCTTGAAAGCCGGGTATGCGTTTGCAGGAAGCATCTCCCCATGGGTGTAGACATCGATTCCGCTGCCCTTCGTCTGCTCAAGGAGCTGTTCAAGGTCCCACAGGTCATGTCCACTTATGAGGATTCCGGGCCTGTTTATCACACCGATGTTGATTGCCGTCGGCTCAGGGTTTCCGTAAGTTTCGGTGTTTGCTTTGTCTAGCAGGGCAAGGGTTGAGACGCCTTTCTGCCCGCATTCCAGAACCAGGCCGATTAGAGCTTCTACTCCCACGCTGTCATCTGTGGTAGAAACCAGCCCTTTTTCTATGAACTCAAAAATTGATTCGTCTTTATACCCGAGGATATAGGCATGATGAGCATAAGCCGCCAGCCCCTTCATTCCGTAGGTCAGAAGTTCACGAAGAGACCTGACATCTTCATCCGCAGTTGAGTGGACAGCAACATCCGGACGATCTATGTTTTCAGGAGTTACTGTAGCCAAGGCAGGCAGGGCTTTTTCTGAGGATGCCAGCTCAGCGGGCAGTTTTGCCTTAATACCGTCGCGCAGTTCAAACCCTTTCTGAATAAAGGATTCGATCTGTTTCCCGTCAAAATTGGTATTTGTAAGGGTAGAAAAGAAGCTGTCAAGCACAAACCTGTCGGTTGTTTCTTCATTAAGGCCTTCAGCCCTTGCTTTCTGGTTATAATATGCGATACTTTTAAGGACATAGAGTAATTTGTCCTGAAGATCCGCAACTTCTCCCTTCTTTCCGCATACTCCGTTTTTCGTACAGCCTTTTCCGTTAAGTGCTTCCTCGCATTGATTACAGAACATATTTTATCCACCTCAAATCTGTTTACACAGATAATTTGCACAGCTAATTTGCACAGCTAATTTGCACAGTTAATTTCCAATTTTCCCTTTCTTTTCAATGTTTTCTGCGGGTTTTCAATATTTTTTGCAGCGCCCAAGTGGAGTATATATTTGATACTACTATCATTAGGATACTAGTTGATATGTGATACCAAATCATATATAGCAGACAGTTTCGAAGTGGGTATCAGTATCGAAACTGATACCAGAGAAAAAGCTTATCAAGATTGGGAAACGGAAAAGCACTAATGAAAAAGGAAAAAACCTGAAAACTGCTTTTTGAGTTTTAATTCGAATAAAAAAGAAATCGACCCGAAGGTCGATAGTACTGAATTAGTTGCCGTTTGTCTCTCTATTTTTCAGAAGCTCCAAAGCCAGTTCTTTGAGCTTGTATTTCTGGATTTTACCGCTTGCGGTCAGAGGGTACTCATTTACTATGAAGACATGCTTCGGAACCTTATAGCGTGCGATCTTGCTTATAGCATAGTCCCTGACATCGGCTTCCGTAAGGTCTGCACCTTTTTCGGGGATAACAAAGGCTCCTACGAGTTCCCCGTATTTCTTATCGGGTATACCAACAACCTGGGCATCTTTGACTCCGGGCATAGCATGCAGGAACTCTTCAATTTCCCGGGGATAGATGTTTTCCCCGCCCCGGATGATCATGTCCTTTATGCGTCCGGTGATCCTGTAATAACCTTTTTCGTCACAGGTCCCAAGGTCTCCACTGTGCAGCCAGCCCTCTTCATCGATCACTTTTTTAGTTTCTTCCGGCATCTTGTAGTAACCCTTCATGATATTATATCCACGGCAGCAGAGCTCTCCTACTGTGTTAGGAGGCACTGGCTCATTTGTGGATGGGTCAACCACTCTGACTTCAACGCCAGGGAAGGACTTTCCCACGGTCTCAACTCTGAGTTCTACGGGATCGTCGATAGTTGTCTGGGTCATTCCCGGAGATGCTTCCGTAAGCCCGTAGACACTCGTGATCTGATGGCAGTGCATATCTTTTACGACCTTTTTCATGGCTTCCACGGGGCAGGTAGAACCAGCCATAATCCCGGTCCTCAGGGAAGAGAGGTCGAACATATCAAACATGGGATGGGTGTACTCGGCAATGAACATCGTAGGTACGCCGTAAAGTGCGGTACACTTCTCTTTCTGGATTGCAGCAAGCACAAGCAGGGGGTCGAAAACCTCAAGCATAACAAGCGTTGCCCTGTGGGTCAGGACAGCCATAACCCCGAGCACGATTCCAAAGCAGTGGAAAAGAGGTACGGGCAGGCAGAGCCGGTCTTCATGGGTGAATTTCTGGCGGTCGCCAATGGAGAGCCCGTTATTCAGGATATTTTTGCTGGTCAGCATAACGCCTTTCGGAAAACCGGTAGTCCCTGAGGTGTACTGCATGTTGACCACATCATCCCCGCGAACATTTGCCATAATCTCTTTAAGCTCGTCGTCCGGATAATGGCTGCCAAGGAGCATTAGCTCGCTGGTGTTGTACATTCCCCTGTGCTTTTCCTGCCCAACATAAATTACGCTCTTCAGGCATGGGAAATTTTTACTTTTCAGGCGCCCTCTTTCGGAACTTTTTAGCTCAGGAACCAGTTCATTGATAATATTCAGGTAATCAACGTCCCTGAAACTATCGATAAGAGCAAGTGCCTTCATATCTGACTGTTTGAGCACATACTCAACTTCATGGCTCTTGTAGGCGGTATTTACCGTAACGAGCACTGCCCCGATCTTAGAGGTGGCAAACATGAAGGTAAGCCAATCAGGGACATTCTTTGCCCAGATCCCTACATGATCTCCCTTTTTTATCCCGATTGCAAGCAGCCCTTTTGCAAGGTTGTTTACCCTTTCATTGAATTGACCGTAAGTAAAACGCAGGTTACGGTCCGGATAAATGATAAACTCGTGGTCAGGGTCTATAGCTACCTGTTTTTCAAAGTATTCTCCTAGAGAATCTTCTATAAGATGCATGGTTTCAGCCTCTTTTTCTGGACTACTTTCAGAAACTTCAAGCTTATGAATGGGGGTTTTATATCCAGGCCAGTCAAGGGCGTTCCTGAAGTATATTTAAATCGAGCAGGGAGAATCCGTATCCGTTTCTGCGTCCACCGGGGAGGCGTCCATTGAAGGGAACATATGCCTTTTAAGGACCTCGCGGATAGATTCCGGAAGGGGGAACGCTTTCTGGAGTTTGAAGTCGTAATAGACCAGTACTGCCTGGCCTTTGACCTTGAGTTCCCCTTCCTGCCAGGCTTCATGCCCGACAGTAAAGGAACTATTACCGATCTTTGCAACAAAGGTCCTGATCTCCACATCGGACCTGAAATACATCTGGTTCACAAAATCAAACTCAGTTCTTACAAGAATCAGGTGCCACACATCAGGGCTAAGGTTAAGGTCCGGTGAGAAAAGCCTGAAAATGGAGTTTCTTCCCGTTTCGAACCAGACTGGAAGGACTGTATTGTTTACATGCCCCAGACCATCAATATCTCCAAAGCGCGGACTAACATTTATACTGAACATTCTGGATTCCCTAGCTTTTAATATCTGTACTCAATTACCAATTATTTAATCAAAACTTCTGCCATTGAAGTCACAGTCTTACTCTCTTACCTACTCAACTGAGGCTCTCAGAGAGGAGCATAGACTACAGCCATTATTCGGGCATCTTCTGTTCCCGCTGCATGGAGGTCATGAGGGACAATGGAATCGTAATAGATGCTGTCTCCGACACTCAGCCTGTGAACATCCTTGCCGTAGAAGATTTCAATTTCTCCGGAAAGGACGTAGATGAACTCCTCCCCTTCATGAGAAGAGAGTTTGTGGCTTTCCTCAGGAGAGGGATGGATGTCAATGATGAAAGGCTCCATATGGCGGTCTGCTTTATCCGAGGCAAGAGCGTAAAACTCAAGAGCACTCTTCTTTGGTCTCTCGGTCTTTCCGGAAAAACGGACCACATTTTCGGATAGCCCTGCTCTTACCACTACAGGCCCGCTCTGGGGCATGTCGTCTAGAAAAGTCCCGAGACGGACGCCTAAAGCCCGAGCAATCTTTAAAAGAGGGGTTAAGGACGGAACTAGGGCTCCGTTTTCTAATTGCTGGATTAACTCCACGCTGCTCTGACTGGCTTCGGCCAGTTCTTCAACAGTCATATCCTGGGCTTCTCTAAGATGACGTATCTTACCGCCGACACGGTTCTCTTCTGACATAATTCTGTTTCCTCAAACACATTTTTTAGGTAACGGATCTGGCAAAAAAATGTAAACCAGAATCCCTATAAACAGCCTGTAAAGCTTATCTCTTTTGTATCTCTCTATTATAAAAAAGTTTTTGAAATGGCGGAACCTACTAAAAAGCGCCAGCTATAGCAATCAGTCTAAATAAAAAAGTATTTAGGAACTTACTAAGTTAAATATAGAACTGCTTCTATATAAGATTTATGGCTTCCTAATCAAATTTAAAGTGCGGGTGACTTGGTGCCATGTGGCAGTGTTGTAGGAGAGATTGTATATATGTACTGTCCGGGATATGGTAGATGTGGGTGACTGCGAAAAATTATATTGCTTTATACACATTTTATATTGCTTTATAGCGCTTTATATACCTTTCATAGCAAGCAAAATCGCGATGCTTAGAACATGCTTTTTCCAGCAAAATTAATCAAAAAATCGGCACAAAATATAATATAAGGAAAAGGGAAAGTTTTGCAGCCCGTACAAATTTATAGCATAAAATGTTCAAAAAGAAGGGTGTTATTTTAATCAGTCGATTTCAGGCAGTTTTATAGAATAAAATGTTTGTAGACTATAAATCCTTATAAAGGTCTATAAAATAAAATGTTTGTAGACTATAAATCCTTATAAAGGTCTATAAAATAAAATGTTAAGCTTCACCACTCACGGCTTCCTTTACTCGGCTTTCTACGTATAACACATCTTCTATCTTACTGAGATATTGTTTCCCTTCCTCGGTTATAACATAATATGGCAATATTTGTTCGGGTAGTAGTTCGAAGTCAGTCGCTGATCGTATCTTGTTCTGTGGAGATCTATCATACGTTTCCATATGCTGAGACTTACCAACTCGTTTGAGACCTACCCCACGTTTGATTCGCTGTGCATAGTCGGCATATGCGTCTATACCTTTCTTTGTTATTCTATATCGGTATAATCCGTTAGGACCTTTTTTCACTAACCGCTTAATGTAAGGCAGTTTTATTATTTTGCCACTTCGTTTTCGTTTATGCTGATACCGTGACATGGCAGCAGATATCGTGGTGTATTGAACACCTGTTATTCTTTCAATATCCCTCGTGGTCAGAGGTTCTTTCGAATTATGCAACGCCTCTAATATCCTGAACTTGAGGAAGTTCGTTCTATGAGCATATCCTACTGCAACGATGTTAACACCTCCCAGAGTTTGGTAACAGATCGAATAGCGATCTCTTGGAACCTTTCTTGGTATCAATCGGTTTAACTTTTGGTTGGATTATTTTGTTTACTATTTCATCGAGAGCAGATCGCACGATTGGATCCGATTCTTGTGCTGCTATAGCCTGAATCTGATTCGCCGATATAATTCCATTTTGGCGCTTCGCTTCAATTAGTGCTTTTCTAAACTGTATAACTTTCTCAGTAACTCTTTTGGCTTCAGCATTGATTTCTGCTCTTTCAAGTATATATTTTTCATACTCGTCTCTTGTAACATCTGACATATATAGAATATTCGGTGCAAGAGATATAAACTTTTATTTTATATAGTCAAGTAGGGCGATAATTTTCAGGGTATGTTGAATTGGCGTCTAACTATCATATCCCGAACCCGTTTGTAAGCCTCGGCTATTTAGGGATGGATAAATACTCCAATCTCATCCTATACGATTGGCTATGAAGCCGCACGTGGCTTCTAGTAATACGCATGTAGAAAGCTCTGGAGGGGTGTATCAAAAATAGCTTTGTTCCGTCCATTTCATATGAACGGAATAACTAACAGCTTATAACTTCCTATGAGTACACATACAGTCATAGCAAAGCAATTCTTTAAGAACAACGATTCCAGCGGGATAGTTAATGGACCCGCCGCGAAATATCATAGGTAATTTTTTAGACTGTACTCAACCATTTCCACAAGCAAGCAGCTCGATTAACTTCTAACATAATTATGCGTTACCTAGGTTATTTTGTAACGAGTCCTAAGCAATTTGATTTAAAAGAAGGGATAAATCAGATTGGAGTATAACAAGAAAAATAAGTTGATAATTGTCGTTATAGTTCCAAAAGTAGAATCAACAAATGAATAAAAATAAAGAAAAAATAATTATTTAGAGTATTTATAAATGCAATTTGAAGAGTTATTTTATTCTATATGACTTAAATCGACATTCATTCTATCTTCATCGATTTCAATTTCTCCGCTTTTGTTTTCATATTCTTCTATTTTTTTACTTAGAGTTAAGAGTAGTTTTTTAGCTGCTTGATTAGTTAATATTACGAGACCATCGCTGTGAAATTGAACCCGATCCTCAGTTTCAAACTTTTCATTTAATAACTCTATGCGAAAATCGGAATCAGTTTTAGTGACAAAAACATTAGTAGCATATGTTTTACTAAAAATTGGAGTGCGAGCTATTGATACTTCTTTTTCCTTCTTTTCGGTAACTATTGGCTCTACACTTTTACCTTCATTTTTCTCTTCCATATTATACCCCATTAAGCGGATGCTGTGGTGGTTTCACCTAAATTATATTCTTGGTGGTTTGATTTTTTATATGGAGATTCTGTCACTTCAATTATTTCAAGTGATTTCGCTGGAAATATAAGTTCAGATGTCCTGTCAGGATAACAGAAGCAGTCATTCACTTCACAATATGTAATTGGTCCAACAACTTCTTTTAGATTTGAAATAATTGTCTTTTCATCATCTTCATATTCTGACAAGAATAATCCATTTGCATATATAACACGAATTAAATTTCTCACAATTTCATTTTTTACAAGTTGATAATAATTTGCATTGCTACGTTTTTCTTTTATTTCAATTATCCCGTTATACATTAATTCGGGTAATTTAGAGTTCACGCTTTGTCTTGATATTCCCACACATTCTGCAATTTCAGTTTGGTTGTATGTAAATGCTGGGTTCTCAGCTAAAAAGTCAATAATTTGTACTGCAACCGTTTTTCCCAAAATATCTTGTAATGCCATATTTTCTACCCCTCTTTTTGTAACTAATTAAATTTATTAACCTCCAATTACGTTAAATTGTTAAGAAAAACAATCTTAACATGGCAATTCGAAATAGATAGTTTGGTAACACCTTCATTTTATCCTCAAAGTATCTGTGTTGTACATTACAATATGTAAATATTGTATTTAATCTTATTGCCTACCTGTAAATTCTATTTTACAGCTTGTTTTCGTAACCTGCAATATAAACAGCAGGTATATATTGTAAAAAAATTATTAGTAGTCTGATGGAAATTGATTGGGAAAAAATTGAGTTTAACGAATATGAATTAATGATTCTAGAAAAACTTTGTCGTAAACCTAGATTTTGTAGAAATGGGCATTACGACGAAAAAAGCCTTTTTCAAGGCGTTAAATCAGATAAAATCGGTCTAATGAGAAAAGCTATCGACAAATTATATAAACTAGGGATTATACATAAGTATCCAGCGCAATCAAGGCCTGATTATTGTTTCCATCAAGAGTATTACCCTTTCGTCCTCGATGTATTAAAGAGATATTCAGGTCAGTATGACTTTATTGATATAGAGACATTAAATATAAAATACAAAAAACATTAATAAAATATTCTTTTAGTAATTTTCCGTTTTTACATGAACATTTCTAGGAAAACAGACGAAACGTTACAGAGCCCTATTATATAAAAAGCATTATTTTTATAATGCAATTAAGTTCTAAAAGAAAACGTCATTTTATCCTCCGACTTTACACAGCATTTGATTTTGGCTCGATCCCTAATAAACTATACAGAACCGTATGTAGATATGTTTTTGATGCTAGAACAATTAGCAGGTCAGAAAAGCAACTCATATATAAGCACACTCTTTTTATTCGACATCTTCATAAAAAATTATTATTGAAGTGGAGAACAAACATAGTAAAAAAGATATTGAGCCTAAAATAGGCTATTTTTACCAAAAGTAGTTTATTTCTAAATATCTACAAAAACAAATATGAAGTTATTACTATTTATAAAAAATCTATTAAAAAATACAATAAATACTAATAACATTGTTGTAATACTCGAGTTTCTACGGAACACAAATTATTCTTATCTTTTCTTTATTACTTTTATTATTTCGGTGATATCTTGGTTTCCTTCTCAAGTAAAAGCAATTCCTAATGTTTTACCTATTATTAGAATGCTTCCTGAAATTATTTTTGTTGCTGTATATTTAATGACTATTTCTATACTTTTTTATACGTATTTTAAATGGAAACATATGCCAATACATGTTCTCAAATATTCTCATATTAAAGGTGTAACTATAGTTTCGGATTTCTTTGACTATTACTATACATTGATCCCAGTTTGTCTGATAACTACAGGCATTGCATTGGTAACCTTAGTTAACGTCCATGTGTACTTTGTTTTAGCGGGGATAATATTATTCTGTCTTGGATGGTACGCACTTTTTATGTTCACCTTAATGAAAATTACCTTTTATAAAATGGGAGTATATGACAAATATAACAATATCACTAGAGCTAACGATATTTTAATTAATTATATTTCTCCAAACGATACCGATATAAGATATTTAGCTATTAAAGAGTTTACGAAGCACTTTAAAAAGGTTCTAGACGGCATCGATTTTCATTTTAGCGCTCTTTATAATAAAAGAATGAATATTGACTCTTTGCAAACTGAAGAAAATATCACCGTAAAACAATTAATAATCCGTTATCTTCCCTTATACTTAAGTTATTGTAGTGAGACAGAACTAAACTCTTTCAAAACAAAACTAAACTCAATGGCAAATTTGATAGATAATGAAAATACGATAACTTCTTTAGATATCATAAAAATAATTCATTCTATTCATCAAGACATAGTAACATTTCTTAATCAACATTCTTATGTTATACCTAAAAACAATCTATTTACTAATTTTATATATAATATCAATAAAAAACAAACTTACCTTATGGAAGTTTTTGTTGGTATTTTTTTTATTATAGGATTATTTAAATTTTTTATTCCAGACGAGGTTTTAAATAATCTTCTTAATGAAACCTTTGATCATATTTTAGGATATCGCGTTGATTTTGCACTTATGCCCCTTTTATTTTGTCAATACCTGTTGTTTATAAGTTTTTAAAAGACTTAATTGAATAAATTTACTTTCATTTAGAAATAGGAGACATTTTAATGGCCAGATGCAAATATAAGTTCCAAGGTACTCACTACAACTTTACGTGTCCTTTTGAAGTTGAAGAGGGAAGTAAATACTGCTTCTGGCATCAGGAAATAGAAGAAAAAAGACCTTCTAAAGAGCAGCTAAATCTTTTAAAAGAGAATGAAATTATCGGTATCTTCCTTCCTAAAGTCAACTTTAACTTTGTTGATTTACAAGGCATTAATTTAATTTTAGCTAATTTAGAGGGATCATCTTTTTATAAAGCAAATTTAAAAGAAGCTAACTTAAATTCCGCAAATTTGCAAGGTTCAGATTTAAGAGAAGCAAATTTAGAAAATGCGTATCTACCAAGAGCTAATTTGCAGGGAGTAAAACTTTTCCAAACCAATTTAAAGGGAGCATGCTTGGAATTTGCAAGATTACAAAATTATAGTCTCACTACAATAAACTTTCAGGATGCTGACTTAAGATACTCTGATCTAACAAATTCAGACTTGAGTGGTGCGAATCTTAGCAGAGCAAATTTGGAATATGCTACTCTCGAAAATGCAAACTTAAGAAGATGTAAATTAATTGAAGCGAAGATGTATTATTCTAATCTTTCAAAATCTGATTTAGCTGATTCAGATCTGAGTGGAGCAGATCTTAGTTATGCTGATATAAGGCAGGCATCTTTAATAGGCACTATTTTTGATTCCAAATCCATTTTAGAAGGAACTCGGCTCATAGGTTCAAATATATCTAGCTCATATGTTGATGAAACAAAGACATTCAGAACTGCCATTTTCTTTAACTCTACTGAAATTAGTGAGAAAGAGATTAACGAATTCGTTGCAGATACTCTCTCGACTAAAAGACCATTTCCATTTATATTAAATAAACAAATTATGTTTGATGTCGAAAAAATTGAGGACTTCGAAAGTGATTCCGATTTTGTATTAGATGCTTTAAATAAAGAAGAAATTATAAGGTGTATCGGTTATGGTAAAGCACTTAATATTTACAAAGTTATTTTCTACAAAGACTTAATCGATGCACATCAAAAAGGGAAAATTTCTTATGAAATTAAGGAAAAATTTGATGATTTAGTATTTTATAAAAAGCCGAAAGAAAATAGTCATCTATGGAACAAAATACCATCATTAAAAAACTATATGATAGCTATTGCATATGAATATTTTTTATTTGATGATAGAAAAGAACTTTTTTTTGAATATCCGACATTCTTATCTTCATATAGAAAAGGACTTCTTTATGAATCTTCCTTTGAAATATATACAAAATTATATAACTTTTATTCATCCAATGGTGACAGTCTTCAAGCAAAACATGCTCATTATAGGGCAAATGAGTCTTATCGAAAACTTTTACTTGCAAAGGGAGGTTTTAAGAATAATATTAGGGCAAGAGTTTTTGATGGGTTTATTCTGAAAGTTTTATCAGGACATGGAGACCAAATTTGGAATCCTATTTTTTCTTCTATGATTGGTATTATTCTATTCTCTTTTTGTTTCTGGCATATAAATGGTATAATTGTTCAAGGAAGAGAAGTCAAACTAATAGACTATCTTTACTTTAGTCTCACTACTTTTACAGGATACAGTTTTCCAAATATACAGCCTGATATATCAATACCATTAATGCAACCATTAGTAATGGGAGAAACTATTTTTGGGCTGATAATGGTATCTCTGATTATTTTTGTCATTACATATCAGATCTCAAGATAACTTCCTCACTTAATACGTTCTTAATCTTTTTCGGGTTCTGAGGTCATAAATAGCTAGTATCTTTCAATATCCCTCTATTTAACCTCCAGCTAATGTGCTATAAAAACAAAACGAAAAATTGGGCACACTACGAGAATATGATAAAAAATAGAATTCTACTTCTGTGCTCATTTCCACATAACAATGTTTAGAGCAGCAGAACTTTTCGTATAGGCTCTAATTAATCGTCAGAATGTAAATTAATCAAAAGTTTAATTTTGGTTGGATGAATATATTAAAAGATCATCGATATGGTTATCGTTTTTAGTGATAGTTTTTTATATTTCGTAAAATTTCATCATAAGGAAATATAGTGTCTATAGAATGAGAAGAACAACGAAGCAAGGTCAAAGATGGTAAACTCTGAACTAAGCCTCTAAGCAAGATTTTCGGGATATGCCATGTTCTAGTTTTGACAAATGCCAAATTCAATATATCCCGAACCCAGTTTTGCTGTCTTCTTTACGCATCCCATATTTAGGGATGGAAATTACTCCAGACTCGTCCTATACGATTGGCTATGAGGCTTAACGTGGCTTCTAGTAATATGTATGTAGAAAGCTCGGGATAGTTGAAAAAATAGCTATGCTGTGTTCCATTTTATATGATGCCGAGTGGGGACAAACTAAATTAGTAAACTTTTAATAAAAGAGGAACTTAAGACCGAACTTGGGGCTACAACATGGAATACACACCATTAATTAAAGAAGACGAGATTGCGGAAGCATTTGATTCATTTTCAGGCAAAATGACAAAAGGTACCACACCATTTCTCAGCTACTTGGCTTACCGAAGATACCCTGAAAAAGAAAAAAAAAGATGTGTATGCTGGAACAAATCATTGGGGATCTGGTCATTTTTTGATAAAGCTGAGAAACTCTATTGGGGTCCAGTTGGTGTACAAGATTCATCCACTTCATCCCAAGATACATCCAAACCACCTCGTCTTATTATAACATGTTTAATCGATTTTCCTTGTGAGGGTATTAACCGGAAAGTGAATGGATTATTTGTAATGGATGACGACGAAAATATTTATGTGACACATAAAGGTAATGTGGGTGGTGGGGCGAAGGGTATTGGTAGATCATCATTTCGAAACTCTGATCAATACCAGAAATTTGATATCATAAATGTCATTTGGCCGGATGGAAAGGAAACCGAAACAATTTGCATAGGTAAACTTGACGATGCACTGCCTCGCAAGGTCTCCAACTTCGTAAAAGATGTGAGACGCTTTAAGGATGATATTAAAGAAAAGAGGGATGGCCGTCCATTGTAAGAGACTATAAAGAAATTAGGATCATTTTTATGCAGCATCTAAGCAGATTCTGTTGGAAAATCACTATATGTAGTATTCGAAGATGTGCATAAAATTCGTTAACCGATGACAAAACAACTGACAAGGGAGTAAGGTAATGAAATTATCATACAAGGTATGGTTGGTAGTTGGTCCTTTATTGCCTTTCAATAAAGAAGGAAAGCTTATTTTTGAGCCATATAAGGGATTCATGACTGATTTGCACGAATTGAAATATCTTGAAAATGAAATGAGAAATGGTAGACGATTAAAATCTACAGTAGATAATTTGGAATTAAAAATAATGAATAATACAATGAAGTGGAAACAAGGTCAAAGATGGTAGATTTAGATAAGAATGCAGTGTATAATGATTTTTATAGGTATTTAAGTTCACTAATGAACTCAAGTCGAATAACTGAATGATCTACATGAGTGCTTCATACTTAATCGAAATCAGAATGTTTGGTAAAGCAAAATACGATATAAGAGAACTCATATTAGATTCAGGTAAGCAATTTAATGTGCAAATACCAAGACGACCGGTGCCGCATATTACACTAGTAGGACCGTTTGATACAAAATACGAAAATGGATTAATAAAAGATTTCGAATCAGTATGTAAAAACGTTGATTTAATCGGGTATGTTGTTGAAGGTATTGGTGTTTTTGTAGATAACGGTGTAGTTTACTTAGATGTTCATCCAAGTGAAGAGCTTATTATTTTCCGTAAGGATTTAAGAGACAAATTATTTAATAATTGCTACTTAGCTAAGTGGGATTTTGTTGAGGATTTCAGGTTTCATACAACAATTGTAAATAAAGTAGACCAAGAAAAGATTAGAAGAATTGGACGAAAGATCAAACATGATAAAAGATATAGTCATAAAATGTTAAGAGCAACATTGCTGAAAAACGGAAGAATACTTGCAGAGTATGATTTCTTACTTCGAAAGATGCTTAATAGGTCTGAAGCATTGGATAGAAAAATTCTCGCCGAGACAATGAGATTATTAAGTAAAAGACACGAAAGTAAAAACACAGAAATAGATCAACCATTAAATAATCGTATATTTGTAATATCTGATTTGCATTTAGGACATTACAACATAATAAGGTATTGTAATAGGCCATTTTATAGTCTCAATGATATGAATAATACATTGATAAATAACTGGAATTCAACAATATCTAAACATGATACAGTTTATTTTCTTGGTGATCTCGCATATGGAAAAAATTCATCAACAGACTATTGGTTAAAAAGATTAAACGGTAATATCATATTCTTTAGGGGAAATCACGACGCTTCAGATAATATCAGATTTATTGACTCAAAAATAGTCACATTTGAAAGCACTAAATTTTTTTTAACGCACAATCCCGCAGATGTACCACCTAATTGGAATGGCTGGGTAATTCATGGACATGTTCATAATAATATACCTATGATTAATTATAAAAATAAATCCATTAATGTATCTGTAGAAGTAATAAATTATAAACCAGTTGATATAAGGACTATACTTAGATTGATACATTTAACAAAAAACGAGGTAGTTAAAGAACAAACGATTGAGTCTAAAGTTAATGGGTCATCGAAACAAAAAGAAGAAGAGTCTATACAATCTTTTTTGTATCGTATATTTACATGGCTTTTTGGTAAATAACTCCACATTATTTTGTCAAAAATATACGTTCAGACCCGCTTTTCGAAGTAATAATTAAAAAACAATTGTTAACAAAAACCAAAAACCAGCTAGAAGAAAAAAGGAAAAATTAGAAAAAAAGGAAAAAGGAAAATCGGGAAAAAGGAAAAAAGGAAAAAGGAAAAAACTACATTTTTCCTGAACTCACTGAAACTCGAAATTGCACCTGATCCCTTTGGGATCAAAACAGAGGTTGCAGGATACGCACCTTGCCTTTTTAGCCTCTCCTGATTTAAGCTTTAAAACAATGTCAGGTTCGCTGATGAACGTCCTGCTCATTGATATAAGGTCTGCAAACCCGTCTGCAAGAAGATCCTCCATAACAGAAAGAGACCTGATACCACCTACAAGGATTACCGGGATATCCACTGCACTTTTGATCATTTTTGAGTAGTTCTTGAAATATGCCTCTTTTGCAGGAGAGTTTATTGCAGTTTTTATGGTTACCCCACCTGCTTCACCTATCCCTCCGCTGACCTCTATTGCACATACACCTGCCTTTTCAAGAAGCTTTGCAATTTCCACGCATTCAGGAGCATCGAGTCCCAGCCCTGCCTTTGAGGAACCGGGCAGAAACCCATCCGTTGCATTCATTTTCACAAGAATAGGAAAATCGTCCCCAGCTTCCTCTTTTATGCGCTTTACTATCTCCGTAACTATCCTTACCCGGTTTTCGACGGAGCCTCCCCACCTGTCATTCCGCCTGTTTGTGTAGGGAGAGATGAAATTGCTTAAAAGGAAACCATGGGCACAGTGAAGCTGGACTCCGTCAAACCCTGCCGCCTTTGCCCTCACAGCTCCCATGGTAAAAGCCTCAATCATTTCAAGGATTTCCTTGTCGGTCATCTCCCTAGGGACTACTGACGAATGCCCGTTTTTGACCACTGACGGGGCAAGAGGAAACGGATATTCGTCCGAAATGTCTGCCTGCCGTCCTCCATGCACTATCTGGAGCACTATCTTGCTTCTGTACCTGTGTACCCTCTCGGTTATCTTCCGGTATGGCTCGATGAAGCGATCATCGTAGATGCCCTGCTGCAAATTATCGCTCTGCCCGCCGGGGAGGACACAAGAATAGCCAGTTATTATTAATCCGACTTCACTTTTTGCAAGCTCTTCATAGAGGTCACCGAGCCGGGAAGTGGGCGTTCCGTCTTCTTCAGCCATGAATTCATGTGTTGCTGACCTTACAACTCGGTTCTGGAGTTCCATGTTACAGAATGTGACAGGGTCAAAAATCATGGGAAAAAATAGGAGAAGGAAAGGTAAATAATTATCCCGGATTCTTTGAAATAGAAAACTTCGTGTTCAGGCACAAAGTTTCTCTTAGCTGTTACAGGAAAAGGAAGGGAGAGGAGGGAAAGGGAGAGGAGGGAAAGGGAGAGGAGGGAAAGGGAGAGGGGGGAAGGGGGAAGAGGGGAAGGGAGAAGAGGGGAAGGGAAGGAAAGGAAGGGAGAGGAGGGAAGGGAAAGGAAGGGAAAGGAAGGGAAATTTACTCAGGAAACTTCAATTCCAAACATGAGAAGGTCATCCGGATAATCGGGAATGTAAATGTATAGTTTTTCTGAAAAACTCAGATTCGCAGTGTAATCCGCCTGTACTTACTCTTCATAAGTAAATTCATTGTCCAGAATAATTTCATACTTGTATTGCCCCAATTCGGCATCTATTTTAGGCGAGACTATCTCGTCTTATCTATATCTGGTGTGGTCTATAGATATTATGTAAGCTGGGCTAAAAAAAGAAAATGATGAATAAAGTAACTTGGGCAGATCAGGTCTTTTATTCCGCATATCTGCGTGAGTCAAGTTCCTCTTCCATCCGCTCATTCTGCACTTTCACGGAAAAGAGGGTGAGGAAGAGCAGGAAATAAGCTATGAAATTGACAAGGAGAGTCAGTTGAAGTGCTGTCCCTTCAAGTCCTCCTCCGCTTCCGCCTGTGTTTCCTCCGAACATAAGGGGATGAGCTGAGCGCCAGAGCCGGATTGAAAAGAAACTCAGGGGTACGGAAATGAAACCTAAAATTCCGAAGACTGCCGAGAGTCTGGCTCTTTTTTCAGGCTCTTCGAGGGCTTTTCTGAGCATCGTGTAGGCGAGGTAAACAAGGAAGAGAACCAGGGAGGTTGTCAGCCTGAGATCCCAGATCCAGTACCAGCCCCAGGCATCCTTTGCCCAGATCGAACCCGTGACAAGCACCAGGAACGCAAAAAGGGTTCCCACTTCTGCAGCCGAGCGGGCGTAGATGTCCCATTTGAGAGATTTATCCCGGAGGTAGAGGATACTTGCGGCAAATACGACTCCAAACGCCAGATAGGATATAATTGCTATTGGCATATGGAAGAAAAAGATCCTGAAGCTCCCGCTCAGAACCTCGCCTGCTTCGTCCTTTATCGGAGGCAGGTAGAAAAAGAGCATATATATCGCAAGAAGCATTACACTGGCAGTTGCAACTGCCAGTACTCCGGTTTTTCTGGAATTTGATGCCATTTTGTTCACGTGTCTTGAGAGATTAAAGATAAAGCACAAGTTCAATACTGATACTTGTTATTAATTCGATTTACTTCGTTTATTATTGATTCGATTTTGATCGCTGTCTCGAATGACCTTATGTTTACTATTTTCCTTTTCCTTTCTTTCTTTTCCTCTCTTTCTTTTCTTTTTTCCTTTTCCTTTTTTTCCTGCTAGGAAGACCTCAGTCAGACCTCAGTCAGAAACAACATGTTCAAAGACCAGATGCGAGATTACAAAGAACACAAGGTCGTAAACTGCAAGCAGCCTTATTTCAGGAATCAAATTCCCGATGCTGTTTCCGGCAAGAATTCCGGCAGTTGCTTCCACTGCAGGAATCAGGACAGGCAGGAGTAAAGGCAGGAGAAGGACAGGCAGGAGAAGTTCTCTGGTACGGGTACCAAGGGTAAGGGCAGAGAGCAGGGTCCCGACAGCAATAAACCCGAAAGTCCCGAGGAAGAGGATGAGCAGGAGCAGGAGCAGGGTTCCGATTCCCAGGCTGTAATTGAAAAGTATGATAAAGAAGGGCAGGGTTACAGCTTCCATAAGAAATACAATCGCAAGGTTGGAGAGGATTTTTCCGGTATAAATCGCCCCTCTGTCCACAGGGCAGAGCATAAGTGCTTCAAGACAGCCGTTTTCAGTTTCCATTACGAAGGTCCTGGAAAGCCCGAGCATTCCGGCAAAGGTGAAAGCAATCCAGAGCACGCCGGGAGCAAGTTTTTCAACTTTCTCAGTATCCCCTAGAAAATCCCCAAAAGAAATGCTGAAGACCACAAGCACGAGAAGCGAGAAAATGAACATTGAGTTAAGCATCTGTTTTGTCCGGAACTCGGCTTTAAGGTCTTTTGCAGCGATATAAAAGCTCCGGATCATTTTTTAAACTCCTGTTTTCACGTTATTTATTACTTTATCCTGATTTCAATATTAATCTTTTTATATTTGCATTTTTAATATTTGCACTTTAATCGTGTTTTCGTTCTTAACTTTTGGGCTCATGTGAGCATGGAGCCGCATTTTTCCCTGAATTCCTGAAAACCTGAGAAATTTACCTTAAATCCATCATATACAAACTTTCCTTTATTCAGGATAAGAACCCTGTCGCAGAGGGCAAAGCCCCTTTCAAGGTCGTGGGAAACCATTAATTTTGTGCTTCCCTGGAATTCAGGGCTTTTGAGGAGATTTTCGAAAACCAGGGAGGCTCCGGGGTCAAGCCCTGTATAGGGTTCGTCCAGGAGGAGGAGGGAAGGTCTGTGAAGCAGAGCCCTTGCAATGGAAAGCCTCTGTTTCATACCTCTTGAAAAAGTGCTGACACGTTCGTCCGCTTTTGTTGCAAGCCCGACTTCATTTAAAAGCTGTAAAATTCTCTTTTCGAGTTCCTGACCGTTTATTCCATACATCTTTCCGAAAAAATGCAGGTTTTCTTTTGCAGTAAGATCTCCGTATAAGTAGGAATCGTGGGAAAGCATCCCTATTTCTTTGCGGACCTTTTCCGGCTCTTCAGTTATATTAAATCCGGACACGAAAACAGAGCCTCCGGTAGGTTCGATCAGGGTTGAGATCAACTTCAAAAGAGTGGTCTTCCCAGCCCCGTTAGGGCCAAAAACAACTGCAAATTCGCCTTTTTTGAGGTCAAGGTCAAGGGCTTTCAGGACAGGAGTTTTCCCGAAAACTTTTGATAGTTCCCTTATAGAGACCGCGTTTTCCATCGGACCTACTTTGAGAATCCCTCTAAATTAATCTTTTTATATGGTCTGTGATTTATCGGCCTGTAACTTTGCACTGGATTATAGCTCGGTATAGTCTAATGCTGTATAGTCTAATGCTGTATAGTCTGGCTGTCCGAGCATGAAAGTTATAGTCTGATACATGAAAGTTATAGTCTGTGCATGACCTGGTTGTAAATGACTTTTTCGCACAGTTCCGTATACTGATTCTGCTTGCAGAACTTGTCTCCAGCAATTATTTATTAAAACTTCCTGAGTATATTCTTCAAAAACCCCTTCTTTTCGAAGTACTGCTGGTGGTAATCTTCTGCCATATAGAAATCAGAAACCGGTACTATTTCGGTTATGATAGGATTTTTGAAAGCTCCTGACTTCTCGAGTCCTTCCTTTGAGGCTAGAGCAGCAGCTTTTTGCTCCTCGTTGTGGTAAAAGATCACGGAGCGGTACTGTTTTCCGACATCTTGTCCCTGCCTGTCCTTTGTTGTAGGGTCATGGACCTTCCAGAAAACATCCAGCAAGGATTGATACGAAACAACTTTGGGATCGAAAATGACCCTTATAGCCTCTGCATGCCCGGTATTAAGGGTGCAGACCTGCTCGTAAGTAGGCTTTTCAAAATGCCCTCCGCTGTAGCCAACCGCAGTTGCAACCACGCCTTTTACCTGCCGAAAAGCCTCTTCAATTCCCCAGAAACAGCCTGCAGCAAAGGTTGCCTTTTCCAGGCCCTCTTCAGGGTTTTCAAATATGTCCGTACTCTCTTCAGGTGTTGCGTTTCTCTGTTCAGCCTTTTTATTTTCTTCCACTATCTTCCCCCCAGTCTTAAAGAAAATCAGGTCTGCCTTATGATCAGGGCATATTTCATAATCGAAGCATGCCGCATAATAAAAGTATAGCTTACTCAGGATAAGATCCTTTTTCTCGGATCAGGTTTTACCGTATTTCCCCATCAGTTCCCCTTCAGCAATAATATGCCCTATCATTTCGCTTTCAAGCTCGTTTCTCCCGGACCCTGCTTTGAGCTCAAGCTGCCTGTCCAATGCATAAACTTTGAAGAAGTACCTGTGCGTGCCTGAGGAAGGGCATGGACCGCCATAGCCGATCTTCCTGAAGTTATTAATTCCCTCAATCCCGGGGATACTATCCTCCTCTATTTTCGCCACCGGCTCGATATTCCAGACGACCCAGTGAGTAAATGGATTCATGGGAGAATCAGGATCGTCCATGATCAATACCAGACTTTCGGCCTCCTCAGGAATGTTAGTAAATTCCAGAGGCGGATTTATGTTTTCCCCATTACAGGTATATTTTCGGGGGATAGTACTATTAGATTCAAACGCGCTACTAAAAACCTTTATAATCTGGAGGTCCATATTTTCATCCCCTTTCCCGGCATCGGAAGACTCTTCATCTGCAGGTGCTTCAATCTGCTCATTTTTAATACATCCCGAAATCAAGAGAACTCCTGCAAACAGGAACATTAAAACAACTGCTCCGGCTTTTCTGTTCACGTACAGCACCAGTCCCTGCGATCAGAGAAAATTGATTAACACTAATAATGTTAAGGCTGAAGAGATATAACCTTAAGGATTTTATCTCAAAGCCCAACTTCAAAACTTGAACTTAAAGACCGTAGTCTAAACTAATTTAGAATCAGATCTTAAAGCCCGGGCCTCTTAAAAAACTTAAATCCGTCTCCCGGAATTCCCGGGCTACACCATCGGTATCGGTACCTCCGGTAACCTGAAAAACAGGTTTAAAAATAAACTGCAGCCCGGGAACGATCTTTAAAGCCATCTCTTGATAAGATGAAGCTCTGAAAGGCAGATAACTCAATCTTCAACTTCAAGAGACTGAATTATATCATTAACTGTAAGCTCCCCTTTACCTACGCGCCGTACAAGCGGATAGATAAATGCGCAGTCATCAATTGCTGCCCAGCGAGCTTCACCTACGCGTCTTATAACTTCGTTCATAACTTTGCCACAATCGTTGCAGTATCTTGCATCGCTCTCTGCTTCACAAATTTCGCATTTCATAGAAAATACCCCCATAATCTATGTGCCTGTCGAAAATAAATAAATTTTGGTGATATGTGAGCATAATTGCACAGTCATTGAAAACCAGGAGCTGAAATTTATTGAAGATACAGGTGTCTTGGTACAGGTGTCTATCCTTTAAAGCCTTCCAGGTTTTCACCCTCAGCCAGCTCTTATTCTCCCGGGAACTATGGCACTTTCGGGAATCTGATACCTCCGGAGATCTTTTTCAGATAATATAAGGTAACGACAGTTCAGGCAAGGTTGGCAATAATCTCGTTTATCTCCTCTACCCCGGAGCCCTTGACCGTGACCTCTTCTTTGCTGCGCACCCCCAGTCCCAGCTCCACAGCCCTTTTGATCTGGGGCTGAGCCCAGACTGAGTTCATCTGGATCTTAGGAACCGTGCCCAGGGTTTTAAGAAGGGCAAGTCCTGTAGTGTCGTTTGCAATCACATCCGGGCTTGCCAGGATAATTCCCGGTTCCCTCAGAGTCCCTATATTCGGGCCGTCGGTTACAAAGCACTTTGTAGCATCCGAGATATAGAAATCAGGCTTATAAACGAGGTTAGACTCAGCAATCATGTTTCCGAAAAGCACATCCATCCCCTGCCCGTGAGGAAGCTGCCTCCTATCCCGGTCTGCAGTTATGCTGATCTGGGACTTAAGGCCCATAGTAAACGTTGCAGTCCAATGAGTCTTGATTACCGGAAGAGCAATCGTGTAATCTATTGACTTCAGAAACTCAGGCACATCAAATCCCCATGGCCAGGAGTAAGCCTTCCCGGGCTCCACATGTTCGCGTTTCATGTGGTCGAATGTCAGAATCTCATCAACTTCCTCAGCCTCCGCAACCTGCCAGAGCCCCAATCTGTTAAGCACTGCCTCCGTATTCAGGGGGGACATCGACTTCTCAGCCACGATTATTTTTCCAGGATTGCATCTTTTTACTTCCCTGATAGCGCCCCTCAAAACCTCGGGATTTGTCGAGCCCGGTGCAGGGTCTGCAGTATTTGCGTTCGGCCGGATCAAGACAGTTGACCCGTCCTTGATTCCAAGCCCACCTGCCAGCTCCACAGCTGTCTTCACGGACTCCAGAGTATCCCGATTTCTTGAAAGTCCAACAATTACCATACCAAACTCCCATAGAGGAATTGTAACCCGAGGTATAAAAATCAGAAATATAATTGATTTCTGTGTGCTTAAGCAAAGAGCAAACGCTGATTAATCAGTGACATTTTCAAGATATCCAAAACCCTCCAGATCTGTCTCCCCCCGCGCGCCGCGCAGGGCTGTAACCGGCCTCCCGGCCAGAGAAATACATTCCCTGAGCATGAAAACCGGCTTTCAAGCTCCACCAATATTTGTAATTTAGTCCGCTTAAGCGAAGCTCACTGCTGCTATAAGCCATAAATAAGCCCTCTTGAACGCAGCGAAAAGAACCGCGGGCTGTTGCGATTACATCGCAACTCCCAGAAAATATCAGATTTCCTGAGATCCCGAATCACAACTCGGACGAATTGCAATTCGGGCGAGGCGCAATTCGGGCGGCGAAACTCGGGTGTTACTGGCGTAACTTGCACTCGCACATCTCTATGAGCGCCACTTCTCCGATTCTTGAACCGCGGGCAATAAGCGTATCTCCTGCCTGAACAACAGTATTGCCTTTGGGAGCATAGACCCAGCGTTCCGCTCTCTTAATTGCCATTACATGCAACCCGGTTTCGGTTTCGAGTCTCAGTTCCGAAAAGGTCTTGCCAACTATTGGAGAGCATTTTTCGACCTGGAGCCGTGTGATTACCTCTTCGGAGTTCCGGACTGCAAGGGTTATGATCGGGTGGAGCTCAATATCCCTGAGAACCGTATCTGCAATCCCGTAGGCAGCATCCGAAATTGCTTCCGAGGCGCTGGCAAGGTGCAGGATTCCCCTGAGCATGTTTACATCTTCAACGTGTTTTGCAGTTTCAAGCACCCAGTGCTGAAGTTCGTACTTCATGGAATCCATTTCGGACTCAAGGGCGCTGACCTCATATGCGATATCTTCGTTATCGAAGAGGATAGCAGAGTACGCAAGCCCTACCGAGAGTTCAGACATGTTTTTCATGTCCACGATTATGTCCACGGCATGTTCGAGGTCCTTTAAGATCTTATCGTGCTCGATTTCTCTCGGAATAAACTTCCTTGTCGTCGCCATTTGAAAGAAAAGAGGGACACCTTCATCATGCCCCCTGGCGATCAGCACATCTCCCTGGCGGAGTCGGGTTTCCTTATCAGGATCGTAAATCCAGTCCTCGCTTCTGCGGATCGCAATTACCCACATCCCGGTCTCGATATCAAGCTCGAGGTCACCAAGAGTGCGCCCGGTCATTACAGATTCTGCAGCAACGGTTGCCCTGACAATGGTTTCTTCGGCTTCCCTGAGGGCTACCTTCAGCTCCATAGGAATGCCCATGTTCATGAGAACGATTTTGGCAATGTCGCCTGCAGCGTTTGCTATATTTTCCGAGGATGCAGCAACCTTCAGAACTCCCAGGAGTTCTTCAGCTTCATCAACCCTGCGCGTGCTTAACATTGCAGCCATCTTCATATTATAGTCGAGGGTATCCATTTTATCTTCAAGGTTAAGCACCTCTTCTGCGATGTCCTCATCATCATAGACCATTGCAGAATACGCAAGGTCTACCATGAGTTCGGAAGTATCCTTCATCTCAGTCAAAAGGTCTATAAGATTCCTTGGACTGTATCTGAATTCTTTAGGGAACATGGTCTATGTATCAACTCTACCTTATTGTTGGTGTGTATGAGTATATACCTCATAGTAATTATTAATTTTCGAATTATTCTGAATTGGAAGGCTTAATAGATTAAATAAAAATATTCTGGATAAAAGTAATAATATTAAGTCGCATCCCATTTATATAATTTCCAGCAAATGCAGGGCTGTGAAGATCCCCATAACCCCTACGAGGTCTCCAAGACTTGCTATTAAAGGGATAACAGTATCATCAGGATCTATCCCGAAGCGGTGAGAAGCAAAGGCGATTACAACTGTAGCAGAGTATACAACTGTAAGTTCTATAACAACTGCAATAAGGCTGATTTCCAGCAGGGTAATGAAAGGCATCCCAAACCCCATAAGTTTGCTTGCAAAGAAAACCAGCACACTGACAGAAATCGAAGAAACAAAGCCCACAATTGATGCTGCAATAACGCTGTTATGGACCACAGGGTTCCTGTAAATCCGGTCCCCAAGTCCCATGTGGAAAGCCGATGAGAGTCTGGCACCCAGCATACTGCCTGTATCGCCCCCGATCTTGATAAGGGAAGGAATAAGGATCAGGATTGCAGGCATGGAAAGCAGGCTGTTTTCTCTTGTGTTAAGTATCTGCCCGACAATGATTCCTATTACGCAGGTGACCGAAAGAACGGGAAGCCCGCGCTGGATAATGCCTCTTACAGTGTAATAGCTGGTCTGTTTCCCGGTTTTTCTCAAAGCATCACCACCAGTTTTGCCGAGAGAAAAAGCATGAACATGGAAACGATATCCCCGATAGTTGCAATTGAAGGCGTAACAACATTATCGGGATCGAAACCGAACCTGAACATACCTATGGCAAGCAGGACAGCAACAAAAGAGAGGATTACTCCGGAAGTAAGGGCAGAAATCACACAGATAAGGATAAGTTTGAAAGCTCCCGCACTTTCAAAACCCAGGGCGAGGGTGACAAAATGCCCTAAAAACCCGAGCAAGATCGCCATAAAAAAACCAAGAAGAAGAGAACCTGAAATATTATTTGTCAGCTCAGGGTTGTTCCTGTCTATGTCAGTGATCAACCCCATATGGATTGCACTGCCTAGCCTCGAACCAAGGGTTGAGGAAATATTCCCGCGCAGCCCGAGCACGCCAGGATAAATAACAATTAATCCGGGAATCATTTCAAGTTCGCTGGTCATTCCTGAAAAAATGACCCCTGCGATAACCCCTCCTACAGTCGCCATAAGTTCAAAAGGCAGCGCCTCACGTACTATTGAAGAGACACTCGCGTACTCGCTGAGATACTTGTCTCTAAACTGGGATTCGAAGATGTCCTCATCCCTGTGCGACTCGGGAGGCATGCGGTTGTATAATACGCTGATATTATTAAAATAATAGGGAACTTTCGAAAAGTGAGTATGTGAAAAAAAAATTTATTTCAAGTCTGTACAAAATAATAGAAAAAAACTCAATCTTAGTTATTGAAGGTGGCAATTTTCCCGACATTACGAAGAATAAGGTCGGATAAGTCCCAACCTTATATTTTACCAAATCTTGAAGTTTTTGTCGTTTTTGCTGTTACTTTGTAAAATACAGAACGCAGTTCAGGGAAAAATTTCTGAACTGACAAAGAGAAAAAGTTTTGATGTGGGGAAATTCGGACTGGTTGGAGGGCGCGAAGCCTGCAAACTGTATAAAGTGGATTTATTTACAGGCTCATAGGAAGGAAGAAAGGATGAAACCATGTCATGCTATTCTTTTTATTATATAATTGCATGAATGCGAATGGAAGGATGTTTAGATATATAGTTTCTGGCCAGATCATCGAACTATCAAAGATTCAGAGTAATTGCAGACTCAAAATGAGTATGAAAAACGGATAGTTAGAGAGGATGGTCGGAAAACTTATAAGGAGATAACTAAGAGGAATTCATGGAGTTCAAAAGTATTTCCCGTACCACACGAACTCCATAAAATACACCCTAAAAGGCAGTGATTATGTTAGCTTTGCCTGTATTTAAGCTTGCCTGATCCTGCCTCCTAAGGGAAAAACAACTTAGGAGTTAGACGAATGATTAAGAACAAAATTACGATAAGCATACTTCTTTTGATAATACACGTGATAAATCTTGGCGGCATCAAAATAATTTAAGTTGTCATTAACTCTAAGAGCTTGAAATCACAGAAATTTTCATGCGTCTTCGGCTAAGGGAGGAATCCTGGTAAATTGCTCTATTTCTGTAACATTTTTCAAAAGCAAATATTGATGTAAAGTTGGAACAGGGCATCGATTTTAGTTTTGATGTTAGAAACTTGGGATTATTTTTTGCTCTAAAATCGATAGCATACATACAAGAAAATTCCTTAACCGATGACCAATGCAGAAATTTTACATTATAAAGTGTTGGGATTAGTTTTGTCTTTCTTTAGTTAATTAAGCATGGAGCAGTTATATGATTAGAAAATCTGATACTTTGTTGATAACGTTACTGTTATTTTTTGGGGTCTTGATATTTCCTGCATCTGCTGATGATTCAGTGCAACTTTCTCAGGAAAGTAATAATTCTGAAAATTCAGAAGTAAGTAATGTAGATTTTGACTATTATACTTACTTTTTTGGTTTGTACTCACAAGGAAATAATGTAATTACAAGATACGGAAAACTTCCTGTACTGGAAACTGAGGATCAAAACGAAAGATGGGACTTTACACTTGAAGAACTTAGTAATGAGATAAAAGACACTGTTGTCTCCAAATACATGTATCCTAATGGAGAGGTAATGACATGTGGGGCTAATGCTAAGGGATACTTCGTAATTTTGTTCAAGTATGGCAATGTTAATGAGTCGCTGATAAATGAAATTTACACTCTAATAGATGATTCTGCAAAAGAGATGGGTATACAGGATATTCCGGTAGAATTCGGGTATGGAACTTATAGGCAGGAAATTACATTGAACTCAGAACAAGGCATTTATCACTGGTTTGGGGAAAGTACAGAGAATCTTTCTGAATCTGATATATATACACTTGAAGAAGTTATGAAGGAAAAACCAACCACTCCAGTACAAAAAATAGTTGCAGCTTATGGAAAAATCCCTCTTCTGAAAGACCAGAATGAAATAATTACCTGGGCGGAGAAGCTGTCTGCAATTGCTGGTAGCACCCAGAATAAAATCAATCCATATATGAAAAAAGGACAGGTAATAACATACGGAAGAGAACTCACTAGACTGGAAGTAGGAATTAATGAGACTTTACCTTCTAAAGAAAAGGATACTATAGTTAAAGAGATTTATGAGATCATTTATAAAGAAGCAAGAAAACAAAATGTAACTGGTGTTCCGGTTATTTTTGACGAAGGCATATTTATTAATGACGTTGAGAGTGCAGATTTAGGAGTAGTTGAAGAGACAGCGAATTTATCAGCTTCCGAAGAAAAAAACGCTAGCTTACTCAATAAATTAAATAATAATAATAATAATAATAAT
>NZ_JJOY01000040.1 GCF_000979455.1 Methanosarcina sp. 2.H.T.1A.6
GGTGGGGGACGAGGAGACATAGATGCACTAATATTTAGATTATTATTATAAAAACACATGCGAGAGTGATTCCCTAACGCTTAACCGATGACCAATGGAACCATTTTTGGTCAAATATTATATCTTGGCCTGAGGAGAAAATTATCAATTTGTTAAAAACCCGTCGAGAGGCATTTCCCACTGAAAAAAGGATTGAAACAATAGACAAAAGGGATATATAAAACAGGATATATAATATTCCATGAATTTTAGATAGATTGGCATTTCTTGCCATGGGGGGAAACATGGATAAAAAAGATGATCGGACAATGATTGGAGTCTGTCCAAACTGCGGAAAGCCGTTCAGGATAGAGTCAACAGGCGGCGGAGAAGAGTGGCGCTACTGTGCAGAGGTGTGTGTAGATCCTGTAGCAGTACCGGCAGGAGCAAGGTTGCAGCCAGATAAAGCTACATTACGCTTCATAGACGGCAATATGAACGAGTATATGCGAGATGAATATATCAAAGTTCATGGCATTGATCCTTTGCCAATATGGAAAGCGATCGAGAAATGGCGTGAAGAACAGATAGAGAAGTGGAAAACGTAAGTTTAACATTTACTGATTCGAAACTATTTTTATCTTTTTTTAATTTTCTAATCCCATATTTATGGCCCAGGATCAGTTGAAAACAGAAAGTCAACTACCCGCTAAAATAAAGATTTAACGGGTTTTCTGCTAAGGTTTTATGAATGCTAAATAGGTCATCAATTTTCAGGAAGGCACTGTGATCCGGTCCTTCTGCCGATAGAGCCAGAAAAAATACAGAGATAATTGAAATCTCCAGGTGTATCTAATTCGCGAGCAATCTCCACTAAAACAGGGTTCGGAACTCGGGAAGTAATACAACCTTCCTTTTCAGTTGCCTTTAAATCCCATAAAACTCCTACTACTCCTCTGATCGACGTGGCACGGAGAAAACAATTTGAAAAACCCCTGCACGGGGATAAGGAAAGCGTGCGTTTTGCAACCCCTGAGCCTATTGCCCGCTACAGGGCACAGCGCCTGAGATGTAAGACTCTTGCTGATATCAGCTGCGGGATAGGAGGGCAAACCGTCTTCTTTGCGCAGCAGTGTGAGTTTGTATATGCAGTGGAAATCGACCCCGCGAAAATCGAATATGCAAAACAGAACTGCGAGATGTACGGGCTTAACAATGTGAAATTCATCTGCGGGGATGCCCTTGACCCGAAAGTGATAGAGCAGATCCCGGCAGTAGACGTCGTTTTTTCGGACCCTTTCCGACCGGCAGAAGAGGATGAGAGACATGTCTCGAGCCTTGAGCCCGGAATCCCGAATGTGATTTCGGCTTATGGGGAAAAGACAAAAAATTTCGCCTTCGAAGCTCCGCCACAGATGCCGCCGGAAAGGATTCCTTTTGACTGCGAAAAAGAGTATATTTCCCTGGAAGGGCAGCTCAACCGCCTGACTCTCTACTTCGGCGGGTTAAAACAGTATGATCGGCTTGCTGTGGCTCTTCCTGCAGGCGAAGGGCTGGTCTCAAAGAATATGCCGCTTCCGCAGGTAAGGGAAACGGAAAAGATGAAACTCTGCGCCTATGAACCAGAACCCTCTGTTGTTGCAGCAGGGCTGCTGCCTGAACTTGTGGAATCCATGATGCAGATGGCAGGGCCCATTGTAGGGGCTTTCGAACTGTTCAGAGTTGACAAAAAGAGGCTTTTGATGACCTCTGATGCCCTGATAAAGCAGTCCATGATCAAACATCACTACCTGGTCCTGAAGGTCACTCCCTTTGAACCCAGGGAAATCAATAAGTTCCTGAAGGACAGGAACGTTGGAAGTGTCGTGCTTCGGGCAGGCGTAAAACCCGAGGACTACTGGGAAGTCAGAAACGAAGTCGAAAAAGGCCTTGAAGGGAAGAAAACCATACACCTCTTTGTAAAAGACGGGATTGCAATTCTCTGTGAAGTGCTTTTTAAGGTCTGAAAACACGGTAATAAGCAATTCTAAAATTTCTATAAATTTCAAAATAAGAAGTTAACTTAATAGTTTAAGATGAGAAGTTAAGCTAAGAAGGTAAGATGATAAGTTAACTTAAGAAGTTGAGTTAAGAAGTTAACCACCGAAAACACGAAAGGACACGGAACGACCTTATCTATACTCTTTTACTCCATGCTTTCCGTGCCTTCCGTTGTTATAAAAGCTGGACTGAAGGAAGTGGAATGTTCACATTAGAATCTCTAATTTAATCGCCCACTGGTAAGCGGGTGATATTTTGAGACCCGATTAACCATTGCGACTGAAGCAGTTCACTTTAATTTGCTCAAAGCCCACCGCCTCCAGCAGCGCCAGGGCGCAAGAACGGAAAGACTGGGAAAGCCATTATGGTTGCTCCGTAATAGTCTCAACCTATTAACTGCGGACCACCTATAATTGGAAAAATTCTCAAAAAAGACATCAGGATAAAAAGATCTGAAAGAGAGAAATCCAGAAACTAAAAAAGATAAAAAGAACCGGGCTTTATAAACCCGGCATCGGTTTTGATTTTTGGCTCAATCGGTTTTGATTGAACCATTCAACCTGAGAGGTCCATTAGGTTTTCAGGCTTGCTTGCAGGCATCTTTCACAAGCTCAAGCCCTCTGGCAAGAGCGTCCTGTATCCTTGTGGGATCAGTTCCGCCGCCCATTGCAAAGGAAGGCTTTCCGCCTCCTCCTCCGCCGACAATCTTTGACATCTCACGGATAAGGCCACCGGCATTGATTCCGGATTTCAGGGCTTTTTCTCCGACAGATGCTACAAGCTTGACGCCTTCAACATCGCTTGCTAGAAGGGCAACTACATTTTCATGTTTAAGAAGTTCCGTAGCTATCTTCTGAAGTTCAAGAGAATCTGCTCCCGCAACAGATTCGGCAACAACCCTGAAATCTGCAACCTCAGAAGCATCCCCGAGCATCCTGTAAACCCTGGACCGGGCAAGTTCTTCTTTGAGCCTTTCGTTTTCTTTCTTGAGGTCTTTCCATTCCCCGAAGAAACGATCCACACTTACCGGGAGGTGTTCCGGAGGCACGCTCAGGGTCTTTGCGGAATCAACAAGGAGAGATTCCATTTTTTGCATGGCGCGAACTGCTGCATCTCCGGCTGAAAACTCGATCCTCTCTACTCCGTCCTGAATCCTCTCTGTCTTCAGGATTTTGATAGGCCCGATGATGCCAGTACTCAGGCAGTGGGTCCCACCGCAGGCTTCCACATCGTCTCCTACCTTTACAATCCTGATCTTCTCTCCTGGAGGCACTCCGCCCTGGTAGAGTCCAAAGCCGTATTCCTGCTCGGCTTCAGTCCTCATCATCCATTCCGTAACCACACGTTTGTTTTCCATAACCGTGCGGTTAGCCAGAAGCTCGATCTGCCTGATTTCCTGAGGAGAGATGTGTCTGTAATGGGAAAGGTCAAGCCTGGAGTGGTCCTCAAACTTCTGGGCACCAGCCTGCCAGATGTGTTTTCCGAGAACCTTTCTGGCTGCATCATTTACAATATGGGTTGCTGTGTGGTGCCTTGCAAGGGTCATCCTGCGCTTTTCATCGACCTTTCCAGTGATAATATCGCCTTTGGTGATCTCAAGTCCCCTGTCAGGAATATCAACTGTGTGTACGATTACACCGTCATAGACCTGAACATCCACAACCCTGTAAACGGTATCTCCACCAGTGACGGTCCCGAGATCTGCAGGCTGCCCTCCACCTTCCGCATAGAAGAATGTGTTGTCCATCACTATATGGTTATCAAACACATCAAGGACGACTGCCTCGAACTCCAGACGGGTGGGTTCGTCATAGAAGCGGCGTTTGGTCTTAGGAAGGTGCTTGAGCCTTTCTGCAAAAGGAATTACCTGTTCTTCCTTTTCTTCAGCTTTGTTGTGCAATTCACCAATAATGGAATAGAAATTGTCAGGGAACTCCACTCCGACCCCTATCTCGGCTGCAACTTCTTTTGCCATCTCTGGCGGTATTCCGTGTGAGTCGTAGAGTTCGGTTAACTGGGAGAGAGGAATTTTTTCTCCGGTCTTCTTGAAATGGGATGCCGATTTATGGATGATCCTGCGTCCCCGCTCCATGGTAGCGTTGAACTTTTCCTCTTCTGATTCCAGGATATCCTTAATGACAGGGAAGTTATTCCTGAACTCAGGGTACTCGGGCATGTTCTTTATGTGCATGTCCACGATTTCGGCGAGTGGAATCCTGATATCAAGGTCTTTCATCATGCGCAGCGTCCTTCTCAGGACGAGGCGTGCCAGATAACCTGCTTTGACATTGGAGGGAATGATTCCGTCCCCGAGCATGAAGGTGAGACAGCGCGTGTGGTCAGTGATCGCATAGACCTTTTCGACAGGTTCCATGATAGCAGAGAGTTTTTCCACTGTCATCCCAATGCTAGAGGCCACTTTTTTCCTGAGTTCCAGCAGGTTTGCCTTTTCACTGACGTCCATAAACCCTGCAAGCCGTGCGTTCTGCGCCAAGATGTTTGCATACTCAGGGTTATTCAGTTCGTGTTCAAGCCCTGCGAGCCCCATGAGTTCGTTTACTATGCCGGGGAAAAGAGCATCATAAATAGTAGGAGAACCCCTTGAAGCCCAGACAAACCGCTCAAGACCATATCCGGTATCCACGATGTAGTTGTCCATCTTTGAATAGGTCTCGCCCTTGATCAGGACATCTCCTTTTTTGTCGGTCTTCAGGTCCATGAAGACAAGGGTGGCAAGCTCGAGCCCATGCACAATGACTTCTACACAGGGCCCGGCATTGCCTCCGCCTGCCCAAGGCTCTTCTTTGTAGGTTACAGCAAAGGGGTCTACCTTGAGAGAGTTCAGGAGCTCATCGCAGAGTTCCAGGGTATGCTCCTTCCAGTAAATTTCATTGTCCCTTTTGTTGAAAGCGTGGTGCGCCATCATTTCAAAAGTTGTCAGGTGGCGCCCGCTCCTGCCCACCGAATCCAGGTCGTTTAACCTGATACACGGCTGGGAAATCGTAAGGGGGTTTGCAGGAGGTGGAACCTGTCCTGAAGTTACAAAGGGCTGGAAGTCTGCAATTGAAGCAATGGTAAGGTAAATATCGTCTCTCCAGCGAGCGACCACAGGATAGCGATCAATCCTTGTATGCCCTCTTGCTTCAAAGAAGGAAAGGTAGTATTCGCGCATCTCTGAAAGATCGAATTCCCTGGAAAAGACAGGGCTTCCTATAAAGGAATAAGGATCACAGGGCGCATCTCCGCAAGTATTTCTTTCAGGGTCACGTGTCCAGAAGAATTTGCCACATTTCTGGCACTGCTTCCGGACGAAACCGTTGTTTTTGAAAAAGTCAAGTTGATACTCATCTTCAAGCATGATAATCTCTCCGGATGGTAGGGTGCGATCTGCCCCGCTGTATCTGAAAATAAAAGGAAAGCAGAAGTATCCCAGCTCAACCGTCTCAGGGGGTTTCAGGCACTTTAGTGCTTATATGATGATCTTATACTGATCTTAAATGATGATCTTAATGCGTTTATCCATTAATTTTTACGTACAGCGGCATGGAAATCAACCTCAAATAATGAGGCTATGTGGGCTTGTGTACGAATAAACTTTTACAGCTAATTGTTTTTTAATATAAGTAACTTACATAATACTGATGAAATGTACAGAATACTGACGAAATATATAATAATGTTACATAATATTTTGTATTTAAACGAGCCCACACTTACGAACCTTAACTATTAGGGACACTTCTACAGAAAAACTTTGTTCTTCAGTATGAAAGATAAGAAGGTGTTCTTTACCTCAGGAGGAAAACTTCTTGCCTGTAAAGCAACCTGAAAAAAGACATCGTAGGGAGAAGATTAAAGGAGGCATACTTCAGCTACTTAAGTACCCTCAATTATAATACTAAATTACTGTTACTCAAAAGCTTCAACTTAAAAAACGCTAATCAAGTAACGCTAATCAAGTAACGCTAATCAAGTAACGCTAATCAAGTAACGCTAATCAAGTACGCCTGCTCCCTGAAATCATTACCTGTACAGCACAACTGTCCTGCCGCGTACGTCAATCAGTGTGGATCTTGTAGCTGCGGCAATCTCAGCTGCGATTGTTTTCAAATCTTTTCCTTCTTCTGCACTCTTGAGTACCCTGACCTTTACAAGCCTGTTAACTTTCAACTTATTGTTCAGTTCTTCGATCAAAGGTTCAGTGACCCCATTCTTTCCAATATTAAGAATAGGACTGATCTTGCTTGCATCGGATTTCAGCTGATATAGTTTTTCTTTTTCCATTGCCCTTCCTCACATCGCTAATGATAAAACTCGCCTGCTAACTATAAAAAGCTCACATCATCAATGTGATAAGAAATGCACAACATCGATGAAATAATTCCTTCTACCTTGAAGCTAGTTTACCCTTGAGTATGATTTCCCCCATTCTCACCGGCATCTATATCAAAGTTTCCCGGTGAGCCCAATTTCGGGGATCAACTGGTTTCCAGTTCCTGTATCAATTATTTATTTCACCAGTATGTGGGCTTTTTGCGTGGATAGATACCGAGCCTGAACAGGGATTTCACATAATTTCGACATCTTTATTATTGGCTTGATATTCATTAACGATATAGAGAAACAAAAATGGAACATAAAACCCCTCTTCCACTTCCGGGAGGCGACCGTAAATGAACCAAACCTTGCTTGATTTGATCCTGTTTTCAGAGAAAAGAAGAGATTTTCTCCTGCTGTTGAAGGAAGGACCAAAGAATGCCCAGGAGATTCTTGACAGGCTTCAGGTTCCAAGAACCGCTCTCCTTCCCCAGATAAAGAAGCTGAAAGAACAGAACCTTGTAATCCATGAAGAAGGAGTGTATCGCCTCAGCCTGATAGGAGAGATTGTTATAGAGAAAATGCAGCCTCTTCTTGATACCCTGAAGGTTTTTGAGAAAAATGAGGAATTCTGGGCAGACAGAAACCTCTCACCTATTCCTCCTCATATTATGAAACGGATCAGCGAACTTGGGAATTATCGCCTGATAGAACCGGACCTGAGCCATACTTTTGATATTAACCCGGAATTCATGAAACATGTTTCGAACTCAAATCATATCCTTATGTTTTTCTCCTATTTTCATCCCCAATTCCCGGCCTTCTTCCTGGATCTTGCCAGAAGGGGCACTGAGATCTCCCTTGTCCTGAACGAATCTGTGTACTTACGGCTTGCCGAGGATTTCAAAAAAGAAGGAGAAGAGCTTCTCAGAATGAAAAATACAAGTCTCTTTATAATGGACAAAACAGAAGTGGAGATCCCTGCAATCGTTGCATCTTCGGATAAAATAATGGTTCTGGGGCTGTTTAATGAAAGCGGAAGATTTGACCGCCAGTATGTAATAAGCTTCGAACCCGGGGCAATAGAATGGGGAAAAGACCTGTTCGAATACTTTAGAGACATGAGCAGAGAGATTAAAATTAAAGAAAAATAAGAGTTTGATAAGTAACTGTAAAAACGCAATCTCAGGTCAAAAGCTGTTTTTTAGAGCCACCTGAGTTTGAAACTTTTTTTGGTTTTCCCTAGTTAATTAGTTGTTATTATTCCAAAATGACCTTTTGTTGTATTTTCTGTTCCTTCTTTCCACGCGTCGCGCCCTGCTTGAGCCTGCCTGCGTACAGTAGATAAAAACAAAAGCATTAGGCAGGCTGGAAACCTGATACCAAATATCAACTGTATAACTAAGGACGAGCATTTTTTAGATGAAACCCTTTTGAAGAGATATGGTCAAACGAAGCTGTATTTAATTAAAGAATTTCCATAAAAAATCCGGAGGTACTTCATTAACCTTAAATATTAGGTATACCTAAATATGGCAAAAGTTAAAATTTAGGCATACCTAAAAATAAATATGACGCATAAATGAGAGTTAAAGCATGAAACTACCACTTATCTGTCCTGAAAAGGAGTGCTGCCGGGGAAAAAAAGAATGCATGCCTGGTAAAGGGCTACCCAAAATCGTACTTGTAGGAAGCCCTAACGTGGGCAAAAGCAGCCTTTTTAATGCCCTTTCAGGAAGTTATACTGTTGTCTCAAACTATCCGGGGACCTCAGTTGAGGTCAGCCGGGGAAAAAGCAGGATTGGAGACCTGGAGTACGAAATTATCGACACTCCTGGAATGTATTCCCTGCTCCCTGTTAGCGAAGAAGAGAGAGTCTCCCAGCGCCTGCTCTTTGACGAGAAAACCTTTGTCTGCCTGCATGTGGTGGATGCCAGGAATCTCAGGCGCATGCTCTCATTTACACTCCAGCTCCTTGAAGCCAGGCTCCCCCTTATCCTTGTCCTGAACATGATGGACGAAGCTGAGGAAAGGGGAATAGAAATTGACATACAGAGACTCAGCCTGTCCCTCGGAATCCCTGTGGTAGGCACGGTTTCAAGTGAGGGGAAAGGAATTGAAGAACTCAAAGCTTCAATTATGAAATATTCTCATGAGAAACTTACTCAGGAGAAAACCACGCCGGAAATCGATTACGGGCCTGAAGTAGAGCCGTACATCTCGAAAATAGAAGGTTTGCTGGAAACTGTAGAGGAAACAGGGATATCAAAAAGGTCCCTTGCTCTCCTGCTACTTCAGGGAGACAGGACGGCACTTGATTTTGTATACAGCCCCGGCGAGGTTTACCGGCATAAAATAGAGAAATGTGAGGCAGGGAAAAATGATTTTGAGGAGCTTCAGAATGAGCAGTTTCAGAAACTTGCAGAAACAGCCTCAGTAAAAGCAGGAGTCCCTCTGTCATACCTGTTCACCCTCAAGAGGCAGGAGCCTGTAAACGAGATCGTAGAACAGGTAATGGGAGTACAGGGAAAGGAAAAAGAAGCAGCGAAGGAAACAAAAAACGAAAAGAAAAAAAGGGAAACGAAAAAAGTCTTCCTCGCAGAAAACATCGATAGCGTGCTAACCCATCCGTTGCTTGGCATCCCGGTGCTTCTCCTTGTCCTTTACTTCGGACTTTACCGTTTCGTAGGAGTCTTTGCAGCAGGCACTCTTGTAGACCTCCTGGAAAATAGGTTATTCGGAGAGTACATAAACCCCCTGGTGACCACATGGTTCACATCCCTTGTGCCATACCCTGCCCTGCAGGACCTCTTTGTAGGAGAGTACGGGATATTTACGCAGGCCGTAACCTACGCAATTGCCCTTATCCTGCCGATAGTGGGAGCTTTCTTCCTTGTCTTCTCAATTATCGAAGATACGGGATACCTCCCAAGGCTGGGTCTGCTCCTGGACGGGATGTTCAAAAAAATTGGGCTCAGTGGAAGGGCAGTAATTCCGATGGTGCTTGGTTTTGGCTGCTCAACCATGGCTACGATGGTCACGCGGACTCTTGAGACAAAAAGGGAAAGGCTGATTTCAACCATTCTGCTCGCCCTTGCCATCCCCTGCTCGGCCCAGCTTGGCATTATTCTTTCCGTTCTTTCCGGAAACCCAAACGGATTGATTGTCTGGGCAGGTGTAATAGTACTTGAGTTTGCCTTCATAGGATACCTGGCTGCCAGAATCCTGCCAGGAGAAGCCCCGACATTCATACTGGAAATGCCTCCTCTCAGGATACCGCGGCTTTCAAACATAGCAGTTAAGACCTACTCAAGAATGCACTGGTACTTCCTGGAAGTCCTGCCCCTCTTTGTCCTGGCAAGCGTGCTGATCTGGATAGGAAGGCTGACAGGTCTTTTTGCCCTTGCCCTGAAAGCTATGGAATATCCGACAGTCTGGATCGGCCTGCCTTCTGATGCTGCCGATATATTTCTCTTCGGCTTTTTCAGAAGGGACTTCGGAGCAGCAGGGCTCTACGGAATGCATGATGCCGGGTTACTTACCGGTGTGCAGCTTGTGGTTGCGGCAGTCACTCTGACCCTCTTTATGCCCTGCATTGCCCAGTTCATGATGACAATAAAGGAGAGAGGATTTAAAATGGCCCTTGCAATCTCCGGCTTCATTTTCCCCTCTGCTTTCCTTGCAGGCTTTATTGTAAACACCCTGCTGACCGCGCTGGGGGTGAAACTGTAAACTGCCCCCTCTGCGGAAGCGAATTTGAAAAAGCAGATGAATCGAAATGTACCGGCTGCGGAAAACTGCACAACTGCAACAAACAGTGCTGCCCTTCCTGCGGGTACGAACTTGTAAAAGAAGCAAAGATAATACAGCTTATAAGGAGACTCTTTAAATGATAGCAGAAAACTCACATCTTTCTCTGAATCCCTCCCTTAAAACTACCACACTTTCCTCAATGGAACCTAAAAAAGCAGGGAAGATCTCCCATCTGGAAACAAAAAACACTGGGATTTTGCAGAAACTGATAGCAATGGGGATCCTGCCCGGCATGCCTGTTACGCTGCTCAGGCGCTCCCCGTCCTACCTTTTTGAAGTGGATCAGACCCGCTATGCCGTGGACAGGGAAATTGCAAACCATATTTATGTCAGCTATTGAGCCGGCACAGGGTCAGAAGAATCACAGTAAATACAGAAGAATAGAAGTAATTGAGCTGCAGGTTTCAGGAGCAGAACTTCTCAATTCTTCTGTAAAAAGACGCAGCCCGGAAAAAGAAATCGGGAAAAAAGGAGGGATTTATTCCTTCACATGCCTGACAATGTGCCCGGCTTCAGGAATGATAATCTTAGAAAGGGCAAGCTTCACCGCGTTTGGAGACCCTGGCAGACAGAATACAGCCTTTCCTTTTATTACGCCTGCCGAAGCCCGGGTAAGGATTACCGATGTTCCTATTTCTTCAAGGCTTTTATACCTGAAAAGTTCCCCGAAGCCAGGGATTTCCTTCTCAAAAAGAGGGGCTACGGACTCGATAGTCAGGTCTTTTGGAGCAAGCCCTGTGCCTCCGCTTGTTATGACAAGATCCGCAGAACTGTCAAGAGCGTCAGAAATGGCATCAAGAAATATATTTTTTTCATCGGGCACAAGCCTGTAGAAAGAGATATTGTTGCCTGCGGCCTCAAGAAGTTCTTTCATAGCTTTTCCCGATAGGTCTTCCGCCTCATCGGGAGAAATTGAATCCCCATACTTTTCGTATCTTGAGGTCGAAATCGTAATTAAAGCGAAAGAAAAAGATTTTTTAGCATCTTTTTTGTGAATTTCTGGTGTAGATTCTTTCATGAAAACAGCACTCTCCAATATTTCAGATTATTCTCTTTTTCTGGGTATCCTGTTCAGTTCCCACATTATGATTCCACATTATGTTTCCACATTATGATTCCACATTATGTTTCCACGTTATGTTTCCACATTATGTCTATTCATCCTGTTATCCCGTATCCTGTTATGTTTACTTGCCTGCCCATATTTTAATAACTTACCAGCCCAATGCTCAGGTTATGCATATACTTGCGGCGGATATAGGAACAGGTACGCAGGATATTCTGCTCTTTGATTCGGAAAAAGAGGTTGAAAACAGCCTGATAATGGTCATGCCCGCTCCCACACAGGTTACTGCGGAAAGAGTGAGGAGAGTAACAAAGGCAGGAAAGGCGCTTGTACTTACCGGAAACATAATGGGAGGAGGGCCCTCGGCGTGGGCTGTCCGCACTCACCTGAAAGCAGGCCTTCCGGTGTATGCCACTGAAGAAGCTGCTCTGACCATTCATGACAACCTTGAGAGAGTGAAGGCTTTCGGAGTCCGGATTGTCTCGGAGGAGGAGGCAAAGAAACTTGCAGGTTCAGGGGAGGCGCTGGAAATTGTTATGCAGGACTTTGACCCCTGTGCCGTATCATGCGCACTTTCAAATTTTGAAGTCAGGATGCCGGAAAATTATGCGGTGGCGGTACAGGACCACGGAAACGCCCCGGATAAGAGCAACAGAGTCTACAGGTTTAAACTTTTAAAAGAACTTATAGATAAAGGAGGAAAACTCGAAAACTTTGTGTACCGGCCCGAAGAAATCCCGCAGGCTTTTACCCGCATGAAAGCCCAGGCAGATTCGCTTCTTAAAGCCACGACAGCCCTTAAAACGCGGGCAGTTTTCATGGATACGGGGCCTGCAGCCATATTCGGGGCTCTTACTGACCCTGTAGCCGTCCAGCCTTCCATCGTGGTCAATATAGGAAACGGGCATACTCTTGGGGCTCTTGTAAATGAAAACCGGATCACAGCTATTTTTGAGCATCATAGTTCCAGCATGGACCCGAAAAAGCTCCAGGACTATGTTATAAGACTTGCCGGGGGGGAGCTTGGCTTTGAGGAAGTCTTTAATGACGGAGGGCATGGTGCATATGTAAAGGAAGCCCCTGGCATTGAGCAGGTGCGCTCTATAATGGTTACAGGTCCGAAAAGGGAGATGCTTGAAAAGCTCCCGGGCTCAGAAGTCAGGCAGGAAATTTCAAAAAAGCTGCACTTTGCCGCACCCTTCGGGAGTATGATGCTTTCAGGCTGCTTCGGGCTTCTTACAGGATTTTTTGAGAAATATCCGGAACCATCATATAAACAACCGGAGGCTATCAATAAAACTTATAAACCACTAAGTAGTAGGGAATAAGTCACCTAAGCTCGGGATATATAAAATTTTAGGGACTGTAGAATTTCAGGCGTGAAATTCCCTATCGGAGAACATGGGGACGCAAAAGTTTCCTGCCAACCCGTAAGGGCAGATTTACAGATAAATGTAAATACAGGCAGGTAGCTCTATATGCACATATCTGATACTGAATGGTTTGCTAAACAGTTTCTTACAAACGTGATGCAAACATTTATATACGGAAACAAATCCGTTACAACAAATTTCTATTAAAATCATTATATTTCAGGAGAATCAATCTTATGGTACGAAAGCCAGGAAGTATGTACAGAAACGTGAGACAGCGCTCATTTACCAGAAAAAAATACATGGGCGGTGTTCCCGGAAGTCAGGTTATTCACTATGACATGGGAGATAAAGCAAATACCTCCTTCCCGATTAAAATTTCCCTGCTTGTAGAAGAAAAATGCCAGATCAGGCACGTTGCTCTTGAAGCAGCCCGTATTACAGCAAACAGGCACCTGAGTGGAGATGCCGGAAAGATGGGCTTTTACATGAAGCTCCGTGTTTACCCCCACGAAGTACTCAGGGAAAACAAACAGGCAACAGGCGCTGGTGCTGACCGTGTATCCAGTGGGATGCGCAGGGCTTTTGGAAAGAATGTCGGTACTGCAGCAAGGGTAAACGCAATGCAGAAGATCTTTACAGTGGCAGTTGAGAAGCAGAACTTCCAGGCTGCAAAGAAAGCTCTCTGGCACGCTGGACAGAAGCTGCCCACACCCTGCAGAATCGTTATCGATGAAGGCGCAGAACTGGTACAGTAACCGGTAAATCCTTAAAGATTACAAAGGAGTCTAAAGAATGTATGATTACGAAGAGCTTTTGGATCGTGCAATGGCAAAGATGCCGGACACCGAGACTACTGATGCTCGATTCGTAATCCCTGAACCCAAACTCTTTTCCGAAGGTAAAACCACAATTCTGGATAACTTTGGAAACATTGCAGACATCCTTAACCGGGACCCTGACCACCTGATGAAATATCTCACCAGGGAACTGGGGACTGCAGGGAAGATAGAAGGCACACGTGCAGTCTTCCAGGGCAGGTTTACGAGAGCTCAGATTACAGATAATATTCAGGCATATGTTGACGAATACGTTATGTGTTCGGAATGCGAACGCCCTGATACCCAGCTTGTAAGGGTGGACAGAGTGCTTATCCTGAAATGTGCTGCTTGTGGGGCTCACAGACCTGTCAAAAAGAGAAAGGTAAGCAACGTGGTTGTCAGGGATGCTATCGAAGAAGGCGGAACCTACGAACTCAGGATAGATGCCGTTGGGTCCAAAGGTGACGGGATAGCAAAAATCGATAAGTACACAGTCTTCGTGCCCGGAGCCGCAAAAGGCGATGTGGTCAAAGTAAAAATAAAGAAAATCAGCGGAAACCTTGCCTTCTCAGAAAGGGCATAAGGTTTAAGCTTTTTTTTAAATACTTTAAGAGGCTGTCCAGGCTGACTACTAATTAATTTCAGTCATCGTGTCGGACAGCCGAAGTCCTCATTTTCAAGACTGATATTCTGATATTCAACATAATTTCATGTTCAGTATTACATTCAGGCACTGCCTATTTTTAAAGAGTTTGCAGCTTTCTGAGGCTGGTTTAAAGTATATTTTTCGAATAAAACGCCCCCGTTTAACTCGGAAAAAACAGGAATGATTTAAACGAGCGGTTTAAACCAGAGACGGTTTTAAATATTTGCCAGTTAAATCAGGAACTTGTAAGAAAATGACCTGTGAGGAAAAATGACTCCTGAAAAAAAGACTGTACCGGACTCTCATGTAAGGGACAGAAATATAGAACTTTTCTCCATGCCAGGGCTGTCTGTGAACCTTCAGCGGTATGAAGGAAAAGCCCTGAAACTTACAGCAAGCGGGACCCTGAAAGCAGCCTGCGGCCCTATACTGAAAAAGATGAATTCACGTCTTCAGGAAGAAAAAGCAGCTCTTGTACAGGAGGACAGGGTTGTTCCTTCAGCATGGCTGCCTCCCATCCCAGGCCCCGTTTTCAAGCGCCTTATTTTTGCAGAAATTCATATAGCTCTGGGAAAATATATTCCTGAAACCGTCTCCATTGAGCTCACCCGCCAGACCAGTTCAAGGTACCCGCCAGGAACAACTGCTGACGAACTGGATACAGGCACAATTAAAAGAATAATAGACGAAGCCCTGGAACTTGGGACCCTCATTATTACTTTTACCGAGAATGATCCCCTGCTGAAGGAAGATGTCTTCGAGCTTATCGAGTATGTGGACAAAACCCGTGCTATAGTGAACTGTTCCACCTGGGGCACGGATTTTTCAAAAGAAACTGCCCTTAAATTAAAAGAAGCCGGACTTCATTCCCTCATGGTTGGCGTTTATTCAACTAATCCCGAAAAACACGATGCTGCCAGAAACTCCCCAGGAGCGTACGACCGGGCTGTCTCTGCCATAAAACTGGCTCTTGAAGCAGGGCTTCTGGTTGTAATGACAACTCACGCCTCTCCCTCAAACATTCAGGAACTTCCTGCCCTCTATGATCTTGCATCGGAACTCGGGGTACATGAGTTTTCAGTCTGGGAAGCAATGCCAAAAACCAGAGGTGAACCTGCGCTTAATGACAGGAACCGGAAAACAATTCTTGAGATGTACAGGAAGATAAACTCGGACCCGGAAGGCCCTCGCATGTTTTCAAACACTTATTTCGAAGGGCAGATGATGGGTGCAATGGCAGGCCGGCGCTGGATGCATGTAACCGCCGATGGTGATGTAAAACCAAGCCCTTACCCTCCTTTCAGATTCGGGAATGTAAAAGAAGTACCCTTAAAAGAGATCTGGCAGAGAATCAGGAGCTATCCGTATTTCCAGCGGCAGAAAAGTTTGAGCCCCATGCACGACCCCGAGTTTATGGAATTCGTTGACAAGATCCCTGAAGAGGCAAAACTGCCCTATCCTTTTGAAAAGATTTGCGAGAAATAACCGGGGCATATAAACAGAATTGCTTAGAATTTACTGGCAGCCGGATGAGAATATTAAAGAAACAAAAGCAGATAGATAACAGGTAGATGACAGTATCCAGGGCTGACAGAAGATAAACATTTACATATGAGCAGGTATTTTTAAAGAGCAATTTAGCCGGAGTGGGGTTTACACCCTTATTTACGTCACCCTTATTTATGTAGCAAGAAAAAGCTGCCTTCGGCAATTTTCCGGAAAAGGCAGCCCATGAGGGACTTTATGAATACTAAACTTGACCCATGGAGTTCAAGCGAGATCACTGACTATTCCAAGTTATTCGAAGAATTCGGGATTTCTCCTTTTGAAAACGTACTTCCGGAAATCCCTTCCCCGCATATGTACATGCGGAGGAAAGTTATCTTCGGGCACCGTGATTACGAACAGATTGCAGAGGCCATGCGGACAGGTGCCCCATTTTCAGTCATGGACGGCTTTATGCCCTCCGGAAAGATCCACCTTGGGCACAAGATGGTCATGGACCAGATAGTCTGGCACCAGGAAATGGGAGCTTCCGCCTTTGTCGGGATTGCAGACAGAGAAGCTTATTCAGTCCGCGGCTTTTCCTGGCAGAAGTGCAGGGAAATCGGGGTAGAAGAATACATATTAAGCCTGATTGCCTTCGGATTCAAACCCGACGGCCTTATCTATTTCCAGTCAGGCTGTGGAAGCGTCAAAGACCTGGCATTTGAACTCGGGGTCAAGGTTAATTTCTCGGAACTGAGCGCCATCTACGGTTTTTCAGGAGAGACAGGCCTCTCCCATATGATAAGCGTAGCAACCCAGGCTGCAGATATCCTCCAGCCCCAGTTAGAAGAATTTGGGGGACCAAAACCCATTGTAGTACCAGTGGGCCCGGACCAGGACCCTCATCTCCGCCTTACAAGGGGGCTTGCCGGCAAGATGAACATGTTCAGGGTAGAGGAACGGGCAGACGTAAAGACAGAAAGGAAATACCTGAGCGTCAGGGGAAAAGGAGCCCCGAAAGAGGCCCTCCAGGAACTCAAGAAACGCATTCCCGGGAAAGTAAAACTCTATGAAGAGCACATTGACGTACTCGAATATCCCGATCTTGCAGGACTTGAAAAGCTTGTCAGGGACGTAGCAGTCGAGTTCGGAGGCTACGCTTTCATTCCTCCTGCGTCCACCTACCACCGCTTCATGAGCGGGTTGCAGGGCGGAAAGATGTCGAGCAGCATCCCTGATAGCCATATTGCCCTTACGGACGACCCGAAAGAAGGGGCAAAAAAGGTAAAGAAGGCAAAGACCGGAGGCTGTGTAACCCTCGAAGAACAGAAAAAGCTTGGAGGAAATCCTGAAGAGTGTTCTGTCTTCGAACTGATGCTTTTCCATCTGCTTGATGATGACAAAGAACTGCTGGAAATCAGGCAGGAATGTGTCTCAGGAACAAGGATGTGCGGCTCATGCAAACAGCTTGCAGCCGAAAAGATGCATGATTTCCTTAAAGACCATCAGGAAAAGCGGGAACTTGCCAGGGAACAGCTTGATGAGTACAGAATTATTTACAAAAATTAAATTAAAAATATACTTATTAAATTCTTATAACCTATCAAATTCTTAATCATTTCAGGAAGATCAGGACGTGGTTACAATATGAGTGCTCAGGATAACCTCACAATCAACGAGAAAAAAGTCTTGCTCGCCCTTGAGGAACTGGGGTCGACAGCTCCCGATAAACTGGAAGAGAAGTCGGGGCTGCAGGTAGATGCCGCAATGCAGGCTGCCTTCATGCTTCAGGAAAAAGAACTTGCTTCCGTTTCCGAAAAAGTGCTCGAACGCTACTCCCTTACAAAGGAAGGAGAAAAATATACAAAAACAGGACTTCCGGAGCGCCAGATAATTGACGCCCTGAAAACTCCTACCTCCCTTGAAGAACTGAGGAGCCGTTTTTCCCCTCAGACCGTGGGAATTGCAACCGGCTGGCTCGTAAAAAAAGGGTGGGCAAAGGTTGAAAACGGGATGATGGTGCCTTCGGGAAAAGCTCCTGCTGGCAAAGATGAAGAAGCCCTTAAATCTTTCGCAGGCAAGATAAAGACTCTCGAAGAGCTTGCAGCCGATGAAGGGACTGTAAAGGACCTGCTCAAGCGCAAACTCGTCATAAAACACGAAGATAAGTTCAGGACTGTTTCCATAACAGGTGCAGGAAGCGCACTTGCAGCGCAGGGCATTGTCCTTGAAAAAGAAATTGCCCAGATCACATCCGAACTGCTGAAGAGTGGAGCCTGGAAAGGGAAAAAGTTCAGGCCTTACAGGCTCGACATTACTCCAAAGCCCCTCTACGGAGCAAAAATCCACCCTTACAGGCGTCTGATTGAACAGATGCGCCAGATCTTCCTGGAAATGGGCTTTACAGAGATCAAAGGCGGCATCATCCAGAGCTCTTTCTGGAACTTCGACGCCCTCTTCCAGCCCCAGGACCATCCGGCCAGGGATATGCAGGATACATTCCACCTCGGCAGTACCTGCCAGCTCCCGGCTGAATATCCGGAGAAAGTGGCAGCAATGCACGAGAACGGAGGAGACATTGACTCCTGCGGCTGGGGAGGAATCTGGGACAGGGAACTTGCCGGGCGCAATGTGCTCAGGACCCATACCACTTCAGTAACCATAAAGTACCTCGCAGACCATCCCGAACCGCCTGTAAAAGCCTTCTGTATTGACAGGGCTTACCGCAGGGAAACAATTGACCCGACCCATACCCCTGAATTCGAGCAGCTTGAAGGCGTGGTCATGGACAAAGATATGTCCTTTGCAGACCTGCTCGGGCTCCTGGCAGAATTCTACCACAGGATGGGGTTCGAAGAAATCCGCTTCCGCCCCGGCTATTTCCCCTATACCGAACCGAGTGTGGAACCTGAGGTCTACGTGGAAGGCCTCGGCTGGGTTGAACTCGGAGGCGCAGGCGTCTTCAGGAAAGAAGTCACAGAACCTTTCGGGATCAAAGAACCCGTCCTTGCCTGGGGGCTCGGGGTAAGCCGGCTCGCCATGCTGAAACTTGGGCTTAAAGACCTGAGGCTCCTCTACCAGTCCGATATCGACTGGCTCAGGAAGAGCGAAGTATGCAAGATTTAAAGCGTAAAGTGAAAATTCAAGCTTTAAAAACTTAAGTGACTCATGGGCTGTAAAAACTGCCTGTCCCAGCCCCAGGCAACTTCTTTTTTTCACATTTATGATCTCACGTTATCAGACGGTTGACATTTTGAGATTCAATTTTACCGGCGCGATCGGAGATTGCTCATCAATTTGCTCAAAACAGGTTGGCTAAACCGTTCCGTGGAATGAGAAAAAGTTAATTGTGCATACGCGCAATAGGAATCGATTAGACTTTCTCTGCGTAGATTACCCTTTCAACCGGTGTAGAAGCAAGTTCCCGACCGGTCGGCCTGATATACCGCCCGGCAAGCTCCTCATAACCGACGTGCTCGACTACCTTCCAGCCGTACTCCTCAAGAAAATCCGGCCACTCTTCCGGGTTCATCCCGAAAAGCCAGATCTTATCCCTTACGTACTTTTTGTAGATATTCTCCCAGCCATACATGACCCGGCCATCGAGAAAGTCTTTGCGAATATATGTGAAAACCAGAAGGCTGCCATGCTCGGCTTTAGCCAGAAAATCAAAAGTCGCTCTGATTCCGGTTTCAGTCAGATACTGCGTGACAGCCTCCCAGATGAAAAATGTCCGCTTATCCACCGAGTAGCCATAAGACGCAAGAACGGGACCCAATTCTTCTCGATCGAAATCTATCGGCACAAGCCTGACATGGGACGGGACTGCTCCGAACAACTTACACAGCCGGGTCTGCTTGGACTTAATGTTTTCAGGCTGATCAACCTCCCAGACTGGCATGTTAGATAGAGCTGGTAACCGGTATGCCCGGGTGTCGAAGCCCGCACCCAGATTCACGACCGCGTTAACCTGATCAACCGACTCGATCAGCTTCTCGTCTATGTACCTCTTTCTGCACAGCATACCACCCCAGAGACCGGGAGTGTCATTCTTGGTAACTCGGATCATCCAGGTCCTTAAAGAATTAAACCGCATCAGCCATACAAGAGATCTCATGCCTAACGGAAGTATTCGATAGGCCAGGTCATCTTCGATGATGCGTTGCTTCGCAGGAAAATATTGTTCAATAGCAACCAGTGCTGTTGGACTCACGCCTGTTTTAGCTGCTGCTTTTGTCATATTGCCTCTCTCTATTCATTTAGTACGGAATGCACATTTAATTTTGTTATCATGCAGATCTCATAGAGAAATAAATATTATAGCCTCCTCTTTACTTCGTCATCCCTAAAAAGCTTTTAATTACTTCTTTTTTGATTTAAAGGTTTTATTTACTTTTTTTTAGCACTTTTTTATTACTCCCAATAATTGTCGGACAGCCTGTAAAGGACAGGGTATTCGTACCCTCTGCGCTCCCATTGCAATAATTCTATTGAATATATACACATGAGAATATAATAATCGAGGATTATATAAAAATGCTTTAGAGCAGCAGGAAACAGCATAAATTATCCAGCAGATACTATGTTTGAGACCTCTTCTGATGTGGTTTTGTACTAACAAAATGTAAACTATGTTTTTGGAATGAACATAAATCAGCAAGTATTAATAGTAAGGAGTAATACGAAGAAGCAAAATTATAATATAAAAAATACATATTGTTGGAGATTTTTTCGTATAAAACTGGCCAAAAAAGTTGGAGATTTATTTATGAAGAAGTATATTTACATAACATTTCTCCTTGTTACAGGATTGTGTTTGGTTTTTTCCGGGTGTATCACCCAGGATGAGCCTGAGGATACTGATACCGGAGCAGAGATCACCTTAACCGATCTCTCGGGACGTCAAGTTATGCTGCATGAACCTGCCAACAGGATAATTCTTCAAGACAGTGGAGCAGGAGGTGCTTTTTACACCCTTTTTGCTCTGGATGGAAAAGACGCTGTCAAAAGGATTGTGGGGATGGACACCGAGCTCAGTGACCACCGCAAGTGGATCTGGCAGAAGTATGTGGAAGCTATTCCCGAACTTGACTCGATTCCCACAGTGGGCAACGGCGAAGATTTGAATGTGGAATCGGTCATCGCACTCAAACCTGACGTACTTATAGTTCCAGAATTCCGCTACAATAATACCATTGATGTATACAGGAAAGTAGAAGAGGCTGGAATTCCGGTTGTGATTATAGATTTCCATTCCGAAAGGCCCGAAACCCACAGGCAGAGCATTGAGGTCATTGGCAAAGTTATTGGAAGGGAAGACAAGGCGGCAGAGCTTGCCAATTTCTACCAGGAACAAATTGATGAGGTGACATCGCGCCTTGAAAAAATCGATACCGAAAAACCAGCTGTTTACATTGAATGCGGAATGAAAGGACCTTCCGAGTTATATAACACTTATGGAACTTTTATGTGGGGTGCACTTGTCGAAAACTGTCGCGGAGAAAATATTGCGAACGGTGTAATTGATGAATGGGGCCCTCTCAATCCCGAGTACCTTCTTGATAAGAACCCTGATGTAATTATTTTTACAGGTTCGTATTGGCCAGCATATGAAGAATCCCTCAGGCTTGGTTATTATAGCACAAAAGAAGAATCTGAAAAGACCCTTGATCCCTTCACTGAAAGGGCCGGATGGGAGACCATTAATGCTGTCAAAAGCGATAGGATTTACGCAATCCACCATGGTCTTGCACGGGATATCTGGGACTTTGTTGCTATTCAGTTCATCGCAAAGTCAATCTATCCTGAAGAGTTCAAGGACCTTGACCCCGAAGCAAACCTAAAGAAATTTCATGAGGAGTTTCTTCCTGTTGAGTACAGCGGAGTCTGGTCTCTTCAACTTGGTGAGTAATGATCGAATATGAAAGGTTATTCGAATGGAACTTATTCAAGGATGAAGAGTGAACCAAAGGAGATTTATTCCGGGATTACCTCCCGGAAATATATCTTCATTTTAATGATGGGAACAGCTGTAGTTTTGTCTTTCATTCTTGACATAATGAGCGGACCTGCCTGGCTTTCGGTGAGGGAAGTCGTATTAGCCCTTTTAGGGTTAGGGGATTCTACAGGACACGCAATCGTATGGGTTATACGGTTACCAATGGCCGCAATGGCTGTTGTAGTAGGAGCTGCCCTGGGAATTGCAGGTGCTGAGATGCAGACCATTCTTGACAACCCACTTGCGAGCCCCTACACACTTGGAATTTCTGCAGCTGCGGGATTTGGAGCAGCCCTCGCCTTTGTGCTCGGAGTGGGAGTTGTTCCTTTTGCAGAGGAAATTTTAGTTCCATTTAATGCATTTTTCTTCTCATTTCTCTGCTGCCTTGCTATCTATTTCATTGCAAACAAAAAGAAAGGGACCACAGAGACAATAGTCCTTGCAGGAATTGCCCTTTTGTTTCTGTTCAATTCGATGATCGCACTCCTCGAATATATTGCATCTGCAGACGAGCTTCAAGCCGTAATATTCTGGCTTTTCGGAAGCCTTTCCAAGGCAACACTACCCAAAGTCGCTATCGTTTTTGTAGTTCTGATACTGATAATCCCAATTTTTGCACTGGATGCATGGAAACTTACTGCTCTCCGGTTAGGTGATAACAAGGCAAAAAGCCTCGGAATTAACGTTGAAAAGCTAAGGGTCAAGGCTTTTGTATTAATTTCGATTCTGACAGCAACGGCAGTTTGCTTTGTTGGTACGATCGGTTTTGTCGGGCTTGTTGCCCCGCATATCTCACGTATGCTCGTAGGAGAGGATCAGCGATATTTCATGCCACTTTCAGCCCTTGGAGGGGCTTTTCTCTTATCCGTTGCTTCAATTGCAAGTAAACTGGTAGTTCCGGGTGCAATATTTCCAATAGGAATTGCCACCTCATTTATAGGGGTTCCGTTTTTCCTGTTCATGATTCTCAGGCGGAGGAGGGATTTTTGGTGAAACTTGAAGTCTTTGATCTATCTTATTCCTACAGTACGACCCCGGTTTTAAAGGGTATCTCCCTGACTGCTGAAAAAATGGTGACAGCCATTATAGGACCGAACGGCGCAGGAAAATCCACTCTGTTAACCTGTATTGCAGGACTACTCAGGCCTGAAGGAAAGATTCTTTTAAACGGAACAGACATCCGGAAAATGGACAGGGACGATTTTTCAAAAGCCCTGAGCTACCTTCCGCAGGATGCCCCTTCAAGAGCGGTACTGACAGTTTTTGAGGCGGTTCTTCTCGGCCGCCTTCACTCCCTTAAGTGGAGGGTGGGAGAAGAGGACCTGGGGATTGTATACAGGGTTATGGGAGAACTCGGAATTGAAGAGCTTGCCTCAAGAACATTAAACGAACTTAGCGGAGGGCAGCGGCAAATGGTCTCAATCGCTCAGGCACTTGTAAAAGAGCCAGAGATCCTCCTTATGGATGAGCCGACCAATTCACTTGACCTTCAGCGCCAGCTTGAACTTTTTGAACTGATCAGGGAAATCTCGGCTGATAAACAAATTACTTTGGTGACGGCTCTGCACGACCTTAACCTTGCAGCTCGTTATGCCGATCATATAGTTGTCATGAAGGAAGGTGAAGTTGTCTCCTCCGGGTCTCCGAACAAGGTGCTGACCTGCGAGATGATCGAGTCCGTATATGGAGTCCATGCCAGAGTATCTGTAGACGAGGAAGGAATTCCTGAAATCCTCCCCGTCTGTTCTGCCGGTAGAAGAAAAAATCACAAATAATTATGAGGATGTTTGAATGGTGACAAAAAAAGTTGACTGGGAAGCCCTCTGGGCGGACACTCTAAGGGCTACAAATGAAAAATGTACTCCGGATTACTGGAATCAGCGGGCATCTGATTATTCAGACTTTATTTCAACAAGCGACTTTGAGCATGGAAAAAAGATACGTGCCCTCTTTGAAGCAGAGGGCCTATTAAATAAAGACTGGAATATTCTGGACGTAGGGGCAGGACCGGGCGCTGTCACAATTCCTTTTGCAGAGAAGGTTTCATCCGTTACTTCCGTAGAACCTGCGGAGGAAATGGCAAACTACCTTTTGAAAAATGCAGAGGAAAGAGGCCTTTTCAATATCCGTATCATTCCCACTTTGTGGCAGGAAGTTGAAATAGAGAACCTGAGAAATACTTTTGACCTTGTAGTCTGCTGCCACGCTCTCTGGCATTTTACCGACATCTGGGAACAGGTACAGAGAATGGCTGCGGCTTCAAAGGGTTTTTGTTGTCTTGTACACGGGCTATATGATGAAGGCGAAGCTGAAGAATGGAAAAAGCTCGGGGTTACGGAGGATAATGTCGACCAGTTTACAATGATAAAAAACATTCTTGAACACAGGGGGATTTATCCGAACATTCACATAGCAGATATCACAATGAGAAGATCGGTTGAGTCTGCCTTATCCATGTGGACAAATGTTCTTGGGAAGTATAGAATACCGTCCGAAAAAGATATTGAAACCATAAAAGAATATGTAAATGCTTATTCCAATGATGGATATTATGAAAGAAAAACGAAACTCGGGATGTTATGGTGGAAAACTGAATAATAATTATTTATGCAGTTCTAAAAGGGCAAATGAGTTTGATAGCAAATTTTTACAAGTCATAATTCATACCAAAATTCTTAAGCACACTTTCATGCCAATAGAAATTTGTCCCGGAGTCAAATGAGCCTTGGACATAAAAAGGTACGAAGAAACAACCGGAAGAGACCGGTTTCGAACCACCCTTGTCATACTCAGCTCTACTCATTCCCGACCGCTGGTACCTCTGGCTTCTGATAATCGGAGGAGGCGGCGCCCTGCTGGTGGCATGGTATACGAAAAATTTCGCCTATCAGCACCCAAAATCCGGAGAAGTGTTCGAAATTTCACCTCTGGGAAACATATTCAGCCCTAATATATAAATAAAAAGACCTCGAATGCTTTGGATGCAAAAAAAGGAGCTGATAAAAGGTTTTTGAGAATATGGGAGTAAACTGTTATCTGGGAAAACTAAGAAATATTAGGTGATGAACGGGGAAAGGGAAAACATTCCAAAAACTCCTGCAGGGGAAAAAGTCTCCCTTCTCCCCCTCCTTACTGTCAATTTCATAGGTACACTAGGGTTCAGTATCGTTCTCCCATTCCTTGTATTTCTGGTGAACCGGCTTGGAGGCAATGCTTTCATTTACGGGCTTGCAAGTTCCATGTATCCTGCTTTCCAGCTCATAGGCGCCCCTATTCTCGGCAGGTGGTCTGACATTTACGGGCGTAAAAAGATCCTGCTTTTAAGCCAGCTTGGAACTCTGCTTTCCTGGATTATCTTTCTCGGAGCTCTTTTTCTTCCGGTTGTAACCCTTTTTAAAGTAGACTCCGAAATCCTGGGAGCTTTTGCTTTCACCCTGCCCCTTGCAGTGCTCTTCTTTGCCCGGGCTCTTGACGGGCTGACCGGAGGAAATGTGTCCGTAGCCAACGCTTACCTGGCAGACATTACCGAAGAAAAAGACAGGAATCGGAATTTCGGAAAAATGTCGATTTCCTCAAACCTCGGGTTCATAGTGGGCCCTGCCCTTGCCGGGCTTTTGAGCATAACAGCATACGGAGAAGCGGCTCCTGTACTGGGCGCAGTAGTAATATCACTTATAGGGACCGCACTTATCGTATTTCATATCCCTGAAAACAAAGAGTGTTCTCTTGAAGGACCTGCCGATGCTGAGGACATACGAAAAGTCTTTGGCTACGAGATAAAGGAATGCAGGACTACGCGGGAAACCGGGAAGCCTTCCTTTCGGGAAGTTTTAAAGCTCCCGAATATCCCTTATATGCTCGGCCTTTACTTTCTCATCTTTCTCGGCTTCAATATATTCTACACCGCTTTTCCACTGCATGCAATCGCAGCCCTTGACTGGGGCATCGCAAAAATGGGGGTCTACTTTACGGTCCTAAGCGGCCTTCTGATAATTGTGCAGGGTTCTATACTCCCGAAGCTTTCAAAAAGATATTCAGATGCCTCACTTATAATATTCGGAAGCCTGATGCTCGGCACGAACTTTCTGCTGCTTATCCCCGGAAACCTCTTCCTGACCTATCTTGCAACAGGGTTTTTCGCACTGGGTGACGGGCTTATGTGGCCTTCTTTCCTTTCCCTTTTATCAAAAATTGCAGGGAAGAGCTACCAGGGAACTATACAGGGGTTTGCCAGCAGTTTCGGGGGGCTTGCAAGCATAACCGGGCTGATCCTCGGCGGGCTTTTATATGAACTGCTTGCAGGAAGAGCTTTTTTACTCGCAGGTATGGTAATTTATACCGTATTTTTACTCAATTTCAGGCTCAGGCAATTTGAAAAAGAGCTGAAGTACTGAGAAAAATAATTTGAAACCATAGAACGATGGAATGAAAAAAAAGCGAAAAACCAAACTGTTTAAGTAAATAGGGCTGTATATTGAAAATAGAAAAGGGCTGAAAAAATCCAGATTAATAAAACCCTGGAATAATAAAAACTTCGGACTAATAAAAAACCAAAACAGGAAACAGTAAAATGTACGGTAATTCCCTTATTCTCATTATATTCGGATTTATGTTTCTTCTTTCTTTCATCCTCTGGGTCTGGACCCTTGTTGACTGCCTGCGAAAAGAAACGGATAAAGGGAATACGCGCCTTATCTGGGTTATTATTATCGTTTTTACATATATTGTAGGAGCTTTTCTTTATTACCTTATCAGACAACCTAAAAGAGTCAAAGAACTCGGCAGGTAATTCCAGAAAGAATCAAGGTGGTTCCTGAGTGGTTGTTTAAAAGCATGAAAGTCTATTTGAAGGCCTTTAAAGACCTTATTTGAATGATTGGGCCTCAAAATGTCCGGAGAAAAAGGAGAGGGAATTTACCCTCAAAGTGTTTTAAGGTATTCAACAACATCGCCCACATCTTTATCGGTCATCTTCCACCTGGGCATGGTAAGGTCAAGAGGCTCACCTGAAGGATCAATTCCCTCCCTGATTGCCCTTTTGATGGTCTCTTCCGTGTATGGAGGATGTTCTTCCTCTTCTTCGTGCTCTTCAGAAACAAGGCTTTCATACCTGATATCCGGAGGAACCTCAAAACCCATCATTACCGGATAGCCTCCTCTACCGTCAGTCCCATGGCAGTCAACGCAGCTCCCTCCGTGAACGTACAGCCAGTGAGGACCATACTCGATTTCAATAACCTCACCGCTTTCGTTAAATCCGGTATAATAGATTAATTCCCCGTTTGACTCAAAATCACTTATGTTATATGAAGTAGAAATCCTTCCCGGATACATTCCACTACCGGGATACATTCCGCCGCCTGGATACATACCTCTTCCAGGATATGAAGTCCAGTTTTCCGAATAAATATCAGACCGGCCGTAGAAACCGTCCCCTGCACGATAAAAACCTCCCATAGCCCAAAACATAAAAATAAGGACAGCTATTCCTGCGATTATCAGAACCAGCAGAATAATCAGGAACGGATTGCTTTTGCTTTCCCCGTCTGCGATGCTTTAACCCCCTTTAAATCAGACCTGAGTTTATCTGTGAAAATAATCAGTTAAAATGACCAGTCAAAATGACCAGTCAAAATGATCAGGCTTCCTGTTCACTGTTCATTATTTTCTTTTTTCCCCTTACATGCTTTGAGACGAATCTGACACCTGCAGAAATCAGTGCTGCCAGAGCCAGCATTTTCATCAAACCGCGAATTATTCCAAACATAAAATTACCCCATCTTTAAAGCTCTTGCATTTATAGCTACGATCACGGTACTCAAGCTCATGAGAACCGCACCCACGGCAGGGCTCAGTAAGATACCGTATCCATAGAGTACTCCTGCTGCAAGCGGAATTGCAAAAACATTATACCCGGTTGCCCAGAGCAGGTTCTGGTACATCTTGGAGTAAGTTTTTCTGGAAAGCTCAATAATGTACAACACATCTCCGGGATCGTTTTTAACCAGCACGATATCGGCGGTTTCGATTGCAACATCCGTGCCTGCCCCGATAGCTATTCCCACATCCGCCTGGGCAAGGGCAGGGGCGTCATTGACCCCATCTCCGACCATTCCGGTAACGTACTGCTTCTGGACTTCCATGACCTTTGCTGCCTTTTCGTGAGGAAGGACTTCCGCAAAGTAGTCGTCAAGCTCCAGTTCCCGGGCTACCCAGGCAGCAACATAGCGGTTGTCCCCGGTAAGCATCAGGCATTTTATGCCCATTCCTTTGAGCTTTGAGATTGCTTCCCTTGACTCTTTCCTGATAATATCGGCAAGTGCAAGGGCTCCAAGCACTTTCTCTCCTTCAAGCAGAAATACAACGGTTTTTCCCTGCTCCTTAATTTCTTCAATTTTCTCAGATTCAATTTTCCCGTCATTCAGGCTGATTCCTTTTTCTTCAAGGTAGCCCGGGCTTACTAACAGGAATTTCTTGCCATCAATTATGCCCTCTATTCCTTTTCCCGGAATGGAACTGAACTTTTCGACCTGAGAAGGCTCGATTCCTTTTTCCCTGGCGCTCTCAAGGATTCCTCTTGCAATCGGGTGTTCCGAACTTGCTTCAAGGGAAGCTGCGAGGCTGAGGATCTTTTTGTCATTATTTTTGTCATTCTTTTTGTCATTCTTTTTGTCATTCTTTTTGTCATCTTCACCTGAGAGAGAAACTAAATCCGTTACTCCAAACCGGCCTTCAGTGAGGGTGCCAGTTTTATCAAAGATTACAGCTTCAAGGCTGCGGGCTTTTTCAAACGCCTGCCGGTCCCTGATCAGAAGCCCTGATTTTGCGGCAATAGATGTTGAAACTGCAACCACCAGAGGAATTGCAAGCCCAAGGGCATGCGGGCAGGTAATAACCATTACAGTAACTGCTCTCTCCAAAGCAAAAACAAGTTCCTGACCGGAGAAGCTCCAGAGGATAAATGTGAGAGCGCCCGCAGTCAGGGCTATGATCGTAAGGTACATAGCAGCCCTGTTTGCCAGGTCCTGAGTTTTTGATTTGCTCTCCTGGGCTGTTCTGACAAGTTCGACAACCTGGTTGAGGTAGGTGTCCTTTCCTGTTTTTTTGACCTCCACAACAAAAGCTGCCTCCCCGTTAATCGAACCGCCTATGACCCCATTTCCCGGCTTTTTCGTGACAGGTTTTGACTCACCTGTGAGCATGGATTCGTTGACACTGCTCATCCCTTCAGTAACGGTTCCATCAACAGGAATCTTTTCCCCTGGCTTGACCAGAACCTGATCTCCTATTTTTAACCGGTCAACCCCCACGTCAATGGTTTCGCCGTTTTTCTTCAGGTGAGCAACCGAGGGCATGATCTTTACCAGCTCTTCAAGGGCTCTTGAAGCCCCCATTACCGAACGCATCTCCAGCCAGTGCCCGAGCAGCATTACATCGATAAGGGTCACCAGTTCCCAGAAAAAGACTCCGCCGGGAAGCCCTAAAACCACAGCAGAGCTGTAAAAATAAGCCACGCTGATAGCAACGGCTATGAGGGTCATCATTCCCGGAGATTTCTCTGCAAGCTCGTCTTTTATCCCCTTGAGAAAGGGGTAGCCGCCGTAAAAATAAACGACCGAGGACAGCAAAAAGATAAGAATATCCGCACCGGGGACGCGAAGCTCAAAACCAAAAAAGCCCTGAATCATGGGAGAGAACAGCAAAACCGGGAAGGTCAGTATAAAAGAAACAATGAACCTTTTTCTGAAATCTGCAAGCATATGAGCATGATGATCTTCATGGCCTTTTCTCCCGGGCATTTCATGCCCCTGATGCTTCATTCCTTCATGTTGCTCATGGCCTTGAGGTTTCATTCCTTCAGGCTGCTCATGGATTTGGGTTTTCTCTCCGGAATGTCCTGTTTGACCTTCCGGATGGCCCTCATGAAGCATATTTTCAGCAGGCTTATTCTTGTTTTCGTCGTGAAATTCAGGGGAATTTCCTGACATTTCTCTTCCGGAGTTATATTCTTCATTGGAAAGAGAAGGCTCATTTACCTGAACTTTAGAACTATCAGTGTCCATCCCCTTATCTTCAGCCTGCATATCCCCAATGCCCCTAATTTTAATTTTATTTAAGATACTATTATCTCTTAATATATTTCAAAATAAGGGAATCAAACGTCCTGCATCGAAAAATAATAGAATTGATTTCAAAAAGTTAGATGAAAATAAAAGAAAACATAAAAATGTAATAAAAGAAAACTTTAGTAATTTTGTTTACTCTTAATACCCCGACGCACGGTGAATATCAAAAAATAGAGCATAATGAAGCAAACGACCCCGAGGAAGACGGTAGACCAGAAAGCTACATCCGCAGGAATGTAACTAATAGACCCAAAGTCTTCAAACAACGTCGACATATTATAACATAGATCCCCATATCTAATAAATTTATCTGATAATTGTATAAAATAAAAAGAAAGACGAGAGAGTTCATCAAGGCCGGAAAAAATATAAAAATGCAGCGCATGATACACCGAAATCAGGAGTCATACATGACCTATTTTTCCAGAAACTTCTGATACTGATTTTCACTTTATGGCCTGCTGCACACCAAGGATGAGCAGATAGAAAAACTAAACGAGAATATGCATAAGCAAACGATCCACATTCAGAGCTCGATCCAAGAGATTCTTACAGTTGATCACCTGACTTAATATTAATTTCGATTAGCAGAACTGCGTGATCTGACATTGCTTCAGATTTATTTCCTGCAAATACATAGCTACCTGACGATGTGATGTACTTTGCGCCAAGAACATCAAAATGTCTGCTGATGAAAGCATGGTCTAGCCGCTTTCCATTACCAGTTTTAATGTCCCAATAACTTGCACCTGATTTGGGCATTGCGTGTTGCCAGCCTTCGTCCACGAGTTGGCTTATCCGATCACCACATTTGGATGGCTGATATTCGGGGTCGGTATTGAAATCACCTATGATCACAAATGGACGATCCCTATGCTCTGCTGCGATTGTCATAATCCAATCCCAGTTTTTGCGTTTGATTTTGAGTTTATTGATGGGCACACGCAGGCCCAGAATGTCGAGATCCTTCTGAGGTAGGCGAACATGCAATGCATTTGAAGGAACTGATTTTTCAATGTTTGTTGGAGCCAGGATATTCCCTGACTCCAATGTCGTATTTGCGACGATGAAAACTTGATTTTCTTTGAGTGCACGTTTCGATATAACATGATGTGTGAATCCATATGAATCAAGTTGTTCAATGAATCTTTGATGCGACGAGCCAGGGACATATTCAGTAAGCACGATGACATCCGGTGTCAATGAGGCAATCGCCTTAGCCATGTGATATGGAATAATTTTATTGAATGTGCGATGATTGATGTTCCACGTAAGCAGTTTCATATTACCTTGGTGAAAGTAAATCGAACTATGTTATACTAAGGAATGCAAAAAATATAACTTCTAAATTTCAGTTTGGGAATTGATCTATAGTTCCATTTCCCCAAATAATCATTCTTGACAACAAAACCCTTGATATTATATTTGAATCATTCCTAAACACCAAATCTGAAAAATTAATTTTAAGAAATTCCCTTGAAAAAGGGAATTTTTTTAGATTTACCTCTTTAAAGCCAAAAGAAAAAAATGGTTAAAATGTCATGGCAGTGAAGCCAACATTGCTAGAATCACCCGATTTTAAAGCAACGTGTTCAGAAAATTCAACCAATTTTGAATAAAATTCATTCGCTTTACTCTCACATTCAGAATATCTCATTAAAAGGTCGTCATTGGAACGCCCAGACTTTGGTCCATTCGCTGCATCAACCATGAGAATAGAAAGCTTCAAAAGCTCGGACCCGAACTCAACAGGCAATATTTCAGATACCTCTACAGAAATATCAATAAACAAATCTGCAAAGTTTCTAAACATCTCATCCGCTACCGCTGAATCAAAATCATAATGATTTTTATAAAGATCCCATTTCATACCAAACTTAAGAAGAGCACGTCTAATCAGCCCAATAGCAAATTCAGCCTGATCAGCTTCACTTTTCCAAGAACCCCATAACTGACAAAATTCAGAGTATAAAACATCCGGCATAAAAGATCAATATAACCACAACATATTAACCTTTTCATCCACTTTATAATGTTGCCCGGAATAACTTGCAGTCAGGATAGGTATGAACAACTCCGTCAAACGAACAGGTAATATTTTTCACCGAACGTAGTTTCCGGGAAAACCGGGGCTTTATAACATCCCGATTGACTCAAAAATAGATATATTCAGCTCATTTATCTGGTTTTCTGATTGAGCTATAATTACAGGTGTAGTTAATTGTTCGTCAAGCCATTTCTTCAGCTGGTTGAATCTCCGCTTCACGAAATCCGGCCCGACTGAAGGTATATCTAGAGGTATTTATTTTAATTCCCTAGTTTACTTTCTTTCTCGCATCCTATGCATTTTACATCAGCCATCGTTTTAGGGTTCTTAATACAAAGTCCTCCGCTGTTGCATTGGACAATTAATTTTATTCCATTATCTACCAGGTTGCTTTTATTTCTCTTTCTTTTTATCATTATTACCTCTTCGAACTCTTTAATCTGCTCTGCCAGCCTTTTAAGCTGCTCCTGTTTTTTAGCCAGGTCATCTTTAAGTTTCTTTATATCTCTTCCTTTCCTGTGTCCGACTTACCTCCGTCATGTTGCTGCCAATGAAGGTTTAAGATGTATTGTAATTCTACCGTTTTCTGCAGGCAGCCTTCGTTTTGCCTTGTTTGTTCAGAGTCTTGAACTCATTCTTTTGCCCTCGTAACATCATACGATATTTGCCACAATTGCCCCTATCAAAGTTCCTGCAATCAATGAATTTGCATCCTTCTAAACATAACTCTACAGGCTACAAGTGATATAAGATCAACAGCAGCTTTCGCCATAAACGCAGGTACAAACATTAAGCTGCTTCCGGAGAATTCGGAAACAAAAAAATCGTGGTGGAAGTTCAGGTTAAATCACATAAATTGAAATTCTGTTAAAAATATTTAAGTATGTGTCCGCCATTTATCTTAAGGGGCAGCAACATGTTGGATCAACAAAAAGAAATTGAGTGCGAATTATTTGAAATATATAATAAAAATCTGGATCGATTTTTTTCACTAATAAAATTTATGTTTGTAATATTTGGGTTATATGCTTTAACATTCTCTAACGTATACGGCAAACTCAATAGACAAGCATTCGACAACGTACCAATCATTTCAATTTATTCTCTTCTTGCGTGTTTACTATTCATCGGCATAGCACTTATTGTCCCATTTTCACAGCTGGTGCTGCCAAAGGAACGCAAGTTCAAACAAATGATTAGCTCAATTCAATTTAGAAAGGAAGACGAACTTAAGATACATAATAAAAAATTATATTTAGTGACTCGACGGCAAGAGAATTATTATATATTTTCATTTTTGCTAATTTTGCTTTCTCTTATGTTCTTCTGTGGTTATTTCATACCGTTTGTAATTTGTGTTTCCATTCCGGTTTTCACAATCACTGTTTTATACTATCTTACATTTTCCGAATGGATAAAAAGAGAAAATACTTGCATCAAAATTGTACCATCTCAAGAAGGATAAATCAGCTTCAAGAAGCCGAAAATAAAGAAGTATAGGACTTACACGGTTGAACTGGAAATCAATAGTATTAAACATTCAACGGTATAAAATATGGATTTAACTTTAACGTCTGTTGTACTTAATATTAGATCTCAAGTGCGTAAGTCCTAAAGTAAAAATTTATCAGGCAATTCAGATAAAATTAATGGAGACTTGTAATTTAGGAGGATTTCTACAGAGATTAAAAATTATATATGCACCTGGTTTCTTTAATGACTTTACCACTACTATCTTTTTCTAAGAATCTCATGATTTCTTTGTCGTGAGAAACCATTGTATCACAGTATGGGCATGGTTCTGCATTTTTGTACAGTACAGCGTGCAGAAATGTTTCTGCCTCTTCAAACTGAACAATTTGTGAGCGGAACCATTTTCTACAATTTGTACACCTGACTTCACAGCTTTTTGTCTCGTTCATTTTTCCATCATCTTTTTAGTTAATTTCACATTGTACGGAATATTATTAAACATATATATAAAGCAACGTGGCAGAAATTATTCCCGTGTTTGGATAAAAAATATGAGCTTGCGCAATATATTTATAATGATTAAAAAACAGAGAACTTTAGGGTAATATATACAATGTATCAAAGAAAAAGATCAGGGGAAATCAAAGAGAAATCAACCATAATTTGACAATTTAATTTTGAGCCAAAATATCTGCTGAAAAAAAAATCAGAGAATTAATTTCTCCGATGCACCGCTAATGAGGATAAACTCCTCAACTCTTTTTTATTATTTCTTTGCAGTATTGATCCCGAGAATAACATAGGGAGTGCAGTGCCTGATTATCGAAGTGAAAAGTCCCGTAAAAGCTATCAGGGCAACGATCCATTTCAAAGGAGAAGATTTCACGAGATTCATTGCCAGAGCAGTAATTCCAAGTGCTCCGATCAAGGTTCGAAGCAGCAAGTCAAAGCCCCCTACATTTTCTTCCAGAAACAATTTTTTGAGATCCGTCGGACAAAACCCCCTTATAAACCTTATTACATACTTATAGAACCCTGCAATATATAGCGTTGTTCTGTTTGTATTCTGTTCATATTCTGTTAATATTCATTTGTCAAAAAAGTCCTGCACAGGGGAAGCTGAAAATCCCTGTAAATAGCCCGTAAATTCCCAAAAAATCACAAAATATATAACAAGAGATGAGAAGGTTTCTAACTATGCCCGAGATAAAAATTGACAGGTCACTCCCATACCTCGAAGGCACACAGCGTGTGTATGATGAAGCCACGACCCTTGAAAACACCAAAGATCAGATAAAAAAGATAGGTGTCACCCGAATTGCAGATATTACAAACCTGGACAGGCTCGGAATTCCGATCTTCTCGGCAATCCGCCCCAGTGCCGCTCCGGGAGCGATCAGCATCTACTCAGGCAAGGGCTCAACCGAGCAAAGAGCCCGGATTTCGGCAATAATGGAGAGTTTTGAGCGCTGTCTGGCTGAAAGGCCCGGTATAAACGCAAACATTGGAGGCGGGATTTCTGCCCCGGCTCTTGTTGAATCTTACTTAAATGCCATGGAAAACTGCAGTGTGATTGACCCCAGTTCCTTGCTTCTGGCCCAGCCTTTTAACCCCAGCTCCCTCATAGAGTGGGTCGGAGCATATGATTTGATGAGCGGGGAAGAGGTATTCGTAAGCGCCAATGCGGTTTACCATCCCTACGATGCGCCCGGGCAGTGCCAGAAACTTTTCCTGAGCAATACCAATGGTCTGGCTTCAGGAAACACCCTTGAGGAAGCTATCCTGCATGGGCTTCTTGAAGTTATAGAAAGAGATGCCATCAGCACAGCCCAGTTTTCCCGTGACCTTGGAAAAGAGATAGTGCTGACCGAAGAAGACGGGTACCTTTACGAGCTTGCCCAAAAATTCAAAGATGCCGGAGTCGAACTCAAGATCTGGCTTGTCCCGACTGATACCGGAATCCCGACAGTTATTGCAGCAACTGATGATGCAAAACTGAAAGACCCGGCTCTTCTGGTCATGGGAGCAGGCTCCCACCTTAAACCTGAGATCGCAATTGCAAGAGCAATAACGGAAGCTGCACAGTCGAGGGTTGTTCAGATTCAGGGCGCAAGGGAAGACACGGACAGGGAGGGCTTTATCAGGAGCGTAGGTTATGACCGCATGAAGCGCCTGAACTGGTTCTGGTTCGAAGAAGGAGAAAAAATTTCCCTTTCCGAAGTGAAGGACCTCTCCGGAAAGAGCCCCTCAGAAAACATCGACGTAATACTTGAAAAGCTAAAGGGCCTTGTCGAAAAGGTGCTTGTCGTTGACCTCTCAAGAGAGGAAATTGCAGTACCTGTAGTCAGGGTAATCATTCCGGGCTTTGAACTTTTCACAATCGACCGTGACCGTAGAGGAAAAAGAATTACCGCCGGGAAGAAGAAAGAATTTTCCAGAAACAAAAACGAAAAGCCGTGGAAAAGAAGATGAAAGAAAGAGCAGTTATCTTTACCGGTAACAGCATAAGACATGAGGATGCGAAAAAAATCCTCAGGGCAAACTACCAGCCCCCTGTACGCAGGTTCCAGCTGGAAAAGTTTGTCCAGCAGGGGTATAAGGTCATGGGAATCATAGACGGGATTTTCTTTGACCGGGCTGCAGTAGGGCACAGAGAAATCATATCTGCCCTTAATGCAGGAATAAAGGTTGTGGGTGGTGCCAGTATGGGAGCCCTGAGGGCTTCTGAACTGGACACACACGGCATGATAGGAGTTGGAAAGGTTTACGAGTGGTACAGGGACGGGGTTATCGAGTCTGACGACGAGGTGGCTGTAAGCACCAATCCTGATACGTTTGAACCCATCTCCGTCCCCCTGGTAAATATCCGGGAAACCCTTAAAGCCGCTCTCGCTACCGGGCTTATAAGTGAAAAAGAGCACGATGGCCTTCTGGAACTTGCAATCAATACTTACTACCCTGACCGAAGCTACCTCGGGCTTACAAAAGAAGGGGCAAAAAAAGGCCTGATACAGGAAGAAAAAAGGAAGAGCCTTCTTGATTTTTGCATTAACAGCGAAGTTGATTTAAAAAGGCAGGATGCGGTTCTTGTGCTTGAAACCGTAAAAAAGCTTATTGAAGAGGCCTGAGACTTAAGGTCTCCTCAAATCAACGGTTTCGGCTCTTCAAACCTTTTTTTTCAGATATCTTCAAGGATCTCCTTTAATAATTCAGGGCTGTTTTCAGCTTTTCAGGTAAATTTCAGCGCTTTATTATGTACAGCCTGATGATGTACAGGCTGACGAGCAGGACAATAAAATTATACACAGCCGTGAAAATGGGGATATACTGATACTCGAACCAGATCTCGATTACCCGCGTTATGGAGGAATAGAGCTTGAAGGTTGCCACAAGCAGTAGCAGCATGGCAATCAAAAAAACTCCTTTCTTGAAGTTCTCCCCGAGGTCAGACCCTTTTACATCTTTTGTCTCTGAGTTGATCTCTTCTGTTTCACTCATCCAAACCGCCTCCTTAGAACTACTGCCGAACAGAGCAGGACTGCTGACAGAAACAGGCTGAATCCGGGAGTTGATTCTTCTTCAGCGTATTCCTCTTCAGGGACCATTTCATTTTCATCGACAATTTCAAATTCGCTGGTCTGAATCTCCTTTGTTTTCGTGGAAGTCTGATCTTTAACCTCAACTTCCGGGTTGAGCTGGATATAATCTTCTCCGCGCCTGACAATAGTATCATTGTTCCAGATCAGCACTTCGACAACGTAGTTGTACTGGTCCGGCATGGTCAGGTTGACACTCCGGATAACTGTTGTTTCGGGTTTGATTTTCCCTGTCCGGATCCAGACCTTATCTGCAAGGAGCCCCGCGTCCATTTCCCGGACCTTGACAAGCATACGAAGATCCTGACTGGTTTTCTTGCCCTCGTTTGTCAGATAGATATCGCTTTCAATGAGGACTTTTCGGTCTTCCACCTTCCTGACCCTGAAATCCATTTCGGAAATTTCAAGCCCTATGTCCTGCACGTCAGCAGGCAGAAAATCCAGGTTGTAGACATTGATTTCTCCGCTGCCCTTCTGGGTATCTTCTTCAAAGAGAACTGAACGTATATTATATCCGCCGGTCTTAGGCAGGCTCAGGCTCTGGCTTACGGCTTTTGTTTCTCCTTTTTTCAGCTTTCCGAGCTTTACTTCCTCCTGTACTTCAAGCAGCCCGCTCTCCCTGCTGTAAACTTTCAGAAGAAGAGAGGCATTTTTCTCTGTATCCCCCTGATATTTTTCTACGTAGGTCGTGACATTGAGGTCTACAAAAGAAGTCCCTGCAAGGTCTGCTGAGATGTCCATATCTTTGATGTTGTAATAGCTTTCCTCCTCAAAACTCCGGACGCAGCCGCTTCCTGAGGCAAAAAGGAGGATAATGGACATCAAAATTAGCATTTGGGTTAGTTTAATTCCCTGTTTTCCCAAGGCATATCCCCCTCTTCATTAATTGTATTGAGAAGTATATACTTTTTGTCTTTATGGGCAGCTATCCCTTTCCCTGAGAATTATTAGATGAAAATTATTAATATGAACGCACTTATATTCAGATAGGGGATAAAATATAGGGGGCTGGATTATGGAGAGCAGACTTTATAGAAAAATTGTAATTGCAACCGATGGCTCTGAAAGTGCCAGAAAAGCTGCAGATGCCGCAATTGAGCTCGCTCGCCTGAGCGGAGCAAAAATTTATGCTGTCTGCGTTATAGACAGATCGATTTATTCTTCGGCTCCTGAAGATATGGAGTGGGAAGAGGCAATGTATGACCGGTTCAGGGAGCTTGGAGAAGAAGCCGTTTCTTACGTGGAAAAAACTGCAAAAAACGCAGGCTTGCAGGTAGAACCCACCCTTCTCGAAGGGCATCCAGCAGAAGAAATTGTCAATTTTGCAGAAAAGAACGGAGTAGACCTGATCATCGTTGGCTCTCTTGGAAAAAGCGGGATAGAACGTTTCCTGATAGGCAGTGTATCCGAAAACGTATTCAGGAACGCAAAAGGCCCGGTCCTGGTTGTCCGAGGACGGGATACATGAGAAGAGAAATTCCAGAAAGGAATTCCAGAGAGGAAAACAGAGAAGAAAATCGAAAGAAAAAAGGACGGTCTGATGTCCATAGACCAGAAAGCAAAGTTAAAGCATTGAGGAAATGAGTTAAATGGGGGAGAAGAGGGAATGAAAAGCGATTTTTACACAAAAATCCTGATAGCAACTGACGGCTCGGAAAACGGGGCGCAGGCAGTAAGTGCCGGGATGGAAATTACAAGGCTGAGCCAGGGAAAAGCGTATGCCCTGTATGTTATTGATAATACCTGCTATCCAGCCGGAAAATGGGACCCTAAATTGAAAACTGCAATGGAAGAACAGTTTAAGACTTTCGGGCTCGAAATGACCGCTGCAGTGGAGGAGGCTGCAGAAGCAGCAGGCGTTGATGTGGAATTTGCAATCCTGGAAGGGCATCCGGCTGAAAAAATCCTTAATTTTGCAGAAAAGCAGGGCGTTGATATGATTGTCGTGGGCTCGCTCGGGAAAACAGATGCCGAACGCTTCCTGCTTGGGAGCGTCTCCGAAAAAGTCGTCAGGAACGCAAAAGTCCCGGTGCTTGTAGTACACGGGAAGGGACAGGGAAAAACCTGAGTCCACAATAAGGGAACTACACAGGGGGAGGCTTATGAAACGAAAACCCTACAGGAAAATTCTGCTTGCAACCGACGGCTCGGAAAACGCAAAAAGTGCAGCCTGCTCAGGGCTTGAAATTGCAAGGAATACCGGAGCTGAGATCTATGCCGTATATGTAGCCGGCATTTCCTGCTGTTCTCCTATTATGCCCGAAAGTTATGACTGGGAGATAGGAAAAGAAGGAAGTGAAGCTGTTGCTGAGATAGAAGAAATGGGAAGAGAAAACGGCGTTACGGTGAATTTGGTCCTGCTGCAGGGTAACCCTGCTCAGGAAATTCTGAATTTTGCGGAAAAGAATGACATTGATATGATTGTGATGGGGACACAGGGAAAAGCCGGAATTGACCGGTTCCTGCTCGGAGGAGTTACGGAAAAAGTCGTAAGGCATGCAAAAGCCGAGGTGCTGGTCGTGCGCGCACCCTGCCTCTGAAAAGGATGACAGGCAAAACATAACACCGAATAGGATTCAAAGTGAGGGGAAAATATTGCTGAACGAAAAGATGGAAGAAGCGCTGAATGAACAGATTAACAGGGAACTGTACTCGTCTTACCTTTACCTTGCTATGTCGGCATACAGCTCATCCATTGGACTGCCAGGGTTTTCCCACTGGTTCAAGGTCCAGGTCCGTGAAGAGACCATCCATGGGATGAAACTCTTTGATTACATCAACAGGCAAGAAGGAAGAGTGAGGTTAAAGGAAATCAAGGAGCCACCTATGGAATTCGGGACACCGATGGAAATGTTCCAGAAGACCCTGCAACACGAACAGTTCGTTACCCGCTCAATCAACGACCTGGTGGACCTTGCCCGTTCGGAAAAAGATGAAACAACAGTTTCTTTCCTGCAGTGGTATGTCAAAGAGCAGGTCGAAGAGGAAGAAAACGACAACGAGATTATTGATAAATTGAAAAATGCCGGTGAAAACAAAGACGCTTTGTCGGCACTTGATGCTGACCTGGCAAAGAGGCACCCTCCCAAAGATGAGGAAGAAAGTATCTGAGAGCAAAAAATCTGAGTGAGAGCAAAAATCTGGGCAAAAGTCTCGGAAATATTTTGATTTTCAAAAAAGAACTTCAGGTTAATGTAATTTGAGAGGCTACGGGATGTTATTTCCGCAGCTCTTCTTTGATAAGAAACCATATTGTTTGAGGCAGGCTGTTTGAGAGATAATACCTGTAATTTTGAGAGATAATACCTGTAATGCTGCCTGTACTTAGTTTTGGGGATCTAATATTCAAAAGGGGTCCCCATTTTTCCAGATCATTTCCTGTTCATAGGGTTCCCACACCGTCCACATTCCACTTCAGTGCAGGGTACTCCCGGCGTGTGAGGAATTTCAAGCCCGCACTGTGGGCAGATACACATACCTCCGGGACCGCCCGAAGCTTTTGCACTCCTGCCCCTGCACCGTTCTTTACCTTCATTACTTCTGCCTATCCCCGGACCCTTACCTGCAGGACCGGTACCGTCTCCACCTGGCATTTGTAAGTTTCTCCTCCGTAAATTGACTTTCTATTAGACTTTCTATTCAAAAGCTGCATATGGATTTATATATATGTATCAACCTCCGAGAGGCAATTACCTGAAAGCAGGCTAAAACGGTCCCGATCAGGTTTTCGGTCAGGTTTTAATATATGGAGTCTGAAAAGCACCCAGAAATGTCAAGCAGCATGGAATTCGAAATCGTGAAAAAGGGCTTCGAATGGCTCTCAGCCCAGCAAATTCAGTCCGTAAAGGAACTTGCAAGTACAGTATCGGCTCATGCTTTATGGGGACTCCCGAACCCCTATATTACCCGTTTAATCCGTAAAAAAGAAGGTGACTGCTGGAACTCCTCAATAAGAGATACGGCAAGGGCCTGTTCAGCCCTTTCTGCTGAAGGAATTATATTCAGGGCACCGGAAAAGTGGCTGCGTTCCATGGAAAAAGGAGGCTCATGGAACGAAGACGTCTATGATACTGCCTATAGTCTTGGGGCCCTTGCAGAGATGGAAATTTCTGATAGGGAAGGATGTAACTGGTTATATGAAAACTACGGTCCTGCCTGGGAGCAGGTTGGTACTACTTCCCTTATAATCACAGCCCTCAAAAAACAGGAAAACCTGACAGGAAACAGGGATTTTGAGGTTTTTATCCGGGAAAGGGCTGAGTGGGTCCTTTCAAAAAAAGGACAGGACGGAGGCTGGGAGCATATTTCCACAAGCAATCTGGCAATCCAGGCTCTCCTACTTGCAGGTTTCAAAAAAGAAGTTGGAGATTCTATTGAATGGCTCCTTGGAAAAGCCCGTGAAAGCGGGGCCTGGGGAAACAAAGAAGACGACATAAACGCAACTGCCCTAACACTGAGCACACTAGGACTATACGAACAGTCCTGAACAGGAAAACTTGATTTATTTCTTTGTTCATTTTCCTTTTTATTCTGAGGTTTTATCAGTCTCTTTCATCCTGATTATTATATCGGACTTCTTCTCTTTTCAGTCTTTTATAGGACCTGCTTACTGGAAGCTGTTTTCCAAAAACTATAAATTAGAGCTCGGATCTTGTCAGGTTATCACCAATAAACATATATATTAAATAATATTATTTTATCATATCAATTAAGATTGCTATAGAGAAAAAAAAACATATCAAATTTGTATTCTATTTTGTCAAGGAGGAAACCTGATCATGTAGATCGAATGGACTCTAAATCCGTTCAGCCGGGTTAGATTCCCGGGGTTTCCGCCACGTTTCTGAATCCCGGAATGGCACTTGCATAACATTCCACTGAAATTTTTTATAGAATCAGGAAACGCTTTCCAGAGTCTATAAACTATTCTATTGACTGGAATTATCGATCTCTTTTCCGGGTAGCTGTCAGCAATTGCTGGCTCCACGCTTATATTCTGTAAGCCGGGATTCTGAATACTGTTCTTGGAAATTATCCGGGTTTTAGTTCACCGAGGGGTAACACTATGGATAAAAAACCACTAAACACTCTGATATCTGCTACAGGGCTCTGGATGTCCAGAACCGGAAGGATTCACAAAATCAGGCATCATGAAGTCTCAAAAAGGAAAATCTACATCGAAATGGAATGTGGAGAACGGCTTGTTGTGAACAATTCCCGGAGCTGCAGGACAGCACGGGCCCTAAGGCACCATAAATACAGGAAGACCTGCAAAAACTGCAGGGTTTCGGATGAGGACATAAGTAAATTCCTCACAAGAACAAACGAAGACAAAAGCAACGTAAAAGTCACGGTAGTTTCTGCTCCTAAAGTAAGAAAAGTAATGCCAAAATCAGTTGCAAGAGCCCCAAAACCACTTGAAAACACGGCAACGGCACAGGCTCTGCCTTCTGAGTATCAACCTGCACCCGCTACACCAGTTTCTGCACCCGCTACACCAGTTTCTGAACCAACACCAGTTTCTGAACCAACACCAGTTTCTAAACCAACACCAGTTTCTGAACCAACACTAGTTTCTGAACCAACACCAGTTTCTGAACCAACATCAGCTTCTGAACCAACACCAGCTTCTGAACCAACACCAGCTTCTGAACCAGTATCGGCTTCCGCATCAACAACAATCTCAGCTTCGGCAATATCTGCATCTACATCAGCACAGGGAATGGCAAGCTCAACTACATCTCCGGATGCTCCTGTTCCGGCGAGTGCTCCTGCATATACAAAGAGCCAGATTAACAGGCTTGAAGGTCTGTTAAGCCCGAAGGATGAGATTTCCCTGGACTCTGAAACACCTTTCAGGAAACTTGAGTCCGAACTGCTGTCCCGGAGAAGAAAAGACCTGCAGCAGATCTATGCCGAAGAAAGGGAACATTACCTGGGAAAACTCGAACGCGAGATTACGAAATTCTTCGTGGACAGGGGTTTTCTGGAGATCAAATCCCCGATTCTGATACCTTCAGAGTATATTGAAAGGATGGGCATTAACAATGACACTGAACTTTCAAAGCAGGTCTTCAGGGTTGATAAGAACTTCTGCTTAAGGCCAATGCTTGCTCCGACTCTCTACAACTACCTGCGCAAGCTTGATAGAACCCTACCGGACCCTATAAAAATCTTTGAGATCGGCCCCTGTTACAGGAAAGAGTCTGACGGCAAAGAACACCTGGAAGAGTTTACCATGCTGAACTTCTGCCAGATGGGGTCGGGCTGTACCCGCGAAAACCTTGAAGCCATTATTAAAGATTTCCTGGACTACCTGGGGATCGACTTCGAGATTGTAGGGGACTCCTGTATGGTCTATGGCGACACCCTTGATGTCATGCACGGTGACATGGAACTTTCCTCAGCAGTTGTCGGACCCGTACCCATGGACCGGGACTGGGGAATTAACAAGCCCTGGATAGGTGCAGGTTTCGGACTTGAACGCCTGCTGAAGGTTATGCACGATTTCAAGAACATTAAAAGAGCTTCAAGATCCGAATCATACTACAACGGGATTTCCACCAACCTGTGACCGGGAATCCCATAAAAATCACAAATAAAGACCCGGAGAACGTCGGGGAAGATATCAGAGCGGCAAATAGAGACTCAAAACGGTAAAAAGATCTTAAAATGGCAAACTGGCCCGAAAGGACCTGAAATGAAAAAGATCTGAAAGAATATCCGTAAATCTATGAGAGGGTGAAATATTGATCCAAAAAATGGCAACCAACGAACTTGACAGTTTCGGGGAGAAAATCATTGAAGGCTTTCACTTATCTGACGATGACCTGAGGGCTCTTCTCTCTCTTGAATCCGAAGAAGAGCTGGAAAAGCTGTACTATGTGGCTCGAAAGGTCAGAAACTATTATTTCGGCAACAGGGTGTTTCTTAACTGCTTTATCTATTTCTCCACTTACTGTAAGAACCAGTGCGCTTTTTGTTACTATAACTGTAAAAACGAAATCAACCGTTATCGCCTGACCAGAGAGGAAATCAAAGAGACCTGCAAAACCTTAAAAGGTGCAGGTTTCCACATGATTGACCTTACCATGGGAGAAGACCCGTATTACTATGATGAGCCAGACCGCTTCGTGGAACTTGTCAGGATAGTTAAGGAGGAACTTGGTCTACCAATAATGATTTCTCCAGGAGTAATGGACAACTTAACCCTTCTCAAAGCCAGGGAAGAAGGAGCAAACTTCTTTGCCCTTTACCAGGAAACCTATGACCGCGAACTCTACGAAAAACTCCGGGTAGGGCAGTCATTCGAAGGACGGTTTAACGCTCGCCGCTTTGCAAAAGAACAGGGGTACTGTGTAGAAGACGGGATTCTCACGGGTGTTGGAAACGATGTTGAGTCGACAATAAAGTCCCTGAGGGGAATGAAAGCAAACGATCCCGATATGGTCAGAGTTATGACATTCCTGCCCCAGGAAGGGACTCCGCTTGAAGATTTCAAAGAGAACTCAAACCTTTCGGAACTAAAAATAATTGCAATTCTGAGGCTTTTGTTCCCGAAATGCTTGATACCGGCTTCCCTTGACCTGGAAGGTATCGATGGCATGGTTCACCGCTTAAACGCGGGGGCAAACATTGTTACCTCCATCCTTCCCTCAGATTCAAGGTTAGAAGGTGTTGCCAACTATGACCGCGACCTTGAAGAACGGGACAGAGACATAAAAAGCGTAATCAAGCGGCTTGCAACTATGGGGATGGAACCTGCCCTTCAGGCTGATTTCGAGAAAGTCCTGGGGTACTAGAATGAAAACGATCTGTCTTGTAGGGGGAAAGCTCCAGGGCTTTGAAGCTGCGTACCTCTCTAAGAAAGCCGGAATGAAAGTAGTTGTGATAGATAAAAACCCACAGGCCCTTATAAGGAATTACGCTGATGAGTTCCACTGTTTTAACGTAATAAATGAACCGGAAAAACTCTTCGAGATCTCAAAAAGTGTTGACGCTATATTACCGGTAAATGAAAACCTTGAATGTATAGAGTTCCTGAGTTCCATAAAAGAGAAATTCTCCTGCCCGGTACTCTTTGATTTTGAGGCTTACTGGATCAGCAGGGATAAGAAAAAATCAAAAGACTACTTTGCGTCCATAGGAGTCCCGACCCCCCAGGACAAACCATCGGAGCCGCCTTATTTTGTAAAACCTCCCTGTGAAAGCAGCAGTGTGGGAGCCAGGATCATCTATGATAAAGAGGAGCTTGGAGAGCTTGAGCCAGGCATGCTGATCGAAGAGTATGTGGAAGGGGAAGTGGTGTCCCTTGAAGTTATAGGAGACGGAAACCATTTTGCCGTTGTAAAGGAAACCCTGATCCATATTGACGGGACCTATGACTGTCATATGGTAACCCCTCTTCCTGCTGACCCTTCCTTCAGGGAGATATCCTATTCCCTTGCAGCAAACCTGTCCTTAAAAGGGATTATGGATGTGGAAGCAATTTCCGGCCCCCGGGGGCTGAAAGTAATCGAAATAGATGCCCGATTCCCGAGCCAGACCCCAACTGCGGTTTATTATTCTTCAGGGGTTAACCTCATAGAACTCCTGTTCCATGCCTTTGTAGAGGGCGTTGAAGAGATCAAAACCCTTCCTGAAGACAGATACTGCATTTACGAACATCTCATGCTTGCAGAAAATGGAGCCTTTGTCCCTGTGGGAGAACAGGTACTTTCCATGGGCAGTGATTACGGAAAATATTATGAAGAGCCTGGCATTGAGATTTTCCTGTGCAAAGGAGAGACCCCTGTATTCACCCTGGTCTTCTGGGGCAAAGATAAGGAAGAAGCCGAAACAAAAAAGAGAACAGGGCTTTTGATACTGAGAGACCGCTTCGGAGCGGCTGTGTAAAAAGAGAAGAGTTTTTCAAAAACAGAAAAGGGAGATATAAAAATGGCACTTTTAACCCCAGAAGACCTGGAGAACATTAAAAGACAGCTCCAGGAAGCTGATTCTGCTGTCAGGAGAGTTACAGGGCTTGACATAAAAGGAGTTTGTAAAGCCCTCTACGGCACAACCTCGGGTTTTGAAACCGTAGGTATTGTGCCCGTGACCTCCGGAAATGGGATCATAGGAAATTTCTCGGCATCTCTGCATGCAATTGTGGAGTATTTCGGATTTGACAGTTTTGTCACGGAAATGCCCGACGTAAGCGGCTACTATGAGGCGGTGCAAAACGGCGCAGAGATTATCCTGATGGCAGATGACCACACCTTCCTTGCCCATAACCTTACAAACGGAAAAATCGCAAACAATCAGCCCTGCACAGGCATGATTTATGCGGAGATTGCGTCCCTTTACACGAAAGCGGATTCAAGAGACGTGCTTGTTGTGGGCCTGGGAAAAGTCGGTTTTCCGGGAGCTGCACACCTTGTGCATAAAGGGTTCAATGTTTACGGATACGACGCTGACAAAAACCTTCTTAATAAAGCTATCTCCAAACTTGGGATTACTTCCTTCGACCCCGAAACTCCAAGAAAGTTCTCCATTATTTTCGAAGCTACCCCCTGTGCGGATACAATTCCCGAAGCCGTGCTTTCGGAGAAATGCATAATTTCTACCCCGGGAATTCCCTGTGCAATTTCGGCGGAACTTCAACAGAAATATGATGTGGAACTTGTAATGGAACCTCTCGGGATAGGAACGGCATCCATGCTGTATTCTATCCTGTAAAAAAGTTAAAGAAAAGAGTGGGAAAATAAATCCCACGAATCTTATTTTGCTCCCGAATTGCGAGTCGGGATCCCGCGGTCCTTTTCGCTACGCTCAAGAGGACTAAAGGTAAAGAAAAAAGTGGGAAAATAAATCCCACAACTTATTTTGTCCCTTTGATGCGGAGTTTGGTGATGTCGATGGCGTCTTCGGGGCAGACGCTGACACAGCGGCGGCAACTTGTGCCAAGGCATTTCTGGCTGTCGTATTTTGCGATTCTTTTGCCGTCGGTTTCGACGATTTCGAGGGCGTCTTCAGGGCATTCTTTTACGCATTTCTTGCAGTAGATGCACTTCTCTACAGGGACTTCGAGGATTATGCCTATTTCTTTGAGGATGGCAAGCCCGCCGACTCCTACCTGCTCTATATCCTTACTAACCCGCTTTTCGATGTCAGCGTGTTCCAGGGTTTTCGGGAGTTTGGGCAGACCGTAGAGTTCAAGCATCTGGTCGTACATTTCGAGGGGCATACCCTGGGTCCAGTAGGAGAGTTCGCAGAGATAGAAGTTATTGAAGGTCTCGCTGGTTGCCATCATGAGGTGGTCGGCAGTGATCTTTTTTGCAATCTCGATAACATCATCAAGCCTGGACCTGTTCAGTACAAGTTCCCTTGCAAGGGCAAGCGAGGTGTTTCCGAATTGTACGATTTTTTTGGCATAACCCGGTGCTGCTCCGAGCCTGCGGGCAGCTTCAGCGTCTACATAAGCTCCGGAAGCCCCTGACATGTATGCATACTCAAGGTCTTCATACTTTATTCCGGACTCCACGATAAGGGTCATGTGAGCTGCACGGATCGCCCCTATGGCTTTTCCGGCTTCTTCCACGTCCTTTTCAGTGATTTCAATTCCAGGGCCAAGAATCAGCTTCCCGTTGGGAAGTTTCGGAGATTTTGTAATCAGCCCGCTTCTCATGGCCAGGGAAAAAGCCGAGATGACGCCGGTACCTGTGATGCCCACGGCCTCAACCCCATAGGACTCCTTAATCTCGCCGGTGACCGGACTGATAAGGTAAGCGTCCTGCTTTTCCATCTCCTTATCAAGGACTATAATTTTCCAGTACTCACCCTCGGGTTTCACATCACAGATTGCCCCTGGGCTTGCAAGCATTCCGGAACTTATACCCTGCCCTTCAATGGCAGGGCCTGCGGCAGCGCTTGCCGTGATAATCCTGTCCCCGACCTTCAGGGCCATTTCGGCGTTTGTCCCGTAATCGGTAACCAATGCAGGTTCGGTCTGGATAAGGAAATCAGTTTCCAGCATCATGGCAAGGGCGTCGGCTCCGATCTCATGCCTGATTGCGGGGGGCACGATGACTTCACAGTTAGGCAGGTCCGTATCCCCGAAAAGCTCGGAGGCGGGAAACACGCGGGCATCTCTCTTTACATCCTGGACTCCGAGCATTTTCTGCTTGTTTTCCCCTGCGTATGCCAGATCCCTGATTTCTATGTTCTGGAAAAGGGAAAGCTGGATAGGGTTTCCGCAGACTGCAAGTCTTTCTACTTTAGAAAGGTCTGCATCGAATTTCAGGAACATTCTCCTGATAGTTTCGATAATTACTCCATGAGCCACATCCTCACCTGTTGTGATTGCAAAATCCAGGTGGTCCATGACATTTCCTCCGGGGAGAGGATGACCCATGGTTATGACTGTTTTTAAGGTTTCATTCGTTTCAAGATCAATAAGCTGGGCTCTAAAACCGCTGGTACCCAGGTCAAGTGCTATTCCGTACATTTTTATGATCCTCCTGAATTATGCATAATCTTGAGGCATCCGGCACCATGGACTGCCCCATAAAAATATGAGATAATATTGAGTTTCAAGTCTAATCCGACAAGGGATCTAATCCGATACTGCACGGGAGTTCAATGTTTTTATAACATAAGGATTATATAAACTGTTGCTATATGTTTGTATATCGCCTGCTGGCAGAACTTTAATTATAGTTATTTTTTACAGATATAACTGATTATAAATCCATCATATATAATATTTTCAATATGAAATCCCACACTTTTAAGTAAGCCCTCCATAATCCAGTCCAGTGTTGAAAATTCTTCTCTTATGTGGATTTCCGTTTCTTCAGCAATTTTATCCCCTGCAGAGTTCTTCAGATCAGTTATAATGTTAGCAAAGAAGCTATCATAATCCGGGATCTGTGAAGGGAACACTACATCACGTAAATAGAATTTTCCATCTTCCTTTAACATACCATAAAGTCTTTTCAGAGCTATCATTTTCCAATAGTCAGGCAGGTGATGTAAAGCTAGCTGGGTAATAATAACATCAAATGGATCACCATGGTTTTCATAGGTTAGAAACCCCGCATTATAAAAATGGACTTTTGTTTTGTTCTGGCTTTCTGCCTTTATTCTTGCAAAGTCTATCATCATTTTCGAAACATCAATAGCTACAACCTTTTTGCAATAAGCAGAAATATTGAGTGCTAATTCTCCTGTCCCCGTCCCGATTTCAAGAACTGAATCACTGTTATTTATTCCAAGAAGCTCCCTAATACTGTTAGATTCCTTTTCAATGTCTCTCAATCTCTGCATATGTAAATCGTAAGCACGTACTTCTTCAAGATCTGTATAATCTACCCCAACCTGTTTGAACTCATTATAATACCATCCTGGATATTGCCTCATAACTACTCCTCAGTTGCCCATTTAGTAAGAAAATTCCATAACTGTCTGTATGTAACTGTCCGTATAAAAACAGCAAGTATGTTAATTATTGCTGAAAACCAGATTAAAATGATGGGGAAAACAGACTGCCAAAACAATATTAATTTTTAAAAAAATCTACACCTAAAATATATGCTTTTTCTAAGTTTGACCTTTTTATAAAATCATTATTGTTTGCCATGCCACCCAGTATTTCCATTTTCACATCTGTAAAGCCAACATTCTTTAAACGGTCTTTTAGCATAATGCAACGCATACTTTGAGCAATTCCGGTTTCTTCAAGGTATTCAACCGTATGACCGGCAGTACATATCACCAATGCTTTTTTTGGTGCAATAAAAGACTTTCTTCCTGCTTTTTCATCATAAAAATAAGCGTAACCATTTGTCCAGACTCGATCAAACCAACCTTTTAATATGCCGGGACAATCACTCCACCACACGGGATAAATAAACGTTATTGCATCAGATCTTTGTATTTTTTCCTGCTCTTTTTTGACGTCATCGGGAACTGGCATCAAGGTCGTACGACTCATCTCATGTGTATACTGGCCTATATCCAATTCACATTTAAAATTCATTTCGTAAAGATCGCCTATTTCAAAAGTGTTACCTGATTCTTTTACACCCTTTAGAAAATAATTTAGAACTTCATAAGTAAAAGAGTGTTTGCTGGGATGGGCATAAACAACATAAAGATGCATTCATTTTCCCTCTTCAATTGATTATCCCTGGATTCGTCTCCTCCAAATGCTGGCTTTCAACTTTTTAAGGCCTCTGACAAATAACCTATTAATAACTCTTTATTTGGAATTAAATAGACATGCTCCCATGTGAAAATTATTTAATGCGCTCTCATTGGTCATCGGTAAAGGAATTTTCTTGCCTGATGGCTATCGATTTTGTACCAGAAGGCTGCCTCAAATTTTGCCAGATGTACCTAAAATAGAATAGACAATATTTCATTGCGAATCATTATCAACCCTGCGCATACCAAATTGTTTGCTGAATGATACTGTGGTTACTATTCCTCAGTAGTTGGCTGCCTTCCAGGAAACCTCAAAAACAGCAAAAGGTCTGATTCGGCCTTCAATAATTCGTCATCATCAACCTGTTTTAGCCTTATGAAAACCGACAAAACGTATATTAACGCCGTGAATCACCAGATATTTAAGGTTATCCATCAAATATGCACAAATAAAACAAATTTAGTTGTTTTGAGAGAATTTCCAACTAGTATAAACGGTTTAATTGATAACTTTTTATAATATAATATTTAATTAAGGGATAATAATACATATTTATATATAGTAGGCTTTTTGATAATTAGCGCTGTCTATATAACTTAGAGAGGGATTATAGATGACAGAATACACACCAAAAGAAAGATTATACCGTGCATTAAGGAAACAGCCAGTGGACAGAATGCCCGCAGTTTGTTTCACCCAGACCGCAACTGTCGAACAGATGGAAGCATGCGGAGCCTTCTGGCCCGAAGCCCATGCAGATGCAACAAAAATGGCAACCCTTGCAGAAGCAGGACACACAGTAGTTGGTTTTGAAGCCGTGAGAGTCCCCTTCGACATCACAGCCGAAGCAGAACTTTTTGGCTGCGGAATAAAGGCCGGCGACCTGAAGCAGCAGCCGTCTGTGATCAAACACGTTGTCAAGAACCTGGAAGACATAGAAAAGCTCAGGGAATACAACCTGAATGAAGGCAGAATTGGACAGGTACTCGAAGCCGTCAAGATCCTTTCCGAAAAATACGGAAAAGAACTCCCCATTATCGGTTCTATGATCGGCCCCTTCTCCCTTGCCCAGCACCTCAATGGAGACGCCTGGTTCGGAAACCTTTTCACCGGAGAAGAAGTTGTCCCCGCACTCCTTGACTTCTGCTCGGACTTCAATATAGCATACGCAAAAGCTATGGCTGAAAACGGAATGGACACCCTGGCCATCATCGACCCCACAGCAAGCTACGAACTCATCGGCGGGGAATTCTACGAAAAGTATGCCCTCCCCTACCAGAAGAAGATCGTTGATGCAATGAAGGAACTCGACATAGCTACAGTCCTCCACATCTGCGGAAACACCACCAATGGTCTTTCGATCATGGAAAAGACCGGTGTGGAAGGTATCAGTGTTGACCAGAGGGTTGACATCGCAACCGCAAAAGGTAATGTGGAAAACGCACTCATCGTCGGAAACCTCGACCCGGTAGCCGTACTCTGGAACGGAACCCTTGAGGACATCGCAGCAGCATCAAAGAAGGTACTCGATGCAGGAGTCGGACTACTCTCCCCAGGATGCGGGATTGTAAGCATGACCCCTACTGCCAACCTCCAGAAAATGGTTGAGTGTGCCAAAAACCACAAGTACTGAGTACAAGTACGGGACTTAAGTACTGAACTTGAGTACCGGACTAAAAATAACAATAAGAAATAGACATGCCGGCTCCAAAGCCGGATTCACTTTTTTAGCTTCACTTTATTATAATTTACCTGTATTCGACCTGGAAAAAGGTTGCATTTTGCGTATTCAGCTCTCGATTTCTCAGGAAGATTGCTCCAATTCTGCTCCAGTTCACATGTGCTGGGCCAGAGTTAGTATTTAAGGTTTTCTTTTGAAACAATATGTCGCTTAAATGTATTTGAAAGCCAGAGACCCCATTTATTGAGGCGAATCGGGGGGTTAGCAAATACGTACTATATATAATTTTCTATTTTTAATCCCGTTGTAAGCATTTCAGGAAAAAAAGGGACGAAAAGTACAGATTTTGGGCGCTACAATCTGAAAACCCCTCACTTAAAATTTTCTGTTATAAGATATAATAAAGAAATATAGTGTTTATTTATATACTATAATTCCCATCTTTTATTCTAGGAAATTGTACCTGAATTCTCAGGACAATTCCATGCAGTTCCAGCAGGTATACTGTTGGGAAATTTGGGATATGAGTTGCTAATTCGACTGGGAAATAAGCAAATTTGCAGTCTCCAGCAAATAAATTCCCCGGTAACAATGTCAGGAGAAAGGAAATTATTCACGAAGAGTCTGGACTTTATTCAGGCAAGAAATGGCAAATGACAGTGAATAATTTTGATTTTAGACAATAAGGAAAATACCGCAAAGGAATCACCTCACGCCTGATGGCTCAAATATAAGGCGTAAGGGATTTGCAATATCAATGAGAACCCCATGCAAACGCCTATTTTGGTTAGCGTAGCTTGGGCTCATGATTGAGCATAGACACGTGTTCAAGTATATAAAGCTTTGCGATAAGATCAGTTGTCTACGAGGCATTGTACCCCCCAACGATACCGCACAGAACAGCGAGTTCAATGGAGGTTTAAACAAAAATGGCAAACCAAGAGATTTTTGATAAGTTACGCGATGCGATCGTAAATCAGAACATCGCAGGCACTGCACAGTTATCTAAGGATGCCCTGGCTGCAGGAATCCCAGCCATTGATATTATTACAAAGGGCCTTTCCGTTGGAATGAAGATCATCGGAGAAAAGTTTGAAGCCGCCGAGATTTTCCTGCCCCAGATTATGATGTCTGCAAAAGCAATGAATAATGCAATGGAAGTTCTTACTCCTGAACTCGAAAAGACCAGGAAAGAAGGAGAAGAAACAGGACTTGCCATCACCTTTGTTGCAGAAGGAGATATCCACGACATCGGACACCGCCTTGTCACCACCATGCTCGGAGCAAACGGGTTTGAGATCCTTGACCTCGGAACCGATGTCCTTAATGAAACCGTTGTGGAAGAGGCTGCAAAGCACAAGGGCAAAAAGGTTATCCTTGTAGGCTCAGCCCTTATGACCACCTCGATGCTCGGCCAGAAAGACCTCATGGACAGACTCAAGGAAGAAAACCTCAGGGACAGCGTAAAGTGCATGTTCGGAGGAGCCCCGGTATCTAAGAAATGGATTGAGGAAATCGGTGCGGACGCAACCGCAGAAAACGCTGCAGAAGCTGCAAAAGTTGCAATTGATGTAATGAAATAATCCTGAGGAGGCCGAAAAAAATGACATTCAGAAAATCATTCGATTGCTACGAATTTTACGACAGGGCAAAAGTAGGGGAAAAGTGCACCCAGGACGACTGGGACCTTATGAAGATCCCCATGAAGACAATGGAGCTCAAGCAGAAGTATGGGCTTGACTTCAAAGGAGAGTTTGTCCCTACAGACAAAGACATGATGGGAAAACTCTTCCAGGCAGGATTTGAGATGCTGCTTGAGTGTGGTATTTACTGTACAGACACCCACAGGATCGTAAAGTACACTGAAGACGAAATCTGGGACGCAATCAACAACGTCCAGAAGGAATTCACCCTCGGAACCGGCAGGGACGCAGTCCGTGTCTCCAAGAGAAGTGTCGGTGACAAGAAGAAGCCGATCATCCAGGGTGGTCCTACCGGGTCCCCGATCTCCGAAGAAGTCTTCATGCCTGTCCACATGAGCTATGCCCTGGAAAAGGAAGTAGACACCATTGTAGACGGTGTTATGACCTCGGTCCGCGGAAAGTCCCCTATACCCGGCAGCCCCTATGAAGTCCTGGCAGCAAAGACCGAAACCAGGCTCATCAAACAGGCAGCAGCAATGGCCGGCAGGCCCGGAATGGGCATATAGGGCCCAGAGACTTCCCTGTCCGCTCAGGGAAATATTGCATCTGACTGCTATGGCGGCCAGATTGCCTCAGACAGCCACGAAGTCTCCCAGCTCAACGAACTCAAGATAGACCTCGATGCAATCGCAGTTATCGCCCACTACAAAGGCAACAGCGACATCATCATGGACGAACAGATGCCCATTTTCGGAGGGTACGCAGGCGGCATCGAAGAGACCACCATCGTGGACATTGCAACTCACCTCAATGCTATCGTCATGAGCAGCGCAAGCTGGCACCTTGACGGTCCTGTCCACATCCGCTGGGGATCCACCAACACAAGGGAAACCCTCACAATCGCAGGTTGGGCATGCGCAACCATCTCCGAGTTCACAGACATCCTCTCCGGGAACCAGTACTACCCCTGCGCAGGACCATGTACCGAGATGTGCCTCCTCGAAGCCTCTGCTCAGTCCATGACTGACACCGCATCTGGCCGCGAAATTCTCTCGGGTGTCGCAGCCGCAAAGGGTGTCGTAACCGACAAGACCACAGGTATGGAAGCCAGGATGATGGGAGAAGTAGCAAGGGCAACCGCGGGAATGGAAATCTCCGAGGTCAACAAGATCGTCAGCAAACTCGTGCCCCTCTACGAGAAGAACTACGCAAGCGCCCCGGCAGGAAAGACCTTCCAGGAATGCTACGACGTAAAGACCATTACTCCAACAGAAGAATACGTCCAGGTATACAACTCTGCAAGAAAGCAGCTTGAAGACCTCGGGCTTGTATTCTAAGTCTGAATTTTATTTCAAAGATCCAGAAAGCCAGCGAGTTTCTCGCTGGCTAATTTTTTTTAACAATTCAGGCGAAACCCTTATAAAGATACACTACTAATTATATGGCAAAATTTTCATGAATAGGTGACCGAATGCAAAAAATCCGTGTATAAAAAAACATAGGGGGATATGAAAATGGATATGTGGACTGTTATAAATGGACTGATATATCTCCTGGCTTTTGGATTGATGGGCTGGGTTTTGCTGGACGCCAGCAAGATTTCGAAAAAAAGGGGCTGAAACAACATGTCTGAAAACCATGAATCCGGCAGCTTAGTCAAGACTTTGCGGCCTTTCCATGTATGGGCCCTCGGAGTCGGGATCGTGCTGGTCGGGGAATACATGGGCTGGAACTTCACCGTCGCAAAAGGAGGAGTTCTGGGATCCCTGCTTGCCATGCTGGTTGCAGGAACCATGTATGTTATGATTTCCCTCTGTGCCAGTGAACTAGGATCTGCAACCAAGCTTGCAGGAGGACCTTATGATTGGGCAAGGCTCTTTGTAGGACCCGGGGCAGCCGCCAGTGTGGGCCTTGCGGTGTACATGGAATACATCGCCCTTGAGGCGGCAGACGCCATTGTAGTCGCATTCATCGCACAGAGCATCTTCCCGGAGTTGCAGGTTTTCCCTGTAACACTGCTTGTTATTGCACTTTTGACCTTCATCAATTACCGGGGCGTCGTTGCAGCTCTAACCCTTAACTTCTTCCTGACCATGATCGCTTTCATTGCAATAGTGATCTTCTTCTTTGCAACCGCTTTTGGTGCAGTAGACATCCACCCCGAATACCTTTTCCAGGGGGCTTTGCCAAACGGCATGATAGGCCTCTTTGCAGCTCTGCAATTCGGGCCGTGGTTCTACCTGGGTATAGAAGGAGCGGCGATGTGTGCCGAAGAGTGCAAGCACCCCTCAAGGGCAGTGCCTCTGGGACAACAGGCCGGAATGATCACCCTGCTCATAGGAGCAGCAATGACTCTCTACCTCTGTTCAGTGCTGATTCCTACGGATATGCTGGGCGTTTCCGTGTATCCGCTCTTTGAAGCAGCCCAGAACAGTGGTGTGTTTCTCTTCATTGCTGCCCTGGGACTTGGGACATTCCTGACATGTATTGCCAGTGCCAACGGCTGCGTTTGTGACTCATCACGCTCCTGGTTTGCACTTTCCAGGGACCACTATGTATCTTCCTGGTTCTCGGCAGTACACCCAAGGTACAACACTCCTTACAGGGCTGTGATCTTCACAATGCCTGTTGCAATCGGATTTGCCTTTAGCGGATTCCTGGACCAGGTTATTACCTTCTCCATTATCTCGGGACTGCTCTGTTATGTCCTGATCCCATTCTCCCTGATCCGCTTCAGGAACCTCTTCCCGGAAACAACAAGCAAAGTGCGCCCCTTTGTAGGTCCTCTGCAGCCCTTCATCGCCTACTTTGCAATCGCAATCGCAATCACGATCCTTTCAACCCTCTTCTGGGGCTACAAGTATAACCTGATCTTCGGGTTTGTGTTCTACGGCATTGCTTACTTCTACTTCAGCCACAAACACAAGACTTCCACGGCAGAAAACAACTGGGCTGAAATGGGATGGCCCGCACCTAAAGGATCGGAAATTGCGAGGACAGGAAAGGAGGTGATGGGTGTTGACGAATAACCCGGCAATGGAAAGCAAATACCACAGCAAACTGAACGGAGACACCGCCCTTATCATGGGAATGCTTGCCCTGCTGATAGGGGTGGAAGGATTTGTCCTTTACAGGATCCTTTCCGAAACCTGGGAGATTGCTGGAAACTTTTTCTATCTCTATGTGATCTTCGTAGGTCTGGTGGTTGTAATCGAGGCAATCGGCTGTCTGAGTGTGCGTAAATCGATAAAGAACCACATGTTCGAGTTCAGGTACTACGATTGAGGAGGCAGAAAAAATGGCAGAAAAAAGCTTAGTTGCAGAGGTTTTTGACATCGTATTTATCTTTGTCCTGGCCTTCGCCTGCGTAGTTGTCCCCACGGTACTCCAGGGAGCAGTACTTGTTTCCTGGGGAGAAGGCGGTGCAGGGATAGGCTTTGTCTGGGACCCTGTAGGTTTCTTCAGTTTCTTGCTGGTAATAATTGCTTTCTTTGTTGTGATTCTCTATCACTCGGTAAAGCATTACAGGTACTGAAAGGGACTGAAAATACTAAAAGAGATTGCAAAAAAAATTTAATAAGAAGTCTGCCTGAAAAATGAAGTAAGGCAGACAATACTTTTTAAAATCAGGCAGAATATTTCGTTTTTTAATGCAACTATAATTCAATTCTGCCGCATGAGTATGATCTCCCTGAAAAGAGGGGTTATTCAGGGAGAAATGGAGGGATTTTTGTGGATTTTTACCAGAAGACCCGAATCCGACTTCTGCTCGAGGGAGTACCGGCTCAGAACCCTCTATAGAGAGTACAGGCACACCATGCAGATGTATCCTGAATCTCAGGTCTGTACCTCATTTAGAAAGTATACTCGAACCCCTAAACTCCTGAGAAGCATGGGCTTCTGGCCCATTTACAATAAAAGATTTAAACTTATCCTATATATAATTTGCTGATCCGATTTCAATTAAAGGAATATAATATATATAGTTTGGCATTTTATGGAAACATGCGACAGAATCATTTATATATTAAATAGGGGAGATGATTAAATGGAGGGAAAGTTATAAAAGGGCATGTATCACATCTGAAACAAATTCAAAGAAGATAGGAAAAAAGGTTTGATTATAAAATAAATCAGGAGAATGTAGAAATTAGTTTTTCGAGCTGGATTCTCTCGCTGGTAGCGCCTGTAAGTCTGGCATCGGTTTCTGAGATTTTAACAATAAGGCGAGCAATATCCGCATCGTTTTCTCCTGAGTCTATAAGAGCTTCGGTAAGCCCTTCAAGGATATCGGTCCCCGAGAGACCTTTTTCAATAATTAGTTCATCTATGAGCTGACGCCCTCTGGAGAAGTCCCCTGCAAGAGCCGCATCAAACAGTTCATCTACAGTTTCATCCCTACCTTTCATGGTAGCTTCATACACGATTTCTCCCGTAATTTCAGCACCTTCTACCCCCAGAGCAGCAAGCTGGAGAATCTGGACAGCTCTTGCAACGTTCCCTTTAGCTAGATAAAGAATCGCGTCAAGTGCACCGCCGGAAAGTTTCAGCTTTTCAGCAAGGGTGATTTTCTCAAGATGAGTTTTCAGGAGAAAATCCGGCACATATGAAAAAAAGACCTGGAGACCCCTTGACCGGAGGGGAGAAATGAGTTTTGAAGGTTTTGTAGTGGAAAGAATAAACCTGCAGGTTGCACTGTACTTTTCCATGATCCGCCTGAGAGCGTGCTGTGCATCTGAGCTCAGGGATTCTGCATTATCGACATAGATTATCTTGTAATCAGCATCAATAGAAGCCATTCCGGCATATTCATTAATAATTTCCTTAAAAATATCTATTACGCTTTTGTAGATTTTTTTCGGATCATCTGTACCCAGAATACGGACAAAACGTTTGTCCCGTACGAGATAACGTTTTCCCTGATCGAAAAAGTCCGAGGCATTGAAATATACAAAGTTGTTTTTCCAGGTATCTCCATAGAGCTGTCTGGCAAGGGCAAGAGAAGCCGTTGTCTTCCCTGAGTTTTCAGGGCCGTAAAAAATAAGGTGGGGCAGGGTCCCTGACTGTGCCAGTTCGGAAAGCGTTCTTACAGCATGTTCGTTTCCGAGCAGTCCTTCAAGGGCATCTGCCCTGTATTTTAGAGTCCAGAGATCCTGCATTAATCCACCTTGCTTTTCAGTTTTTGAATACTCAGTTGTTCAGGGATTTTATCTTTTCCCAGGTACTCACTCAGTTAAGCCTTCGCTTTCCGAGGTGCCGTTTCCATCTGCCTCAAGAAGTTCCTTGATAACCACACCGTAAACAGGTCTTGCAATAACCACACCAATGAAAACACCAATGATAGTGGTGATGGCAAATCCCTTCAGGGCTCCGAAGCCCATGACTACCAGAGGAGACATGGCAATGATCGTTGTGGCGGCTGCTCCGAAAATGATTGCGAAGGCTTTTCCGATCCTGGAAAGGAAGACCTTTGTTGGTGGGAGTTTGCCTTCGTAAAGCACCTCGTCTGTGATAATCACAAGGTGGTCAATACCTGTCCCTATTGCGGCAATTATACCTGCAATTGCTGCAAGGTCAAGCTGCCAGCCAATGGCTGCTGCAACTCCAAGGATCATAATGACTTCACTAACGGAAGTCCCGACCATTGGCACCAGGATTTCAGGCCTCCTGTACCTGCGGAAAACAACTGCAGCAACTGCTATCAGGGATAGCAACCCTGCTATGACTGCTTCGGTTTTGAACTGTTCTCCAAGGGATGCATCAACGTGCCCTGAACCTACAAGCACCACGTTTACAGGAAGAGCCCCTGCCCTGAGGTGAATCTGGAGCGCTTCGGCTTCAGTCTTGGCTGCCTCATCAGTGCCTGTGGAAGCCTCCCAAGAATATATAGGAGTTTCTTTCAGCCGGGATGCTGCAGAGTAACTGAGGGGAGCTCCGTATATCTTGTTTTCATCCAGATACATGTTCAGGTAGTGAGCCTCCGGATTTTCTGTAGCCCCGGTCTCAATTGCAACTTTCTGGAGAGCCCTTGCTCCGTCTTCCTTCAGGGTAAACGGAGTGTGCCACTGATTATCGTGGTAAGTCGGAATCCCCACGCTTACAATGGAATCTCCGTAAAGAACATGCTGGGTTTCATTTCCTGTAGTCTGTATGCGGATCTCAAATTTACCAGGCTTTTCAGCAATATCCTTTGCCTTTGCAAGGTCGATGCCTGCAAAATCAATGAGGATATAGTCTTCTCCGACAGTCCTGACAGGAATGTCTTTCAAGCCAAGCGAGTTAAGTTTGTCATTCAGGATATCTCTGGTCAGGTCCCTTGTTTCGGTGCTGACTCCTTCTTTATATGTCGAGGTCCCGTCTTTATTCTTGAGGATTGTCCCTCCGACTTTATCCATAAGGGCTGAGAGCTCTTCTTCTGAAGCTTCAGTCCGGATTTCATAGACAATACCATCTTCGGTACTTATCGGAAGCACTTCTGCATCAAAAGCTTGTGAGAGGTAAGCCTGGATGAGAGCTTCTTTACTGGTAGTGAGCGTTACCTGGGTCGTTTCCTGGTTCAGCCTATCAACGCTTACACTGCCAAGATTCAGAAGCTCAAGTTGTGTTGCACTAACCGGAACGGACGTTGTGAATTTGATGGATCTTTCGGATGAACTCACTCCACCGACGTCCAGATTGCTATCTGTGATCTTGATAGGAGCACCAATGACAGGTTCTACCATTTGGCTGACTATCATTCCCGGATCTGCATCTACCTGGGCGAGAGCTCCCTGCAATTTGATCTGAAGCCAGGAACCACCTTCAAGGTCAAGCCCGTAGTTCAGGTTAGTGGTAACCCCTTCTTCAGAATTATAACCCGGGTGGATAACCACGATTGAGGCAAGTATGGCAAGTATGAAGATGATAACTCTTACATTTTTAAAGAGGCTTTTTTTATCGCTCATCTGTTATACCTCCCTCTGAATTCAGGTTTCGTCACATACCACCGCAGGACCCCGGTGTTGAGAAGCCAGGTGTTCATAATATCTGCAGCAAGCCCCACCATCAATACAATTGAGATTTGCGAAAGCAGAGTAATCTGTGTGAATGATGGAATTATCAGGTAAAGGTAAGTTGAAACCGCATACATAACCACAAGGGCTGCAAGGGTTGTTGTGGTCATGGTAATCCCTGTCTGCATCGCCCTTGAAACCTTTTCTTCCACCGTACCCCTGCGCTTGAGTACCCTGTTTGTTAGCAAAATGTCACTGTCTACGGAATAACCGATGAGCATAAGCAGAGCTGCAACCGTTCCGAGGGAAAGGTCGATCCCTGCAACCCGCATAAAAGCAGCGGCAATTATAATGTCCGAAAATGCAGAGAGCACCACTGCAAAAGAAGGTATAACACTCCGGAAGATAAGGAAAACCACAATGGACATTCCTATAAAGGATATAATAATTGCCTGAAGAGCCTGAACCTGCAGTTCCTGGCCGTAAACGGGTCCTATCTGTTTGATTTCCACGTTAGAATAGCGGCCCATTACATCTTCTTCAAGCTTGCGCTGTTCTTCATTATCCATAACCCCGAACTGTATGATAACCCTGCTTCCGGCCTGCCGGGCATCCTTGAGGGGATAAGAAGAGTACATTTCTTCAAGCATAGCGGGGGAATCGGTTGTCTCTACCGAAATCTGGGTACCGCCCTGGAACTCCATTCCCAGGGTTACCGGCGACCCGCTGCTTGCAAAGGAAACCAGCAGCACAACTAAAGAAACTGCAAGTACTGCAAGGGGGATTGCCAGCAACTGGCGATTATCGTGCTTTTTCACGAAATTATCTAAAAATTCGGTCAAACCTGTTGCCATAATTAAATACTCCGGATGAATGCATCTATTTTTTCGAACTTATCCGAGCTTATTTTATCCGGATCTATAATCCGGAAAACATTCAGAGTCATAACACGGAAGTGTCCAGATTTACATTCCAGAACCATCCAGAATTATCGTCCGGAACGTGCATGGTAACTTGAAATTATCAGCCCTTTTCGAACTATGGTTCCGGGAAGAAAGGTTTCACATTCCATATAGTGTAAATAAGTTGATCCGTTTTAGTTCTATATACTATACATTATATTAATTATTCCTCGAAAAACAATTATTTCTCTATATAGCGTTAATTCATTTCATTTAAAATTTATTGTCAAAAGTGGTACAAGTTCTAACGTTACAACTATATATACCAGTTACTGTTCATTAAAAATAATGACGAAAAGACCTTCCCTTGACGAATATTTCCTTGAAATCGCCTTCGTGGTAGGCAAACGAGCAACCTGCCTCCGCAACAATGTAGGGGCCGTAATTGTCCGGGATAAACGCATTCTTTCAACCGGATATAACGGAGCTCCAAGTGGTATGGAACACTGCCTTGAGACGGGATGTATCCGGGATCTAGAAAAGATTCCCTCAGGCACGCGGCATGAGAAGTGCCGGGCAGTGCACGCGGAGCAAAACGCCATTATCCAGTCCGCAATCCATGGGGTCAGCATTGCCGGAGCAACCATTTACTGTACGCACCAGCCCTGCATTCTGTGTGCAAAAATGATCATAAACTCAAACATCAAAAGGGTAGTATATTCAACACCTTATCCTGATACCGATTCCCTGGTTTTCTTCAGGAGCGCAGGGGTGGAAGTGGAACATATACCCTTTGAGCTGAAAAATGAGAATGTAAACGGGGAATAAAACCGCAGTCCCGAAAACATTTTCATTCAGATCAGTTCATTCAATTCATTCAATTCATTCAATTCATTCAATTCTTTTTCTGCAGGCAACGAAGCCCTTTTTTGATAATATCCATATCTTCAGGGCGGTATGTCTCGTTTATAGACGTATTCCCTTCGCAGTAATAATCAAGCCCGCGAATGATTACAACAGGAATCCCACCTGCCCCTTCCCCCATCAAAAGGTTGGCAGCACCTGCAAGCTCATCAGCAACTGCTTCTTCTGTAATCTCAAGGATTTTGCCGAAAAGGTCCTTTTCCCCTACCCAGCGTTTGATGGGTTTTATTTTGTAAATCCCTATAGAAACTCCGGTCTGTCCGATTTTGAAAGCTCTTCCGTTTGTGTCCGTAATAATGACACTTATTTCTTTCCCGCTAAGTCTTTCAAGCTTTTCTCCGAGTTTTGAGGCACTGGCGTCCGGATATTCAGGAGGGTAGAGCAAAAATCCGTGCTCAATATTGGACTCGTCAACCCCTGCGTTTACACAGGTGTGTCCTGCAAGTGTTGTCACAAGCATGAAAGGCGCCTCAACAAAGACTTCCTTGCTCCTGGCAAGGACAGCCTGAATGAAGCGTGCGTCTTTCCCTGTCCGGGCTGCGACCTCAAGAGCCTGTTCTCCGGGGGTGATATCTTCGAGCCTGAAGATTTCCCCTTCGGCTTTTGCAACAATGGTTGAGGCAATAATAACAATGTCTCTGTCCTGAAGTTCAATCCTCTCACAGATGAGGGAGGGCAGATCGTCCCCTTTCTGTATAAGGGGAATATTTTCTACGGCAATGGCTTCAAATTTCAAGAGGCTTCCTCAAGATTTTAAAATGATAAGATATCGAGTAAGAAGATTTTTTAATAAGACATTTAATAAGATTTGTAATGTCGGGCTCTGGTTAGAATGATAAAATCTGATTTCTTAAAATCAGATTGATTTCACCGAATTATGGAAACAATCCTGTAAACGAATAATTTACAGCAGTAAAGGCAGTAACCATAAATAAGACCACCGATATACTGAGTTTCGCGGCGATGATGAGAGTTACCCCAGCTGAGCAAAAAATGATGAGAACAATTTCCTGATGCCGCACTTTTCACTTTATTTTCCGGTTTATTTTGATTTCCGGTTTATTTTGATTTCCGGTTTATTTTGATTATCGGTTTGCCTTATCTTTAGATTCTTTTGCTTGTATTAATCGATTTTCAATCTTATCCCGCTTAAATATCACCCAGTTTCAAGGCAAATTGAGAATTTTTATCTAGCTTGCAAACCAACGCCTTAAGGGGTGTTAAGTATGAGCCAGTATGACCTGAATGAAATCATACAGAAAATCAAAGAAAAAAGCCCTTTTGATTTTAAAGAACATCACCGGGGCAAACCTCGAGCCTTAAGAGTTATTGTAAGCAAACTGTACTATTCCCTGGACTATGAAAATGAGCCCCAAGCAACCCGGGAAAAAATAACTCAACTTCTCCTTTACCATGGGCAATTCAGCAGGAAAGAGATCGATGAAATATTCCAATCATCAGCAAAGGAAACAACTTCTTATTCAAGAGAATTCCTGAAAAAACACCCTGAGGTTGCAATGGCCGAAGCCCGGAAAAGTAAGGAGTTTCCAGATGAAGATGAGGGAGAAGAAGGAGAAAAAACTAGGGAAATAAAATACATCTTTCCGCACTATGCCTGAACCTCAATGAAAAATGTTTCCTGAAAAAATAACAAAAAATCGAAAATAAAATCAGGAAAAATTAACTGGAAAAATAGCAAAAATAACAGGCGAACTAGCCATAGAGAAGCAAAAGTAAAAGGCTGCGAGTTTTTTCGCAGTCCCTCTTAATTCAGATCTGAATTCATACTATAGTAGAGTTTACCTTCCTTTTTTGGAATGGTCACTCAATTTCGATCTTCTTTTTCGGCTCTTCAATTTTCGCTTTTGGAAGCGAAATTGTCAGGACACCGTTTTCTATTTTTGCAGTAGATCCTTCCTCCCTGACACTTGCGGGCAGGCGGACAGCACGATAAAATTGTGTATATGCTCTTTCTCTGCGCAGGTATCCTTCTTCTTCGGATTCCTTTTCCCTGCCGGACTTTGCGCTGATCTCAAGCATATCTTCTTTGAGATTAACCTCAACGTCTTCTTTATTAATCCCTGGTAGGTCTGTGGTGACCAGGAGTTTGTCTTCTTCCTCTTTGATGTCAATGGCAGGAGTGTATACTTTTCCGCCCCCCCATTCTTCCATGGGCATGAAGTCTTCAAACAGCTGGTTCAGACGCTCCTGTGTCCTTCTGATTTCTTCAAAAGGATCCCAGCGTGCGGGTCCTGAAAATGATCTTTTAGCAGGCCATTTCATCTTATATTCCCCCTTAAGTAAAAAAATAATGCAGATATGTAGTGCTATTTTGAATATATTGAGAAAGGATATATACGTTTTCTTAGATAATTTCACCAAAATGTATGGAAAAAGAAGAAACTGAAAAGTAAAATTAAATAAAATTGAATAAAATTGAATAAAATTAAATAAAATTAAATAAAAAATGATAGAAAAAAAATCTCCGAAAAACCGATTAAGCGGAATTTCCAGAGAAATTAAAAGGATTCAGGTCTGAAAACCAGTAACAAATATTATAAAGAGCCTGAATAAAGGGTATCTTAACCTTTCACTAGCATTCCTATCAGGTCTGAGGCTTTTACCAGACCCATCGAACCATTTTTGACCGATTCCTCATCAAAGGTTTCCACCCCATCCGAATCAGCTTTATCAGTTCTGTAAACCGCAAACGGAATAGGATCCCTTGTATGGGTCTTTATTGAGACCGGAGTAGGATGGTCGGGCAGTACAAGAATCGTAAACGGTTCATCTGAAGCTTCGGCATGTTTGAGAATAGGACCGACTATCCGGCTATCAAAGTCTTCAATTGCCTGTAGTTTTTTATCAATGCTTCCTTCGTGCCCTGCCTCGTCAGGAGCTTCAACGTGAACGAAGATAAGATCCCTGGTCTTCAGGGCTTCAATAGCTGCGCTGGCTTTTCCTTCATAATTGGTATCCAGATAACCGGTTGCTCCTGGAACTTCAATTACATCCAGCCCTGCATAGATTCCAATGCCCTTGAGCAAATCCACTGCTGAAATGATAGCTCCTTTTTTCTCGTAAAGTTCCTGAAAAGACGTAAACTTCGGGGCATAACCCTGTCCCCAGACCCAGATGGAGTTTGCCGGATTTTTTCCTTCCTGTACTCTTTTCAGGTTAACAGGGTGCAGTTCCAGAACAACCGTAGATGCCTCAATCAGTCCTGAAAAAAAATCTCCGTCTTTTCCTCTGGGAAGATAACTATCCTTTCTTTCTCCTGTGATATCATGCGGAGGCGTACATTCCGTTTCTGCTCCCAGGTTATTCCCGGCAACAATAAGGTGCCTGTAACTTATGCCCGGATAGAACCTGACTTTCTCGGTCCTGAGTTCGGAATCAAGTGTATCGATCAGGATCTTTGCTTCATCGCTGCTTATATGCCCTGCACTGTAGTCTTTTATAGTCCCATTTTCTATGGTAATAAGATTGCACCTGAAAGCCACATCATCAGCTGCAAGAGCCACTCCCATGCTCGCAGCTTCCAGAGGAGCCCTTCCTGAGTAATAGACTGCCGGATCGTACCCGAGAATTGACATATTTGCAACGTCGCTTCCGGGAGGAAAACCATCGGGCACGGTCTGTGCAAGTCCGGTTTTTCCGCGCGCGGCAATGGAATCCATCGCAGGTGTTCGAGCTGACTGTAGAATAGTCCTGCCACCCAGTTTCTCTATCGGGTAATCCGCCATTCCGTCTCCTATAAGTATGGCATATTTCATTGCGTCACCTTTTTCCAACTGCTTTACCCTTTCATCTTACAGATAAAATATATCACTTTCTACCGAATACCTGCTAAGGTATTTTTCTGGCATCTGCCAGCAAGCTTTTTCTGCCGTTCCTAACACTTCAATTCTTATACCCATTTACACAAACATTATAATATAGTATCCATATCCTATACACGACAGGTTCTCAGCGTAAAAGATATTAAGCAGCAGGAGAGCCGGAGCATGCTGTTCTTTACAGGCAGGATTATATATAAAGAAGCGACCTGTAAGCGTAACAGGATTTATTTCAGAGTTTCTCAAAGTATATAATTAGTGCTAATGTCAGATTATAATTAATGCTAATGTCAGATTAGCTGAATACTGATCAGGATGGTCAAAATTAGTTAACATCAAAATTGCTAAGAATCACATATAAGAAAAAAGAAAGATTTCGGAATATCCGACTTAATGCCAAAACGTGATCCGATCATGAAAATTATAATGAAATTTGGAGGAACTTCCGTTGGAGACGGAAAAAAGATCCGTCACGTTGCCCAGCTCCTTAAAAGATACTATGAGGAGGGCAACCAGATCGTGGTGGTAACCTCGGCACTCAGTGGAGTAACCGATAGGCTTCTGGAAAATGCTCGCCTTGCCTCAACAAAAGGTAAGGTTTCACTTGTAAAAGAGTTTAGAACAGAGCTTACAAACAAACACCACGAAGCCGTGAGGGATGCCATTGACGACCCCAATGTCGCAAAAGAAGTCCTCCAGACCCTTGACCTCCGGATTGAAGAGCTCGAAAAAGCCCTGATCGGAATCTGCTATCTGGGCGAACTTACCAACAGGTCAATCGACTACATCTCCTCCTATGGGGAGCGTCTGGCAGCTCCAATCGTTTCAGGTGCTGTCCGCTCCCTCAGAATCTCATCAATCGAATACACCGGAGGGGAGGCAGGGATTGTAACTACATCGGATTACGGAAATGCCCGCCCTCTGGAAAAGACATATGAGCTTGTACCAAAGAGGCTGAAGTGCAGGCTTGAGTCCCATGTCCTTGTGGTCACAGGCTTTATAGGGGAAAATGAAGAAGGGATAATCACCACCCTTGGCAGAAGCGGATCTGATTTCTCGGCATCCATCCTTGGTGCAGCCCTGAAAGCCGACGAGATCTGGCTCTGGAAAGAAGTTAACGGGATCATGACAACGGACCCGAGGATCGTCTCCGAAGCAAAGACCATCCCGCAGATCTCCTATGCAGAAGCCATGGAGCTCTCTTACTTTGGAGCAAACGTGCTGCACCCGCGCACCATTGAACCTGCAATGCGCGAACATATTCCTGTACGTGTCAAGAACACCTTTGACCCGGAGTTCCCGGGTACACTCGTGGTGGCAGAGAAATTCCAGTGCAAGCACGTGGTAAAAGCAGTAAGCCTGATCAAAAACGTAGCCCTTATTAACATCTCAGGTGCCGAAATGGCAGGGACAATCGGGACTGTGGCAAGGCTCTTTACCGCACTTGCAAGGGCAGGAGTAAACATCGTTATGATCAGCCAGGGATCTTCCGAGTCGAACCTCTCTTTTGTGGTCAGTGAGTCACATGTAGAGACTGCATTAAATGCCCTCCATGCCGAGTTCAACCGTGAAATCGTAAAGGAAATCACTTCGGATAGAAATGTATGTGTGGTCGCGGTTGTGGGTGCAGGTATGGCAGGAACTCCCGGAGTGGCAAAAAGGGTATTCGGGGCACTTGGAAATTCAATGATTAATATTATTATGATCAGCCAGGGATCTTCCCAGTACAACATATCTTTCGTGGTAAGGGAAGATGAGGCATTTGCCGCAGTCAAAACCCTGCATGACGAATTCAAACTCTACAATGGAAATGGAATTGAAAAACAGCTATGAAGCAGGCAGGAAGGGTAAGAGAGTGAGCGAAAAGCACCTAACATACGCGGATTCGGGCGTGGATATCACAGAAGAAGAAAAAACCGTCAAAACCCTGATCGACAAACTGAGTTATGTTCGAAAAGGAATTGGAGCCCCCCTTACAGGGATAGGTCACTATGCAGGGCTCCTGGACTTCGGGGAGTATGCCCTTGCCATGACAACGGACGGGGTTGGCTCAAAAGTCCTTATTGCAAACGAGATGCGGCGCTGGAACACCGTTGGAATAGACTGCATCGCAATGAATGTTAACGACCTCCTTGCAATAGGGGCTGAACCTGTAGCCTTTGTGGACTACCTGGCCCTGGAAAAGCATGAAGAGGGCTTTGCAGCACAGATAGGAGAAGGGCTGCTGAAAGGAGCCGAAATATCCAGGATGTCTATTATAGGCGGGGAAACCGCAACCCTGCCTGATATCATAAAAGGTTTTGACCTTGCAGGCACCTGCCTTGGGTTTGTCAAAAAAGATGAGGTTATTGAAGGAGGAAAGGTCCAGGTAGGGGACGTAATTGTCGGTATTCCGAGTACAGGAGTCCACAGTAACGGTTACACTCTGGTGAGAAAGATCATAGAGGAATCCGGATACTCTTACCATGACCCCTGCCCCTATGACAGTTCAAAGACCATAGGAGATGACCTCCTGGAACCTACCAGGATCTATATCGAAGTCCTTGATGTCCTTAAAGCATGTGAAGTACACGGGTTTGCCCATATAACAGGCAGCGGGCTTTTGAAACTTAGAAGGGTAACAAAGCTAGGCTTTGACTTTTATGACCCTCTGGAGCCCCAGGAGATTTTCAAACTCCTGCAGAAAGAAGGCGGAGTTGAAGATCTTGAGATGTACAGGACCTTCAATATGGGAATGGGCTTTTTGATCATCCTTCCGGAAAAAGATGCCGCAAAAGCTGCAGAGATTACCGGCGGAAAAATCGTAGGAAAAATCGTGGAAAGCGGGATCAGGGTCAAAGACCTGATAATAGAACAAGAATAATAAGTGTAAAACCCGATTTTGATATCAATTTAGAGGAAAAGGAGGTAAAACTCTCTTCCCCTATATTGAAATCCCTTTTCTGTGGAAATCCTTTTCTGTGGAAATCTTTTTCTGTGATCTTGATCAGGGTAACCACTTGTAATTCATTTACTTCTTAGAATTCATTTTTTCCACATATCCAGGTAACTGCCAGAGGAGGGTACCTTCGGACTCTCAGGAGGCTTGCCCTTCTTCAAAGAGGTCTTTACCTTTTCCGTCTCCGCCTCCCTGAGCCGACCTATTTCCTTTGTGCTGTCCTCGTTGTCTACGGTCAGGACAAAAGTTCCATAGCAGGGCTTTGTGTAGGTGAAGATCAGAGCGTTGCCTTTAGCCCCCAAAGCAATGGGAGGTACTCCTATTATGTGGTAGTCCTTGAAGATCTTGTAACCGGGGGATACATAGTAAACCTCGTCCGAGTTATTCACAATGTACTCTCTGGCATCCTTGTAAGTCGTCCTATCCAGGAGGATCTCGTACTTCATCTGCTCAATACAGCTCATTTGACTATCTCCTCCACCACTTTGTCCAGCTTGTTCTTGAGACGAACGGGGTTGTGAACGTCCTTTGAGACGATCTTTTCACAATCGAACTCGATGGTTTCGGCCAGAGCCTCGGCGTTCCTGCCAAAGACTATGGAGTACAGCCTGGACTGAGAAACGGCGCTCATAGTCGCAGCATAGGTCATTCCGGCATCGTTATGCATAAAGGCGAAGCAGATGTCGAAATCCGTTCTGTTCTCCATAATATCCTCCAGGGTATTATCGAGACTCGCCAGCTTTTTTGCATAATAGCCGTCGGAATCAGAGACCTTCAAAAGCTGGGTTGCTGCACCTGTCCCGGCAACGGTTACATCGAATCCCAATTTAGTCAGCTTATGGGAAAGATACAGAGCAATGCTGGTTTGAATTGGGACCTCTGGACATCCCATCATGAGGAGCACTTTTACGCCGGTCATAACATTTCATCTCTGATATGGTTTATCTTATGGTAGTTTATCTGATGCAGTTTATCTGTAAGAAGGGGATATGGCTAATCCTTAATTTCAACCTTTGCAATTGTTCAAGCGGAAATCCCTGAAAACAAGACACCTTCTTAACTAAAACATCTCCTGCAGGACTGTATTTCAATCTCTAATATCTGATTTTAACCATTCTCTGTTATAATCAATATATGTATAAACTTGTTGAGATAAAACTGTGGAGACAAACTTATTGAGAAAAATTTGTTGATATAAGAGATAGAAATATAGAACAAGAAACTATTAATTAGGATTACTCTATAAAGAAATATTATGAACAGTTATGATTCAATTATAATAGGTGGGGGCATCAGCGGATTATTATCTGCGCTGGTGCTATCTAAATCTGGAAAAAAAGTTCTTCTTTTAGAGAGAAATAGGAACCTGGGAAATAATTGTAATAGCTATTCTGTTGATGGCTACCAGGTTGATACCGGACCTCATGCTATAACTCAACTCCAGGATGGAGGACCGCTAAGATATTTAATGGAAAATTATTTTGATTATCTTCCTGCTTTTGTTGACTATGGTGATTATTTTATACGTGATGAAGATGGCCTGAAAGAAGTCCCTACCACCCTTAAAGGCTATCTTACAATGGATATATTGCCGAGAAAGGATCGTCTAATAATTGCACAATCATTAACTAAAATGCTGCTTTCATGGCAATTTGGAACCGATATTTCGAATATATCAGTTTATCAATGTCTGCCCTGGAACACACTTTCACCTGACACAAAAGAATTTATGGATACATTTAGTTATTTTTTGTCTGGGAAATCTGCAAAAGAGACATCGGTTCAGAGGATGTTTGTTGGTGGGGGATTTATTGAAGAGGATATCGAGAAAGATGTTACTCATGAAAATAACGAACATCAGTATATTGATAAATTTAAGAAGATGTCTTATGTCAGTAGATTGTTAAACAATAATAAAGTAAATTACAATCAATATTATCCGAGAAATGGTTTGAAAGCGATATTGGATGCCATTCTGTATTCTTTGCCTGAAAACGTTGAGATTAAAACTGACACTGCTGTAGAAAATATAATCACAGTAAACAGCACTGCAAAAGGAGTCGTAACGAAGGAAGGTTCCTATTTTGCGGATACAATTATTTACTCAGGTTTTGCAAAAGATCTCCCAAAATATACTACGGATTTGCCCGCGTCTTATATTTCGGATTTGAGTAGAATCAAACAATCGAAGGCCTTAACAATATGGCTTGGTCTGGATGAAGAGTTTGAAGAATTCAACTACGTGGGCGGGGAAGTATGGTTTAAGAATAAACCCTTCTGGGCAATGCCAATAAGCAATTATAATAAGAATTTTGCTCCAGGAGGTAAAAAACTCGTTGGCTTCATGTTTTCCATAGATGGAAACAACTCTTTTGAATCTGAAAAACTGGATGCGTACAACACTATTTTGAGGGTTTATCCCGGGATAAATAACTACATAGACATGGTTCATTATCAAATGACTATTCCAGAAAAAGCTTCTGTGGCAATAAATGGTTTTATTGCAGAAACAGTCACTCCAATAAAAAATCTATATTTAGTTGGTACAGATGTGGACGACCGTAGTATGGGGATAACCAGAGCTGCCTATTCCGTAGTGAAACTAATAACTGTTTTGAAAAAGGAGAGAATTATAGATTCATGATTTTGAGCTTTATAGAGAATCTTTGTGTTGATCCACTTCCTTTGTGTTGATCCACTTCCACACTAAATTTCGGGATCATCACATATACTCACTATCAATGTCATCACGACACCTTACTATCAAGATGATCACTATGCGAATTTACTGGAATATATCTACAGGATGGCAGAGCCCTCTTTTACTTTTTTCAGAATAGACTATCTCTATATAGCATCCCCTCGTAATTTTAATTTGTAGATTTAATTAACAGTCATTTGAGGCAGTGACAACCATCGAATCTTTCTGGCTTGATCTAAAAGAAAAAAAATCATAAAAGGTAAAAAAAATGGTATGTTTAAGCGAATTTGACTACGAGATCCTCCTGAAAAACGCAACTCCAAAAGAGTGTGAAAGCGTTGTTAAGGAGCATTCAGAGGATATGTACCTGGTACCCGGAGGGTACGATATAAAAGGTATTTTCCTTCTGGGTACAGCTATTCCTGTTGGTTTTTCAGGAAATGACATAATATTTCAATACATAAAGCCCTGCTTCGGTCTCTTTGTAATCAGGATGAAAAATGAAGCAGAGGAAATCAAGAAACTTAGGGAGCAGTACAAAAAGGATAAAAATGTAAAGAAGATAAAATAAAGGTTGACAAAAGAACTATTATCTGTAGCTGTTTGTTTTCCCTTTAAAGCTTCTTTTATGTTTATTATCAAGTTATTTTTACGCTGATTTTCCTGCATTTCTTAGTTTCAGATTACATTTTAGTACCAGGTCACCTTTTATTTAAGGTTGAGATGATCCCAAAACTCAAAATTCACTTATTTGATCTCTATTTTGAAATAATTATTAGAGTTATTGGTCAGGAAATTGGTTCTGATACTCTAAAGTTTGAAAATAAAAGTTGGTTTTGGGACAGGCTCGTTATATAATACAGAGCGAAGCTTTTGGTCTAAGTTTCACTTTTCAGACCTTCACTTTTCAAGGTTTAACTTTTTTCGTACATGAAGCCCTGCACTCAAAGAACCCGGCTGCAGGCAATTCGTGGATTGTGGTTGCAACAATCATGCCTTCTCCGATTTCTTTTACAACCATAACGGGCCTGTCTTTGTCATCCTCAAGAACAACTTCAACATCGGTTTCTGAGAAATAGCCATCACATCCTGCAGGAGGAATAATGTTTTCGATAAGTTTCTGAGCTTCATGTTCGCCCACGGGATGAGGTGTGCAGGAGTTTTCTTCCATTACGTACTTCAGGGAGAAAGGCAGCCATTCATACTCGTATTCGGGGACAAGAGGACTGAAGACAAGCAGGGTTCCACCTTTTGCCACAAATCTTTCAAGGGAACGTTTGCCGCGTTCAAGCCCAACACCTGTTTTCGTATACTGCTTATTTGCAAATCCGGTAGGCAAGATCAGAATTTTACATGCAGGCAGATAAGGAGTACCCAGGGACGTTGAAAGTGCCCTACTGCACTCGAGCCCATATTCAATAAACAGTTTTTCAAAAAGAAGAGGGCTGTCCCAGAGTAGAATTACGTCACTCATGAAAAGTGATAGGAAACTCCCGCATATGAATTTATCCATCTGGGTAAAAAATTCATGGTGTAAAGGATGGCTCAGACTCCGCATCCACAAGTCCGGATTCGGAGATGTGGCTGAAGTCCATGTTTTTGCCGAATTCGAAAACAATCATGTGGGGGCTTGAAGTGACTGTAAAAAGATAACCAATAGAGGCGAAAATATTTGAGTAGTACCGTATGAAGCGTTCACAAACTTTTCTGTCAGAGTAATCGTGAATCAATTTAACATATTCATTGCCTTTCTCAGTACAGACCTCAATATCGCTTCCTATACTGTCAGTAAGGTAAAGTTCTTTAAAAATCATTATGTGCTCTGCAAGGGTGAAAGTCTCCGGAGGTTTGCCTGCAAGCAATTCGAATTCTCTTGCCATGTCGTCAACTGAAGGAAGATTTCCTGAGACAAATGCTTCAAAAACTTTTTTGTTCATGTTGAGCCGCTGGTAGTTCTGCTGTCTGTAGGTCTTGATAAGATTTTTCCAGAGCTCCGGCCGTCTCTGAACCTCCCGGAAAGTGCCTTCCATTGATCCGAAATGTTCTTCAAGCCCTTTCGGAACTTTTTCATAATTAAGGAACTCGATCCGCTTAAAATAGATTTTAGTTACATTGGATCTGTTGAAAAGTCCTTGTACGTCCAGTTTCATCTGCTTTGCCAGATAGAGAGCAAGGCTCTGGGCAATTACTCCCCTGAAACAGGGGTTGCCGTTTGAAAGGGTCAGGATCACAGTTTCCGGTTCCGGGCTTCCAGTGTATTCAGCGTCAACTTTAATTCTCCAGCCCATTTTATCATTTAGTGCGTTTACGTAACTAACAAAATCAGGAATTTTTTTAATAGTATATGGGTTTATTAACTCATATACAGTCGATTCTTCAATAAGCAGACCTGAGGTTTTCTTAATAAACCACTCAAGCATGGTATGATGGATAAGTAAAAATTCTTCTTCCTCAACCATTTTATTACGTGATTCGGCATTCTTTGAAGCATTACTTGAGTCTTTTTCTCCCCTCTCATTCTTATTTCCATCAAGAGCCTGAGAGGCGATTTCGATAGAATCCCTTATCGCTGCACTTAAGTTTCCATTGTTTTTGTCCAGAAAGGGCTTTAATTTGTCTATATAGCATTGATCAATCGAGATGTTTTTGCGGACTATCAAGCGGACTTCCTCTTTTCCCTTTTTGGAAGCACAGGAAATTGGGACTTTTCTCATCCCCCGTACTTTTCCATTTTTATGAATCAGTATTAGATTGTAGCTTCTACTTATTAATTTTTTTGCTAGAAGAAAGAAACGAAAATATATATATGTAGAGGAAGAGTTCAAGAAGAAAAAAGATAAGAAACAGTTACATACGAAATAAAAATAGCAAAAATAACAACAGACTAAAAGTTCAGTTTACGCGAACATGCGACTTAAATTTTAGATAATGTTGAAAGAATACGAAGGATGAGAAATGTCAATATTTGCAGCTACGGGAAGGATATGCATTTAACAGATGTCTGCGAACTCGATAATAATAAGATTTGATACGGTCCTGACATCAATAATATAACCTGCTGTCTGGAATATATTTGAAAATAGCTTTACAAGTTTCGCAATAGCAATTTCTTCGGAAAATTGATGTCGAATTTTTAGATTTATTTTTCCTCTATCAACTGTCCTTTCAACATCATTTGCAAGATTGGTAACAGAAATTAGTTTTTTGAAAATGGCAAACAGTTCGTAAAGCGGAATTTCCTGAATAGGTTTGCCTGCAGATACCTCAAAAAAGCTTATCACATCAGGAATCTCCCCGGAAAGAAATATTTCAAAAACGTCCTTGTTAAGATTTATCCGCTGATATCTCTGCAGCTTGTATCTTTCCACATGGGAGATCCAGAAGTCCGGCTTGCTTCTAATTTCTTTAAGAGTATAGTCAAGAGTTCCGAAGTTCTTTCTGATCCCCGGAGGAACCTCCATGTCAGACCTGTATGCTTTGAGAAAAATTCTGATAGAATTAGATTTCCTATGGACAAAAGAAACATCCATGCTCAGATAACGACCCAGAAAAATAGAGATTACCTCAGCAATAAAAGCTCTTAAACTGGGATCCCCGTTTTCAAGCACTATTACCTCGGTTTTATCCTCCTCCCAGGTGTTGAGGGAAACTTCAATTTCCCATCCCATATTCCGGCTACGTGCATTGAAATACTCCAGGAGGTCAGACACATTTTTTATCTGATACGGATTGAGAAATTCACTTACAAGTTCATCATCTATCAATATCCCATCGGTATTTTCAATAAACCACCTGAATGAAAGCTGGCTAATCAATATGCACTCTCCGCTCTCAATCAGACTGTTGCGAATTTCAGGATCCTTTGTGGAACCCTGTGTAAAATATTCCAGGGCATTTTCTACTGACCCGTGTCCCTGAAGGGAAGCATCTGCAAGCTCTATTGCATCCCTGATTGCAGCACTCAGGTTCCCGTTGTTTTTGTCCAGAAAGGGCTGTAGTTTCTGGAGGTATTCATCTTCCATAGAAACGTTTTTGCGAATCAAAGGTCATCCCTGCTTTATAAAGAGTGCTTTTCAACAAACAACCTGGCAGTGCCGGTACACTATGAGCTTAAAGACTACAAGCAAGTTTACAAGAACCGTGCATATATATATAAAAGTTGTTATTTTATATTAAGAATCCATAACTTGAGAACCTTCCACACCATCTCGTTTTGAAGTATCAGGAAGAGTGAAATCAAACATAATGAGTTCGGACACGTAACTCACACTGAAGTTGTGCCAGCCGGAATTAAATACATTGGAAAACAGCTGAATCAGTGTTAAAACCATGCTCTCTTCAGAATAACTATGCCGGATTTTTAGATTCTCTTTTCCTTTCTCAGCACATATTTCCACATCATCCACTAGCTGGGAGGCAACTACAAGGTATTTAAAAAGAGGGAGCAGTTCCGAAAGAGGAATCTCACGGAGAGGACGGTCGGCTTTAATCTCAAAATATTTAGTTATATCCGGAAGATTTCCTGTTACCAGGGCTTCAAAAAAGTTCTTATCCAGGTTTACCCTCTGGTAATTGAATTTTGTGTAAAGATCCGCAAGCGTTACCCAGAAATCAGGTTTTTGTTCAATTTCCCTATACAGGAGATCTTTGGAACCGAAGTGTTTCCTCACACCGGGAGCTTTTTCCTGCAGGTCATGCCGAACAAAACTTCTCAGGTATATGGTAATTGAATTGAACTTCCGGTGTACAGCCTCAACGTCAAAATTCATCCAGCGCGCAAGGAAGATGCAGACTATCTTTACCAGCAGCTCACGAAAGTCCCTGTCTCCGCCGATGAAATCCATGGTGAAAGATTCTGGTTCGACTTCTTCCTTGAAGGAACACGAGACTTCTATTTTCCAGCCCATGCTTTTACTGCCGCAGTTAAGGAATTCCTTTAACTCGGGAACTGTGGTAAGGAGAAAAGGATTAAGCAATTCGTGGACAACATCCTCATCCATAAGTTTGCCGGCACTGCTTTTCACAAGCCATTTCATAGTCTTCTGGCTCATAATTACACATTCGCCGCTCTGAATAAGCTGTTCCCTTGTTTCAGGAAAACGGTCCCTTTTTCTCAGGTTTTCAGCGATCTCGTCTGAAGTTCCATGGCTTTCAGGGCCAGGACTGGCCAAGTCAATGACTTCACGTATAGCTGCGCTTAAATTTCCTCCATGTTTTTCCAGCAGAGGCTGGAGTTTTAGGAGGTGAGCTTCATCTAAAGAAACGTTTTTTCGAATCAACAAAATCCTCGGGTTTTTGTTTTTAAAATGTGGTTGGTGCTGGAAAGATTCCATTTGCAGGATTTCAGCACCTGAGGGCCCCTGAGAGTTATATTTATAGCCCTCTTTCAAATCAGGCAATTAATTACTTATTATTTACATCAGTACGAAATTTGTACTTCCAGACAGTTACTGGTTAAAATATACAAATATAAATAAGTTATTATTTCATATAGAAAATATAAATTTAATGATCTCCCGGAAGTTTATTTTTGGAAGTATGGATGACCGGAACGGCTTTAAGGTCTGCATATATTATTTACCCTCATGAACTGCAATGTAGAAAGACTTTCGAGGGTCCGTATGATTGCGGATTACCAGTTCGGGAAAGGTACAGGAAAAGAGCTTTTCCCTGACGGATCAACGTTCCAGTTATCAAGGACAAAAAGAGTACGCCAGGTCTTTCACTCAGGTAATAGAATTGCAACAGCCAGAGCAAAGGATGGTTTTTTCACGCTCAGTATTGAAGGAGCTTCCATAGTCCACAGACTTCTTCCCGGGAAAAGGCTCAGGGTAGTTGTTTCGGAAGATGCTGTTCCTTTTGTGGAGGCAGGCAAAACAGCTTTTGCAAAGCATGTAATTGAGATTGATACTGAACTCCGTGCAGGAGAAGAAGTACTTATTACAGATAAAGCAGACAGGTTGCTTGCAACAGGGCAGTTGCTCTTATCCCCTGCAGAGATCCTGTCTCTTGACAGCGGGGCAGCTGTAGATGTACGGGTAGGAACTGCTTCGAAAAAAGAAGAATGATCCGCCCAGATCAGAAAAGGGGAAGCAAAAAGGCATTTTTACATTTTATACGAATTTTCATAGATCTAGATATAATATATAAGGTGTTATCTTTACTGCTCAAAAATGCCAGCATAAGCGGAAAAAATGGATAAGAATATATCATAGATAGTTATTTTTGAATGAATACTACTCGCAAAATAAATAATTGTGTTTTCAGCACCGTGGTTTTAAAAACCACACTCTGAAACCTACACCAGATAACAGAAAACAGTTTCCCCGGAGAGTGAAAGTATCTCAGAGCCCGAGCAGATCCTAAAGCATCTTCTGGTTCCCGATAATACCAGAATAGAAACAAACAGGATTATAATTGAGGGAGACGTTATTATCGGCAACCACTCCAGTATCCAGTACGGCATATCTGGAGATATGGTCATTATGGGAGAAGGGGTTGCAGTTTCCGGAGACGTGCTAGCGTGCTCTGATGCCAGGATTGACATGTGGTCAAAAATGGGGGGCAGGGTAGAAGTCGGCAGAAACGCCTATCTAGGAGAATTCGTTGCCATTGATGGAAAACTAACCGTCGAAGGGGACCTGGACGTAGGAAAGGAAGTCAAAATAAAAGGCGGGTTTGAAGCCAAAGGCTGGATAGTTGTCAGGAACCCGGTCCCTGTAATCATATTTTTGTTTCTGTACATCAGGGAGATGATGCGCCTTGGAAAGGGAGAGGAAGTAGAAAAAGCCCTTGAAGAGCTTTTTGACGACTCGGGAGAGGACCTGGAGTCTGATGGGAAGGAGCCTGCTGAAAAAACACTTATCATACCCACAGGCACAAAAATATCTCCTGAAGCCATTGAAGTTGGTGGAGACGCGGTTATCGGAAGCAACTGTTATCTAATAGGAAATCTAAGGGCACAATCTGTCGAAACCGGAAAAGACCTGATCCTGAAGGGAAGCGTTTATTCCGAGGGTAAGATCAGCATAGGAGAAAGCAGCACTATCTATGGGAATCTATCTTCAAAAGGACAGGTACATATTGGCCGTAATACCAGAGTCTTTGGGGGAATAAAAGCCGAGTCCGTCTTGTTGCATGAAAATGCAAGGGTAGACGGTACGATAAAGGCACCGTCGGGAGTATCTTTCTTACGGGAAGCCGGAGAAAAGCCAGTTCTTGCAGATGTTAACGCTTTAGGGAAAGTGATTCCAAGAGAAACAAAGGAAGCTTTACCTCAAGATGGGCTTCTGAAAGCTCTGGACATAATTGAGATAGACTCACTCATAAAAACCAGTGCAAAAGCTAAAAACGGCTTTGTACCAGGAAGGGAAGGAATTTCTGCCAGGACCACGGCGTTAGGAAGGACCCGGCGCACTGGAGGAGTGAGAAGATTAAGAAGAAGACATGAAGCCGGAGAACACCAGAGCTGATCATAATTCCGGCTTACGTCCAGAGCTCCTGAATCCTGAATTTTTCTACTCAGAATTTTTTCAGGTAGGCTGCTCCTGAAACATTGAATCTTTCTGTGAAGCATGATTTTGTTCTTATGCAGGAAAATTCCATAGAACATGGAAAAAATAATGCAGAAAATATTCTTTTTTCAGAGAGAGCAGCAAATAGTCAGTAATATTCTTAGGGGATCAGGGATTCTTAGGGATTCAGGGATTCTGAGGGAATCAGGGAATTATCTGGTTTTTGGTTAAGGTAGGGGAAAAATTTAAACTGAGAAATTAGTTAATCAGGAAATTATAAAATCCAGAGATAAAGTCCTTTAAAAATCAGCAGTCCATTAAGATAATAAATACCGCTGAAACACTAATTAAATCCTCAGATAAATTTTCAAGGCTAAACTTTAAAATAAGCTTATGATCACAAATTCAAGGAAAGGAATTCACTTGACAGAAAACATTATTGAATCCGGCGACCTGCAGGCAAGGTACAATTCCGTTATAGAAAAAGACTCAAAGTATGTGATGCAGACTTATGGACACCAGCCCCTTGTGCTTTCAAAGGGTAAGGGAGCGGTTGTCCAGGATATTTACGGAAAAGAGTATATCGACTGCGTGGCAGGCATCGCGGTAAACAATGTAGGGCACTGCCACCCGACAGTTGTTAAAGCAATCCAGGCACAGGCTGAAAAACTGATTCATGTTTCCAATCTCTATTATACTGAAATCCAGGCAGAATTTGCAGAAACCCTTGCCTCGATTACAGGCATGGAACGCGTCTTTTTCTGTAACTCTGGAGCTGAATCCGTAGAAGCTGCAATGAAACTGGCTCGCGTGGCTTCGGGAAAAGGCGCCTTTGTAGCAGCCGAACACTCCTTCCACGGCAGGACTATAGGAGCCCTCAGCGTGACCCACAAAAGCATGTACAGGGACCCCTTCATGCCGCCTGTCAGTTCAGAGACTACATTTGTTCCATATTCCGATGCCAACGCCATCAGGCAGGCAATTAATGAAAATACCGCAGCAGTGATCCTTGAGCCCATTCAGGGTGAAGGCGGGGTAAACATACCGGACCCCGGATACTTAAAAGAAGTAAGGGAGATCTGTGATGAAACCGGCACCCTCCTTATCTTTGATGAAGTGCAAACCGGATTTGGAAGGACAGGGACCTGGTTCTGCAAAGAGCAGTTCGGAGTCGAGCCTGACATTATGAGCATGGCAAAAGCCTTAGGAGGAGGGCTCCCCATGGGTGCCATTGCAGCTCGTAGCGGGCTAAATTTCGGGCGCGGACAGCATGCTTCTACCTTCGGAGGCGGGCCTCTTGTCTGTGCGGCAGCTCTTGCTTCTATCCAGGCAATAAAGGAAGAAAAGCTTCTGGAGCGCTCAAAGGAAATGGGAGCTTATTTCATGGAAAAGCTCTCAGGCATGGCAAGGGACGATGTTGTGGAAGTCCGCGGGAAAGGGCTTATGATAGGAGTTGAAATCAAGTACCCCTGCGGTAAATTTGTAGACTTTGCAAGGGAACACGGCGTGCTTGTAAACTGCACCTCGGACTCAGTACTCCGCCTTGTCCCTCCACTTGTGATTACGAAAGAGCAGATCGATACGGTAGTTGATGTTCTTGAGCAGGCCTGAACTGATAAAAAAAGAAATCTTTGATATTGCAGAGTACGTTCCCGGAAAGTCCATAGAAGAGATAGCTTTGGCTTACGGGCTTAATCCCAGATCGATTATCAAACTGGGCTCAAACGAAAACCCCCTGGGTCCCTCCCCGAGAGCTGTCCAGGCTCTTGTAGAGGCAGCCCCAGGAGCAAATATCTACCCTTCAGCAGATGCACGGGAACTGAGAGAAGCCCTCTCTAAATACACAGGTTTTCCGGTATCGAACATTGTCGCCTCCGGACCCGGAATGGATGGGCTTCTAGATGGGCTTTGCAGGATAATCATTGAAAAGGGAGACGAGGTTATTATCCCTACCCCGACCTTTGCCTATTACGAATTGCCTGCCAGAGCCTGCGGTGGAAAACCGATATTTGTCAGGCGGAACCCCGACTTTTCCCTGGACCCTGAAAAGGTCCTTGAAGCCGTATCTTCCAGGACAAAGATTATTTTCCTCTGCTCCCCAAACAATCCTTCAGGCAACCTCCTTCCCGAAGCTGACCTGAGGAAAATCGTTGAAAATACCCATGCCCTTGTGTTTGTGGACGAAGCGTATGTTGAATTTGCGGACGGGAACCTTGCAGGGCTTGTAAGGGAATATGACAACCTTGCGATTGGAAGGACCTTTTCCAAGGTATTCGGGCTTGCAGGGCTGCGCCTGGGCTATGGGATAATGCCTGAATGGCTTGTAAAGGAGTATTCAAGGGCAGCCACCCCATTTTCGGTAAGCCTCCCGGCTTTAAGGGCAGGAGTGGCCGCACTTTCGGATGCAGACCACCTGAATAAAAGCATAAATCTTGCAAGGGAAGGCAGAGAATACCTGATAAAAAATATCCCATTTACGGTTTATCCTTCACAGGCAAACTTCGTACTTGTAGATGTTGCTCCTTTGAAAGCAAAAAAGATCACGGAAAACCTTATGATGAAAGGAATCATCGTGCGATTATGTGATTCTTTCAGGGAAGCTGGAGATTCTTTTATCAGGGTAACAGTCGGTACCCCTGAACAGAATGAAAAGGTAGTCAGGGCTTTTGAAATTTCAAAAGCCGAGGTTTAAAAATCCCTGATTCCCTTAATTAACTATTTAATTTTTTAGGCATTCAAATTCTTAACTTTATTCGATTTTTTAAGTTTATTTGGCCCTTAATTTTATTCGATATCCTCAATTTTCATCAATGGATAATTCAGTTCAGAATCGAATTCCATCGCGACTTTCACCTGTGAAGAGCCGTATTTTACAGTGATTTTAACTTCAAGCATGGATCCCTGAAGTTCGGTGTATCCGAACTCACTGTTTAACTTACTTTTTAAGAGACCCCGGTCGATTTTCACGGAAATGCTTTCCACAAAAGGCTGAACTGAAATGCTTTCCTGAATAGCCTGCTCAAGACTCGAAGCCGTTTTCAGGTTTACCGGAGAGCCCGTAAATTGATGGTAGAGAGCTCCCAGTTTTATTCCTGCTTCGAAGAGTGCGTTATCCCTATCGGTGATTTTGTTTTCGGTCAAATAAACTTCTCCTTGTTAATTCAATGTGCCAGTGAGAAACTATAGTAATCTTTGTATAGTAACCTTTGAACTGGCTTTACTGCTTTTCTTTCCTTCCTCCGGCTTTCAGTCCCTTTTTGTTCCCGTAATCTTTACTGCTAACAGCGCTAATCAGAGGGATCTTCAAGAAAGGAGAAAACAGGTAGGTCAACATCAGAATAAAGGGCAGGAAAGAAAAAAACCGCATATACTGGAGATCAATAAAGTACAGAAAACCAGTTATCCCGAAAACCGCAGCTACGAAAGCCAGGACCTTGATATTCCTTATCTTCGGATAATTTACGGAACTCACCATAAGGATAGAGAGAGCAAGAGTCAGAGCCAGCAGGAAATCTATCCTCACGATACTTTTGCCAAGCAAAAGGTATGTAACCAGCATAATACAGCCTGCGGTGATAGGAAGCCCTTCAAATCCTGTCTTCGGGGTAGACATCGTAGAATTAAAACGAGCGAGCCTGAGCACACCACATACAGCATAAAAAGTTGCAAATATCGCGACAAGAGGTTCATTTTCCCCGAATTCCAGGAATATGAGAAGAGCAGGAGCAACCCCAAAAGAAACTGTATCTGCCAGGGAGTCAAGTTGCTCCCCGAGTTCTCCTCCTTTGAATCTGCGGGCAATGTACCCGTCCGCTCCATCTGCAACTGCCGCAATCAGGAGTAAGATCAAAGCAAAGCCAAAAGAGTTACTCTGGGCAGCTACTGCAATGGAGCCAATCCCGCAGATCAGGTTCAAAAGAGAAACCAAGTCCGGGAGTCTTAACATTTGAAATACGTTCATATTCAAAAGTTCCTGTCATTTTTTATTGTTGCTATAACGGTCTTGCCTGCAAGCACCCGCTCCCCTTTACAAACTGTAATGTCAAAATCATGAGGAATTGTTACGTCGACTCTGGACCCAAAACGGATCATTCCGATACGCTGTCCCTGTTCGACGGTGTCATTCACACTTGAATATGTGACAATCCTGCGGGCGATGGTGCCTGCAATCTGTGTGACCTGTACATCCCCGTACTTGCTATGGATAAGGAACTCGTTTCTTTCATTCCTTTCCGAATCCTTACAAAAAGCAGGGAGATAACCACCTTTCTTGTAGGTAATTTCCCTTATTTTCCCGGAAATCGGAGCTCTGTTTACATGTACATTCTGAAGAAACATAAAAATGCAGATTTTCCTGTCCCTGATATCGATAATCGTACCATCGGCAGGGGATATCATATAAGCGTCAGAGACTTCTACCTTTCTTTCGGGATCCCTGAAAAAGATAACCATAAAGAAAGTTAATGCCATCCCCATATAAGCTGCATGATTAAAGAAGGGCAAACTATCAGTTGCCCTTGAGAGAATTGCAAACAGGGCAGTTACAGACGCAGCTGTAAAAAGCCAGGGTTCAGATCCTTTTGCGATCATTGATCTCATTCCCCAGCAAATCTATGCAGAAGATATTTCAATTCTTCGGAAAGTATGACCCAAAGGCCGTCGATCATTCCCAACAACTCAGGCAGAATCTTGAGTACTGCATATGAAATTGCAAAGAGAGCAATCCCTGATCCTGCCTTCGCAATGTAGTTGTGGGCAATTATGAAACTATCAGCACCAAACCACTGTTCTCCATAAGCTACAACCACAAAAATATCCCTGATAAGGTTGAGCACATAGATCACAGGTACGGATACGATGAAGGCCATAACAAGACGATTCAGGGGAGCTCTGACCGCACCTATTAGCCCCATAAAAAGAGCAATGCTTTCAATTGCGGTACAGGCCAGGATAATCTCAACCGTATACCCGTTAAGGGTAATCATATTCCATGCTTTCATGTATGCCGGGATATCGAAGTACTGAAGAACCCAGATAACCTGTGAGGTAACGTTGCCAATTATCCAGGTGTTCAGGGAAGAGAAATTTGCAAACGGGAAATAAACAAGAGCGCCAAGAGCACTTGCACTTGTAATCATTGAAGTTATGTCAAGGGAATCTCCCTCAATCTGAGTTGAAACTTCCGAGTGCATCACTTCTCTATTCTTTTTTATAAGGAGAGGGCCTTCCCTGTACTCCCTAAACATGATATATGCCATAAGTAAGCAGAACAGGGCAAATACAAATGTAAGGCCCACGTTGGCATAGTCCAGGGTCTCAATGTAGTGGAGAGGCTGGTAACCCCAATGGATGGAAAAAACACCCCATCCTATACCCCCTACCAGTTTATGAACTCTTGAGGTTCTGGGGATAACGGATGACGCAATCATTAACCCAACTGCGAGCCAGAGTACACTTTCTATCATTTTTCACGCACCTTTTTGCCTGGGATGAAAACATTCCAGATTCTATAGTTCTTCTGTGATATTGGAAAATCCCAAGCAAATTCTGAAGTTTCCGGAAAGTAGAACATGAAATTCTCTAAAATAATTAATAGATTTCCATAGAGCTTCTACAAAGGACTTAAAGTTTTCATAACCATAAGTATTAAGGAATTCAAAGGTTATGGATTTTACTTTCTGATATAACTAATTTACAGTCTTGCGAATTATTACCCCCTGAGAAGCCATGCTAGGGCACTGGCAGATACAACCTGAAAGTAATATATCTACCAGATGAGGCAATCCCAGTATTATAATGTAAACGGTTTCAGGTTAGGTAACTATTGAGTATTATGGATTACAGGCATCTGACCTAACTCTAGATATATAAATACCTGCCCAGATTTCTGCAGTCAGGCATTTGAGGATGTTAAGAACCCTGTAGATAGATAACAAATTAGTATTGTAGATAGATAACAAATTACTATTATAGAAAAATAACGGATTATGAAGCATTTCCATATATAAGGAAAAATTACCCAGATTAAAAAGTTCTGACAAAATATATAAAGAACTTTTTGGGAATCTAAAAAAGAGAAACCTTTAATAAAGACTACTGCGTAAGTGACTTTTTTGCTTGATAGAGACTCGACTCATAGCACAGAGAACCGGAGAACAACTCAAAAAAGAATTAAAAAGAATGGAAAAGTTGAGAAGAATAATTGAAATATGATGACGAGTTTCTACAATATGCACAATACTAATATATTATTATATCTGGCAAAACGCCAGAAAAAGCTAATCAGGAAGGAGATTGGTAGAGGAAAAAGATCTCACGGAAAGTAAACTTCGAAGGCTTTTTATGAAACATAATGCCCCCAGCCTAACCGTTGATGCTGTAATTCTCTTTAAAAACAAGCTTGTTCTGGTGAAGAGAAAATACCCCCCATATGAGGGAGAATTTGCCCTTCCTGGAGGCTTCGTTGAAATCGGGGAAAGTACAGAAAAAGCAGCTTCCAGGGAAGCTTTTGAAGAAACAGGCCTTTTTGTAGAGATTCTCAAACTTATCGGTGTCTATTCCGACCCTGAACGCGACCCCAGGAGACATACAATCTCAGTGTGCTACCTTGCGAAAGGATACGGAGATTTAAAATCAGGCTCTGACGCTGATGCCGTTGAACTTTTTGAGCTTGATTCAATTCCTGAACTGGCTTTTGACCACAATAAAATGATAAATGACGCAAAAAGTGATATTAATGCAGTTCTGTACCAAATGCAAAAGTATGATGTTTCCTAAAGATGGTAACTACCAATGTAGAAAATGTGGGAACATAATACCGATTGAAAATAACGAAAAGAATTTCGTATCCAAAGCCAAGATTGACGATCATGAAGTAGTAGTACTCGAAGGTGAACAGACTTCAGGCCTGCCAACAACGAGTGTAAAATGCCCGGAGTGCGGGAACAATACAGCAGCCTGGTGGCTCAGACAGCTCAGGTCTGCAGATGAATCCGAGACCCGTTTTCTCAAATGTACGAAGTGCGGGTTTACCTGGAGAGAATACGACTAAATTCCACAACCTTTTCTTAGGGCCCTTCTTAAAAATGTACTTTTTAAAAACGTACTTCTTAAAAACGTACTTCTTAAAAATGTACTTCTTAAAAATGTACCTCTGGAAAACGAATTTTCAGGTCAGAACTTCTTTTATGTCTCAGGCAGAGCCTGTTGCTTCCTGATTTTCTGACCAAGATTTATATAGTTGCCGGGACTTTGAATCTAATAGTTTATCCCGATTCCATATATGGCTACTTATTCCGATTCGGAAAATTTTCCTCAAAAGGATAGAAAATCCTAGATCGTAAGGAAATTTATATATCCAAGTGATAGATAAGGAGTTTAAGGCTTAAATTTATTTGATGGAGAAGAATCATGTTCAAGGCAGCAATTAATGCAGAGCTTCTGAAAGACGCGATTGCCGCACTGGCTGTAATTGTAGATGAAGTTAGATTTAGAATAAAACCCGAAGGTATTTCGGTAAAAGCAGTTGATCCTGCCAACGTTGCAATGGGGATTTTTGAGCTTGGATCATCGGCTTTTGATGAATACAGCGCTGATGAGTGTGAGATCGGACTCGACCTGAATAAGATTACCGACCTGCTGGGAATTGCGGACAAGAGCGATACAGTTAGGATGGAACTTGAAGAAGGAAGCAATAAACTCCTGATTGATGTAGGAGGGCTGTCCTATACTCTTTCTCTTCTGGACCCTTCAACAATCCGTGCAGAACCCAGAGTTCCCCAGCTCGATCTGCCTGCCAAAGTTGTCCTGAATGGTGCAGACCTCAGGCGTGCCGTAAAAGCCGCAGAAAAGATAAGCGACCATATGCTCATGGGAGTTTCTGGCGATACTTTCTATATGGAAGCAAAGGGAGACACCGACAAGGTCCGCCTGGAGATGGGCAGAGACCAGCTAATCGACCTGAAAGCAGGAGAAGCCTGTTCTCTCTTTTCCCTGGATTACCTGACAGATATAGTCAAACCTACAAACAAGGTAAATGAGGTCACCCTCTCTCTTGGCAGAGATTTCCCTGTCCTGATTGACTTTGAAATTGCAAACGGTGCAGGAAGAATATCCTATCTCCTGGCTCCGAGAATAGAATCGGACTAAGGGTGACATGCAGGCCGAAAAACTTGCATATTACCCATTTATTTCAGAAGCATCTGCCCATGTTGGAAACCTGGGAATTTCTCTGGAAAACCTGCTCAATTCGCGAGCTTACAGGGCTGCAAGATCCCGTGGAATAGAAAGGGTAAAAGAAGCTCTTGAAGGAGAAATTAAAAAATCCCCTGTATCAGGGGAAGTCCAGGTACTCTCGGAACTCCTTTCCTATCCCTTTGCCAGGATGCTGGTTGCCTGTGTGGATGACCAGCTCTTTACCCGGCGCTATGCTCTGGCAGAAGCCAAGGCTGCCTACGCTTTTTTAAGAAACGAACCCCCGGATTTTCTGCTCGAATTCGGGGAAGATTTTGGAATCTCGGCAGATTTCAGGGACTCCTATTTCAGTATGCATTTTACGGACTATATCCGCTTTTCAAATTCCCTCAAAGACCCCTCCTGGAAACTGACAAACCGCCAGCTCAGGGCAGGCAAAATAAAAATAACAAAGGAAGAGTTTGCAAGGCTTCTTGAAGAAGCAGTCAGGGAAAGGATCGAACAGTCCTTCCCCATCCCGGAAATTCCTTCCGAAATCTCCAGCTTCTGCTCCCCCTACGTTTCCGAGATAAAGGAACAGTTCGAGGTCCAGAAAAAGAAATTCGGGGCTACGGACTTCGGAGCTGTTGAGCCCGACCTCTTTCCTCCCTGTATTGCCCATGCGCTTGCAAACGTACAGGGTGGAGTTAACCTTGCCCATTCGATGCGTTTTGCAATGACTTCTTTCCTGCTCAGTGTAGGAATGTCAGTAGACGAAATCCTGAACCTTTTCAACATCTCTCCCGATTTTGACGCGGAAAAAACCCTCTACCAGATAGAACACATTGCAGGCGCTACAGGCAATGCATACAAACCCCCAGCCTGCGACACCATGAGGACCTACGGCAACTGCGTGGGAAAAGATGGGCTCTGCGAAAAAATCAGCCATCCTCTAGGGTATTACGAGAAAAAGGTCTACATAAGAAATAAAGAAAGGGAAAGGGAACAGGAAAAAGAGCAGGGAGAGAAACATCAAGTAGAACAGGAAAGGGAAAAGGGGAAAGAGCAGGAAAAAGAAAAAGAAAAGAGAAAAACCTGAAATAGCTTTAACGCCCCGGTTTCCCAAAAGTTATCTTCTTTTTCGCTATTTTCTTCTGTAGGGTTTCATTCCCGACTATGCAGCTCCGTCTCAATTATCTCCTTTTGTATTCCCTGCATTTCCCCACGAACTTATCTACCGGGAAGCTGGAAGGATGGGAGTGCATGTATCCTGCAAGGGTATTGTGTTCCACAAGCCCGTCAAAACCGTCCTGTATGCCTTTCCCGCGGATCATTTCGTATGCAAACCTGGCATCCCGGTCGCACTCCGTAAGAGAGTAATGGAATTCGTGACCTCTAATATTGTGGGAAGAGAAGTTTTTGTCAAGAGGGCGGGCTTCGGTATATCCCAGAGCCTTCAGACGGTTTGTCATGCGGGTATTTGCAGGCACAACATCAGCCAGTTTATATGTCCTGTCTTCTACTTCATAAGTTCCGCAGAGATAGAGCAAGCCGCCGCATTCCGCATAGATGGGAAGGCCGTCAGCTGCAAGTCCTTTCAGTTTCCGGGTAGTCTCGGAGTTTTCAAGGACTTCTGCATAGAGTTCAGGGTAGCCGCCTCCAAGGTAAATTCCATCTACATCCGGAACGTCACCTGCCATAGGGCTAAAAAATATTACTTCTGCTCCGCTGTCTCCGAATGCATCGAACATATCCCGGTAGTAGAAACAGAACGCGGGGTCCCAGGCAACTCCGATCCTGAGATCTGTAGCTGGTCTCTGAATTACCTCAGCCTCCGGAACCGAACAGGGCTCAGCAAGTTCAAGCACCGCATCAAGGTCAACATTTTCTTCAATAAAGGCTGCCATTTCCGCAGTGTTGTAGTCCTTTTCATGCGCCATGTAGAGCCCCAGATGCCTTGAAGGGACTTCAATATCTTTCCTTCGGGGAATTGTACCGATAACAGGAATGTTGCCCGGAAGCGCATTCTTTACAAGTTCTGCATGGCGAGGGCTGCCTACCTGGTTCAGGATAACGCCTGCAACCCTGACTTCCGGATCGAATTCGGAATAACCTTTCAGGAGAGCTGCGGCACTTCTTGACATGCCATGGACATTGATTACCAGAATCACCGGAATATCCAGAGTCTTTGCAACGTGCGCCGAGCTTGCAATTTCCGTAGAGTCAATCCCATCAAAGAGCCCCATGACACCTTCAACGACAGCAATGTCAGCATCTTCAGACGTACGGGCAACTGTCTGCTTCACTCCTTCCGTGCCCATCATGTAGGTGTCCAGATTCCTGGAAGAACGCCCGCAGATGGCTGTGTGGTGGGAAGGGTCAATGTAATCCGGCCCTACCTTATAAGGCTGGACTCTTAGTTGCCTGTGCTTGAGGGCAGCCATAATACCCATGGAGACTGTGGTTTTTCCAACTCCACTATGGGTTCCTGCGATAAGTATTCCTTTTGTCATTTGGTAACTATTGTATAAATTAATATATATAAGGTTATTAATCAAGCTGTTTCGAGCGCTTTATGCCGTTTTCAAGAAAGGGATGAAAAGAAATGAGAAGGAATGGAAAGAATTTAGGAGAATTTGCGTAAAAAGTGTGAATAAATTATATTCTTTAGGAGAAATTAGGATTAAAACTGAACCAATTAATACCAACATTTGCAATTTATTAATTAACTTTTAATTCAACCTCTCAGGAACCATTATAAAATAAGATAAAGTGTTATAAAGTTTTAAATTTACTTTTGCCAGAGTATATAGCACAATCAAGTGTTAAATGTATTTTCCCGGTTTTATTTTTCGATATAAAGGCTTAAATACGGTTTTTAATTTTGGTTTTTGGCAGTTAGTGTAAGTATTTTTATATGTTTAACTGTGCCGATACTTTTAGGTTCCGGATCTTCTAAGATAAAATGAGCAAGATCAGACAAACTCGTAGGAACAATTGGAGGGAAAAAATGCACTTCAGTGAAAAACCAATTATAAAAATTCTGGCATGTGCTTCTATTATAATAATGATGTCAAGTTTAATTACTGCAGGAGCAGTTTCCTGTAATGCTCTTACATCTGCAGAAACCCCTACAGCTTCCTGTGACACTCTTGCAAATTGTGGACAGGCAAACTGTAATTCATGTGACTGTGAATCTATTGCAGACTGTGATAAGGCAAACTGTGAATGTGATTCATGTAACTGCGATTCCATTGCAGATTGTGGACAGGCAAACTGTAATTCATGTGACTGTGAATCTATTGCAGACTGTGATAAGGCAAACTGTGAATGTGATTCATGTAACTGCGATTCCATTGCAGATTGTGGACAGGCAAACTGTAATTTATGTGACTATGACTCTATTGAATACTGTGGACAGAAACCCTCTGATGACGTTGTAGAAACTCCAGTAAAAAGCTGTGACAACGTAGAAAATCCAGTAAAAAGCTGTGACAACGTAGAAAATCCAGTAAAAAGCTGTGACAACGTAGAAA
>NZ_JJOY01000051.1 GCF_000979455.1 Methanosarcina sp. 2.H.T.1A.6
GTCCTATCCGATGTCCACCTGCTCCGAAGATATGTCCCCCCGGTCCTATCCGATGTCCACCTGCTCCGAAGATATGTCCCCCCGGTCCTATCCGATGTCCACCTGCTCCGAAGATATGTCCGCCTGCTCCTATCCGATGCCCCCCTGCTCCATTACCCAGTTGCCCTGTTCCAGTTATTATCCCACCAATAGAGCCTGAGGATCCCCTTGTCCCAGTCACGATTATGGTCCCAAAATCAACCGCTGAAGCATGGATGGCTTCTGGCAAGCAGGATGAATTAAGTCCTGAGGATGCACATCAGTATGCGCTCCAGGCTGCAGAAGAGGCTTACTGCGCTGCTCTGGAAGAGTTGGGCATGGCTGGTGAATATTCCGGGTTCCCCAGCGTCAAGGGCTGTAAGAAAGGTGCATTTGATCCCAGCGCAAAAGAATAAAACATTCTGGATCCGGGAGGAATTCTCTCCCGGGTTCTTTCAGGTGGGTATTAGATGCTGATACTAAACAATCTAAATGATAATGATTTTCCATATTTTCCATATCCTCTTCAGGAATCCGGGAATGAGGACGATTATATCACAACAAATCACCTCATGGCCAGGCCTATTCGATTGAACCGGCAGGCAGCTGAAGTTCTCCGACTCGCAGATGGCGTAACACAACTTTCAGATATTATTGGTCATATCGTAGAGTTATATCCTGATGCTGGTGGGTCCGAAGTTATCAAACCAGGGGTTCTGGAACTCCTCAGGATATTAACCGAAAGAGAACTTATCTGGTGGCGTGGGGTTCCCGCCCTGCCGGTTCCTGTCCAGCCGCCGCAGAGCATTTTCTGGGAGATTACTGCAGCATGCAATCTTCGGTGTCTGCACTGTGTAGTCGGTGCAGGCCCTAAACTGGAAGAAGAACTTTCCACCAGCAAGTGCCTTGAGCTAGCAGAGGAACTTGCTGCTTTTGGGGTAAAAAATATAGCCTTTAGCGGTGGAGAGCCTTTACTACGTCCTGATTTTTTTACCATTGCAGAAAAGGTTCGGGAACTAGGGATGGGTGTCCAGGTGGCAACAAACGGAACTCTCATAACACCTCAGATTGCTCATCACCTCATGAACCTGGATGCGGATGTACAGGTGAGCCTTGATGGTTCAAGACCTGAGATCTATGATATCCTGCGCCCAGGGCAAAAAGCGTTTACTAAATGTATTGAAGGTATCCAGGCCCTGGTTGCAGAAGGGCATCAGGTCACTATTGGCACTGTGCTCTCATCTATAAATATCAAAGATATTCCAGAAATTGTGGCACTTACAGAGCGACTCGGAGCTACAGCATTTCGGCTTATCCCTTTTGTTCCAAAAGGTCGAGGACAACTGCATAAAGATATGGAGGTGCCTTTAGCACAGGTCAAGGAAATAGTCCAGTATCTTCATGATATGAGGGAACGTACCAGACTTCAGATTTCACCACTTGAATTTGAAGATATGCTTGATGGAAGCCTGTGCCCAGATCCTCTAGTACCTGAGATGCCTCTCAAGTGCGGGGGTGCAGTTGAGTATGGAACTATTACTCCTGCTGGAGAAGTACTTACATGTCATTTCTTTGAGGGTGTACGGGCAGATAATATTCGCTCTGCTTCATTTCGTGATGTATGGTACCGCTCACGTTTCCTGAATTATTTTAGGAGCCTGAGAGTATCGGACCTGCATGGTAACTGTTCCGCCTGTACTTGGCTTCCCAGGTGTGCCGGAAGCTGCCGAGCAGTGAATTATGCAAAGGGTGATCTTTTTGGAGGCAACAAGTCGTGCTGGGCCTCACAAAATACAACAGAAGCAAGGTTGAAGTAACATAAGTTAAACATAATATAATAGCATGATTGTCGTGGATGTTATCTTCCGTTCTGCAACAGGGGAATCGATCCTTCTAAAAGAGCCATCAGAAGATCGTAATTTCACTCGATATGCGGCAACTAAAGAGACTCAGGATGAAGCGGTTAAAGCACTGACCGGATTGGGATTTGAATTAGTAGGCCCGCCATCGCAATATGGGGTATCGATCTCTGGTCCTTCTCAATTAGTGCACGAAGTATTTGGGGATGAACCATTTACTGTTCCCAGGTCTTTAGCAAAGTGGGTCGAAGCTGTTCGGATACCACCACCTGTGGAGTTTTATGGAAAGGGTCTGGATGAATAATAACAACGTGTATTTTTTTAAAGGGATTGTCTCTTTGACTGGAGTTTCGTTGAAATTTTTTATAAATTCCTCAGAAGAAGCAGGGTCATCTGCCCGAAGAAGCCGGAAAAAACCGGTATCACAAGGTTATCGTCTATCTGGTTTACTGCGGTTTCCGTAAGGGTTGCAAAAAAAGCCATGACAAGGGACACTAAGGGGTCTCCGACTATAACGAGTCCGATCAGCAGATCAATTATGAATTCGGAAGTTGACCCTTCAAGAGATTTATCGTTTTTAAAGATTTTTTTGAAAATTCTTTTTTTTCCGTAGAATTTTCCTATCAGGGCTGCAGCCAGGTCTCCGAAGGTGGTCATAAGGATTGCAGCATAAGCGATTTCCCTGTTGAAGAGGGAGATTGTTGCAATTGCACCCAGAGCGAAGTAGATGTGCCCTCCTAAGCTATCGGCTTCATGTTCCCTGTACATCATATAGAATATGGGAATTTTCATGCCCTGTTCGAGCCGGAAGTATTCCAGGAAAAGGACGGTTACAAGGAAAAGCATGAGTACCCAGAGGATTGTCTCTTTTCCGAAAAATTCGTAGATGAGCACTATCAGGACTGAGACCAGATGTACACTTTTTCTCAGGATTTCAAAGATAACTTCTCTGGAGGGCATGGCATAAAGTTTTGTGAGAATAAAATATAAATCTATACTGGTCGGTGGGCTTAGAGAAACCCGGATTTCTTTGCAGTCGGATTTCTTGAAATTAAATATCTTGCAAAAAAGAGTTTTGAAAACCGGATTTGAGGATTTATCTCTCCAGTATTTCTCTGGCTTTTCTCTGGCTTTTCTCTGACATTTCCCCCGGTATTTTTCTCCGGCTTCCTTCTGGTATTTTCCCCGGTTTTCCTCTGCTGTACGGCGATTTTTCCGGTTCAAAATACTTTTTCAGGCGCTATGTGGGGGTTCAGCAGAGTCTCCTATTAGTTTTTTAACCATATTCATGTCTTTAATTATTTTCAGACTCATTAGTCCTCCTATTAAAAGGTTCATATGGTATGTCAGGGTTCTCCAGGCAAGCACGGTAATTCCCAGAATGGATGAATCTACAAAAATAGAGAAAATGGACGCTGCTCCTAATTCAGCAACTCCGCTTGCTCCGGGAGTTGCGGGTATTACCATTATAACAGCCAGTAGCACCTGAGCTGCAAAGACGGTGATAATTGAAGGTGTCCGCGAAAGGCCCATCAGGATCAGGACTAGGAGTGAAAATTCTACGGTCCAGAAAATAAAAGTATAGGCAATTCCACAGAGCAGCCCTCTTTTTCCTTCTGAAAAAAAGACCCTTACACTGTCATGAAAATGGTCTATTTCCCTGTCAATCTGTTCCATTAAGTGTGAAACTGCAGCATCGGTCTTTTTTCCAAAAAAAGGAGCAAGCCTGCCTGTTAGCCTGTGAGTTACGTATTTTACTTTTTCGGGTTTCCAGACGCCGTAAACAAAAAAGACGAGAAGTATAAAGACAAGGATATTTACTGTTAAGAAAGCTGCATCAAATTCATAATTTGAAATAATGTCCCCAAGAATGTAAAAGGCAAAAGGCAGACAGGAAAATATGAATATGGCATCAAGCAGGCGTTCCCCTACAACGATTGCAGTAGCCTTGCCGAGAGGAATTTTGTTCCTGCTCAGGCCGTGGACTCTCAGTATCTCTCCGCCTGCAGAAGAAGGGGTAATCCCTGCCACAAAAGTACCTGAGATGACTATCTCTGTCACTTTCAGGACACTTATCCTGTATCCCAGGGCTTTGCAGAGAGCCCGGGTCCGCAGCCCCCAGATAAAGTATGAGCTAATATGAAGGAGGGCAGCTGCCAGAATGTACTCCAGCTTGATCCTTTTCAGGGTTTCAATAGTCTCCGAGTTAAAAGTCAAGCATGTAACCAGGGCAATTGATACAGCGCTGATAACCAGCGACCCAATAAGCCATTTTTTATACCTGGTCATTGAAATCTCTTAATTTTATTCTTTAGTATAGGTATTATCTTATTTAAGGAAACTTCTTTCTCCAATATATAATGAACGGCACAAGAGAAGTTCGATATGTCAGAGTGAACTGTTTTCTTTAGTCTTGAGTCCAATTTTAAAAAGTCTGCACCGTTCTTATAAGATCCTTACTTATTCTTAACAGATTTATGTCTACTAAGCGATTGTATTTCTTAAAAGTTCCTGTTTCTTAAGAAATCTGTACTAAAAAATAAGAAAATGAAAATTATCTGTGTATCAGAAAGAAATTATCTGTATCAGAAATGATGGTTGTCCCCGGGTACACGGTTGAGATTTGGCATAAGGTTTCCAGCCCGTCTAATACTTTTGTTTTTATCTACTACTGTACGCAGGCGGGCTCAAGCCTTGAGCGACGAATTGAAAAAAGGCTTAAGACGTCATATACGGGCATTTCTTTAAATACCAACCAATTAAAAAGGGAGTACCGAAATGATAATAATCGGACAAAAATCCAGCAGAATGCCTGTGAAAGATTACAAAAGCAAAAAAGCAAAGGTTCTGATCAATATTGAAAACTCAATTTGAATTTGCAAGAAACCCGTATTTCCAGGGTATGAATAATTTTTAATTGAGTCCGGATAAATCCGGAACATACCTTTTGACCTGGAATTATGCGGTTGACCTGGAATACGGGGTCCGATTTAGATTCTCAATGCAGATTCTCGATTATACTCACTCTTAATTTTGGGTATCCTCTTTTGATTTTAGATCCTCTTATATATACTCTTAATTTTTGATCGGTTTTAACCTTTCTTTAAATCCTGTATTTCAGGAGCCTTCATATGTAGTATCATAGTCCGAATTGATTACAATTTCCTTTATGCTGGAATTCTTTTCGATCACAACTTCAGGCCAGATCTTTACTCCCGAATGTATGGTCGAATTGTTCCCTATAACGACTTTATGCCCGATTACTGTCCCATTCTCCAGGCTGCACTCATCTCCTACAGCAGTTTCATCCGCAACTACAGCTCCGGAGATGTTGGAGTTTTTACCTATGCATACATCATCAAAAAGGTACGAAGAAAGAATCTTTGCATTATTATCGATAGTGCAGTTTGCACCTATCACGCTGTAAGGTCCGATAAGGACATTATCGCCAATTACAGTGTTTTCTCCTATAACAATGGGCCCAACGAGTGAAGAATTCGAACCGATCGAGACATTGTTTCCTATGGATAAGGGGCCTCGTATTCTTGCGTTTCTTGTTGTGAAGTTTCCTTCTATTGTGGTCCCTGGAAGGGCATCCAGCATCCAGCGCTGGGCCTGCCTGTAGGCTGCCGAACTCCCTACATCAGTCCATTTTCCCCGGACAAGCATGCCGTTAATTCTCTTATCTGCCGCAAGCAGGGCAGGGAAAAGGTCTTTTGCAAAATCATACTTTTTATTTTCAGGGATCCAGTCAAAAATTTCAGGGTCACAGATGTAAATGCCTGTACTTGCAAGATTGCTGAATATCTGTCCGGATTTGGGTTTTTCCAGGAAGCGGTGGATCCGGTTGTTTATATCCATATCAGCAATCCCGAATTCCCTCGGGTCATCAATGGAAAGAAGTCCTATAGTTACCAGAGCATCGTTTGTTTCATGGAAGCGGTACATCTCCCTCAGGTCGAGGTTAAGGACGTGGTCTCCCCCAAGCACGATGAAAGGCTCATTTTTCAGGTACTTTTCAGCATTTTTTACCCCGCCTGCTGTCCCCATCTTTTCTTTCTCATACACATAATCTATGTGTACTCCGAACATGTGCCCGTCTCCGAGCTGTTCCTCTATGCGTTCTCCCATATATCCCAGGGTCATGACTATTTCATTGAACCCTTCCCTCGAAAGGTGCTCTATCAGGTGCAGGACTGATGGTTTATTGAGAATCGGTATGCTAGGTTTCGGGTGTTTGAAGGTCAGTGGCCTGAGCCTTGTCCCTGTGCCTCCGCACATGATACATGCTTTCATATTTTCTCAAATGTTACTCTATAGATATATTGTTAACGATCTGTTCTTCCTGTTTCAAAGCTTATTGATGACGATTATTTCAGAGCAATATCTTCTTTTCGTTCTACCCTTATCTCTTTCTTCCCCTTATACTCAGAAATAATGCCTGTTATGCTTATGAAGTCTCCTTCATTGATTAATCCGTCCAGGGCTTCGGCCCCTGCTGTCTTCGGGATAAATACGCTAAGGACTTCGGAGTCAAAGTTTACTTCTAAAAGCAGGTGATCTCCGGTATAAGTAAATCGTTTACTTAAAACCTCAGCATCAAGAGACACTTTTTCCCCAACTTCGGATTCGTGGGTGTACTTCAGGGCTTTTCCTTCTGACTGTTGTCCAGCTCCTGCAAGTTCCTGCCCGAAGAGCAGGTACGCTGTCGAAAGAGAGAACAATGCCATAACGAGCAGCACTACCACGACTTTCTCTTCCTTTTCCATCTTCCACCACTTTCCAGTTTGTGGATTCTTAAATTAACTTCTTGTGAATTATCTTGAATAAATTTATTTAAAGGATCAGTTTACATTTCCAGATCCGTTCACAATGGAGACAAGTTTTATTTCAAGGATCAGGGTTTTGCCTGCAAGTTCATGGTTGAAGTCAAGGGTTGCGTAAGTTTCCGTGGAATCGAGCACTTTAACTTCACTTCCCCCAGGCGTTATTATTTTTTTTCCTGCCTCCGGAGGGTACTTTAGTTCAAGTCTTGAAAGAGGAATTTTCTGAACGAGATAACTTTTAGATTCTCCGTAGGCGTCTTCAGGCACGATTTCAAGGGTTTTTTCTTCTCCTTCTCGCATTCCAAGAACCCCGTCATCGATACCTTTTATCACCTGACCGGTGTATGTCCTGAAAAATAAAGGTGTGTATTCTTTTTCTTCATCATATATGCCAGCCTCAAGAGCTTTTTCTTTTAAGGTGGTATCGAATACTGTTCCGTTCTCAAGGTTTCCAGTATAATCAATAAGGAGATAATCTCCCTTTTTCACAGTACGAGAGTTCTCCATTGTTCCTTCTCCTGCTAATTTTTTTTCTTTACAGTTTTTTCCGGCAGTCCTTATTCTTTTCCTGGTCACCAGAGGAGTGCATCTTTTTTAATGAAATATAAGCCGGTTTTAAACCGGTTTAACTGATGTAAGCTTCATTCTATTGAAATAAGCTTTATATCGAAAATCAGAGTCTTGCCTGCGAGTTCGTGGTTAGAGTCAAAAGTAACATGCGTTTCATTTACATCAATGACTCGGAACTGTCCCCCGTACATACTGCTGAATGTCTGTCCGATTTCAGGTTTCACTGACAGGTTCAGGTCCTCAAGGGGGACGGCCTGAATTTTTGCTTCATCATATTCTCCGTAAGCTTTTTCAGGGGGAATTGTAATGGTTTTTTCTTCTCCTTTTTTCATCCCGATTACGCCCTCGTCAAAACCCGGAATCATCTGACCTGCACCAGCTGTAAAGGCGAGGGGGCTGTAATTTCTTTCCTGATTATATGTGCCTGCTTCCTGTGCTACCTCTTTTATTGAAGTGTCAAAAACTGTGCCGTCTTCGAGTTTTCCCACATAGTCTACCTGGACGTTATCACCGGCCTTTACAGCTCTGCTTTCCCCTGTCACATCCCCTTTATCCGTGCATCCGCTTCCAAGGATTATGCTCCCCAGAAGCAGCATGGACAGGAAAAAAATTGTCCCCCTCCCCGCCCTCATTTTTTATGCCTCCATCGAAACGACTTTTATTTTGAATATCAGGGTCTTGCCTGCGAGCTCATGGTTGAAGTCCACAATGAAGTTTTCCTCGCTTACCTCTGTGATAGTGCCCCTGAGTCCGGTTTCCGTAGCCAGCTGCATCCCTACTTCCGGAGTAAAATCCACAGCATTACATGGCAGTTCCCTTGCGTACTCTTTCATATATTCTCCGTACGCTTCCTCGGGAGGAATTGTAATGGTTTTTTCTTCTCCCACTTTCATTCCGACCACACCCTCGTCAAAGCCTTTAATCATCTGCCCCGCTCCCACGGTGAATGTCAGAGGATTGTAGTCTCTCATTTCGTTGTATATACCTGCCTCAGCGGCAGCTTCCTTTTCCGATGTATCGAAAACTGTGCCATCTTCCAGTTTTCCCACATAATCAACGGAAATACTATCTCCGTTTTCGACTGGTTTGTTTAAATTTTTACTTATCTCTTCAGTCATAATAATCAATATGACAAAATGAGAGCATGTTAGATAAACATAATGATAAATAAGGTGTTAGAAACCGGTTAAAATGATTCCCGGAAATAGGAAACACAGGAAGCTTTAAACCTTATTTTTTAAGTTTTGATTTCGAATTTCGATTTCTGTTAGTTCTCTCTTTTAGCCCTGCTCATTTTCTTTCATTCCTTTTTCCAGTCCATTTCGCTTTTTTCACCTACTTCTTTAATCTTCTTTCATTTTCTTTCATTTTCTTTAAGTTCCTTTTGATATTCAATATATGAGTAAACAACAGTAATCCCGGCTACAAAAATTGCGGGCACAAGGATGAAGTAGATTGCAAATTCCGGAAAAAAAGCCCCGAAGATTGCTGCTATTCCTGCTATTTTGAATAGTTTCCCTCCAAGCCGGTTAGTTCTTTTCCACACCCTCTCGCTGCTGAGAGTCCAGGGTGTCCTGATTCCGATGAACCAGTTCTGCTCTGCATTTTCCGTAAGTATCCCTATATAATAAAACAGAAGCCCTATCCCTACAGGAATTACGGCATTGGGGCTGATCTGAATTCCTGTGTTCCAGAGCAGTATCTGGAGATGGACAGCGACCATAAACAAAACCATTATCGCTATAAACCCGTCATAATATTTCCTGAATTTTGCTATATTTTCTTTCAGCGGGTCAATTCTCGGAATTACCAGGAACATAATTACAAGACCCGTTATCACTAACGGCATGAAAAAGAGCCCCCAGAGTTTCGACATATAGCCGTCTACTTCTCCCTGTGAGTTCCAGTGAGTTGCCATCTGTTCAGGTACCTGCGGGTAAAAATAGATTGATAGGATAAAAGAAAGAAGAACCAGTCCTGTTATTGCTACTGTAGCTTTTCGCATGTAAATTCTTTAGATGTTTCAAATATTTAAAAATGTGGAGTACTTATAGGTCTGCCAACGCTAATGGACTGGCTACGGATCCGACACTGCATCTTGCACTGTATCTTGCACTGTATCTTGCACTGTATCTTGCACTGCATATATGAGTGGGAATGCTTATCGACCTTCAAGTTTTCTGAAAACCTTAACCTGAGTATGAGACGTTTTTCCCGGACTTCATTCTAAACCCGCCAATCAGTGCTGCAATCCCTCCTATTACAAGGGAAATTCCATATATCCAGGGCAGGACAACGGCACCTGCCAGGGGGTTAACCAGCAGGAGTATCCCGAGGGCAATTGTCAGGAGCCCGAGGACCGCCATTCCCGTTCCGCCTCCTTTGAGCGCCCAGACAAGTCTGATTACGCCGTATATAATACTCCAGATTCCTATTATGATTACAAGAAGCGCCAGGATTACAAAGGGACTGTACGGGTACACAAATACCACAATCCCGATAAGAATGCCCATAACACCGGAGAGCAATTTCCATCCCATGTTCTCTCTGTCCATTAGCAGTGAAACGATTGAAATAACTCCGCCCAGAAACCAGAAGATTCCGAGTATCTGGACTAAGGTTATGGTGGTTACTACAGGTGAAAACAACAGAAATAAGCCTATGATTACGGCAAAAATTCCTTCCAGTACAACCAGCCACCAGGGGACCTGCATTACTTCATATTCCACAGTGCGGTATTCTGCAGCTGTTTGTTCCATATACTTACCTCCAGAGTTGCTTTAAGTAGAAAATTTGATACTGTCGGCTACCCCAATAAAAAGTACAGGTATCAAAAATACACCTCTTACCTGAAGTATGAAGTTTCCCGACTCTTCTGTGCACTGTGATTCAGTCAGGTAAGAAGGTTAATCTCCGCTATATATTATATATTTGAAATTATATAAATCAATGAGTATTTATTTCTCTTCTAATGTTCTGTGCTGTGTTCAGGCACACATGGGCCATGCTTCATAGCTGCTCAATATTCATTTTTGAACGCCACAATGCATCTTTATTTTTAATCTTTCCTGTACACCGAAACCGGGACGTGCGCAACTCAAAAGACAATCTAAATAACTGCATGTGAATATTCTCAAACAATGTTTACTTCTTATTGGCACGTTGACTAAAAAATCACACCTTATCACAAAAAACTAGGATAATTTAGTTAATTTGATATAACATTGCCAATTTCGTAAAATAAATTCATTTTAAAACTCAATAAGTGTGACTTAGGACGTTTTTATGTCCTTTAAAGACAACGCCTCAGCCATACCAGTGCATCCTGTACAGTCAAAAATGGGGATTTGAGGTAACTCTTGATATTGAGATTCTAAAATAATTTGTAGGGGTTTTTCTTTTGTGGCAAATAAAAAGATTATTATCGATTTTATTTACAGTGGCTCTCGCACTTCAGGTTATTACCGGGTACGCAGCTGCGACTGAGTTTTATGTTGGCGACGATGGACCGGGGAACTACACAACAATCCAGGAGGCCCTGAAAGATGCGGTTGATGGAGATATCATTCTGGTTAGCCCTGGTACGTATCCTGATGAAACCATATTCGTAAATAAATCAGTGACTATCAAAGGAGCAGCTGGAGCTGAATATCCTTCAGTCGGTGGTTTTTCTCTTCTCAGACACTCCAGAATAGAGGGGCTCACAATCACAAAAGGCGTTGACTTCTCCGAGGGTGGGGTATCCTGCACAATTCGAAACAACCGGTTCAACGGCTGCGGTGTCAGCATGGGCACCAGTTACATGTACGGGAACCAAACCATAATGAATAACCTCTTTATGGGCAGCCCGGTTGGTGTATCTACATATGACAGTATTGACAACAAAATAACAGGAAACACTTTCAGAGAATGTGATATAGGTATCACACTCACATACGGTGCGGGTGGTCATATTGTAACTGGTAACATTATCAAAAACTGTGGCATCGGTCTTTATATCATCAGGGACTCTGCGTCGGTATATAATAACTATTTTTTGAATGACGTTAACCTGTTGATTGAGGACGGAAACCCCGGAGGGTCGTTCAGCGTCCCAAATATGCCTGGCCTGAACATAATAGGCGGTCCTTATATAGGAGGTAACTTCTGGGGATCTCCTGCAGGAGCTGGATTCTCCCAGATTCATTTGGATGCTAACGGTGATGGGTTTGCGGAGGAACCTTACTCTCTAAACGAGCAGAATATTGATTATCTGCCTCTGGTGACCCCCAGGACGGAGCCTGTACCTGTACCCCCTGTCGCAGACTTTACCGCCAATCCCACTAGCGGCTCTGCCCCCCTTCCCGTTCAGTTTACTGACCGTTCGCAGAACGCAACATCGAGGAGCTGGAAATTTGGAGACGGAGCTACTTCAAGCGATACGAATCCAACGCATTCTTATTACAAGGCAGGAAACTATACTGTTAACCTTACAGTAAGCAACCTGAAAGGCACGGATTCAAAAACTGCTGTTATAACTGTGCTGGAAGAGAATGTAGATAATGATGTATTTCCTGTAGCAGACTTTATCGCCAATCCTACCAGCGGCTCTGCTCCCCTTTCAGTCTCCTTTACTGACCGTTCACAGAATGCAACATCATGGAGCTGGGACGTAAACAATGACGGAGTCGAGGACTCAAACGCGGCAAGCTTTGTTTATGTGTATCCTGCCACAGGAACCTATACCGCTAAACTGACTGCGATCAATGCAAAAGGCACTGATGTAAAAACTACTTTGATAGCTGTAGAGAAGAAAAGCAGCGGAGGAAGCCACAGCGGTGGTGGCGGAGGCGGAGGCGGAGGATCTCCTGAGCCTGCAAAGAATGTAGAGGTCAAGGAGCTTGCCCAGGTCTTCATTACAAACGGTAAGGCCGTAAAGTTCGAGTTCACGAAGAACGCCACCTGTGTTGTGTCTGTGGGCTTCGATGCGATCAAGAACGTAGGCAAGACCACAACCATTGTTGAGCAGTTAAAGAAAAAGTCAGCCCTTGTCTCGAAGATGCCTGCAGGCGAGGTCTACAAGTCTTTCAATGTCTGGGTAGGAAATGCCGGATATGCAACCTCAAAAAACATCGAAAACCCCACCCTGAGCTTCAAAGTTGAAAAGGCCTGGATCCAGGATAAGCTAATAGAACAGGACTCGATCACCCTGAACAGGTATGATGAAAAAGTCTGGACGCAGCTGCCAGCCAGCCTGTCAGGTGAAGATAAAAAATACCTGTATTTCACAGCTGAAACCCCGGGATTTGCCTCTTTTGCGATAACAGGTGAGTCACAGGGTGCCCCTGAAAAAGTAACCGAAAAAGGGACTTCGCTTGAAACCCGGTCGCTGCAAGGAGAAGGTAATGAAAGTACAGGGTTGGACACGGATTCAGAACAGAGTGAGAGCACAAAATTCTCTGGCATCTCTCCGGTCTATGGCATAATAGGTTTACTCTTTTTAGGCCTGATATGTGCGATTATTTATAGACAGATACCAAAATGAGGTCATGAAAATGGAACGCTTCATAGCGTTTCTTTTTTATCTTTTTTTGTGAGGAAAGGTTGATACTCAATAAGCCTGTAATCGGTTTTGTCATAAAATCCTCATATCCAGGAATCAACCTCTAAAACCTTAAGAGAAGTAGTGGAATTAAAAACTATAATGGTTTCAGCTTAATTACCAATTTAATTAGAAAAGAATATGGACCGGTCGGGAATTGAACCCGAGGCCTCTACCATGCCAAGGTAGCGATCTACCCCTGATCTACCGGCCCATGTTGCGTTTTGCTTTGTCAGCACTCCCACATACACTCAGTATCGTATATATAACTGTCGCCACACATGCTCCGCTTCCTGTAAATAAAATTTAGTATCTGGGAAATTCCTACTATCCGAGCAAAAGGTATAAGTAGTAATTCGAGTATTAGAAGTGTTGTCGGATTGGGATGCTTTCCCTAAAAAAGCCTTTCAACTCTGATAATCATAGAAAAACCTGACATCTGGGCCCGTAGCTTAGCCTGGTGGAGCGCACGGCTGATAACCGTGAGGTCCTGCGTTCGAATCGCAGCGGGCCCACCACAATCCAACAATCCAACAATGTCTTCTCAGAGAACTTTCAGGTTTTCTAAACTGAATACCTTCATTGAGGGCCCGTAGCTTAGCTTGGTGGAGCGCACGGCTGATAACCGTGAGGTCCTGCGTTCGAATCGCAGCGGGCCCACTATACTTTCTCTTAATGATATCTCACTCTTTTTTGTTTATCCTTTTGTTTTTTTCCCTACATCTTCTTTCAGACATCTTCTTTCAGACATCTTCTTTCAGACATCTTCTTTCAATCAATAACTCTATTCCGATTCCATTTTTTCAATTGTATGTGATCTTTTACAACCTGATTACTTTTTTAATCTTCTGGAATATCCTAAAATAGAATCTCTTTTTTCATGTATTTTAGAATCAATTTCCACAAGTATGAAATACGGAAGGTATGAATAAAGGAAAAGCTTTGCCAATATTTGCGATCTAGTCCTCTTGAGCGAAGCTCACTGTGATACACTATAAATTAGTCTGCTTGAGCGAGCGAAGAGAAATGGATCGCGTCCTCCCGAGGCGCAATTCGGACGAGACACAATTCGAGCGGCTCAACTAGGGTTAGTAAGAATAATACTAACGGAAAAGTTGTTAACGAAAAAGTTGTTGGTAAGAAAAAAAGTTAGGGTGGGGGTAATCCCCTTTAAGACAGAACGGCTTCTGGATAGTTGAAGTCCAGGCAATTTGCGGTATGAAATCCTGCCCCTGACTTCAGGCCATTCTGTTCCCTATCATAAATTTCAGGCAATGTGCTTCAGGCGTTCAATATTCCTCAGCACAAGTCTGCTTTCGGCTATGATTTCGTCTTCGATCTTGCTAACAATGCGGTCCATCGGGACCGTTAGCCTGTACAGCTTGATCGGTCTGCCTTTACCTTTTGATTTCTTTTCTTCCCGGATGTTAATCCAGTCGTTTTCGCGGAGGTACCGCATTGCAACACTGACTTCCGGCTGTCTAAGACCAGATACCATTTCGATGCTCTGGGAAGAGATTTCCCTTCCTTTTGCAAGGCAGGCGAGGGTAAGAGCAATTGGCCTGCTGATATTGATCTTTCTAAATAATTCTATCATTTCATATTCGCTTGATCCCATGGATAAGGGAATCTCATTCGTTATGTCAGTAGTTTCTATAGCTAAACCACTTTCATCTACCATTATAATCACCCAAAGAAGCATTATAGAGTGAATTAATATAAATATTTACTTATGTTTTAGTTTTAATATATGTTTATTTATATTTATATTTTAAAATGTTACACTGGTTAACATTCAATTTTATGTGGCTACTGACTTCGTTTTGCTTAATTTGCTGCGGTTGACCTTTTTGGGGCTTTCTTCTTAATAAACGATATGAAGTGCCCTGACTCGCCTCCCCCTTAAATAATTGTGGCTCTTCGCTATTTCAAGTGGGTAATTTTACAGTCACTTCCTGAATATAAATGCAATACATATAATATTTTGAAAAATTTATTGTGGCAGCTGATTCAAGCAAAAGTAGCGTTATATTTTTCGAGTAAAAATAAATGAGTTATATAATCGACTCAGTTCTAAAATCCAGTGATTAGTGTAAACAAAAAAAATCACTGGATTTCAAAATTGGTTATAATTCTTTGAACACGTAATCAGGATTGAAGTCTATAGATGTCGAATATTGAGTTTATTCAAAGTATGGATTCTTTCTGCAAATTCATTGTTTCAATCAAAAAATGCAAAAATCACTGGATTTTGGACCAGAGCCATATAATCAATGGGTGCCAGAGACATTGAATAAGTGATAAAATTACTTTTGGGACCTCAAACCTGAGCTGGAATAAAAAAGAGAAAGCAAAAAGAGAATAAGATATCTTTAATTTAACTGTTCAGGTTATGAGGAGTTATTCCCTGATTATATATTCAGGTTTTTAATTTAAGAATGAACCTTTTACATATGAGATTGTAAGAGAAAAAACGCGTTAATCTCAATTTTTTCGCCGATTCTTCAGGAAAGGTTCTTGAGACGTTCTATGTTCTGGCGTATGGTATTACTCTCAGCAATGATGTTTTCTTCTATTGTGTCAATAATTTTTTCCATATGAACTGTCAGTTTGTATAGCTTTACCGGCCTGCCCTTGCCCTGGTTCTTCTTTTCTTCCCTCATGTCTACCCAGTCATTTTCACGAAGGTAGCGCATCGCAATGCTGACTTCTGGCTGTCTAAGACCTGATACCATTTCTATACACTGGGAAGAGATCTCTTCTCCTTTTGAGAGACATGCAAGAGTTAAGGCGACAGGTCTATTTATATTAAGCCTCCTCAAAAGCTCGACCATTTCGTACTCAATCTCTCCCATTTTAATATTATTGTCTTCTGATATTAGCCCATTATCTGCCACAACTATCATCTGCCGTTTATACCGTAGAGCACCTTATATTGGCCTCAGTATCATGTTTTATCCAGTATCATCAGATCATGGAAATATATTATTTTCAAACGAACAACTTTAATGAATTAACTTAACGAATTAGCTTTAATGAATTAACTTAATGAATTAACTTAATGAATTAACTTAATGAATTAACTTAATAAATTAACTTAATGAATTAACTTAATGAATTAACTTAATAAATTATCTCACTCAATTACTTCAAATGGTTAATTCCAAATGGCTATTTTTGAATTTTTTATTTTTTCACTTAATATATCTGTATTTATTTAAAGTTAAAATCTGAGGAAGTGCCCAACAAATCTGGCATCTCAGTTAATTTATATAATAATGATCTCCCTATATATAATTATATGCATATAATAACTTTCTGACAATAAGAGGCACTAAATATATTTCAGTCGAATACCCTGCACCTTGCGGCGGGGTGCGCCAGCGCAACTTTTATTTGCGAAATCTATGGAGCTACAGGGTAAGGAATAAGCTGGGCAACGTGATCTTTTGCAGTTCTTCATTCAGGTATATATAGGATTAAAACCTTTGATAGTATATCTTCTACAATCTGAGGACGCTTACCAGGGTACAACTGAAACAGATAAGCGTTAAAATCTCCTTTTTCTCAAATATCTGTCCTAATTTTGCAACTATGCTCTTTCATCTGTCCTCTTTGGGTTACTTATCCTATTTTTTCGGCAATGTTTAAATACAAATCCCTGAAAGATTTAGTATAATGACTGCTGGGACGACTGATGGACTGGACAAAGCTGCTGTATTTATCTGCCACTGCAGCGGGAACATTTCCGAACACGTTGATGTAGATGCCGTAAAAAAAACCCTTAAGGCAGAAGGGATCTCGGTTTTTGATTATGAGTACCTGTGCTCAAGCCAGGGGCAGTCCCTGATCAAAAATAAAATTCTGGAAGGGAATCTGAACAGGGTAGTAATAGGTTCGTGCACTCCTTCCAAGCATGGCACTCTCTTTAGAAAGTGCATCCAGGAAACCGGATTGAATAGAGCAGGGCTTGAAATTGCAAATCTAAGGGAACAGTGCGCCTGGGTGCATCCCGACAAAACAGGAGCTACTGAAAAAGCTCTTTCTCTCCTGCGGGCCAAGCTAAAACGCCTGGAAAACATAGAGCCCCTGAAAGAAATAAAAGTGGATATTGCTCAGCAGGCCCTTGTTATAGGTGGGGGGATAGCAGGAATCACAGCTGCGCTGAACCTTGCAGATAATGGGATTTCCACCTTCCTTGTTGAGAAAAATTCAAGCATAGGCGGGCAGATGGCGAAAATCGGGAAGATATTTTCCCCTGATAAGCTTGCGGAAGAGTGTGCAATGTGCTCACTCAGCCCTCTGATGAACGAAGTTGCAGCCCACCCGAAAATTACACTTTTGACCTGGACCGAAGTTGAAAGCCTGAGCGGAAGCGCAGGAAACTTTACTGTCAGGTTAAAGAAGAAGCCAAGATATGTGAAAGACAGCTGCACAGCATGCGGAAGGTGCAGCCGTGTCTGTCCTACCCCGGTTGAAGACGAGTTCAACTGCGGTTATATGGACAAAAAGGCAATTTCTCTTCGCTTCTCCCAGTCAGTCCCCAAGATCTACTGTATTGATCCCGATTATTGCCTCCAGTTAAAGGGGGAAACCTGCGGAAAATGTGCAGATGCCTGTAAAACCGGAGCAATTGATTTTTCCCAGAAGGAAGAAATTGTTGAACTTAACGTAGGTGCAGTTGTTGTTGCCACTGGTTTTGAGGAGTATGACGTCTCCCAGAAACCCCAGTATGGATACGGAATTTTTGAAAATGTGCTGACCCAGATGGAACTTGCCCGAGTCCTCGGCATCAATGGCCCTACAAAAGGGGAACTTCTGAGGATCTCCGATTTCAGTAAAGCTTCTGCTGTTTCAACTCCTGCAAGCTGTACTTCAAGGTGCGAAAGTTCCTCTGCGCCGTCCTCTGATGCCGAAACGCCAAAAAGAATTGTCATGATCCAGTGCGTGGGCTCAAGAGACGAAAAAGAGGGCGGAAATCGTTACTGCTCAAGATACTGCTGTATGGCGGCTCTGAAACACGCAAGCCTGATTAAGAAAAAATATCCTGAAATAGAAATCACGATTTGCTATATTGATATGAGGGCTTTTGGTTTTTATGAAAACTATTACCGTGCAGTTCAGGATACCGGAGTCAAATTTGTTAGGGGAAGGCCTGCCGAAGTTGTTGAAAAGCCGGACAAGAGCCTTGTTGTAAGGGTCGAAGATACCCTTAACCAGAAAATGAGAGAACTTCCTGCTGATCTTGTTGTACTTTCCGCGGCCATGATACCTTCTCCGGGGACCAGGAAAATTGCCAGTGTGCTGAATCTGAGCCAGGATGAAAGCGGCTTTATTAAGGAAAGGCACTCCAAGCTAAAACCAGTAGACAGTTCCCTTGACGGAATCTTTGTTTGCGGCACTGCCCAGAGCCCTAAAGATGTTACAGATACCATTGCCCAGTCCGGACTTGCAGCTATAAGGGCAAGGACTTTCATTACGGACAGCCCGAAAACGCTGGATAACGAAATTGCAGTCGTCAACCAGCTGCTTTGCACGCGCTGTGGGGAGTGCCTTAAATGCCCATTCGAGGCCCTTTCCCTGAATGAGGGCGGAAGGGTTGTTCTTGACCCTCTCATCTGTACGGGCTGCGGATACTGTACTGATCTCTGCAAGGATGGAGCCGTTCAGATCGCAGGCTTTACGAAATCCCAGCTAAAAGCCGAGATGGAGGGTGTGCTCGAAGAAGGAGATGTGCTTGGCTTTGTAAATTCCGGGATTGCTTCCCTTACCTGCGATAATATAGGTAACAGTGTGCTCACATATCCTTCAAATGTTAAATTAATCAAGGTCCCTACAGGCCTGGTAGTGGACAGAGACCTGGTGCTGCATGCTTTAAAACATGGGGCGTCTTCTGTCCTTTTTGTAGAAGACCCGCCTGACAGCCCGAGAGCCGAGATAATATACCCTCTTACTACCAGGCACGTTGAAAAACTCAAAGAAGAACTTGGAGATTCAGGAAACCGGATCTATTTCAAAAAAACCTATGTTCCGAACACAAAAGGGCTTGCAGGAACTTTTACCCGCCTTGCCCGGGAAGGAGAGGTGATCAGATGATGCCATATGTAAATAAATACGATACCCCGGAGTGTAAAACTCTTGCAGAGACCGCAAAAAAAAGTATCCGAACCCCCGAATCCATGGGACTAGACCGCTGTATCCAGTGCGGAGCCTGCACTGCTTCCTGTCCTGCAGCTCGGTTTACGGACTACAGCCCGCGGCAGATCGTAAAAAAGGTGCTCGAAAATGATCGTAGTGTGCTTGAATCTGAAATGATCTGGTCCTGCTTCTACTGCTATTCCTGTAATGTGCGCTGTCCCAGGAACAACAGCCCTGTAACAATCGTGCAGGTGCTCAGACAGATCGCTATCAACGAAGGAATCGGGGTTGAAAAGCTTGCCTATTTCCTTGAGATCGGAGAGTACCTTGCCGAAAACGGAGCCAGCAAGGTCCCGGGAGCTGGTGTCAAGAACATGGAGAAAGACCTTGGAGAGCGCTGGATTGGAATGAAAAGGAATCTGGAGCCCATCCGTTCCGAACTGGGGCTCAGCGCCAGGGATGTCAGGAACACCAATGGAGAAGTTCAGGCTATTCTTGAGAGCACGGGCTATTTCGAAAGGGAAAAATGGATCAAAGCAAGGATCCAGGAAAAAAAAATTCACGGGTTCCTGAAGACCGACGGCACTGAAAACGAGAAAAAACGCGGAGGCTTTGGCTTTGAAAGCGATAGAGAGTATACCGGACAGCAAGCTCTTACTGTTTAAGAGCTGCATGGTCGGGCAGGAATATCCTGGAATAGAAACGGCCACAAGTTACGTGTTTGACCGGCTCGGGATAGATTACGGTATAAACGATGAGCAGTCCTGCTGCACGGGGATAGGGCACTACACCGATATCTTTGAAGGCCTCACAACAGCAGCTATTGCAGCCCGGAACTTTGCAATCGCCAGAAGGAGCGGATATCCCAATATAACCTGCCTCTGTTCAACCTGTTATGCCATTAACAAGGAGGCATGCGAACTCCTTAACACCAATACTGAGGTCCGGGAAAAAGTCAACTCCATCTTCAGGGAAAAGGGCTTCGATGACCTTGTCTATGAAAAGGGCGATATGGACTCCCGGACCAACTTCTATCATGCAGTCGAGGTCCTCCTGAGTAAAGTCGATCAGATAAAGGAAAAGAAACAATTCGATTTCTCAGGAGTTAAAGCAGCCTCCCATCACGCCTGCCACTATTATAAAGTCAAGTATCTCGATGTAGTCGGAAGCCCGGAAAACCCCCAGCTTATAGACACGATAGCTGAAGCCTGCGGAGCATCCCCTGTCCGCTGGTACGAAGACCGTACCCTTACCTGCGGAATGGGCTTTGCCCAGCTCCACCTTAACAAAAGCACCTCTCTTCAGGTTACCAAAACTAAACTCGACAGCCTTCAGAGAGCCGGAGTGGAGTTAATGATCCACATGTGCCCGAACTGCCATATCCAGTACGACCGCTACCAGCCTGTAATTGAAAAAGAGTTCGGGGTAGAGTACGACATGGTGCATATGAATATTGCCCAGCTCGTAGCTCTTTCAATGGGCGCAGACCCCTACAAAGTATGCGGTTTCCAGACTCACTCCGTGCCTCTGGAAGGTTTTCTTGAAAAGACCGGAATAATATAAAGTCCAGTTTTTAAATAGAACTGGCTACCTTTTTTATTTTGATTTTTCCCAATTAATTTTTTGGCTTTGTTGAAATTTATCTAACTTCTTTGAGGAATTTTTGTTTATATATACGTTTTTTTCTTGACTGGTGTCTAATTCAATTTTTGGCGTCCCATTCAACCCACCAGTCATTGGATCATTAATGCCAATAATTCCGGGTTGTCCAGGTCCTTTATTACTTCTTCCTGAGTTTCCATCCACCATACAGGCAGATCAAGCTTCCCAATAATCCAAAACCTGGAGTAGAGTTATTTTTACTTGATTCATTTCCACCTGAGCTACTACCATTATTAGATTCAGAATTATTATTGTTTGAATTATTTAGTTCGGCAGCATTTATTTCTTCATATGATAAGTTCGTTTCTTCAACCCCTATATCTTCAGTTGAACTGGAGGTTGCCCCTGTGTTTTGATCAGTTACATTAGAATCTACAAAATGCCCAAAGACAATTTCAATGGGTTCGACTCCTACGTCCACAGTGGCTATTACATCGTTTGTAGCCGTGTCAATTACAGAAATAGTGTCGCTACCGTAGTTCACCACATACACCTTTTTTCCGTCAGGAGTGAGTGCAACTCCACAAGGATTAATTCCTACAGGAACTGTAGCTGTAATATTGTTAGTTGCTGTGTCGATTATAGAAACTGAATTGTTTTCCCAGTTTGTTACGTATACATTTGTTCCTGCAGGGTTAACTGCAACTCCCCAAGGATAGCGTCCTACATTTACTGTGTCTGTAACAGTGTTTGTGGAAGTATTAATTACAGAAACCGTGTCGCTGTTTGAGTTTACCACATACACTTTTGTTCCATCAGGACTGACTGCAACATCCCAAGGACTACTTCCTACGTTTACAGTGGCTATAACTTCATTTGTGGCTGTGTCAATTACAGAAGTAGTGTCGCTGATATGGTTTGTAACATAAATTTTTGTTCCATCTGGAGTGACGGCAACTCTATCAGGATTCAACTTCACATTAACCGTGGCTATAACTTTATTTGTGGCTGTGTTAATTACCAAGATATTGGTGCTGTCACGAACCGACACATATGCCCTTGTTCCTTCAGGGTTAACTGCAACTCCCCAAGAACTGCCTCCTATATTCATGGCATTAACTGTATTTGTTGCAGTGTCAATTACAGAGACAGTTTTGCTGCCTATACCTGAGTTCGTCACATATATTTTTGTTCCTGCAGGGTTAACTGCAACTTCGCCAGGATAGCCTCCTATCTTCATCATGTCTGTAACATTGTTGGTTGCTGTGTCAATTATATGAACAGTCCCACTGTTTATGTAGTTCCCCGCACTCATCACATATGCAAATGGAGCCGCACATGCAACATCCACCAGTATTAAAATCGCAAGTGCAGTTATTCCCAAAACTTTTATGAGAATATGCTCTCGATATGTTTTATCACATGTTATTTCTTTCATTATGATTCTCCCTTATGAATCCTTATAGTTGAGATAATCTCGAGATAAATATAAAATGTATTTTTGGTTTACTTATAAATTAAACTTTAAATCTTGGAACAATTTTGTAAAAAATGAAAATAGTAAACATTGTGTATATCTTAACTTAAACAAACATATTAAAAATAAAAGTTCGATAAACCTGCTCTTTGGTTTATCGTATAGAAACATGTAATCAACCTTTAAAGCCAGAATTTTATTGAACTCAGTGAGGATTTTTTATCTCACATATACACGTGCAACTTCTGGACCACCGTAAGTGCGTTCATATATTGCAGTACCGGGGAGCGGATCATTAATATACAAATAGAAATACCCACCTTCATTTTTGTATCCTCGACAAACCCGACAATGCCCAGAAACCAGACTGAAAAAAGGTCTTTCATTGTCAATCTCGGTAACAACGTCAATATTATTAAATGCAGAAGTCCTAGTAGTTGGCGTCTTTCCCCATTTATTTATAACCCATTTTTCAATGTCATAACATGTGAGCCCAACCGGGGGTTTCCCTTTCAAATAGGTATAGATAGACGTTTGTGAAGGGGCGGGATTCGGATCATTAAAGTACATACAAAGCATTCGGATACTAGTTGGAACACAGTAGTAGTTAGTTTCTTGTCCAAGATGGGGAACAGGAACATCTCCACTTGTTATTGCCGTTATCGCTGCATCGTCAATAAGTTTTTTAACATTTTCTTCAGTAACTGCAGCATTAATATTAACTCCTTTATTAGCTGCTGCTTGTTCTATAGATTTTGCGTACTGATCACTTTTCTGCCATTCCTTTAAGTTGTTTTCCTTTCCAGACTTCAAAATCTGGTCATACATTGACCAAACTCCAAGTTCTGTTTCAGTTACAGGTTTATCTTGTACCTCATCAAGGGTGTATCCGTCTACAAATATCCGGTGTTCAACTCCAGTGGTCTTGTCTTTCACTACAGTCATCGCTCCTATACGTGGATAGCTGTATACAACCAAATTGGTTGATTTGATTTCCCCATCTGAATACTCACTTTTGGCTATTTCTATTGATTTTTTCATGGCTTCAGCCACTTTATAAGGTTCCGGATCAAATACAATGTCATAAATTGAAGGCCCCAACGTTTTATCGGCACAGACGTCGATTGTACCTATTAATTTATTTTCTTTATATACTGAGAACCGATAAAATAATTTCTGACCATTTATATCATAAAGCTCAACTGGTTGGTATCAATAGATGCCTCTGTCCAATTTTCAAAGCCTGGTGCATCGGCTGCTATGAAACTTATCATGTTCGCATTAGCATGCTTAAAAGCTTCCTCAGCAGTTACAGAATAATCTTTTTCTTCCTATGCACTTACTGCCGGCATTAACACCATACCAATCAGCAGTGTTGCTAAAACAAGTATACTTACTCCAATTTTATTACGGTTCATACTTTAATCTCCTGTGTATCTTATACCCAGGAGGCAGGATCAGGCAAGCTAAGCCTTAAATACACGCAAAGCTAACATAAATCATGCCTCTTAGGGTGTATTTTATGGAGTTCGTATGGTACGGGAAATACTTTTGAACTCCATGAATTCCTCTTATCTAACTCCTTATAAGTTTTCCGGCCATTCCATCGAACTATCCGTTTTTCGTGCCTGTTTTGAGTCTGCAATATTCTGAATATTCTATAGTTGATGATCTGGCCAATAAGTATATGTATAAGCATATATCCTTGACATATATTCAAGAGTTGATATCCAAATGTAAAAATTCACATCTATACTCATATAAGAGGATCTTTGTGGACTGCTTACAGTATTACAGCAAAAGTCTCTGTGTTTGTATTTCATGTGAGCCTGTAGAGTCAGTGAATCTTCTAAACTTTGACAAGCATCTCCAAAAATTAGATCCTCTCTTTTTAGACAAATTCTGATAAAATACCGTCCGCACCCTTACCTTCGGAATGGGCTTTTCCCAGCTCCACCTTAACAAAAGCACCTCTTTCCAGGTTACCAAAACCAAACTCGACAGCCTTCAGAGAGCCGGAGTGGAGTTAATGATCCATATGAGCCCGAACTGCCACATATCCAGTATGACCGCTACCAGCCTGTAATTGAAAAAGAGTTCGGGGTAAAATACGATATGGTGCATATGAATATTGCCCAGCTCGTAGCTCTCTCAATGGGCGCAGACCCCTACAAAGTATGCGGTTTTCAGACTCACTCCGTGCCTCTTGAAGGTTTTCTTGAAAAGACCGGTATATTATAAAATCCCGTTTTAAAGTTGAACCGGTCATCTTTTTTATTTTGATTTTTCCCAATTAATTTTTTGGCTTTGTTGAAATTTATCGAACTTCTTTGAGGAATTTTGGCTTATATATACGTTTTTTCTTGACTGGTGGCGAATTCAATTTTTGGTGTACCATTTGACCCAACAGTCATTGGATCATTAATGCCAATAATTCCGGGTTATCCAGGTCCTTTATTACTTCTTCCTGAGTTTCCGCACTCCATACATGCAGGTCAAACTTCCCAATAATCCAAAACCTGGAGTTGAGTTATTTTTGCTCGATTCATTTCCATTTGAGCTACTACCATTATCGGATTCAGAGTTATTTTTGTTTGAATTATTAAGTTCGGCATCACTTCTTTCTTCAGTTGCATTGGAGGTTGCCCCTGTACTTTTGGCAGTCATATTGGAATCCATAAAAGGCACAATTACAACTCCAACAGGATAGATTCCTACTTTCACTGTGTCTGTTACATTGTTTGTAGCGGTATCAATTACAGAAACAGTGTGGCTTGCACAGTTCACCACGTATACCTTTGCTCCATCTGAAGTGACTGCAATTCCACAAGGTGCCCTTCCTACAGGTACAGTAGCTGTAACCTTGTTTGCGGCTGTATCAATGATATCAACAGCACCTGTAAGTGAATTGGGTCCTGGAAACTGTATCGCTACATATACCTTTTTTCCATCCGGGCTAACCGCAACTCCACAAGGAATGTCTCCTACGCTCACTAAAGCTGTAAGCTCATTTGTACTTGTGTCAATTACAGAAATAGTAGCTGTGGAGTCATGACGAATATTAGAGTTCATCACATATGCCTTTGTCCCGTCCGGACTGAATGCAACCCCAAGAGAGTTGTTTCCTGTGTGTATTGTGGCTGCAACAGTGTCTGTGGCTGTGTCAATTACAGAAACTGTACCTGTAAAGTTAGTTGAATCGCCGCCGGAATTCGCCACATATACCTTTTTTCCATCCGGACTGACTGCAACTCCGAAAGGAAAATTTCCTACTTTCAATGTGGCTGTAACCTTGTTTGTGGTTGTGTCAATAATAGAAACAGTGCCGTAGCTGAAGTCCGTCACATATGCCTTATTTCCATCCGGACTGACTGCAACTTTTTGAGGATAGATTCCTACTTTCACAGTGCCTATAACTTTGTTCGTGGTGGTGTTAATTACAGATACAGTGTTGCTACGTGAGTTCACAACATATACCTTTTTCCCATCCGGACTGACTGTAACTCCAGCAGGATGTTCTCCTACATCTACTGTGGCTGTAACCTTGTTTGTGGCTGTGTCAATTACAGAGATATTATTGCTGTCGGAGTTAGTAACGTATGCAAATGGAGCTGCACCTGCTACACTCACCAATATTAAAATCGCAAGTGTAGTTATTCCAAAAGCTCTTATGAGGGTATCTTCTCTGCGTGCTTTATTAGACATTGCTGCAGATGGAAGTGGAATAGAAAAAGTGTCAATCGATATTGTTGATATACTTTTATTTTTCATCTTTTATCCCCAAGCAGTATATGTCTTTCATGGCAGGGCTATTTTCAAAAGATTTGAACTTTGGACATTTTTCTAAATTCTTCATTAATTTAAGTCAATTTCAAGATAAAACAAACGAGTAATCAGGTGAACTAATTTCAGGATAAAATTTTTTTGATTACTCATTATTACTCTCCTTTATCCAGAATGCAGCTAGCAGGCTTACAAACCAGTAAACTATTTCAAATCCAGGAGTTCTTTTGCTTTCTTTTGCAGGAGTGTCTGTGTTTTTTGTTAAGATTACCCCGTCACCGCCATATTCTTCGCTTCCATTACTGTTTTTTTTATTGGAACTGCTTGTATTCAGCACGAATACCTTATCCACTTTTGAGGCTGTTATGTTTGCATTGCTTACTGTCAGGTTAACAGTATAGGTTCCTGCTGAAGAGTAAGTATGGATCGGATTTTGATTTGTTGAATTATATCCATCTCCAAAGTCCCAGTTCCATAAAGTTGCGTTCTGAGAACGGTCATTGAACTGGATCGAGAGAGGGGTGTAACCGGAGGTGATATTGCTACTGAAGTCTGCAACAGTAAATGCTGATTCCGGATTTGCTTTCAGAATAACAAGACCATTAACACCTTCACCTGCATAGACATAATTGCCGGAAACTGCAATATCTCCAGCAGAACCTGCATAAAGCCCTTTAAGAATTGGAGAAGAAGGATTGCTTATATCAACAACCACAAGACTATTATCAACGGCTACATAGGCGTAATTGCCTGAAATTGAAACACATTCAGCATATCCGGAAGTATTGTAGTTTCCTATCTGAATTGGAGAAGAAGGATTACTTATGTCAATAATCGCAAGCCCATTTTTGCTATCAGCTATATAGGCATAATTGCCGGAAACTGCAACATCGTAAGCAAGTCCGGCAGTATCGTAGCTTCCTTTCAGAATTGGAGCAGATGGGTTGCTAATATCAACAATCAAAAGACCGTTTCCTTCATCGGCTACATAAGCATAATTCCCGGAAACCGAAACACTCCAAATACTCCCGGTATAATCATAGTTTTCTATGATAATTGGGGATGTGTCATAAACTCCCTTAAGAATTGGGGAAGATGGGTTGCTTACATCAACGATGAAAATGCCATTAGCCATATCGGTTACATAGGCGTAATTGCCAGAAACTGTAATACCTTGAGCCCATCCGCCAGTATTGTAACTTTTATTTAGAATTGGAGAGGAAGGATTGCTAATATCAACAATCACAAGGTCATTCCTATCGGCTACATAGGCGTAATTCCCGGAAACTGCAACATCGTTAGCAGATACGGGAGTATCGCATCTTCCTTTGAAAGTAGGAGAAAAAGGATTGCTTATATCAACAATCACAAGGCCATTATCCCAATCGGCTACATAGGCATAATTTCCTGAAACTGCAATACTTTTAGCCCTTACGATAGTATCGCAACTTCCTTTGAGAGTAGGAGACGAAGGATTGCTTATATCAACAATTACAAGGCCAGTATTGCTATTCGCTACATAAGCGTAATTCCCGGAAACTTCAATACCATGAGCATATCCGGTAGTACTGCCGTTTCCTTTTAGAACTGGAGAAGAAGGATCACTTATATCAACAATTACAAGGCCATTATCATTATCAGCTACGTAAGCGTAATTACCCAAAACTGAAACATCACAAGCAATTCCGGCAGTATTGTAGCTTCCTTTCAGAGTTGGCGAAGAAGGATTGCTAATATCAATAATCACAAGACCAGTATTGCCATCGGCTACATAGGCGTAATTCCCGGAAATTGAGACACCGTAAATATCTCCGGTAGTATTGTAGCTTCCTTTGAGAACTGGTGAAGATGGATTGCTTATATCAATAATCATAAGACCATTATCCCAATCAGCTACATAGGCATAATTGCCGGAAACTGTAACATCGCCGGTAGGACCTGCATAACGTCCTTTGAGAATTGGATTAGAAGGATTACTTATATCAACAATCACAAGACCATCATTATCAGCTACATAGGCGTAATTTCCGGAAACTGAAACACAATAAGTATATCCGGGAATATTGTAGCTTCCTTTCAGAGTAGGAGAAGAAGGATTGCTAATATCAACAATCAGAAGACCATTGTCGTCATCGGCTACATAAGCATAATCTCCGGAAACTTTTATGTCCCTTACAAAACCTTCTGTCATAAGCTTACTCACTAAAACAGGTGAAGAGGGATTAGTGATATCCAATATCAAAAGATCCTGCCCCTGCCCAACGTAGGCATAATTGCCAGCGACATCAACAGCGTCTGTCGTCCCGCCAAAATGTCCCACCAGTTCCATGTTTACTTCAGGAGCAGCTACTGCCCCGGCAACTGATACTGTTATAGTTACAAAAAAAGCAACAAATATAACCGAATGAATTATTTTTCTGGTTATTTCCATTAATTATACATCCTGTCCTTCAAGTTCTCACTCTCGTATTTTTCAAAGATGTCAAACCCTTAACCACAGATACTTTTCGACTTCCATTTTTGATACTTCCATTCAAACAGAATCTAGCTTTCCAGTTATACCTTAAGAAATGATAACGGATTTAGAATTAAACTGAAAGTCGTTGACTGACAATCATGACGTTTTATTGGCATAGAAATCTATTCTACTTACTGTGCTGTTATATTTAGTTTGGATGGCATGGAAAGTACTTTTGAACTCCATAAATTCCTCATAGTCGACTCCTTATAAGTTTTCTGGCCATTCTCTCTAACTATCCGTTTTCCATACTCATTTTGAGTCTGTAATTATTTCCTAATCTTCGATTGTTAGAGACTCTGGTCAGAAAATATTTATATGAGCAGCTACCCTCACTCAAATTAAAGTATTTAAATAATAAAGAAAGTATCACAACTAATATTCATATATGATTATATCTGCGAAAAGTCCCTAACTCCATGGCAAGGGAATAATCAAAGGTGCCGGATTTGCATCTCTGCTCTCGTATAGGGCCTATAATGTGGTAGGTAGTGTAAAAATCGAATCGGTGAAAGTAGTTTACAATACTGTCAAATCAGGGGTAAAGGTAACTAAGCATTACAGTGCAAATATTTTCATTTTGCTCTAACTCATTTTTTATCTTTGTTGCTTCTTTTTCCGGAATCCACCAGTTCTTAGATCCCTTATAAAAACGAATTTCGCACCAAACAAACCTTTTCAACTGAAGATCGTATTTGTCCAGCACCGCAAGGAAATTTTTATCATAGGTAGCTTGTTCATATACCGTAATAATGTAATAATTTCCTTTTTTGATAGCAGGAACAGACTTAGTCCAATTGTTTTCTTTCCCTAATTCATCTCTTACATCCGTTATTTTATTTTTGTCTACCATTATGTAATATATTTCATCTGTACTATTTGTGTCATATTCCATTCTATAGTCTACAGTCATGTTAGAGTTTTGAAGAATGGTTTTTACTTCCGACTCAGAAATTCCATCTTTAAATTGAATATACAGACCACCTACTTGCGATCCCGGAACTGGAAAAGATGTATTAACTGGTGGTTTCGTATCAATTGTCGTTTTTATAACTAATCCTGCAATTATTATGATAGTCAGAAAAACAATAAAAAAAAATTTCTTTGAAATTTTACTCATGCCAACACCTATAAAATGAGGGGAGCATAAATCCCACTTATATACGGTTGATTTTTGAATCAGAGACTTCAATTGTTTTTATTTCGAACCGGAATCTAAATGTATATATTTTTCCAACGACTTTTGCTTATCCAATCCACTGTAACTTCTTTTTGAACTTCCACTCCCATATTGGCAAGCCAAGCTTCCCAATGATCCGAAGCTTGGAGTATTACCCATCAATATACCCAAGACCTACAGTCAAAATTTTCTCATTTGTTTCAAGCTCATTTTTGATCCTTATTGCATCCTTTTCCAGAATACAATTCTTTCCCACAACCCAGTCCGCTGGTCCAACTCCAAAATGGATATAACACACAACTGCCTTTTTCAACTGAAGGTTATTTTTTTCCAATATTGTAAGAAAATTTTCATCTGGAACAAATTCTGCAGATAACATAATTATGTTATAATTTCCTTTTTTGATTTCAACTAAAGAAGTCCAGTTTTCATCTTTCCTTAATTCATTTATCTTATCTTCATCTACTTTTACGTAGTACATTCCACACGAAATATTAGAATTGTAGTCTATGGTATAATTCACAGGTATGTTGTAATTCTCAAGAATGGCTTTTACTTCCGATTCAGTAGTTTCATTTTCAAATTGAATAGATAAACCAGCTACTTTAGCTCCTTGAGATTGTGTCATCAGTACTACGATAGTTAGAATGAATATAAAAACAAGTATACTTACTCCAATTTTATTACGGTTCATACTTTAATCTCCTGTGTATCTTATACCCAGGAGGCAGGATCAGGCAAGCTAAGCCTTAAATACACACAAAGCTAACATAAATCATGCCTCTTATGACGTATTTTATGGAGTTCGGGTTATTGGGAAAGCACTTCTGAACTCCATAAACTCCTCATAGTCGACTCCTTATAAGTTTTCCGACCATTTTCTCTAACTATCCGTTTTTCATACCTTTTTGGGTTTGCAATTATTCTGAATCTTCGATAGTTTGATGATCTGGCCAATAAGTATATGTATGAGCAGCCACCCCCACTCAAATCAAAGTATTTAAATAAAAAAGAAAATAGTACAACTCAGATTCATATGGGGGGATATTTGTGAAAACCCCACAACCCCGTTGGCAAGGAGATCACAAAAGGTGCAGGATTTGCATCCCTGCTCTCGCGGAGGGCCTATAATGAGGTACGTAGTGTAAAAATCAAATCGATGACTTCTTCCGGAATCCAATATGTCAGAGGTCCATCATTAAAAAGAAAACGAATATCACACCATGTAAACTTTTTTGTCCCAATATCATATTTGTCCATTATTGCAAGAAATTTTTCGTCCTGGATCGCTTGTTCAGAGACCGGAAGAACGTAATAATCTCCTTTTCGGGTAACATCAGCAGGAGAAGATATAGTCCAATCTTTTTTATCTTCCTTCATCTCTTTTACAAGCTCGCGTCTTATGTCACTCCAATTATCTTTGTCCGCCATTATGTAATATTTTTCCGGAGAATTAGTGTCATATGTTATTCTATAGTTCCGAGTCATGTTGTAGTTTTGAAGAATGGCTTTTACTTCTGACTCAGAAATTCCATCTTTAAATTGAATAGCCATACCACCTACTTTTGATTCAGAATCTGGCGTTTTCGCATCCTCTACCGGCACTTTTACAAGTAACCCCCAAATCGCTACGAGAGTTAGAAAAACAATAAAAATAGCGATTTCCTTATTGATTTTGCTCATACCAACACCTCAAAAATGAAGAAGATTCGATAAACCTTATAGATTGGCTGTTTGCATAAAGGATATATAAGCAACCATTGAAACCAGAGATTTATCGAACTCCTCTAAGGAATTTTAAGACGGCCTCACATATATACGTTTATTATTTCAGGAGTGCAGAGGGTCACGAATACCCAGTACTTTAGAGGCTGTCCGACAATTATTGCCAATAATAACTGAATTCCTTCTTTTTCGGTTTTAAGGCTTTAGATACTTCAATTTTTACATATTTATTACCCAAAAATCGAATTATCGGACAGCCTGTTTAGGGTGGGGTGGCCACATGCAATTTGATTTTGATTTTATCTTTTTTCAGGCACCTTTCATACAGGGCTTACTTTTTCCAAGCCTTATTCTGCAAATTCTGAAAATTCAGATCGATTTCTCCCAGCCCTGTCCCATATCAACGAGAGGCCTCAGCTCAATAATCTCGAAGGTGGCAGTTGCGTATATCATCTTTCCCGCTTCCTCCCCGGCTATTTTTGCGATCTGGCTTTTGATCATATCAAGCATCTCGCCGGAAGTCGCAGATTCTTTCAACTTCATATAAACCCTGATCCCTTTCCATGCCATAATATCTGCTCCCGGCTCCATTATCAGGAACATTGCGTAAGGGTTTTCCTGAAGGTTTGCAAACGTGCGGTTTTTCCCTGTTGCAACTACAACGGTCTTTTCATCGGTCATCTGAGGCGAACCGAAAACAGCCGAATCTACCTTTCCGTCTTTACTCGCTGTGCTGAGAACCCCAATTCTCGGTTGCTTGTTAAAGTAGTCCATCAATTTTGACGTCATATTAAATCCCCTATCACAAACTTATTTTCTCGCTCTTCCCCTTAAATATTGAAGGAGCAGGCCGCCTGGTCCGAAAGTACTGCCCGGAAAAGAGCTTTATTACTGTGCAAGCTGCGATAAATATGAGTCGTAAGTATGCTTAAAACTTTGCCTGATGTGAGTAATAAGTGTTTTTCACTTACATTTGGAATCCTGATGATAAAAGACCGGGGAGAAAATATCTAAATGATTGACCCGCCAGCAGCCCTGTTATTTTTAAGGATTCAAAAACATGTACTCCGTGGGTTCAGATAAGAGAAAATAGGAAGAAAAGGAGGCAAGAATGGTAAAAGAGAAAGAAAATAAATAGGTGATTATCCAAAAAGTATTTTTTTATTAGTATTACAGTGGGTTAAGTAAAAAAATTAGAGGTTTGATATTTTAAGTAACAGATAATGTTACTCTATATTCTACAATTATTCAAATTAATTTTTGATTGGTTTCGAGCTTTTAAAACCAATGGGATAGTGTACCAGGAAGTTCTTGGCTAACTAACCCAATACCTTCTAACTTCTTTCTCTGTATTTCATTTAATGGCGGAACTACTACAATAAGTAAATCTTTGGGTCGAGAACAAGCTACATATGCAAAACGGGCATATTCTGAGGTAGGATTCTCTAACCAGTGCTCGAAGTGGCCTCCTTTTGAATGTCTATCTGGATTTGAAATGAGCATTAAAGCGTCTAAAGTTTCTCCTTTTACGTCGTGAATTGTCGTCATGCGAATTTTTTTACTGGAACTTGATGAAGATAAAGAGTTCATGACCAATTCATTTGCCTTTCTGGAAGGAGCTTTTATTTTTCTTTTTGCTTCGTCCCATTTAACGTAAGTATCAGGCAAGTTCAAAAAATATTTTTCTAAAAATCCTTTGAGAGAACCGCACCACTGACTCCATGTTTGAAGTCTGCTTCCATTTTTAAATGTTGCAAGCTCTTTTGAGGAATTAAGGATATTTGATAGAAACATTCTCCAATCAATATGTTCAAAAGTTTCAGGACAATGTTGATTCTGGTGATTTCCTCTCCCTTTATATGCTAAATTACATATCGATCTCCCTAAAAGTTCTAATGCCTCAATAATTGATTCGGTTTTTTTGAATTCAGAATTCCACAGAAAAAAAGCTTTTGCAATATCATAAGAGATTGACTCCAATGGATTTGTTTTCTTTACTTTATTTATTAAGGCTTTTCCACGAACTACTATTGAACAATTTCCACATTCAATATTTTTAGAATTAAGATACCATTCAAATAGTGAAGGTAACCTATGTAATTCATCAGAAGGACACTCCCACAGGACACAAGACGCATCCTCTCTAGGTATTCTACCTTCGGGAGGGCATTGGATTCCGACTAACTTGGCACAAAGATTGGTGATATCTTGGTTGCTTCTGAAATTTTTGGTTAATTCCATCTCATGCATACCAGAAACAGCAATAAAATCTTGAATTTTGAATGGATCTACATCTATAAAATCATAAATTGACTGGTTAATGTCTCCTACAAAGTGAAAAATCACTCCTTTTTCTTGAAGAATTTCAACTACATCAAGTCTTGATGGAGCCAGATCTTGACATTCATCTATTATAATATACGGAAATCTTTTTGAGATAAGATCTAGAATCGTCTCGTTTTGATTTAACAGTCTGTATGACCAGAATTCAGCGTCCTGATATGTTGCAAATCCACTTTTAGCAAATTTTAATTTGTTTTCGATTAGTATTCTTCTTTGATAAGAATTCAGATTTCTTTCACGATTCCTGTTAAATTTGATTGAGTTATTGCAGTCAATGTAGTACTCATTTACTTTCACTTCTTGATATGAAGGTTGACTCGAGATAACACTTTTATAATTTTCAAGGAAAGGAGCATTTGAATCGGAGTCAATGATATTTACACTTGTGTCTCCATCTTTACCTTTATAATCCATTACTGAATAACAAAATGGTTGAAATATATACTGGTGCAACCAGCTGTCCAAAGTGCCCACAAAGTGAGGAAACTGGACGGCTTTCTGTTTTGAATATTTATTAGCTCTTTTCCATATTTCAGAAGCTGCATTTTTGGTAAAACTTAGAATTGCCATTCCTGCATAAGGACTATCCCAAGAAGATGCTTCATAAGCGGCTTTAAATCCTACAACTTCAGTTTTCCCACTTCCAGGACACGAATTTAGAAAAGAGGAATTAGCGATAGGGTTTACAATAAACTCTAATTGTTCCAAGCTGAGCTTCTCTATATGTTCATCGTGCTCCAACCTTTTATAAAGTTGCTCTAATAGCTCTTGCCGCTTTCTTTCTTCCTCAGTTAGATTTTCCTGTGACATACAAAATCGCATCTCGAATGTAGGAAGGCACTTCAAAGTCCGGTTTATCATCTGATTTCAGTAACATTGCAAGTTCTTGAGCAAATTCACCTTTTTTCTGATCCACATGATTTAGAAACCAAAGAGCCTCATCTGTCTTTTGTTTCTTCTCTTTTGTACGCCAATCAATGTTCTTTGATTGTCCCGCTCTTTTTTTTATCGGACCGTTTGTTTCGGTTATGTTTTCAAGAACAGAACTCATTATTGCGAGGTTATTTCCTTCTAAAGCTAAGTCATACTCAAAAGTTTTTGAATTTATGTACAGTCTACAATTGGTGGTATGTTCTCTTAATTCGCATACAAGGTATCTTTGTGGATTATTGCAATCCTCTGTAGACTGGCTATCAGAAGTCCCAAGGTTATCTCCTTCTGGATCACAATCTGTAATTCCAACACATCGAATTGGGATATTGTCGCAGGGCTCAAAGTTTCCTTCAGATATTTTGTAACCACAAAACAATTGCATGAAATATTTAAAGTATATCCCCTCGATATTTATCACAGAAATCCCATAATCTTCAAGAGTTTTTTGTCCCAAGATCTTTTTTACAAATTCCGGAAAAAGTATTGCTTCTGATATTCCTTCCACTAAAATGACCCCTTTAGAAAACAACAAAACAGATTTTGTGATATCGATCCATCTCTCTAAGAAAAATTTAGTTTTCCTATCCAAGCAACAATTGGTAAGTGCTATAGCTTCTCTCTCTCGACTAAGTGGAGACAATGACATTACAACAACTGGATCAAGTCCAACAGCAGCTGCTATAGTAGGAGAATGAGTAGTAATTATCACCTGAATGTTGTTTTTCTCGGCAGCACTCTGTAAATATTGGAGAAGACGAGTTTGAAGCTGAGGGTGTAGATGAGCTTCAGGTTCTTCGATCAACAGCACCTTTAAAGATGTTGTACTTACATCACTTTTTGCTTCCATCTCGGCTATAATTGTGGCCATGTAAAGAAGATTATTGTAACCTAAGCTGTTTTCTGATATATCTCGGAATGATTCTCTTGGGATCTCTCCCTCTTTTATCTCAGGAAAAAATAACAAGCGAAGCTGATGGATGATTTTATTAAAGTTTACTTCTGAAAATTGTATCGAAACATCCTGTCCTAAGATTTCTCCCACAGAGTCAATTAAGCATTTTTTAATTAACCCATTAGCATTTTGTATAAGGGGATCGCTAAGCAGTTCATTATTTTGTTCTTTTACCTTTTCCTCCAAACGTTTATCTTCGTCTCCTGAGCCGTTGAGACTAGTTAATAAACGAGCAAGCCTTGACCCTCGATAAGAATTCAATTTTTCTTCTGCATCTCTCAATGGGGGTAAGTATACACAATTGATAGAATTTACTAGCTCCCATTCAAAAATTCCTCTTCTAGAGGTCCCTCCCCACATATTTTTTCTTATTCGGCCCCTTGCATCTTCTTTATTTATAGCTTCCAAATGCAGCTCTGCTTGATTCACATTACTGGGTTTTAACCAAGGTAAATAAGCAATCTGTTCAGGCCCCTCTAATTCATCAAAAATACAATCAATTAGAATATTCGCAACTGGTGTGGCGCTCTCTATGGAGAAAGGTCTATGGAAGTCATTTAGCGATATTCCAGATCTATTGTACTCATCTTCCCCAAGCAACAAGCGAATGGCGTCTATCACTGTACTTTTTCCACTTCCATTTTCTCCCACTAAGACGGTAAGTCCTTTATTCAAAGACAATCTAAAACCATCATTAAAAAACCTAAAGCCTTTGATATTTAATATGGAAATGTACATCGTAGAGCCTTCGTTTAAATTTAAAATTCACTTAATATTCTGTTCTAAGGTTCCCTGAAATTTATTTATTAGTGAGTTTCTTTCTAATAGAAAACAACTTTGTTATATTTTCATAATCCTTCTAAATTGAACTCTCTTATAAATTAAGTATGTTTCTAATTTGACACTTTGTTATTTATTCTGGGGCAACCAAAATTTGGGACTCAGTACCAAAATTCAGTGATGAATGTAAAAATTAAAAATCACTGATTTTTATACTTGGTTACAGTTCTCTTGATAATACTCTTGGATCGGGGCCTTTATATCTCAAATCTTAATCTTAATTAAAGACCTAATTTTTCTTACTAATTCAGAATTTCAATCAAGAAATTCAAAAATAATTAGATCTTGGAACAGAGTCTTTCATAATAATGAAAACGCTACTTCTTAGCATTCACTATATTTCTTCGAATTGAGCTGGAATCTTAAGACTCTGTCTAAAAAGTGTTTTTCAAGGGAAAGAGCTTCAAAAGCTTATACTCCTAGGTTGAGGGAAATGAAATAAAAGGAGGTTGGAGTCGGGAAAAAATAAGGGAAAGAAAGTTGATAAGGACCGGGAGGTTCGCAAACTTCTTCTTGACCGACCCGGCATGAGAAATATCTGTTTTCCAGGTTTCACAGGGTACGTTTAAAAAAGAAATAGAAAAGGATTGAATTGATCATCGGTTACTAAAAAATGAAAAAAAGTAAGTTACGTTTTTTTAGGCGGGGACCCCCATATAAATTCGGTGAAGTTCCTCGGCGACATCCTCAGTGCTATTGTATTTCTTGTCCGGAAGCATGCCAAGTTCCTGCAGTATGTCCGGGATTGCTCCACTCTTCCTTGCTTGTTCAATAATGTCGTTCCTTTTTATAGAAAAATCTATATTTTTCAATATCTTCTGAGTTTCCACGGGAAGTTCTGCAATAAATCTGCTTTTACTTTCAGTTTCCATGATATTCCCCTTACTTTTGTTCAGGTTCCTTTAAATTTCCTCGACATTTGCAGCGTTTGTCTACTCCTTTTCCGGAGATTATTTGTATTCCGCAGCATGTCGTTCCTGGTGTTACTATCCTTAGCGTTTAACAACATCTTCCTTCTTTGCAGGAAAATCGATTTTTTTTGAAGCTTCTGAAGGAAACCTAACTTTTTTGTTAGTGTATATATCAATGATGATCTACTATTTAAATGTTAATATGTTATTATAAAATTATGTTAAAAATTAACACATTTTTGTAGTTTTGTGTCAACACATACTTTTTATTGATAATATCATATTATTTAATTGGTAAAAAAGAATTCAATCGTAATCCAGTTTCTTTATAGATGGACGATCAGTCTAGAGTCCTTGAGTACCGTTCTTGAGTACCGTCCTTGAGTCTCTCCAATCATTGATATATTGCGGCGGCCTCGTTATGTCCGGGGCTTTAAAAACTTATACTCAGGGGTTCAGGGTTCAGAGAAAGGAATAAATGAAAAAAAAGAGAAAGAAAGCCACGGAGGTTTCAGCCCCATGGCAGATTACTTCAGTTTAATTGAGGCTTTTTGATGCCGTTTCTTAAAACCCGGCAGTGGTGTTATCAAGTTTAGCTGTCATATCTTTTCTCCGAGCCGACTTTGATAAGCCAGACATCAGAGACCATCCCATACGAGGAAGTGCGTCCTGCGAGTATGTATTCTCCCTCACGGGTTTCCTGGGCAAAAGCTGCGGAATCGTCATCCTGGCCTCCAAAGTTCATCTCCCATTCTTTCTGCCCATCGGAATCGGTCTTCATCAGCCAGGCCTGGATATCGTTATAATCACTGCTCGGCTGGGTGATGCCTGCAAGTAAAAAGCCTTTATCTGTGGTTTTCCGAACCGAATAGAAATTATCTGTGTACGGGCCTCCAAAGGTCTTATTCCACTGTTCAGTCCCGTTTGAATCTGTTTTAATCATCCAGCCGTCAGTTCTCCCGGCCCCGAAGGATTCCGTGGTTCCTGCCAGTATGTATCCTCCGTCCTCAAGTTCCTGGACAGAGTATGCATAATCATAGCTTTCCCCGCCAAAGGTTTTACTCCATTCTTCTGTTCCGTTGGAGTCGGTTTTTATCAGCCAGGCTTCATTTTCGCCTGCTGAGGAATTGGTGAAACCTGATATTACGTATCCTCCGTCTTTGCTCTGGTTGACAGAAGATGCGTAGTCCTCATTCATTCCTCCAAAGGTCTTATTCCACTGTTCGGTCCCGTTGGAGTCAGTTTTAATCAGCCAGGCATCAGATGCTCCTGCCCCGAAAGATTCCGTATGTCCGGCGAGTAAGTATCCCCCATCGATGGCCTTCTCGACCGAAAATATAAGGTCTGTTTTATTCCCGCCAAAAGTAAAATTCCATTCTTCTGTTCCGTTGGAGTCTGTTTTAATCAGCCAGGCATCCGGTTCTCTTGAATCTGGGTCTTTTGAATCTATTTCTTCCCCCTTTTCAAGATAGCCCGCAAGTACGTATCCTCCATCTGCCGTTTGCTGGACCGAGTATGCACAATCATATGCAGGGCCCCCAAAAGTCCTGCTCCATTCTTCAATTCCATCCGGGTTTAATTTCATCAGGAGGGCATCAGCGTTAGCTTCATCGTAATTAACCACGGTCTCTCCTGCCAGTATGTATCCTCCGTCCTGAGTCTGCATGACAGAATTTGCACAGTCAAATTCGATGTTCCCAAAAGTTCTGTTCCACTGCTCTGCCGGGATAGCTCCGGCTGATGAGGCACTTCCTGCAAGCAAAAGTAAGGATAAAATACAAACAGCAAATGAAATATATTTAACTCTCATCTTTATTTTCCCCCGCGTCAAACTTCACTAATATATTCTTCTATCTATAAACTAACGTTAGTATATTAAACTAACTCTTCATAAATTAATTTCTTAAATGGTGTGCCATACGGCTACCCTACTGTGGTATAATTTTTAGACTTCTCCCTTGCGAACAAAATGTCCTGAACCATGCCTGTCTCTAGAAAAATATTTTACAAACCTCTTCCTCTAATAGAACTTTTAGCTCACAAATCCATTAAGTATATATATCTCGTTATAGTGAGTTCTGAAACCTTAATTCTTCAGCGTACATTTCATTCATTATCACTTTATTCTCGGAAAGGAGGCTTACTTTTGGGAACAATCAGCGAAAAAATATTTTCCCGGACCGCGGGAACCGAGGCAAAGGCTAACGATTTTGTGCTTGCAGATGTGGATTATGCAATGGCGCATGACGGCACGTCGGTGCTTGCAGTAAATGCTTTTAAGGAAATGGAGCTGGAAAAGGTCTGGGACCCTTCAAGGATCGTAATTCCTTTTGATCATATCGCACCTGCGAATACTGAGACTTCAGCTACCCTGCAGAAGGAGATCAGGGAATGGATAAAGGAGCAGCGAATACCTAACTTCTATGAGGTTGGAGAAGGGGTCTGTCACCAGGTCCTTCCTGAAAACGGCTTTGCAATGCCCGGAAAGTTGATTGTTGGGGCTGACTCGCATTCCTGCACTTACGGGGCTTTCGGGGCATTTGCAACAGGGGTAGGGGCTACCGACATGGCTGAAATCTTTGCCACGGGAAAGCTCTGGTTTAAGGTTCCGGAAAGCTTCAGGATGACTGTTGAAGGCAGCCTTCAGAAAGGCGTCTACGCAAAGGACCTTACCCTTTACCTTGTCGGAAAGACCGGGATTGCCGGGGCAACCTACAAAGCAGTTGAGTTTTACGGGCAGGCGATCAGCGAACTTTCGGTTGCTGGCAGGATGACGCTCTGCAATATGGCAATTGAGATGGGGGCAAAGACCGGCATTGTCCCACCGGACGAAAAGACCTTCGATTTCCTGAAAAACAGGGCAGTTGCGCCTTATGAGCCCGTCTATGCCGACCCTGATGCTGCTTATCTTAAAGAGTTCACATACGATGCCGGAGATATCGAACCTCAGGTTGCCTGCCCGCATCAGGTGGATAATGTAAAGCCTGTAGGAGAGGTTGAAGGTACTCACATAGACCAGGTCTTTATCGGGACGTGCACGAACGGAAGGCTTGAAGACCTCGAGGTAGCAGCAGCAGTCCTTAAAGGAAAAAAGGTTGCAGTCAGGACAATTGTGATTCCTGCCTCCCGCACCACCCTCCTTGCAGCAATCGAAAACGGGACCATGGAAACACTGCTGAAAGCCGGTGTGACCCCTGCAACCCCTGGCTGCGGCCCCTGTCTCGGTGCCCATCAGGGCGTGCTCGGGGAAGGAGAGGTCTGCGTTTCAACTGCAAACAGGAACTTCAAAGGCAGGATGGGAAAAGACGGCTTTATTTATCTTGCATCCCCTGCAACCGCAGCAGCCTCGGCACTGACAGGTGAAATAACTGATCCGAGGACAGTTTGAACCGGCAGTCTTTATGGCTGCCCTCCAACAATTATCCTTGAAAACGTTTTTTAATCTCTATTGGATCAACTTTACTCAGATCGACTGTGTCAGCCAGTTTTTCTGTTGCTCCCTCAAAAAATAAGTACAAAAAAAGAAGTAGAAGGAAGAAATCAATGACTTTTCTTTCTCTTTCTCTTTATTTTCCGTTTCCGTTTCTGTATTAACAATGTGAAAATTCATCTTAAATCCACCTAAAATTTATACCATGAATTCTATACTCTTAAACAGGAGGGAATAGCTATGACAGAAGAACTTAATCACGATAACCTTTCACATTTGATTGAGCACTGGATCGAGCATAACGATAGCCATATAAAGAGTTTTAGAGAATGGGCCCAGAAAGCCAAAAAAGACGGTTTTCTCGAAGCCTCTGAAGATATCCTTGAGGCTGCCAGCAAAGTTGAGGAAGCAAATAAACTCCTTGACAAAGCAAGGGAAGGGCTTTTCCATCTCCACAGCCACAAATAACTGTAATGGATAAATGCCCATAACTAACTCTTAATTATTTATGTGTCTGGCCTGTGCCTTTCACCTTTTCTCTTTTCTTTTATTTTTAGTCTGTCTTTCACTTACTGGCTTTAGTTTGTCTCTGTCTGACTGGCCATATTTTCTCACTAATTTACCCTGCATGTTCTGCCCGAACCAGGAGAGCCCTTATATTTTTTAAATCCGTAATTAGCTCTCCCACTTCCTGTTCTTCCAGATATTTCATAAAACCCTGCTCCTCTTCAGGGTTCAGGTCCTCACTATTCAGCAGCTCTTCAATCAGGCTATCTCCAAAAAGACTGGCTTCAGGGTCATTTTTGCTTTCAGGCTTGCTCTTCTCAATGGAACTTTCGCCGGAATTCCCACTGGAAACTTTATTTTCATTCACTTCCTCTATTGAGAAAAGATCTGTGGTTTTTATTTTTTCTGCCTTCTCCGGAAAAGTTTTACCTTCATTTTTTTCTCCGGCTCCGCTTTTTGGGGCTGCTTCTTCGGCGTTTACTATAGTAGTTTGGCTAGTGTCATGTATTATATCTTCAGATATTTTTCCGTCAGGTTTTTTATCTTCAGGTTTTTTATCTTCAGATTTTTCGTCTATTCCTTTAACCTCTATCTCCATTCCACTAACTTTTACCTCTGTAAATCCGGCATCTTTCGCAGGCAAAGAATCGTTTTTGATTTCCAGAGGCCCGGATGTTTTTACACGTACTTTTCCGGGGAGCGGGGGGAAAATTTCTTCCCGCCAGGGAAATTCTGATATTTCTTGTATTTCTTCGTTTTTTTCTTTTTCTGCTTTCCTGATCAGATCAATGCGGGCTTCAATCTCTTTTTTTTCTTTTATTAGCTTTATTATTTTTTTCTTAACCTGGTCTCGACTTTTTGTCAAATCCTCCATATCTTCAAGATTTACATCAGCTGTTTTCGGTTTGAGTATTAAATCCTTTAAGCTCCTCACTCCCAGGCCCTTTAACCCATTTTCTCTCAGTTCTTTTAATCCGTCTGTTTTTAAATCTTTTAAACTGTTCATCCAATTGCCTCCCACAAAATCTTATTTATTCTGGTTTCTATTTATTCTGGTTTCAAAATTTTCTTCCGACACCTTTCTTCATACTCTAACTGAATACATTTTTTTTCAACTGAATGTGTCTTTCATATCTCAAATGTGAATACCCTCGATACGACCGGAGGGATGAGAATCATACAAAGCCCTGAAATTCCGGACATCAGGCCCCCATAGAAAAAAAGTTTATAATTTCCTCCGCCCTCCACAATCTTTACTACGAGGGTGTTTGAAATCGTAAGAATAATTATCACGGAAAAAGTTAATTTATAGAGTATGGGTAAACTTTCGGCTACATTGAACATGCTCATTCCTATTCCGGACATCCCATTCATCCCCCCTTCCATGGACATGTAAGATTCACTCATATCGGAGACGAGCCCACTGAATTTGGAAATTATCTCAAGTACAAAGATCAGAAGCCCAACCATTACAGCATGCAGAATTATTGCAAGCCCCTTGAAGCCGGAACTGACCAGCTGCCGTTTCATTCTCAGGAGTACAATTGCCAGGCTTGAACTCGAAACTATGTCCCCTATCTCGGCCGGGTCCCCTCCCAGTTCGACTGCATCGGTAAAGATCCTTGAGCACCTGTTTATCAGTTCGGAACCTGTTTCCCCTATGAATTTATCCCAGCAAAGCCTGGGCTTAAGCCCCATAGAAAGGCCCATGTGCAGCTCTTCAACTCCGGGCTTGAGACAGCCGATAGTTTCCAGGTCAAGGTTTTCCATTGCACTCCTTATAGTGATTCCCGTTGTTCCTGCAAGGGTCCCCAATGTCTTTACAAAAGCAGGAAAACTGCTGTCTCTTTCACCGATTTTCCGGTCGTCAATCATAGCAAGGACGCCTATCGGAAGCATAAAGAATGTCACTCCCAGCAGGATAAATTCCGGCCTTGTCCCGAGCAAAATGAGAGCAATAAGAAAAACCGCACCGAAAGGGAGCAGAATCCGGCTCAGGAACCTGATTTGTTCCTGTTCCTTCGATTTACGGCCAAGGGCATGTACCTTTTTTTCGGCAGGAGCTGACTTGTATATAATGTAAAGGGCAAGCCCGCATATGGTAAGAGTTAATAATACAATCAGGAATGCAATTGTTTCTATATTTGCTATATTATAGATCATGACCGAAACAAGGATTATGGTAACAACGAGGTTTACGGATACCATCAGGGCAGTATAGCCGTCAGTCCATTTTTTCAGGGATTCAATACATCTCTCGTACTCATTAGAGTAGATCTCTTCCCTTGTGATTTTTTCCTGTTTCAGAAAGTTTTTCTCAGGCTCTCCGGAAGAGAGGATATTTGCCATCCTGCCAAATAGTTTTGAAAGATAGGCATCCTTCAATTTCTGAGAAATATACTTGCAGGCTTTTGCATACTCGTATCCCCATTTTGAGGCAAGGATATAGATCTGTTTAAAGTATTTCGAAGCTTCATACTCCTTCTGGCGCCCTGCATAATCAAAGATCCTGTTCCTTTCGATATCCGCAGTTGAAATCGCAGCCATATATGTTAGCAGGAAGAGCATATCGTCATTGACTCTTTCAACAACTTTAGTGTTTTTCAGTTTTCTGGCGAGGTTAAAGTATCCATCCATTCCCTGTTTTTCAGCATTCAATTTTAAGTTCGGAACTATCTGCACGAAAGTCATGATGTTAGCCCCGCCTCCTCAAGCCGGATCAGGGTGTTGAACAGGTCGTAAAAATTGGTAATCTTTGCCTGGTGGATCTTCCTGAGTATTTTTGCCCTTCTGTCAAGTTCCGAATAAATTTTTCTAACCTGGTTTTCAGGAATCCCCATGCGTGGGGCAATTCTATGTTCCAGCAGATAAGAGTTGTTTTTTCCGGTGAACTTGAATGTATCCGTAACAGGGTCCCATTTGAAGATGTCCATAAAATTAAAAGACTGGCTCTCTGAATCGTAGCCTACGATTTCGTTTATGCTCAGGATTCTCCTTCCAAGCCCTTTTCCCGGAACGTTTACAGCACTCTGGATAATAACCACATTCAGGTTATCCACATAATTTTTGGGAACATTTATCGGGTCGCCTGTCAGTCTCTGGATCAGTTTCTCAACTGAAGCTGCATGGAACGTGGACATTACAGGATGTCCGGTCTGCATTGCCTGAAAAGCGATATTTCCTTCAACCCCACGGATTTCTCCTATCATAATCTCATTTGGACGCTGGCGCAGGGCTGCCTTTAACAGGTCAAACATAGAGATATCAGACCCGCTGTCCTCCCTTGTACTCCTTGTAACTTCCCGGGTCCAGTTCTTATGGGGGACCTGCAGTTCCGGAGTGTCTTCAATAGAAACTATTTTGGACTCAGGTGGAAGAAAAGTAGTCACTGCGTTCATCATTGTAGTCTTTCCGGAGGCTGTTTCCCCTGAAACGAAGCAGTTCATTCCTGCCCTGAGCATCATCCACATGTATGCAGCCATTGTGTAGTCAATTGTCCCGAACTCGATAAGTTCGAGGATTGAAATAGGGGTCCCCATAAATTTCCTGATGGTAAAATTACTCCCCTGCTTTGACACATCTTCTCCGAACACGATATTAATCCTTGACCCGTCCGGAAGAGCAGTATCGACTATCGGGTCCCTGTAGGTAATTGGCTTTCCTACTTTTTCGGACATCTGTATGACAAAAGAATTGAGTTCTTCGTTTTCCTCAAACGAGATTGTTGTTTTAAGAGATGAGAACACCTTATGCTCAACAAAGATCCTGCCAAGCCCGCTGCAGCTTATGTCTTCGATATTTGAGTCGAGAAGTAAAGGTTCGAGCACTCCCATCCCCACCTTGTCCCTGATCATCAGGTATTTGATTGCACTGAATTCCTCAGGCGTTAAGGACATTTTCTGCAGTTTTCTTATTTTGAATGCTTTGCCGGCTTCCTTCAGATTTCCAAGAATTCCGGATTTTTCGCTTTTTTCGCTTTTCTCGCTATTACTTCCCTCTCTAAGGGAAGTTTTTTCCTTACCTGAAATTGTTCTCTGTCCCCTGCTTTTTCCTTCCGATATCCCGGAATTTTCCTTTAAATTCTCTCTTACTTCGCAGGTTTTTTCAAGGGCTTTTTCGAGGAGCTTCTTTTTTTCTTCAGGATCTTTTGTGGTGATATCCTGATCGTATATTACGTCAATGAGTAACTTCTCAACTTCCTCTAGTTTGCTGTCAAGTTTCTGGAAAAGGCAGGGCTCTATGGGAATGTAATAGTTTCTTACGTCTTCTTTATCCGGATATATATGAACGGCAAGCCCTTTTCCGGTAGGATAGATCAGGTTCGGGCGTTTGATACCTTTCATGGATCTCGAAATTCTTGGATAAAATTCCGGAAATCCTATTTCTTCCGTCGGGAGCCTGCAGACATAATCAAGGATATGATGGTTTTCTTCTCTGTCAACGAACTCCTGCATTTCTGAAGAAAGGCTGGAGTACATCTCTTCTCTGGAACGCCCCCCATTCTCCGGCGAAGGCAACGGATCAAAAGGCAGAGCTTCCATCTCGAATCCTCATTCGGGTTTTTTCTCCGATTGCCATCTTTCCGGCTTTTTTTTCCGATTGCCATTTTTTCGGCTTTTTTCTTTTTTTCAGGCTTTAACCTTTGAAACCGGAATGATCTTCAGTCCAAACTCACTGTCCACATTAAAACTCACCATATTTCCGGTAATTTTCCTGGCACCCCTAAGTTTCTGGATTTCCATAGTTTTTACCCTCTGGTCCCCAACCTGCTCTATCCTGAGTTCAAGACAGGCACTGCAAACTGACCTTAGCCTGTAAAGCACCACCTGGGAAAATGCATACCCGTGCACGCTAATGAGAATGGTCTTTCCCCTGTCACACAGCTTTACGCATTCAGTAAAGAAGTTTAACACTGCATTTTCCGAAGCGTTCACCGCAAAGATCGTCAGGGAATCTATAAGGATCAGTTCTTCTTCGCATTTTTTTATACATTCCAGAAGTACCTGAAGCAGGCTCTCGCTCAACTGGGGATTTTCCTCAACATAGCTTGCATTAATCTCAAATATTTTTGATCTCCCTATTATGAAATATTCCGAAATCCCGAGCTTCAGGCTCTCCATCTGGTTTAGAAGTTCTTTAGAGGTCTTTTCCGTTGTTAAAGCAAGAACTCTTTTATCCTGGTTCAGGGCTCCCCACATTATTTGCTGTAATAAAATCGACTTCCCACTATCGTTTCCTCCTTCTAGAAGGCAAAGTGAACCTACAGGAACTCCTCCCTCCAGTTTCCTGTCGATTTCCATGTTTCCGGTAGATATGAACTCCAGTAATGCTTTTTCTTCCTCTTTCAGGTCGCTGAATATTTCTTCATTGAAAGACTCTTTTTCATACAGTGCTCCCTCATCCTTACTTTCTTCCATTTCTCTCCCCCCTTCTCCGGGATTCCCCCACAAATCCCTGAATTCTCGTAGCATCCTGATCCATTTGTTCCGGTTTACTTGCTTATCAGGATCTTCCTTGATACAGAAATTACCCACTGAATATTATCCACTGAAATATTATTCACTGAAATACCGTGAAGCCTTTATCCCATTGGGGGCAGCTACCAGAAGCCAGTTTGCGCTGGAGTTTCCAGGTGGGTCTGAGGGATCCAGTCTGACCTGCATTTTCATTTTCTCTCCCGGGTCAAAGACTCCCGGGTTTATCAGGTCAGGAACAATACCGATTTTTGTCCACTTCCCCCTGTCCTCTGAAATAATTTCGCTTTCCTGGTAGGGAATCCAGATAGTCTTCATGTCACCTGATTCATTTTGATAGGTAACGATCACGTCCATATAAGTGAAGTCCCCGATTTTTGTCGAGCCCGTGTTCTGCAGGTATACCAGAATATTTTCCGTGTCTATAGTGGAGGCATTTGTAACCTCTATTTCCGTTTTTAACATCTCGTTCTTGTTTTCCTGCATCTCAATGATTGAATTAGCGAGTCCGTCTGCCATGTAGAACCCTCCCTTCGAGCAGACATACGATGCCAGGAGGATGGTTGCAACCGAGATCATTGCTGCAATTATTGACCCGAACCCCATTATGACACCGTAAAATAGGCCTCTTCAGAAACCCCGTTGTATGTACTGAACTTGATGAAGTATTTCTTTCCGTTCACAGGCAAATATACAGGTTTTATTTTTATGCGTAGAGTCTCTCCTTTATCCCAGTTATCGTCCCCATTCTGTTCGATCAGGTAGCTCCAACCCGGAGTCAGATTTCCTGTTTCATCATAGGGTATGCGCTCAAAGTTTCCTGCCTCTCCAAAAAAGAGGTCCGAATCGGGAATTATGCCTGAAGATATTTCCTTGCATCCTACATTCTTTATCCATACATGAATCTCTGTACCTTCAGCAGCTGTTGTTTCATGCAGGATTTTTATATCTGTCAGGATCTGGTCTCCCATAGAGTCCGAACGGCTCGTTATCGGGTCTCCTGCCGAGATGACCGAGGGGTATACAGCTGAAGCAAATCCAAATGCACAGATCACGGATGCTATTGTTAGAATCGCAGAGCTTATCGATTCCCCACTCAATTTTCGACCCCCGCTTTAATTTCCGGTCTTTTCAAACCGGATAAATTGATGTTGATTTGATGTTGATTTCTGATTAAACGGTTTATCAAACCGGTTAATGTATATGATATTAAGTTGCATCAAATTTTATAATGTCAAATGATACTGCTAATGAAGGTGATATTGGTTCAGATTATCTGGAAGCAGTTAGTTTCAACTTCTCAGTTCTGTCTCAACTTCAAACTCAGTTGAAGACCAGCCCGGCTTTCTTCTCTTTTTCTTTCTCTTTCCAGCCTGAGGAGGTTTCATAAAGCGGCGGAATATTCTTTCTGAAATCTTCCGGGCTCAGGATCGCGCTCAACTGCGAAAGCACCATGATGTTATCCTTCATGCTAATCCTGTCTTCTTCTGCGGGCTCTTCAATTGAAAGTTTTGCAATGTTTTCAATAATCCTTTTTGTCTCTTCAGGGAGCTGTCCGGTAATAGTATAGAGGTTCAGCAGTCCTTCGAGGTTGCTGTGTCCTATTGTTCTGACAGCATAGTCCACCCACCGCATAAGCTCGACAAGCATAAATGTGTCAATTTTTCTGAATTTTTCAGGTTCAGGCCTGTTCATTTCTTTTATCGGGGTATTCTGTACAGGATTTTCCTGGCTGGACCTGGCGGATTTCAAGAAGCTTTCACTGTTTTTTACTATTTGATCCCCTAAATCCGAAACTTCTGCATTGGGCTTGAGTCCGTTTTCTTCATTTCCAGTCTCAGTTAACTGGTTATCTACTGCCTCCCCTTTTTCCGGCACCTCAATCTTCAGTGCTTCAAGGCTCGGGACGCTGCAGAAAGGATTTTCACTCTTGTTTACCAGATCCCTTATGTCCACGAGTAACTCCTTAATCTCCCCTTTCATTATTTTCAGTTCGGTTTCAATTTCGTTTACTCTTTTGTCCAGTTCCATACTGACCACCTGAAAACGAAGATAAATCTTTCCCGTTTTCGTAACGTTAAAAGAAAGGGAAGTATCCCCTTACATCTTAGGGGTTACTTCAGGTTCATTACAGCGTCAATCTGCGGAGGTGTAACTCTGGTGACAGGCACGATGGCACCGATCTTTGGTTTTACCTCAATTCTGAATTCTGTGTTAACCACATTAGTTGCGATATTGCTCTGCAGATTTGAATTCACGGGGACATCGATGGTGATTTGCACTTTTTCGTGCTGTTCCAGTACATCATCTCCATCGTCGTCTCCGATGAATTTCTGTTCCCATTCTGTTTCCGGGAAATAGAGGGCGCTGTCAGAATATGATATAACCATCATTCCTGAACTACTGTTATTCCCTATATCTACCGGAGACTGGCCTGCTGTGAGTTGAAGAGTAACAATTAGGTAATTTATCGTTGGGTTAGTTGCATTAGGAGTACCTTTTGCGATCACATCCCCTGCAAGCTCAACGGATGAAGTAGTTTGTTTGACACCTTCATCAATGGTTTTCTTGGCGGTATCGGAGGTGGTAAACCCGGCCCCGAGAACTACATAGGAGAATACTGCTGCCACCACTACGAAAGCGGTCAGCACTATTGCGGATTCCAGCCCTGTGAAGGCTTTTTCATCTTTCCTGAATATACTAAAAATCCCTTTCATTCTGTTTTCACTCCATACTTTATTTCCCTATGAAAAGTATATAGAAAAGTCAAAAGGCTCCATTCCCCAGCGCCTGATATTCTACATTTCTTATTGTAATTTGTTATAGTAGCTATCTGCTCAGGAGCTGATATTTATGGTTCCCGGTTAACTGACCCCCATACACATACTCACAATTTTACAACAGATACTATTCCCCTCCTAATTTATTAACTTTTGCCAAAAAATTATACAGTTATTATATTAGTGTTTATTTAAAATTTTGAGGTTATTTAGAAAATCAAAGTTATCCGGGCAGAGTATTTTGAGGTAAAAATTAGAATTTCGGACTGAGTTTCAATAATTAATCGAAAGATTTCCAGACTGAGTTTAAATTATTTGATGTAAAGAATATCATACTGAGTTCATATACTAAAAAGAAAGTAAGTGAGGTTTTTTAATAAAATTTCTCAATCTCATGCTTTACGTCTTCGATTGAAAACTTTTGCCTCACAAGGGGCTCTTTATGAATTGTCGGCACCATTTCCTCCAGGGTTTCCTTATCGTTTTTGTAAAATATGCCGTTAGGGATTTTGTCCCCCCATTCAAGAGACCTTTCGAAAGCTTTTACGCGGTTGTAAGGATCATAGTTATCTTCGAGTTTGTAAACTCTGTCCCGGTACCACTTGAAGGTATTCACTTTATTAAAAGTGACACAGGGCTGAAGAATATCAAGCAGAGAAAAGCCGTTGTGTGTTATGGCAGCTTTCATCAGCTCTTTTAAGTGCTCCCGGTCTCCTGCAAAACCTCTGGCTACAAAGCTGCAGTCAAGGGAGATTGCCATAGCAAGAGGGTTCAGGGGCTCAGAAGGGACCCCGTAAGGCTGGATTTTTGTGTGAGTTCCCCTGGCTGTTGTAGGCGAGGCCTGCCCTTTGGTAAGCCCGTATATCTGGTTGTCGTGAACTAAAAGGGTGATATTCGGGTTCTTGCGGATGGTATGAAGGAAGTGGTTTCCTCCTTCCCCGTAACAGTCCCCATCCCCGGCAACTGCAATCACATGCAGGGAATGGTTGGCAAGTTTTGCAGCCGTGGCAACAGGCAGGGTCCTTCCGTGCAGCCCGTTGAAGGTGTGGCACTTCATGTAATGGGGTAGTTTTCCACTCTGGCCTATTCCTGAGACCAGCAGGACTTCCCACGGCTCGATTCCAAGTTCGACAAGTGCCTGCTTGAGGGTTGAGAGAATCTGGAAGTTTCCACATCCGGGACACCAGGCAGGGACCTGGCTTTCATAATCTTCAGAGGTAGGCATCTACTTCCTCCTTCAGGTTTTCAATGGTAAACGGCCTTCCATCGAACTTTAAGATCTGGTGGGTAAATTCAAATCCTGTTTCGGCTCTTATGAGTTTTGCAAACTGGCCCGTGGCATTATTTTCTATGGAGATGGCAAGCTTTGCATTTTCGAGAAGCTCAATGTAATCGAATCTGTCCCGTTCGGGGAGTGGGTAGACCTGGCTGAAATGCATCATGGCAATCTTCCTGTCTTTTGAGAGGATATCCACCATCTCTTTAATCACACCGTAAGTCGAGCCATGTCCCATAAGCACTATTTCAGGAGAAGGGTCTCCGTACAGCAACGGAGCTTCGATTTCTGATTTTATAAGCGGCAGTTTTTTTTGCAGCCTTTTCCGGACCATTTTGATGCGGGTTTCGGCGTCCTCTATAATGTGCCCTTCTTCATCATGTTCGTCGCTGTCAGCTACGACAAGGTGTTTTCCGGATTCTCCGGGAACTGCAAGTAGGGAAATCCCCGTATCCGAGTATTTGTAGCGTTTGTACTCCTCTACCTCTTCCAGGTCTTTTTCCCTCAAACGATAATCATTATAGATCAAGTGCTCGAAATCGAAGTTTTCAAAGGTCCACTCGGAATCCCCAAGGTACTGGTCGGACTGGATAAATACGGGGATCTGGTACTTCTCTGCAAGTTCAAAAGCCCTGTTAGTGAGGTAAAAAGCCTGTTTTGGGGTCCCCGGCTCAAAGATTACCCTTGGAAACTCTCCGTGCCCTGCGTACAAAATGAAAAGCAGATCCGCCTGTTCGGTGCGTGTGGGTAAACCCGTAGCTGGCCCCGGACGCTGCACTTCGGCGATCACAATCGGGGTTTCGGTTATCCCCGCCAGGGAGAGACCTTCTCCCATCAGGGCAAACCCTCCTCCCGAACTTCCGGTCATTGCCCTTACGCCTGCAAAAGAGGCTCCTATTGCCATGTTAATAGCTGCAATTTCGTCTTCAGCCTGTTCTACAACAAGGCCATATTCTTCTGCTTTTGAGGCAAGGTAATTCAGAATCCCTGTTGAAGGTGTCATGGGATATGCAGAATAAAATTTGCAGCCGGATATGAGAGCTCCCATCCCGATTGCCTGAAGCCCGTCTATAAGCAGAAGTTTTTTTTCTTCCGGCTCCCGGATTTTAACGGTCTCGCAGCGGGGACAGTTTGAGATGACGTAATTGTACCCTGCCTCGGCACAGGCTACGTTTTTCTCAATTACTTCTTCTCCTTTTTTCTTGAAAGTGCTTTTCAGGATTTCTGTCAGGGTATCGAGCCCGAGGTCCAGCAGGCCAAGCACTGCCCCGATTGCTACGGTATTTGCCATGATACTGCTTTTTCCGATATCAAGGGCTATTTTTTTGAAGGGAACATCTATAAACTCAGGCCCTTCAAACTTCTTCTTGATAGTCCTGGAGTCATAAAGGATAATACCATCGTCCCTTACGCTTTTTTTATGAATTTCGATCGTGTTCAGGTCAAGGGCGAGAAGAATATCGACCATATCCCTGGAGGCTGATACCTCCAGGTCGGAAAAGCGGATCTGGTAAAAGTTGTGCCCGCCGCGGATCCTGGACATATAGTCCTGGTGCGTGAATACCTGGTATCCTGTTCTGGAAAAGATCTTTGCAAGGGCTCCTCCTATTGTTTGTAGCCCCTGCCCGGCTTCTCCTCCTACTCGAAGTGTATAGTCCAGAAATCAAACCCCCTTAATTTCTTTCATTTTTTGTATCTGTCCGGACAGATTTACAGTTTGAAAGCTCAGCGTTCCTTAATTTAAGTAGGTATTGAGAATTTTCAATTTAAATAACTCAGTTTGTTATCTATTATTATCTCAGGTTTATACTGACTAAATATTTTTAATAGATTACGCCGGAACAAGGCTTGTATATTATTCGAAAACTTGTAATTTAATAAAAAATTCTAACACTTTAATTCTATCCGGCTATTCCTGATCTTTTCTTTTCTCAGTCCCCTAAGGTTGTATTATAATTAAACCTTATATACTCTGCTATACTCTTGCCTCCACGCCTGATCTAATATGGAAAAAGTCAATACTAAAAAGATGTGATATACTGCTAAGTAAAAAGTGATTTCAAGTACCTGGAAGAAGTTCACATATCCAGAGGGACAGTATAGGACAACACAGGGACAGTATAGGACAACACAGGGACAGTATAGGACAACACAGGGACAGTATAGGACAACACAGGGACAGTATAGGACAACACAGGGACAGTATAGGACAACACAGGGACAATACAGGGACAATTATACATCAGGAAAATAAGGTGAGAACCTGTACCCTTCTGGAACTGTGACGCAAAATTATTCGTGAACTCTGGTATGTAATGAAGAAAGTACGGATAAGGTGGTTTGCAAGGAGAATCAGTTAAAATGGCAATTATAGAGGCAGTAAAAAATTTTTTTATTAAAGGTAGGGGCGTTTTATTGGGTTTTCCCCTGATCTTCCTGGGAGCTGTTCTGTTTACGGTTCACAAAATCCTGGGCCTGGTTACAGTGACTATTGGAATCATTTTTCTCACGATGAGTGATTATGTTATTGAAAACGAAGAGGAAAGTGAAGATGAAGTAATCGGGAGAGAACTGCCCGGGGCAAAGGTCGATGAAAATGAGATTGGTGAAGATAATCGACAGGAGTGAGATTAACAAAAGTGAAGTATAAATGAAAAAACGGTAATTGTTCCGGCTGGAGAAAACCAGACATTCAAATTTTTAAAACAGGTACAGTATCTTCCCCAAAAGAATACAGCCTATCAAAACAATCCCCAGTATAAGTATATCCGACTGAAGTACAGTGTATAATATAAAAAAACAAATTATTGAAGTGACCGCACAGGCCAGAATATCCACAGGATTGCTCATGCCTGCCTCCATATCAAGCTTATAAATTCACATCATGATAAGCATTTCTACTTTGAATAAAAATTTAATAATATTCCAAAGTATAATATTTCGGAAATAACCCTTTAACCAAAAATAGTTGAAATGCTTAATCGTGGCCTGAATTACTTCAAAGGTCACCTGAGTTTTGAAAAGTAGCCTGAAGACCTTAAGAAGTAACCTGAATCTCTAAAGCGGTAAGCAAAACGAAAAATGTAACTCCCCTCCCTGCTGCTTTCATTAAGGAAGGGGATTTCTTGCTTTAGTGCAGAGTCAGAGTATGTTTTTATTTTCCTGAGCGGATCGTACTAAGTTTTCCCTATCGTACTAAGTTTTCCCTATCGTACTAAGTTTTCCCTATCGTACTAAGTTTTTCTCTGTATCTTTCATTTCGCAGCTTTAGAATTTTCCACGACCGAGCTGGGCATGTGCGCGGGCGAGGTGTCCGGCAGCCTGTGCTCCTATAAGGGAAATTTCTCCTGCAAGTACGGCAGAGGCTACAATCTCTGCAAACTTTCTGGAATTTATTCCGGGGACATCTCCTGCTCCTGCCACACCAAGTATGTTCAGGCAATCTCTCTGGGTTCCAAGGCCAGTGCCTCCTCCGACTGTACCTACAGGAAGGGCTGGCAGGGTGACAGAACAGTGAATCTCTCCATATTTTGTAAGTTCCATACTCGTAATTGCGGTACTGCCTTCGACAACATGGGCCGCATCCTGCCCGCAGGCAAGGTAAACGGCAGCGATAATGTTTGCAGCATGGGCATTAAATCCCATGGCTCCTGCTCTTGCCGAACCAAGCAGGTTTTTACTGTAATTTACTTCAAACATTGATTCTGGAGTACACTTGAGGGTTTTTTCGACTACCTCTGCAGGAATGGTAACTTCGGCAACTACAGTCTTTCCTCTCCCAAGAATGGTACTTATGGATGCAGGTTTTTTGTCAGTGCACATATTTCCCGAAAGGGTAACAGGATGTGCGCCAAACTCGTCTTCTATGAGGTGCATCACTGCATCGGTGGCTATGGTTACCATATTCATGCCCATTGCATCTTTTGTGTCATAGGAAAACCTGAGATAAACATACGTTCCGGTCACGAAAGGCTTTACAGAGAGCAGTTTTCCAAACCTTGTAGTCTTTTCAGCAACTTCTTTCATCTGCTCGAAAATTTCAGGACGCTTCACCCAATCATAAAATTTTTTTGTTCTGTCAAGGCTCTCAAGCTTAAAGACCGGTGCCCTGGTCATTTCATCTTCAAAAACTCTGACATTTGCCCCACCTGACTTTGTGATGGCTGAACAGCCGCGGTTTACACTGGCAACAAGGGCACCTTCCGTTGTAGCCAGAGGTATATAGTATTCCGCGTCCGCATATTCTCCGTTTACCTTCAGAAGTCCGGCAACCCCAAGAGGAATTTGAACTGCCCCTATCATGTTTTCAATATTTTTCTTTGTTACAGTTTCCACGTCTAAAGAGAAGTTCTGGATGTGTTCAAATTCGAGTTTTGCGTACTCCTGAATGGCAAGTCTCCGGATTTTTACGGCTGTTAACGGGTCTGCAAACTCTTCAATCTTACGAAAGGCTATATCTCCGTCGAGAACCTTCTGTAAAAGAAGCTTTTCTTCCTCACTAAGTTCATAATCTTTTAATAACATGAAACCACCAGTTGATCTTTTTATTTTCTTACTTAATATTAATATTTTATAGTGTTACAGTAAGAATCGCTAATTCGAATGTTTTGCTCGTTTGAATATGGCCTTTGTGTTAAGATCCATTTTTACCCTAAATATCTGCATATTAGCATATAATTCATTCCTCAAAAGTAGTTTTCAGACTACCTCACAAAGTCCATCAAGGTATATTGGAAAACATAAAAATTGTTGTCTGTTTTGTAGCAGCCGTTTACAAAAATAGCTTAAGAATTATTTTTTCCTGTCAGTTATTTTTTGTAGAATATGTACCTGGCATGGTAGTTCACTCGGTAATCTCAAGCATAAAATCCCGGAATATTGCAGGTTAATATAAAGCATCCTATAAAGCATCCCGGTACGAACTGAAGATAAAGTTCCTCAAAATAAATGAAAAAACAGCCAATATAGTGTAAATAAGATTGAAAGAGAGGTCCGAGATAAAGTGCTAAATTGTTCAAAGGTGGATCACTCAAGGATCAGGACATTCGAGAATTAGATCGTTGAGAGGAATCTCATTACAATAGAACAATACTTTTAAATCACATTTTAGAAATCTTTCTAAAAAGGTGATTTTAAAAGACGTTCTTTAAAAAGACAGTTATTAAAATACAACTTTAACTACTTGTTTTGAAATATATTTTAACGGAATTTTAACCATTCTTTAAAGTTGATTTTCGACTAAACTGCCAGGTTCAGAAGTTTATGATCAGCTGGTTTTCCTCGCTGTACGTCAGAAAAAGTTCAGCTACGTCTTTTGAGCAAATAAACTCAATTCCCGGGATCAATTCTTCCTTTTTAAGGCCGATCATATCTGAGGCAAGCTGACAGCATCGGAATTCTACTCCCATCTCGATGCATTCCTGAACAGAGGCATCGTACTTGGGCGATCCTCTTGTTTTATCTTTCTTTGCAAGCAATACTCCCATAGGTCCCCACAGAATAACCAGAACGTCGAGCCCTTTACTTCTATAATACTTCGCGAACTTGAGAGTTTCCTGCGGGCTGGTGCTTTCGTACACCATATTTTTGAGTAGCAGTAATACCTTTTCGACTTTTGTCATAAGAACCCCAGGTCTGAACAATACTTTTCTGAAACAGATTACCTGGATGTATATAAAGTTTCACATTGAATACGAGGATATACACATTTTTTTACTTTATTTAAATAATTTTGTTCATCCCTTCGGAAACTGACAGGATCTTTAGACCTGTGCATAATTTAACTGATTCTATTGTAGCTTGGAAGCATGCAGTTACTTTTGAACTCTCAAAAGGTCTAACCACGCAAAACTCAAAAAATTTATAAAGTACTGGGCCGATTATAGAGCTCGAGTTTTTGAAATTCCATTTGGCCGAAGTTATCTACCTTTATTACAACGGGAGCGCAGAGGGTCACGAATATCCCTTCCTTTATTTTCTTTTTGGAAGGCGCCCCCAGGCAAGATTGAGGTACACTTCATGATGTTTTAGTATTGAAAGACTGTCTATGGGGTCAAGGGGAGCATCTCTCAGTCCGGTGGAGTACTTTTTCCATAGAATTCGGCTTCTTTTAATTGTACGGCTCTTTGCTGTTTCAAGTTTTTACCTTACATTCATTCCCTAAATATTAAAGTAGTATATATAAAATTTAACAACATTTGTTGTTGAAAATCGCATTCAATCTCGATTGTTCTCTTTTTTGTATGGTTTCTTTATAACTATATAATTATTTTTGACCTTTCCTACTTCAGCGAAGAGTCAATTGTAATATAGTACCAGTCCGGATGTTTTTTGTTAAAATCAATGCCAATGGACTTGTTTTTGTAGCTGTGTAGTTATGAACTGCCATAACTTGTAAGGGCTTAACTTTCACCTATAATCTTATATACTTATTATAAATATATATGTAGTTTGTATATAAATACTATGGAGGTTGTTCAAATATGATTTCAAACGTTAGTGATATTGAATCTCAAAAGCAAAAAGACTCGTCAAAAAAATTAATAGAAGATGTGGATTTAAAATCAAAAGAAATAAGCTGGCTAATAGATAACCTTCCAATAACTGTTTTCAGAGTCGCGAATGATTCGTCATGGTCTATGGATTACATAAGTAAAGATGTCGAGAAACTAACCGGTTATTCAAATATGGATTTCATTAATCAAAAATTATTATGGACTGACATTGTTTTTCCAGAGGATATTCAAAAACACAATACTGTTTTACAGAAAGCAGTTAAAAACAAAACTTCTTTACAGGTTGAATATAGAATAAAAAAGTCAGATGGTAGTACAGTATACATTCAGGAACAAGCTACTCCAGTGATCGATGATAAAGGAAAACTGATTTATCTCGAAGGGGTTTTTTTAGACGTCACTCAGCAAGTAATACGACAAGAAGATTCTCGAAGGGTGATTGTTAAAAGTATTCCTAAGCCATCATTTGCATATTTTGTAGATTCATCTCGAAAGATAAATTGTATTAGTGATTATTTTGTAGAAGTGTGCCATCTTAAAAGTGAAAATGATTTAGTCGGGATGTCGCCTTCTGAAATCATAGAAAGTAGTACTCTAATACAGGGTACTAATGGTACTAATAGTACTAGTAAAACTAAATCGCTTGCTGAAAAAGTACTGGAAACTGGAGAAGCGGTTTATGATCTTGAAGGTTCTGTTAAACTCAGGGGTGCAGAAAAAGCGTTACTTGTAATATGTTCCGCTGTCCCAATTAAAGATGAGGCTGGCATTATTGTTGGCAGTCTCACGGTCCTGACTGATATGACTGAAATGAAAGAGAAAGAGAAAGAGGTTAAGGACCTTTTAGATTACACCAACATTTGTCTGAAAGATCTTGGGGAGGGTATCAGAGGAGTTAGTGAGGGGGACCTTGATGCTCATCTGGAGAAGCTAAAGGACGACGACTTTGGTGACACCTTTGACGAATTCAATAAGCTTGTCATTAATCTGAAATCGGTTATTGAAAATATCCTGGCAGACATGCTCACAACCCTGGAAGAAGCTAAGCAGTCCGAAGAAGCTGTCGGCCAGATGAATATGGGTATGCAGCAAATTTCAACGGCCTCCGAACAGATCGCAACCGGTTCAGAGAACCTTTCGAGGCATGCTGGCACAGCAGCTTCGGATATAAAAGCTTCTGAAGTAATTTTCAAAAAGCTCAGTGAATCTTCCACTAAATCTTCCAGTTACGCTTCCCAGGCAGGTAAAACCAGTGACGAAGCCCAGGGTCTCAGTAATATGGCTCTGGAAGAAGTGGAGCAGCTTGTTACAGAAATCTCCAAACTTGGGGATATCGTTCATTCTCTGGATGACGCTGTCAATAATATCGGTGCCGTTACAGGGAAAATCAAATCAATTGCTGACCAGACAAACCTCCTTGCTTTGAATGCAGCTATTGAAGCTGCAAGAGCCGGTGAATACGGCCGTGGATTTGCCGTTGTTGCCGATGAGGTCCGAAAACTTGCAGCCGACTCAAGGAAGAGTACTGATGAGATAAATGAGATTGTTACAAACGTCCAGAAAGAAACCAAAAAAGTGACGGAAGCTATTAACACCGCGGACGGTCAGGCTAAAACCGGAAGCAAAAACATTAAACAGGCTTTGAATAAGAGTCAGGAAATTGCCACTGCAGTTGCCACTATCAACTCTATGCTCATCGAACTGGATAGGCTTTCAGATGAAGGCCTGGATAAAATTGAAAATATTGAGAAAAGCATCAGTGAGACCGCATCTACTGCTGAAGAGAATGCCGCAAGCAGTGAAGAAACCTCTGCTGCTATCGAGGAACAGACAGCTGCCATGCAGCAGGTAAGCACTGCTGTGCAGAATGTTAGCGAGCTTGCTCAGAAAACAGTCGATGTCCTCTTAGAAAACTTCAAAGTTTCGGGGGAACAGACAAACAATCAACCTTCTTTTGGAAAACCACAGCATTTCAACAGGATAAACAATTCTAAACTATACTGAATGTAAAATCGAGAGCTGTTTGAATTCGGGGCTGATGGAATGCTGCAGTTTGTATCCTGTAATTCCTATAAGTCCCCCTTTCAGGTGATATAAAATGAGTTATCATAGTCAAATTGTAAATGTGGATAATACTATTCAGGTGATTGTTTTCAGTCTTGGAGCAGAGCGATATGGGGTTGAAATCTCTCAGGTAAAGGAGATTATCCTGCCAACTCAAATTACCAGAATTCCAAACGTACCTGGCTTTGTAGAAGGAGTCCTGAACCTCAGAGGTCAAATAGCAGCCATTATTAATCTCAGAAAAAGACTGGGCAAAGAACCGAAGAAAAACGATGAAAATACCCGGATTATTGTTGTTGAATACAATAATGCCACTATAGGGATGATGGTTGACAGTGTCAGTGAAGTCAAATACCTATCTTCCCAGAATATCGAAGAAATACCCAGGTTTTTAGCTTTGAGAGACGATTCAAGGTTTTTAAAGGGTGTTGGGAAACTTGAGGATGGTCTTCTCACATTGATGGACCTTAAAGAGTTATTCAGCGAAGAAGAGCTGAAGGAGATAGGGGGATGACCGATAAAGTCCACCTTAGAGCTCCTGTTAAAACTTATGATGGCGGATGGGTGGATGTAGAACTTGTAGTAACCGACAACAGTCTTATTATAGGCAAAAAAGACATCCCCTTCAGGGAAATAGAAGACCTGGAAGATGTTGATGTAGAGGGTGTTAAATGCATCCAGATTAAAAAAGAGGGTAAATTTGTACTTAACCTTCCTCAAAATCTTCATCAACAGGTTTTCAAATTCATTGCATTTAATCTCAAAGCAGATAAGTTTGCAGTGTTTTTTTTGTCGTATGCTACTGTTGGTGGTGTTGTTTCATCGAATTCACAGTGGGAAAAAGGGTATTTCAGCGTAACAGATGAAGGATTCTGGTTTTTGTCCTCCAAAAACCAGAAGAGAATTCCAATTGAAAATCTCGGATCTGTTAACACTGATCTTAGAAACGTGGGTGGGAAACAGAGAAAAGTTCTCATCCTTTCTCATGTTGAAAAAAGTAATGTAGTAACAAGCCTGGTTCTCTGCCCGGAAAGTACGCTGGAAATGCTTGAAAGCTATCTTCAGCGGCTCTTTAAAAAACATAAACCTTCAATTAAATTGTCTGAAGATGAAACGCAAATTCTCACTCTGATATATTCCGGATTAGATTTTGCATCAATTGAAAATATAATCGGAATCTCAACGGATGAACTAAATAATTATTATGATCGGCTTGTCGATTCCGGATTAGCTAAAGTTGTAAAAATTAGAAAAGAAATAGAGTTGACCCCTCTTGGGGTAAATATGGTTGATAATATATCTAAAAGATAATTTTTAGGGGGATACATATGCCTAAAGTATTAATTGTTGATGACACAGCTTTTATGAGGAAACTTCTAAAAAACATTCTGTTCGGCGCTGGATTTGATATCGCAGGGGAAGCTGAAAACGGAAAGCAAGCAGTGGAAATGTATCGAGAGCTCAAACCGGATGTCGTTACAATGGACGTTGTTATGCCTGAAATGACAGGAATTGACGCATTAAAGCAAATAAAGTCCATTGATAAAGACGCTAAAATCGTGATGTGTACTGCCATAGGGCAGGAGAATATAGTAAAGACAGCTATAAAACTGGGGGCAAGAGGCTATATTATAAAACCTTTCCAGGCTCCGAAAGTCATTGAAGAAATTAAGAAAGTAATTGGTGGATAAATTTGGGGGTAGCATGATACGTACTCTTATTGTTGACGATTCTGCCTTCATGCGGATGGCAATAAGAAGCATGCTTGCCAGTAGCTCGGATATAAAGATAGTCGGAGACGCATGTAATGGAAAAGAAGCTGTAGAAAAGGCAAAAACATTACACCCTGATATAATCATAATGGACGTTAACATGCCAGTCATGGATGGGCTGACGGCTGTTAAAACCATTATGAATACGAACCCGGTTCCCATCATCATGTTTAGCACCCTGACTACAGAGGGCTCAAAAGAGGCATTAGAAGCTTTGCATCTTGGAGCAATAGATTTTACTGCAAAATCCGAGTCTCACCATGATGTAAATAAGGCAGAAAGCGAGCTTATCGATAAAATAAAAAATATTCACAGCTCAAATCCTAACATATTAAGATTACTTAATATGAGGAAATTTAAAGGGGAGGTTGTCAGGGGAAAATGGAGATGTACCGAGAACTTTGGAATTCTTATAGGTTCATCTACAGGCGGTCCTTCATCTCTTGAACAGGTGATTACAAGGCTTCCCGGGGATTTGCCTGCTCCGGTTTTTGTTGTCCAGCATATGCCTGAAGGTAGTTTTTGCAGGCAACTGGCAGAAAGGCTGAATTTTCTATCAGAGCTGGAAATAAAAGAAGCCAGAAATAATGAAAAAGTAACCGCAGGCGTTGTTTATATCGCACCAGGCGGCTACCACATGACCGTTAGAAAGGCTCTGGATGTCACTAGAATTAAACTCATAAAAAGCAAGCCGGTTCATGCTGTAATGCCTGCGGTTGATGTAACAGCTGAAAGTATGTTAGAGGTATATGGAAAGAACATTGTTGCCTCTATTCTTACGGGTATGGGGTGTGATGGTGCTTCCGGGTTTAAAAAGATACGAGATGCAGGCGGTTCCACAATTGCGTGCAGTGAAGATACCTGTGTTATTTTCGGGATGCCAAGAGCTGCAATAGAAGCTGGAGCTATTGATGTTGTGAAACCCATTTTTGAGATCCCTGAAGAAATTGTGAAAAAACTGGAGGCGAAATGCAATGGAAAGTGATATGGCAGCTTATAAAAGCGATTTCCTTCAGGAGATATACGAGTGTCTCGACGTATTTAATCAATCTTTTGTGGATTTAGAAAATGGAGACTCTGCCGCAATTGATGAAATCTTTAGAATAACCCATACAATAAAAGGAATGGCTGGATTTCTTGGATATACATCACTTGAACATCTGTGTCATAGTATGGAAGAAGTTCTGTGCGGCATAAAAAACGGAGACATAGAGATAGATGGTGAGCTGGTTGACATTCTGCTTTCAACAGTTGACCGAATCATGGAAATTGTTAAGCAAATAGAAAGCGCAGATAATGATAATGTAAAAATAGAAGATCTTCTGAACGCATTTGATACTTACGAAAAAATGATGACTGGTGGACAGGGGTCTCTTTGTATCCAAAATCCCGTGGAAAATAAGGTCTCATCTCCTAAAACAATGTCCATACAGCAATCAGATGACAATACCTCTTCAAACTCTGAATGCCATGACAAACAGGAAAATGAAGTTACCTGCAATCCTGATGACTACAATCTTGTTCTGGATGTAGTCCTTTCTAAAGACTGTGTAATGAAGGGTTTGAGAGCAGCATTGATCATAGAATCTCTCAGGGATATAAGCAAATTAGCTAAAATCGATCCCGATGAAAATGAGATGGATAACAGCTTTGATGGTCACTTTAAAGTGTTCATTTCAGGAGACAGCAAGAAGGTTGAAGATATTATGGATAAAATTTCAGAAATTGAACATTTTAATATTTCTGAAATTAAACCACTTAATATTGCCTGTAATGAAGAAATTAAATGTAATAGCTCTCTCTCAGTAGAATCTCAATCCGGTGTCCCATCCAAAATGGAAAATGAGGTTCCCTGCAATCCTGATGACTGCAATCCTGATGACTGCAATCCTGATGACTGCAATCCTGATGACTGCAATCTGGATGACTGCAATCTTGTTCTGGATGTAACCCTTTCTAAAGACTGTGTAATGAAGGGTTTGAGAGCAACATTGATCATAGAATCTCTCAAAGATATAAGTAAATTAGCTAAAATAGATCCCGATGAAAATGAGATGGATAACAGCTTTGATGGTCACTTTAAAATGTTCCTTTCTGGAGAAAGTGATGAGGTTGAAGAGTTAATGGACAGAATTTCAGAAATTGAACAATTTAATATTTCTGAAATTAAACCGCTTAATATTGCCTGTGATGAAGAAATTAAATGTAATAGCTCTCTCTCAGTAGAATCTCAACCAGATACCTCCTCAACTCCAGTTACAGTGCCTGAAGCAACAGCTGTTTCAGCCACAAACAAATCAAATATACTTCACTCCTGTATGTACAGTTTGGCAGCAAGACTACGTTGCATTTTAAACAGAATTAGTAAATCAATAAACTGTTTCAAAATAACCGAATACGCTGGAATACTTCCAAGGAAAAAATGCAAGGACTCCTCTACTGACGGTCCAAAGTCACAGGAAGTCCGGGTCTTAGAAAAAGACTTCGAAATAAATCATGCAATTCCTTATCAAGAGGTGCAATTGAACGAAGCTCGGATTCTAGAGCCCGGTTCTGGAAAAACTTTTGATAAGGGTATTTCTGATAAGGGTATTTCTGATAAGGATATTTCTGATAAGGATATTTCTGATAAGGATATTTCTGATAAGGATATTTCTGATAAGGATATTTCTGATAAGGATATTTCTGATAAGGATATTTCTGATAAGGATATTTCTGGTAAGGGTATTTCTGATAAGAGTATTCCTGATAAGAGTATTCCTGATCAAGAGCTGCAATTAGATAAAGCCCAATCTCCGGCAGAGGACTCTGAAAATATCTCTACTCAGGGATTAAAGTCACAGGAGATCCAGGAAACCGGAGAATCGGAAAAAGACTCAATCAATCACTTATCTGAATCGGCAACATCCGTAAAAGCGCCTATGGAAACAAAAAGACAGGAAACTATCCGGGTTAGGACCTCCAATCTTGATAATATAATGAATCTTGTTGGCGAGCTTGTTATTAACAAAGGACGCTTGCTTCAGATATCTCAGGAATACAACTTACCTGAACTGGAGGAAGCAACCGGGACTCTGGATAAATCAATTTCAAGCCTGCAAGATGAAGTGATGAGAATAAGGATGGTGAAAATTGAGAGGATATTCAGTAAGTTTCCGCGCATGGTAAGGGATCTAAGTAGAAAATTCAACAAAAATGTCGAGTTTGAAATTGAAGGGCAGGATACCGAATTAGACCGGACGATTTTAGATGAAATTAGCGATCCTCTGGTCCATCTTGTGAGAAATGCCGTTGACCACGGTATAGAATATCCTGAAGAGCGGGAAAAAGCCGGGAAAAACGACGTTGGACACATAAAGCTCTCAGCTAGAAGAGAAAAAAACAACGTAATAATTGAGATCGAAGATAACGGCAAAGGCATAGATGTTGAAATATTAAAAAAGAAAGCTGTTGAGAAGGGAATATTATCGTCATTTGATGTAGAAAACCTCAGTGAAGAAGAAATCCGGATGATCATTTTTTCCCCGGGTTTTTCGACAAAGGATGCTCCAACAGAGATCTCCGGCCGGGGCGTGGGCATGGATGTAGTAAAAACTACTGTTGAAAAACTGGGGGGAAAGGTCAGGGTATATTCAAAGAAGGGAGAGTTTTCCAGAATCAGAATTGATCTGCCTCCCACAGTCGCTATAATAAAATCTCTTTTAGTGGAGGTCGGGTCTGAAACATACGCGATCCCGATTTCTAACGTTGTAAAAGCTCTGAGTGTTGACAGCAGTGATTATAAGCTTGTTAAAGAAACCCCTGTGCTTTATATAAGGGACAAGCTGATACCAACGGTTGAATTGAAAGAAATTTTCAATGTAACCTGTGAAAAATTAGATAACGAAATTGCCATAATTGTTGAAAAAGAAAATGAAGAAATTGGCCTTATAGTTGATTCAATTATAGACCAGCAGGAAATTGTTATTAAACCACTGGGAAATATTTTCTCAAATTCAAAAGGATTTATTGGTGCTACAATACTGGGTGACGGGCGTGTAATACCGATTATAGATGTTTCAATGCTTATAAAAGGTGATATTGATGACTAATTTAAAAAATCTTAGTGAAGTAGAACTGGATATTCTAAAGGAACTCGGGAATATTGGGACCGGGCATGCTGCGACCTCTCTCTCCACACTACTTAATAAAGACGTTTACTTCTCAGTTCCGGAGGTCAAGATAGGAGAAATTAAAAATCTCTCCAGTGAATTCATTAACGATGTTGTTGCAGGGGTAGTTATAGCACTGCAGGACCTCGAAGAACACAGGTCCGGATATCTATACATTATGTTTCCTGAAAAGTCGGCAAGAAAAATTGCAGGCGATTTATTTGGAATGGAAGAGCTGGATGAGGAAATGTATGCGTCCACAATTATGGAGGTCGGGAATATACTTTCCTCTTCTTTTTGTGATGCATCAGCTGATTTTATGGACATCATATTACTTCCGTCCCCCCCAAATTTCGCAGTAGATGTACCTACGGCAGTCATTGATTCAGTAGTTTCGCAAATGGCTGAGAAGAATGACCATATAATTCTATTTGAGACCTCTCTCAGTTCTGATCCAGATGTAGAAATTTATTTAGCCATGCTTCCGGAACCCAGTGTGCTTAATGATATGATGAAAATTCTGGGACAACTATGAGCGGCGATATTTTATTCGTCTCGAATGAAAGTGGGAAAGCGGTTTTTTTAACCAGCGGGGATGTACTGCTAAAATCTTTTTGTTCACTTTCAAATACCTGCTCATCTCGGGATTCTTGCCGATCATGTGACATGATTAATGGTGCAAAAAGTCACATGATGGGCACTAAATCAAATTTGAACATTAAAAGCCTGGACGGAGAACTGTCTGCCGGGATAGGGGAATATAAGATTGGGAAAAATGTCCTCTTAAAAGTAATGGGACTGGGTTCCTGTATTGGTGTTATTCTTTCTGACGTTTCAACAGGTATATGCGGAATAGCACATGTGCTGCTTCCCGGGGCTTCAAATAACGGCGAAACCAAGTATGCCGAAACAGCCATAGAAAAAATGTTTGAAGACATGATAAAAATGGGGGCGAGAAAAAGCAGGATTACTGCAAAGTTTGCAGGAGGAGCCCAGGTTTTTAAGCATATGAGCCTGGATATCCTCAAAATTGGTAATAGAAACGCAATATCCGTTGAAGAAACTTTGATTAAAAAAAATATCCCGATTCTGGCAAAAGATGTGGGTGGGGAAGTCGGCAGAAGCGTTATCTTCAATCCTGTGGACGGAAGCATGATCGTTAAACCTACTAAAGGGGATGTACTGTGGTTGTAAATATTGATGACGACTTTAATTTTCTTGTACGAAAAATTTCAAAATCATCGGGTATCATTCTGGCCGGGTACAGGGACAGTTATCTTAGGAGACGAATTGACCTGAGAATGAAGGCCGTTGGCGCAGATAACTACACAACGTATTCGGGGTTCCTGGAAAAAAATCAAAATGAGATGAAGGAGGTTATAAATGCACTTACAGTAAACGTTACCGAGTTTATGCGGGACAAAACGCCATTTATGTTTTTCCGGGATGAAATATTGCCCGACATAATGGAAAGGAAACAAAAATCTAAAAGCAACCTCGTCAGGGTTTGGAGTGCAGCCTGTTCTAATGGAGAGGAACCGTATTCAATTGGCATTTGCTCAAAAGATGTTTTGCCGGAAGACTGGAGCGTCTCCATCTATGCAACGGATATTGACGAAAACTGCCTGAAGTATGCTTCACAGGGAATATACAGTAAAGAGCAAATAAAAAATCTGGACTCTTCCCTTATAAAAAAGTATTTTGAGCCTGCAGGGGAAGGTTTTAAAATAAGAAGCATCCCAAAACTATCGATCAGATTTCAAAAACATGATCTGACCAGTGAACCTCCAATTTCAAAACATTTTGATGCCGTATTCTGCAGAAATGTTATGATATATTTCAATGAGAGCCAAAAAATAAAAATGTTGAATGATTTTTATAATTCTCTTTCAGATGACGGCTATCTGATTATTGGCAAGTCCGAAACTTTACCCGTTGAAATAAGGGGACTGTTTACTCCTGTTAGTGTGAAAGAGAAAGTTTTCAAAAAAATATAATCAGTTGCTTATATTCTTATGGTTGTCGAAATCTCGATTTAGCCACATTACTTCTATATTTATTTTTTCTTTAATGGAAAAGGAAATTGTTTGGCATAATTTTCTTTATCCTAATATCATTTTTTTCTTAATTTCTGTTAAAAATTGTTTTTCCAAAACTCTGGCATTGTGAGATCCCTTATACAAAAATTCATCTTCTTCTCTATGTTTTGTATTTCACACGATCCGTAATAGCACTTTTCTTCGGGGGTTCAAGTGTTCATATGTGTGAAGATATCTGCGATAATATTCTTTTGTTCTTCTAAAATTATTGAATTTTTGACGATATGTCGCGGCATTAATGAAAAAATAGAATCAGAAGACTCTTCAACTGACTTACAAAGAGGGAGTTTATATAGTATTTAATCAGCGGGGGGCAAACTCACTAACTTTTTTTATCAATAACTTGCTAAATAATAAATTTATGTTCTCTCTAATTTAAGTTCGTGTCGAAACTAACTAATAATGACAGTTTTCTTCATTAAACTGGGGATTAACCTTTAAAAACAGCATCTATAAACCAACTTATAATTAAAACTCGTCACCGAAAAATATCCTCTAACTATCTTTTCTACACCATCACTCTTCAAAATTGCCTCTCTATTCTAGTAAATTTTATATAAAGTTAACCCTCTAACTGCCGAAACATTTATAACATAGACTGATATTATATTTGCTGTTATAATAGTCACAATATATTATGGTGAATTATAATGTGGAATCGATTAATAAAAGATGAAAAAGGGTTTACGGGGCTTGAAGCGGCAATTGTGCTTGTAGCCTTCGTCGTCGTAGCTGCAGTGTTCAGTTACGTCATGTTGGGAGCAGGGTTCTATACAACCCAGAAAAGCCAGGAAGTCGTACACACAGGTGTTGCACAGGCAAGCAGCAGCCTTTCACCTTCCGGAGATGTAATTGTAGAAGGAGTGGCTGACGGAGAAGTCGGTAATATTACATTCTATATAGCAAACACTGCAGGAGGATCTTCTGTAGACCTCAATAAAACAATTCTTACCTATGTAGATATTGATGATTTTGTAACACAAGAGGAAGGCCAAGGTAAGAATGGTTGGGTTTACACTCCAATTATTTCTGCAACTAATGGTGCAAGGAATCTGGTTGAAAAGGGTGAGAAATATAAGGTAGAAGTGAATTTAACCACTTTTAAGGCTAATTCACTACCCCGTGTAAACGAGCAGTTCAGGATAGATGTAAAGCCACCAGAGGGTGCAGTCTTAATCATCCAGAAATCAATGCCCGCTGCAATTACCAGTGGTACTTATTATGCGGTTTACTGAGGTGATCTGGAATGTGGAATAAATTTTTAAACAATGAGAAAGGGTTTACCGGACTTGAAGCAGCAATTGTATTGGTAGCCTTCGTGGTCGTTGCTGCAGTTTTCAGCTACGTCATGCTAGGAGCAGGGTTCTATACAACCCAGAAGAGTCAGGAAGTCGTGCATACAGGTGTGGCACAGGCAAGCAGCAGCGTTGAATTAAGTGGAGATGTAATTTCCTGCGGTGCAGATGGTGAACTTAAAAATCTTACGATGTTCCTGCAGTTGACTTCAGGCGGTTCACCTGTTGATGTTAATCAGACTCTTATAGTATTTACATCCCGTGACCATAAGCCAACTGATTTAAAGAATGGTCCTACTTACGAAGAGAACTCCATGTCCAACTATACCGTAGCAGCTCGGTATAATGACAACGAGGATTACCTCATAGACAAGTTAGAGAAATTCGAAGTACGGATTCCTCTGGCTCCATATAACATCACGGCTAATGAAGAATTCCAGCTTGAAATCAAACCGCCCCAGGGAGCAACCTACACTATTCACAGGCAGGCACCCGCTTCGATTACTACTCAAATGGTACTCAACTGAGTATCATTATTTTTTTATTTTTTAATGCTATAGTTTTGGTGATATGATGAGTGGGGAATCCTTTGACCAGTCTATGATTGATAAAATTGTAGCTACAGCTGAAAGCGACACTATAGAATCCAAAGTTGCAAGTCTTGAAGAAGAGGTAACTGAGATCAAAGGCTCTATAAAAAATCTCCTTATGGACATTAGGGAAACGATGAGTGTTCTTGAAAACCCTTTCCAGAATATTCAGGGTATTGCTAATATTTCCGGTGCCATAGTAAATCCCAGGCCCATTGATGATGGGGACAAAGAAGATACAAATGAAAATGAATCCGATGATGCCGATCTGGAATTAATGGAGCAGGTCCCTAAGAGTCCTTTTGAAGATATGAAGCAATCTGCTCAAAAACTGCCTAAGAGGAATGACTCTAAACTTATTGATCCCCTGGCCTTTTACAATACTATTGTCTGGAGCAAGGACATGGTGGAGAAATATGACCACGGGGCCATAAAGGAATTAATTGAAGTATTCTCTCTCTTAGGATATATTCCCGGTGATATTAAGGAGATTATTCTTAAAGTCATTGAGATCCTGATCAAAAACAACGACCTTGATGGTGCAGTAGTGGACCTTTATAGACTTTATCATATACTTTATCCCGAAGATCTTTCTCTTGACTCTAAAATACTGGGTCATGTCCTGAATGAAAATGATATGGTGAAGAACGCATGGCAAAGGAAGTCATAACTTCAGCAATACTCGTAATGGTGAGTGTTATAGCTGCAGTGACTTTTGTTAATGCCATTCTTCCTTCTGTATATGGTCTATCCGAATCTTATAACTCCGTTGCACATAATATGGAAGATCAGTTCAAAACAGATCTCGATATCATATTTATTTATCCTGAAGAAAACAATGTTTTCGTCTGGATAAAAAATGTCGGGTCATCAAATATACCCCTTTCACAGCTACAACACTGTGACGTTTTCATTCTTTCTTCTTCAAACTACTGGAACCCCGGATTTGAATCCAATTCGACTCCTTCATGGGAATATACTTTTGAAAATGGAGACGGAGATACCTGGGATCGTGGAGAAACTATTAAGGCAGCAATAAGTCTTGACTCTCTGCCAAGTGATATTTATCAAATTACCTTTTTCCTTTACAATGGGGTATCAACATCAGATACATTCTCAAAGTGATATTATGGGCCTTGATACAGTAATCGTAGCGTTCTTTGTAGTTGGAACGATTCTTGTTGTAGCAGGTACTGTAACAATGGGGACCAGTAATCTTCTCGAATCTTCTTATGACGGATACGTAGCAATTCATGAAACAACTATGAATAGGCTTCATACCAGTATTGAAATACAAAATATACGGTTTAACGTTTCAACAAATCTTACCAGTTTCACAGTTGTAAATACAGGTGAAACCAAATTAATCTACCCCGGTCTCTGGGATGTTATCTTAGTTAAAAATGGTACGGTGTCCTATTTGAATAAATCTCAGTACAACATGACCTCTAATAAAGAGATAATAAATCCCGGTATTCTGGACCCGCATGAAAGTATTAACGTTGAATTATTAATTGATCTTGAATCCAATGACAGTTTTATTGTAAAAACTATCACTGAAAATGGTATCGTCTCTTCCGCAGAACATGTGGCAGGTGAGTAAAATGGGACAAACAGAGGAAAAAAATAATATTATTTCAAGTGGCAATGATGAAATTGATAAAAAATTAGGTGAGGGTATCCCTATAGGTTCTCTTGTGCTCATTGAAGGCGAAAACGATACCGGGAAGAGTGTATTCTGCCAGCAAATGGTGTATGGCGGATTGAATCAACTTTACAGGATAGCATATTATTCAACCGAGAATACCATTAAAAGCATGCTGGCGCAAATGGACAGTCTGAGCCTCGATATCTCGGATTTCTACAGCTGGGGCTATTTCAGGATTTTTCCGGTTCATCTTGATGGTGTTGAATGGACTTCCGATCAAATGAAAGGGACCCTGCACCTTGTTATAAATCATATTAAAAGTGTCAAAGAACGAGTCATTATAATTGACTCCCTCACAATGTTTACTACTTACTCTGATGAGGATGACATACTTGGATTCCTCACAAGTTTGAAAAATTTGTGTGATAAAGGGTACACAATCTTCATTACTTTGCATCAACACGCTTTCAAAGAGGACACACTTGTTAGAATTCGGTCTTCATGTGATTGTCACCTATTTCTGAGAAAGGAACAGCTCACTGATCGCTATATTAGCGTTATGGAAGTCTCCAAAATAAGAGGTGCTAAGAAAAGCACAGGTAATATAGTGAGTTTTGAAGTCCAGCCTGGATTCGGTTTAAAGATAATTCCAATATCACAGGCAAGAGTATAAATTTTTTTAACGTAACTGTCCACTTATGGGGTTGACATGGATATTATTGAGGATAAGCTGAGTATTGAAGAGAAGCTGAGTATTGAAGATGGTCGTGCACTTAATGCAGGAGTATATACAAATTTTCCGTTTAAACCAAAAAAATATGATGGGCATGACCATTCAAACCTGAAAACCTGTAACCTTTACAAACTTCTCCCTCCGGAAATGAAAAAGGAGGTTGAAATCAACCTTCATCTTCTGGAGTACTTGCATATCCTGCCCATAGATACAATGGGTATACCCAGATATGTTCCCAATCTTGAATCAAAACACGGCGATATAGAGGATCCCAATCTGATATACAAGGTTAACGACCAGATATACGTTCACATTTATCCAAACAAAAACGACGTAAGGAATTTCTACATTCCTATTGAGCCTATACTTCTTACAGGAGTTGGACGTCTCATTAAAGAAGTAGAAATCAAACTTGTAGATTACCTTACAGGGATTGAGTTTGATCCTGAAAATTTAAAAGAAAAAGAAAGGATACTGAAAGAATCCTTAGATGCTATTTGCATAATAGGCAATAAAAAGCCGATTGACAATTCTACTTCCGGGGTCAAAAAACTATTCGGGTCCAGATTATTTCCAGTTAAGGATGATCCGGATAAAAATCATATGTACATAACAAAAGAACATTATGAAGCGCTGAAATACTCAGTTCTCAGGGACAAAATCGGCGTGGGTTTCCTTGACCCTTACATAAATGACAACAAAATTGAAGATATTACCTGTAATGGTCTCGGCCCCATCTTTATTGAACACAAAGTGTTTAAGGGCCTCAGGAGTGTCATAGAATTCAACGACAATGATACCCTCAACCAGTTTATTATCAGGCTTGCAGAGCGGATCGGAAAACCCATCACTTTCAAAAACCCCATAGTGGACTCCACACTCCCGGACGGGTCAAGAATTAACATAGTTTTTGGGGATGATATCAGTAAAAACGGGAGTAATTTCACCATAAGAAAATTCGCTGACATTCCATTCAGTATTCTTCAGGTTATAAAAGGCGGAACCCTGGATTACAGGATGGCAGCTTACCTGTGGATTCTTATCTCTGAGGGAATGAGTGGTTTTATATGCGGTGAAACCGCGAGTGGAAAAACAACTACGTTGAATGGTATTACAGCATTTATAAACCCTGATTCTAAACTGGTTTCAATTGAAGATACGCCTGAATTGCAGATTCCTCATAAAAACTGGACCAGAGAAACAACAAGAGGAAGTACAAGGGGCGGAGGAGTAGGAGAAGGCAGCGGTTCGGATGTTACAATGTTCGACCTTCTCAAAGCAGCATTGAGGCAGAGGCCAAATTACATCCTTGTCGGAGAAATCCGAGGAGTTGAAGGAAACGTCGCATTCCAGGCGATGCAGACCGGGCACCCTGTCATGTCAACCTTCCACGCTGCAAACGTAGAAAAATTGATCCAGAGACTTACAGCTGACCCTATAAACATTCCTAAAACGTACGTGGATAACCTCAACTTTGTCATAATCCAATCTGCGGTCCGGAGGCCGGATGGCAAACTTGTGAGAAGAGTCCTCAGTATAAATGAGGTTCTCGGATATAATCCGGATAAGGGTGGAATTTCATTCATTGAAGCCTTTTCCTGGGATCCTGTTACTGATTCATTTATTTTCAGTGCTCTGGGAAGTTCATATATCCTTGAAAATAAAATTGCCACAAGGCTTGGAATTCCTGGCAAGAAAAAGAAAGCAATTTATGATGAAATTGAAAAAAGAGCAAAAATACTGGAGAAATTAAACAATGAAGGAATTGTAAATTACTACGACTTTTTCAATACGGTCGCAAAGATTACGAAACATGGTATTCTGAGGATTCAATTCTAAATGGTGATTTAGATGGGAATCTATAGGGTAAAAAACATTTTCAACAAAAAGTCTAATTTACAACCTATTTTAGACTGGTTTTCTCTTAAACTCAGACGTTACAAGAAAGAACTCTATATGAGTAACGATCTGCTTTTTACTCTTACTTATATGGCGTCAATCTCAACTGCTAATCTAACAAGAGACAAAATATTCACAAGCATATCTGATAAGAAAGAATATTGTCCAAGTAAATATTTTAATCAGATTAAAGAACTGGCTCTGAACTGGCATTATGATTATGCCAATGCATGTGAAATCATATCCACAAAAGTAACTCACGATAGACTGCGGGAACTTCTTAACAGGTTATCAAACGCTATAGCTGCAGGAGAACCTGATAATGAATTTCTAACCAAAGAATGGAAATTATTTAAAACAAAAAGAAAAGATGAGTTCGAAAGAGACCTTGAAACCACTAAAGAATGGTCAAACGCTTACACAGCATTGCTTGTCTCTACATCCCTTGTAGCTATAATTATCTTACTTTCAGTAATTTTGTATAATGTTGGTGACCCGGCGGATACGCTTTACTCCACAATGGTTATTGTATTTTTTATGGCGTTTCTTGGGGTAGGATTACTTTTTTCATCCTCTCCTAAAGATTCTAAAGTCCATGGTTTAAGTGTAAAATCAAAAGAGCAGGTATTCATTCATAAGTGGATTCCTCTTACACTTGTTCTATCCACTCTGGCTGTTATAATATTCACCATTATACCGACTTTTATCGGTTCACCTGAGTTTTTCATTGATATTAAAGGAGTCGGAATGATTCTTGCAGGAGTTATTATGATACCTGTCGGAATTGCGGCAAATAGAGATATTGATAAAATTAACAAAAGGGATGAAAGTTATACCACTTTTATAAGTAGCTTAGGGTCTATTATAAGTGGTTCCGGTCTGACAGTTCCAAAAGCCCTTCTAAAGATCGATCCAAAAAACCTTGGAGAGCTTAAAGATATGAGTCAGGAGCTCTACAAGAAACTGGCAACCGGGCTGGATCCTACGCTGTGCTGGGAAAGATTTGTCGGAGAGACGGGCAGCTATTTGATCTACAAATTTACAAATGTTTTTGTAGATGCTGTAAATTTCGGGGGTAATGCAGAAGTGGTAGGAGAGCTTGTGAGCTCATCCAACCTTGAACTGGTTCTTTTAAGAATGAAAAGGGAACGCATATCCAAAGGATTTACCAGTCTTGTCATACCTCTGCATGTAGCAATGGTTGCCCTTCTTCTTTTTATCGGCCAGATCCTGACGATCTTTTCTACGATTATATCATCTCTTTTTGCCCAGTTTGATGTTACTGACTCCGAACTTTCAGGTCTACCTACCAGCATGGGTAGCATGAATTTGGGCATATTTGGCGGAGTTCCTCTCGATTTACTTAACCAATTTGTTATAATAGTTATTATTATTCTAACGATTGCTAACATATTAGCAATTGTTGCTGTAAAAGGGGGACCAATGTACTTAGTAATTTATTACAGTATACCTATATTTATTCTTTCAGGGGTACTGATGATTATAACTCCTCCTTTAGTGAAAATGGCCTTTTCATTTAATGGAGCACTTGATAGTCTTGCAGGAGGCTTCTAAATATGGATTTAAAAACCATATATGAAACAAATTTTACGATCTTCATAGGTATTTTTGTAACTCTGGTTGTAATGGGAACAACAACTCTATACGATAAATATAAAAGTAAAGGCGGATCCTCATTTGATCTCGAGGAGTTTAAGTTTTTTTCGAACCTGAACCAGAAAATAACAACTTTCAGTTCGGAGGGCTTGAAGCATTTTTCTGAGTATTGCAAAAAAATTAGCAGCTTTATCCCGAAAAGATCAGGTTCAAGTCTGAAAATGTCCAGTTCAGCCCAGAAAAAATCCCGCTTAATCCATGGTAACTCCAGCAAAAAGTATCTTGAAAAAGTGGAAACAATATTCTTTAAAGCAAAAGATACTGGTCAGAAACTGTTTGTTAACTTCAAAAATAAAATTTCATCTATTTCATCCACTTTACCTCGAAGGAATAAACAAGATGAAGGAAAATTTGTTTCCTTATCTAGTAAAATGGAAACAGATTCACAGTTTAATGCAAAGGATCGTGTCAACAATCTTGAGAAAGTAGTCGAATCCAAAAAAGACGAATTAGATTTTGATGATGACCTTCTAACCAAAATGTCTACCACAGACACTTTAAAAAGCAATATTCCTGAAGCTAATACGGCAGATCCGTTTTTTAGTGATATGGCTTCAGAACTTGGTGAATCACTTGATAATGACTTAATGTTCGATGGAAATGAATTTGATATTAAAATTGATGGACTGGATAATGAATCTGATGAAGATAACTTCTCATTTGACGACAATTCGACAGAAATAAAGTTTGGTGATGAAAGTGACAGTCTATTAGACTCACTTAAGAAGGAAATCGTAATTTCTAAAGAGAAAAAGGTCAATTTCATGGGTGATATGCAAGGAGAAGATCTGGATTTGAAGCTGATGAAATCCGACCTTGAAGGCATTCTCAGGGATCTGAAAAAACAAGGACGTTATTCAAAATCATAACTGATCAACGGTTTATAACGGGACTGATAACAAATTCTCAGTACTCAAACTGATATTCTAACTTATATAACAAAAATATATTGTACAATAATAAGCAAAGTGAGTGATGAAAAATGGTAGATGCAAAATATGTCGGACTTATAGTTTTAGCAGTGTTTTCAGGATCAATGCTCGTATACACATGGCTGTCATTGTATAACAGATTTGATTCCAGTGTAATGTTCTATGCAGCGCTTCTTATCCTCTCTTTTTCTCTGATGCTGGTAAAGAGGCAAACGCAGGTATAAAATATGTTCTGAGGATTTCAAAAGACCTGAAAAATCAAAATCCGTGTGTAAATTCCAATCTTTCTGTAAATCAATCGGAATCTGGTGGAATTGAAGGTTAATTGAAATCCTCTTCCTTTATATTTTCTCTCCTACAATTCTCCCATCTCTTTCTATAATTCTCTTTGAGCATTATAATCTTTTAAAATCAGGTTGTTTCTGATTAATTGTTTTATCTATACCGGAAGCCGTAGAGAATCTTTCAGTTTTCTTTTCCCGCGCTGCACATGGACGGGGGCCTGTCAACCAGATAAATGCCATTCTTAACCCTGAAGCACACCTTTCCAATTCAAGCAAATATAACTGCCTCCACAGATTTTCTGGCGGCTCATCAAAAAAGACGCCCGGAAATCAGGAAAAGGAAATCAGGAAAAGGAAATCAGAAAAAGGAATTCAGAAAAAGGAAATCAGAAAAAGGAAATCAGAAAAAGGAAATCAGAAAACAATAGCGAAAAGAAGTATCAGGTTATTATTTACCTGTTTTCTTCTTTTTCACTGTTGTTCTCCATAATCAGGCCGCCTGAGCTCAGTTCACTGCTCTAATCCATAAATTAGTCCTCTTGAGCGAGCGAAAAGGACCTCGTGCTGTTGCACTTACAGTGCAACTCCCAGAAAATCTCCGATTTCCTGTGATCCCGAAGCGAAACTCGGGTGCCGAAGCTTACCTGACAATTAAGACTACTGCGCCTTTTACATCAAGAACTTCTACCTCACGGCCTCCGGAGATTACTTCTTTCCGGACTTCAACTGCTGCGGGTTCGAGTTCTATTGCTTCGCCGTTTACAGTAACGGTTATTTTTCCTGAAGCTGCCTGAGCCTCAACTGCAGCAGGGTCTTCTGCCTGAAGAGCTTTCACAACGGCTCCGGCATCTTTTCTGAAGCGCGGGCCCAGGAAACCCATATTGGGCTTTACCTCTACAGGCACATACTCAAATGAAGGAGCACCTTCCATAAGTTCCACTTCTGAGTTCGTAGCCCCTGCAATATCCCCTGTATCGATCCTTGCATTGTAGATCTCTATTTTTTTCAGGGGAGAGTTCAGAGCCATTCCCAGGTCTGATTTATACCTGCGGACCTCGCCTGTGATCTCCTTGATCATTTCGCCTGCGGCTTCAGCTTCTTCGCTTATCAGGCTTTCATTGACTGCAGGCCAGGCCTGTATATGCACACTTTCATTGCTGAACCTGGAGTACATCTCTTCTGCAAAGAAAGGTATGAACGGAGCAAGCAGAAGGGAGAGGGTCTTAGTTGTTGTGTAAAGTACATACCGGGCCGCTCTCCTACCCTCCGTATCTCCACCGTAGAGCCTGCCTTTCACAAGTTCCAGGTAGTTATCTGCAAGGACCTCCCATGCAAAGCCCCTTATAGCCTTGAATGTGGAATCAAACTGGTATCCATCAAGCTCCTTTGTGGCAGTGTCCACAAGCCTGTTAAGCTTGCTCAGGAGCCACCTATCGATTGTAAGGAGTGAATCCAGGGGGAAGTTTTCAGCATCTTCAGGCCCGTAGTCCTTTAAGTGGGACATCGAGAATCGGTAGATGCTCCACATCTTCTGCAGGAAACGAGAGGCTGAAACCACATCTTTCCAGCGGAACATAACGTCAGAGCCTGCGGAACCTCCAACAGCACCCCATTGTCTGAAGGCGTCAGCGCTGTGCTGTGCAGTCACTTCTTCCGGAGAGATTACGTTTCCGAGAGACTTGCTCATCTTATGCCCGTCAGGTCCGAGAACCATCCCGTTGATCACTATGGAATCCCAGGGCCGCTTGCCTTCAAGAGCCAGGCTCCGCAGTATTGTGTAGAAAGCCCAGGTTCTTATAATGTCATGTCCCTGAGGACGGATCTGTGCAGGCAGGCGGAGCTCGTGTTCGCTTTCCCAGCCCGAGACGTGCAGGGCAGTGATCGAGGAGTCCATCCAGGTGTCCAGTACATCTGTCTCAGGTTCAAACTCAGTTGAACCGCAGGCACAGGCTCTTTTTGGTGCATTTTCGTTGGGGTCGATCGGGAGCCAGCTCTCTTCGGCAATCATGACCTCTCCGCACTTTTTGCAGTACCAGATGGGAATCGGGGTTGCAAAGATCCTCTGCCTGGAGATACACCAGTCCCATTCCATCGTGCCTGTCCAGTTCTGGAGCCTGACTTTCATATATTCAGGGTACCATTTTATCTCATCTGCAGCTTTCAGGATACCCTCATGGTTAATTTTTACGAACCACTGGGGCTCGGAAAGGATTTCAATAGGAGTGTCGCAGCGCCAGCAGAGCCCTACATTCTGATCAAGGGGCTTCTGGTCATAGAGGAAACTCCCGGCTTTCAGGTCTGCAATTACAGCTTCCCTGCATTCGGTCAGGCTCATTCCCTCATATTTGCCTGCTGCTTTTGTCATCTTGCCCTGTTTGTCGATGGCTTTTACCAGAGGCAGTCCATACTTTAACCACCAGCGCACGTCCTGCTTGTCCCCGAAGGTACAGATCATAACAGCGCCGGTCCCGAATTCAGGCTCAACAGCTTCGTCTGCAATCAGTGGCACTTTCTGCCCGAAGATAGGTACTGTGAGGGTCTGCCCTACGTATGCTTTGTAGCGTTCGTCTTTGGGGCTTACGGCCACGGCAACACAGGCTGCCATCAGTTCTGGCCTTGTAGTTGCGATATCTACCTTATCAAAGTGGACAAAGTTAAGTTTCGTTTGCCCGGCATCATACTCTACTTCTGCAAAAGCAATGGCAGTTTCACAGCGGGGGCACCAGTTGACAGGGTGGTCTTCGTGATAAATATGCCCGCCGTTGTACATTCTGACAAAGGACTTCTGTGTCTTTACAAAGTATGAGGGCTCCATGGTAACGAATTCGTTGCTCCAGTCCACGGAAAAGCCCAGACGCAGCATTGTTTTGCGCATCTTGTCGATGTTTCCTCCCGTAAGCTCCCTGCACATCCTGCGGAACTCCGCTCTGGGAACCTGGTTTTTCGTAATGCCATGGATTTCTTCAACCTTAACTTCCGTTGGCAGGCCGTGGCAGTCCCAGCCCTGGGGGAACATTACGTTATATCCCTGCATGCGTTTGTATCTGGCTATAAAGTCTATATAGCACCAGTTGAGCGCGTTTCCGATGTGAAAATTGCCTGTAGGATAGGGAGGCGGGGTATCAATAATATACTGGGGACGGGTATCTTCTCCCCAGTTGAAGTGGTACATGGAGAGGTTCCACTTCTCCATCCACTTTTCCTCAACCTCGTTTGCGTTATATTCTTTTGGAATTTCCGATTCTGTCATAAAGACACTCCATGATTGGGAAATAAGTATAAGAATTTCTTGGGTTTTAGAGTGCTTGCGATTATTTAAATATATCTGGTTTTGGATGTTATGGAAATCTCTGACTGTGCAGGAACTGTCAGATTATATTTTTAGTTTCTGTTGATTGTATTTTTTTCCCGGGAAAACGGATTCCATAAATTAAAATATTTTCATTGGTCATCGGTTAAGAACTTATTTCCATCTACCAATAGTGTTTTTCATGTCTCATTCTCATTAAAACCATTCTTCTCTAAACCTTTCTCTG
>NZ_JJOY01000036.1:0-56883 GCF_000979455.1 Methanosarcina sp. 2.H.T.1A.6
TCCTATCGTTTACCGATTTTCCGTTGCTCCTAATCGGTGATCTGGTCAACCAGGGCTTGTTAGACAAGCCCCTGAGTCTTTAGCTCAGGGGTAGTTGACCTTTTTAGTTCTTATAAAGTAACTTCATCTTTTTAATTCTATAAAGTACATTATACCTGCCGCGACAGTTGCAAAAATAATCCAGCCTATGTGGGTGTGCACCAGCATCATTGTTTCCTGCCCATAATAATAAGCAGTTAAATAAAGAACAACAACTCTAAATAAATTTGAGATGTACGCAACCGCCACACAGAACCCAAGCATCTTCAGGGTTTTGTTTACTTCCATGTTTTCAATTCGACTGTACCCAAAGACGATTCCAATTAAGAGGAACATGGAGTACAGGCCTGAACAGGGTCCCCCAATAACTACAATCATTTCTTCAACGCCGCTGACCCTGACAGTTTCAGTAGCGATTACTTCCAGTGGAATTCCTGTCATACCGACCAGCTTCACAGTCGGAAGAAGTATGAAATAATGGTCGAACTTGTGCAGGAAATCAATGTTTAAGAAAGCAAACATAGTATAGAAGATAAGGTACAGTATCACAAAAACAGATGAAATGGACATTCCGAACCTGGAGACTCGTTCAATCTGCGGGTTTTGAAGCTGAGTCCCGATTAAAGAGGCTCCGAAGAATAATGTCATAACATCCAGGGTTCCAAGTTCCCCACCGTTTTTGAAATTATAATAGAGGTCGGCTGCAACTATGAAAGCCCCTATGACAAAATACGTTTTCGATTTTTTCAGCAAGCCGGAATTCCCCACATGCTTGAAATTAATTCTTGTCAACAAAAGTACAGAAGCAAGAAAGAGGATAACTCCAACAGTAGTGGAGCCTTCACTTACCTCAACTGCCATTCCTGTAAATAATGCAAGGACCAGTAAAATTAGAACCAGGTTTTTATTTTCTTCGTCCATCATACCTACTCATCCACATGAATATATAATTTGAGCAATTTGCTTAAAAACTTTCCTAAAAGTTATAAGCAATCTTCAGGATAACTTTTAAATAAAATTCAAAATAGTAAGGGATATATATTAAAGGCGTGACATTTTAAGCTAAAAAAATAAATTAGAGGGGAAACCTTCTAACTGATCCTCTGGGATTACAAAAAATTGAAACAAAAATCAATTGAAACTCAAAAAATCTATTATATAAATATGAATTTTTAATCCGATATGGACTGAAACTACGAAACAAATTACGAAACAAATTACGAAACAAATTAAATTTCAGGCACCGGGAGACAGATTAAAGATCATCCCCTTCAGGCCAAAAACGGGGGCGTCAAAGTTGAGGGACTTCACTTTAACAAAGTATGAAAGTTTGCTGCAGGCGATCAAAAAAACAGATTATTCTACCTGCACGGTATATGATTTTCTTAAAAACAAACCCGTGAAATGCATTATCCTCAGACATGACGTGGACCGTGCGGTTAACCGAAACCTTGAGATGGCAAAACTTGAACACAGCTACGGAATAAAGTCCACATACTATTTCCGGCATATTGAAGAGACGTTCAAGCCTGATATTATTCTCCAGATGGCAGAAATGGGGCATGAAATCGGTTTCCATTACGAAGTTATGGATAAGGCAAATGGAGATACGGATAAAGCAATTGAGATTTTCAAAACCGAACTCGAAGACCTCAGGAAAGTTACCGAAAACGTCACCGAAATAAATACGGTATGCATGCACGGGAACCCCCTCAAACCCTGGTCAAACCGGGACCTGTGGCAGAAGTATGATTTCAGGGATTTCGGGCTTGCAGGTGAACCATACCTCTCAATTGATTATAATAAAGTCTTTTACCTTACCGACACAGGAAGGACCTGGGCGGACTTGAAGATCCGGGTCAAGGACACGATTGACAGGCCCGGAGATATTTCTGGGGACAAATCCGAGGGCAAGTCCGGAAGTAAATCCGAAAGTAAATCCGGGACAAATGCAAAAGCAAACCCCAGGGCAATTTCTTCGACTGATGATGTGATCCGCCTGATCCAGAGCGAAAAAGTTTCCCAGATCTGCCTGCTCGTGCACCCCAACAGGTGGTGCGAAGACTTTGGCGGCTGGACAAAGGAACTGCTGTTCCAGAACGTGAAGAATGTCGGGAAGGCGGGGATTGTGTGGTACAGAAGCAGGACCCAAAAAAAGGATACTATGACTGCGGGGCTTTAAAGTGATTGAAATTACGGAGTCGATTGACCGGGATAAATGGGACGATTTTGTATTCAATCATCCGGAGGGAAATATTTTCCAGACCTGTGCAATGGCAGATGTATACAGGTCAACTAAAAACTATGAACCTATTTCGCTTGCTGCAGTTGAGCCCGAAAGCGGAGAGATACTCGCAGTCCTGCAGGCGGTCATCATAAGAGACGCTCCCGGCTTTGTCGGGTCAATTTCCTCAAGGTCAATCATCAACAACGGGCCTCTTTTTGTTGAAGGCAAAAAAGGGCTTGAAGCTCTTGAGAAATTGCTCAATTACTACGAGAAATTTCTGCACAACAGAGCAATCTACACCCAGATCCGCAACCTCTGGGACACTGAAAACTCGAAAGGGATGCTGGAATCTCTGGGATACCAGTACGAGCCCCACTTAAATTACCTGATCGACCTCAACCGCCCTGCTGAAAAGATCTGGGGAGATATCCACAAACCCCGCAGAAAAGGGATAAACAGAGCTGAAAAAGTAGGAATCCAGGTTAGGAAAATCGAAACGAGAGACGAAATAAAAGACTGCTATAAAGTAATTGAGGAGACCTATAAAAACGTAAGGCTCCCCCTTGCAGATATCTCTCTCCTTGAAAGCGCCTACGATAAACTTTCCGATAAGAGACTTATAGATTTCTACCTTGCAACCCTGGAAGGCGAAGTTGTCGGCTCAAGGGTAGTCCTGAAGTATAAGGGCCAGGTACACGACTGGTACGCAGGCTCAAAACAGGAAATAAACTACGTAAACGAAGCCGTTGTCTGGCATATGCTCTCGGAATACGCAGGCAAAGAAAAAGTATTTGATTTCGGAGGAGCAGGCCATCCCGACAAGCCCTACGGAGTAAGGGAGTTTAAGAAGCGGTTTGGCGGGGAGGAAGTGAATTATGGGAGATATAAAAAGATCCACAGCAGGGCTAGAGAAGAAATCATGAAATCGGGATTGAAAGTTTACAAAACTGTTGGGAAATATGTTCACATAGGAATCTGATTCTTAAAAACAGATGCCAAGTTAGAGACTGAATATTCTAGGGAGTATAAACATGAGTTCCATTAAACCTGATCCAATGCTGATTCCACGATTCAACATAGATTATGGTATGAAAGATTTCATAGACTCTCTGACGAACCTTAAAACTAAAGCAGATACCTCTCAGTTAACAGAATTGTTTTGCAATTCATCAATTGGGTTTACCAACAGTGGAAGGACTTCCCTTTACGTGATCCTTATGGCCCTGAACCTTCCGGCAAACTCAAACGTTGGAGTACCACTTTATTGTTGTCCCAGTGTGTTTGATGCCATAATTCAGGCTGGCCACAAACCGTTCTTCCTTGACATAGATTCTGACAACTATACAGTAAGTCCTGAACATCTTGAAAAGAAAATTGACGACATCGAAGCCGTTATTGCAATACACACTTTCGGAAGGCCTGCAGATCTCGATAAAATTCAAAAAATTGCAGGTGAAAAGCCAGTTATTGAAGACTGTGCTCACGCCCTTTTAAGCCAATATAAAGGAAAGCTGGCAGGAACGATTGCAACTGCAGGATTCTTCAGTTTCCGAACTGGAAAGTACATCTCAGCCGGAGAAGGAGGAATGGTAACTACCAGAAATCCGGAGCTTGCAGAAAATGTGAAAAAAGAGATACAAAAGCTGCCAGAACCTTCCGGAACCGATGAAATCAAACACACAATAAAAACCTGTGCACGCTCTACATTATATCATAGGCCATGGTTTGGACTGGTTTCGCTGCCTCTTGGGAGCAGGATTGAAGATAAAGTTGACCTGATGAACAAATACTCTTTCAAAACTGCAAAAATTCGAAATACTGATCTACAGGTTGTTGCTAAAAAGCTGCAGGATTTTCAGGAGAAAGTGGAACAGCAGAGACAAAATTCTCAATATCTCATTGAATATCTGAAAGGCATGGATCTAAAATTACCTTTCGAGACTAAAGATACTTACTGCAACTATTACCTTTTCCCGGTACAGGTGAATGAAGAATCCGAAAGGGATAAGGTATGTGAGTCTTTGAGGACAAAGGGGATCGATACGACTAAACTATTCAGCAAAACACCGGCTATAGCAAGAATAAATTACGGATATAAAGGAGATTGTCCCAATACCGAAAAGGTTGCAGATAGGATATTGACGATTCCCAATCATTATATGTTGAAAGAAGATGAGCTTAAAAAAGTGTCAGATGCTATGATATCATGTCTTTTGGCAGAAAACTAACTAAGAAGATATGCAAAGTATTTGCATCGATAGCTCCAGTAAATGGCCTTAGAATTATGCTACTAAGAGCCTGTAGCTACACCATTGGAAAAAAGGTGTACGTAGGGGAAAGAGTGATAATAGTTGATAAGTTGTCCGATAAGAACAACCTTGTAATTGGGGACAGAGTTTCTATTGCACCCGGATCAATTTTTGTAACTTCTTCTGACCCCAATTTTTCAAGAATCAGTCCCTATGTAAAAACCGTAAATGGTAGGATTGTAATCGAAGATGATGCATGGATCGGCGCCGGTGTAATAATATTACCCGATATAAAAGTCGGAACCGGAGCTGTGATTGGTGCGGGAGCAGTGGTAACAAAAAACGTCCTACCTTACACGATAGTAGCAGGGGTCCCTGCTAAAAAAACGGGGGAGGTAAGGGTAAAGTGAAAATTATACTGGATATAGGTCATCCAAAGGACGTAAACGTTTTTCAAAACGTAATATCAGAACTTCAAAACAGGGGACATGATATCAAAATAGTAGCAAGGGCTAAAGAGAACACAAGACGAATAATAAACGAATGTGGATTAAGTTGTGAGTTCGGCCCCTATTATAAAAGCATGGTTGGGAAAGCTTTTGGAGTAATTAGAAACGATATCTGGCTTTACAATATAGCAAAAAAGTTCCAGCCAGACATCTTCATAAGTCCCGGATCCCCCTATTCCGCACAGGTAAGTAAGTTACTTGGAAAACCACATTTGGCATTTATAGATACGGAGATTGCAGGACCTGCAATAAAATTAATGCTCCCTTTCACAGACAGAGTTTACACTTCTACATCGTTCTATCTTGACCTCGGACCAAAACAGGAACGATTTAACGGATATTACGAGTTAGCTTATTTACACCCAAAATATTTCACACCAAAAAAAGAAGTTCTCACGAAATACGGGTTAGATAATGACTACATAATATTGCGCCTGTCGGCTCTATCTTCCCATCATGATATTGGAGCAAGCGGCTTTTCATTTAAAACAGAAGAAGAGCTAAAAGAATACATCAAAGTACTTGAAGAACACGGAAGAGTAATAATCTCTTCAGAAGTTGCACCCTGGAAAACAATAGAAGTTTATCAGTTGAAATTTGAGCCCCGTGAATTACACGACATACTTTTTCATTCCAAACTCTGTATTGGAGAAGGTGCCACGATGGCATCTGAATCTGCTATTCTGGGAATTCCTTCAATATACGTTTCAAACACAAGACGTGGATATCTTGACGAACTTGAAGAAAAATACGGATTGGCATATACAATCTCAGATAGTAAAGTTGCACTGGATAAAGCTACATCTTTACTGAAAAAAAATGAATTAAAGGAAGAATGGTTTTTAATGAGGGAAAAAATGCTGAAAGAAAAGATTGATGTTGTTGAATTTATGGTTAATGTGATTGAAAAGAAAGGGAAATCAATCTGAACATTACTTCTATAAAGTAACTAAGTAGTAGTATGTAATTCTTCTAATTTCAATATTTTACTTGCAAATATAAAAATATAAATACTTTAAAAGTAGCATACATAAGCGCGTGGGGAAACATGATAGTCGGGATACATCAACCAAATTACTTGCCATATCTCGGTTTTTTTGATAAACTGAGGAAATCAGATGTATTCGTTATTTACGATGATGCCCAATTCACCAAAGGGGATTTCCAACACCGTAACAGGATAAAAATATATCATGGGTGGAAATGGCTGACTGTTCCGGTTGAAAAGAAACATATTCCCATCAATCAGATAAAAATAAGAGATAAAGTTGAAACAGAAGGAACAACCTGGCATGAAGCTCACTTAAAAGAAATACACGATAATTACAAAAAAACCCCTTATTATCCAAATTTTGAAAAAGATATTCGCAGGATATATGAGCAGGAATACGATATGCTGATCGATATAAACATAAAGCTAATCGAATTTCTGATGAAATCATTTGATATTGATACTAGGATAGTCTATTCCAGTGAATTCGGATTCACTTCCAAGTCGACAGAAAAACTTGTTGATCTTGTAAGCGAAATTGGCGGAGATACCTATCTTTCAGGTCCTATGGGTAAGGATTACCTTGATCTGCAGCTGTTCGAGAAACAAGACATAGAGGTAATTTTTCAGGAATTCAAACATCCAGCTTATCAGCAACAGTACAATGGATTTGAACCAAACATGTCGGCTATTGATGCTATGTTCAATACAGGAAGAATTCCATAATGAGTATTTTGAAACTAACAAAAGGAATGATATCAGAGAGAATCTCAGAGTTCATTGAGATTGATAAGGTCATTAATACGGATGAGAAATGGCAATATGATAATTTTATAATTGATCTTGATGGAAAGTGGGATAATAGTTATGTTTTCTTTATTGGTAGTGAAATTGCTGGATATATTATATGTTCTGTAAAAAATAAAGAAAATTTGCATATACATAGATTTGCTATCAAACAAGAATATCAAAAAATGGGTATTGGTAGCAAACTAATAAATGAAGTGATCAAAGATGCAGATATATATATAAAATATCTTACATTAAAGGTCTACAAAGACAATCTAATCGCAAAAAGATTTTATGAAAAAAATAACTTTCGAAATATATGCTTAATGAATGACAATCACATATATAGGAAGGACCTATGACAACCAAAATTCTTGCGATGGGAGCTCATCCGGACGATATGGAACTTGAAGCTGGAGGGTCTCTTGCTAAGTTTGCAAAAAGAGGGTGTGACGTATACCTGCTAATTTTAACAGCAGGAGGATATACGGATATAAATGGAAATACCTATTATGATAAACAATTGAGAGATGAGGCCAAAAAAGCTTCTAAAATATTGGGAATAAAAGATGTTATTTTCCTTGATTATTCTACAAAAGATCTTCAAGCAAATGGGGACACAATAACTAAGGTAGATTCCATTGTTGACGAATTAAAGCCTGATGTATTTATTTCTCACCATCCCTTTGACTCACATCAGGATCACAAAGCTGCAGCAGATATAATGTTTGCAGTTTCTCGCCAGGGAAGGGTAAAGAACGTACTTAGCGGTTCGACACTCCCATATAGACCTAATGTATTCGCTTTTAGGCCTCAATTTTTTGTAGATATTACAGAAACTCTTGAAACTAAATTAAAAGCCATACGTGCGTACGAGACACAATACAAAAAATTCGGCAGTGAAGTACTGATCGAACACGTGAAATCAATGGCAGTACATTATGGATGGGCAATGGGATACAAATACGCTGAATGCTTTGAAGTGATTCGAATGGATGACAGCATATGGAGATAAATAGCTACATACTTGTGACTCCATGCAAGAATGAGGAAAAAAGCCTCCCAAAACTTGCAGAATCTGTACTTACCCAGACAGTAAAGCCAATAATATGGGTTATTGTTGACGATGGAAGTACAGACAAAACCCCCGATATACTGCAAGATCTGACTTCAAAGCATAAGTGGGTTAAAAACATAAGGCTGAATGAAAAGCCCAGAGACCTGGGAATACACGTGTCACATGTTTATCGAACCGGATTTGATTATGCGATCAATTACTGCAAAGAAAATCTCCTTGAGTACAATTATATTGGTAGTATCGATGCTGATATAATTCTTGAAAATAACTATTTTGATTCGCTAATTATCGAAATGGGAAAAAACCAAAACCTGGGAATTTGTAGTGGGCACATAGGAAATATAGTAAATGACAAAATCATCTGGAGTGATTTCAGAGATGATTTACCTTCTGGTGGTGCCAGACTATGGAGAAAAAAATGCTTTGAGAATACAGGAGGTTACTTGCTAACCTGTAGTCCTGATAGTGTCTCAAATGTAAAAGCCAAAATTCAGGGATGGGATACCAGACAGTTTGAACATATCAAAGCTATATCCACAAGAGCCTACGCTAGTGCAGAAGGGCAGTGGAAAGGATATACAAAACTTGGTGCAAATAATTATTTTATTGGTTACACACCAATTCATGTCATACTAAAAGGTATAAAGCTATTGCATAGTAGAAATAAATATTTTAGAAATGGAGTAGGGTTAGCATATATATCTGGATACTTTTCAGAATACATCAAGAATGCCCCAAGGATTGATGACCCGGAAGTAATAGGTTATTATAAAAACAACAGACTGAGGGAGATCCTATGCTCAAAAATGAGATTTCACAGCGTAAGAAAGTAATTTTTTTTATGTTATTGATAATTCTTAATATCATATTAAGAATCCCCTCAATACCTCATGAAATCGGGAACGACTCTTATCAGATCCATGCGTTAGCTAATTCAATTTCTGAGTCCGGAACCGCTCGTTGGTGGGTTAATTCCTTATCAGCATTTGGATTATACTCATATTCGTATGCAAGCGCAGTTCCTTTTTTTCTGTCAGGAATATCTCAACTTTCAAATCTAGATATGGAAAAAGTTATCCTTTTATATTGCATGATTCTGGGAGTTTTTAGCATTTTTACTGCTTATTTAATGGCCGGAGCTTTATACGATAATGTTTTATTTAAATACATATTTGCTTTTTTTTTCTCAACGTCTCAAGGTATTTTGCAATTTACTTCTTTTGACGCAAGTACTAGAGGAATGTTCATGGTCATGTTTCCCCTTATTTTTTACTTCCTATTAAAAGAAGACAGATTATGGAGAAAATCGACTTTTATAATAATTTTTTTAGTATATCTTCGTTCGGTTCATAACTTCTCATATTTTGCTCTCCCTCTGATATTTACTATGATTATAATTTATTTGGGGTTGAAGATAAAAACAATTACAAAAAAGGAAATAAAAATAACTATTAATAGTGAAAAATTGGATCTACTTAAAAAAGTAAACTTCATCCATATATACATTTTTTTACTTTTATTCACTATTTTAGCTCCGTTTTTTATGAAATTATTTGTAGTAGGGTCTCGCTATCAGTACCTTATAGTTATCTTTATAACAACTGCACGTTATGTCGGTCCAGCAATCTTTTTCGCTTTAGGAGGATTGATATATAGTATCTACAAAAAGGAAAAAGGCTCTGATAACTGGTTTATTTTAATTTCCACACTATTTTTTATACCCATATCCTATTCAAGTACTTATGGAAAATTTATAATAATTCCATTTGTTATCTTTTTTATAGCCATTGCATTTAAAAATAGTTTATTTATTATCAGCAGTAAGAAATTAAATACATTATTTATTATATCCATTGTAATGAGCTCAATCCTTTTTTCTAGTTATTATAATCACTATCGTACAGGGGATTCACAACAAAATTGGTATATGGATGAAAAGACAAATCAATCAGGGATTTGGGCAAGATCATATATTCCCCAAAATTCACATGTATTTACGACTATTGGCTCAATCTGGAGAATGTTAGCTATTTCAAATGGGCACATTGAATTTCCTTCCTTACCACCTCTTGAACTTGTGTACGGGTTTGTTAATGAAGCTGAAGTTTTGAATAACACATTAGGGAATTCATATACAAGTTTAGATTATTATTTTGAAGGTCCATATTATCAACAAGGTGGGACTTCGAAGCTGGGGGAATATGAATGGGTGATGAACTTTGATATTAAAGATAGACGTATACAAAATTTTATTGAAAAATATGATATAAAATATGTTGTGTATGATGTCAGATCAAGAAGAGGAAAAATAATAGGTTCTGTAGAAGAAAATAATGACTTAATTTATGATGGTGATCGTATAAAAATATGGTCGGTTTAATATTGAGGCGAATATGAAAATTCTGATGATTCACGACCATTTTCCAAATGAGGAACATGGAATTTATACTCATACTCACCACTTATCTAATGAACTTCTTAAGAGGCATGAAATAGAGCAACTTAATGTTATTACCCCTATGATGTGCAAAATTGACGGAAAAAAAGATAACTATTTAGATTATCCTTTCTCAAAATATTTTTATCTCCCCCAGCAAATCAAAAAAAAAATTGATGAAATAAAACCAGACATAGTTCATATACATGGGACCCATCCACCATATTCGCTTCTACCATTTATTCTTAAAAAAAACTATAAAGTTGTTATAACTCTCCATGGTATAGTTGCGATCGATTCAAAAAACTCTATAAAAGGAAGACTGTTTCTTAAAAATTACTTATATGGTTTTTTAGAAAAAACTGCTATTAGAAAAGCGGATAGACTAATTGCAGTTTCTCCTGCTATAAAAAATATTGTTGAAAAAAAAGGTGCAAATCCTTCTAAAATTTCAGTGATACCTAACGGGATAAACATTAGTGAGCATGAGAATATAAAAAAGCTGAGAAACTTAAACCATCCTTCTTTATTTTTTATAGGGAGGCTGGTTAAACAGAAAGGTGTAGATATATTAATTAAATCACTACCTATAATTCAAGAATCCATTCAAAATATTCACTTATATATAGCGGGTTCTGGTCCCCAATATAAAAAATTGAACATTTTAATTGAGAAATTAAATCTGCAAAATAATGTTACTTTTTTAGGATATATAAAAGGAGAAGAGAAAATTTCTTATTATGAATCGATAGATATTTGTGTTATTCCATCTTCGTTTGAATCTTTTTCTTTTACTACATTAGAAGCGATGGCATCAGGAAAACCAGTAGTAGCATCGAATGTAGGAGGGATTCCATACCTTGTAGATGATGGTGATACTGGATTCTTATTTGAGTTCGGGGATTATTGCGAGCTGGCTAAAAAAATAATTGAACTATTAGAAAACAAAAAATTAAGCGAAGAAATGGGAAAATTGGCAAAGAAGAAGGCAGAACGATTTTCCTGGAGTTCTATAACTGATGAGACAGTAAAATTATACGAAAAAACGTTAAGGGAATGAGTCTGAATGACAAGTCAATTAATCTATTATTATCCATCAAAAGCCGGTGCACCTTCAGCAGTGGGAAGATGTCTATTTAATTCATTAAAAAAAAAGGTGAATAGCGATATTTTAGTTTTTCTACAAAATAAAAAAGATACTGTTGAAATAGAAAATGAAAAAAAAAATGTAAGAATCATTTCAATAAAAGAACTTGTATATCTTGAAAACGAGATCATTCATTTTTCAATGAGTCCACTTATTTATCCCAACAAAAAATTTTTGCTTTATCTTTTGAGCTTATCGAAACGCTCCAAACTGATAATAAACTATCACGGTGAGACTCGAACGGAGTTCAAAATAAAGCTAGCAAATCGTGATATGAGTTGTTTATTTAATCTTCCTACTTATGTACTGACCCCACTAATATTGAGAAGTGCTGATGTAATAGTTGTAAATTCGTTTGTTATGAAAAAATTATTTGAGTCAAATTATGGTTTAAATAATGTACAAGTGATTCCAAATGGAATCGATGACTTCTGGCTCAAATCAAAAATGGAAGAAAATATTCAAATTGATTTAAAAGGAGAATTTGGACAAAACACAAATATATTTTATCATGGAAGACTTGCACCTGAAAAAGGAGTAGATGTTTTACTTAAGGGATTTTGCAATGTCCTAAAAAAATATGAGTCCATGAATAAGATACATCCTATAATGCTTTATATCGCAGGAGAGGGTCCACAGAGAGAATACCTTAAAATCCTGAGCACAAAGTTAGGAATTGACAAAAATGTGGTTTTTTTAGGAAAGGTACCATTGAACACCTTAAGATCCTATTTGCAATCTGTAAATGCTGCTATTTATCCATCTGTATACGAACCCTTTTCTCTTGCAGTTCTCGAAGCTTTAAGTTCTGTTAATGGCCCAGTAATGTACTCATACAATACAGGTATAAATGATTTTGTTAAAAGAGATGGATATACATTTTATACTTTTGAACCTACTGTAGATGGAATATTTAATGCCATTGAAAGATTGGTTGAAAAAAAGTATGATATAAATATCCACAATGATCAAAAAAAATTTGCTCGCAATTACAGTTGGGACAACATTGCAGATGAGTATCTAAAAATATATAATCAATTTAACTAATTTCATTGGTTGTCAGTATCGTTATGATAAAAAACGACTTTAATGAGACTAATTCTTTGGTAAAACCTAAACATAACGCAAGGGCTCTAAAATATTGGGAAAAAATATTGGCGAAAAGATAACTTAAGGTTTTAATTTCTGTCTAATGTATTATGGTATTTGATATTTTGTAAATAAGGAAACTTACTTTAAGGTATAAATAAATTAAAAATGAGGCGTATTCTTGTTAAATGTTAATAGTAAACAACAGAATTTCAGAACTCAATTGCCAAAAAACCTTATTACAAACATAGTATCTTTTTTGGTAAGTCTCCTTATTGGAGTATTTTTAGTGCCGTATTATATAGATACTCTTGGAGTAGCAAGTTACGCACTTGTACCTCTTGCAACTTCTATAACTAATTATGTAAATCTTGTAATTCAATCACTTAACAGTTCGGTATCGAGGTATCTAACTGTTGATTTGCAAAGGGGAGACTTCAATAAAGCAAATATTATATTCAATACATCCTTATTCGGAATGCTTGGAATCTCTTTGCTGTCTTTACCAGTTATTATAATTGTTTCATATTACACACCTGTTTTCTTTGAAGTCCCGATAAACCAGAGATATGATGCTTATTTACTTTTTTTGGGGACTATACTTTCTTTTTTGATTTCTACTTTCGGTGGAGTTTTTGGAGTCTCATTGTTTGCATACAATCGTCTAGATTTACAAAATATTTTGAGTATTTCTAATCTCTTTATTAAAGTTGGGGTTATTGTTCTATTATTTTCCAACTACACTCCTATGTTAAGCCACATTGGATTTGCTAACCTCATAGCTTCAATAATTGTTTTTATAGCAACTGTATACTTATCAAAAAAAGTAAACCCCCATTTTAAAGTAAATCTATCAGACTTTAAAATATCTGAAATAAAAGAAATAGCTAGTACGGGAAATTGGTTGATTATAAATCAGGTTGGAACTCTGTTGTTTTTACAAATGGATTTAATTATAGTTAACAAATTATTTGGATCTATTGCTGGGGGAGAGTATGCTGCATTACTAACCTGGAGTAGATTGTTAAGATCAATGGGAGCGGTTCTGGCTGGGATATTAACACCGGTTATCCTAACTTATTACGCGAGGAGCCAGTTTGATAAAATGATTTCTGTCTCTAAAAGTTCTGTAAAATTCATGGGGCTTGCAATGGCTCTACCAATTGGTTGCATATGTGGTTTTGCTCCCCAAATTCTTTCTATTTGGATCGGTCCGGAATTTGCAAGACTATCTCCACTTCTCTGGGTACTCATGGGTCATCTTATTATCAATTTATCTGTACTTCCTCTCTTTCCGATTAATGTATCCTTCAACAAGGTACGTATTCCTGGAATAGTCACTTTATTTATGGGGGTGGGAAACTTCTTGCTTGCAATAGTAATTTCATACGTTACAGGATGGGGGTACTATGGAGTAGCGCTCGCAGGAGCTATTATGCTAACATTGAAGAATTCATTTTTTACTCCTTGGTATGCAACAAAATTATTACATATCTCTAAATATACTTTCGTAAGTTCAATGATCCCGGGAATCATAGCGATGTTAACTATTTCAGGGCTTATCGTTCTATTTACTCATTTCGTAAATGTTTCCACTCTAATATCTTTAGTATTCTACTGCATAATTGTTTGTTTTGCATATCTTATGGTATTATGGTCCATAGGTCTGAATCAAGTAGAGAAGGAAATGGTTTACTCTTTTATACCAGTTATAATAAAAAGAAGGTTTAAACTTGAAGTTAAAAGTAATTGATAGATGTAGTGATCTTTGCGTAGTTGCTGGATATGTGTTGCATTGCGTCCCACTAAGCCCCATTAATTCAATTAATAATTGTGAAAATATGTGCCAGCTAAAAAAGAATTGTACAAAAAATGGTTTATGACTTTAAATATGCCTTTTAACAACAGTGGAAAATAAAGCATAGAAGATATGTTGAAGGTATATTTTGAAATATGTGGAGGAATAGAAATGTACAAAATCTTTCCTGCTGATGTGACGATTAAACATGGACTAATTATTTACTTTATAAATATAAAATCCAAAATGAAAAACATGCTAAGTAAGAAAACTATAAAAAATACATTAAAACTTTTAATCTTCAAAGAAAAACCACTGATAGCATATTGGTGGACTGGAGATGGAGGACGTAATTGGGGAGATTCACTTAATCCCTTTCTTATAGAACATTTATCTGGAAAAAAGCCTATATTATCAAAAGAAATAATTAACTTTAAGAATCAAAATGTATACAGTGTCGTTGGAAGTATATTAGGAAATTCCTCAACTAAAAATTTAGTGGTATGGGGTTCTGGATTTATATCTTCTACTTCTCTATTTAAAGTAAAACCTATTAAAATATGTGCTGTTAGAGGACCATTAACAAGAGAGCTGATCATTAATCAAGGAATAGATTGCCCAAAAATATATGGAGATCCTGCGTTATTATATCCATTATTTTATAAACCCAATGTTAAAAAAGAATATCGTCTGGGTGTCATACCTCATCATGTAGATCAAAGTAGTGAATTAGTAAATATTTTTAAAAATAATCCTGATGTTTTAGTTATAAATATATTATCTGGGATAAATGAAGTTGTAGATGATATCTGTAAATGTGAGGTAATCGCATCTAGTTCTTTACATGGTATTATTGCTGCAGATGCATATGGAATTCCCTCAATATGGATTGAATTCTCAGAAAATGTTGTTGGAAGCGGATTTAAATTCTATGATTACTTTGAATCAGTCGGAAGAATAAACGAAAGACCTTTTAGAATTACAGAAAATACTATGATTCAGGATATTCACAGCGAATATAAGGATTATAAGATAGACATAGACCTAGGAAAACTTTTGGATGTATGTCCTTTCTTAAATACGACCGAAGTTGATGGTCTTAAAAAAAGATTGAACAACTAAGGTTCGTATTCCCAAAATTATTACCTGAGTTTGACAGCGTTCACTAATTTGTACTGAATATTAATATCCCGACAATACAGAAGAAAGCATTAATGGCAGGAAAGCATCTTCAGGAAGTTTTGGAGCAACAAAAATGATTCCTAAGGTATCAGTAGTTATTCCCTTGTATAATAAGGAAGCATATATCAAAAGAGCGTTAGAATCTGTTCTCAGTCAAACTATCCAGGATTTTGAAATAGTTGTAGTAGATGATGGCTCGACAGATAAAAGTGTTGAAATAGTCAAAGAATTTAAAGATTCTCGAATCCATTTAATTCAACAAATAAATTCAGGGGTTTCGGCAGCAAGAAATAGGGGAGCTAAGGAAGGAAGATCTGGGTTCATAGCCTTTTTAGATGCTGATGACGAATGGGCACCTAATTTTTTGGAGATGATGTTGAATCTGATAAAAAAATTTCCATCTGCAGGTTTATACGCTATGAGTTACGTAAACGAATATGGCAATAACGATATATTGAACCAAGATACTGAACTAAATCGTTTAATTCCGAAGGAAGGTTTGGTGACTAATTATTTTAAGATAGCTAAAAAAGGATATTATATTTTTTGTTCGTCTAGTGTAGTAGTGCCAAAGCAAGTGTTTTTGGAATTAGGAGGTTTTAGAGTAGGCTTTTGGTGGGGTGAAGATGTTGATTTATGGGGGCGAATAGCATTGAAATACCCTATAGCGTATAATAGAGAAATTGGAGCGATTTATCATCAAGATATTGCCAACAGTGCAGGTAAGAGAAAAGAGCCTGCTGAATCTCATCCTTTTGTAGATTCGGCACGTAAGTTTTTAATAAGTGGGGATTTTCCAGCAGATATATTGGATGATTTAGAGGAGTACATTGAGTATCAGGAAGTGTTTACTGCTAGACATAATATCCGGTGTGGGGATAAAGGTCTTGCTCTAAAAATTTTGTTTAGGAAAGATACAAAATTAGTTAACAGAAAAAAATTAATACGTTCTATAGTTTCTTCTTCGATTAAAGATTTAAAAATTCAACTAGTGGATTGATTCCATATATCCTCAATAAACCACGGAAAAATATAACTTACATCATATGGATCCAATACGTGTTTATTTGTGTCCTTCTGTGGTTCTTTTAAGAGGAGTTCATTGAACAGCGTTGATTTCAAATTCCAGTTTTATGTCAGTAATTTGGAATCGAAGTACTAGTCCATATTTTGGACGTGAATCTAAGTTCCCTATTTGAAACAGCCAAGATCCAAACTTCATTTCGTGTGTTTCCAGTTATGTGAGAAATAATGAGAAATTATATCCATTTAAGCAATAATTATTCAATGTTTTAACCTATTATGGGATGGGACAGAGTATCTATTTCCATGTAAATAGAGCAAAATTTGAGGTAGACTTCTGGTGCAAAATCGATAGTCTTCAGGCAAAAAAATTCTTGACCACATACGCATGAACTTCATTATTATCCTGCTCTCGGCAGGTCGACATTAGGAATTTAAATATTTTTACTGATACTGTTTTTTTGAATATTTATAAATATCCCTTCGATCTAAAGCTGGTTAACATGTGGTTCAATCCCCATTTCATATATAATCAACGAACGTTTTTGCAATAATGTTTAGTATGGAAGAATAAGGTTCTGCTATTGTAAACCAGACGAACAAGTGGAATTATTGAGCATATTTCCATAAACGTTCTCTATAAAACACTCCTTTTTTAATGGCAACCTGCCGAATCTAGGTTATTATAACTCTCATATTACATATGTTTTGATATCTTTCCCATCTTCAAAAAATAGTTGTTATACTACTTCTATAAAATTATGCCCAAAACAAAAAATAGATTCAATCACTTATATCTAGTTTAATTCTCAAAATATATCTAATGTTTTCTTGAGCCTTTATCTAACAAAATTAATATTGAGCTGCTAGAGATATGAACACTGATGCAATTGATGAATTGAGATCTGATATCATTGACAAACTTGAATCATGTCTAAAAACAATTTATACAGAAGTTAATTTTTTAGTGGAATTGACTAGAAATTAACATCCATTTAAAAAGTTATTTGAACTTAAAAGCCTTGCAAAAAATAGAGACTTTTTGAGGAAGGTACGCCTTTGCAAGGGTTGTTTGAAAATTATCTCTTTGGCGCTCTCAGGATATGTGCTCATAAATTCATTTTGGGGGGATAATTTACTGTGAAAAAAATAAAATTACTAACTTGTTGTTTCATTGCTACCATATTGTTAATAACCATGTCATACTCAGCAAGTGCCGGATATGCAAAATACTATCCATCCGATAATATGATCAGGGTATATTCTGAACCTAATGGCGTTAATTTTACCTGGTTAGATACTCAAATAAATAACGATAGCCTGTTATTTAATGATGGTGATGTATGGTATTTAAATTCAACTCTTGATTTGTATCAATCGAAGTTTTACATAAATAATACTGATGTTTCCAAGCTGGTACTCGGTAACAAACCAAATTACGGTATATTAACTTTTGGACAGTCTTTTTATATAAACAATATTGAAATTACTGGAGGGTCTGAGATTGGAGCATCAGGAAAATTTCATGATCTTTATATACATGATGCAGGTGGGATTAGATTAGATGGAATTAAAGAAGACGTGTATAATATAACTATCGTGAATGCGACCAGCGGCTTAAATTTCCGAAATTCAAATGATATAAAAATATACAACGTGTCCGTAACTAATACAAAAAAAACTGCTGTATCATGCTATAATTGTGATAATACTGAAGTATACGATGTATATGTAGAGAATGCTGGAGACTATCTGAATCCTGGAACTGGGTGTTATGCTATGGTATATTGGGGAGGTAGCGAATACTCATCAGCACACGATATATTCGTTAATGGCACAGGATGGAGTTCAATAGAAGCAACAGATCCTACGACACATGACATTCAGTTTTACAATATTACTGTATATAATTCTGGTCATAATGGTCTTGACTTGCATGGAGGTTATAATTACAAAGTAAACAATATGACTGTACACGATTCAGTCAGCAACAATATTCTTTCGGTTGGTAGTACTAATGTTACATTAACAAATATAGCTTCATATAACGCTGGAATTGATCGAGGGATATATGTATCAACGAATAATGATAATTTTACTTTAATAAATTATTACTCTGAAAATGCTGGTGAGGCTTTCACTGGCGGTTATTCCGATGGTATAAAGATTATAAATATGACCTCGAAAAATTGTTCCTATGGGGCACAACTTATATCTTTAAATGGAAGGCCTGTAGGAAACATAACTCTAATAGACTCTAATTTTATAAATAGTCAAAGAAAGGATTTATGGATTTCCGAGGCAATCAATTCGAGGTTTATAAACGTTAATTACACAACAACACTATATGGTAATTCAAATGTGGAAGCAGCCTTTTATTATTACTCAGATATCCTTATAAAAAGCAACACTGGGTATTCTATTCCAAATTCAACACTTTCTTTTACAAATCCATTAAAAGCCAATGTTCAGAGTGTTGATGCCTACGGTGATGATAAATCAACGTTCAGGACAAATTCAAATGGTCAAACAGATCTGCCAGAGACAGATCGTAAAAATTCCCCTGTACTAGCTGAGAAATACAAAAGCTCAACTGTGACATACAATAACTTATCCTATACCGCCACTATCACCACTCCGGAAGGTCGCACTGTTTCTCTCTCAGGAATCACTCCTGATTCTTCCTGGTACCGTAAGGACCCAAACGTCCCAACCTACACCATCACGGCAATAATTCCTGAAGATTCAAAAGGCCCACACCTAACAGGCTTTGCACCAAGCACTGATAACCCGTTCAACCCCGGTGAGAAGAAGAACTTCAGAGTCTGGACAGATGAGCCTCTGACTGAGATGGAATGGTATGTTGACGGATCGGATTCACCTGTGTCTAAAGGGTCCCTTAATTATGCATGGCCCGTGACAGAAGGAAACCACACAATAAAATTCACAGGGTCCAATGCTAATGGCCCTGTCAGCTGGACCTGGCCGCTGGGAGAAAGTTCCGGTGACCAGCCAGGTCAGGACGATGAACTTCCAGCACAGAATATCGAATTTTCGCCTGCAGATGCCGTACTTACGCGGAACGTTAGCGAGAGTGTTGTTTTCAGTGTAAGTCCGGACATCTTTACAACAAAAGAATGGTATGTCAATGGGGAGCGGGTCCTGAATAATATGGCTTCCATGAGCCGGGGCTGGGATAAAGCAGGCACTTATAATGTTACTTTCAGCGGGTTCGGAAGTGGAGAATCTGTATTACACACCTGGACTGTGGATGTTATTGGAGATACATCGGAACCTCAGAATGTATCGATAACTTCGATAACTCCTGAATATCAGGTTGTCACACCTGGCAAGCAGTTTGACCTCAATATAAAGGTTGATCCGGAAACAGCTATAACAGGTGCTCAGCTGAACTTTGTATTCAACAGTTCAATGGTCTCAGCCAATGTTGCAAAAGAAGGAGACCTCTTCAAGCAGAACGGGGCACAAACTCTTTTCAGCAGTGGGACTATTGATAAAAGTGCAGGTAAAGTCAAAAACATTTACGGATTCATCATTGGCACATCAACCGTATCTTCACCCGGTACGATGGCAACAGTTAACCTGACTGCAGGAAACAGTACAGGCATAGCAGAGTTCAGCCTGTCCAATGTGCTTATCAGTGACGCAAATTCAAAATCAACTCCGTATACCGTTACCAGCTCTACCGTACTGATTGATACTGCTCCGGTAATGAACCCGATTTGCTGTCCCAAATCGGTTGATGAAAAGAGCACTCTGACTTTCAAGGTAGGCGCTAAAGATGCAGACGGAAACAGCCTTACTTATTCAGCTTCAGGGCTTCCTGAGGGGGCAGGCTTCAATACGACATCCGGACTGTTTACCTGGACTCCGGCTGTAGGACAGGCTGGAGTTTATACGTTTACCTTTGAGGTAAGTGACGGTTACCTCACGGATTCCAAGAACGTCACGGTAACTGTAAACAGGCTCAATAACCTTCCGGTCATTAATTACTTCGAACCCCTTAACGGAGCATTCTTCAGTGAAGGGGAAAAGATCAATATTTCAGTAAACGCATCCGATGCGGACGGACAGGCCCTGAAATACTCTCTAATGATCGACGGAGTGGAGTGCAGCACTGACCCGGCTTACGTCTGGGATACGGACTATTCCAGCAGCGGCAACCACACGATATCTCTGGCTGTAAGCGACGGGATAGACGAGGTCAAGGAACAGCACAGCATATACATCAACAACTACCACCCACGCTGGGACGTCAACGAAGATGGGATTGTGAACATCCTTGACATAACCATAATTGCTCAGAATTATGGCACCGATACCAAAAAGCCGTATCCGCGCTGGGATGTCAACCAGGATGGGGTAGTCAACATCCAGGACCTTACTCTTGCCGGATACTACTTTGGCGAAATAGTAATTTAAAAAAGATTAAATATATGGCGCAGGTGAGAAAACCTGCGTCAAAGTTACTTTTTTCCTGCACACAACCACTTTTCCGGCAAATAACCATTTCTCTGGCACTTAACGCACTTAACTCCTTCTTTTCAGCGCAGAATTACTTTTTCTCGACTTATTATCAATACCGGGTCATAAGAAAGGTTTTTTATAACCCGTCCGGCAGACAATATAGAGTGCGCGGAAATAGCCGAAAAGGAAGTATCTGGTTAGTTGCAGTAATTGCAGCCCTCACAATTTTCACCTTCACCTTCACCGCTGCCGCCTCACAGGTAACTCTTCAGCCGTCGTCCAGGGTGATTTCTGCAGGTGATATGGTAACACTGGATGTATTCGTGGTTCCTGACACTGAGATTGCAGGTATGCAGTTTGACCTGGGGTTTGATGGTTCGGTGCTGCTGGTAACAAATGTAACTGAAGGCGACCTGTTTAAACAAAGCGGCAGGGAGACTTTTTTCAATTCCGGGCAAGCAGATAATGGAACGCTCAAAAACGTCTATGGATGCGTTCTCGGCAAAGGAGGGATTTCAACTTCAGGCACTTTTGCAACTGTCACACTATCTTCAAACTCGGATGTAAAAAATACATCGGAAATCTGCCTGAAAAACGTTGTTATAAGCGGTCCTGACGGTAATGCCGTAGAAGCCGAAGTGGTAAATGCCAGCATTAAGGTCTTGAAAACAAAAGAACAGGAAAGTTTCCTGAAAAAATTGTTCCGGGACCTGTTTATCTAACCGGATTATCTAACCGGATTATCTGACTGGACGGTTAAGCTGGAAAGATGTCCATTTGTGAGTTATTATAACAAGTATTAGTTTTATATTCATATTTTTAAATTCGGCTGCTTCGGAATTCTATTCGTTCCTGAATACGGACTATTAAGCTCTTTTTCTGAAATAAAAAAGCTGATCTCACCAGATTTGAACATCTCACCAGACTTGAACTTATGACCTTTGGGCAGCAGATAGAATTATTACATATTAAAAATATATAGAACTCTGAATTACTAGCTGCTTTTACTAATCGTAATCTTGAGGGAAGGTGAGAATAATCAACCTGCAGAATAATAAGTTAAACTTTGCAATATTTTTGGTAATTTCTATCTTTTTGAGCATCGTATTGACAGGTACTGCTTCTGCAGATACAATCGTAAGTATATCCCCGCAAAAACAGTATCTTGAAGAAAACCAGAGTTTTGCAGTCAATATCTACATTGAACCGGATACCCCCATATCCGGAGCTCAATTTGACTTCACTTTCAATAGTACTCTGGCAAATGTCAAAGATGTACAGGAAAAAAATGCATTAAGCCAGACAGGTGCGACTACCATGTTCAATGCGGGCAGCATTGACAACTCACAGGGCACTCTTACCGGGGTTTACAGCCTGATCCTGGGAAAGGATACGGCAACCAAACCCGGAACTCTTGCAACGATATATCTCGTTTCAACCGGCAGGTCAGGCTTATGCAAACTTCAGCTCTCAAACGTTATCGTAAGCAATTCCAGCGGGAATGCAGTGCCGGTAACAGTTGTAGACGGCAGTGTCTATTTAGAAGATGCGGAAAGTGCTGATCAGTCAGACAACGGCTCTGAACCCCCGGCAGAAGACACATCCGGCGGAGGGGGAGGAGGTGTCGATAACGGTGAAAATTATGAAAACATTAAGCTAAAAGAAATCTCCAGGGTATTTGTGAGCAGAGATACAGTGGTCTCTTACCAATATAAAGATGCAGAAAATCCTGTTACGTGTGTAAATTATACCGCTCTCAGGAATGCGGGTTTTGTAACAGCAAGCATTGAAGTTCTGGAAAATACCTCCTGCCTGGTTTCAGATGAGCCTGAGGGAATAGTGTATAAAAACCTGAATATATGGGTCGGAAAGAACGGTTATTCAACTGAAGAAAATATAGGAAGTCCGGTAATCAATTTTAGAGTAAGCAAAACCTGGCTGGAAGAAAACCGGATTCAGGCATCAACCATTAAACTGAACAGATACCACTTAAATGCCTGGAATCCGCTGCCCACCGTAAAAACGGGAGAAGATTCTGATTATATCTTCTTTGAATCGGAAACTCCGGGATTTTCCCCCTTTGCAATAACAGGCCAGAGTTCCCAATTTGCATCCGGCCCGGAAAATCAGGTCCCTGACTCAAAAGAAATCCTGGCATTAGAACCAGCAGTCGAAGAAAATGCTGAAGCAGCCCTTTCTTCTGAAATGGAATACGAAACCGGCCAGGATGAAGATGCTAAGGAAAACCGGAATTCTCAGGCACCGGCACCTGGCATATTTGGAACCGGGGTCTTATTCCTGTCTGCACTGATGTTTTTCAAAAGAAATCGAGAGTAAGAAGAAGAGAGGGAGAGGGCTTAATCTCACCTTTCTATTTTTTAATTATTTACAGCCTTCCCGGAAGTAAAATCCCTATAATGCAAAAAATTGAGGTCAGTAGAAACATCGCATAGGTTGCCTGCTTTTCATTTAACCTGTGGTAGTAAGGCAGAACCCATTTAAGGGTAAGAGCATTGGGGACTTCGAGAGTGCCGTCTTCCCTGACTTTTCCAAACTTGACAGCAGGGTACTTTTTAACCTTCCAGTAGACGTACATTAAGAAATTGACTGTATGCGGTATGAGCATAATGAAGCCGCTTATTATGAAGCCCTGAATGACAATTATAGTCCCGATTGTAGCCCCGACCGTAAGCGACCCGACATTTCCCCAGAAGATTCTGGCAGGGTACTGCTCGTAGAGGTAAAACCCGATCGTGGCTCCTGTAATGGCAATAACGGATATTATATTCTCAACATCGTGAATCAGAACCGATTTTATAATCAGCGAGACCAGAACAATTATAGCTAATCCTGAAGCAAGCCCGTTATATCCGGAATGCATGTTAACGAGATTTGATGCAACCAGCACATAGGTCGGGACAATGAACTGTAAATAAAGTATTCCGAGTTCCAGATCTCCAATGCTTGGGAGGGTAACCGCAGTGTGAGTTGCATACTGAATAAGCGGATAAGAACAGTAATACATGATCAACAGCTTGGACAACCTGCCAATATTGATCATATCATCAAGGACGCCAAACAGCCCGAAAAGTGCAATGACAATCATTGCGACATAGTTTGTGGATGTGAACTTGAAAAAGAGGGAGTTCATGGAAAGGGAAAGCATTGCGATCAACAGAATTAAAGTTCCTCCACGGTCTGCTACCGTCGGCAGGTTCTTCTTGTAAACGTCCTTCGCGACAATCCCATTCTCGATCAGCTTCCTGATAAAATAAGGCATGGAGGCTGCAGTTATTATTAGCGGAACAAGGAAATTGCTTGTAAACATAATATTTTGAATGAATGAAGCTGAACTGACTATCATTTTTTACTGACCCTCACCGTTACTGTTCATATTTTTTCTGACGCGAAAACAAAGCTTACATTTAATCCGAAACTTTTTAAGCATAATGATTGAAATACTTATCGAAAAATATTTATCAAAAATTATTTCTGGCGCTGGGTAAAGAACTGCGATATAGACTTTTTAGCCCCTTAAAAAGCCTGGAATAACCTGAGATGCATTTTAAGGTTACAATGTCCAGATAAAGGGTTTTTTAATAGAAAAATCTGAAAATGCCCTTATTAGAGGAAGATTTCAGGTTAAACAACCTTTAGACTTTTCTCATAATACATATCGTTTTCCATATCCGTAATTATTAGCCTGTTTGCCGGAAAGGCTCAAGATTCACAAGAAACTACCATGTATTTTTCTGCCAACATATTATATACCAGAATTTCTGCAGACAGCAGAAAACAAGTGTTCAGGATTAAAAGTAAAGATGATCCTGCGATTTGAGGGAAGTTGATTCTGGAATGGTTAGAGAAACTTAAGGTAAACCTGAGTAATGTTAATATACTTATATTTAATAAATATTTTTATATGTACATAATAATTTTTATTGATTTTTTCCATTTTGGCATAAAAAATGGAAAAAGCATTTGCCTCAAATATTCATGTATATAAATATGTCTCTGATCCAGAATCTCCACAAAAAATTGATTTGGAGTCTTAGTTTGTGGGAGGTATAAACTCGCAAAATAAATCCGAATCATAGTCTAATTTTACTGCAAATCGTTCATTAAAACAAATACTTTAAATCCCGTATATGTCATAAACCTTCTAGATAAAATGCTAAAACTTGAAAAACCCCGTTTTTTTATTTCAATTACCATCTTATACGCAATTATGGTCTTTTACTTATCAGTCAGTGCCGGCGTAGGAGATCTCAAACACCTCCTGAAAATGGGTCTTGGTTACCCGATTCAAAATATTCTTCTTGCCAATGACCTGTCTCCAGTGATGGATTTTTTGCTTGCTTCACTACAAGCGGTTCAGGATGCCTCCATAGACCCTGGGCATGTAGGGATTTACTTTGGGCTCGGGATTTTACTGTATTTTGTGTTTTTAAGTTCAAAAAACCCTGCACTTGTAAGATATTCAGCAATCTGCGCAATATTCATCGGAACTGCTTACGGGATCCTGAATGAAGTATTCCAGATGTTTCTCTCGTACCGTGTTGCGAGCGTAGCAGATGCCTTTTCAAACCTTATAGGGCTTGTACTTGCACAGATTTTTGTAATTTTGTTTGCACTTACGCTAAAGGCAATTTTGAAAGTAAGAACAAAAGAACTGAATTCTCAGTAAAAGTTTAAGAATTAAAAGCTCTGAAGCTAAAAAAGAGAGTTAAAGTTCGATAACTTGAAATCCATTAAAACAGTACCTGAAAAAATAAAAAGGAAAGTTTTAGCTTTCCTCTGTTTAGCTTTTCTCTACTTTGTTTCTCCCCATCTCAAAAGCCCTTACATTAATCTCAACCGTTTTCTGCGGCACGAGGGCTTTAACACTCTCAATCAGAATCTCTTTCGGAATGGGCAGGTAGCCAGAGACTGCCCCGACCATTGCCACGTTCATTGCAAGCCTGTTCCCGGCTTCATAAGCCAGTTCGTCCGCATTAAAGGCTTTGACGATATATCTTTCAGAAAGGACGTCAAGGATTTCCTGGACCTCAGGGTACTTTGCAAGGCCTGAGGTCACGGTTACAGGGATGACTGTCTGAGTGTTTACTATAATTACTCCGCCGTCCTTCAGGAAATCAAGATACCGAACTGCCTCCATTGGCTCAAGGGCAAGCATGATGTCTGCGCCTTTTTTAGGGATCATTGATCCGAGATCTGAACCCAGCCTTATGTGATTTACAACCGAGCCTCCGCGCTGCGCCATGCCGTGGGTCTCTGCTGCCCGGATGGGAAGCCCTGAAATGACTGCGGCTTTTCCGATGATGTCCGAAGCAAGGATTGCCCCCTGTCCCCCGACTCCCGTGATAAGGAGATCGAGCTTCTTCTCTCCTTTTACCTGACTCATCTCTTCACCTCCCCGATAGCTTCAAACTTGCAGATCTGCGCGCAGACCCCACACCCGCTGCAGAGGGAAGTAATTACAGCGCACTTATTTTCCTCATCAAATTCGATTGCCGGGCAGCCGAACTTGACGCACTGCTTACAGCCTTCACACTTTTCAGGGTCGACGATGTACGGGGCCCGCCTGATTCCTGCTCTCTTTCCTGAGATCACACAGGGCTGCCTTGCTATGACTACAGATGTGCCTTCGAAATCCTTTGCGGCTTTGAAAGCTTCCTGAATCTCTTCAAGGTTGTAGGGGTCAACAACAGTTACAAATCCGGCTCCCATAGCCCTGCAGAGTTCGGCAAGCGAGACCTCTACAGTTGGCTCACCGGTAACTGTAAAGCCAACTCCGGGATTTGGCTGGTGCCCGGTCATGGCAGTGATGCGGTTGTCGAGAATGGTGACCGTAATATTGGCTTTGTTGAAGACAGCGTTCAGGAGAGAATTCATGCCTGTATGGAAAAAGGTTGAGTCCCCGATAGAACAGCAGATAGGGCGCTTTTCCCCTGCATGGTAAAGCCCGGAAGCTATGCTGATGCTTGACCCCATGCAGAGTGTGGTCTCAACAGTCCCGCTCTGGATCCCGAGGGTGTAACAGCCGATATCGCTTGGGTAGATAGCATCCTTTCCAAAGACCTTCCTCATGGAATAGAAGGTTGCTCTGTGAGAACAGCCGGCACAGAGGGCAGGCGGGCGGGGAGCAAGTTCAAGGGGCATTTTTTCGGTTTCTGGTTCGGCATCCAGATCAAAAGTTCTCTTCAAGGCTTCAAGGAAGGCGCTTATGTCCAGTTCTCCTTCTCGCGGGACAAAACCACCCGTTTTCCCGAGAATCGAGACCTCAAGCCCGGCTTCCTGTGCAAGCATCCTTACCTGCTCTTCGACAATCGGCTCAAGCTCTTCGAAGATGAGAATAGTATCAACTGTGTTCAGCAGTTCCAGAATAAGTTTTTTCGGGACAGGATAGGTCCCTATCTTCAGGAAAGAAGCTTCAAGCCCGAGTTCCTGCATGGCCTCTTTTGCGTATACCGAAGCAATGCCTGCACCTATTACCCCGAACTTTGCATCAGGTATCAGTTCCAGAGAGTTCCAGGGAGATTCTGCAAGCTCATCTTCCATTGGCTGCTGGATAGAAAGGATATGAGTATGGCGGGTGCGTGCATTCTTGGGCAGCATGACCCAGCGGTCGAGAAGTTTTTCGAAATGGGGAACCGGTTTTTCCACAGGAATTTCCCCGAGCTCGATATCTGATTTACCGTGAGAAATCCGGGTTGTGGGCCTGAAGATTACAGGGATTTCGAACTTTTCCGAAAACTCAAACGCATATGGAAGCATATCCTTGGCTTCCTGGGGAGTTGAAGGGTCAAAACAGGGCACAAGGGCAAACTGGGCATAGCGCCGTGTATCCTGCTCGTTCTGGGAGGAATGACAGGAAGGGTCATCAGCCACGATGGCAATAAGCCCGCCTTTTGTCCCTGCATAGGCAAGGGTCATGAAGGGGTCGGCTGCAACGTTTAACCCGACGTGTTTCATTGTCACGACAGACCTGACTCCTGCCCAGGCGGCTCCGACTGCCACTTCCATTGCCACCTTTTCATTCACGGACCATTCAATATAGTAGTCCCGGTCCTTCCGGGCCGCAAGGGTATCGATGATCTCCGAAGAAGGAGTCCCGGGGTAGCCTGTAGCCACCTGTACGCCGCCTTCCAAAAGGCCCCGGGCAATTGCCACGTTTCCAAGCATGTACTCGCGTGTAGTCATTTTATGTTCTCCAGCATTTTAATAATGAAAATATAACTCCAACATCCAAATATTTCAAACATTTCAAACATAGTTTTTATCAATAAGTCAATGAATAGAAATTCCGGAAAAGGACAACTCCGACAAACAAAACCTGCTGTCCGTAAACCACGTAAAACTTTTGCATTATTCAAATAACACGATCAATAATATACTTTCGGATAATTGTCCAAAATTTTCTCATTCAGGACCGCAGCCCCGGCTAATTGAAGGCGTTAAAAAATGAAAAAGCCGCAGGGAGATCAAAAATATCCATCAGTTGCCCAAAACCTATGAATCAATGAATGGATCAATGAGTCAATTAATCAATGAATGGATCAATGAGTCAATTAATCAATGAATGGATCAATGAATCAATGAATCGGATTTCCCCCGAAACTCTGCAAGAAACTCTGCAAGCTTTGCAATCTCTTCCAGCTCAAGGTCGAGTTCTTCGCCTTTCAGGGACGCTTTGAAAAGTTCTCTTTTTGCAGGGATCTCAGCCACGACATTTACGCAATTCACGAAAGCCAGCATTTCTTCCCTGATATCCGGCTCAACCCTGTTAAGCACAAAATATACTTTACACCCGCACTGTCCTCCAAAATCTTCAAATTTCTTTGAAAGTTTGAGGGATTCGTAGGAAGGGTCGATAACTACCAGGATCAGGTCAAAGTCCTTATCAACTCCGCGCCCGAAATGTTCCGTGCCGGCTTCAGTGTCAACAATTACTACATCGTCTTTTCCGAGGTCGAGGTTTTCGAGAAACTCCCTTGTCAGGACTCCCATAGGGCAGGCACATCCCTCTCCGAAATCATGGATCTTGCCAACAGCCATCAACCTGAGATTCCCCTTCTTTTCCACAAACTCCGAAGGAAGGTCGGAAAAACTCCACCTTTTCTCAAAGAAGCGAGACTGCTGCTTGCCTGTGCCAGCCCCCATCTGCGTCAGCCCTCCAAAGGAAGTGGTCTTCGGAGCCTTCTGCCTTTTCTTAAAGTCCTGTTTTCCTCCGAAGTATTCCATGAGGTCTTTTGGAGCCTCCATGCCGAGCTGGCTGTGCAGCCCATAGTTGGACTCATCGATATCGAGCACCAGGACATTCTTTGTTTTTGCCATCTGCCTTGCAAGGAGAGCAGAAATTGTGCTTTTTCCGCTTCCGCCTTTCCCGCACACTGCGATTCTCATATCCGGTTCACCTACCACAGTAATTTATCCTGCAGGATTAAAAGCACTTCCTTTAAGCAATTTCCTGTTCAGGCGGCAAAAGAAAAAAATCTTTCTCCAGGATCAGAGCCTGGATTCTTCGCATAACAGGATAGAAAATGGATCAGAGGTCAAAAATCGCAGCTGAAAAATCAGAGGCCAAAAGCGGTAGCCAAACAATCAGAATAAAAATCGGGAGGGCAAAGTACTTTTAAAGTGCCTCAGAACTCATAAGAAACGGAAATTGAGTGCCTCAAACATCCTATTTTTTTGTAATAGATAATGGTCCAATAGGAGGAATAAATATCTCCAAAAAGCTAAAAATTGACTCAATCTCTTTGTTACTTTTGTATATTAAAGCTATAGTTTGAATCTTGTTGAGAGAACAATTCAAAGAAAAGATTGCTAGATTATATTCTCATATAAAAGCCTTAGTTCTAGCAATTAAGGGCTATAGCGCTTGATATTACAGTATATTTTAGGTTAAAGGGTAATATATACTTTTTGTACTGTGAGAAAATAACAGTACATTTAGAAATACAAAAACACCGATAAAAAAGCTCTTCCTCTAAATCTTCCGGAAATTATGTGAGTATTTATTTCAACCTTTAAAAATGTGTGAAATTTCATAAAGTTTATATTTAGAGTTGTGAAATGTTCATGCTGTATGTATATACACTTTACTTTCAGCGTACTTGCTCTACTTATATAAATCAATAGATCAATTTTTATCATAATAATTTATTATTATTATGGGGCAAAAATTCAAAAAAAGCTTATATAATAATGCTTACATGACTCAAAATACGGCCCAGTAACTTCGATTAATAATATATACAGTTATGTTCTATATATCATAAGGTTTTCAGGAAAGGAGGACTAACGTGTCAAAAGAAGAAATCTTGAGTCGGGTATTAAACATCTTGGATCTAGAGAAACCCGATATGTCTGAGTTCAATACTCGGCTCAAGTTCCAAAAAATTGTTTATTTATTGCAATCTTCAGGCTTATCTTTGGGTTATGCTTTTAATTGGTATGTTAGGGGGCCATATTCTCCAGACTTAACTCAGTCCCTATATAGTATAAATGACTCTCTTTTTGAAAATAGTAAAGGTATAGTATTTAAAGACCATGAAGCCATAGCCCATGAATTAAATAAATTTAGGGAGAAGTTGGGGCCAAATGTTGATAATGTAAAATATTTAGAAGTGCTAGCTTCAATGCATTATATTTGGAAGGTTACATTCAATGGGCGCGGGGGCAAAGAAAATTTAAAAATAAAGTTGTTACATGCAAAACCAAGTCTAAAAGAATTTGAAAATATAGATCAACTAATTGATGAAGCCTACAATGATTTAAAAAATTATAATTGAAAGTGGTGTAATTGGCCCCAGATAAAATTGATTTTTACACAAATATTTACGACAATGTTCATGGCTTCATAAAATTGACAAAATTGGAGTGTGAAGTTGTCAATTCACTTTTTTTTCAAAGATTAAGAAATGTTAAGCAATTAGGTTTAATGGATTACGTATTTCCTGGTGCTTTGCATAATCGATTCAATCATTCATTAGGAGTACTTCATATTGCCGATAAAATGATTGTGAGTCTTCAGGATAAGGGTTCTTTAGAAGGAAAACGCAAAGTGATTAGAATGGCTGCATTATTACATGATATTGGCCATTATCCTTTGTCACATCTTATTGAAGGAGTAGTCAAGGAAGATGCGAAGTCAAAAATAAAAACAACGGACTCCTCTACTACTAATATCTCGCTGGAAACTGATGTAGACGACAAGAGAGATTTAAGCGCTCATGGTATTCATAAGCTAAATTTTAATCTCCATACTATGAGAAACCCCTCTGGTGATTTTGCTCACCATGAAAGGATAACTTCTCTGGTGATACTAAATACTGAAATTCATGATGTGTTAAGAAAAGAATTTTCTTCTGAAGATGTTATAGAAATAGTTCAAATCATAGCGGGAACGTACCCTGGGCCTGAAAAGTTAATAATTCATTCTGAATTAGATGCCGACAGGTTCGACTATTTACTAAGGGATTCAAAACAGACTGGAGTAATATATGGTTTATTTGAACTTGATCAGATTATAAGATCTCTGGAAATGTATGCTCCTGAAGATAATCGAATAGTTGTAGATGCTAAAAGTAGAAAGGCAGTGGAACATTACCTCATGTGCAGATATTTTCTCTATAGTACATCTATTTACCACAAAACAACAGTTGGATTCGAAATAATTATACAAAAAATATATGAAGGTTTGATGGAAAGGTCATTTGTCTATTCATATTTTGATCTGATCGACTTTTTTGAAGATCATGAATCATCAAAAAAATTTCTGGATTATGATGACTCCTACTTTTTTGACATTTTGAAAAAAGTAAATAATCATGAAATTGAATTGGACGATAAGGAAGAATATAAAATAAAGAAAGATCTACTATTAAATCTAATTAAAAGAGTTTTGAACCGAGAACCTTTAAAATTGGTAGTAGAGTATCAGCAAATAATGAAGAGAACGGATTCAAGCCAAAAATATCTTTTTGAGTCTGCTGTAATCGACAAAATCACTAAAATCGCCGATATTGATCGTCACTGGTATATTACTTATAATAAAGATGTATCTATTACTTCAATTGGTCCTTACAGGTCTCTAAGTGACAACATTATATCAGAAGACAAGCAGTACGAAAGTATCAAGATTATAGAAAATTGGAATAAAGAGGTTAAATATTTAGTTGAAGACCCCAGTTCAATCATAGGAGTGCTTAGCGAATTAAAGTTAAGCATTAAGCGGATATATACTAAAAACGACTCGTACAAACAAAAAATAAATACGGCTATTAAAGTATATGAAAAGCAAAGATAGATAGAATTTGGCAGTGTGCCTAGTTTTTTAGAATTTGCTGAGAGTTGAAAATATTATACACTTTATTCTTTTGGTATTTGGTAAGATTACCATATACTGAATAAAAGAAATTACATTAATGTTTCTCTCTGTAGTGCAGGATTCTCCATTCCTGAAGCTTCGAATCAATATCTCTTTTTCAGAACATTAAACTTTTGAAAACTGTTTCTTTAGGAAAACGTCCATTTGTCATTGCGGAAAAGATATAACTCATTTTAATATATTTTCCCTTATGGGTAATACATTTTTCAGAAAATTTTGTAACTTCAGAGAAAAATAAGGAAATATTTAGAAAAACAGACCTCTTGAAAAGCTATGGGTTGAGTTTTCAGGAAGCGTCTGAGGGATTCCATCAAGGGAGATACCAAATCCTTATAGTAAGCCTCTCAGCCGCTCACCTAGTGACTTCTGCATGAGCGCTGTCGAGAGGTTAAGAAGAGTGACGAGGGTAGGGGCGGGGATGAAAAGTACCCACCCTATATGAAGGGACATGACGCCTGCAGAAGCGCCGTACATCATAACAGTATAAGTCTCAAAACTATTTGACTATTTTTACAATTATATTCAATAGAGGTTCTGATTTATTTTACCTTGAGAGTCATTGCGCCTAATCGCGGCAAGATAAAACACATAGGATTAAACAAACCATGAAGTAAACCCGAATATTGAGGAGAAAAAGGTTCCAAAGCCTGATGAGATAATTAGGATTATTGGAGAGGCTCAGGTTAAGATCAATAAAGGGTTGAAAAGGTTGAAGGGAATTTCCTGCAAAGTTGTTTTTTCAGAAGCCCTATTTATCTTCGTTTTCATTTTGGGTTAGATCGAGAGAAAATTTGAGTGTAATTCTGTTGAGGAAGCTCTACGTATACGCTTATCACCTAAAATAAGCATTCTAGATTCTTAGTTTACACACTAATTTAGGAGGACCCTAAATAAACGATTTTTCATGAAAGTGTTCTTCGAATAACATGTATATAGATGGAAAATTGCATCGATTTTAGGCAAATAATGCAAAATTTAAGGTCAAAACATTTGCTACAAAGCCTATAGCCTTTAGGCAAGAAGTCCCTTAATATATTATCAATAGCATCATTGATAAATTGTCCACTTTAGAGTTTGTAATTTAAAAAACGCCAACATGGAAAATATTTTTTTGACTCGAGTATAGAGTTTATAATCTATATTTTTTTAATTTCTTCTAATATACTTTCGAATTCTTTTTCTTTGGCCGAAATCCATTCTTTAGTGTGCTGAAAAAGTTGAGTTGATTGCTCAATTTTTGGAAAAAATGAGTCCCATTCTTTTGATTCAGATATCAGTCTATCACAACAACCTAATAATTCTTCTGTTTGGGAAATAAATGTCGTTATGAAAAGGCGTTTGTATACTAATTCACTTTTAGATATGCTCCTTGAGATATTAATAGTGAAGTTTTTTCCACGGTGAAGCAGATAAGTAACTCTCAAAAGCACATATTTAATTATATACGGCTTAGATCCATGATATCCTTCAAAATGATATGACTCATACCAATAATTATTATTTCTTGTCCCTCCAAAAAAAAGCATATTAAATAAAAATTCAAGATCCGAAGGGACAGGTACAGTGTTTCCCCAACTGGTATCCGAATCTTCTGGCACGGTATAAAACCATAATAACTTCAAATATTTCAGAGAATCTTTATTGTTTTCTCTCCCAACAAAAATACAATATGAACCAATTACAAGGAATAGTAAATTAATTTTTGAACAAATATAAAAGTCAAATATTTCTTTTTCCAACTCTTTAAATTTTGATTCATAGGTACTACATTCTGGATTACTCGGGTTACTCAAAAATACATCGTGTATTTTTTGAAAAATTGATTCATAAGTAATAATATTTGAAAAATTAGTCATTAAATCATGTTTGATTAATAACTTTACATCATTCACTTTTGATTCAATGTCACTATCAAAACCAACGAATAATTCATCAAGATTAGATTCTATTGACTCTTTGAGCCCTTCTATCTCTTGTAGGTAGATTGCGAGACTTATTCCATTAACTTCATCTTTAAATAAATCATAATCGTTTTTATCGATAATGAATTTATTTAGATCAAACAATTTTTTTAGAAAAAGATCATACGAATAAAAAATTTTTTTGCTCGGAAATGTTTGAGAACTTGCGATGAAAATGCTAGGGATCTCGAGATACTTGCTCATGACCATGAACCTGATATCATCAGTAGACCGAAACGCAAATTTGAGTATATTTCCGAATGAATTTAGTATATATTGAAGAGTCCACATACTATTATAGGTGGTGAGTTCATGCCTAAACACATTTTGCAATTTATCAATGTAATCTCTTGCAGTGTTCAACTCACATGATTGAATAGATTTTATTGAAACATCACCCATTGAGATTGTCCAATTCTCTATTTCTTCAAAATAAGGCAATACCTCGATAATTTCTTCTTTTTCGTAGGATTTTATTCCATAAATGGCGGAATAAACTATTAGACTACTTTCGGAGATGTAATCCATTGAGTAAAGAACCACTTCTGCTTTTTCCCCCAAGTTTTTATTTTTGATAAATCCAACATTTGTCAATATAGTGTCGGACATTATAGAAGAAAAACTAAGAGGATTTATCAGGCTAAAAACAAAATAAAAGTATTTTACAAGATGTGCTAAAGAAATCAAAAAAATTGAAATTAAAAATATAGACCAAATATAATTTCCTGTAGAAGAAAGTAATTCGTTTATATAAAGAAATAAAGTTGAAGCTATAACAGTAATAATAAGGCCGAAAAAGCTGATTTTTGTGTCGATATCTTCAATGTATTTATTTAGAACATAAGGTGTATACTTTTCAGAAATACTAGTTATGCTTATCTGAGATATTGCGAAAACTATTGCCAAAATTGTGCTTGAAGAACTCAGAATGAGTCCAATTTTGTCTGGGAGTCCCTTTAAAAAAGAATCGTTATTTTTTAGAAATTCAAAATTAAAAAGAGGCAAATGATTCGTAAAAAAGGTTATTTGATTCAGTATAATAAAAGAAAACGTTATAGTTATAATTAGAAAAAACAATGTTAAAACAAAAAAGTAGAATGGATTTGAGATAAAATTAATAAACTTATCTATGTTTTTATTCATCGTTTCATATATAGGCGCATTCGTGGCTAAAAACTTTTTGTGCACTTATAAAATCACAAATATAAATTTATGCTCTCTTTAGGAAGCCAAATCTCGTCAGATATTTGAAGTATCCGATGAACAAACGGATATTACTAAAACTTCCAACGTGTATAAATCTGATCAGCTTCTCTGTTCGTCCCCTCAAAATTATTTATTTTTCTCTTTCTTAAGCTCATAAGATGTTTTAAAAAAATGTCTATAAAGTTAGAACACGTCCTTAGGCTTAAAATAAAAAAGTAAAAGTTAAAAAGATTATCTGATATACCTGAATAGAAAATTCTCAAAAAAATAAAATCAAAGGTAGTCGAACTAATCATTATGATATTAATTTGAACACGTACGAGGGTTATAAAGGCCGAAACCGCCGCCTGCTGACAAGTCTTCCTGGGCGTGAGTTTCTTAAGTACGCCTCAGAATCGTAAGGAGACTGAATTATGAAAACGCAAAAGTATGCTGTTAATCAACACCTAATAGAAACGATTCTTTCCTGGGTAAAATCTGGAGAGGTAGCAATTCCTGAAATCCAGAGACCTTTTGTCTGGGATTCAACAAAAGTCAGAGATCTCATGGATTCTCTTTATCAGGGATATCCCATAGGATACCTGATCGCGTGGCGGAACCCTAATGTCAAACTAAAAGATGGCTCATTCTCTGAAGGAAAGAAGATTCTCATTGATGGGCAGCAACGAGTAACTGCTTTAAGGGCAGCTATTCTTGGAGAGTATGTAATAAACAAGGATTACAGGCGAGACAAGATCAAAATTGCATTTCAGCCAAAAGAAGAGAAGTTTGAAGTGTTGAACTCTGCTATACAGAAAGATAATGCCTGGATACCAGACATATCTCCAATCATTTCAGGAGAGGAAAGCATCTTTAAAACTGTAAAAAATTTCTGTGAGAATAATCCTGAAACTGAAGAGGATCACGTCTACGAAAAAATTGAGAATCTGAAGAAAATCACTCAGAAACAGCTTGGTCTGATTGAGCTGGATTCTGATCTGGACATTGAAACTGTGACTGAGATATTCGTGCGCATAAATTCCAAGGGAGTTGTGCTGAGCCAGGCGGATTTTGCAATGTCTAAGATTGCTGCAAATGAAACTTATAATGGATCTACAATCAGGAAAGCGATTGACTATTTCTGTCGTCTGGCGGTGGCTCCAGAGTTTTACAGCCAGATTGTTGAAGTTGATAGCGGATTTGTCTCCACAGAGTATTTTCGGAAAATGGCCTGGTTAAAGAATGAGAATGATGATCTCTATGATCCGAACTATACGGATTTGCTGAGGGTCGTCTTTACATCTGAATTCCATAGGGGGAAACTATAGGATCTTGTCAGTCTGATTTCGGGAAGGAATTTTGAAACGAGGACTTACGAAGAGGAAATTGCTCGCGAATCTTTCAAGAAGCTTGAAGAAGGTATATATGAATTTATAAACGAGACCAATTTCAAACGCTTTCTGATGATAATCAAATCTGCCGGTTTTATTTCTTCCAGTCTGGTCCGCTCACAGAACACACTCAATTTTTCATACATATATCTGGCATTGAAAGCAAAGAACTATAACCCCGCTGAGATTGAATCGTATGTACGCAGGTGGTTTACCTTATCTATTTTAACGGGAAGGTATTCAAGCTCTCCAGAATCCATGTTTGATTATGACATAAAGAATATTTCAAAAATGGACTTTGGAGAATATCTCAAGAGTGTGGAAAGTGCGGAACTTTCTGATACCTTCTTTGATATTGCACTGGTACAAAACCTGGATACTTCAGTATCAACAAGTCCATATTTCAATGTATATCTGGCTGCTCAGGTGAAATTAAACGATAAGGGTCCCCTTTCAAGAGATATAACGGTAAAGGACTTAATCTCTCATAAAGGTGATATCCACCATGTTTTCCCGAAGGATTACTTAAAAAATTATGGTTTGTCTAGAGGACAATACAACCAGGTTGCCAATTATGCTTACACGCAGTCCGAAATTAACATTAAAGTAGGTAATAAGGCTCCTGGCATCTATTTCCACGAATTGAAAGAGCAATGCGATTGTAGAATTTTAAAGTACGGTGGAATCAATGACTTTGAGGTACTTACAGAGAACTTTAAGCAAAACTGCATTCCTGAAAGCGTTTTTTCAAAGAATATTAAAAATTACGATGAATTTTTAGAACAAAGAAGAGTCTTAATGGCAAAGAAAATAAAGGAGTATTATCTCTCTTTGTAATAAAAAGAATTCATAATGGAATATCAACGAGAGCTGAAGAAGGAGTCAAATTTACTCTTTTTCCATATAAATATCAAAAAATATTATATACAGTCTATGTCAATGAATAAGGTCACAGTCAATTAATAGCTTCGATAGGAAATATTTACAATTTGTTCATTTAGCATGAATATCAGACTTTCACGACCTTTACTTTTGTGGCTTTGATATTATCTTTTGCCAATATTTCTTTGTGGTTCCTGAGCTCAGTCATAGAACTGATTAAACTGGATGGTCTTGACATAATGAATAAAATTCAATACTTAAATTTTACTACTTATTTATTGATGGACTCACGAAATAAACAAATCATTCAAGAGATTGAATCACCCTAAAGGAGATAAAACATGCTGATAACTGTCCGCGATGCCTGTATCCTCCAACCCAATGCACTGGATATCCGCATAAGTGATCAGATCGAGCAACTAGACGAACTGATCAACACTGAAGGCGACGGTATGGCGTTTTTCGCCAAAACGCACATTACCCATGGTATGGACACGCTCATACGTGAAGGCATCAAACGACTTGCCGGCAAGTCAAGTAATGCCATCTTCCACCTAAAACAGGCAATGGGTGGTGGTAAGACACACCTACTCGTAGGGTTTGGTTTACTCGCAAAGAACCCATCGTTACGTAGCGAAATCTGTAGCACGCTCCCACATACAGTTCCACATGTGGGAGATTTTGACATCGCAAAGGTCGCCGCTTTCAATGGTCGAAACAACCCCCCATATTTCTTTTGGGGGGAAATAGCAACTCAGTTAGGTCGAGCAGACTCTTTTCAAGACTTCTGGGTGGGAGGTCCAAAAGCACCTGACGAAAAGGATTGGTTGCGACTCTTTGAAGGCAGTGAGCCAATACTGATCTTGCTCGATGAATTGCCACCATATTTCCATTACTTGGACACTCAGAAAGTTGGGAATGGCACAGTAGCCGACATAGCCACACGTGCCTTCGCTAATATGCTGACTGCAGCAGGCAAGAAATCAAACGTTTGCATCGTCGTCTCGGACCTGGCGGCTTCGTATGAGACTGGTACTAATCTCATCAACAGAGCTCTAAATGATGCAAGACAGGAGCTTGGAAGACAAGAGCTAACCATCACACCAGTTGATCTCGCAGGAAATGAGGTATATGAAATATTACGCAAGCGCCTTTTCGTCTCAATGCCCGATGGCGACTTAATTGACAGCGTAGCAGAACACTTTGGGCAAGAGCTTACCGAAGCCGGCAAGGCCAAAATTGTAAACCGTGGAGCGGAGTCCATTGCCGACGAGATCGCCGAAACATATCCTTTCCACCCATGTCTCAAGAACCTTGTTGCACTCTTCAAAGAGAACGAGCGTTTCAAGCAGACACGAGGCTTGATGGAACTTGTTTCAAGGCTCTTGAAGTCGGTATGGGAGCGTCCGACAAACGATGTCTTTTTAATTGGTCCGCAACATTTTGACCTTTCCATTGCCGATGTCCGAGAGAAGCTGGCAGAGATTTCGGAAATGCGCGACGTCATTGCTAAAGATCTGTGGGACGCCAACCAATCTGCTCATGCCCAGGTGATTGACCTGAAATGCAAATCGGACGCCACCAAGCAAGTAGGTGCGTTACTTCTCACTTCCAGTCTCTCGACGGCGGTCAATGCCGTGAAAGGTCTGACACGTGAAGAGATGGTTGAGTCACTCTCAATGCCTAACCGCAAGCCATCTGAATTTCTGGAGGCTTTCGATCAGCTTGAGGCTGAAGCTTGGTACCTTCATCACACACCCGAAGGCCGTTTCTACTTTGATCGACAGGAAAATCTAACCAAACTCCTGCAGTCATTGGCCACCGGTGCACCAGAAAACAAGGTGGACGAGCTCATACGCCATCGGATATCAGAGATGTTCAAACCATCCCGTAAAGCCGCTTATGATGAGGTTCTGCCACTGCCACACCTTGAAGATGTTATTGACAAGGTCCGAAGATCAAGAGTGATCTTAGTTGTGAGCCCAGACTCAAAACTGCCGCCTGAAGAGGTGCAGAAGTTTTTCGAGACACTATCACAGAAAAACAATCTCTGCGTACTTACGGGTGACAAAACGCAAATGGCAAGCGTTGAGAAGACTGCAAGACATGTCTTTGCAGTAGAGAAAGCTGACATTCGTATCTCTAAGGGACACCCTCAACGAGAGGAATTGGAAAAGAAACAGCAGCAGTATAGTCAAGACTTCAATTCCACCGTGCTCAGTGTCTTTGACAAAGTAATGTTTCCGATACACCGACCAGGTAGGATTCCTGAGTTAGCGGTTAAGCCTCTCGACGTGACCCGTGATGTTTCCAAACCTTTCAACGGGGAAGAACAAGTCGAAAAGACGCTCATTAGTGACCCGAAGAAGCTTTTTCTAGATGTTGAGAAGGATTTCGATATTCTACGCAGTAAAGCTGAAAATTTACTGTGGCCTGAGAACCAGACTGAGGCACGCTGGAGCGATATCCTTGATCGTATGACTGAACAGGCTGGATTTCCATGGATATCACCAAAGGAAATCGACAGATTCAAGCAATTCGCTTTTAGCCAAGGATTATGGGAAGACATTGGAAATGGATATGTCACAAAGTCGCCTAAGAAGAAGAAAACTTCAGTTCAGCCTATTTTGGATACTGATCCCGACGACATGGGTAAGGTACGTCTGCGCGTGAACACACAGAACACTGGTCCAGCCCCACTTATTTACTATGCCGAGGATTCCATAGCGACTACTCAAAGTAAACTGCTCACTGACAATCAGCTTGAGACTTCAGCGTTGAGAGTCTCGTTCCTCGTCTTCGATCCTTCTGGTCAGTTCGAAACGGGTGAGCCAACGTTGTGGGAAAATAAGCTTGTTATCCGCAACGAACTTTTTGAAGAGGGTTCAAAGCGCAAAGTGCGCTTACTTGTTGCACCAAAAGGAAAAATACGTTATACTCTCGACGGTAGTGAGCCACGTAATGGTACGGAATATACCGAACCGATTGTTATTGGCGATGGTGAAGTCCACATATGGGTTTTCGCTGAAGAGGATGGCATTGAAGCACGGGCTAACTTCAGTTTCGCTGCAAAAGGCAAGAAGGGTGTGCAGATAAATGAGACAAAACCTGCCAATCTCATCACGACCAGAAGTCAGAAGAAGCTTGACTCACGGTCGAAGGCTTTCGAAGGTATCAAAGAGGCAAAAGATAAATCTATTGAATTCGAAGGGGTGACGATCACCATTGGCGAAGGGGCCAAGAGCATGACTATGACCGTGGGTGAGGTGCGGGTAGACGGCGAGTATATCGATAAGCTGCTCAAGATGGCACTGACTAAGTTCACCACCGACACTGCAGTGACTATGACCTTCAAGAAAGCATACTTTACTTCAGGCCATGACCTCAAACTCTTCACCGAAGCTCTTGGTATCGAGCTGCAGGCAGGTGAGGTTGTTCAGCAATGAGCGGAAAGATCTCAACTATCGATTTTGGCGCACCTGATGCCTTTGGAGCTCATGTTTTTCGCGTAGAGATTGCTGCCGGGAAAAACGAGCCTGTTCGCATTATCGAGGACTATGGCTATCAGGGAGGAGAGAACGGTTTGCCCTACGAAGAGCCTCGTGCCATCGTGCCTCGTGCCACCTGGACCGTCATTAGTGCCACTGCGCGCAGTGACTTCAATGAGAGGCTCAAAGCGCAAAAGCAGGCAACAGGACGCTGGAAAGTCGACAAAACACTGGTAGATCGACTACTTGGTAAGGAACTATGCGTGCTTGCGTGGGCTTCAGAAAAGGCGACACCAGAACAGCTTCCAATAATCTGTGCCCGATGGGCTGCACTTCGGCCTGAGGAACGCTGGTGGCTTTTTTCCATGACCGTAGCAGAGGCAGGTCTCCCTGAAGATAGCGATCGCGGATGGCGTAAGGCTCTTTACTTTGCACTTTCCGATGGCGACCGAACAACTGATCGAAGCCGCCGTCGAGCCCGTCCCAAGACCGAACAACAAGACATTCATTCATTTTTCTCGGAGTAACTATGAATCCCTCTAAACCTATTGTTCCGTTTTCACTCAAGGATGCCCCAGCGCTAATAGAGCAAGTACTGCCAGCGCAGCGTTTATCAGCCGAGTCTTATAAGGAGCAGATGGCAGGCAGCGGCAAAACGCTTACTGCCCTTGGAAGCTACTGGAAAGGACGAAAGCCACTAATTCTTAGTAAAGCGTGTGTTCTTGGCTGTCTATTGCCTGCTACCGACGACCTTGTAAAGGACCTCGAAATTTTCGAGATGCTAATGGGGATGGACGAAGAATCTTTTGAGAAACGTCTTAAGCTCAAGAAAGGCGAGCATGTGCCAGCTCAACCTTACCGCTCGTTAGTAGGTGCTGCCAAGCGTCCAGAAGAGATCTACGATGCGGTCCATACTCATATCTGGCCAAAAGTTAACGCTCACCTAGGCACCAGCGCGAACTCGTTTCCGGAACTGGTTGAGCAGCTAGGCATTATGCGTTTTAGTCATCGTCCCAAGGTTGCAGATACCTTCTGTGGTTCAGGACAGATTCCTTTCGAGGCGGCACGGCTGGGCTGTGATGTTTACGCATCTGACTTGAATCCAATCGCATGTATGCTTACCTGGGGTGCGTTTCACATTGTTGGAGGTTCTTCCGCTGAGAGGAAGAAACTCAAAGAAACACAAAAGGAATTAATAGAACGAGTGAAAAGTGAAATTGACCAATTGGGGATAGAATCAGATGGCACTGGCTGGCGCGCCAAAACGTTCCTCTATTGTGTAGAAGTGAAGTGTCCTCAGACTGGCTGGACAGTTCCTCTGTTGCCTAGTTTCGTGGTTAGTAAGGGCTACAAAGTGATTGTCGAGCTAATACCTGATGTGGAACGGAGGCGCTATGATATTGAAATCCATTCCAATGTGAGCGATGCTAAGTTGACCACAGCAGGTGAAGGTACTGTCCGTACAGATGGGCGCGGCCAAGATCCATATTTGGTACATACTGTGAATGGCATTGAATATCGGACCAAGATCAGTACTCTGCGAGGGGATTATTGCAAGGATGGTGGTAGCAATGGCAACCGTCTGCGGCTATGGGAGAAAACCGATTTTATGCCTCATGAGGGAGACCTCTATCAGGAAAGACTCTACGCAGTTCAGTGGATGCGACCAAAGGCTAAGGGTAGTGGCGAAGAGTACGAATTTCGGTCAGTGACCACCGACGATATTCACCGCGAGCACACTGTGCAAGAGTATGTGGCTAAGCACTTCTCTGAATGGCAGGAGAAGGGATTGGTGCCCGATATGCGTATTGAGCCAGGATACAACACTGACCAGCCCATACGTGAGCGTGGCTGGACTTACTGGCACCACTTGTTTAATCCGCGACAGTTGTTAGTCATTGGATTGATAAACAAGAGCAATAGAGCAGCAGACAAGTTTCTTGCCGCCTCTTTAGCAGATCTATCAAGCCGCCTTTGTAGATGGAATGGAAGCGGAACAAAAGGTGCTGGAGGGAACACCTCAAATACATTCGATAATCAAGCACTAAACACCCTGTTTACCTATGGAAACAGAGGTCTATCAAATTGTTATTCAGTTCTTCAACCGAATCTGAAGCTGTTTCATCTGGATGAGGATATTGAGACAAACATCGAAGCTGTGTCTGCTGCAAATATCCAATTTCGTGCTGATATGTTCATCACGGACCCACCATATGGTGACGCTGTGAAGTATGAGGAAATCCTCGAATTCTTCATCGCTTGGCTACGTAAAAACCCGCCATCGGAGTTTGCCAACTGGGTATGGGATAGTCGCCGTGCTCTCGCCATTAAAGGGGAAGATGAAGACTTCCGCCGTAGCATGGTGTCTGCGTACAAACGAATGGCCGAGTGCATGCCCGATAACGGCATCCAAGTTATCATGTTCACCCACCAGTCTAATTCTATCTGGGCTGACATGGCGAACATTGTCTGGGCGTCGGGTCTACAGGTAACAGCTGCTTGGTACGTTGCGACTGAAACCGAAAGTGCCTTGCGCGACGGAAGATACGTCAAGGGCACCGTATTGCTCGTGGTACGTAAGCGAATGGGGTCACTGCGTACTACTCGTGACGACCTTGCATGGGATATCAAGGACGAGGTTGAGAGTCAGGTTGCAACTCTGACCGGCCTGAACCAGCAGGTCAAGCATCGTTACCGTGAAGAGAACCTTTTCGGTGACGCTGACATTCAGATGGCAGGCTACGCCGCTGCTTTGCGTGTACTCACTCAGTACTCGGTCATAGACGGTAAGGAAATGGCAATTGAGGCCATCCGCCCAAGGGTGAAAGGACAACAGACATTCATTGATGAGCTCATCGGATTCGCAGTCGACCTTGCCAACCAATCACTTGTACCTCAAGGCATCAATAAAGCGCACTGGGAAAAGCTCAAACCTGCGGAGAGGTTCTACTTGAAACTCTTGGAACTAGAAAGCCAGGGTGTTAAGACTCTTGACAATTACCAGAACTTTGCCAAGGCATTCAAAGTTGTTGATTTTAAGCCGCTAATGGCCAGCCAGAAAGCCAACTCATCATGTCTCAAGAGCGCGGTCGAGCTGGGACGTACCGAAATGAATGATACATCCCAAATGGGGAATACACCGCTTAGGGCAGTACTTTATGCTATAATGGAACTTACCAAAGGAATGGATGGCTCAGATGTATTGGCACATCTTGGCTTCAACGTCGAAGGTTTCTATGATCCCACTGTTCGAGAGTTGATAGTCGATCTGGCCGAATACATTGCTGGCAAACTCACAGAAATGCGCCCCGAAGAAGCAAGTGCAGCCCGTGTACTGCGTGAGCTGATTAAGAACCAGAAGATGTGAGGTTACCCACATGAGTGAGATCCGCCGTTTCTCCTCCAGACTCCACCGTCTTGACAAAGTATTTTTGGCTGAAAAATTGCGTGATGCTACCTCTTACCGTCGTATAGCTGGCTACTTCCGTAGCTCGATCTTTGAGCTCGTGGGAGAGGAGATAGCCGCAATCCCCGACGTGCGCATAGTCTGCAATAGCGAGCTGGATGCTGCTGATATTAGTATATCCCAAGCAGCGAGGGAGGCTGCACTTAAGGAACGATGGAACGATGTACCAGTGGAAGTAGACGCACTTCTGCAACGCGATCGCTACCGCAAGCTCTACGAATTACTCTCCCGGAGAAACGAACGCGGTGAACCAACTGTTCAGATAAGAGTTGTACCCAAGGATAAAGTATTCCTGCACGGCAAGGCAGGTGTGATCGAAGGACCATGGGGCAAGACTGCTTTTCTCGGTTCCATCAACGAGACAAAAAGCGCATTTACAGCCAATTATGAGATTCTCTGGGAAGACCCATCGCCCGAGGGCGTGAAATGGGTCGACGAGGAATTTGAGGCTCTATGGAAGGAAGCGTACCTTTTGCCAGATGCTATTGTCACTGAGATCAAACGACGGGCTGACAGGATCGAAGTAAGTTTTAGTGAAGTCGATGCAGCCGATGTGCCTGCGGCGGTGCTTGTAGAATCGCCTATTTACCGGGGAGGGGAGCAGCTTCAGCCCTGGCAGCGGTCCTTCGTGACAAAGTTTCTCGAACATCGCGAGATCTATGGAAAGGTACGCCTTCTCCTTGCGGATGAGGTAGGTCTTGGCAAGACTTTATCCCTTGCTGCCAGCGCTCTAGTGTCTGTTGTACTAGATGATGGAGCGGTGCTAATCCTATGCCCCTCAACCCTTACTTTTCAGTGGCAAACTGAGCTAAAAGACCACCTTGGCATCCCGAGCGCTGTCTGGCATTCAGGCAAAAAAGTATGGATTGATCCGGATGGTCACATGATTCGTACCCGCGGTACCGAGGATATCGGACACTGCCCATATCGTGTGGCGCTGGTCTCAACTGGTCTCATCTTCCATGCTTCTCCAGAGTGCGAAATTCTGCTCGGTCGAAATTATGGAACCGTCATCCTCGATGAAGCTCACAAGGCACGCCGTCGTGGTGGATTAGGCGAGAGGAAGGGTGAACCCAATAATCTGCTTGATTTCATGCTGAAGATTGGATCACGTACGAAGCACCTGCTACTTGGCACTGCCACTCCTATCCAGATAGATGTTCGTGAGTTATGGGACTTAATGCATATTCTGAACTCTGGAGCAGATTTTGTTCTTGGGCGCGGAAACCTTAGCATTTGGAGTAACTTCGAACGCTCACTTCCTTACGTAAAGGGTGAAACCAACCCGGTCGATGTAAAGGAGGTTTGGGAGCTTGTTCGCAATCCTTTGCCTCCTGGGTATGAACATGAAATCTTTGCAGACCTGCGAATGCTACTTGACATTGCAGACAAAAGTTTCTTTAGCGATAGGGGTTTTGGCTCTCTCGGATATACTCCCCAGTTGCGTCTCGAGAGCATTCTTGACGGTGAATTCTTCAAGAGTTACAATCCCATTGTCCGTCATACAGTCCTCCGCAAGCGTCAAACACTCGAAGAACGCGGTTTGATTGAAAAGGTACGTGTCGATGTACACCCTGATCCCAACGTCTCATCTGACTTCTATAGAGGGCAGAGCTTTGTTGGTTTAGGTTTGCTGACTAATCATCCATTCAACCTAGCTTATGAGGCAGTTGAGCGATTCACCGAGCTTTTGGGTAGCCGTACTAAATCTGCTGGTTTTATGAGATCACTATTGCTACAACGCATCTGCTCAAGCTTTGCATCTGGTCGTAGTACTGCCAAAAGGATGCTTGAGCGAGAACTTCTGGATGATGAAGAAGATGTTACTCAACTCGACAAAGCTCTGGATGGATTGACCCCAGAAGAGGCTAAATGTCTAAGGACTATAGTGGAGGAACTTTCACGACCTGAAGCCCACGACCCAAAATTAAAAGCTATCAGGTACTTCCTTACTACTCATAAGATTGAACAAAAGACATGGCTCGAACATGGATGTATTATATTCAGTCAATACTATGACACCTCACGCTGGGTTGGCGAAGAGCTGGCAAGAGACTTAAGTGGGGAAGTCGTTGCAGTGTACGCAGGTGCGGGTAAAAGCGGACTCTTTAGAGGTGGAGAGTTCGTATCTGTAGAACGAGAGGAAATCAAAAGGGCGGTGAAAAACCGCGAGATTCGACTCTTAGTCGCAACAGATGCTGCTTGCGAGGGTCTTAATTTACAGACCCTCGGTACTCTCATTAATATCGACTTGCCATGGAATCCGTCGCGCCTTGAACAACGGCTTGGACGCATCAAACGCTTTGGCCAATCAAGACGCAGTGTTGATATGCTGAATCTCGTCTACCACGACACACGCGATGAAAGGGTCTACCAGGTTATATCTCGCCGAATGAAGGATAAATATGACATTTTTGGAGGACTTCCTGACACTATCGACGATAGTTGGATTGATAGCGAGGAGAAACTTGAGGAGATGATAAACCTGTACATCCATCTCCGGCAAAAAACGCGAAATGTCTTTGAACTCCGGTATGAGGGAGCCATTGATCCTGATCAGAACCGCTGGGAGTCGTGTGCAAAAGTTTTCGGGCGGCGTGACGTCATAGAAAAACTCTCTGAGCCATGGTGATAAATGAATAAGGAAACGAATATACCTTTATTTTCGTAGTTAAGATACATGCAAGAGCCGTTTAACTATTCTCATTGATTCCTTCGATAACTGCATTCTAAGCCCTTTCAGATGCACGGTAAGTCTTCCGCGCTGTTTCGGCCAGGGCTCAGTTACACTTGGCCTGCTTGAAGATCTTGAACTCATTCTGTAGTCTCGTAAACTTCTTTTTTCCACATCTCATATAATCGTCTTTTCTCTTCCGCTTCCTTTGCAAGCTTCAATAATTCCTCTGTCTTCCCTGCCTCAAGCATGGAGACCACAAGAAAAGCTGGAATAGAAGGGAATCCACCTTCATTCAGGTAGTGCCCCAGAGTGAAAGAGTTTTCCTCAAGTAATCGATTTACTATTTCGGAGTTTGGAAAGACATGTTTTACTGCTTCCCCGAACCCAATGGAGTAAATTAAAGGTTCTTGTCTCTTACGGGTTTCCATAGATTAGCCTCTTCTCTGTTCTAAAGTATAGTGCAACAGATCCCACTTTCGAAAAAGAAGTAATTAAAGGAATTTATAGAGGTATTCTTTGTTGACTTTTGCTTAAAGTCCTACTCCACTGTCCTGAAGATTGCAGGTTTTCCAGGCCAGATATTTTTAACTAAGCCCTATGTGATCAGTTCAACCTCTGCGCCCTCTGCTTCGTATATCCTGATGCCCTCCCTCAAGTCTTGTCATTTCTTAGAATCCCCCATTCCATTAACCTTTTTTTGATTTGATCCATCTCCAGATCCGTAAAACTTAGTCCTTGATAATGATAAAGAGATGTCTCCGGATCATGACCTTGTCTCTGATAAACTTTAAAAGGCGGCACTCCTGAGCTCAGCATCCACGATTCGATGCTTTTTCTTGTGGTTTTAGCTGAGATTCCAAACGGATTAAAATCAGTTTTAACGGCCCATCTTTTAAGGTTCTGGTTCCAAGTGTCAATATCTGGAGGAGCAGGCCCATTGAAAAACTGATCAAGGATATAGGGAAGAGTAGAAGGTAGCAAATCTACTGTCCTTTCCTTTGCTTTCCTCTTTGCCTTCTTCTGTGCCTCTTCATTAAGTCGGATCTGGTTTCGATTCTCAGAATACCACTCAGGATGGTCATGTAGTCTTTGAATTTCGGCATACCTCATCCCGGTTATTGTGGATAATTCAAAAATGGCTTTGTGTTTCTTTTTTGGGATCGATGCCTTAAATCTATCATATTCTGAAGGGACAAAGACACGAATTCCATTTACATAAATGGCTTCCTTGTCCCTGGTAAATCCTGAAACTGGATACTTTTCTTTCACAACATACTATACAGTTGTTTTCCTAAAAGTACTTTATTATTGATTGAATATGATTCTCTTCAAGGATCATCCGTTGAGATAAAGAGCAAAATGCAGTAGTTTTATATGAAAACTACTGGATTTTTTAGCATTCAAAAACACGATCAAAGTTTGAAAAAAGATAGGAAAGTGCTAACCTCTTTTAATTCAAAAGTCACCCTTTTGCACATTATACGCTGTTGCCAACAGAGGTTTCAGAATAGCTTAGGACTCCTGCATAGACAAAATTTCATCCAATGAACTCAATCCATTTCTTACCAACTGGCTGTATGCGATAAAAGGTAGAGGCATGGCTCGAATATAAGGAGCCGGAATTTCATTCGATACAATAAACAAAGAATCAACTAAAAATAATTCATTTTTTAATCCATAAGCTCTAATTAAAACATCAACATTAGCTTTAACCCATTCATGTCTCTTAATGTGTTTTTTAGTCCAGGAGTTATCTTCTTCATTATCCCCAATTAATCTTTCAATCTCATTTGCAATTTCTTGTGGATTTCTCCCGTAATTTAGGTCTTTACATTCAACTAATAATATCCTCTTACTCTTTTCGTCAATTACAAGCACATCAATATCTCCCAGATCAATCTCCGCATTTAACTTTTTCCCAGGTTTGATCGGAACCTCATGATCTACTTTGCAACTCGTATTATCTATGAACCATTGTTCTACCTTTTGTCTGAATCTCTTACCTTTCTCATTTATAATGGTTCCAATTAATGATTTCATTCCCTCAGGAGTATTCTCGTTGATGTGATATCGACCTGTCCTTACAAGTCCTATTAAATTAATACATGCTTCTTCTACATGACAAGGTCCCCAGAATACTAACGGATTCTCTTCGACTTTTGGTCCAATAACAAGAGGACGTCGTATATATGAAAGTCTTCGGTTATATTTCCAAGGCCATATATCATTATATTCAAATCCTGCTGGTGGTTTTTCCCATTTTTTTCTTGGGAACTGAGAAAATAATTCTATTGCTTGCTCAATAGTTTCATCATCCCACATTAGGATCTCCTTCAGTTTTAATTTCATATCAGATAGATGGAGAGAAGGAGCTGCAACTTCCTGTTCAAATCCAATATCCATAAGAAAATGGTAGAAATCTATTATTTGAGATAGGGATAATCCAAACTCTGCCTTAAAAGCCGCCTCATATATAGGATCAATATCAGTTTTTTCCTCTTGGTTTAAAATGAAATTACTTTTGAAACTAGAGATTGAGTGCTCTAAGTGTTCTAAAATCTTGTTTTTCATGAAAGGATTGTAAACCTTATCAAATGCTTCTTTATCAACACCTATCCGACCTGATTCAAGAATTGAAAGCTCATGGTCAATTATTTTGGTATGAATGTGATCGCTAATCATTGACCAGTTGATAAGACGGTCGGTGATTGCAAGCAGCATATCAAAATCTGCTACACTTAGCTCCTTATTACCTTTTGGAGGTTCGGCAGAAACAATTTCTATGAGAGTCCTTAGAGACAATGCAGTAGAAGTAATTACTTGTGTTTCTTCTAGTTCCTCAGCTACTTTTAATGGAACTCCTGTAAAGCATTCAATAGTTGTAGCAGTAGTAAGATCTTTTAAAGCTTTATAATGTGAAAGCGCTTCATTATAAGTAATAAATCGCTTAATAAGAGATTCCCAAGAATACATATGAATGATTGATTTTAACCTTGCATAATAAATGTCAACGATTTTTTCGCATAGCTTTTCCTTTTCAATTTTAGATTCAATCACTTTACCCACAGGATATTTTTGCTTATCTAGTTCATTTACCAACTCATCCATCTGCTCTTGAACGTCATGTTTTTGAAGCTTACGAACCATAGGAACATAACGATCGTCTAAACGCACACTATAAGAAGTGTCTACCGTGAATATTTTTTTCTTGTTCCCAAACGGTGCATGAATATCAAGAAAACGCTTAATTTCTGCTATATCTAAAGTATTATGTAAATTTTTACTTTCCAACAATTTCCCAAATGTTTGCATTAATGATTCAAGCATTAACCGCTCACCAAGATTATCATGGCGTTGTAAAAAAGGTTCGATCTCTATTGGAATTGTAAATTTTATAGAAGAATCACTAACCTTCCAATTAAAAGATAAGGAAGATGAATCTGTATTTATTTTAGATTTCTTTATATTTACCCATTTTTCAGGCTCTCCAAAAGAGAAAATTATAGTGATAGGAGTGCGTCCTAAAGGTGAAAGATGCTCTTTAAGGCCTGGAGTTAATTGCCATAACCAATATGAAAATGTTTCAGTAAACTCTAAATTAGTTTTATTAAGTTTAGGGAAACATTTTGTAATTTCCAATGTAGGCCCAACCCATATTGGTTGCAGATAACCTTCTATCAGTTGATAAGAAAACCTTCCAAAAGAATACTCAGGAACATAAATAGGAATATTTGATTCTAGATATCTTCTTACTACAACAATAAAGTTATCTGAGCTACTTGTCAAAGAGGCATGTTTGTCCCACATATGTTTAACTTTTATTTTTAAATTCAGACCATAACCTGGGAGTAAATACAGATGAGTAGGTTTTTTCCTATCATCTAGGTAAAATGAATGATTATGTTCATAGTAAAGAGAAAATTTATCCAGGAAAGTTGAAAAGGGTGAAAAGTTATATTTTTTTTCTGCTCTTGCATACTTCCAAAGTGCCAAACTATCAAGATCACCAAGTTTACTAACAACTTCCAAATCTTCAATAGAGATAGGTAAAGTTTGATTCCCTTGTGAGTGAATAGCAATTTGGGCCGGTCTTCCAATTCTTCCAAAAATCTTAATCACAAAAATATCATTATTTAAAAAATTATTTATCTTTTTTAAATATTGATTGATTAATTTATCACGAGAAAAGATATCTTGAGAGAGGACTGCAGGTTTCCATTCCTCATAAGGATCTTCTGCTGAATATCCATCGCCGTTGTCTACAGTTAATTGAACGTAAACAAGCTTATCAGAATCTATCCTAAAGACTTGCTCTTTGATTGGTAAATTATCTTTCAGAGAAGGTAAATCAATATTTAGAGGTTTGAAATGCATTAATCTGAAATATTCTTGAGCATTTTTCCACAAAACATTTTTGTATTTTTCTGCAAGAACTTTAACTGCGTTGTATCTATAAGCTGCGACCCATATAAAATGGCGCAAACAAGAAACAATTGAACCTGGATGAGTTACAACTATCTTATCTTCGATCTCAACTAAAGGGCGTAAAATAAGAGGATTATTTGTTACTGAAGGATTGGCAAAGACATAATCTCCAGCTGGAATTTTAAAAGGAGTCAAAGATTCGTTTGTCAAGCCATGCTTAATAAGTAATTCATCTACTTCTTTTTTAGTAAACACCACAGAAGAAGTAAGTTTCTGGATTTGACTTTCATCAGTTGATACAATATCAGTTCTCCATGTGTCGGGACTTGTCATATTTCGGAAGTGGCCTGCGCGTTTTGCAATCTCATTACTTAATATTAGTAGGGATAATGCACTCGGCCAAACAGCCAGAATAAAATCAATAGGAAAGTCACTTTCACTTAGGTGGATGGATTCTAAAAGAGCAGAGAGGATGTATGTTTCCTCAGTAACACCAGGATATATAACATAGTTTCCACCATAGACAACGATATTTTCAGTAAAAAGGCTTTCAGGAGGATCTTCTAAAATCCCAATATCTCCATCTGTAGGTAGATATTTATTAAGAATATCTCTTAAATGAATTGGATCTATGGATAACTCACCTTCACTTTGTAGAGAGCACGCAATTTGTATGGCCATTTCTAAACGGATAGTGTGAGATTGGTTTTCAGGAAGGATCTGAAGACCAGAGAGCATTGGTATTAGCTCAGATGGACTATACTTTCTGAACTCTTCTTTTAATAGATCAAGTTCAGGTAATGGTTTTTTTGAAGAAAGGTTCAGATTTTTAGACAAACAACAATGTTTATATTTCCTACCACTTCCACAAGGACAGGAATCGTTTCTTCCTATCTTTTTTAAATTTCTATTTCTTTTTGCCATACCGATCACGTGAAAATATACTCCTGAAACTTCAAAACTTAAGATTAATTGGTTATATATAAAGAATATATTGAAGTAAGAAGCTATCAAAGAAGAAGTTATCGAATTTTCCTTTTGTGTGTGATTAAAGCACAGTTTATTTTAACTTCACTATTTAGATCCGACCTTCCGCAGATGTTTTCAAAAAAATAACATTTTTCTTGATATCGTTTTTGGAGAATTATTCAAAAATCTGCAGTTATTATCTCAACTGAAACTTCGGGAAATGGCTGCTGAAATCTTTGAATGAAGGCAAAAGGTCGAAAATTTTGGAGAATTTCAAAAATAGGTATTTGAGTAACTAGAGCGGTTTTCAGAAAAACGATAGCAGGAAAAATTATGAAAAATGAACGGACATGTCGGGTAAGTAGGGAGGATTACTCCTCCTTTCTCCCCTAGGAACCGTACTTGAAAGTTTCCCTTCATACGGCTCGAGTGTTTTCAAACCTTTTCTGTATCAGGCATCAGTTATTTTGCATAACTGATTTTGTGATTCTGGATAACAGCTCACTGACATGACTGTCTGTAAGCCTCTCACCTATCGGTGTCTTTGAGTATCTTACATTCGTGAGTTTGTTTCCATTCACACAAGAAAACACCATCAGTAAGTCTGCATCCTTTCGGATCAAGGCAAAGTTTGAACCTCTATCCAATCCATTACAGATTGACATTCGCTTTTTACTGAATCCTCTACCCTCAATGCCTTCGTCATCCCTCGCGGGAGTCCTACCCATTATGGGAGCATTTAGGGCTTACCAAGTTCTATACTACAAATAATGTGAATACCTTAGAAGCCATCTATAAACCGAGAATCATTTGTCCATTTGCCATAATGTCCGCAGACCCATTATAGCCCGATTCTGTACCTTTTGGTTAAGCGCGTCAACCTGCTTTCGCTTATTCCACTTCACGATTCTTACGATGGTTCACTTTACGTTCTTCATAGTATTCTTATCCTAACCAATTATCAAAGTCAGGCTCCTTGATTTCTTGATATTGTCATGTGAGCTCCACACACAAACGTTACCATTTATGCATGTCACAGTAGGATTACCTCAAATAGAAGAGGTAGCGTAATGGCGCGATTCATAGTATAGCTTCTTGTCGCACCTGCGGAAAGTGGGTTAGATGGTTTGCAGTGATTTTTCACTTAAATCATCAAATTATACTCTTAAAGTAAGAGTCTTTTTAATTTTTTCTGGTTCTTCTCCAATTTTAAAAAAACAATGGAATTTCACCCAAATCCCTTAACATTTTTCCTCATTTTGGAAAAATCGCTCCACTAATATCTAAATTTTGTACATCAATTTCTTATTTTTGCCATAATTATTCGATAGCTACCGCTGTAAAGCTGCAGATTAAAACTGAAAGTTTCCATTTACTCTTTACTTTTATCCATACTGGAATCTTGCCCTCATTAAGGGTGAGAATCCTTTCCATTTACCAGTACTGAAACACCGTTTGTTGAAATAAGTAAATAAATTGTAACAAAAATTAGTTAGACCACTATTGGTTTTAAATGATCTTGCTTTGTCTACGATATCACCTATCAAAGAAAATATCTGTTCCATTGTATTATCTGTCTCAGGTGTAAACCCTTTTTTCAAGAAGCTTACATTTTTCTTGAAAATCTCTTCTGCATAAGAAATCGCTTTCTGAGACGCTTTTGAAAGTTCCAGATTAGAGTCGAATTCTCGTATCTTTTGAATACATACAACAGCACTGATGACCGTATCAGAACGTATCAACTGACATATTTCATTGGACACAACCTTATCATTATCTGGAATATCTTCAATAGAGTTGAATTCTTCATAATACCTCTTGCTAACGTTTTTTAATTGATGAAACACACAAAAGGAGTGAGCTACTTCAGGGAAGACACTCTTTACAGCTCCAATGATTGCTTTATCTTCATCAGAAACAATCTTTTGTATTTTGCCTTCAGGAAATCGGTTTTTTATTCGTCTGAAAAGAGGAATCAGAGCTTCAATTGTTGGTAATCTGTCAGTTACCTCAAAATCCAAAACTACCTTTTCTTTAGTAGCAATAACGTAAACAGATTGATATCGCATTTTTTTCCATTCTTTTTCTGTAAGCTTTCTTCCAATCAATTCTTCAAGTCTCTTTTTCCATCCTTTTTTGATCCAATCCCCATCAACATACAATGTTTCATCAAAGCCAACCTTTTGATCTAAAAGTTCTTGCTTTGAAAGTTCTGCATGTTTCTGTTCATATAACCATAATGAAGTTGCACAAGGAGCTCTTCCACAGAAGGCTGTCAAGCCTTATGTATATGTTTCCCCAATTTGCCGAGAATTGTGTAGACTGCATCGTCCATCACATCTAACATTCATTTGTTTATCATAATATTCAGAACTGTAATTTGCAGAACCAGGAACACCAATAATCTGATCATGAAAAGGTTTCTTACAAACAGGACAAAACCAGTATGTAACATTGCGAGCTATAGTGCCGTGACTTGATAAAATAAAACGAGTGTAGTGAGAGTTCACATGTAACTTATTGCCACAATCAGCACAATGAGTAGGAGATAATACGGAAAACATAGGATAGTATCGATTTCCAACCAAAACTTTTGGCAAAGGAATCATTATTTTACCGTCAACTACCGTTTTTATCATTGACTTATCTATTGCGACATTTCCTTTTCCCATAAATAGAAAATTTATCTCAATATAATTAAAATATTACTGTTTTGCATGAGTTATGGAGAAAATATGAAGACCAGAAAAAATTAAAAAGACTCATATATCGAAATTATTGAGCTCTTACTCTCGGCTTTTTAGAGCTATTTTTAGAGCACCTGAAAAATTACCTGCTGCCCTAGATATATGCAGCCATGAGCCTAATACAAAGCCTGTATTTACATTATAGACTTCAATCCAGAGAAACGAATACTTCAGGTAAAAATATCAAAGATTCAAAACCTGTTTTCAAGAGTTCCACAGGCTACAAAGGAAACATACTCTTACAAAATCCTCTTAATTTGTCCTTTAACCGGCTCTGTAGAAATCCTCTAAGTTCTATTTTTCCCAAAATAGATATAAAAATAAAATTGTAAAAATGCAGTAATTTACGAGAAAGATTATATTATGAACTGGAAACCCCTGCATGGAAAGGACAGAAGAATTATACCTCCACCTCCACTGATTACTCTGGAAGTAAAGGAAGGATCTACCGAAGCAGAGATTTATAGATCTAATAACTCTTTTTTCTTTGCTTCAAATTCTTCTTGAGTAATTATGCCATCATCATATTGAAATTCTAACAGCTTATGTTAGAAAAAACTCTCCTGCTAAAGGGGAATTAAAAGGAATTAGATAGCATATTACTATCTTTGATTTTCTTTTTATTCTATTGTATCATTAGAAAAGATTTTTTGCAACGGAACCCAAATATCTAGTGTACTTTTTTCCGGAATTATGTTCATTTTGAATTTTTTACAAGATATTTATAAGCATTTTATTAATCGGTCTGTATTGACGCACTTCTATGAAAAAGTTTTGAAATTCGAAAGCATATAAAGCTTAAAAGCCCCATAAATACTATCAAAAAGCCCATACCACCCTCACCATCTAAACAGGGAGGAATTGCAGCTAAGACTATAATGAAGAAAAGAACTGATAAAAGTTTAAAGATTAAGTAAAATGGTTGACTTAGCCACACAATGAAATCAGATGATATATTACTCATTGTATATACTTCCTGAATGACAATTATACTGTACTGCTATATAATATAAATGATATTTTGAAAATATATCGTTGTTTTCGCTTTAATTGTACATTAAATTCGATAAAAAGATCAAATGTGGTCTAAAAATATGAGTCTTTTTAATTTTTTCTGGTTCTTCTCCAATTTTAAAAAAACAATGGAATTTCACCCAAATCTCTTAACATTTTTCCTCATTTTGGAAAAATCGCTCCACTAATATCTAAATTTTGTACATCAATTTCTTATTTTTGCCATAATTATTCGAT
>NZ_JJOY01000036.1:56904-79247 GCF_000979455.1 Methanosarcina sp. 2.H.T.1A.6
TCCATACTGGAATCTTGCCCTCATTAAGGGTGAGAATCCTTTCCATTTACCAGTACTGAAACACCGTTTGTTGAAATAAGTAAATAAATAGTAACAAAAATTGGTTAGATCACTACCGGTTTTGAATGACCTTGTTTTATCTACGATATCACTTATCAAAGAAAATGTCTGTTCCATTGTATTATCCGTCTCAGGTGTAAAACCTTTTTTCAAGAAACTCACATTCTTCTTGAAAATCTCTTCTGAATAAGAAATAGCTTTATGAGACGCTTTCTTTTGGCAAAGGAATCAGTATTTTATTATCGAGCTTATCCCAAAACCCAGTTTTAATCTCAATCATCAGAATTATTCAGGGTTGCTTTCATAATCAGAAGCTTGATTGATCATTTAAAACACGAGATCCAAAGACGCAAATTTTGAGTTTTGGAATCGTCTCATCAACTACTGTTTTTATCATTGACTTATCTATTGCGATGTCTCCTTTTCCCAAAAAGAGAGAATTCATCTAAATATAATTAAAATTCTATTGTTTTGCACGAATTAGGGAGAAAATATGAAGACCAGAAAATAATAAAAAGTCTCCAATTTCAAAGTTGCTATCCCCTATTTATCGCGGGTTGCATTCGGACCAAGGAAATTATCATCCAGGAAATTAATGAAAGGTTTGGGGTCGATTTCACAGATGCAGATAAACTAAAACACTTTACAGAAGATATGCAGCGGCGCCTTGTAGAAAACGAGAAACTTGCAAGAGCTGCAGATCTGGAGGTAAACACAGAGGATAACTTCAAGCTTGTTTTTAATGATTATTTTGATGATGTGTTGAATGATAATGATAGATTCAAACCTTGATCTCTACACAAAAATAAACGATGACAGAGATTTTGGTAATATATTCAAGAGAGCTCTTTTTGATAATGTTTATAGGCATTTGACAAAAGGAAAAAAGAAGGATGAGAAGTAAAAGCAATTTTTAGAGCTTTTTCTTTTCTTCTACTTTTTCAAAATCTACAATAAATTTCCCAGTTTTTAGATCTATATCCCACACAACTTTAGTTTTTCCTTTTGTGACGTCGATTCCCCTAAGAAACAATAAATTCCTTGGGATAGTTGTAATGAAGGAATTTGATTCACCTCTTTTAGACAGTGAGGTTTTTATTTTCATTTTATTTCACCAAATTTGGACTTTTGGATTTGTCTTGTTTTTTGCTTTGTATTATACCTTGTATTTATATAGTCTTAACTGTATTTTTTTTGTTCGATTAGTACCCACTAATTGAACATTTAATCATAGATAATTTTCAGATTGAAAATAATCAAAAAAATGTAAATGATTTAGACGCCCCACAATCAATTTTCATAAGCGTATTGGGTGATTCCATCCTACCTTAAAGAAAATATGCCCCCTAGGGCTTGAGAATAATTGGTTTCCGCACATTGCTAAGTATTTTGGTCACGGATTAACCAATTCTCCGTGCATTTCTTCTGACTATAAAATCTATCAAATTTTTGTATTGATCTTGGCGGATGCGTACTACCCGACGGGAATCATGTGTTGTGGTCACGAATTTGATATTTTTAAATGTTTTTAAAAGCTGAGGCGGAACCTTACGAGTTTGATAAGATTCTAAAAAAATTGATTCGATGGTTGCATTAAGGTTGCCGCCAGACATGGTTCAAACCCCCGAAACGTCTCCAGAATAAATAAAGGAATCGTCATCATGCGTACCATAATCGATGATATATTCAGTAGGATCAATCTCGATTGACATGTGCCCATCCATGATCTCACATGTATAATCAATTTGATATGGTGCATTCTCGTTCAATTTCGCAACGAATAGGACTCGCTTGCGGATTATAGCAATTGAATTAAAATCAAAATCATCGTCCAGATCGAACTCACCTTCTATCTCAACCCCTTCTCCTAATTCAGTGCCCTCTTCTATCTCAAAACCATTTTCTGATTCAGGATCATCTTCAAACTCGGTTTCTATTTCTAAATTGTCTTCCAAATCAATATGAAGAATTGTCACTAACTCTTGTTTAATTTCGATTCCATGACGAATTTTCCATGAATCAATCGTTTCAGGCTGAATTAATATAGAATGCAGCAATTTTTTTGTGACTTCTTGTTTCAATCTAAGACTTTCAAGATTTTCGTGGTCTTCTTCATGATATATTTGGTTTTCAGTTTGCATTTTCATTCCCCTCTCTTAAATATCCCCCGAGAAAATAACAGAATCGTCTTTAAGAGTCGCTGAGATAGCATTAACCGAAGCTACTGTGCCATTTTCGATAATGGAACAGAAAAACTCAAAGACCGGACCAGGAACCTTTATACAATTTTCCCCTAGATTCAAAGATGTGTCTGGAACTAAACTGACCTGAACTGAAGTTTTTTCAACTGTTTTGAATGACGTTAAACAGGTGCTGGAAAAACGCATTTGAATTTTATCATAATTTACATTTTTCATGACATGCCACTCCATTTTGCATATTATAAGCATACCATAGTATGCAAAGATTATATACTACTCAAATGTATTTATATCTTTGTTTACTATGATATGTATATGGTAAACAAATCGGGGAAAGAAAGAATTACTATCACAGTGAGCCCTTATATTAAAAAGAAATTGGCAAAGTATGTGGGAAAGGAAAAGGAAAACGCGATGTTTTCTTCAATAAGTGATGCAGCGAACACGGCGCTAATTGAGATGCTGTTCAGAATTGAACAAGAAGAAAAGAATGAAAATGAGGTCAATAAATGAATTCGTCTGAGTTTCCACAAAGGGGTTATTTGTTGGCGGCTCCTGCTTCAATTTCTTTCAAGAAGAAAGGAGGAAAAAAGTATCAAAGCTCTATTATCTGCAAAGCTAAAGCTTATCTGGGGTTTAATCGTGCCGGGAAGCTTATGATCAATTTTACTGGGTGCACACACACCGAGGATATACGAATTGTTGTCTCAAAGTTTTATCTTTTGGAAATGTTGAAATTTAACTTGGCCATTCGCCCAATAAAAAAGAGTAAACAAGATAACCTGTGGGTAGGTAAAGAAACTCTGAAAAAAAACGGAGTGGTACCTTTTGATCTGGAAGGAAAGAGCTTAGACGAGATCAGGGACGAATACCAGATAGTCCGGGGACTGTTGGAGGAGTTTCTTCCAACTACAAGCGAGAAAGACAAGGAGGTGGCACAGAAACAATTTGAGAGCCTGGTGGAAACGCAGTTAAAAATTGAAGTCCTTTCTGAGATAGAAAGATCCCGGAAGCTCCTGGAGCGGATGAATCCCCCAAGGGATACCCGAAAAAAAGAGATTGTTAAACAAAAACTTCCTTCCATCGAAGGACTGCAGATCGATGAGGGCCTGCATTATCTATCTGGCACCTGGACAGAAAAACAGAAACGGAAAAAATGAGCTCACCGGGAAGTACCCGGATTTGTCTGTTTCACTTTTGTTTGAGGGGACTTTGTCCCAGTAGATCGAAGTTTATTCAAATAATCTTGCCTTTTTTTATCCGATTCACGCCACCATTTTTCGGATTCATCGTGATCAAGATTTACATTGGCTGGCCCTGGATTTGCAGGACCTTTGTTACTATTGTTCATCTCTTCGAATTTTGTAGCATAAGAATCTAGTGCCCGTTCAAGTTTCAACTGGCGTATTTCTTGGGCCTGGAGGACCTTCAAGACTTCATCTGTGATTCCTTGGTTCCTCAGTGCAGCATAGTTTTCAGCGACAGTTGAGTACTCAATTACTCTGGATGACCTGCATTTTGCACAAAGTGGATGTGCAGCCCTGGACAAGTAAATCCTTTTGCAGTTAAAACACAGCACAGGTCTTTTTTGACGAAGGTTGTCAGGCTTCGGTGCGGATCCCCATATACAACTCATATTCTTGCATATTCGCTGCAAATATATATATATTTTGCGAATAGCTCTGTATAGTTTAAAATAAATCTGAATACTCTTGAATACTAATGAATAAACGCTTTGGATATATGGAATAACTCATAATTAATTAAAATAAATGTCACAAATCCACTTGAATAGATCAAAATAGATCAGAATAAAACACTGATAAAATCGAGATTATATATATAGCATATATGAAGTAGATTGGACACGAATTACCGCCCGGCCACGCACATGGACCGGAAACTAGTTGTTTTTAGGGGGTTGTAGGTATTTTTATAAAAATGTGGAAAATAATTTAAATTATCGCACTTTTTTCAGAATTCAAGACGTTCTATAAAAACAATATCAATAGACTGAACGATTTTAAGGTGATTTGCGCCCTTTTTATGGTTTGATAGGTGAAATGTATTACCATTATTAAGATAATCAAGCTATGCGTCTGATAGTTAATCATGCTCTAAGAATCCCCCATTCAGCAAGTCGTTTTTGTATATCCCTCATTTCGTAATCAGTGAAACTTAAACTTTGGTAATGTCGCAAACTTGTTACTGGATCATGCCCCTGGCGGGAAAATATTTCAATTTCGGGTATTCCACATTTTAGCATCCAGGATTCAATGGTTTTTCTCGGACTCTTCGGACCGACTTTTGGAGTTATACCTGCTTTAAGTGACCACCTTTCCAAGTTCCTATTCCAGGAGGACCTCTCCGGAGGTTTGTGGCCCTCTATAAATTGTTTGAAGATATACGGAAAAGTAGACGGCAGTTTGTCAATAGTTCTTTTTATCTGCTTTTGTTTTGCCTTCTGTTGTGCTTCTTTGGGGAGAATTATCTGATTTCTCTCTTTGTAATACCAGGCAGGATTATCATAGAGCCTTTGCAGCTCCACATATCTTAATCCGGTAATTGTATTAATCTCAAAAATAGTTCGTTTAGATTCTGGAATTGCCTGTAAAAAACTGTCATACTCTTGGACCGTGAGAACTTTAGTCCCATCTGCAGTAACAAGTCCGTTTTCCATGCAAAGAAGAATAGCAACAAAATATTAAAACGTTGCTATAATTAAGATAACAAGTTTGAAAAACTGCAGGAAAAAAACCCTGAATTCAGGGAAACAACAACATTTTAAGATAAAAACGTTGTTATCAAAATTGGGAAAAAGGAGCCTGTGTTCTTTTAAATAGTTTGACAAAAAAGAACTAACCTCCATACTTTTCTAACACTACCTATATTTCACCTTAATACTACATAATAAATGTTATCTATGCTACTATTCTGTAAATCTTTACTTTTGGGTTTTTTCTTCATAATCTTAGGTTCAAGAGAGTTTAAGCTTCAATTTCAGGACAAGGATTCTGATTTTAGGATAAGGATAAGTTCTTCAATATCTTCAGGTCTAGGTAAAGCAAGATCAGGAAAAAATGAAACTCCAAAGTCTTAAAAGTTCTTTTTGCCTTTATCAATTTTTAACTCACTCTTAGACCTGTAGAGTTTTGAGTCAGTCAATAACTCTAAAAAAATAAAAAATACGAAATTGTATTTTTAGAAATTTTGTTTTTTAAAAATAGATATCTACTATCTATATATAAAAATACGAATACGTATTCGTATTTTTCTTCCTTAGAGAGATAGATATCTTTTCCCTACTGTAAATGTAAGTATCATACAATCTTGAAACTGTCTGGAGTTATAGCCACAATATCTCCTCTTGATTTAAGTTTTGACAAAATGGCTATTGGGTCAACTATTTTATTTTTTTCACATTCTCGTTCTATATCGTCTATTTTCGCCGTTCCATTGATTAAATTCTGTTTACACAGCTTTTGTATAATTTCCTTCATTAATTTAATCTTTTGTCTTTGGCTTCCACTAACACCACATTCCAAGTATGAAGCATCCAAGTCACCCGTTTCAGGGTCGATACCCACCTCATGAAGATTTCTCAATAACAGTGTAATAGCATCTAAAGCATCCTTTTTCTCTACCGTTTCAGACAATCGTATTTTTGCATTTGCCACAGCCAAGCGTTTGGCAGACTCAAGGGTTCTGACCGTCACAGGGACCGAATCCTTTATTGACCCAGCTTTCTCTCGAGTTTTTAAAAAAAAATCAACAAGGCATGCTTTTGCTTCTTCTGTCATTTTTGGTGAACAATAAATTTTTGAATAAGCAATATATTTTCTCAACAATTCGAGATCGATTCTTTCTGGATAATTTGTATTTCCCTCGTCTAAAATGTGCCATGCTAGAGCACTATCATTTTCTGCATTCGGAATGTCTCTGAATACGAAGATGAGATCCATTCTTGAGAGCAAAGCATCTCCAATATTAAACTGTGAAAAAATGCTTTCATATTGATCATATCTACCATATTTTGGATTGGCTGCTCCAAGCAAAGAACATGCTGTCGGTAGTTTTGCAAACACACCAGCTTTTGCAACATTCACGTATTGTTGTTCAAGAGCGTCATGCATTGATCCTCTATCTTTATTATTCATTTTGTCAAGCTCGTCGACGCAGCATATACCCCCATCTCCTGCCATAGTTAATGCCCCTGCTTCAATGCTCCATCGTCCATCGAACTCATCACGTACTGCAGCGCCAGTCAATCCTGCTGCACTAGTGGACCCCCCAGAGACTTGAATAGCTCTCGGTGCAAAATTTGAGACAAAACTTAAAATCTGACTTTTCCCTACACCCGGATCTCCTATAATAAGAATATGTATATCTTTTCGAATGTGAGTACCATCCGACATATTTGTGCTATTTCCAGAAAACAGCTGAAGAACGATCCCTTCCTTGATATTTTCATGACCACGGATCGAAGGAGCAATAGAAGATATAACTACTTGTTTAATATCCGGTCGTTGTGCAAGTTCTTTTATTTGTTCCTCATCGTGTGGTGTTATTTCAAGATTTTCATAATCTTTGTCTGACAGCTGTATTGAGTTTGCCACAAACAAAAAGTCAAGAAACTTCGTTTTTCCTTCTTTCTTAGTTTGGATTCTACTTTTAAGAGTTCCTGTAATAATCACTTTTTCTCCAGGTTTGCGAGACCCTGCTAACTCATCAGAGCATGAGACATTTAGTGTTTCAGGTTGTCGTCCCCTCAGGTTTTCAATAGGCTCTTGGATTTTCAAATACTGGTGATCGTATCTTATACTTCCCTCGTTCACGATATCATATGGTCCCCGCTTTCCGCAAGTGTCATTTTCACATCCGGCAAACGGTTCCTCTAGTTGATCATAATCCTTCGACAGGGTGACGCGGGTAACGTGCCCACACCGCAGGCACTTGTACGCAACTGTTTCATAAGCAGGCCTTACTTCAGTCGCCTTTGAAATAACACATCGAATAGTAATAAATTTCTCTAGATGATCGTTCCTTAGTTTAGATATCATGACTTCACTCGTTTGAGGCAGATCAATAACTCGAACTGTAATATCTGGGAGATTATTTATTGGAAACTCGATTTCAGATATTGCATCTGTAGCAGCCATAAACCATTCAGTTGGATTAGACAACAGTTTGTCTGCCAGCTCTTGGTTAAATGTTTCAAGGTGTCGAAACTCAACATACACATCCTTTCTGGAGGGATACTCTGCACTTACTATCAAAAGCTCATCCCAGTAAGAAAACGGTTCGATATTCTTAAAGGACCTAGCTTTGTTAACAATGGTGTTTTTGCTAAAAAATTCTTGGAGCCTGTCTACAATTTGTCCATATTCCATAATATCACCCCAGATAAAATTCCCTAATTTGTTCCTCTGTTGGCCTATATCGGTGTTTTTTAATAAACGATTCAATATCAGTTACAGGAGTTCCTGTCAAGTCGCTTAACCGTTTAAAATGAGTCGTGGTAATGTTTCTTCTAAACATTTCCAGTAACCGACTGGTCTCTACGATAGCCTGGTCAATATTTTTCTGGATTTTAACTGCCTCGCTCAATGATCTATTCTCCTCTTCCAGTAGCTCAGCTATCCTGGCCTCTTTTGCCGAAATAAGCGCTTCAATTCTCTGCCGTTCAGCAATGTGTTCTTTTATTTCAAGCCGCAGTTTTGGAAGCTCTGATTGACGTGCTTCAACTGCGTCCGCCAATGCATTGATGATGAATCTCGTCCTCCCTCCTGGAACGCACCTCGCTGCATCCCAAATATCCCGCGGAACCTGAATCGATCTTTGGATAGTATCAAAGTATAGAGGACAAGTTTTCGCGTCCTCACTAGAAGATCGAAGATTTTTGGGGATAAGTTTTTTAGGGGTCGATTTATCCACTATAGAATTCAACTAAAGTACCCCCACAGTCCCCTATTGGGGCAGTTCAAGGGAATTGGACAAGTAGTGCACTCCTCGTCCCCGCAAGCGTATGAACACGTAACGACATCGTCCCCATAAAACAGGTATGCTTTACGATTTCGATAGCGGGCTCCAACAGAAGTGTTTAACTCATTGGCGACTCGGAGCAAACTAATTTTGATTTTCAATCGCTCACCCCTCGCTGGCAACGGTTGTTATTCGAATCGCAATTGCGCGTTCAAGAGGGTCGGTACTCTGACGCATATGTTCCAAAATTTCAGAATGTTGAGTAGCAATCTGGTGAGCCCAAATGGAGAATAACATTTTATCTGTTGAGGTCAATATTTCCATTGCCTGCACCTCCATTTCTTGCGGACGGTGTTGTGCTCCCGTTGTCCCCGTCGTCGTGGTGGGCTGTGGGGACCGGGGTTATTCTCAGACTACTGTCATCAAGCATTTCAATGTTCATTACGCTGCCCTGTGTAAGGCAAAAATTTTTTGCCCAGATAGCTGGTAGTGGCAGTAGATGCGTGTAACCACACTTTTGGATTTTTCGTGTGCCGAGATTGATATATATTTTAACCACCATCAAAATATACTCCTGTGAACCTATATATACACCGGCCGGGCCTTCTTTTTAGATTATACCCGAGGTCGTGGCATATCGTTTTTAACAGATCCCAACCAGAAAACTCCTGCGTAACATTAATATATTTTTTAGAATATACTACAGCGTATGAATGCCAAAGAATTACAAAAAAAATCAAAGTGCACATATAGAACATCGAAGAGTCGTCAAAAAGAAGGGGTGACACAAGTAAATATTATTGAATTTATATTGAATGCATCTGATGGCATTGCGAATGAGTTGGATATCCCTGAAAAATTAAAAATGAATGAGAGCACTATACGCAAACATATGCCACTTTTGTACGAGTCCTATTGTGTTGATTGGATTCACCCAGATCCCGATGACAAGAAACGTAAAAAAATCTGGAGTATAAGAAGGATTGAAAATCTAAGAAATATTAGAAAAGAATATCCAGAAATCAAATTAAATACATATAAAACAGCATTAGATATAATCATCAAAACTTTCATAACTAGAAATTATCCATGTGAAAATAATAGGTTTCGAGAACAATTACAAGTTTCAGAATCGTTTTTTGATTTATGTGTACTCAATGACCCGGATACTCTTTTCCAAAACGCATGGAAAAGTTATCAGCATTCCGAGGGTTTTGAGAAATATAGACGCGTGAAAAACTGTATCAATAAGCTTATTTCTGACTATGCAAAATATCATCCTAATGTTGAAATGACTGAAGAACTGTTTCTTAAAACTTGCCGAGAAATACCTGTAGAAGAGTTAAAAGAAATCTTAAAAGATGCCATCGACGAAGTAGGGTATGGTGCTGTTTTTGAGGCCCTTACCTATGACCTGCTTGGATGCGTAACAAACTTGGACAACGTTTTTGAAAATTGCGTTCTGAATGACATATCTTCAGGTAGAGCAAACCCTAAAGAGATTGATATTATTTACAGAAAAAAAGATGCGCAGGCTAGATTAAGAGAAGAGATCGAAAGGGACCCGGTTTCTGCAGTAGAAAAAATGATTCAGGACAATCGTTTAAGCGGACCAGAGATAAATATAGCATTGAAAATGTTAACGCAGAAATGTTGTGAGTCCCAGCAGCGAAATCTAAATCTTCTCCAGACTTATCCCAAGAACTCAAAATTTAATTTGGAGACATGAAGCCTTCTTCATCTACTCTGAAGAAGGCCATAAAAGAATTTATTTTCCTTTCACTATCATCTCTTTGAGCTTAGCAATCTCTTCCAGTTCTTGTTTTAATGTTTCTTTCATTTTTCTAATTTCATCCAAATCCGCTAATTGCACATACTCGGTTTTTATGGCTTCTACAGTTGTTGCGGCTTCTTTCGTAAGTGGTAACCCGCACTTAAAACAGAACTTGGCGTTTACTGCAGTTAACTCGCGGCATCTAGGGCATACACCAGGCTTCAAAAACTCAGTGTCATTTTCATCCGTTTTAATTCCGTACATTCTCAAAACAGCATCGTCCATATTTTTTCCGCTCAAATGGACATAGGTTGCGGGTTGGGTTGATGTAGGGGACCATCCTAAAAACATTTTAAGTTGCTGTTCGGTGAAGTTTGAGGCCAAATGCGTCGCGCGGTCGTGCCGGAAACTGTGAGGGTTTACTTTTTTCTCGATTCCTGCTTTTTCTCCGCACCTATCGAACACGTTCACAAGACCAGTAACCGACATAGACGCAGCTCTTTTGTCCAAAGTACACCACAAGGGAGCGTCTCTGTCATCTTTTCTGGGGTGGATCTCTAACCATTCTCGTAGATATGGGGCAGAAAAAATTAACCTGACTCTTCTAGCTCCGGTTTTACCTTCAGGGAACGTCATAACAGCCCCGTGCTCGTCCATTTCTATATTTTTGAGCTTGGTGGATAGCTGTTCGCCTCTCCTTGCTCCGGATTCATAAAAACATGCAATAATAGCGCGGTCTCTAACGTTATTTCCGGCTTCTATCATTTTTACGATTTCTTCTTTGCACTTGATGTCTTCGGGAAGCTTCTTTCCTTTGAGTCTCTTGCTTTTAATCTTCATGTGCAGGTCAAAATTTCCATTCCATTTCAGGAACTTTTTCAAAGAAATTTTCCGAGTCTCTTTTGTGGCTTCAGAATATTTCTTTTTTTGGCCTGCTCTATTTACATATTCATAAGCTTCAAGAGCATCAAAGAAGGTGTAAAGATCATCTTCCGTAAGACTTGCTAGATCAGTGTCTCTCAGCGCCCGTGCAACCCATATCATATTCTCAATGTGATTAAGTCCGGTCCTTTCAGAGTTACCTTCATGTCGGAGGAAGCGCAGATACTTTCTAAGGATTACTCGGTTACAATCTGAAACCTCATCACTATTTAAAAACCGTTCAGCATCCGCTAATTTGAACATACTTACTTATTGGTTTTCTTAGTATTTAATACATGAGGTACTCAATTTTCGTGCCTCAGAACTCATAGGGCTCATCATGAAATCAGCCGATTTTTTCATCACAGGCACGTAATTGAGATTATAAATGTATTTTAGAGAAACTTAGAGAAACTTTCTCTTTCAGATCAAAATATCCTTCAGTATTTTCCGCGAAGCTCAGCTTGAATTTCCTCCGCAATCTCACGTGCAGCTTCTTTAGGAGACTCTGCTTTGTAGATGCTTCTCCCTACAATTACCCAGTCTGCCCCTGCAGCAATAACGTCCGAGGCTCTTCCTCCCTGGGCGCCTACTCCGGGAGAGATTATGGTGAGTTTGTCCCCGACGATCTTCCGGATTTTCTTCACTCTTTCGGGCCGCGTGGCTGGGGCGACAAGCCCGAAAGCTCCTGCTTCAAGCGCCATTTTTGCAATTGATTCTGCAACCGGCTGCATGAAATCAGCGCCACCGGGGTGGCTCATTTCGCTTACAACGAAGACGTCTTTTCGGTATTCGGAAGCAATTTCAATGCAGGCATCAAGGCTGTCCCTGCCTGTAAAGCCCTGAGCGATGACGGCATCGGCTCCGGCTTCAAATACCTGGTCGCAGATAAGGCGGTTGGTGTTGGGGATATCGGCAACCTTGAAATCAGCTATAACCGGGGCGAATTCGGCAAGTTCCCTGATAATCCCTAGTCCTGTAGCAAGTATCAGAGGGTAGCCCACCTTTATTGCATCCACGAATTCCCAGATGTCTTCTGCAATCTTCAGCGCTTCTTCCCTGTCAGTCACGTCCAGAGCAACGATCATACCGGTATTCCTTTCCATCAAATCACCTCTTTGAAAGGCGTGTCCTCACAGCTGACACAATAAGTGGAAGAGTAATTGTTGAATCTGCGTAGACTGTTACTGATTTCGCCTCTTCACCGACCTTTCCCCAGGACCGGGCTTCGTCAAGAGTTGCCCCGCTCAGCCCGCCGGTTTCCGGATGGTCCATTGTTAGCTGGATTGCGTAGTCAAAAGACCTGGGAGTTATAAGCATAGACTGCAGGATATAGTTCTTGGGGACTCCGCCTCCAAGCAGCATAGCGCCTGCACTTTCAGCCCCATAGCAGATATCTATGAACTCGTGCATGTCCGCAAAAGCATCCACATGCAGAGGGTTTCCTTCCTTATAGAGCCAGGCCTGAAGCCCTATTACTGAGTCCTGAATAGCAGGGCAGTAGACCGGCACACCCATTTCGGCTGCGGTCTTAAGGATGGAGGAGTCATCGTCCAGATTCTTTCCTATTTCGGTAAGGACCTGCCGGATAGAGAGTTTTTCCTGTGGAAGCCCCGCATAAACGTCCTGTAGAAATTCTTCAAGGTCGGTGAAGTGCTGGTCCGGGAGGTAGACATCATAGATCCTGTCAATACATTCATGCCTGAGCTGAATATCATTTGCGCAATCTGAACCTTTATAATGGTGAAGACCAAGAGCCTCAACCGTGTCATGAACCATATTGGCTCCGGTTGTGACAAGCACATCGATATGCCCGTCGCGGATCAGGTCTGCAACAATATTCCTCATGCCTGCAGGCGTCATCGCCCCCGCAAGCCCGAAAAACTTCGTAGTTTTCTCTGAAGCCAGCATCTCATAATAGATATCTACAGCCTCAGCCAGCCTGCCTGCTCCAAAGGCACAGCCGCTGTACTCCCTTACCAGCTCATCTACAGTCATATTCGGAACTATCTTTGCCCCTTTGACCGGATTTGTAAGATCTTTAGCAGAAGCTTCAAAGTCCATTTTTTTTCCTCATAGATTATAAAACCATTAAGGCGTAAATATAACAAAAATATTAATATTTTTAATAGTTGTTATGTTAAAACGTAGATCTATTAAAATGTAATTCTGTTAACGCGTAAGTTTGCTGAAGTAAGTATGCAGGTGCAAGAAGTTCTGTGAAGTTTGTTGATTATAAATAATAATGACATTCGACGCTGAGGTCAGCATGCCATGTATAGCGTTTTGTCTGAAGTTTATCTATCCTGCAAGTAACTATATGAAACTGATTATATGAAACTGATTATATGAAACTGATTATATGAAACTGATTATATGGAACTGATTATATGGAACTGATTATATGGAACTGATTATATGAAATTAATTATATAAAACTGATTCATTGGTCATCTGTTAAATAAGGAATCATGACAAATTGTATCCACTTCTACAATAGTGTTCAAAAAATTCTCTTTGCAGGATCAGAACTTGATCGTAATTTGACGCCTACGGCACGTGAGTAAGAACCTGCTGACTTGTGAAAGTAGCTTTGGGAAATGAAGCAGGAAACCCGTGAACTAAAGTTCACGGGCAGTTAATCCTGTTGTAAGTGTTACAGTTAGATTCCTGAAGTAGTGGATAAACAGGAACCGTCTCTAAGGCAGTCTCTGTCACCGTTGCAGTTAGAAGCCCTGCCGGATAATGTGCATGATCCATCTCTAAGGCGGTCTCTGTCACCGTTGCAGTTAGAAGCCCTGCTGGATAATGTGCATGATCCATCTCTAAGGCGGTCCTGGTCCTGGTCACCAAGGGATTTCTCATTGTGGAAGTCTTTTGTTATTGGAACTGCAGAGACTCCCGCAGGAAGCAAAGTTAACAACATTAATACAACAGAAACTGATGCCATAATCTTCAAAGTTGACTTTCTATTGAAACTCATTTTTTTTTCACCTTATTTGCTTATTTTTTATACGAGAATACCGGTAATCAAAAACAAACTGGGAATCCAATAATATAAAGATTCTTATTATAAATAAGCAGAAATAAAGCAATAAAAATACATTCGAAGCTTTATAATACTTTATTTTATTTTATAAAGGATTATATCATCCTAAATTAAAAATTAATGTACATCGTGTGTAACTATGTCTTTACACTGAAAAATTAAATGCAGTTGTAGAAATACCGTTCAAAAGATGTGAGTGTAAAGCAAGTAAGAACAGAACGAGAGGAATGTACGCCTTATTGTGGCAGATAAGAACTGAAGGGATTAATACCAAAAAAAGTAGAAAACGAGGGAAAATATATCCTTAACCGATGACCAATGGAAACTGATTATATGAATTGGTTTATGTGAACACCTCTGTATAGATAAACTTTCTCTTAGAGGAACTGCAGGACAGAAACCTCTTCTACAAAAAGGAATGAAAAAAAACAAAAGCCCGCAAAAGAAATATACACAAAATATATAGAGTGGAAAGATTCGAGGCAAAAGATGCATGATGAAATAATAAGGTATGAAAACACAGGCATATATTTCGGCAGCAAAAAAGTGCTTTCTGGTTTTTCTCTATGCATTCTGAAAGGTAAAAAGATCCTGTTAAAAGGTAAATCGGGAACTGGAAAATCCACTCTACTTAAAATAATTCTTGGATTTGAAAAACCTTCTGAAGGCTCAGTCTATTACAGAGGTGTGCCCTTAAGTCCTCGGGTAGCCTGGCAGGTTCGAAAAGATATGGCTTATGTTTCTCAGGATATGGATCTCGGCGAGGGACCTGTAAGGGATCTGCTTGATGAGGTCCGTTCTTACCACTCCAACAGGGAGAAAATCGACCCTGAAAAGCTGCATATTCTTATGAGGGAACTCGAGCTGGAAAAAGACATACTTGAGAAAAACTTTGAAAACCTTTCCGGAGGAGAAAAACAAAGGATAGGAATTCTGATAGCCCTGCTACTTGAAAGAGAAGTTTTCCTGCTTGACGAGGTAACCTCAGCTCTCGATTCCGAGCTTAAAAAAAAGGTTGTTGACCATTTCCTTAAACACAGCCACTGGACACTTTTTGTAATTTCACATGATACAGAATGGGAAAGGGATGGGGTGGAAATTGTGACTATCGGAAATAATGGGTCTGATTGAAAATATCTCTAAGGAACAATTTCTCGGACTGATAACTATCGCCGGACAGTGTTGCGTCCTTCTGTAAAAAGCTAAATGAGTTAAATCTAAATCTTAAAAAAGGATGGATAAAGAGCCGAATAAAAAGAACTTCACGAAAATAACAAGAGGAATTTTCAGATGGTAAGCCCCGATATATCGATACCTTCCCTGATACTCTGCTTTCTATTGCTTGTGATTCCTCTGGCAATCAGTTACAGGATAAAGCTCCAGATCTCCCGGAAAACTATAGATTCGGTTACCCGCATGACAGTTCAGCTGGGAATGGTAGGCGTGTTTTTGACCTACGTCTTCGATTTGAACAATGGGGCTTTGAACCTGGCCTGGGTTCTGGGAATGGTTACAATTGCAAGCTACACAACCATACGCAATGTAGAACTCAATATGGAAAAACTGCTTCTACCGGTGATACTTTCTTTTACGGCAGCAAATTTAAGCGTGCTGCTGTACTTCAACGAATTCGTGCTTGACCTTGGAAACCTTCTGGAAGCCCGTTACCTGATCCCCATAGGAGGTATGATTCTTGGGAACTCACTCAGGGGCAACATTGTGGGTATGGGAGAATTTTATGAGGATATCCGCAGAAACGAAAATAGATACCTTTACAGCCTCTCTCTCGGGGCAAGCAGGTATGAAGCCCTCATACCCTATATTCGAAAATGCCTTCGCTCCGCACTCAGGCCCACCCTTGCTAATATCGCAACTGCAGGGGTTGTCTTCCTTCCCGGAATGATGACAGGTCAGATCCTCGGAGGCGCAAGCCCTATCCTTGCAATCAAGTATCAGATTTCAATCATGGTTGCTCTTTATGTGTCCACAGCCATGAGCACTACCTTTAGCATCCTTAGCACTATCCATACTACTTTTGACGAGTATGGGCTGGTAAATAAAGAAATATACAGGGAAAAAGGTAAGGGAAAAGGAAAAAAGAAGAACAGGACACATTGGGCTTGACCTTCAGGTTATACATATCCTGTGATGTCCTGCCCTACCGGAGTGCTTTTTCTTACGCATTCCTCACCATACTGGACCATATCCCTGACCGCGTTCTTCAGGATGGAAGGATAGATCTGGCCTACCTGTTCCCACACAGGTTTCCCATGGCAGAAAAACTTGAACGTGGGTGTGCCCTGGACCCCATATCTTTCTGCAGTCCAGGGGTTTGTTGTCACATTCAGCCTGGCAAAAACTGCCGAAGCCCTGTATTCCTTTGCATACTCCGCAAAATAAGGTTCCATAGCTTTACAATACGGGCAAGCAGGGCTGTAAAACATTACAATAACAGGCTTCTCAGAACTTTCCACCTGCTGTCCCCAGGTCGCATCCTCAATTTCAAGCACATAATTCTCGTCCAATCAATTACCCCCTTAAAAGAAATTATGAGATAAATGAATTAAATTCAGGAATGAATCTGCTCTTAGGTTTGAAGAAATATGTGGTTTTTTACGCTAACAGTACTTTATGCTTTAATTAAAGCAATATTTATGTCTTCATGGAATTAAAGTTCATGCATCTGTGGATTCAAGCTTATGAAAACCTGCTGTTTGCAGCTTCTCAATTCCGGAAAACAGGCTCTAACAAATAAAAACACGAAGGTTAAAAATAGTATATTACAAAAATTTGGGGCAGTTTCCGGTCAGTAAAGAACGAAGCTCGCAAGATATTAAAAGAAATGGAGGAAAGGTTTAGAAAAAGCTGGTGAACAGAACTGGAGGAACAGTTCTGTCTTTTTTCGGACACATTAATTCGTCGGGCAGTTACACCCGGCTTTTTACCCATTGTAAAAACTTAATGGCAGGTTAGAGAACAGAATTCTACCTGTCGGTTTTTCTGTTCATACTTCCTTTTCTTCATACTCCGGGTTCATAGTCTCGTCGAAACATGTGCTGCAGATATATTTGTCATCGAGGCATGTTTCTTTGAAATCTACTCTGGGACCACCCGGTTTTGTGGTTGCTTCCTTAAATACATAGAATTTTTCGTTAAACTCTATTGGCTGTCCGCACCTTGTACATACAAAGGGTGGATTTTCAACCGAATCAATTGCACATTCAATGCATATCAGATCGGACTTCTCCCCGTGAACATCCCTGAACGTGATTGGTTTCATGTCTAGACTGGTGTCCACAACCAGCACATCTTCCTGCAGTTCCCGACCACAGATATTACAATACTCTTTCATTGTGTCGCCTCCCTTCATCAGAGGATTCCTCACAAAACCCTGTGCTGAGCCTACAAAAGGTTTTAAACTTTCCGTGTTTGCACTCATTTAATTCCCCATTTTTAGCCTATTTATCCATATCATACCAGACCGGTCCATTTTTCAGTATTTCTACTCCGGTTCAGTATCTTTCACACCTTTGATCTGAATTTTCACCCTGCCAGATAATATTTAAGCTGCCGGCATTTCAGCCAGAGAAGTCCTGCCCCGAACCGAGATAAAAGCGATAATGAATATCACATATTAATTTTTATTCCAATGTGCTCCCGGAGATACTTTACGCACTCAGGCAATAACAATCCGAGAAAACAATATGCAAAATATGTTTCAAACCGCTTTTCAGCTTATGGCTTAAACTTCCCTATGTAAATATAGGTTTTAAGAGTATATACAGTTATTCATTTTGATCGAAATTCAATGAATAATTACACAAATAATAGTTAGGATAGGTTAACTCTTAGCTAAAGAATCAGGGGTTTCCTGCTGAGGTTTTATGAATAAAATAAACCTGAAGGAAGAGATCAAAAATAAGCCTGAGGAAAGAGAACTAAAATAAGCCTGAGGAAAGAGAACTAAAATAAGCCTGAGAAAAGAGAACTAAAATAAGCATGAGAAAAGAGAACAAATGTATAATACAGGAACAAAAAATACGTTAATGAGGAAAGTGCAGTACGCAGGGGTAGGAGAGGGGAATTAAACAAAGAATTTTATTGCTCCTTGATCAATACATAATAAGGGTAAAGAATACTATAAAAGGACTCGAAAAAATGCTTAAGCAGAGATTCGTGCTGGATACTACAGCACTAACGGATCTGCAGACCCGGGAGGTTATGGGCTATACATCCCTTTGTGAGGGGATGAAATCAATACTTGACCTTATAGCCGATGCTCGTCTGCAGTTTGGGATCAGTTGTTATGTTCCCTATCCATCAGTGTACAAGGAGATGTACGAATTTGCAAGCCATAACGGCTGTGACAGGGAGGTTATAGCAAAGATAGATACCTGGCTTGTGAAAAAAGCTCCTGACCGCTATAGAGTCGATGTAACCTCACAGATATTCCACGAATACGTATCTTACATGAGGGAAAGGATTAACCGGGGAATGGGGGTTGCAGAAGATGCAATATGGGAGGCAGCAACCGAATGCCTTTTCATGGAAAACCCGCAAAACAAGAAAAAAGAGTACAGGGAAGAAGTTGAAAGAGAAGTTATCGGGGGGATAATAGGCAAATTCAGGAATAAATACAGGGCAGCTCTCAGGTATGGCATCCTTGACAGCGCGCCGGATATTGATGTCCTGATCCTTGCCAAAGAACTTGATGCAGCTGTCGTTGCAAGCGATTACGGAATTGAAAAATGGGCCGAGCAGCTTGGAGTTCGCTTCGTGCCTGCAAACACCTTTCCGATGATGATCAAAGAATATCTTAGGCATACTCCGGAAGGTGAAAAAGAAAAGGGGGATGGGGATAAAAAGAAAAAGGGTCATTCAGAGGAAGCAGAATTTATTTAACAGGCTCAATGGGCCCTGAAGGCTGACAGCTTTAAGGATCTGGACTGCCTTGGTCAGTTTTAGTTTTATTAAGGGGAATTTCTCAACTGACCTGCCTTTATTGCCTGCATTCGCCACATATCTTCACTGAATATTCCATCTTCACTGAAGACCTTATCTATTTTCACTGAAGACCTCATCCATCTTCACTGAATATCCCATCTTCACTGAAATACATTTATTGACAAACTAAGCTGTCTTCACTTACATTAACAAGATCAATACAGTATCTGTACGCCCTTAAGGGCAATCCGGGGGGAAAGAGTTTGAGAAATATTGTTATAGAAGAGTTGAAAGCTTCGGAAGTTTACCGCCAGAAGGTAGAGGTCGTTGAAAGAAAAGGGCTTGGGCATCCGGACTATATCTGTGACGCTATCATGGAACAGATTTCCGTAAATCTCAGCCAGAAATATCTTGACACCTTCGGGACCATCCTGCACCACAATATAGACAAGGGCATGCTTGTTGCAGGGCAGGTGGAAGGAAAATTCGGAGGAGGAAGGGTTGTAAGCCCTATGCGGCTGATAATAGGGGATAGGGCAACCTTCGAATACGAGGGAGTTGAGATCGATGTTTCAGGGCTTGCGGTCCGTACAGCAAAAGACTGGTTCTCAGAAAACCTCCGTTTTGTAGACCCTGAAAACCTCATTTACCAGGTGGAGCTCAAAAGGGGTTCAGCAGAACTTACGGATATCTTTAGCAGAGGAGGAAAGGTTCTCGGGGCAAATGATACGTCCGCAGCAGTCGGATATGCGCCTCTGAGCCCTACAGAAAGGCTGGTACTCGAGACTGAACGCTACCTTAACTCAAAGGGGTTCAAGAAAGAATGTCCGGAATCCGGAGAAGACATAAAGGTAATGGGCCTCAGGCATAAAGAAGACATCCATCTTACGGTTGCTGCACCTCTTGTGGACAGGTTTGTGGAGTCTGAAGAGGACTATTTCAAACAGAAAATGGAACTGCATGACCGGATCGAAGAGTTTGCTGCCGGATTTGCGGAAAAAGAGAGAGCTGAGTTTGAAGCCTGCATTTGTGCAAAACCCACTGCTTCCCTTAACACTCTGGACATGCCGGGCAGGGGGATGGATGGAATTTACACAACGGTTACCGGCACATCCGCAGAGGACGCCGACTGCGGAGAGGTGGGGCGCGGAAACCGTGTAAATGGAATTATCCCCTTAAACCGTCCTGTCAGCAGTGAAGCTGCAGCAGGGAAAAATCCTGTAAGCCATATAGGAAAGATCTACAATCTCCTTTCCCACAGGATCGCAGCAGAGATTTACAATAAGATTCCCGATGTCTCTGAGGTGTATGTCTGGCTCCTGAGCGAAATCGGAACTCCCATTGACCAGCCTCAGATTGCAACTGCCCAGCTGATAATGAAAAAAGGTGCAGCCGGAGATGTAGAAAAAGAGGCTGCAGAAGTTATAGAAAAAGAACTTGAAAATATCCATTCCTTCTCTATGGAACTTGTAGCAGGAAAGAAACCTATCTGCTAATCTATTTACTGAGACCGCAGTCCTTGCTAAGGCTCTCAGTCCTGAGAATGGCCGATCTGCCAGTTGCCGATCTGTCAGTTGCCGATTTGCCAGTTACCGATCTGCCAGTTTCCCGACTCGCGAAATTACCTGAGAAGAAATTACCTGAAAATCGAAACTCAGCAGATTTCTCTCGCGGAGGCAATCGTAAAAATCAGGGTTGTGGTCCTTAGTGACCTGTGTGAACGGTCAGGCAGGCCCAGGTAAACTAAGGACTGATTTTTGTAAATTTATGTAAAGTTTATACCCCGGCAATGAAAGCTATCAGGGCAAAAAACATGGCTATTTTGAACATCTTAGAGGACTTTGTCGGGTTATTCCGCGCAAGGAGCTGATGAATAGCTGCAAGAAATCCCAGGTCTGCCAGAAAGACAATGTAAAGATAATGCAGGCCAAGGATGGACACAACGTATGGTAGAGGACTTAAAAGTACGGCAAGGAGCCCTATGAGCACTGCAAGATAACCTGCTTTTTTTGCCCCGATTCTAAGAGGCAGGGTATCTGCCCCTTCCATCCTGTCTCCTTCCATATCCTCAATATCCTTTACGATTTCCCGGGCTGTAATGGCAAGAGCGGCAAGCAGAAAAAGCACGGAAAGAACCTTAATTCCTCCAAACCCAAAAATAGAAGCTCCAAACAGAAATACAGAACCAGTAAGGTAGCCTATGCTCAGGTTTCCTAAAAGGGGCGTACCTTTAAGGGTTTTTGCGTACAGGATCAACAGCAGGGAGTTAAAAAGGGCAATTAACCCGCAGACCGAATTTACAGAGAAAGCCAGCAGGGTACCAAGGGCGAACAGAAGGTAAGAAAAGTAAAGGGCTTCTTTTGCCTGTACCCTCCCGGATGGGATGGGCCTTTCCGGACGGTTGATCGAATCTATCCTTATGTCAAAATAGTCATTGATAACGTTTCCTGCACCTGAAACCACGAATACTACCAGAAACACGAGACCTGCATCAAGAAAAGGAAATGGTCCCGTAAAATTTGAACTTAAAGTACCGGAAGTCAGGATATTAAAGGCTATCAAAGTTCCTATTACAGCTGCAAAACCTGCCATCAGGCAGTTTCCGTACCTCATAAGCTCCAGGTATGTGCGTATTCCGGCAGACATCAGAAGAAAGCAGCATTATAAAGTATTAAAAGTATCGGATATTTTGTCTCAAATCAAAAAATTTAGTATTGAATCAAAAAAGTACGAATCAAAATAAGGTTCGAGCGTTCAAATGAAAAAACTCTTCCTGTGGAGGGAAAATTTAAGATTTGAACCGGCTGTCAGATTGGGATATTGTGTAAGGACATAATTCTCCTACCAGATTAAAACATTTTAAAATCGGGAAAAAATCCGCCCGGTTTATTAAGGGGAAAGTGATTCAAGGATCTCGAAAGAGGGTCGAAACATATAACAAACTGTATCGTTAATTTCTCAAAATTTTGAAATCCATTTCCCGGTATGATCCCCTTAAATCTGAATCATCGTCTACTTCTGTTCTAAGGAGATTCAGGGTTACTTTGTTTGGACAAATATATTGTTTTAAACCAGCAGTTTATTGGAAAAATCTACTCAAAACAAATCTCTAAATTTTGTTTATATGAATAATATAATAAATTGTCAATGACTTACTCTGATATACCAGAGATTTTTGTTTACTGATGTGTGGGCGGAGGCCTATAAAAATGAAAACCGATTTTTTTAGTTCTTTAATTTATGTATTATTGATAATGCTAATAATTCCTGGCATGATTCCTGGCATGGCATCTGCTGCAGATGATACAGGAACTACAGATCCGGTGCCAACCGATACCCCTGATCCGGTGCCAACTGATACCCCCGATCCGGTGCCAACCGATACCCTGTCTCTTATACACATCTGACGCTG
>NZ_JJOY01000005.1 GCF_000979455.1 Methanosarcina sp. 2.H.T.1A.6
ACTTCGTTACTCAGAGAAAGCTTGTAATTCCTTCCTTTCTTTAATGCCGTAATTTACAGTTATCCCCACTAAAAGTACAGCTAAAGAGCAGTACTTTTGGACAGAACTCCTTGTATATCTGTGCAAATCCTCCATAGAGTATGCTTTCTTCGCCAATTTGAATATATCTTCTATGATTGATCTCACAGGTCTGAACTCTTTCCATTTGCTAATTAACTCTTTAAATTTTGCAATTATTTCTTTGTAGATTTTTATTTCTTTTTCAGTGTCTCTTCTTGAATCAAATATTTTCAGAGGATATCTCAGCATATTGAAAAGTTTCTTAAAATTACAGTTTTTCCTTGGGAAAATTAAAGGTACCACTTTGAACTCTCTGACAGATATAACGTAGTTTTCGTAAGAATAGTATCCTCTATCAGCATAAACAATGTCTCCTGCTTTTAATATTCTCCGTCTTTTGAGTTCTTTAAGTATTTCGGGATAAATTTTAGTTTCTGGTACATTTGCTTCATTAATCAGAAACGCTAAAGGTTTCAATGTTTGGTATTCAAGTGCAAGAGTCAGTTTCATGCCAATGAAGAATCCTCTGTGTGTTGAGTGACCCCACTTGTATTCTTTATTTTCCAGGCTTTTTTTGGTAATCTTTTTTGCATGCCAATTCAGGTTAAGATTTATGTCAGTACTGTCAATGATAATGCCTCTTGATCCGTTTTTTCTCTCAGGGCATAATTCGTTCAAGAGTTCAAAAACAAAATAAGTAAACTGGTTTGGTTCATATTTACTCAGAACGCCATAAATTTCATTTTCAGTTGGTACTGAACTGATTTTTAAAAAGTTTCTCAAGCTTTCCCTTTCTTTTAATTCTCTGATAGAATAGGAGATTTCACAGGAAAAAAACATGCTCAGGAGTACAATTTTAATAGCAGGCACTGATTTCTGGAGGGGCAGAATGCCCCTCCTTGTGAGAATTTGCCTGCAAGATCTCAGATCAAAAACGTTTAATATTTCGGATAACAATTTCCATTTGAAATCTTCGTTTAGTGGTATAAGCGGAGCTTTCATAATATATCGCCAGAGGAGGATTGTACGTCCTCCTCAATAAAATTTACGGTTTTTTAAGGTCTTAATTAGATTTTAGATCAAAAATAAGATGTACTTTTTTTGGGGAAACTATTCTCTGGCTTAATTGGCAGAAAAAATGGAAAATAAGTTCCAGTTAAGGAGTGAGTTTAAGAGGACCCTATATTAGAAAGCTATTTTAACGACGAATATCAATCCTAATTTCCTTATGCAAAACGAAGCCAGACTTCTTCATGTGACCGGCACAGTGCAGGGTGTCGGCTTTCGCCCCTTCATATATCAGCTTGCAAAACTCCACAGGCTTTCAGGACACGTGAAAAATCTTGGAAACCATGTGGAGATCCTTATCGAGGGAAAAAAGGCAAACCTTGAAAGTTTCCTTAATGACCTTCCTGAAAAAAAACCTCCACTTGCCAGAATTACGAATATAGAAATAAATACTGTCTCCTTTTCTGGCTGTCCGGAGTTCGTTATCATTCAGAGTGAACCCGGAACGTTTGAAAATTCCATAATTCCTCCTGATACGGCTATCTGTGAGGAATGCAGGCTGGAGATCTTTGATCCCTCTTCCAGGTACTATCATTATCCTTTTACCGTCTGTACAAACTGCGGCCCTCGCTATACAACAGTTCGTACCCTTCCCTATGACCGGGAAAATACTACAATGGCAGATTTTCCTCTTTGCAGGGAATGTGAAGTAGAATATACTGATCCTTTCAACCGGAGGCATCATGCCCAGCCTGTCTGTTGTCCGAAATGCGGGCCTGAACTCTGGCTTTCGGATTCTCAGGGAAAAGTGCTCGCAAAGAGTTATGAAGCAATTGCAAAAGCTTCTGCCCTTCTTCAGCAGGGCTCAATTCTTTCTGTCAAGGGGTTCGGAGGTTTTCATATCGTTTGCAATGCCCGAAAAGAAGAGCCCGTGCAGGAGCTTAGAAGGCGACTAGGGCGTTCGGAGCAGCCTTTCGCGGTAATGGCAAAAGATACAACGGTTGTAGAGTCCTTTGCAGAACCCGGGGATTCAGGTCGGAAATGCCTCACATCTTTCCGCCGCCCTATAACCGTGCTTCCCAAATCAAAGGAGTTCAAACTGGCAGAATCAGTTTCTCCGAACCTGCATAACATTGGGGTCATGCTCCCCTATACAGGCACACAGAACCTGCTTTTTGACCTCATGCCGGATTCTGTATACGTTATGACCTCGGCAAACCTTCCTGGAAGGCCCATGGTTGTTGAAAATGAAGAAGCACTTGATAAACTCAAAGGGATTGTGGATTTTCACCTGCTGCATAACAGGGTTATTGCAAACAGGAATGATGATACGGTTATCCGGGTTGTAAACGGAAAAAAGGCTTTTATCCGGCGTTCCAGAGGGTTTGTTCCTGAACCTGTGGAGTTGCCTTTCGAAGTTGGAGCTTCTGCGGGAGTAGGAGCTGAAATGAACTCGACAGTAACCCTTGCAAAAGGAAAATTGGCTTACATCTCCCAGTATATCGGAAATACCAGCTATGTGGAGACCTTCAGGTACCATTCTGAGGTTTTCCAGCACCTGGCCCGGCTTACGGGTATAGACCCTCTCAACTGGGGTTGTGACCTTCACCCTGCTTTTAGTACAACCCGTCTTGCAATAAGCAGGGGTGGTAAAAAAACACTTCAGGTCCAGCACCATTACGCCCATATCCTTGCCCTCATGGCGGACAATTCTCTGCCAGAAGACTCCAGGATCCTGGGAATTGCCCTTGATGGAGCCGGGTACGGTAGAGATGGCACAGTCTGGGGAGGGGAATTTTTGGGGTCCTCGTATTTCGGATATGAACGCCTGGGAAATCTGCTGCCTCAGCCTATGCCCGGGGGAGACCTTGCAGTAAAAACCCCTTCCCGTATGGTTCTTGGTATGCTTTCCGGGAGGCTTGGAGAGGCAGAACTGGAAAAACTTCCTCTTTACTTCCCCAGGGGCAGGCAGGAATTTTCTGCAGTTATGCAGCAGCTTCAAAGAAATCTAAATGTTACTATGAGCAGCAGCGTAGGGAGAGTGCTGGATGCGGCTGCAGCGCTTCTGGGCATATGCAGAATGAGGACTTATGAGGGAGAGCCGGCAATGAAGCTTGAGTCTGCAGCAAAGAAAAGTATTCACAGGCTAGATCTCCCTCTGGTTTTCAGAAAAGGGGGAGAATCCGGAGCCCATGTACTTGATACGACTGAGCTCCTGCTGGGGGTTTATGAACTCTCCGGGGGAAAGTATTCCCCTGCTGATCTTGCGTTTGCCGTTGAAGAGAACCTTGCAGAAGGAATCTCGGAAATTGCCATCTCCCTCGCTGCGAAAAACGGTTTTGAAAAGGTCGGTCTGAGCGGAGGGGTTGCCTACAACGACCATATCACCTCATGCATTGCAGGAATTGTGAAAGAAGCAGGTTTTGAATTTCTCACGCACCGTTATGTCCCGTGCGGAGACGGTTGCATTTCCTTTGGGCAGGCTCTAGCAGCCGGGCTTAGAACAGATTCCGAAGGAACTCAATGATGTCAGAAGCACTTAATTCCGCCGACAGGAAATTTATTTTCGCCCTTATGATGGTTCCTATCTGGAGCTTACTAATTCAACATACTGAAATTTGATCCGAAAAACAGAAATACAAAATTAAATAAATGATCCATGCTTACATAGGAGTGGGAGCATAAATGGGGTTAGGTAGTATACGGATTAGAGTGGTAACCAGCAGGGATGAAATCCTTAACCTGGAACACGGGGAGAATGCAGTGCATCTTGCTTTTAGGCCCTCGGACAGGGATCTTTTCAGTCTGGTCAAGACCTGTCCTGGAATTGAAATTCTTCAGCTTCCCGCATCTTCCTATGATGGACTTTCTAAATTTATTAAAATGTACCTTACATCTTCAGGAATTCACCTGGTAAAGGGTGATGTCAGCGGGCACTGGCATGACCTTAATAATTATTTTGTAATACCTTCTTATGTGCTTGAAAAGATAAAGGAACTGGAGGTTCAGGGGAGAACTGAAGAAGAAATAATCGGGGAGATAACAAGTCTCAGGAAAATCAGCCCTGATATGGTTCTTCACCTGCTTCATAGTTCTTTTCTTACTACATGTCCCGAAAGGCCTGGACTGAACAAAATTTAACCGATTTTAAACAAATTTTATGTAAAGGAAGTATTTTTGTAAAGGAAGTATTTTTATTTCGGGCTTACAGGCGTTTCCACCATTTCTTTGAGGCTTTCTGTTCTTCTATCTGTCTTAATCCTTCAGCTTCATATTTCTGCTGCATTCTGTACTTTCTGTTTTCGTCATTGAGCCTGGAAACTTCTTCTTCTTTGCTTACAAGTGTTCCTTTAATCTGTTTTATTAACTCGTCTTTTTCCCTGAGCTGCCCTGCCAGTTTTTCTTCTCCTTCATATCCTGAGAGTTGTTTTTCAAGCTTTTTGACTTTCTCGTTGCTTGCGGCAAGCATGGCTTCTAATGTGTTTATCGTTCTCTCTTTTCCGGTGAATTTCTCTTCAATACTCTTTACTTCCCCACTCTTTGCAATAACCTCTTCGGCAAGAATCTTAAGGTCCTTATCCTTTACTGAGATGCTTTCTTCAAGTTTTTCCATGGTCCTTTCTTTTTCCTGGAATTTTTCATGAAGTGCTCTTATTTCCTCAGCTTTTAGTTTGAGTGCTCTATCAAGGCTATTTCTTTCATTTTCTTTTTCACTCAACTCTGACTCAAGTTTTCCGATTTCCGTATCCTTATCGGCAAGTTTTTCAACGAATTCCTGAAGCTTTGAGTCCTTTTCCTGAATCCCCGTTTCAAAAACACTTATAGCTTCTTCTTTTTCGTTCAGTCTGAGTTTAAGTCCTTCAACAATGCTGCTGTTTTGAGTGATCCGACCTTCGAGTCCTTTTATTGCTTCATCTTTTTGAATAAGCTGATTCTCCAGATTCTTTACAGCTTCATCTTTTTTAGCAATATTGTCCTCAAGGTTTTTTATTTGTTCGTTCTTTTCAACGATCCCCTTCTCAAGTTCCCCCAGGTTCCCTTCCTTTTCGAAGACAAGCTTTTCAAGTTCTTTGAGTTCGACTGTCTTGACTGTGAACTGTTCATCAAACCCTTTTATTTTCTGCAGGCTTTCTTCAAGCTTTATTTCCAGGTTTTTTAACTCGGTATCCCTGTTTGAGAGCTGGAGGTAAAGAGAAGTTATCTCGGCTTTTTCTTTACTTTCCTCCACTGATGGAGTAAAAGAAAGATCTGTTTCAGGAAGATCTGTTTTGGACTCAGAGGCTTGAAGTTCTTTTTTTTCCGAAAGAAGGCTGATCTGTCCTCTTGTGTTTTCACAGATTTCAGCCCAGGCAAGAATTGATGCTATTGGCGTCATCCTCTTAAATACGCTATCTCCTATCTTGCAGCCGTAGACTTTACTGGCAATATAACCTTCCATGGTATTCAGATCAAGGTTCGGATCTCCCAGCCTGGAGTTTGTTGCATTTCCTTTTTTCGCCTGGCCTCCATTTTCCTGCAAAAAATTAACGGCTTCGGAAAATGTTTTCCAGGGGAGAAATGGCTGATTTTTCAGGTTATCAACGTAGATTCCATCTTCTTCAGCCCGGGCTTCGAAAAACTGCTTCCCGTTCATGAGTGGAATCTTTACCGGATTTCCTTTTTTATCAAACTTGTTTTTTATTTTTGCAACAACAGGGTCTTCCATGCATGGGCCTCACAACAGTCTTAGTTTCTGAGATATAATAAGTATAACATTTAATAAAAGTTATGTTATTCTCTATTAATTTTATAGAGCAGAGAGTAAGTGATTTGCAAACATCAGATGTATTCTCCGGCATGCCAGGTTATTATCTGTAAGGAAGTTTTAGTTTGGAGGATCACCTGCACTGCCGAAAACTCAGGGGCATAATAAATGGTGCTCAAATGCCCAATAAAAGGTTCTCAAATTGAATGATATTACTTAAAACAGTAGGCTGAGGGCCGGATCTCTATTATCCCCTCGATACTTATATATACTTTGTAACTGTGTGGGAGGTCAGTTACTAAATATAAATCTGGAATTTATATTTATAGTTAAATTTGGAATTCAATATCAGACCGAAAATCAACACCATGCTGGAAAATCAACGTCGTTGATACTATAAACGGGGCTGTTAATTTATCAAAGCTTGAAGGTTTTATAGGGGGATACTTCAAGAATTTACATGTTTATTTTTCAGAGGCTCTTTGTTTTTTATAATAGTGTTTATTATATTGAATAAATATATTTTTAATATACACAGTGATTTTTTTATCAGGGCCACCTTTCCAGCAAAGTTATCAGTTTTTCTGATGACGGTTAGTATATCTATTTTTGAAACAATACTTAATTGCTTTCTGTTGGAAGAAGGAAAAGATCCGGACCTTTACCCTGTACATCTTCAGATGCAATATGGAGTATCAATAATTGTGGAATATTATTTGTTGTGGAATATTACCCACGTTTGACAGATCCTACTAACTAATGCTGTATTTCCTCACAAAAAATGCATTGTAACGGCGTAATGCTGTTAGAATAATGAACAATGCCAATAGTCAAAAAACATCAGGTCGAACTTTGAATTGTAAGAGGAAAACAGAATCATGAAGCCCATTAATACATTATAATATGTATTATTCTGTCAAATTCGGGATATTAATGAGCAAATCTAACCAGAGGTATAAAAATGGATGATCTACCAGAAGAAGTACAGGAATTAATTGAAGAACTTGATGAGGCAGCAGAAGATGAGGACGAAGATACAATCAAAGAGCTGACTCAGAAGCTTCTGGAGACCGGGGCTGATGTGGAAGCAATTACCCTCAAAAAACTCTCTATCCTGGTAATGGACGGCGAGGAGGAAATGACCCGGGGCTGGACAGAGGTGGCAATTCAGATCGGCATAGACCCTTTCAAGACTCTTATAGAGGGTCTCGCAGCGGGTATGAGTCTGATCGGGAAAAAATATGAACAGGGAGAAGCTTTTGTGCCCCAGCTTCTTATCGCTTCGGCTGCAATGTACAGTGGGATGGACCTTCTTGCTCCCTATATGAAGCAGGATGAAAACAGCAATTCAAAGCCCGTAACAGTCGTCATAGGAACGGTTGAAGGTGATGTCCATGATATCGGGAAGAGCCTTGTAAAGACCCTCCTCAGTGCAAACGGTTTCAACTGCGTGGACCTTGGAAACGACGTACCTGCCTCCAGGTTCATTGAAGCTGCAAAGGAGAATAAGGCAACAGCAATTTCCATGAGCACTCTGATGACCACAACCATGGCCGAAATGCCAAAAGTGCTCAATCTACTTGAAAATGAAGGCATCAGGGACAAACTACTGGTGATGGTGGGCGGCGCTCCGATCACAGCCGGGTATGCAGCCCAGATAGGGGCAAATGTCTCTCCTCACGATGCAGCCAGTGCAGCCACCTGGCTGAAAGAATCAATTGTTAATTTCCCATCTGAAAGCGTGAGATGGGATTGAGCTTTAAACAGGTGTTTGAGAATTTACCTGAGAGTTAAAAACGCATAAACGGAGTAAAAAAAGGAGAAAAAACATGGTATCTGAGATGACCTCAAAAGAAAGGGTCCTTGCAATGCTCGACAGAAAACCTGTTGACAGGGTCCCGGTGATGACTGGTTCTGCTATGGTCAAGGAATATATCGAGAAGAGCGGGAGTTCCTGGCCGGACTATCACTGCGATGCAGAGATGATGGTCAATACTGTAAGCCTGATGCATACTGATGCCGGGCTTGATAATATTGTGCTGCCTTTTGGTATGTTCATAGAATCCGCAGCTCTTGGCCTTGAAGTGAAGATGGGAAGGATTGATATTCAGCCTTCGGTAAGGAGCTTTTTCAGCAAGCCTGAAGAGGTAAACTATGACAACTTCCTTGAAAATAAATATGTAAAAACCACACTTGAAGCCATCAAACTCTCAAAGGAAAAGTATCCCGATGCAGCAATTACTGCTTTCCTCGTTGCTCCCATAACTCTTACAGGAGACCTCATGGGTGCAGAGAACCTTTCCATGCTCAGCATCAAGTGCCTCCAGAAAGAAAAACAAATGCAAAAAATGCAGGACTGGCTTTCGAAAGCCCTGGAGATTAACAGGATCTATGCCGAGGCCTGTGTCGAAGCCGGAGCTGACATACTATACTATTCGGATGCATCAGCATCTCCTAACCTGGTGATGCCTGAGTTCTACTACCAGGTAGCTGTCCCTGCTGAAAAAGAGATCGGTGACTTTGTGCACCACCTTGGATGCCCCTGGGAACTTCACATCTGCGGAGATACTGTCCCGATCATTGAAGGGATGGCTTCCACAGGCGCAGACTGCCTCAGTGTGGAACAGGCTGTTAATATGAAGGAAGCAACCAAGATTGCCGGGGATGTGCCTATTGTCGGAAATGTGACTCCTCTCCTGATGGTTGAGGGCACGGAAGAGCAGATTATTGACGAAACAAGAAAAGGGCTCGACAGCGGAGCAAAAGGCAGCATGCTCGGATGCGGAACCCCACCCTTGAGCACTTCAGACAGGATAAGGACCTGGGTAAAAGCTGCAGCTGACTGGTCCGCAGAAAATCTTTGAGAAGCTCATTGTAAAAAACACGAATAGACCTGTTTGAAGAAGAAAGCTGTCTCAGGAAGAGATCTATCTCAAGAATAATGGATTTTTTAGTATCTTTCTGAGATCAGAAACTGAGGTATCAGGTTTCAGGCTAATCCTTTTAAGGGTGCCTGATTCCAGTACCCAATTTACAACTTTGTTCTCTATGTTCTAAATTATTATTATTATTATTATTATCGGGAGCGATAGCTATGGAAATTGATCCGAATAAAATAAGCAAAGTAATGAAATATCGCTGGGTGGTGTTTATTATTCTCGCCCTTGCATATTTCTTTGTGTATTTCCACCGCGTGTCTACCGCAATAGTTGCGACTGACATAATGAATACATTCGGAGTGGGCGCTGCATCTATAGGGCTGCTCGGTTCAGCTTACTTCTATGCTTACACGGCAATGCAACTTCCAAGTGGGATTTTAAGTGACAGTTGGGGTGTAAAAAAGACTGCCTGGGTCTTCACACTGCTCGCTGCAGCTGGAGCTGTTCTTACCGGAGTTGCTACCAACTTCACTATGGTCCTTATCGGAAGGGTTCTAATAGGGATAGGGGTGGCAATGGTCTACATTCCTGTAATGAAGGTGCTTGCCATCTGGTTCAAAAAGAATGAGTTTGCTTCAATGTCCGGAGTCCTGCTAGCAATTGGAAACATAGGAGCCCTGAGCGCCGCCGGTCCCCTTGCTGTAATAGCAGCGTTCTTTGGAGACTGGCAAAAGGTCTTCCTGATGCTGGGTGTATTTTCAGGGCTGCTCGCATTAGCTATCTTTTTACTGGTTAAGGACAAACCCGAAGATATGGGCTGTCCGACTATTGCAGAAATCGAAGCCTACGAAAAGGGTGAAAAATACATTCCCCCGAAAGCCGTTGCAAAGATTCCGATGGGAGAAGCCCTCAAGCAGACTTTCAGCTCCGGAATGAAGTTCTGGCCTCTGTCCATCTGGTTCTTCTTCATGTACGGAAGCCTGATGGTCTATCAGGGATTATGGGGAGGTCCCTTTTTCAGGGATGTTCTCGGCTGGGACAAGGGAACCTATGCAGGTGTCCTTTCCTTCATAGCAATAGGTATGATTTTCGGCTGTCCGATTGCAGGTTACCTCTCTGACAAAGTGCTCAAGTCCAGAAAGAAAGTCCTTATTGCAGGCACTGCAGTATATATAGTGCTCTGGGGAATCATCTGGTCCCAGGCAGGAAACATTACCAGTACTGCCGCATACACCCTCATCCACTTCCTCTTCGGGTTCTTCGGGGGTTTCTTCGTCGTATCCTATGCCCAGATAAAAGAATGGTTCCCTCCATCGATCATGGGGACTGCAACAGGTGCGTATAATATCTTTCCCTTCCTTGGCGGAGCCATTTTCATGACAATAACCGGGAAGATGATGGATGTCTCTGATGGAGCTGTTGCTTCCGTAGCCCAGTACAAATCTGTCTGGCTCCTCATGTTCGCATGCATGATTTTCTCCTTCCTCTGCCTTCTGGTTTCCAAAGAAAAAGGCGCAGAAAATGCTGCAGCTCCTGTAAATATCACAGAAGCCGGAGATTCGCCGGTTGGATCTCATAGATGAGGTCTTGAAGATGAGGTCTTGAAGATGAGGTCTTGAAGATAAGGTCTTGAAGATGAGGTCTTGAAGATAAGGTATGGATAAACAAGGAATCGAGAAAAAGGAAGGTATCAGAGACCGGGCTGGCCTGTAAACAATAGTTAATTATGTGTTCAGGCTAGCCAGTTGGGGAGTGGGATTGATGTTATTCTCATAACCTTACTCCTCAACCTTTTAATAACGAAATTCAAAAGTTTGCCCCATGATTGAGATTAAACTTCAGAAGTGTAAAACCTCCAGAGTCAAAAAACACGCATATTTTCCAGAAGATATAGAAAGAGTTTCCAGGGTATCTGAAAATCCTCAGTCTTCCAGAAAATACCCGTATTCATTCAGAAATCAAGGTAAATGGTTCTTCGCGCATTTTGCGGGAGCAGTTAGTTTCCAAAAATGTGCATAGGCTTTTAGAAAAGCAGAGTGGTTTCAGACACTGAAATGTGTCCAGTAAGTTTGCAGTAAAAACCTGCAAAAAGGCGAAGAGCTTCATTTACATACTTCCTGGCAAGAGCCAGTCAGGTTGTACCGTGTTTCACGCTGATGGTAGTATACTTCTTAAGCTTCTCCGAGATATACTGTCATCATATATCCCCCAAATAGGCATTAAGACCTGCAGTACTCTCTCTGCGCAGGCACAGATTTTCCATTTTAATTTGCTTGCGCAGGCTTATTTCTCTGCAAAATCTTCGTTTCTGAGGTTTTTCATGGCTGATTTTCTTTAATATTTGAAAAACTATCCGAATAATACGGGACAAGGATAATCGTTTAACCATAATTTTACATAATAATACATTTTTTAATGTATTAATGGGCTTCATGATTCTGTTTTCTTCGTAAAATTCAAAGTTACATCGTGTTTTTTTGACTGTTTACCTTTTCCTTTTTTATCAACATTATCCGCTACAATGCGTTTTATGTGGGGAAATAATGTATTAGTTGGTAGGGTCTGTCTAATTGGGGTTTAATAACCTTTTGATACTTTAAAAATAATAACTTTTTAATATCAAGATCCCTATATTAGGTTGTTTATAAATTTCAATAAATGTTCCCTTATTCTCTTCTGTTAATATTCGATAGTGTTGTTCCTTTCATGCTGTCGTTTTGCCCTGAAGGCGGTTATAAGTTCCTGGTGATTGAGATTGGACCCATCGTGCCTGATAAAAACAATCTTCTTATCTGAAAAAAGAAAAAACGTACTGGTTCTTCTGTTGAAAGAAGGACCCAAGAACATCGATGAAATAAAAGAGGTTCTTGATGTCAATTCAAGTGCTCTTATGCCCCAGATTAAGAAACTTCTTAAATGGGATCTCGTAACCTATGATCCCATTGAAGACATGTATAAGTTGTCTGATATGGGGGTTCTTATTGTAGAAAAAATAGAGGAATTTCTGAATATTATCAACATTTATGCAGAAAACCATGAGTACTGGGAAACCCGTGACCTTAGTGAGATCCCGTATCATATGAGAAAGAGGATTGGAAACCTGAAGCATTGTGAGCTTCTGGAGGCAGACAGAGATTGCCTCTTTGAGTTCCATCCGAACGTTGTCGAAAATGTTCTTGCCTCAAAATATGTTATGATGGCAAGCTCCGCCTTTCAGCCTCAAACAGTCAGCATCTTTTCAAAGCTTCTCCAGAAGAACGCAAAGGTCTCTTTCGTACTTACGGAACAGGTTTTTGATAAGTTTTTCGACGATTTCCCGGATCAATTTAAATGTTTCCTCGGCCACGAAAACATGAATATTTCCATGCGCAACGGACATATTGGCCCTCTTACTCTTGTTGTAACGAACACCTTTATGGCTCTCTGGCTCTTTGACAAGAATGGACGGTTTGATGGGACTATGCTTATAAGTTCTGAGGAGAGCGCCCTCAAATGGGGAAGGGAACTTTTCACTTATTACTCCAGCATTTCAAATATGGTCTATATTGACCCTGACTCCGGGAAAATGGAGTTTACTGGTTATAATATCACAAAAGCCAATAAATTCTAACTTTTTTTCCTAATTTTTTCTTTTTAGCTGTAGATTTCTCTTTATTCAGGAATGATTCAAATATAATATCAAGGATTTTTGTTGCCGAGAATGATTATTTGGGGAGATGGAGTTATAGAGTAATTCCCGAACTGAAATTTTGAAGTTATATTTTTATCATTCCTTTATACTTCTTATATTTTGAAGCCGTTTCATCAACATTTTTCATAATGATTATTCATTAATTTACTTCTTTGCTTCTTCGACATAATCGAAGCTGTTATATAGTTGCTTCACAAAGAATTATTAATCTAGCTACATTCATCTATGCAGGATTCTTTTATATATCAATTTATAATACCCTCCTGAGTAGATAAAATCACAGAGCTTGAAATAAAGCCCCGCTTTGAAGTCAGTATTACACAAAACTGAATAAATGATATTAGCTTAATGTATAATGGTCTAAGTTTGAGGCTGAATAATGATATCGGCTTAAAGCTAAGTGTTCAGGGGAAATTATTTTAAATTTATTCATACAAACGCTTATTTACCTGGATGTAATCTCACTATATTCATGCTTTGACAACCTTTTACTGCCTCTGTGCTATGATAGTATCGCCGATTGGCTAAAATAACTTTAATTCTTATCAGTATTTACTTGCGAGAGGAAGGTATTAGACACTTACAGGATAATTCAATCGGAGGGAAAATAATTTGGTTAATTTCAGGGTAAAATCCTGGGTCATTGACCTGGTTTTTATGCACATTTTGTTCATTGCGATCCTGTATATAGTCTACGTTTTTATCGTGCCAGTAATAGTCCCGGGTTGAATTAAGGGGAAATAAATATCAGGCTAAAGGGTTGTTTATACTCAAAAATGATTGTAAAATAGGATTAAAAGGTGGTTTCAAGTGACGGAAGGAATGAAATCTCAGATCGGCGACAATAACGCGAAAAAAAGAAAACAAGATCCTGATAATGAGGGGGATAGTCCAAAAGGACTGAAGTCCAAAGGTTACTATCTTGATGTGATCTTCATTCAGCTTTTGCTTCTGTTACTTCTGTATGGAGTCGCTAAATTTGTTGTGCCCATGCTGTCTTGAAGTTCTTCAATTTGACTGAAAAAGGTTCTGGTTTTCTTCGGTGAAGTGTTTCAATTTCTTCCCGAAGAAGTACCACACTATTTTACGTGGATTTTCCTTACATTCTGGTTCGTTGATTAATTCTTTTGGACTCCGGTTTCTTCCAGTTTCAGGGTCAGTTTTTTCAGTCACTCCCTGCACAGGTATCTCTTTCTAAGTCAGTCTCTTGCTACGTATCTTTTCTCCATTTTACAGGTCCTGTATCTCTTTCTGACTCTGTATTTTTTCTGGATGATTGTACTAGATGGAGAACTTTAGTACTAAATGGATAACTTTATTACAGATTGTTTTATTGATAACAGATAGGAGGTCGATTCCGAGAAAACCTATCTATGTTCTGGTTTTTCCATTGTCTTCAGATATTTTCTTTTTTACTTTGTAAATATGAGACTCCAATTGATTACAGAATAATTCGGTTTTAGAACATTCTCGGAGGCATTAGAGTTCGCTGAAGTTTTAGGTTGGAATTAATATATTTTATAAATCAGATCTGTATAATTGGGATACTTGATCATATATGGTCCGTATGGATTAACAATAATATTTAACTCTGGGCGCTCGGAGGCACAGCAGGAAGTTCCCTTCCTCGGAGGGCATCAGCTTGACAGGTGAGGTAAGTTCACAGAGGTAAATAAGTGCAATTTGGAGGGTTAAATTTATATTGAAAACTTCAGCAAAAGAGAAATCCAAAGAAAGTTTTCATAAAATACCAGATTTCATCTGGACTTTATCGAGCTACATATCAAAATATTGAAAATGCCCTGACCTGCGGCAAAACAAATATTGTTTTGATAATATTCTTATTTTTTGTTGATTTTGTTCCTCATGCTTTTCAGAGTGTCTAACTGAATATTTATTGATTTGTTAAATTAAGAGGTGCTACTCATGCCGATTTGTCTTTTCGGTTTATAAACTTTAAAAAAATAAATGAAAGAATGTAAATACTAGTTCTCTCTAAATAAATCCTGTAATTATAGAAAAATATTTAATGAAGAATTTTTTACTATCAAATGAAAAAAAATCAATAGATAGGGAGGACAAACTTTGAAAATAAGGGTTGTGAGTTCTAGAGAAGAAATCTTTACATTGAATCCAAACGAAAGAATAGTTCATCTGGCTTTTAGGCCTTCGAACAAGGACATCTTTTCCCTGGTCGAGAACTGCCCGAAGATTGAAGTTATTCAGTTGCCTAAATCTTACAGGCGCACGGTCTCAAAGTCCATAGAAATGTTCCTTGAAATGCAGCGTATCCAGCTCATAGAAGGAGATGTCTGGGGTCACAGAAAGGACATAAACGAATATTACCGTATTCCTACCTCTATAATTGAGGAGATAAAGGAACTGAAAATTGAAGGTAAATCCACTGAGGCTATTGAAGAAAAAGTCTCAAGGGAAAGCAAACTGAACCCTGAAATGGTTGCTTACATCCTCCGAAAGGATGTTAGTGCATGAGCCTCTGAAACATATTTTCAGGCTCTTCCCATTTTATTTTCTTCTAACTTCTATTGCTTCGTAATTTTTATTATTCTTTTATTGATGTTACTTTTTAAGTTTGATGTTTTACAGTTTTATTATTTTTCAAGTTTTGTTTCGTTTTTCTTTTTATCACTCTTTATTTTTAATTACGTTTTTATTTTTGTGGTTTTTGTACTTTTGTGTGATAACGCTGTTTTTAATTATTCTTCTCCTCATAATCACCTATAAAACGCAATTGGATGGCACCTCTGGTTCTATCTTCTCACTACCCTGAAAGTGTACAAGTTTTTCAAAGCTGATATTGTAAATTTCATTAAAAAGAAAACCCGGAGAAAAACCTCAAAAACCTTCTAACACTCTGTAATCCTCTATTTGGATATATTTGAGCTATTTATTTTACAACATTAATTCTCACTTCTATTTTCTAATGTAACTCGTATAAGGGTAATATGCGGCTTTAATTTTATAGCTACCTTTTTATAAAACAAACGTACGCTGAGAGGGTAGTTTTTGTAACTTTTATCCCCGGTCATTATATGGTCTTTCGGATCAAGGGGAAGCACAAATGTGAAAATCCTACCTTCTCCAACTTTGTTTTCAACCCGGATTTTGCCACCGTGCTTTGGCAGACCGGACTTTGATAACCCCATACCAGGAAACAGGTGATGATATAAAACGGAAGATATTTTTTACATATTTAATAAGGGTTTGAATTGTTTGATTTTGTTTCTTTCTGGGTTTGACGGGATAGCTTTTGTTCTTACAAGAGGCGAGATTTCCCCCTCATAAATTCCTTTACGGGAGTGAAGTGAAGCTTTGCTACTTCTCCTATGTCGTGTTTGTTGTGCACTCTGGCCAGGAAGCTGCCTACCATATTTGCTCCCTTGGGAACTGTAACTCCAATCTCTTTGGACCTCTCGTCCATGACACTCAGGAATGCATCTCTGGCAAGTACGGATGCTGCAGCTACTGCCATAGACTTCTCTTCGGCCCTGGTGGTCTCGATGAGGTTTACTTTGTTCAACACATTTCTCTGAGACAGGGCTTCAGACACAACATTGTTACTTGCAAACTGGTCGACGACGACAGTTGGACACTCGATGTTGATCAGTTTCACAGCTTCTGCAATGTTTCGTGCATGGGCCTGGGCAAGGAGAACATTCAGGTTGCCGTACTTTGCATACATTGCATTATACTCGCGTGGGTTATACGTGTGGATTACATACTTTCCAGCACAGTGCTTCTTAATGAGCTGAGCAACCTGCCTGATCTTGCCATCAGTCAGGGTCTTGGAATCCGCAACCATGTGCTTCAGGATGGACATTGCTTCCTGAGACAGTGAATTGTCGATGCAGAATGCAGCTGTTACCAGAGTCTCACATGCTCCGCCCTTTCCTACTTCATCTGCTCCTATACAAAACAGGGGAAACTTCTCCGAGACGATTGGGTTACTGATTCCATTTTCCGAAGCCTGGGAAGCTACTATCTCGGACAGCCGCTGCAGGCAGATGGCAGGAATTGTAATCTTATGCTTGAATTCGCTCAGGTCGATGTTCTGGATAATCTCTATGATTTTTGCAGATTCTGGGTTATCTCCAAACCTGGACATGTCGATGGTAAACCCATTTTTCTTGGACGAATAGATGTTAATCTGACCTACCCAGTTGCTGAAGCCAGTCCTGAACTGGATAAATTCTGCAGTGTTCTGCATCATCTTTATGTCCGAGACTACAATACCATGAGCCGTAAGCCCATTTGAAACCAGTGTAAACATCTCTTTTAGGGTCATGATCATCGAAAAGTGAGTTGTGGTTTTGGGAGGAAGAACCCTTTGATCCGGATATAGATGAAAAAACTGCAATTAAATATCTACTGTAGACTCCTGTTTGCGCTAAAACATGCACAAAAAAAGTAAGGATTATTTCCACAAACATCACATAAAGCTCTATGGCTTAGCACGTCATTGGTAAGGATGAGGGCCACAGGGTGAAAATACAAAATAGCCCTGAAAATTCACCTGAACTGTTACAATTCTGTTGGGTAAAATTCAAAAAAAAGTTCAGTAGAAATTGTTCTATTCACACAGGAGAAAAGTATAGTGGGAGGTGGACTTGTAGCCCACATATTCCCTAAAAATATTTTTAAGCCTCGGGCGGGATTTGAACCCGCGACCTCGTCCTTACCAAGGACGCGCTATACCCCTAAGCCACCAAGGCACTGTTGCTGTAAGAGCATCTCCAAAATATCACACCAGAGATATAAAGGTTTCGACTGATCAGGTTGCAGACAGGGAAAAAGCCCCTGACTGTCTGAAGATATATATATCTATTTTGGAAAATCTGGAGAACTTTCCGGAAAAAATACCCACTCCTTAGCATTTGTTTTCCGGTATTTCAGGTTTTTAAAGGTTCCAGCGCTCATCGATGGGGAAGCGTTCATTGATCCACATCAGGACATAGTTGTTATGGACGATTTTATAGGAGCGGGAAAGGACTGGAATGCCGTCAAAAGTGGTTTCTTCTTCCAGGACTTCGAGTTCTCCCATGTCGCGCCTGGTCTCGAGGTTGTGGCTGCGCAGGATCCTGCCTATGGGGATGTCTGCGCGCATTAGCTGTTCCTTCATAGTTGCAGGCATGCGTTCCAGAGGAGAGAGTGACCTTGCCTGGACGAATACCGTATCCCCTGCATAGAGCCGGACTGTCCTGTTATTTACCTCACTGCCCTCTTCCACACCAAGAAATGCAGCCATTTCCTTATCGGCTTTGATTATGTGCTGGGACTCGGTTTTTACATTAACCGGTTTTCGGGTCATGATCTCGAGGAGAAAGGTTACGGAACCATCGGTCCCACAGCAGACCCGAAGGCAGGTGGGAATTTCGAGGCATTTCAGTTTATCAAGGAAATCTACTTCCAGAATGATACCTCCAGGTAAGGGCTGCCTGATGTTATTGATAATTTGAAATAAGAATGAGAGGTAAGGAGTTTATTCCTCTCCGACTTCTTTTTTTGCATTTTTCAACCGCTCTTTTGCCGTGTATCCGGTAGCCTTTAAGAGAAACTCCCGGTAGGCTTTGTTAGTCTGCAGGATCGTTTCATCATCTTTGACAGTAACATCGGAAACAGTGTCCACAAAGAGCATTTTGTTTTCTATCCAGACCGTTATCTTTGACATTGCTCCATAGGAAGTTTCAATATGGTCCCCGTTCCGTGAGATCTCAGTCGGGAAGCATTCCTGCATTGCCGAGTAGATTCTATCTATTTCAGGCTTAAAACCGCGCTTTAACTTATATTGCTGCATTGCTATCCTCTTATAAGATATTTTCATTTCAGATAAAGTTTGCTCAGAGCCGTTTTGTCTGGAATCCGCATTGATAATCCGAAGCAGTCGAATATAGTGTACAGAAAGGTGGATTTCTCCCCAGGAATTGTTCTTCATATATTTTTGCTTCAGGTCTATCCACTAATTATCTATCTAATAACGCCGATTTTCTGTTTATCGCCATTGATTCCAGGTTATATTAACGCTTCCTATTTATTTGAATATTAGTTTTATCATTATCAATTTAATTATAATTATGTATTTGCTCTACGCTAATATTGAACTGAAAATTAAAGGGGAAACCGGACATGGAATACTTCCTGCAGATGTAAAAGAAGCACTTGCAAATCAGCAGGTTACCTCTCAGTAACCGCAGACAAAAACGGCGTTCCAAACGTATGCCTGATGGGTTTGGTGAAAGTAAGAAACGATGAGACTCTTTATCATGGCAAATGTTTCCCGGAAAAAGACCGAGCAAACCTGAACGAAAACCTGAAAGCTGCCCTCTGCGCTTACATGCCTCCGATGAAAGCCTACCCAATAAAAAGAAATGTGGAACTTATCAGTGAAGTTCCTCTCATGAATGAGGTTGCCGACCGGGTCATTTTGAAGATAGTAAACCTTAAACCCAACGGAGCTACCTTCCCCATGTAGAGGAGATATACAGTTTATCCCCCGGTCCGAGTGCAGGGGAAAGAATCTCATAAAAATTTCATAAGAATTTTTACCTAATTTTTCATTTCTACTGTGTTCCGGCACAGCTCACTTTTTTCCCGAATCATTTAATCGGTAATGTGAACATGAATGTGCTGCCTTTTCCTACTTCGCTCTCTATCCCTATTTTCCCACCATGCAGTTCCACAATTTTCTGGACAATGGTGAGTCCAAGTCCGCTTCCCTGATACGTGCGTGCCTCCTCGGTGTCTATCTGGCTGAAAGGCTTAAATAGCTTCTTCTGGTCCTCCTGCGAGATCCCAACACCATTATCCCTTACAGAGATTTCTGCAAAGTCTCCGCCAATCTGGGCCCCGATGGTCACTGAACCTTCACAAGGCGTGAACTTGATTGCGTTGCTTGTAAGGTTGTAGAGGACCTCTTTGAATTTTTCTCTGTCTGCGTGGAGTACCCGGAGCTGGGGGTCGAGATCTTTCTCAAGGCGGATATTCTTTTTTGATGCCAGAGGAAGGAGTGTTGTCACGACCTCACAAATCGATTCCGGTACCGAGATCTCTGTATATCGCAGCTCCATCTTTCCTGCTTCGATTCTAGAAAGGTCAAGGATATCATTGATTAGAGACAACTGGTGTTTTCCGTTCATGGAAATATTGCCAACATACTTTCTTTGCTTCTCATTCAGCGGTCCGATAACCTGCTCAAGCAAAAAATCCGAATATCCAATAATAGAGTTCAGAGGTGTCCTCAATTCATGGCTCACGTTGGCCAGAAACTTAGACTTGGTGTTGTTTGCCTCTTCAGCGGCCAGTTTGGCTCGAACCATCATCTCTTCTGCTCGCATCTGATCGGTTACATCGATCCCCAGGCCTCCGTAGACTGTTGCTCCTTCGTCCAGATTGATAGGAAACCTTATGGTGCGGTAGAAAAGTTCTTTTCCTTCCGGATCTACAAGAGTTTCTGTCTTTGTGATACTGTCTTTTTCTTCAGAGTTCGCATCTCTGATCCACTCCTCTATTCGGAAGTATTCTTTCAGATAATTATTTGAATTCAGATAATTATTTGAATATACAACAAGTTCTGCGTCATCTTTTATGAATGCAGCAGCAGGCAAATTATCCATAAATGTGGCAAATTGTTTTTTGCTATGCTGTAGTTTTTTGGAGTATTTTTTTAGTTCTCTATTCGTCTGCTCCAGTTCTTCAGCATATCTCTGTAGTTCTCTCCTGCTTTTTTCGGAAGCTTCGATCCATTCTCTGAAGGCAAGGCCATAGGCCATCATCATTTCCATCAGAGGGGTTGAAATATAACGTGCGGATTCGATGAGTTTCGCGTTTGGATAAGTTTCTGCAAGGCGAGCTATTGCTTCCTCATGGATCTCTGCGAGGTCCTCAGGAGGTATGTTTTCTCGGACAAGCTCTCTACCGAGTTTCTCTATTTCAAAAAGGTACTTTTCATCAGGGTCATCAAAATAATTTTTTAGAAGACTGTGGTATCGGTGTTTGAATTTTTGCAGTGGCATAGGGTAAATCACTCATTATATCTGTTATAGATTAGAATTGTAGCATCGTCTGTTTCTTTTGCATGATCCCGAAGTATTTGATTTGCCAGTTTTTGCACATCCCTGCAGAGGAACTCGTCATAACCGGAAATATCAAGACGTTCTGAGATGCCGTCAGTCCACATGAACACAAGGTCACCATCAGCCAGGTCTACAGTATTTGTATTTAATTTCCTGTACCCACCCCCAACGATACCCCAATCGCTGCTCAAATTCATTTTTTTTCTACCCTTTATCACTACATTGATATTCCCTATTCCCCCATGAGTCAATGTTGAATTGTTTTTATCAACAATGACTATGCTCATTGCCGTCCCTCTTGTATGTTTTATCTCCCGGTCACACTTCTCAAATATACGGTGCAGTGGTTCACAGAGGTTACGAGATATACAGTCTATAGCTGCTTTTGCAGCCTTTTCAGCCTCTATTCCATGCCCGAGGCCGTCAACCATACATAATGTTATATTATCCTCGTTTTCCCACCACCTACACTGATCTCCACAATGTGGGTCGTTGAAGAAAGAATGAGTTGCAGTACCTATGTTCATGTGTTTCATTCTCTTTTCCAGGCTCTCTGATTCCACCTTAAATGGCCGTTATATTTTCCCAACTCTTTGACAGTTTATCCTGGTTCCGGACTTTACCTTCTGCAGGATTCAGGTGCTAATATCTTCACAGCGCCCGGTTCAACAAATTAAATGGTTCCCCCATTTCGAGGATGAATTTTTTATGTTAGGATTTTTGCGTCACATCAAATTATTTCCGGGCTCTTTTGATCTCCAGGGTAATTTTTGTATATCCTGGCTCTGATGCTATGTCAAAATTGTTTACAAGCCGCCTGGCTCCCGGAAGCCCTGCCCCCAGCCCATTTCTCGTAGTGAATCCGTCTTCCATTGCCTGCTCAATATCCCCAATTCCGGGGCCGTTGTCTTCTACAACTACTTTAATACCCATTTCCCTTTCATCCTGTTCTTCACAAATTGAACAGCTTCCTTCTCCTGCATATTTCAGGACATTCCTGGCCAGTTCAGAGATGGCCGTGGCCATACGTGTCTGATCTGCCGAACCAAACCCCAATTCCTTCATGGTCTCCTTTGCTGTCTGCCTTGCGAACAGGAGATCACTCTCGGTTTTAATCGGTATTTTCTTATTCATTGCTTATTCCCTCTCAGGTTATCCCCCATCATTAATCTGGTATTTCCCATAATTTACCCATACCCGGACTCTGTATGCAATTTTCCACTCATCTTATTATCCTGTTGCTGTGGCACAGGTAAGTATGGAAAATACATCCCCGCAGGTAAGAATTTATACAATTTTTAATTCTTCAACTGTTTAATGAGGTCTGATTCCATTTTGTGGAAATGAGTATTTTGTCAAGCCCCTTGCCGAGGTTAAGTGCTGTCTGCACACCTATCAGTTCGCGCCCCATTTCAACAAGGGTCAGAGCAACCATAGGCTGCATGCCGCAGAGTACCACTTCCGCCCCCATTATTTGCGCCATATTTGCCGTTTCATTGATAACTCTCGCCATAAATGAATCGACAATCTCCATGCCCGTTATATCAATGAGAACTCCTATTGCTTCGGTTTTTTCAAGCATTTTCAGCATCTGGGACTGGTATTCAAGTACCTCGTTGTCTGTAAGGTCCCCTGGTATCGATGACAGCAAAACGTCCTTCACTTTCAATATCGGAATCATTTTTTCATTACCTCTCACAGGAGACTACTTTCTTTCCCATTATACCGAAGGCTTTTGAGATCCCTGTTTTCAGTGAACCGCAGGTCGTGATATTGCTCAGGTCTATTCCGAGTGTGACCAGGGTCTGTGAGACTTCAGGGCTGAAACCAGTTAGAATTGTCTTTGCCCCGAGCATTTTTGCTGCATTTACTGCCTTGATGATATGCCTTGCAACTGCAGTGTCTACTACCGGCACTCCCGTGAGGTCCAGAATCGCCAATTCTGCTTCATTTTCCACAATTGAATTTAGCAGGTTTTCTATAATCTGCTGTGCACGTGCTGTATCGATGGCTCCTACCAGAGGCAGCAACAGGACCCCATCCCATATTTTGATCACAGGGGTTGCAAGCTCCAGAATCGTCCGGGTCTGTACACGAAGATCATTTTCCAGCTTTACTCTGTTAGTAATATCCGTAATATATTCGAGCCCTCCAACGATGTTCCCATCCTCGTCTTTTAAGGGCACAGCTGTTATCTCTACGTTGATTGTTTCTCTCTGACACGGAATTTCATAGTGGCCTGCATATTTTTTGCCGCTGTCCATTGCTCGCTTGATCCCACACTTAGAGACACTGCAGCACTTTGCTTCCAGAACTTCGTAACATTTTTTTCCAATTACTTCTTTCAATTCTTTTTTATGCCACTCGCAACCCGCCGGGTTGATAAACAAAATCTTAAAGTCCTTATCTACAGCTATTACAGGAATTGGGATTGATTCAAGAAGAGCATGTTCCAGGTCTCGTACCTCTATGTTGGATTTATTTGCAGTGTTCATTTTTCACCCTCAGTTGCCTGATTTTCTAATCTTGTGGAGCAATGTTTCACGGCCTTTATTATTTAAAATGAAGTTAAAACCAATTATTTGAAGTCTTCAATTTTTGCTGTATTAAATTTAAATCTCTTACCATTATATTATATACTTTTATTTTATATTTAATATATTGGTCAGTATTGTACTTAAATTTTTTTATACACTTAGTTGCTATACTTCATGCTTTAATTTAATACTAAAGATGCTCTTCTATTAAAGTGGAGGAAAATTAGATTCTGAATCAGGTTTTCAAAGGAGTATGGGGCACTCTAAATTTGGGAAACAACATAAATATGATCATACTTATCAGTAATTTACTGAATTGCACACAAAATTCGGATGGGCAAACAAACTTATACCCCATAATCCTAACAAAAAGAGGACGGTGATCCCTGGATGCACAAAACACTCAATCTTGAAGATTTAATCGCCAAAAAGAATAAAGAGAATGTAGAGAAAGATGCCGATCTGGAGTATGAAGAGCTCTACGACCTGATTATCCCCCCTGGAACGGTTGTGTCCATCATCTACGATATCGTGGAAGAATTTGGTCTTGAACCCGTAACGCGGAAGATGCCTATTGGTATTGTAAACAGTGAGGAAAGGGAAATTCTTGTCCTTCGTGGCCCTCTTGAAAAGGTTCAGGCCGCAGAAGAATTTCTCTATAATGAAATGAAGGCCTGGGTCGAAGATAAGTAAACCTGCACAGGCCCGGTCAAATGGGGATAAAAAATAGAAACAGGTGCTGGATAAGTAAAATCACAACTTTTCAGCAAACTAATATTTTTTCTTTGAAACAAGTACAAGACATACAGAAGGTTCCGATTATTCGGAACCGATGCCTGTAATACTGTCTTTTGAAAAGTCAAAAACAGTAACTCTGCCTGTTTTATCGTATATGTCGAGTTTTGAGCCCTCTTCTATTTTTCCTATAACTGCAGCTGTGAGCCCGGCATTTTCAAACACATTTACGCACTCTTCTGCTTTTTTCGGGTCTGCAGTAAATACATACCCTGTTCCGGGATGCACTTTCAGCCACTGTTCAAAGTCCACATCTTCCGGTCTGGGAATTTTTTCCAGATCCACTGAGGCTCCCACCTTGCTCGTCTCACAAAGCATTCCGAGCGTTCCTATTAGCCCTGGATTGCTTATGTCCTTGCCAGCGGTTGCAAGTTTTCTCTTTGCTATTTCTTGGGTTACGAGATAGCTTTCCCTTACCACTGAAGGCTCTTTGAAAGAAGTCGTATCCCAGCTGTAAGGGGAATTTGGGCCAATTTTTCCGTCCATATCATAGGCTGCAATTACCAGATCTCCGGGGTTTGCAGTATCACTCCTGATTACGCAGTCTCTTTTGACAATCCCTATAATAGCAACGGAAAGGGAATTGTACCGTGTATCGGGATGTACATGCCCTCCTACCACAGGAACTCCGAATTTCCTGACCCCCTCAGCCAGCCCTTCCATCAGTTCCCTGCAGGCATCCTGAGAATTTGCAGAGGCGATATCCACCATGGCAAGGGGTTTTCCACCCATTGCCGCAATGTCATTTATATTGACGACCACAGCCCCGTAACCTGCCCACCAGGGGCTTGCATCTAGCAGCCGCCCCCAGATGCCATCTGCTGCAAAGAGGATAACATCATCTCCTCCAATATCGATCACTGCAGCATCATCCCCGAAATCAACGATAGCGTCCCCATATTCCGGACGGACGGCTTCGAAGATGGAAACTATATCCTCTATCTGTTTTTTTCGGGTAACTCCTTCGAAATTCTTTATCCCTTCTGCTAGCTCTTCCAGATTCAATCAAAGGCTTCCTGTTTGTTTTTTAATTGTATCAATGATAGTTTCAAAAATTGTCACTAAGATAACAGTAAACATAAGATAACAATAAATTAATGATAAGCTAATGGTAAGGTTGTGATAGATCACAGAAACTAATGGTAAGGTCCTGGTAAATTACTGATAAATTGATAGTAAGTTAATGGTAAGGTATTGATAAGTTACTGATAAATTGATGGTAAGTTGATGGTAAGGTCCTAGTAAGGTCCTGGTAAGTTACTGATAAATTGATAGTAAGTTAATGGTAAGTATATATAAGTTAATTATAAGCTAATGGTAATCAATGCCACATTTATATGCTTGCCTGCTCTATTTCTTCCTTAATAGTCAGGCAATGCGATATATTATGGCCAGTACATAATTCCGGTTATCCTTTATCTGTTTATTTCTTTGTACCGAAGAATGGAAGCGACAGCTTTTTATTAAATTATTATATCCTAATATGTCAACCTAATATAATTCCGGCTTTATAAAAGTCCTGAATTGATGAAATAAGGAGTGAAAAACATGGTAGCAAAAATCGATGCAGATGCCTGCACAGGCTGTGGAAGCTGTATAGATGAATGCCCTGCAGCTGCAATCTCCCTCAATGACGATGATATTGCAGTTGTAGACGAAGATGAATGCCTTGACTGCGGTGCATGTGAAGATGCCTGCCCGAATGGGGCAATCACCCTCGAGTAACGCTTTTAAAATAAGTCTGAGAAGCGGAGTTCTTGAGCTCCGCCTTTTAGGCTCCCAGTTTCGCTCCCGTTTTCAGGGATTTTTAACCTGGAACTGAATGTTCTCCAGTTTTTCAGGCTTCTTCTTTTCCATTCTTCTCCAGAATCTCTCTTGCTTTTTCCATATCTTCTTTTGTCTGGATTTTTATAACCTTTCTGCGCTCTTCGCTCATCTGCGACATGTCCTGGGCAAGGAGCCCGTAAGCATCGGCTCTGCACTGCCTGCAGTGGCGCATCTGCATAACGTAAGGCTCGCAGGCTTCCTGAACTGCTTTTCTTTCTTCGGCTGTAGGGGGCTCAATGTCTACAAAGGCTCCCTGGTTGATCAGGGGCATGACGTTCATAATGTAAACCCCGAGTTCATTGAGTTTTCTGGCAATCTCAACTACGTGTTTGTCATTGATGCCCGGGGTGAGCACGGTGTTGACCTTAACAACAATTCCTGCATCAACAGCTGCTTTTATTCCCTGAAGCTGGTTTTTAATCTGGATCTCTGCAGCTTCAACTCCCCTGTAGACTTCACCGTGGTAAACTATATGGTCCACTATCTTTGCCTGGATTTCGGGGTCGATTGCATTTACCGTAACCGTTAGTGTGGAAACTCCCACACGCAACATGTCCTGCAGTTTTTCGGGAAGCAGGAGTCCATTTGTGCTCATGCAAAGGGTTACTTCAGGGAACTCTTTTCTTATAAGTTCAAAGGTCTCAAAGGTCGCATCATTAGCAAGAGGATCACCCGGCCCTGCAATTGCAACTACCTTGATGAATGGATATTCTGCCAGGATCTGCTTTGTCTTTTCAAGGGCTTCCTCCGGAGTCAGGACCTTACTAGTAACCCCGGGTCGGCTCTCGTTTACGCAGTCGAATTCTCGGACGCAGAAGTTGCACTGGATATTGCACTTCGGGGCCACAGCCAGGTGAATTCTCCCGTATTTATGCTGAGCTTTCTTGTCGTAACAGGGGTGCTCGGCAATCTTTCTCAGGAGCTCCTCCCCAAGTATGGGACCGTTATTGGGCTCTTCTATAGATTGGTTTTTTTCTGGCAAATTATTCTCCTCCGTTCGGAATTTAAAAGTGAAGTAGATCTCATTAAAGGGGAATTTTTGAATGTCTAAAGCACCTATGATACAGACCCTTGATATACATTTTGGAATCATTTAGGAATATCTGTGAAATTTTTTTGTAATTTCGATAACACTATTTTAAAACTATTGTGGAGTCTGAGATAAGTTATTTCACCTTTTCAGTCCGAAAAATTGTCCATCTCGCACCACTTACCTTCCCCTTCCCAGACTCTTACCAGAAGGGAAAAGCCGAACCTTTCCAGAAGGTGGGAATGGATCTGCTGGCAGAGATGTTCGGAACTGGGAAACTCTATGAGGTCGTTTAACAGGGTATGGTCATATTCCTGAAGGGTTTCCTTGATGCCTTTTTTCAGGTCATAAAAATCAATTACCATCCCGTTTTCCCTTACTTCTCCTTCTACCACTACCTCTATTTTGTATGTATGTCCATGTACTCGTCCGCATTTCCCGTGCCCTGGGAGGTAATGGGCGCTGTCGATATAATCAATAATTCCCAATCTCATATTTGTCATTTTATTCACCCCTTTTTGATTTAACTGCTCTTGCCATTTAATCGCTTGCTGTCTATTGTTTCTTATTTTACGTTTTGACTGTTATTTTATGCTTTATCTGAGCCTCATTTCTGGTTATAAGCACCCCCACATCCTGTGGGTCTGGGGAATGATGCGCGTATCGGTCAGTTCAAGCAGGGTTTTCTGCAGTTCTATAATGGCCTGCACAGATGCCTGTGTAAACCCTGGTGTCCTTACTGCACTGCCAACTGGCGTTTCGGGCTGGAGTATTATACAGGATACATAGGGGGCTATTGCTTCTGCAGCCAGAAACACAGTTTCGGGTTTTGTGTCCCTGCCTACAACAATCTTGCAAAAGCAGTCTCTTGAACTGTTTTTTCTCAGGAGCCTGAAACACTCGATCGTATTTTCCACATGCACTTCACGGGTTTCAGGGGAAATTTCCCTGATAGCTTCCGGAAGTTTAAAGTCCCCTGCAACATATGAGATGTTTTCACGCAGCTTCCTCGCCTGCTCCGGCAGAGTCATATTGGATTCCAGGTACAGAGGCACGGAGAGGTTCAGTTTTTCTATAAAATCTGCATGCAGGAGAGGCTCTCCTCCTGTAAGAGATACAGAATGGAGTCTATTGAAAGGCTGCAGCATGGATTCCAGATTTTCTACACTTACAGGATTTGGAACCTTTTCGAAAATTCCACTTCCCTCGACTTTTTCATAATCGCATGTCCCGGAGTTTTCAAAGGCCGTATCACAGTAGTTGCAATTAAGGTTGCAGCCTGAAAATCGGACAAAAGCCTGCCTTGTGCCAACGTACGGGCCTTCTCCCTGCACAGAGCAGAAAATCTCTTTTATGTGAGCAGATTCCCTGTCTGAAGAGGGCATTTATACCACTCCGAGAGGCCGGGATTTTCTGAGGTCCTTTTCTATGTCCTCGAATTCCCTTACGTAAGCTTCCCCGATTTCCTGCATGAACCGCACAATGCCTTCATCGTCCCCTATTCCGGCTTCTCTCAGGTTTCCATATACTTCGTGGGAGACATTGATGCCGAAGTGGATCTTCTGGGAAACAGCCGAGGTACTGGCAATTGATACGGTCAATTTTTTACCTTTGATGAAAAGGTCATCTCCTTCTCTTGCTGTGTTGACTCCCAACCCGGCAAGGTGTTCCCTTACAAGGGCGGTAAAAAAGCGCTGACGTGCATAAATCAATTTCAGGTCAGTAGAATCGAAATGTTCTATAATAAAACTCACCATGTCTTCGGACCAGATAGACTCGTTTGCCCTACGGTCTTCGAGGTCAATCATGTGCTCGATTTTTACGTCACATACACCTCTTAAAACAATAATCGAATCTTCCTTCACTCCAAAGCTGTTGTATGCCCAGAGGGAAGAAATCTGGCTCCCGTCATAGTCAAGTTTTTCGGGTAGTATAATGCACTTCATGGAACTCTCTCTTCAATTCTTTCTTTAACGTATTCTATTGTATTCTATTGTATTCTATTCAGTATCGTATCTGTTCCTGCTCCGGACGATTTTTCTGATTTAGATCCCAGGCCTTTCCAGAAGCGGGTCTTTTACACCTGCATTTTTGAATGCTCTGGCTCTTCGCATACAGCTTTCGCACTCCCCACAGGGAGTTTCTCCACCGTGGTAGCAGCTCCAGCTGTATTCCAGGGGAGCCTTTACTTCAAGAGCCCTTCTTAAGATCTCAGTTTTTCCGAGTTTGATCAGGGGAGCCAGTACCCGGACTCCATTCTGAGTAGAATAAGAAAAGGCATGGTCCATTGCCTGTACGTAATCCAGGGAATTATCAGGGAAGGTCCCGGCTTCTTCTCCATTGAAACCTACTATCAGGTAGTCACAACCCCTGCTTTCGGCAAAGCTTCCTGCAATATTCAACATGGCCCCATTCCTGTTCGGGACCCAAACAGCCTTTGCAGAAGCTTCGGTAATTGTAGCAGGAGCAGTTTCATCAATGTCTTCAAAGGACAGAGAAGGAACGTCTTCATCCCTGTTTACGAGGGATGTGTGTGTTATTTCTGCAAGCCAGTCCAGCTTGATTACCTTGTGTTCTATTCCGAAATGTTCGCAGACCTTTCGGGAGTATTCGATTTCCCGCTCACAGGCCCGCTGCCCGTAATCAAAGGTAAGTGCCATCTCAATTTCCAGGCTCTCAGCTGCAATCGCAAGAGCTGCAACAGAATCAAGCCCACTGCTCAGGAGGGTTATAGCTTTCATTCCGACTCACTAACTCTAATTTTATGGACAATTCCCCTTTATTTGTTACTCTCACAGGGTGCTCGTAGTATTCTCCAGGGATTACCTTGATAATACCTATAACTTATATTTAAAAATAGCTGACTTTCTGGCTGGAGAATCATCCTTTCGGAGAACTCCGGGGCATGTATTAAATATTTAGGACATCTAATATTAACAGAGGTGGGATTATTTGATAGGGATCATTTCGGATTCGCACGATAACCTGACAGCTATCCGGAAAGCTGTGGAGTTCTTCAACAAAAAACAGGTAAAAGCGGTGCTGCACGCAGGGGATATTGTCTCTCCTTTCACGGCAAGGGCCTTTAAAGAACTAAGTCCAAAACTCTATTTTGTCTTCGGGAATAACGACGGAGATAAAGTGACCCTTACAAGATGGTTTGAAGAAATAGGGGCTATCCCCTGCGGGGAGTTTGGGGACCTGACAATTGACGGGCTGCATATCGCCCTCCTGCATGGGACAAATGAGGCGCTGGTCAAAGCCCTTGCCAGATCAGGGGATTTTGACGTGGTGGTCCGGGGCCACACCCACGACCCGGGCGTCAAAATGATCGATGGGACTCCGGTTATAAATCCGGGGGAATGCTCAGGGGTGCTTTCAGGAAAAGCCACGGTTGCAATCCTTGAGATTGCAAACCTGAACGTTGAGATTACGGAACTTGAGATCGATTGATTGATTGATTGATTGGTTGATCGATTGATCGATTGATCGCTCCTGATCTTTCCTTATCTTTTCAGTACATTCTACTGTCAGATGGGTCTGTCAGGCTGGCAAAATATCGTAAATTATATCAGGTCTCACGTAAATTTTAATTTCAATATTTTTTGAAACCATTTTTTATTATAATTTGTAATATGCATGGGATCTGCAAGAATGACAAATAATGAGCTTATGCCTGACAGGGCAAAAGAAAAGGAAAGCACAGTCGGAAGAAGGAAGAATATCCTTATTTTTGCCTGTTCAGGTCTTTCGAATACCGGAAAACTTACAATGCAGGCAGCTTCTACTCTCGCTTTCAGGAGGCCGGATATGTACAGGGCTGCAGCTGCTCACAAAGGGGTCGACATGGTAGAAGATGCAGCCTCCGAAGGCTTCCGAATTCTTGCCCTTGACGGCTGCACGGACCGCTGTGCTACGAAAAAACTCGATGAAGCCGGCCTGAAGGCAGATCTCTACATGCTGGTTACGGAACTCGGGATTGAAAAAACCAGGCCTTCGGATGTGAAGCCCGAATACGTAGAAAAAATCATACGTGCGATAAGGGATACCTGAATTTTTGATTTTCAGTATCCCCGCTTAAGAATACCTGTTAGTTCTTCTGCATATGGCATCCGTTCTTCTATTTTCGCGCAGACTGCATCGATATCATACTCTAGGCGGAAGAATTCCACATCTCCTGTTTCGGTATCGAAAACCGCACAGCCTGCCCGGGTGTCCCCGTCTCTCGGCTGGCCCACTGATCCCGGGTTTATAATTGTCAGGTCTTCCAGTTTCCGGCTCATTGGAATATGGGAGTGTCCGACTACGAGGAATTCGGCATCAACAGGTTCCATTGGGTCTGCAATCATTGCCAGGATATCTTCGTCCGGAGTCTCAGGCTTTATGTACTCGAACATGGAGCGGGGGCTCGCGTGGGTTAAAAAGAGCTTCTTTCCGTTGATTTCTTCCTTGATGACGAGAGGAAGCTTCTGCAGGTACTCCATCCGTGAGTCGTCAAGGACTCCCCAGGTATACTCCCGGGTCGCGATTGAGAGGTGCTTGTACTTATACCCGCACTGGCAGTCCATCTTAAAGGCTACGGCATTATCGTGGTTTCCTCTTATGGTTGGAATGTTCTTTTTTTGCAGGAGATCTATACATTTGTCCGGGTCAGGCCCGTAGTCTACTATGTCTCCCAGGCAGATTGCCCTGTCATGCGGAACATCAAGGACTGTCCGGAGGGCTTCAAGGTTTGCGTGGATATCGGCTATCAGCAGGATTTTCATGTTTTTTCTCCTATCTAATAATGGTCTGATCTTAGAAAATATTAGGGTTTACTGAACCCTGTCTGCTAATCCCGTATATTGGTCCTGGTCTGTCGGTTTTCAAAATAAGAAATAAAGGGAAGGGAAGAAGAGTCTGAAATCTGAAGGATTTGTTTCAGATAGGCAGCCCCCTCATTCCTACTCCCATTACCAGCAGATTTGTCTCCATTGGAGGGTGATTCCAGCCATCAGGTGAGATTATCTTTTTCTCAATGGAAACTTCAACCTGGTTTCCGCTGAGGCCGCAGTCTTTCATATAGTCCGTGACAATCTTTTTTCCGAGTTCTGTTGCTGCTTTCAGGGCGTCTGCATATAAATCGAACCTCAGCCTGCTGCCGGGCGCAAATACAAGGAAATCAGTTTCAGGTAACATCAGGCTTGCAGGCCTGATCAGAATTTCCACCCTTTTGATGCCTTTTCCTGCAAGAGCTCCTACTGCATTTCCTACTTCGGCGTGTTCGGGGACCAGGATCTCGGCGTCGATGATTTCTTTTAACTCTTCCCGGTACGCCCGGACCGGGCCTCCGAGCAGGACAATCGGGGTTCCAAGCTTGAACTTTGCGGGGTAGTTTCCATCCAGGATTTTTTCAATGGCTGTGTATGGCACTCCTTGCAGGATATATGAGAGGAGGTGAAGTGCCATGTTCCTTGCAACCCTCTTTTTTACGGCAGTGCAGAATTCTCCGGGAGTCATGCGCATGAGCCTTGCAAGTCGTTCAGCCCCTATTCTGGAGGCTTCTTCATTCCAGGCGGTGTAATCTCCGAGCACATGCAAAGCATCAGTTGGCGTAAAGCCAATTGCCTGGACAAGGCGCTTTTTAATCAGGGAGTCCAGGGTCTGAGGATGAAGGTCTTTTCTGAGAAAGGTTTTGATTTCATGCACGGAAACCGGTTCTTCTCCGATTGCTCCGAGCACTTCGGCTTCGGCTTTGCTCAGTTCGCCTGCCTGATAGCCTGACCTGACAAAAAACTTTGTGGGCTGGATGTTTTCCCCCAGGTCTTCTCTGGAAGGCATGGGTGTCCTTTTCAGGTTATTCAGAAACCCCTGATACTTCACTGCAGCTACTGCGAGGGGTATGACTCTCCTTGGCCCGAGGAAAAGTTCTCTGTTCACGGTCCAGATATGGCTGTCTCCACCTGTAGCTGTTGTCTCCATCCTGATTGCCCGGATCCTTGTTTTCCAGCCGCCAACAACTGCTCCTTCATCGCTCAGGTCAGGGACTCCCATACAGATTGAGGAGATATCGGTACTTGTTCCTCCCACATCCACAACCGCGCAGGTCTTCAGCCATGAAAGGTAAGAGGCACCTACGAGGCTTGCTGCAGGGCCTGAAAATATAGTTTCGATTGGTTTTTGCAGGGCATCTTTTATCCCCACCACCGAACCGTCACATTTGAGCATAAGGAGCTGTGCATTAATTCCTCGTATTCTTATATCTGTAATAATGGACTGTACAAACTGCCTTGTTATGGGGATCAGCTGGGCATTCAGGAAAGCTGTAACTGCCCTTTCGTAGGCTCCCAGTTCCTGTGAGAGTTCATGCCCACAAACTGCAGGCAGCCCTGTTAACTTAAGTATGGAGTCTCTTGCTTTAAGCTCATGTTCAGGGTTACGTGTGCTGAAATAGGAAGATATGGCAAAAGCTGATACTTTGTCCTTCACGCTCAGCGCAAATTTCTCGATGGCTTCAAGCTCCAGGGGAAAAACCTCTTCTCCGTTGTGGTTGTGTCCCCCTCTGGCAAAGAGCACGTGCCCAGTTGGCAGTTCTTTTTCAAGAGGGTGGTCCCCTATGAGGATCAGGGCTACGGGAAAACCGGTCCCTTCAAGTATGGTATTTGTGGACAGCGTGGTGGAGACCGAAACCAGCTTTACGTTTTCAAGATATCCAGGATTAAGCCCATCAACTACATTTTTGATGCCGGCAAGAGGATCGGGATAGGTCGTCAGGGCTTTATTTGAGTCTATAATTTCTCCATCCGAGTCCCTTACGAGCACCGCATCGGTGTAAGTGCCCCCCGCATCAATCCCAAGGCTGTAATGCATGATGAAAATAACTCCTTTTTATATTTGTTTTTAATATTGGGTTTATTGCAATTTGATAATTAAGTACAATAAATTGGCTATGTTAAAACTGATTGTGATTTAGGTATACCGAACATCAGATAAAAGGAATTGCTTGTCACTGTGAACATTAAATTCAGAGATCGAAAGCGATTTTTTATTTTTACCCTGAGAGATTCAGGTAAATCCGGGTTTGAAAATGGAGTGCCATATAAATTTGATTTGGATGAAAAATTGGATGTACTCTTTTTAGGAAAACGATTAATTACCTTAGTTTCTGAAACGTAGATAAATAATCTTCAATTAGATCGTGAGTAAAAAAGGGGATCCTGCTGTTATGACTCCTGCAAAACCTACTCAGAACGCTATTCCTCATCTTCCAGAGGATTACGATGCCCGGATATCCGGCATTCTTCCTTACTACTCGTCTTTTCATCAGGAAACTATCAACTTCATCAAATCGCTGCCATCCAGCCCGAAGGTATGGATGGATGCCGGCTGTGGAACAGGGTCCCTGGTAAATAAGGCAATTGAGGAATTTCCCAATACAAAATTCCTTTTACTTGATCCTTCGGAAGGCATGCTGGGCCAGGCAAAGGAAAAACTATCATCCTGCCCTGCCGGAAGGCTGGAATTTCTGAGAGCTTCACCTACCCAGGAATTCTCTCCGGACTCTCAGGAATTAGAAGAAAAACCGGATGTTATAACTGCTATACAGTGCCATCACTACCTTAGCCGCGAGGGCAGGGCAAAAGCCATCAGCGTGTGTTATAATCTGCTACAAGAAAGTGGAGTTTACGTCACCTTCGAGAACATCAGGCCGCTGACAGAAGATGGCATCACCATAGGAAAACGATACTGGGGCAACTTTCAGTTAGCTCACGGCAGGAGTGAGGAAGAAGTAGAGAGGTATCTTGAGCGTTTTGATACTGAGTATTTTCCCCTAACTGTTGAAGAACATTTGAAGCTGCTGAGAGAAACAGGATTCAAGACCGTGGAGTTGTTCTGGTATTCTTACATACAGGCTGGTTTTTACTGTATTAAATAATGCTATTTATTTGCTACACAGACTTGTGGTTATCTGTTAACCGAATACAAATCCACCGGAGAAAAACGCAAAATCCTGTTTTATAATTTTGTGCGGTTTGAGCCCATCGATTTCTGAACCCGGTTTTACGGAGTTAGAAGGCTATTTTTATCAAAGTCCATTTGGATTGCATACAATGCCCGAATTTAGAATAAAAAAGCGAAGAAAAAATAAATTCTGGCAGTTTGCTTACACATCCACCTTGTTGAACCTCCAGAGTGACGTGGCTAACATTGTAAGGGCGAAGAACAGAAGACCCAGGAAAGATATGCTGATATCAGCTGGTGTATACATATAGTGAATACCCATTACAGAGAAGTTATCTCCTAAAGCAAAGTAGCGGATTCCGTTTGCCAGAAGTGTCAGCGGGTTAAACATTGAGAGAAACCTGAGGACAGCAGGGAAGGCATCAACGGGATATAACGCATTGCTTACGAAAAACAGGGGCATACTGAGAAGGGTAAGAATAGACTGCATTCCTTCCGGGTTCTCAATGGTGATGGCAATAGAACCGGAGAGGAAAAGGAAACCCAAAGTGAAAATCCCTACAAGCAAAAAGATGCCTGCGATTGCAATAAGAGTTTCAGTAAGTGTATACCCCAAAAAGAAATCCATTCCTATCAGTTTTCCGAATCCTATTATCATGGCAGTTTGAATAAATGCTTTTGTTACGCCGGAAAGCCCTACCCCCAGAATGATGTGAAATCTGGGTGTCGGACTTGCGAGAGTTTCCCTTAGCAGGCTATATTTTTTGTCAAACATAAGAGAAGTCCCACCAAAAAGGCTGCTGAACAGCACATCCATAGCAATTATTCCTGCTCCCATATAGGAAAGGTAATCAACATTCTGTACCCCTTCGATGGGCGGGATCATAGAGGTCAGCTGGTCAAAACTCTCTGACATTGCAAGCCCGAAAAATGCCAGCCACATCACAGGCTGGATTAATGAACTGATAAGCATCGATTTAAATCTGAAAAACTTAAGCATGTCTCGCCAGTATATGGCCCGAAATTCAAAATTCATTCAGAGACCCCCATTGGTTCTATTCCTTCATATTTTTCCTGTGGTTCTCCTTCCCTCAAGCCATGCCCTGTGTAGTGAACAAAAACATCATCCATTGAAGGTTTTTTAATGTTTATGGTTGTAATCTCTATTCCTGCCTGTCTGATCTTCTCTATAATTTGGGGAAGTACGTGAGTAACATCTTCTCCAATCATGACTCTCAAAGACTTTGTATCTTCTGTTACGGTTTTTACCGACCCGATTGCCCTTAAAATCTCTGCAACAGTTTTATTATCGCCGGTTTCCAGATAAATCAGGTCTTTACCGAGTTTATTTTTTAATTCATTTGCAGTTCCGGTTACGATTATTTTTCCGTGGTCAATTATGCTGATCCTGTCACTAAGCTGATCGGCTTCTTCCATATAGTGGGTGGTCAGGAATATCGTAGTGCCTTCTCTCTTAATCTCTCTCAAATACTCCCACATCCTCATTCTTGTCTGGATGTCAAACCCTATTGTCGGCTCATCCAGGAAAAGGACTGCAGGTTTTGTCATCAATCCCCTTGCAAGCTCAAGTCTCCTCTTCATACCACCACTCAGATCTTTTGCCAGGGTATCCCTTTTATTCTCCAGCTCTGTTAGCTTTAAAAGCTCTTCAATGCGTGCTTTTCTTTCTTTTTTTGGCATCGAATAGATCTTACCGTGGTATTCCAGATTTTCACATACAGTCATTTCATGATCAAGGCAAAGCATCTGAAAAACAATGCCTATTGACTTTCTTACGGATTTTGATTCCCTTGCCACATCATACCCGTTAACTCTGGCTTCTCCTTTCTGGATCTTCCGAAGCGTTGTAAGAATATTAATCACAGTACTCTTGCCAGCTCCGTTTGGACCAAGAAATGAGAATATTTCCCCCTCTTTTACAGTAAAACTGATATTATCAACGGCTTTTACAGAGCCATATGAGTGCTCAAGACTATCTACTTCTATGACATTTGCAGTCATCTCTAAATCAACCCCCTTCCCCCTGCTGTATTGAACGTACCCCATCACTCTGACTGACCCCAAATTTTGAGTGATAAGTGATTCAGGATATTTGTTGAATCAATTAAGTTCGGATAAATATCAAGATAGTTTTACACGAGTAGTTGTCTCTCAGATGGCTTATATAACTAGGAAATATAGATTCGAAACTATCTTCTCATAAGCTCTTTGTTTTCTGTTTTCAATGCCTGAGAGATACCTAAGATCCTGTTTAATCTTTCTTTCTTTCGTTAATTAAATGGCCAATAACTTTCCCGAGTTTGTTTTTTCAAAATTAATTTTTTTCATAACAATTTTTATTCAATGCAGATTATAAATCCGAAATAGATATCTTTATATATTATCATGACCTGCCAAAAGCCGGTACACTTCTTTTGAATCAACTGATAAATTCTGGACTCTGAAGTTAGAATGAAATTTGAGAAACTGCTCTTAAAAAAATCCGATAACAATTACTTTAAAGTTCATGAAAGTTCCAGAATAATTGAGACCGAAATTCCATTGTATCCTGTATCGTGATCTGCTTCTTGTTTTATACTTATTCTCTTGTAACCAACTCAGGCACTTATAGTTATGCGGTAACCTAATTCTAGTACTGAAATAATTGAACTAGAGCCTGATTATTAATCTCATGCCGGCCCAAAAATCCAACTATGATTATATTTTTAAGTCAGATGCATAAGCAGCTTGTATTTAATTACCAAAATAATGATAACTATCCTGCCTGGGTAAAGCAACGTCAATAGCCATCTTCATTACGATTCAATGGGCAAATTTCAGTGAGCTTATTTTCTTTAATTGTTGGCGATAGATTCGGTTTTTCTTTTTTCATTAGTTAGTTACCAGACGTGTCTGTTACGTCTAAATTGATATCAAACAACTGATTTTTGGTAGGCTGGATAGTTGCCAAATTATGACTTAAATACCTTGGCGAAATCTTTAAATATCTAAAAGTAGACAACCACTTACCGGTAGCCGGTAAAACACAGGGAGGCAAAAGAACAGTATGTTGAAAAATATACAAAAAATAGGGAAATTACTGATAATTACTTGTATGATACTTATAGCGCTGTCCTCACCGGCATTTGCTTCAACGGCAGAGGAAAATGCAGAAGCTATTGAAGGATTACAAACTTCACTTACATTCGTATGGCTACTTCTGGCAAGCGGATTGGTATTCTTCATGCACGCAGGTTTTTCTCTGGTAGAAACCGGGCTTACGAGAAGTAAAAATACGGCTAATATCCTGATGAAAAACTTCATGACGGTAATTCTCGGGATCCTGATCTACTGGGCTGTAGGCTGGGGAGTAATGTATGGAGCTGACGCAGCAGGACTTGTAGGAACGAACCAGTTCTTCCTTGCAGGTGCGGACAATGCAACGTGGAACTCCTGGTTCTTCCAGATGGTTTTCGCAGCCACTGGAGCTACCATAGTTTCTGGAGCAATGGCTGAGAGGACTAACTTCAAGGCATACCTTGTATATTGCATCCTGATGGTAGCTGTAGTCTACCCTGTGTATGGTCACTGGGTATGGAGCGGCTCTGACCTTGCCCTCCTGAGCGGAGCCGAAAGCCCGATCGTAAAAGCAATCGGAGTAGCTCATCATGACTTTGCCGGTTCCGGAGTTGTGCATTCAATTGGAGGATATTCAGCTCTTGCAGGTGTGCTTCTGGTGGGTGCAAGGATAGGTAAATTCAGAGATGGAAAAGCTGTGCCGATTCCGGGTCACAACCTTACCTTTGCTTTCCTGGGAACTCTTATCCTTGCACTCGGATGGATAGGATTCAACGGTGGAAGTACCCTTAGTGGAAACGATGCTTACATGAACCTTGTAATAGCCAACACCTTCCTGGCAGGTGCTGCCGGCGCAGTCGTGACCATGGCTATCACCTGGATGACGACCGGAAAACCAGATCCCTCGCTGAGTGCAAACGGGCTTCTTGGCGGGCTTGTAGCAATTACTGCTCCCTGTGGTTCGGTCTCAAACTGGGCAGCTCTGTTAATCGGAGCCATTGCCGGAGTAATTATCTATACCGGTGTCATGTTCAATGAAAACAGACTAAAACTGGACGATCCTGTAGGTGCAATTGCTGTACACGGATACTGTGGAAGCTGGGGACTGATTTCGGTCGGACTTTTCTCTATAGGAATTGGAAACGGAATCCTTGCAGACGCTTCGTACGCTGCTGCAGTTCCCGGACTCTTCTACGGAGGAGGAATCAGCTTGCTTCTGATCCAGCTGGTAGCAGTTATAGCAACCATTGTCTGGGGCTTCGGGCTCTCGTTCATAATCTTCAAGATCCTCGATGCCGTAATAGGACTTCGGGTATCTGCAGAAGAAGAAATTATGGGTCTGGATATTTGCGAACACGGAATCAGAGCATACCCTGAGTACCTGATGAGGGAGGAATAACATGGCTAAAATATGCAAGGTAGAAGCGATCATAAAACCCCTGAAACTGCATCAGGTAAAGGATGCCCTGGAAGAGGCCGGTTTTCCAAGCCTGACAGTTATCGATGTTAAAGGGCGTGGCCAGCAAAAAGGGATCGTGCAGCAATGGAGAGGCAAAAAATACTGCGTGGACCTTCTTCCAAAAACCAAAGTCGAAGTAGTTGTGGCGGAAGATAAGGTCGAAGAAATCATACAGTTGATCCAGAGCACGGCCTATACTGGAGAAATAGGAGATGGAAAAATCTTCGTAATACCTATTGAAACCGTAGTCCGGATAAGAACCGGAGAACGGAATGGAGATGCTCTTTAACCAGGCACCTCTTTTTTTCCATTTTAACCTCATTAATTCTCAAATACTGAAACGATTCAAGGAATAAGGCAAGATACCATGATGACCGAATTCAAATCCGAAACTCCTACCTTTGAGATTCCCCGCGGATACAGCATGTCTGTAATTAATTTATATTTCTGGGTAGGACTGGTTTCCGCAATCCTGCTAAGAGGTATAATCATAGCTGACCACTACAGTGTTTTCTGGGGAAAGGCAATATGGTATCTTGGAGTCGCAGGTTACCTCTGGTTCTTCACACACAGATACCATATTGCAAAACGAAGGTTTAGTGTGGTTAAAGACCTGAGTCTGCTTGAAAAGGTAAGGGCCAGACAGAAACTTTCAGAAAAAGATCTTGAAGGAATGGAATATCTGCTATGGAGCCTTTCCGTATCAAAAGAGCGTGCAAATTACCTTGTAATTTCAGTGTTCTCAGTAATAGCAATTGCCCTGTCCCTGAGCCTTGACCTGGGAATCCTGAAACTCTGAAAAAGGTTCCCCTCATCTGAAATAAATTCTTTCTACAGGAACCTTTCAATACTTTTTTCTTTGTTTTTTACAGTTTGTTTTTACACATCTATGATTTCTTTGAGCTTTAATTTATGGAGCGAAGTGTAAAACCTCCGGTTTAGCCTATGGGATATAAGCATCAACTTCAACATAGTTATTTTGAGGGCCTTTGCACTTGAAAAACTCTCTTAAAAGACTCTAAGTACTACAGAGAAGAGTTGCCCCAAAGCAAAAAGGCTCAATAAATAGTGAAAAGGCAAAACGAAAACTTTCAAAGCTCCATGAAAAAAATAAGCAATCATAGACACGATTTTCAACACAAACTCTCTTTTAAACTTATTAGCGAAAACCAGGTAATAGGTGTCTAAACTCTGAATGTTAGAGGGTAATTCACTAATGTATCGATTCCAAAATAAGCCTCTTATTTTGTAGTGTAAATTCGTGATTTATAGGCAGATTTAAAAGTCCAAGTTTGTGAACATACTTTGGAATCGCAGTACTAGTAATAGCTATATACCAATGGAAAATAATAACAAGGTAGTTTCTGGGGACGATTAAGAGAACAGGTAGTTCTTTTCAGGATTCAGTACTATGGCCTGAAGTCGTGCTTTAGATAACGAAAAATGATTTTTGTCTAAAATCTGAGGTGAGAACATAATAGAAACAGAGTCCGAACAGATACGTATGCCTCTTATTGGGGATGATGCTCCTTCATTTGCTGCAGTGACAACACAGGGAATGCTCAATTTCCCCGAGGACTATAAAGGGAAATGGGTCATCCTGTTCAGTCATCCTGCAGACTTCACGCCCGTATGCACGACAGAATTCATGACATTTGCCAGTATGCAGGAAGAGTTCCGAAAAATGAACACCGAACTTATAGGGCTCTCTATAGATAGCGTCTTTTCCCATATTGCCTGGCTTAAGCGGATCGAAGAAAAAATAGAATATAAAGGGATGAAAAATCTCGAAGTGAAATTCCCGGTGATAGCTGACCTGAAGATGGACGTTGCCAAAAAATATGGTATGCTCCAGCCAAATGCCTCAACCACGCAGGCTGTAAGAGCCGTATTTATTATAGACCCGAATGCAAAAATCAGGGCAATGCTTTACTATCCACTGTCAACCGGAAGGAATATGCAGGAAATTAAGAGGCTCGTGACCGCCCTGCAGAAAAATGAAGCCGAGAAAGTCGCAACTCCTGCCAACTGGCAGCCAGGAGACGACGTAATCATTCCGCCTCCAAATACAATGGAAGCAGTCAAAGAAAGGCTTGGAAAAACAGAAGAAGGCAAGTCATGCCTTGACTGGTTTATATGCCTTAAAAAAGACAGTCAAAAATAAGTTAAAAACAATAAATCATATTATTTTTTCCTTTTTTCAATAGTAATCTCGCAGAGGGTAAGGGTTTAGGTGAGGATTAAACATGATGAATTTGAAGAGGGACCTCTTACCCCCATAAGAGATTCCCTCTGGCGAACGAAGAAGGTCCAAAACTCCGTTTCGCCATATTTATCTCAATTTTTCATTCAGCTTTTGCTTATTTCAGGTTTCAATTAATCGTGATTTTCTAACCTGTAAACATTCCAACTTTAGAACATTCTATTCAAGTTCTCCAGGGCTGCGAATTTTTTCCATTAATAACGACATTCGTCAGCGAACTGAATTAATCACAATTGAAAGCTGGACATGAAATATGAAGTATGACCCCCCGTCAGCCCCAATCTTTCATGTTCAGCTTGATTCTTAGATATAGATTATATTGAATCCACTAATATATAATATTTACTGGCATTTATCACAATTGATCATTAACTATTACTGAAAAATTAAAAGCAATAAGCAGGAAAAAAGGCCAAAGACAGAAAAGAGGAATTAATTAGCTCTAAATCTAATTTTATCTTAATAAATTTGCGTTTTGAAAACTTATTCAAAAGAAAAATACTGATCGAAAATTAAAAAGAAGGAAGGAATCGGATTTTATTTTTTTCCGAGTTCCTTTGAGCGTTCACTTGCCCTTATAACGGCATTCATAAAGGCAGCCCTGATTCCGGCTTCTTCAAGGGCGTGAACCCCCTGAATAGTAGTTCCGGCAGGAGATGTAACCATATCTTTGAGTTCTCCGGGGTGCATGCCTGTTTCAAGCACCATTTTTGCGGCTCCGAGCACAGTCTGGGCTGCAAGGGCAAGGGCGCTCTTTCTATCCATCCCCTCAAGGACAGCCCCATCAGCCATTGCTTCAATAACCGGGAAAATGAACGCAGGTCCGCTGCCCGAAAGTCCTGTAACTGCATCCATCAGAGATTCCGGCACCTGGACTGCTGTGCCAACCGCAGAAAATATCTCAAGGGCAGCTTTCAGATCATCAGGAGTGGCATTCTTTCCTGGGGAAATTCCTGAAGCGGCTTCAGAAACTGTCGCTGCTATGTTTGGCATCACGCGCACAACCCTGGTGCCTTCGAGGAGAGCAGCTTCGTAGGTGGAGATAGGTACTCCTGCAGCAATTGATATTAAGAGTTTTTCTGAAGTTATATCATTTCTCATATTTGCGAGCACCGAGCCAAGGGTCTGGGGTTTTACTGCAAGGATAAGAATATCCGAATCCCGGACGATATCAGCGTTGTTCGTTGATACCCTGATTCCCAGTTTTGCCTGCAGCTCTTTCAAAAAGGGCTCGTATACATCACTTGCACCTATATTTTCAGGCTTTACGATTCCGGCTTTAATGATGCCCTGCATGAGAGCAGAGCCCATTTTTCCTGCTCCTATGAATCCTATTTTTTGATCTGTCATATATGAAATCTCCTTATTTCCAGAAAATAATTGTAAATTAACTTTAAATTTGAAATGAACTGGTTTCGAAGCTCACCTGCAAGAGGTTAATTTCAAAACATGCCTGCATTTATTACCTGTTGAAGCTTCGGAAACTCAATAGCACCGGTTAGACTCCCTGGATCGATAATACTGGTTTCCAGGACCAGAGGAGATCCGGGAAATCTTCCTGAGCTCGATGGATTTAGTTTAACTCTTCCAGTATGCCGATATTTTCTTTCTTTATAACATTATCATAATTATTATAGCCCAGAATATTTTCAATCTGATTTGTGTGGGCTCCTTTGATTTTGATAAGTTCTTCGGAGTTATAGTCTGTAATTCCTTTTGCAAAGACCCTGCCTTCACACTCGAGTTTCACGACGTCTCCCCTATCAAAAGTTCCCTCAATACCCACAATGCCTGCCGGAAGGAGGCTGTTTTTTCCCAGAACAGCAGCTTTCGCCCCGGCGTCCACACGGACAGTTCCTGAGGCCCTGGCAAGAATAATCCAGCGGGCGCGGTTTTTCTGAATATGCCTTTCAGCAAGGAAGAGAGTTCCGATATCTTCTCCGGAGAGAATCTTCAGGATAATATTCTCGATTTCACTGTTTGCGATTACGACATAGCAGCCTGCCATGCTGCAGATCTTTGCAGCTTTTATCTTGGTCCGCATTCCCCCCACACCCTTGAAGCTTGTAGGGTCACCCCCATAGCTCTCGATTTCAGGCGTGATCTTTTTTATGAGGGTCAGCAGTCTTGCATCACTATGCGTTTTTGGGTTCTTGTCAAAGAGGCCGTCAATGTCCGAAAGGATGATCAGTAGATCGGCATCAATTTTGCTTGCAACCATTGCAGAGAGTTTGTCATTGTCCCCGAATATTGCTTCAATCTCGTTTGTACAGGTACAGTCGTTTTCGTTTATTATCGGGACGACACCATACTCCAGAAGGGTTGAAATGCTGTTTCTCAGGTTAAGGTAGGTTACGCGATCGGAATAGAATTCGTAGGTAAGAAGTATCTGGGCTACTTTCATCCCGTACCTGGAAAAAGCCTTGATCCAGTCCTGCATCAGTATGCTCTGCCCCACAGCTGCAGCTGCCTGTCTTATAGGGATCTCACGGGGTTTAGGGGCTATGCCCATCTCGTTAAGCCCGACGCCTATTGCTCCCGAACTTACAAGGATTACTTCTTTTCCCTGTTTTCGCAGCTCGGATACCTGAGCTGCGATGCTTTCCATGAAGGCCGGGTCAATGTTGCAGTTTTCCTTTGTATGGTCACAGCCTTTTCTGGTGATCGAAGAAGTTCCAATCTTAATAACGATTTTATTAACATCACGGAAGAATTGTTCTCTATCTGTCAATGGAAGTGCCTCTTAAGGTTATTTGGAAAATGGCTGCAGATGATCTCAGCTGCAGTCGGGATTTCCGGTTTTTGCACTTAACCTGCGCTGGTATTTCAATTCAAATATATAAACATATCATAAATATTCAAGGATGTATTAATTCACATCCTTGAACTTAAGGTCAAGCTTCCTGTGAGTATAGGGTTTTGCGTTTTCTCCTGCATAGTCGGCAACAACCTGACCTTTACCCATAAGAATATACTTGTAAATCAGCAGCCCTTCCATGCCAACAGGTCCACGGGAGTGAATCTTGTTTGTACTGATTCCGACCTCTGCGCCTTTTCCATAACGGTATCCGTCTGCAAAACGGGTAGAGGCGTTCACCATAACGCTTGAAGAGTCGACAAGCCCTATGAACTCTTTTCTCCTGGATGCATTTTCCGTGATTATTCCATCGGTGTGGTGGGAGCCGAAGGTGTTTATATGGCCAATTGCTTCTTTTATGGTATCTACGAGCTTTATTGAAAGGATAAGGTCGTTATATTCAAGACTCCAGTCCTCTTCGGTAGCCTTTGAGAGAGGAGAAAGCCCCTTTTCTGCAAGCAGAGAATAGCTGTCCTCGTCACAGCGCAGTTGCACTCCGGCCTCTATGTACATTTCTGCCATCTTCGGCAGGAAAGCTTCCGCAATCCCGCGGTTTATAAGAAGAGTTTCAATAGCGTTGCATACTGCAGGGTACTGGACCTTAGCATCAAAACATACCTTCCAGGCTGTGTCCAGATCTGCAAACTCATCTACATAGATATGGCAGATCCCGCTTGTGTGCCCGAGTACCGGGATTTTTGTATTATCCTGAATGAACTTGACAAACTCATTGGAGCCTCTGGGGATCAGGAGATCTACATACGCATCAAGGCTTAGAAGGCTCATGATCTCTTCTCTGGTTTCCATTAGCTGGAAGGCTCCTTTCGGCATACCCTCGGTGGATTCTATGGCTTTTACAAGAATTTCGAAAATTGTGCGGTTTGACTCCCTGGCTTCACTTCCGCCTTTGAAAATAGTTGCATTTCCGCTCTTCAGACAAAGAGACATTACCTGAGGCACCACATCAGGCCGGGATTCAAAAATTACTCCTATCAGGCCTATAGGGCAGCTAACCTGATAGAGGACCAGATCATTGTCCAGTTCGAGTGTGGAAAGAGTATCCCCTACAGGGTCTTTGAGCCTTATTACATCCCTGATTCCTGCGATCATCCCGTCGACCTTTGAGTCAGTGACCTTAAGCCTATCTACAAGGGCCTGGGTGAGCTTCCCGGCGGTTTTTAGTCCGGCTGCATATTCAAGGTCCTTTACATTTGCCTCAAGGATAGATTTTCTTTCTCTATCCAGAGCTTCTGCCATAGCCTCAAGAGCCCTGTTTTTTACCTCTTCGCTTACATCGGAAAGCTCAATTGAAGCTTTTTTTGCCTTAATCACTTTAGTTTCAATATCTTTAGCCATATATTCACCGTCTTTATGTAATAACCCTGAACGCTTCAACCGGATAAGCTGGTAACATGCTCTTTAACCGAATCCAATTTATTGAACCAGACTTACCGGGTCAAAGATCTACTTAAGATATAATACTTAAAATGTAATTTATTGAGATTATAAGAGGAAGAACTAAATCAATAGAATATTTGATTTTTTTTTCATGCATGGAGATGAAAAAAGAATCAAGAGAGTCCTATGATAAATATTTTTGTATGCCGTCTCGGTATATGATATGGCAAGGTTCTAAATAAAAGATACCATTTAGCGAAGTAATTTTTGGTCCCTGTGACAGAATCAAATAGTTATGTTTATATCATTCTTCTTTTATTCAATTTATATCGATATTTATGGGGTTTATAAAAATCCGCTTGAAGCTGGAATATTTCCTGATTTTATAATTAGCCCGGAGAAATATCTCCATTCATGCTGAAATTGGGAATTAAAAAATGTAGTTTACAGGATCAACAAGAGAATATTATATTACTATAAATAAAAAACTCATTTCTTAAATAACTCAACTAAATCGGATTTAAGGAAAGTTCTCCTGTTATCAAAATATTATTTCAAAACGAATATATATACGATGCATATAACTATAAAATATGCGGCTTCATTTCATGGAGGCGCATACGATATCTTGAAAAAAGAAATTGTAGAACCCCCTGTAATTTTTGAGCATATTTTGCATAAGAAGGAAGGCGGACAAATATTAAGGCCCCGAAACTGGCCATTTTTAACATTATTATTTAACATTATTATATATGATGAGGATGCCATATCCGCCTGGACAAATCATGGTAATCCACTAAGCCGTTTCATAAACAAAGTTTATTATAGGGGTAGATCTATATCGAAATGGGGATAACTTCAGTTGATTGGTGGTGTGTAAAAAATGAAATCATTCGCGTTAGTCCGGGCAGACGACTCGGATAAAGTAAAAATAGCATTACATGACCTAGAACGATACGGACATATTCAATTTTCAGCGACTCCGAAATGTATTGAACCAAACTATGCTGATGAGCTTCTTGTAAATGTAATGGGCGTATCACTCAAGTCAAAATGCAACTCTGCAGCCCTTGTGGAGTTGAATAATCACGCTGGAGCGGCTATTAGCAGGTTGAAGAAGATTCACCCCCCTGCGCATATAATTATTATCAGTCCAAGGCATAAAATGTTTGAAGAGCTGGCTGGCAAATTTCAAAAATATCCGGAATTTGACAGAACATTCAATCATCAAAAAAACCCGCAAAGTATGGATCTGATTCCGGATAATGCAGAATCATCCAATCCCATGCATAAAGAATAATACTTCCTCTTCTTAAGGCTAGAATGCAAATTAATTTTTATTTTTTTCATTTTCTGGAATAGCTGGAGAAAAAGGAAACTCTCTTTTTTATATAGCTGATTTTTTGCAGAATTTTTGCCCAGGTTCCATTCCATTTAATTATTATTTTTATTTTACAGTTTTCCCTTTTAGATCAGTTTTTCCCTTTTTGATTGGTTCATGCTTTTGGAGTGTTCAGTTGGTCCATTAGTTTCGAGTCTCATATTCCATATTCCTGATCGAAAGATGGGCCCGTCTTTGACCTTAGCTTGGAAATGTAAGTATACAGGCTTTCCACATCTTTAATTTCTTTCTGCGTTATTAATTTCAGTTTATTCCGGATCTGGAGTTCAGGCTTTACTCCAAAGTTATCAAAGTATTCTGAAAGTTTGACGGCAAGCAGGTCACCTCTCCGATCCCAGTCCGTGAGTATGATTACCTCGCAGCCGAGTTTCGCGATTCTCTCTGAAAAATTAAAAAGAGATTGGTGGGTTGCAAGCTCAAAGCTGCCTTCAATACCGAGTCGCTTCATGGAAATAATATCTCTTTTTCCTTCAACAATAATCACTGCCCCTCTTTCAGAGTGCTCTGTAAGTTCTGCGATCAGTTCTTCTATCCTTTCCAGTCGTTTTCTGTATATTTCAATATCAGTCACGTTACTCTGCAACCCTTTTCGTTAAACAATAGGTATAGTTTGAAAGCCGTTTCCCGCAGTCCTGTCTTTATCCTTTTAAATGGTCTCCAAAAACCGAAACTGCCCGTTGATGGGAAACCCCTTTTATCAGTAAGGACTTCTTGCTGCTTGTAGCTCCGCTGTTTATCTGGATATCCGAACTGCTGATCCCGAAGAGTTTGGCGAGGCTCTCAATAAGTTGTTCATTTGCTTTTCCTTTCTGGGCGTTTTTAGTAAGTTTTACTTCGATTCTCTTGCGCCATTCATTATAGCCGCTGGGAACGGAAAGTGACCTGGAACCCGGGGTAACTTCAATATCAATAATAATACCGGAATCCAGAGCTTTTATTGCCTCTTCGAAGGACATATGTGTCATCATTTTGAATGTATCTATATAAATGAGTAACTAGACAACCGACAAATGGTAGCAATAACCATCGATCAATAAAAATAGCCCGAAACGAATAAAGCTATAATCCAAAACGGGCTGAAAGACAGCCTGAATCAGCTAATTAAGGAATGATTAAACTATATTTTCAAATTTTCAGTTCGGGAATTGCTCTATAGTTCCATTTCCCCAAATAATCATTCTTGGCAACAAAAATCCTTGGTATTATATTTGAATCGTTTTTAATTATTCCTTCTTATATTATATATTAAAGTTATCAAAAGTGAGTTTTATAAAAATAGATTTGTGTAAATATGAGTTTTATAAAAATAGATTTGTGTAAATATGAGTTTTGTAAAAATGGATTTGTGTAAATATGAGTTTTATAAAAATAGATTCGTGTAAAATAGTGCTGTAGCCCGGACGCACTAACTCCGAAAGTTCATCCTCTGGTTTTCCGCAGTCCCTTTCAGTTACCCTCGTGCCGAGCAGTGTCACACTATTGATGTACCGCATTGGGGTTGTCTATACACTCACAGTTAGGATTTACCATTATCTCATGCAAGGACCTATACAATGCGACATATGACTATATATATTTTCTAACTTATAAATATGCCGGTAAGAATGACCCTCGTCATGCATATATAATTGAGGACAACCGCTTAAAATATAAGAATAAATATTCTGGCATTTCCCAATCAGAGAAAAATGTACGGGCAGCACAAAAGGCGCATAAGGAAAAGTTATATATGATGTATATGTTTGGTCTTTCATTAATTGAGCACAGGCGTTTGATGAGCAGCAGGGGTGCGTATATATGTACGGCACTGAACAGATAATTCCCGGAACAATCATTGCAGGTCCCGAACTGGATCCCATAGTTGGGTACATCTGTGTACGAAACGGGATTATCACGGAAATTGGAGAAGAGCACACATATTCTGCAAATATAATAGCGCCCTGTTTTGTCAATGCCCACACCCATCTCGGAGATTCAGTTTGCAAAGACCCTCCCCTGGGAAACACTACCGGTTTTCGGGTTAAGAGAGATCTTGATTCCCTGGTAAAGCCGCCGGATGGATTAAAACACCGAATTCTCAGGGAAACTTCTTATAAAACACTTATTGAGTACATTAGAAAGTCTCTATTAGATATGATTGCGACAGGGACCTGTGCTTTTGCGGATTTTAGAGAAGGAGGGGTTGTAGGTGTTGCAGCCCTGAATAAAGCTCTTGAGGGGTTGGAATTACATTCCCTTATATTTGGTAGACCCACAGAACCTCAGCTACCTCTGGGGGTGGTGCTTGCCGAAGTAAGAAGGGTTTTATTGAATTCCGATGGGCTTGGAATGAGCGGAGCAAATGATCTCAATATGGAACTCTTGCAGGAGATTATAGCCTGCACACGAGATCGAAAAAAGCTCTTTGCAATTCATGCAGGGGAAAAGAGCAGAAGTGACATTGAAAAAGCCCTCTCTCTGGAGCCCGACTTGTTGATCCATCTAACACAAGCCACAAAAAAAGACCTTGATGAAGTCGCTCAGACAGAAGTTCCAGTTGTTGTCTGCCCGAGATCAAACTTCGTAACAGGAGTAGGAATGGCACCGATAGCTGAAATGCTCGAGGCTGGAATCCGGGTGGCAGCAGGTACAGACAATGTAATGTTAAACTCTGTAAATATGTTTGCTGAAATGGAATTTATGTCCAAAGTCTTTTCGATCGAAGATAGGCAAGTATTTAAAATTTGCACACTTAATGGTTCTTTTGTAATGGGGCCAGACTCCACGGGGTCGATAGAAAAGGGGAATAAAGCTAATTTGATGGTCCTGAATGGGAGTTCAAATAATCTGGCCGGGATAAAGGACCCTATAAGTGGAATCACAAAAAGGGCAAGACCTGACGATATATTAGCGGTGCTTCATTCGTAAAGCAAATGGAGAGCGAGACATGACGAGCGAATTTTACCGGAACATAGTAATTGCAACAGACGGATCTGAGAATACCAGGAAGGCAATTTCTTACGGAATTGAGATTGCAAAACTCAGTGGGGCTACGGTTCACGCACTTTACGTAGTGGACACATCTTCTTTTTCGTCAATACCAATGGATGCCGGATGGGAAGCAATGTACGAAATCCTGAAAAAAGAGGGGGAAAAGGCAGTCTCTGAAGTGAAGAGACAAGGAGAGATTGCAGGCGTGGATGTAAAGGAGGTACTTGAGGAAGGGCACCCGAGTAATGCGATTCTCGAGTTCGCAGAGAATAACAATGCTGACCTGGTAATTATGGGGACACTTGGAAAAACCGGGCTTGACAGATTCCTCATGGGAAGCGTTGCAGAAAAAGTGGTCAGAGGCTCAAAAGTTCCGGTAATGGTCGTTCGTAGTGTAGAAACAAGCTGATATTGCTATCAACTGGAAGCCTTTTGAAGAAGAAGTGATAAACAAAAAAATCCAGGATTCAGAGGACAACACAGGTGTAAATCATATGCCAAAAAACATCTTCATAGAAGATATAATGGTAAGGGACGTCGCATGCGCGACCTTGCCAGGTTCCAGGGACGAGGTTCTTAAAATTCTTAAGAATAAACATATATCGGGAGTCCCGGTACTCAAGGATTCCAAAGTAGTAGGAATCGTGACCCGGACAAACCTGTTACAAAACCCTGAAGAAGAACAGCTGGCCCTTCTTATGACACGAGATCCGATTACCATATCCCCTGGATCGGACCTGCAGACTGCCGCACGCCTGCTTCTGCAGCACGGTATCAGAAGACTTCCGGTCGTCGATGATGGAAAACTCGTGGGGCTTGTTACGGTTGCAGACGTCGTGGGCACAATTGCGGATATGAATATCGATATTCCTATCAAGGACTATGTGGAAAAGGAAGTAGTTGCAATCTACAGTGAAACGCCTTTACCTGTTGTAGCCAGGATCATGGAACTTGCCAGTGTCAAAGCCGTTCCGGTGCTCGATGCTGCCCTGGAACTCATAGGGATAATCTCGGACAGGGACGTTATCTCTGCAAGCGTTATTGAAGACAGTGTGGAGATGTCTGATATGTCCGCAGGCCAGGATGATGATGCGTGGACCTGGGAGTCAATGCGGGATACCATGAGCATCTACTACAGCGTTTCCAGGATCAAGGTCCCAAATCTGATTGGAAGTGATGTCATGATCCGGGAACCGATCACAGCTACCTACATTGCATCTGTCAGCGACTGCGCAAGAAAAATGAAACGTAACAGGATCGACCAGATACCAATCATTAATTCAAACCGCAAGCTTCAGGGCCTCTTAAGAGACCACGATCTCCTGAAGCCCCTGATCGACTCGGAATAAGCCAGGTTAAAATACCGGACTGAAAACAGTTTTGAGCCAGGTCAGAAATAGTTCAAGCTCCTGCTCAAACTTATTCCAGTCAAAAAATAAACACAGACTGGAAAATCCGGTAAGAAAAACAGACTTAAAGTAAAGTGCCAGGTCTATTCCATAATTCTAATGCGGAAAGGCTACTTTTAGACAAAGTGCCTCTCAATTTAATACTTTTTTCAGGAACCATAACATGGACAGGCCCTTCATTTTTATAAACTCTGCTATGTCAGCCGACGGCAAGCTCTCAACAAAGGAGAGGAAGCAAGTAAAGATCTCCGGAAAACTCGATTTTGAGCGAGTGGATGAACTAAGAGCTCAGGCAGATGCAATCATGGTAGGGATAGGAACCGTACTTGCCGATGACCCCAGCCTGACTGTAAAATCTCCTGAACGGAAAGCCGCCAGAAAAACCGCCGGAAAAAACGAAAATCCGGTAAGGATTATTGTGGACAGTGCCGCAAGAACTCCTCTGGATGCCGATATATTCAAAAAAGGAGACGGGCTCAGGATAATTGCTGTTTCAAATTCAGCCTCTGCAGATAATATCAAAAGCCTCGAAGAAAAAGCTCTGGTCATTAAAACAGGAGCCCTTAAAGTTGACCTTGGAGAGCTGGCGGCAAAATTAAAGGAAATGGGCATAAACACCCTCATGGTCGAAGGAGGCGCGACCCTGAACTGGGGTATGATCTCCGCAGGCCTTGTTGATGAGGTCTATACTTTCGTTGGAAACCTCATCATAGGAGGAAAAACAGCTCCGACTTTTACGGATGGGGAAGGTTTCACAGAAGCCGAACTCTTTGGACTTGAATTGCTTTCGGCTGAAAATATTGAAGAAGGTATACTTCTTAAGTGGAAGGTCAAAGGTAAAAGAAACTGAAATTTTTCCTTTCCTTTCCTCTCCTTTATTTCCCTTCCATTACGATTTTAACAACATGTTGTCTTTTTATCTAAAAATGAATTTTTTAGCCATTTTAATTTCTTTTTTAATTCTATTACCTTGACGAGCTCGTTCCCCGGATTAAAGCAGTTCTGCTGGTTACCTGTCCGATTCATATCTGAGTTTTTTCATTTCAAGCCCGCTGCTGCAGTATACAAAAACTTCCAGTTCGCATTCCCCTTTAAGGAATTCCCGCATTCTGCGGTCATATATACTCTGGACGTGTTTTAAGCGGTTCTTCCTGAAATGAGTTCCCACAACTTCGAAAAAGTCAATCATCTGTTTGAGATAAGCTTCTTCATAAACCCTGGTCTCCCTTCCAATTGCTTCACACGTCAAATTGCCGAGTTCTGAATTATAGCTCCCATGCTCGTTTAAGCCGCTTATCTGCCGCCAGTCTACTTTTCCTGTTTCATCGGCTTCCCTGTGAAGCATGTGGGGATATACCCTGCAGATTGAAGGGCGGCTCTCATAAATTCTGCACCTCTTATTTTCCAGGAAAATGCAGGAACCATCAGGTTTTGTTTTCAGGGCATAGCCTGAAACGTAGAACCTGCCGTTCTGGTCGCAAAACTCGTAATATGGGGCAGGAGTGATGGCATCCGGATCGATTTGCTTTATTATTTCCAGGTCTGAATCAAGCAGAAATACATGGTCGTTAAACTCTTTAGTGCAGCAGCGGGCGCAGAGTTCACACCTGAATCCCAGTTCTTTGATTATGCCGACAAATTCAGAGTCCGGGAAGCTTTTTAAGTCCCTAAGTTCTTCTCGCACTTCGGCAAGCCTGGTTTCAATAGGATTATTTTTTACGGAAATCACCTTTTCAGAAAAGAATAATGAGGCATTTGTCCTTTTATTCGTCAATTCCTTTTATTCGTCAATTCCTTCTATTTATCTATTCCTGCTATTCATAAAACCTCAGCAGGAAACCCCAGGGTCTTTAGTTCAGGGGTAGTTGACTCTTTTTCTGGTATCATCTAAGGTACCTGTACATTTTTAAGTGGATCTATACGCATTTTCCAGAGGTTGAATTATTTATATCTTACGCATATCTCCACATTTTATGCCTGGATTTCGGTCAATGTCCATAACATTTAATTACTAGCATTTCTCTCTATAACAAACTCAAGGCTTGATGAAACTCATAATTTCTTACTTTCATGCTTTAAGGAATATCAAACATTCCAATTAAGATCATTGAAATATTACGATTTGACAGATCCTCGAATCAAAATACCTTTTTGCTGAAACATTGTGGAAGGAAAAAGCTGCGGCAAACAGCAGTGGTCGGCGATAAGGCAAATGTGGTATGTGAATAAATCACTTATAAAATGGATCTATACGCATTTTCCAGAGGTCGAATTATTTATATCTTACGCATATCTCCACATTTTATGCCTGGATTTCGGCCAATGTCCGTAACATTTAATTACTAGCATTTCTCTTTATGATAAACCCAAGGCTTGATGAAACTCATAATTTCTTACTTTCAGGCTTCAAGGAATATCAAACATTCCAATTAAGATCATTGAAATATTACCGATTTGACAGATTCTCGAATCAAAATACCTTTTTGCTGAAACACTGCTGAAGGAAAAAATCCGCGGCAAACAGCAGTGGTCAGCGATAAGGCAAATATGGTATGTGAATAAATCACTTATAAATTTAAGCAAATTCAGAATATATTTAAATCAAAATTAACGAGGAATGATAATGGGCAAAACCGGCAGCATTGATTGGGTAAAGGTAAAAGGCAGAAAAGGCAGAGTAATTAAGGTTCAGAAATCGAAAGCTCAGAAAGCACACCCCGGACCTTCACAGCGCTTCACCTCTTCAGGTCATAAAAGGCGCTTCATAAGAAGATCTGCAAAAGCCCTTGTAAAGTGATTTTAAGGGCTTTTCTATTTTACCATTTTTTTTTAGTTATATATTTTAAGTTACTTCATATTCTTTTTTAAATCCGTTTATCCGGGCTATTTTACTCCAGGTAGCCAGATTTCTAAATGGTGTTTTAAATTCGCTGCTCTAACAGCTGATGCTTTAAACAAATAACTTAAAGCCGAGAAAATCCCTGAAACAACCATAAAACAATCTTTATAATCTGCCCTAAGTAACCTCTTCCAGGGGATATCTTCAAAATCAAAGCCTGAGGGCAAGATATGCGATGCTTACACCCAGAAGGCAGAGCATAACATTTAGACAAATATTGAGAAAAAATGAAACGTTTTGCCCATCCTCAAGTAGCTTGAAAGTCTCGTAGGCAAAGGTGGAGAAGGTTGTAAAGGAGCCAAGAATTCCTATGTTTAACAGATATACCATGGATTCGGGCTCAGAGGAAAAAGTTAAGAGCGCAAGCACTATGCTGCCCAGAAGGTTTACTGTCAGGGTCCCTGCCGGAATATTCCGGATTTTTGGCACGCGGCTTGAAACCGTATAGCGGAGAGATGCCCCTATAAAACCTCCAGTGCCTATTAAAAAGAGTTCTCCGATACCCGAAACTGGAAACATTTCTCAGATCTCCCTGCTTGAGAGGGCTTTTATAACACTCCTGCCGAAGAATACGCCTGTAAGGGTAAGAAAGATATTGGCACTGATATTTCCAAGGGCTGGAATGAAAGGCATGCTGAAAGACTGGACCGCAAATGTGGAAAAAGTTGTAAATGCTCCCATAAACCCTGTGCCAAATGCAATCCTTCCTTTAGGACCTATGAAACCCAGGTACTCAGTGTCGTACATTATCATGCCCAGCATGAAACTCCCAAGTACGTTTACAGATAGGATGCCAAGCTGCCCTTCCACAAGTTCGCAGAGCAAAAATCGGCAAATGGCTCCAAGAAAGCCGCCGGCTCCTATTAGAAAAATCTTATCCATTTCTTTATCTGGAGAGGGCATTTTTTTCACTTATATTATCTAAAAATTGGAGTAAGGGACAGTTTTTTCCAGTCCCAATAGCCCGTGGTAGTATAAAATTTTATTCATTTTCAGAGAGTGAAAAAATACAAAAAGCTAGCCTTATCCGTTCTGTATATCAATTTCACTCGATCAGGAAAACATTCACTTCCTGTCCTTCCTCATAGCCTTCCACGTGCTCAGGCACGAGCACATATCCGTCAGCCTTCGCAACCGAACTCAGGACTCCTGCCTTTCCCGTAAGCGGGCGTATCATGTCCCCTTCAAAAACGACGCGGATGAAATTAACATATCCTATTTTTGAACTTATTTTTGCAGCCAGGCGCTTTCTAAGGACAAATTCCGGTACTTCTGGTATAGAACCCAGCTTTCGGATTCCATGGCGGACAAAAAAGTATAGAGCAACAAGCCCGGCAACCGGGTAGCCCGGAAGGCAAACCACAGGAGTTTTACCTATGATCCCAAGGGCTACAGGCTTTCCAGGGCTGAGGCCGACCCCGTGCACAAGCAGTTTTCCCAGGGACGCTACAACCTCAGGGGAATGGTCTCTTTTACCAACCGAAGTCCCGCCTGAGAGAAGGATCATATCGGCGTCCAGGTTTGCTTCCACCGCTTCTTTTATGCTCTCAGGACGGTCAGGCACGATCCCTGTAAATCTGGGAATTCCGCCCCATCTGTCCACATAAAGGGCAGTCATAAGCCCGTTGGTCTCAAGCACCATTCCCGGTGGAGGGACTTCTCCGGCAGTCTCACGACTTACCAGCTCATCGCCAGTGGGGATGACTGCAACCACCGGTTTTCGGAAGACCTTCGTCCTGTCCAGTCCGAGGGATGCAAGTACTGCAGCGTCACAGGGGCGAAGGAGATGCCCCTCCTCAAAAACCAGATCTTCTCTTTTTATGTCCTCTCCAATCTGCCCGACGTTCCTTCCCGGATAAACCTGAGCCCTGATCTCAACCATGTCCCCTGCTGCAACAGTGTCCTCAACCATTACAACCGCATCGGCTCCTTCCGGCATAACGGCTCCGGTATGAACCCACATAGAAGTCCCTTCCTCTATACTGTCAGAAAGCTGTAAGAGCACGGGATTTGCAGGGGAAGCACCTGGAGTATCGGATGCCCTGACAGCGTATCCATCCATGGCAGCACGCCTGTAATGAGGTACATCTCTTCCGGAAACTACAGCTTCTGCAAGTACCCTGCCTGCACAGGCTTCAAGTGGTACTTCTTCTGTGTGCCTGAGAGGGGAAATACTTTCAAGGAAAAGCCGTAAAGCTTCATCAACTGAAGTGCGTTCTTTAAATATCCTGCCCATATACTCACCCCTTAAAAAATTAGCCTCCTGAAACGGGAGGTAGAACCCCAATTTCATCCGAGTCCTTTAGAAGAGTATCAAGCCCTTCCAGGTGCCGGACATTGTTTCCGTTGACCAGGACATTAATTGAGCCGCAAAGGACCGGGGTCTCGCTTTTTTCATCACTTTTGTCATCGCTTTTTTCAAAAATAAGGTTTTTTAACTCCGGATGTTTGTCGGTGAGGGATAACAGGACATCAATGACCTTTTCTCCGGAAAGCAGGAGTTCCGGTGTGCCTGCTGCCTCACGCAGATTTGCAAATAACTTAATTTTTACTTCAGCCATGAGAAAGACTATTTCATCCTATTCCTTAAATATACCTATGCCTTATAAGGAACAGCCATCACCGGCAGGTTTGGGAAACAATGCAGCAAAGTCCAGATTCTGACCCCGTAAATTCACCGAAGCTCTCTGATAAAAAGTACAGGCTTTTCGGGCTTCTGATCGTTTTTTTTGCCCTCGCCCTCAGACTATTTGAGCTTGGAGAGAGGGTTTTTCATCATGATGAAAGCGTACACGGCAGTTTTACCCTCAAACTGCTTGAAACCGGGGAGTACAGTTATAATCCAGCCTACCACGGCCCCTTTCTTTTCCATTCTACTGCAGCTGTCTTCCATTTCCTGGGAATAAACGATACAACAGCTCGCCTGGTCCCGGTCTTTTTCGGAGTGGCAACTATTCTGTTGCTCTTTTTGCTGAAGAAAGAATTGGGAAAAAGCGGAGTGCTCTGGGCAATGTTTCTGCTTGCATTTTCTCCAAGCATGGTCTACTTCTCAAGGTTCTTCAGAAATGATATGATAATTGTGTTTTGCACTCTGGCTGCTGTTGCAGGTGTATTCCGCTATCTCGACAATATTCACAGCTCAAAGCGGTACCCTTACCTTATCCTGACAGCTTCCTCCCTTGCCATTGCCGTAACTGCAAAGGAAAACGCCTACGTTATCATACTTATATTCGGAGCTTATGCCGGGATGGGCTTACTATACTGGATTCATTCCAGCTGGAAGAGAGAAAACCTGAGTTTGCAAAAGACCCTCCTCCGCAAAGCTTCGGTACTTTTACCCTTCCTCCCTGAAATTCTTCTTTCAGGGGCGCTCTCCATTTTCATTATAATGTTTTTTTATACAAGCCTTTTCAGGAACGATATTTCCCTTTTCTCAATCGTAGAAAGGGCTTTTACCCACTGGCTGGCAATGCACAGGATAGAGAGGATCGGAGGTCCATTTTATTATTATATCCCCATCCTTTTCAGATACGAGATTCCGGTTATACTCTTTGGGACTGCAGGATTTTTCCATTTTCTGAAAAGTAAAGGTCGAAATGTTTCATTTTTCCTTTTCCTCTGTTACTGGGCATTTACCAGCCTTCTGCTCTATTCCTACCTTCAGGAAAAAGTTCCCTGGCTTGTTGTACATATTGTCCTGCCCTTTGGAATCCTGGCAGGAGCTTATCTGGGAGAAATATTTTCCCGGAATAATGAATATGTAATGCCGGAACAGGAGCTTCTGGAAGGAAATCTAAGCCCTCTGACAAGGCCAAGGCCATCTTCTCGGGCAGAACATGCCGGAAAAGCCCGTACTTTAACAGCAGGAATTCTGGCGCTCGCCCTGCTAATTTCTCTGGGCCAGTGTATCTCGGTAAATTACTACAGGAGCATGGAGCCGGCAGAGCTGATGACGTATACACAGGCTTCTCCGGATATTCGAGAGCTCATGGAAAAGATAGAAGGTCTAGACCGAAGGCCTGAAAATCTAAGGCTTTATGTGGTTGACCCGAATAAGTTGTACTGGCCCCTGCCCTGGTACCTGGAGGACTATGAAAAAGTGGGGTATTCTTCAAAACCTCCTGCAAGCAGTAAGTACGATGCTATTATTGTGCCCATGTCCTATGACATGTACAGGGAAATCCCTAAAGAAGAGTACTCCTCTTACAACTTTACCCTGCGCCCGGGAAGAGATTTCACCCTCTATTATAAGAACAAACTTGAAAAGACCGGATAAACCCCATATACAGAGAAGAAAGTATCGGAAAACACAAATAATATGTAAAAAGGGGAGAGTTCTATAAATGGGGGCTGGTTATGGACAAAATATTCGCTCTGGCAAATAATCTTGCAGGAAGAAACTCCTCTCAAGGAAGCAGCAACGAAGAGAGGGAAGAAAAGGAAAAAGGAAAAGATAAACAGCTGGAAAAGGTTTCTGAAAAGGAAGGAGAATTACCTGATTCTCTTGAAGGGTTTCCGGAAGCTGGTCCTCAATCCGAACAGATCGTCGAAATTTTTGAGCGTTGCCTCTGGATAACAATTAAAGAACTTATGACCAGAGAAGTGGTAACAGTACAGGAAGACACTCCTCTGGAAGAAGTCTTTTCGCTTTTTGGGAAGCTCCCCTACCATACTTTCCCGGTAGTGAATAAGAATAATGAGCTTGTGGGAATTATTGATCTTGACATCGTTCTTGAAATCCTGCTTTTGTGCCTGGTTCCCAGAGCAAAACATACCCCTCTTACAGCTATAAGGTCTCTTGGAGGAAAAGCGGGAGACGTAATGATAACGCATCCGGTGACAATTTCTCTTAACGCTACACTCAAAGACGCTTCGGATCTTATGATGAAGCACAGGTTTGACCGCGTATGCGTCAGCGAAAATGGAAAACTGGCAGGAATTATCTCCAAGAAAGATCTCGTAAAGGAGATTTGTAGAAGAAGAAAGAAGGAAAGAATAGGGGACGAAAAAAGAAAAGGATGAAAGCAGGAAAATTAAATTGAGAGATAAAACAGAGGCTAAAGTAGAGGGGATAAATCCGGAAAATTAAATCGAGAGATTAAACGGGGAACAAAACAGAGGGATAAAGCCGGAAACTGAAATTGAGGGATTAAACGGAGAACAAAACAGAGGGATAAAGCTGGAAACGGAAATTGAGATCTAAAAAGCTCTGGATAAGTCCTGAGAAAAAGGAGTTTGGGGTAAAAAAGCAAAGAGTGGGGGACTAACAGCAGTGAGTGCTCTGTTTCAGATACTATTCCTGATTTTCAGTGTGAAAATTCTGGGTGAGGTGGCAGAAAGAGTAGGTGTCCCCTCAGTCATGGGAGAAATTCTGGCAGGTATCTTACTTGGAGTGCTTTTTCTTAACGTAGAAACCGGAGTAATTACTTTCTTTGCCCAGCTTGGGGCTATTTTTCTGCTTTTCACTGCAGGATATAAAGAAGTGAGCTTAAGGGACCTGAAACCTGCAGCGCTGGCTGCTCTTGTCCCTACACTTTTTCAGGTCGCCTTTGCCTTTGCTTTCGGTTTCTGGCTTGGAAATATCTTTGATTTCAGTTTTCTTCAAAGCCTCTTTATGGCAGTTGCTTTCAGCCCTACAAGCATAGGAGTGGTGCTCAGGGCCCTTATAGACCTGAACTACCTTTCCACCAGGCCAGGGACAGTAATACTCTCCTCTGCAATCCTGGACGATATTATAGGGATATTTCTACTCTCTGTGGTGGTTACCTTTTCCCGCTTTCACCGCGTGCCTTCGGTTCTGGGCGTTCTTACGATTGCAGGAAAAATTCTGCTTTTTCTGCTGATTATGTATATCCTCGGAAAGTATCTTTTTCCCAGGCTTTTTGTCTATGCTCAGAAAATGCATGCAAAAGAAGCAGTATTTTCCTTTGTGGTTATGGTAGCCCTTTTTTCTGCCTATCTTGCAGAGTTTTTTGAGCTTCATGCAACAATAGGAGCGTTCATAGGAGGGATCTTAATTTCGGAAATTCCCCTTGCCAAAATCCAGGACGTGCAGAGCAAAGTAGAAGGACTGGCTTACGGGATTTTGATCCCTCTTTTTTTTGCATTTATAGGCCTTTCAATTGACCTGTCCACCCTGGGAAACACAGGCGTTTTTGCCCTCCTGGTTGTCCTCTTTGCCCTCTCAGGAAAGCTAATAGGGGGTTTCATAGGGTCAAAAGCCATAGGTTTCGATTTTTATGAAAGCCTTATCTTCGGGATAGGAGTCATGCCCAGGGCAGGGGTAGAACTTGTGGTACTGACCATAGGCAGGGAACTGGAGATTATCAACCAGGAAATATTTTCGGGGATAGTGCTTATGGTGGTTGTATCTATTCTGGTTTCACCTCCGCTTTTGAAGTTTGCGATTAAAACTGAAAGAAAAAAGAAAACCGATGATAGGATAAGGGCCTGACTGCTTAATTCTGGGATTCTGAACAGGGGAATGACTTTTCGGAACAGGGGAATGACTGTTTTTATCCGGAAAAAGGAACATGGAAATGACTGCTTGAATCAGAGAGCCGGACAAACTCAATTCACTTTTTGATCAGTGGGCTCTCCTTGCGTTCAGGTACTTTACAATCTCCATCGAGATGAGTGTGGTGGAAGCTAAAGCGAGTATGATTCCCCACTCAGAAAATGAAAGGGGAACTGTCCCGAAAGCAAACTGAAGGAACGGGACGTAAACCACCATCAACTGCAGAATCACTGTGGTCAGGACAGCGTAGACCAGAGGCTTGTTTGTAAAAAGTCCCAGAGAAAAAACCGAATACCTGTCAGAACGCCAGTTGAAGGCGTTGAACATCTCTGAAAAGACCACAAGTGTGAAGATCATAGTCTGCAGTTTCGAAATGGGAAAACCGCTGTCCAGAGCCCAGACTAATACTATCAGTGCCTGCGAGGCTATAAGCCCTCCCAGCCCCAGTCCGGCAGCGACTTCACGGCGGGTGATAAGCCCTTCTTCAACGTTCCTCGGCTTCTGTTTCATAAGCCCCCTGTCAGGAGGTTCAACAGAAAGAGCCATAGGAGGGAGACCATCTGTAATCAGATTGATCCACAGGATCTGTACGGCAAGCAAAGGCAGGATCTGCCAGCCCAAAATTGCTATGAGGACGATCAGGACTTCCCCTATATGGGCTGTGAGCCCGTAGGTGATGAAATTTTTGATATTTTTAAATATATTTCGTCCTTCTTCAACTGCCGAGACAATGGACGCAAAGTTATCATCGGTCAGGATCATGCTTGAGGCTTCTTTGCTCACATCAGTGCCTGTAATGCCCATTGCTATGCCCATATCCGAAGCTTTCAGGGCAGGAGCATCATTTACCCCGTCTCCGGTCATCGCCACAACATGGCCCTTCTTTTTTAGAGCTTCTACTACCCTCAGTTTATGGGCAGGGTAGACCCGGGCGTAAACCGAGACCCTTTCAACTTTGTCTTCAAATTCACTCTCTTCAAGGCTGTCAAGTTCAGAACCAGTAAGTGTAAGGTCGTTTTCTTTCAAAATCCTGAGTTCTCGCGCAATTGCAGCTGCTGTAACTTTATGGTCTCCTGTTATCATTACAGTCTTGATGCCGGCATCCTCACAGGTTTTGATTGCAGCTTTCACTTCTTCCCTGGGAGGGTCTCTCATGCCAATTAACCCTGAAAAGACCATGTCTTCTTCGATCTTCTCTACAGGGATTTCCCCGAACGAAACTTTTTCGGGAGAAAAGTTTTCTTCAAGCGGGCGGAAAGAAATGGCCATAACCCGCAGCGCTTGGTCAGCAAGCTCCTTAACCTGCTCGGAGATCTCCTGTTCGTGCTCGGGGGTTAAAGCTTTCATTTCGCCGTTGAGGAAAGTCTTCGTACACGAGGCAAGGATGACCTCTGGAGCTCCTTTTGAAAAAGTCACAAGCTCGGAATCAAAAAAGTTACCCGGATTGTCCTCCAGTTTATTGAAGGTAGTCATTCTCTTACTTTCGGAAGAGAAAGGGATTTCTCCAAGCCGTGGATATTTCCGGTCAAGCTCGGATTTTTCAAATCCAGCCTTTGCCGCAGCGACTACAAGAGCTGCTTCTGTCGGGTCTCCTGTAATTTTCCATCCGTCTTCTTCTTCATGAAGGTTTGAATCGTTGCAGAGAGCAGCCCCAAGCAAAAGAATCCGAAGATGTGTATTGTCCTCCGGTACTTCTGAATCTCCTATTTGAAATTTTCCCTCAGGGTTATACCCGTTTCCTGTGACCTTGAGGGTCTGCCCGTTAACATATATCTTTTCAACCGTCATTTTGTTCTGAGTAAGTGTGCCCGTCTTGTCAGAACAGATAACATCTGTAGCACCTAGCGTTTCTACGGAAGGCAGTTTTCTTACAAGGGCATGCCTTTTGACCATGCGCCTTACTCCAAGCCCGAGCCCTACTGTCACAACCGCAGGAAGGGCTTCAGGGATAGCGGCAACTGCAAGCGCAACACCCCAGAGAAACATGTCAAGAGGGGGAAAGCCGGAAAATACACCGAGCACTGCAACAAAAGCTACAATTACAAGAGTTGCCCCGCCAATCAATCTGCCGAATTTATCAAGGCTTTCCTGCAGAGGGGTTCTGGACCTTTCTATTGTCCCGAGAAGCCCGGCAAGTTCTCCAAAAGAGGTTTTCATGCCTGTTGCCGTGACAACAGCCCTTCCTCTTCCATAGGCAACTGCAGTCCCTGCATAGACCATGTTCTTCCTGTCAGCTCCTGGGGTGTCTGCAGGCAGGGAACCGGTAATTTTCTGGACAGGCACGGATTCCCCGGTGAGCGAGGATTCGTCCACTTTAAGGTTGAACTCTTTACTTATCCTGGCATCTGCAGGAATGCGGTCCCCGGTTTGAAGCAGAATTATGTCCCCGGGAACCAGTTCTGTTGAGGGGATTTTTTTTTCGGTCCCATTTCTTATTACAACTGCTTCCGGAGACGTCATGGATTTGAGAAGCTCAATAGCTTTTTCAGCTCTGTACTCCTGCACAAAACCGAGAACTCCAGCAAGAAAAACAGTAAATAAAATCACTATTGCATCAATGGATTCCCCAAGTAAAGCCGAAACAATGGAAGCAATTATCAGGATAAAAATTAAAATACTTTTAAATTGTGAGAGGAAGAGGCGAAAGACAGAGATTTCTTCTTTTTCTTTAAGTTCGTTTTTCCCATACTCTTCCAGTCTTTTTTCAGCTTCTCCGGAGCTCAGCCCTTCCTCTGATGTCTTCAGCTCTTCAAAAACCGAGCTAATTTCCTGATCGTAGTACAACCCTGACCCTCGTCTTTTTGTAACCCGATAGCTCTGCACTCAGTATGTACTGTGCTATAATATAAATGAGTTTAATGTATATATAGCGGTTAGACATATCGATATGCAAAGGGGTTTTTATGTAATTTGCAATTCTACAAAACCTTTCCTGGAAAAAATATGTGGGGTCTATCTGTTTCTTTAGAATCTATCTGTTTCTTTAGAATCTATCTGTTTCTCTATCTAGAAATTTCAAGGTTGTAAATGCCAATTCTCAAAAATTAACTTAAAAATTTAACGAACAGAGGGAAAAATATACATGAAGATAGTAATTATCGGAAGCGGACTTGCCGGTTTGTCAGCAGGTCACAGGCTCTGTACATCTAACGAAGTAGTCGTTTTTGAAAAAGATCCGGATATTGGAGGAATGGCAGCAAGCTACTGTCTGGAACACTCCGGAATAAAATACTTTATTGAAAGGTACTACCACCATATATTCAGGAGTGATTCGGAACTTCTTGCCCTTATAAGGGAACTTGGGCTTGAAAAGCAGATGCTATGGCTGGAAGCAAAAAACGCCTATTTCGTGGATGGTAAGAACTATCCTATGAACACCCCTCTTGAGATCTTACACTTTAGCCCTCTTTCTATTCTTGACCTGGTAAAACTTGGCCTGCTGGTCTTCAGGATAAGACTGATAAAAGACACGGCGCCCTATGATCAAATAAAGGCAAAGGACTGGATCCTCGATACTGCAGGAAAGTCGGTGTATGAAAACTTTTTTGCTCCCCTGATGAAAAGCAAATTCGGAGACAATGCCGAAAACGTTTCTGCTGCCTGGCTAATCGGGCGGGTGAAAATAAGGTCGGATAGGGGAAAAGAAGGAGAGAAACTGGGGTACATGAGAGGAGGTTTTAACTCCCTTATAGAAGCCCTGGCAGGGGAAATAACTGCAAATGGGGGAGAGATCCAAACAACTAAGGAAGTAACGGAAATTGTGATCAAAGGCAATGCCGTACAGGGAGTGGTAGTTGGCGGGGATTTTATAGCCTGCGATGCAGTTATTTCAACTGTAGAACCAATGGTACTGGACGCAATTACCGGAGGCAAGCTTGGAGCCCTGCATAATTCCTTACAAAATATCCGTTATCAAGGGACAGCGTGCGCTTTGATCGGGCTTGACAGAAAGCTTATGGAAGATGGGAATTACTGGTTGAACATAAAAGCCGATGTGCCTTTTGGAGCCGTAATCGAGCACACTAATTATTTGCCTTTTGAAGATTATGGTGAGCATCTGGTCTATGTGACGTCCTATTTCCAGGACGAAAAAAGTGCTCTCTGGACGCAAAAAGAAGAACAGGTCATTGATTCTTATCTGAGAGGGCTCGAAAAAATGTTTCCCGGATTCTCAAGAGAAGGGGTTCACTGGACGAAACTCTACCGTAGAATAGATACCGCTCCTGTATACGAACAGGGATACCTTAAAAATGTGCTTCCTTTTGCTGCAGGCCCATCCGGACTTTATCTTGCAGGTATGTTCTCATCAACCAACTATCCGGAAAGGAGTATGAACGGCTCGGTAAAAGCCGGGTTTGAATCGGCTGAACTGCTGATCAAAGAAAAAGGAAATTAAACTCAGGTAAAAACTAAGTTAAGACATTCATTAAGTTTATGGTCTATATCCGGGTGGGGGAGCTGTTTCCAAATCTATTAACTAAAATAATTATACAGAGATGAAATCCGGATATAAGAACATTTTGACTCAAACAGTAGTTCTGATTTGCTGTAGTTCCGAATGACTACTTTCACTCATTTTTAATTTTTCCATAATTGTTCATAAGAAAAGTCTTCGTTTCATCCATCCTGAATGTATAATCGAAACCGAAGAAATTCCGTTATTGCTGGAAATAATTGTCGAACAGCCTGTTTAGGGCGGAGTGGCCGCGTGCAATTTGATTTATCGGTACTTTAGCAAAGACCTCTTCCCCGGGCCTGGATAGGGCTCGGGGACATCTTCGTACTTCAGAATCTCCGGTCCGCCAAACTCATGAATCCTTACCACTTTAATATTTTCACCTCTAAAAAAGGTCTCTTTAACCGTGACTCGTATTCATCCTATCCTGTCACGGGCATCCCCCTTTATGTGTTTACCTGTAAGAACCTGAGCCAGGGCTAAAGGTTCTGGCATCCCGGGTTTTCCATGACCTGAGAACTCATCCCCGCAGCATAATTGCTTTATTTTGCTTTTTACGCATCTCTCAGGTTCACTCTGCATTGCGTACTTATCCACTCCCTCTATTTCCAGTAGCGTGGGTGAATCCCGCTGGGTATCCCGGATTTAAATAATAATCAAAATTATCAACCACGCCATCCCTGTATTTTCCGTCATTACTGCGGTTTATCTCTCCTTCTGTCAGGTCCGTTGGCAAATCTCCGGCTGCAGAACCGGAATTTTCCATACACTTTATCCAATCTATGTTTGCAGCCGGAAGTACAATAAATAGAATGAATACTAATAGCAGCAAAGCTCTCTTACCCATCAAATTAACTCTCCCCCCATCTATTTATATTTCGATTATTCTATTTCAATTATTCCTGTTTTTCTAAAAGAATGTTTAAAACCCTGGACTTCTCTAACTTTTTAGTTAAATTCTATACTTTAAAAGAAGAAGCTAAGGACCGGAGTTTTGCGGGCCTACATTTGCTACGTCGCCGATTCTGGCTTTTTGTTAAGCTAAAAATTAATCAAAAATAAGGCGTTTTCTTCAGTAACTTTTTCAAGGCTTTTTTCCTTTTCCCGTTTTAATCCCGGTTCACTCATTCAGTAAACGTTTGTCCCTTTATTTCAGTCGAATACCCCGCTAGCTTGCTGCGGGGTGCGCTAGCGCAATTTTGATTTATTCGGCTTCTTTGAGCCCTTGCCTGAACCGCAGGACTGCTGCATAGACAAGCGTAAAAAACCCGGTTGACATGATCAACCCGTTGGCAACAAATGCCCCTTCTCCCGTGAAAGGCTCCCCATTTGGACCCCTCCTATAAAGAGCATGAGGGATGCAAGGATAGGTGTAAAAAGCGGGATTCTCCCCATCGTTTCAAGAGCGTGAAGGTAATCTTCGGATCCCATAAGTTTAACTCTATCTTCCCAACCTTTAATTTTTCCATGTAGAGTCTCGCCTTCGGGGTTCAGGTAAGTAAATGGATCGAATTTAGGATGTAATTTTGCTGGAAACGTCGCCATTTGTAACAAATTTACACAAAATCAATCCTGATTGATGAGGAAATGAAGTATTCAAATACCCAACTTCCTAACATTTGAGTTAATTTTATATAACTGTACTATTTTTTAACATACTAATTAAATTTCAAATATTCGGTGTCCAGGCTTAAAACATTGTTCTTATATCCATGAGAGCAGCGAGGTAGCCGTGTTAATTATTCGGAGAACAGTGAAATTGGAAAATTTTCCGTGAGTGTCTGGTTTTTCAGGTCTTGATCTCAAAGACCTTTCTAAAATCTGAAGTTCATAGGTAAATCAGCCTCACTATCCTAACAGGACTGTTTTCTTGATCGTTTTGAGGTCACCTGTAGCGCTTTAGAGAAGGTCTCTCCCCTAAATCTCTGAGATCCGACTATTAATTCCGATAATTGTCCGAAAAATAGGTTTCGTTACAGAATTCAAGAATTTTGTTACGGAGTTTACCATGTATCAAACAAAAAGAAAAAGCATAATCGTTTTCATAGCAGTTCTCGCGTTCAATCTCGTGATTACAGGAAATGCAGCAGCTATCGCAATTACGGTAAATGACAATACAGGTCTGGCTGCTGATTTTACATCCATTCAGGCTGCAGTAAATGCTGCAAATCCAGGCGATGAAATAATTGTCAAACCAGGCATTTACGAGGAAAATATTGAAATTACCAAATCTCTGACCATTCTTTCCGAATCCAGCAACTCTTCAGATACAATCATTCAGGCAGCTGATAGTTCTAAAGACGTTTTCGGTATCTGGGCAAATGAAGTGAGCATTAAGGGCTTTAGCATAAGAGGATCGGACTCAGCTGCCGGGATTCACTTATATGGAGTTGCTGACTGCCGCATTGAGCATAATATACTCTCGAATAATAGCTGTGGCATCGATTTTTACATGTTTAGTTCAGGTAACACTCTGATTGATAATGATGTTTCGGATAGCCTGACAGGCATCAGCCTTGGTGACAGTCAGAACAATATTCTGAGAAATAACTCAGTTTCATACTGTAGCAGTGGAATTTCACTTTTTGATTCTCCTGGCAACACACTGGAAAATAACACGGTTTCGGAAAATGACGGGGGTATTTCTCTTACAGGTGTGTCAAACGGTAATGTTCTGGTCAGCAATACTATAAAGTCTAACACAAAAGTGGGCCTGCAAATCTACGAAACTTCCAGTAACCTCATTTATAACAACTATTTTAATAATGCAGTGAACGTGGAATCTGAACTGGCCGCAGGGGAAAATCTCTGGAATACAACGAGATCCGAAGGCACTAATATTGTAGGCGGGTCTCACCTTGGTGGTAACTTCTGGGGAAGACCTGACGGAACTGTCTATCCGCTGGGTGGCAGGGATACTGACCTTGACGGCATCTTTGATTCCATGTATGATATTGAAGGCAGCGGAGTCATTGATTATTTCCCGCTCAAAGAATCGAAGTCCACGGTAATTACCGTAAGCAACAGTGCAGACCAGGCTGCAGATTTCACCTCCATCCAGGCTGCGGTATACAGTGCATATCCAGGGGATACTATTCTTGTTTATCCGGGCATCTATGTGGAAAACGTAGAAATAAATGTAGAAGACCTGGTTGTTGTTTCAGCATCCGGCAGCCCTTCGGATACCAGAGTTCAGGCAGTCCGCAGCTCGGAGGATGTTTTCTTTGTCACAGCCGATGGAGTGGTGATTAGTGGGTTCAATGTTACAGGAAACATAAGTTCCTCCAATTCCGGAATTCACCTTTATGGGGTTGAAGATTGCCGCATTGAAAACAACGAATTATTTAACTATCAGGATACTCTTCAGAACTCTGTCGGGAACTATATTCAAGGAAATAATTTTATCTTAAATCCGGGATTCGGCATCCGTCTTGATTTCTCAGGCAACAACACTCTTAGCAACAACATAGTATCATATAGCAATGCCTGTATCCTGTTGCGCAGCTCAAACGAAAATATACTTTTTAATAACAGGGTTTCCAACAGCAGTTACGGTATCTGGGTGGATTCTTCCCTCGACAATGTACTGGAAAATAATGCTGCAGCAAACAATAAGATCGGTATATATCTGAAAGCTTCCAGCAGAAACACAGTTTCCGGCAGTACGGCATTTGATAATTCCGGGTCCTGTATCAATCTGTTGGACTCAAGCGAAAATACGTTAAGTAACAATACAGCCTCAAACAGTAGCAATGTCTGTATTATTTTGCATAACTCCAGCGGAAACATCCTTGGCAATAACAAGGTATTTAACAGCAACTATGGTATCTGGCTGGATTCGTCAAGTAACGGTAATACTCTGAATGAGAACAGGGCGTCATATACTAATAAAGTGGGTATTTACCTGAAAGCTTCAAACGAAAATGTACTTGACAATAATATGGCATTAAACAACAAGAAGTATGGTATCAGTCTATGGGATTCTACTGCAAACGAACTGGAAAACAACACCGCTTCTTACAGTGAGGTCTCAATCCTTCTGCATAACGCCAGCAAAAATGTGCTTTCCAGCAATACAGCATCTGACAGCAGTTATGGTTTCTGGCTTGATTCTTTTAGCAATGACAATATACTGAGTGACAGCAGGGCACCAAACAATAGAATTGGCATCTACCTGAAAAGCTCCGGCAAAAACATTCTGATTGGCAACAGTATTAATTTAAATTCAAAGTACGGTATCTTTCTTAACTCTTCCGGCAATAATACGTTTAACAGCAATATAGTGGATTCGAATTCAGGATATGGCATTTGCATTCTTGACTCAAATAACAATATTATCTATAATAATTACCTTAACAACACGAAAAATCTATATTCCGAAGGAAAAAGTTCAGGCAATGTCTGGAATGTAAGCAAAAACTCAGGCACCAATATTGTTGGAAAATCTTTCCTGGGTGGGAACTTCTGGGCTTCACCTGAAGGGAATGGTTTCAGTCAGTCAAATCCAGACGCCGATGGTGATGGCATTTGTGAGACAGCTTACGATATGGGTAAAGGAAACATTGATTATCTGCCCCTTGCAGGTTCTTTTTAATGTTCCTTTTCCAATTCTCTTTTTTACTCTTGTTTTATCTGATTTTATCTGATTTTACTCCCGATCTTCCTCAAGGAACTTCTGCAGCCATACGATATCAAAATATTTCCCATATTTAGTTCCGACTTCCCGGAACTTTCCGCATTCAATAAAACCGTGTTTCAGATGAAAGTTCAGGCTGGCTTCATTTTTTGAGGACACATTTGCAAGGAGGCTTTTCATCTTTTTTTTGCTGGCTTCCGTACAGAGTTTGTCCAGCATCCCGGACCCAAGGCCTTTTCTTGTGTGCCCTGGCAGGATAAAATAGGAAACCACACCGGTGTGCCGGAAATTCGGGAATGGAAAATATGGTCTCAGGGCTCCGAGTCCTATTATTTTTCCCATTTCTTCAATAACATAAAAAGGAAAATGCTCATTTCCATCCTGCTCATTTTGACTCTGAACAGCTTGAAAAAACTCGGGGCCAACCGGAGTTTCGATATACGCTGCAAAACTATTTTCAACGTAATAGTTAAAGACCTCAAGCATTCCGGATATATCTTCGGCTGTAGCTTCTCTTATTAAATACTTTTCGGAATATTTGCTTCCTTGCATATATAAGTAGTCTGAAAATCAGTATTTAAATTTATTTGGTCAGTCCCTGCATTTCCTTGAATAACAGATTATATGCCTGAAACTTTGCATCAAATAGAGATTTATTTCTCCACCTCCTTATTTTTTATTCTACTTAGAGCTGCTTCTAATAGTTCTCCTTTAAATAATACGAGTCGTTGCTCCACGTTTTTTTTATTGGTCTGGATTTACTTTGGCTATTTGTCATGATTTATATTTATAATTAATTTTCAGTGCGAATATATTTATATACTTATGCTATTCTACTATTTCCTGCAGGTAATTATACAAACCCTATCCTGCGTTTCAGACCGGATTTTGATTGTTTTAATGGGACATCAGAGTTCAGAGTGCTGAGATAAAATTATTTTTCAACAACTCAGACAAGATCCAGCTCTGAGAGTAAAAACAAGAGAAAAGGAATTTTCTCAATATATTTCTAAGAAGTGAAAAATAGATGTTCCTGAATGAAAACCGAATTGTAGAAAAAATCTGTGAACTTCCGACTAAACTTGGAGACATCTCCGAAAGCATCTTTGGAGGCATTAGCACCAAAAATGGGTTGCTGCACAGGCTTGCAGTTCCAGAAGGAAGCGATTCTGACTCGCTTTATCTTTGTGAAGGCCTCTGTAAACCCGTAATTTTAGAGCCTGAACTTATTTATCCCTACGTCTCAGGCGCATTTTCCGAAAAATTTGCATTTAACCCCTCACCTTATCGTTTTATGCTGCCTTATGAGCTGTCAGACAAAGGCAACAGGAAGGAGGGCAGAATAATCCCTCCAGAGGATCTGAAAGTCAGGTTCCCTATGGCATACGGGAGAATCCTGGAATTCAAAAATCAGTTCGATCACGATAACTCTCCTCTTGACTCCGCAGACTACTATAGTGTAAGGGGCAAGAAACTTCTGGAGTACCTTGGCACTCCGAAAATCATTGCTACCGAAGGCTACCGTTTGCAGGCAGCCTACGACGCTTCCGGAAACCATGTATTTGAGGGCGGCTGTGGTATTGTCCTTAAAGAACCGGAAAAATACCCTTATGTAACTGCAGTCCTTAACAGCCAGATTGCCAGACTTTTTCCAGCAGTTTGCGAGTCTGAGATGGTGTACTCAAGCTCTGTAACCCCTGCAGTAATGAAACGCTTCCCAATTGTATTTCCTGAAGACAGGCTGACTGAGGACCTGATCACTACTATTTCCGGCTATCTCATGTTCCTTAACCGGCAGAAATATGCAGCAGGAAATGGTGTTGCGGGCTGGCTTGATGAGCTTACGGGCTTTTATGAGCAGATTTCAAACCTTCTGGTTATGGATGCCTACTTTGAAGATGGCATTGACCCGAAGCTTCTGAGTGCCCTTGAAGATAATATCCACCCATATGCAGGAGATATGGAATCTGAATGCAGTGAAAGCCTTCTGAGTGTACTCTACTACATAAAGCAGAAGATTTTCGAAACCTCTAACTTTAAAAAGTATGCATTTGATGCCGAATTCTCTGGAGTTCTTAGTTTTCTCTAATAAGTAGGAAATCTGAATAACTTCTATTTGAGGTTATTCAGAATCTCACTTTTACTCTTTTCTCTCAAGCATTTTCCAATATTTGACCTGCTATTTTTTAGATTTGACCCTTTATCCCAAAAATATTTCGCATACTATGTTAGCTGGGATGATCCTCTATTGTGAAACTAAATGCTAAGAAGATCAGATGGATTATCAGTCAAAAGAAGACGGAAGAAAGAATAGGCATAAAATTCTCTGATGAATTTGTGTTTCGAACTGAAGATGCTTTGTCAGCATTTAATCCAGAGGAAATCTCCGAGAAGGCTATTTTAGAATTTTGTTAAGCTCAGGTCCGGGCTTAAACTGTTCCTGACAGTAGCTGCGTGGTAACTACAACAGGAACTGAGATAAATTACTTTTGTTGTACATGCAATTTTTTCCGTACCTTCTTTTACCACTAAACAAAAGTTCTTATAGTCTATATTTGCTATATTAAAACGCAGTTTATTAATTTTTGAATCACTGGGCAATAAATACAAATAATATTATATATTTTGCACACACGAGACTGCATATAATATAACCTTTAACGCAAATTTCGAAAATCATTAGGAAGAGGGGGGCAAATGGAGAGGTCATATCAGATAAAAATATTTCTTTTCATGTGCTTGATATTAAATTACTCATGTACCGGAGAACTCGGAGTTTCCCGGGACACAAACAGTTCAAAAACTCTCACCAATATTAATCAAGGTAATATTCTACTTTTCACGGGCAACTATTCAGAGAATAATGGTGTTCCTGGAAATGCCTTTGTCGCAAAACTCCAGAATGGGACTTCCGATATACTGTATTCAACAATTTACGGGATCCATGAATCAAAAGTCATTTTTGATAATTCCTCGATGAGGTTAAAATATACAACTACAAGAGACTGCTCTCCAGTTTCTTACTTCATACTTCCGGTTGTAGATCCCATCACTAATTTTGGAACAGATACATATGTAGGATATTTCAGGAGCTCTTCAAAGACATTCAATTTTTGTAAATGTGCTTCCATTCCATTGATTCACTATCTTGAACAATCGAAACAGGTAGGATCACTTTATATCTGCGGCTTTACGCCGATGGCCAAATGCACTTATCAAATTTCAATGGATATAAATACGGACGACCCTGAAAGTTTCGTTGAACTCAATAGTCCGGGTTCAAGGATGATAATTACCGAAATAGGTAACAAATCCGTCCTAAAAAGCTATTACAAAAGTCCTTCCGGCGAACTTAAATATGAAACCATATACCTGAAAAATGCCGGTGATAGATCTGATTTCAAAATAATCTTTGACGGGTACAACAAAACAAATACTATCGCCATAAATGATGGCACATACATAGTAACTCCATTTTATGATCTTGAGAGGCAGAAATTGCCTTATGTGGATTTCTCAAACGGGTACATCAAGTTCACGGGCTTTGTCATCGGAAAAGGAACATTCCTTGATGTGAATATACATAGCATAGACCAGTATGCGGACAGAAATTTCATAACAGCAATTGGAGATAACAGAATGCTTGCCTTTGGACTTGATGGGCCGCATCCGAAAAATACGACGGGGCAGGGCATCAACTACCTTAATAGCAGAGGGGATAAAGGCACAATATGGTTTGATGTAGGACTTCTCAAGAAGTGCAATGAAACGGAAATTGAATACCTGCGGGGTCTGGTGGAAAACGATTCATGGGATACTGGCATACATTATTCCAAAGAATTGACCCTCCTTCCCCTCGAAGAAGCATACAGATTAATGGATGAGGAGTATTGGTACGTCTATGAAACAATAGGGGAGAAGCCGACAAACTGGTGTTCTTTGAGAAATAGTGATAACATTACACACGCAATTTATGCATATGAAAACCTGGGAATGGTCTGGAGAAATGGAAACTCGGGGGTTCATGCTGAACAAAGTGTCGGAAACCTGGACGACGATACCTGGGGATGGTGGGAAACAGCATCATCAGCCGGAATGGCATATCCGGTTTTTACCCACCAAACCGATAAAGACCCTTCTATAAAGTACTCTATAAGCTACCCAAAATTCCAGGAATGGGCTGACAACTACGATTCAAATAATGTATCCATAGTGTCGTTTTACGAATATTACATGGTAAATAGCAATACCTACGATGCATTTTTTGATTCTCTGGAATATAGGGATGATTATTTCACTTTCAAGGCAAACACAAATGGTGCCCGCGCACTCATAAATGTAAATATAAGTGCCGGGGACAACACGCAGGTCTACGACAATGCCTCGGGTGAATTCCTCGGTTACAAGGTCGAAGGGGATGGATCAATCACATTCCAGGTTGAAAATAACCACACTTACAACATACATCCGGAGGGCACGGAACAGTGATCATTTCACTAGAAACAGAAATAACAATGGATGTTTGTTTTTTAAAACAATTGTGATTTATTCCAAAATCATTTCCCTTTTTTAATTTTTTTTATTGAGGTTGTATATCGGATATAGTTGTATATCGGATATAGTTGTATATCGGATATAGTTGTATATCGGATATAGTTGTATATCGGATATAGTTGTATATCGGATATAGTTGTATAACGGATACAGACGACTCACTATTCTACTTCTACTTTGTATTTGCTTCATGTATTGAACTCCCCAATGGTTTTGAATCTGCAAAAGCATTTCCGGGTACAATACTTTTAGATTTTTGTGAAATGTTTATATACATTGACCTTTTCTAACCCACGGGGTAAAAGTCTCTCAGGGCAGAATGCCAAGTTTTCCAGTCGGAATCACTGAGACCGTAAAAGGTTCAGATCTTTGCTGTTCAGAAGGATTAATTTCCCTGGCTCCTAATGCTGCGGGAGCATGAATCTTAATCCAGGCAGATTATTCCCCTCCTTAATGCTCGAAAATTTTAACGAAAAACGATAGTCCTGAGAGAATTTTTAGCCTTTACAGGTCTGGATTAAAGGAGCCACTTATTAGAAGTTAATATGTATGGTCCAAATCCTTCCGGGTTTTTTATCTACGAGAAATGCATTTTCCGTTAACCCTTTTGTTTCCGGGATCAACTCTGAATGATTTTTTTTCTGGCGGGAATAAATCATTTTCTGATTAAGGATAAGTCTATTTATAGAAAGGATAAGTCTATTCATAAATAAATTCCACGATTATAACGAAGTGAAACCTATCATGTTCTGGAGCAAAAACAGTATTATAGAAAAAGTTAGCAAGATTTCGAACACCCTGGATGATATTTCAGCAGATATTTTTTGTGGGATAAATACTGACAGCGAATATCTGCATAAGTTAAGCCTTTCGGAAAATGACTCTCCTGAAAACCCTTATAAATGTATGGGCCTGAACAGGGAGATCAATCTCGAACGAGAACTTGTATATCCGTTTATAGACAGTGCCTTTTCTAACGAATATGCGGTTCACCCATCTCCTTATTGTTTCATGCTGCCTTACGAAATTAAAGCCGATGGTCTGAGGAAAGGGTGTCGACTCCTTGAACCTGAGGAATTGAAGGAAAGGTATCCCCTGACATATGCCCGGATTACGGAGTTTAAAAACAATTTTAAGCACAATTCCACATTTCTTTCTTCTGCAGATTACAGTGTTGGAGACTGCAAACTGCTGCAGTACATCAATATCCCGAAAATTGTCGTTTCGGATCATTACAGCTTGCAAGCTTCTTTTGACGCAGCAGGAAACAATCTCTTTGAAAAAGGTTGTGGAGTCGTACTTCAAGACCCTTCCAGGTATTTTTACGTCCTCGCTGCACTTAACAGTTCAATTTCAAGGGTCTTTTCCGAGATCTGCCAGAATGACAGGCTTTACAATGGGAGCCTGAATCCGGGAGTTTTAAGGCGTTTCCCTATTGTTTTCCCTGAAGAGAAAAACCTTGAATCTCTGATAAGCACACTTTCCAGCTATCTGACCTATATTCACGGACAGATTTACCGGACTGCTTCTCCTAACATTTCCGGAAGTGAAGACTACGAGCTTCTAAAATTCTATGAGAGAATCGTAAATCTCCTTGTGCTGGACACTTATTTTACAAAAGATCTTGATCCCAGGTTCCTGGAAATCCTGGAGGAAAATATCGTGCATTTCGGAGAGTATCCAGAAGGCGGAAAATCCGGATTCTCCGGTTTTGAAGATTCAAGATGTTTTATGAATGAGCTGCAGGCTGTAAAGCAGAAAATCCTGGACACTCCTGATTTTGGGAAGTGCAGGTTCAACAGTGAATTTACCAATATCCTTGCAACTCTTAAAAACAATGGTGTCTGGTAAGCAAATAAATCGCAATTATCTGGAGTTTTCCTTTAAGGATCTCCACCTTTTCTGTCAGGGTCCGGGTAATATAAATTTTATATTGAACCCTCCCAATATTTATTTCTAAGAATTTTATATCGTGGACAGTATAATCGTAATCTTATTTCTCTTTGCTTAAATACATAAATTTATATAGATAGTCTTTATGTTACTATTAAAACGTCTGGTGTTTTTTACTTCTATTTCCTGACTCTCCCCATTCGCTTAATAATAATTGTAAAAAGGAAGGTCGTCTTATCAGCCTGCAAATACACACCGTTGCGTTTCCCTATATGGGGGCATTAATTTTTTCAGGGCTTATATCCACTTTGCTTGCAATCAAAGCATACAAAGCCTTTAATTACCGCAGTTTGCCTTTTGCAAAGCATTTTATATTAATTATGCTTTGCATGGCTCTCTGGTCCGTGAATTACGCTTTTGAAATCGGATTCCTGGATATTGAGTTTAAGTATTTATTTGCCCATCTCCAGTACCTGGGGATCGCCTTTGCTCCTGTAGCGTGGTTTTTATTTGCAGCCGAATACTCTGGGGTATGCAGGCAGTTTGCACGAAAGTATGAGAAACTGCTTTTTCTTTTTCCCTGCCTTGCAATTCTATTGATGCTTACAAACAGTATCCACGGGCTGTACTTTGAAGGTTTCTATCTTGATGCTTCAGGAGGCTTTCCTCTCCTTGTACTTAAGCATGGGCCATTTTTCTGGTTTTTTTATATCTACTCCTTTGGTTTGATCTTCGCAGGAATCTTTTTCTTTTTCAGGCAGTTTATCCACCTTACCGCACCTTATGGGACCCAGGCAGCCATTGCTCTTACTGCAGCTTGTGTTCCGGTGATTGGAAATCTACTTCACATAGCAAATATCGGGCCCTTTGAATTTTTTGATCCGACTCCTTTTTCCTTTGCAATAACCGGTTTGATTCTCTTCTGGGGCACAATCCAGCATGAGTTCCTTAACATTATTCCAGTTGCCAGAGAGAGTGTGATAGAATCCATGAATGACGGGTACATTGTTGTGGACTTTTCAAACTCTATAGTGGATATTAATAAGGCAGCACTTGAACTCGCCGGAAAAGTAAGAAAAGAGGTCATGGGAGAAAACTTAAATGGCATTTTCGGAGAGGGAGTGGAGATTTTTGGTGATTCGCCTGAGGGAAGTTTCGGCAGGGAAATTTCACTCAAGAGCGGTTTGGAAACAAGGTTCTTCACTGTCAGTGTCAGTCCCCTTATGACAAGGGATGATGCAGAGGGCAAGTTGGTAATGATCCATGATATTACGGAGATACATCGGTACCAGGAAGCTTTGAAACAGGCAAACAAGAAGATAAACCTCATGAGCAATATCACCAGGCACGATATTCTCAATCAGGTGAATGTACTTTCAGGGTATACCGAGCTTATCTCGGAAATGCTTCCTCCGGATGTAAAAGGAGACCGCAGGATCTCAAAATACCTCCGAAATCTTAACAAAGGCATTGAAACAATCCATAGCCAGATCATTTTCACAAAGGATTACCAGGAACTCGGAGTTGTTTCCCCTACCTGGCAGTCTATAAGCAACATTGCAAAAGAGGCGGCATTTGCCTTTTCCGGGCAGGGATTAAAGTTTTCCATAGAGGATAATGGGCTTGATGTATATGCCGACCCCCTGCTCAAAAAAGCTTTCTACAACCTGTTTGACAATGCAAGAAATCATGGAGATCACGTCAGCGAGATTGATGTAAGCTCTCATATAGTCGGGGAAAGTGTTGTAATCGAAGTAAAGGATAATGGCATAGGGGTCTCTCCTGTCATGAAAGAACTTATTTTTGAGAAATCCGTAGGTAGAAATACCGGGCTTGGTCTTTTCCTCGTCAGAGGCATACTTTCCATTACAGGCATGGAAATTAATGAAACAGGAATCGAAGGAGAAGGCGCAAGATTTGAAATTAGCGTTTCACCGGGAAACTGGCGCAGATCCTCTTCTGAGGGCGGACCTCATGAAATTAAGCAGTACCTGAATAAGCCATAAATACAGTTGAAAGGACCAGAATTAAGGTTGCAACAACCACGGCGATAAGTAGCTTACTTTCTTTTTTGTTCCTTTTCTCGGGTCTGGTCCCAAATTCCAGGACAGTTCCTAAACTTACTCCAGCTCCAATTCCCATTGCAATGCCTATAGCTGCCCCTTCCGCAATACTATCCAGCGCAGGTCCAAGAATAAAAGCTCCATAAAGGCTTCCAAGGGCGGCACCTATGGCAAAGGCTAGTATCATCCACTGGTTTTCTTGCTTATGATCATTCTGTTTTCCCATCTTCTTCTCACCCGTTAACTTCTACCTAATCTCTGTGAAGTTTTTTTAATTTATATCTTTTTATATCTTCTTCTTAGTATATTATAAAATAAGTAAATATTCTCTGGAAATCATTCTTTGAGTTAACAACTACATCTCAAATAATATCTAATTACATCTGGTGACAAAATGAGTGAGATTACCCTAAAAGAGAGATTTGAAAGGGCACTGAAAGGCGAATCCCCGGATATGGTTCCTGTCTGTTCGGTAACCCAGACAGGCACTGTCGAACTCATGGATATGACAGGAGCTTACTGGCCTCAGGCTAATTACGACTCCCACAAGATGGCGGCACTTGCCCTGGCAGGCCATGAGATTGCAGGGTTTGAAAACGTGCGCTGTCCTTTCTGCACTACGGTGCTTGCCGAAACCCTGGGCTGTACGGTAGCTGAAGGTAGTGTCGATATACAGCCTTATGTTACTGATTTTCCCTGCAAGAAAAAGAATGATGTTAAGAATCTTTCAATCCCCGGTCCTCTTCTTGAAAGCAGGCGGACATCGGTAGTGCTGGATGCGGTTGAAATTATGAAGAATAACGTCGGGGAAGATGTGCCTGTTGTTGCAGGGCTTGTGGGTCCTGCCGGACTTGCCTCTATGCTTGCCGGGATGAAAAACTACCTAATGTGGTTTGTGACAAACCCTGAAGTTATTGAGGAACTCATGGGAACTCTGACCGAAGCCTGTATAGAATACTCTAACGGTTTGCTGGAAAGAGGGGCAGATGCCGTAGTGCTTATAGACTCCGAAGCCGGCCCTGATATTATTGCCCCTCAGATGTTTGAGGCATCTGTTTTTCCACTCTACAGGAAATTCTGCAGGGAGGTTAAAGGATTAAAAATCCTCCATATGTGTGGGGACGCCACAGCTGTCCTTGACCCTCTTGCAGATGCCGGGTTTGAAGGAATCAGCATTGAAGAGAAGGTGGGCGTCAGTTTTGCAAAGAGAATTGTAGGCAACCGGGCACGCCTGATAGGAAATGTATCTCCCTCTGATACCCTGCTGACAAAAGGGCCTGAAGAGGTTATAATTGAAGCCCGGGCATGCCTTGAAGATGGAATCGATATTCTTGCTCCAGGCTGCGGGCTCGCTCCCCATACTCCGCTCGAGAATATAAAAGCGCTTTTCAGGGCAAGGGATGAGTACTGCTCATTGTGAATCTTTCGGAGGGGCTTTAGGAAGAACCTGCGGAGGCTGTTCTTTTAAAAAGTCCCGGGGAGTTTCTTCACTTATTTTTCCGGAAGCTTCTCTGAATCATTCAGACTTATAATTACTGCTGAGCCCATAATTAAGGCGCAACCTGCAAGAGTTTCTGAAGACAGCGCAATTCCAAGCACTGCGATATCAAAAAATACCCCACTAACAGGTTCTATCAGAGAAAGGAGGCTTCCTGTCTGGGCTTTAAGGTTAGCAAGTCCTAGAATTGTAAAGATCTCTCCGAAACCTATGGATACTATCCCGAAAGCAGCAAGCACTTTCAGGTTGCTGTAAAGGACAGCCGGGGAAACTTCAAATGCAAACGGGCTCAGCAGCAAAAACGCAATCCCCATGGGCCAGAAGACGATTGCAAGCTCCGGGTATTCCGCTTTTAAAACTTTTACGTTCAGGATCAGAGCCGCAAAGACAACTCCCGAAAGCAGCCCTGCTATCATGCCCAGCATATAGGTGCCGGTAAGTTCAATGCCGGAAAGTCCACCTTCGGGTCTGACTATCAGAAATACTCCTGTGATTGCGATGAAGAGGGCAGCTATACTTTCCTTTCCGATTTTCTCATTCAGGAGAAAAGGGGAAGCCAGCATTACATAGATTGGGGCTGTATACTGGAGTAGAATTGCAATGGATACACAGGTAATCTTCAGGCAGGTAAAATAGAGCAGCATGCACGTAACCACGAGCACTCCCTGCAGGAACAGGCTTCCTTTCTTTTTCTTTAACCTGAGGTCCGAGGTTTTCCCTCTCGCTACTATATATATAGAAAGAAACAGAAGCCCGAAGAACAACCTATAAAAGATTACTGGAGAAATAGCCATATCATGGATACGGGAAATAAAAAGCCCGTTCATGCTGTAGAACACGCAGCCTATAATGACTGCCAGATGCGCCTTTTTTTTCTCCAGAAACATTCTGCATGGATAGACGTGTAGCACTTATATATTTATTGGATATGTATTTGTCTCATATATATTTATTGAAATATATTTCTCGTAAGTTAAGACCGGGTGAAGGTGGCTAATTCAAATGAAGTCTTCCGCAGAAAATCACCCTAAAGCGGTCAGGGATAGAATCCCGGAAATTATCCGGAACTCTGGCAGAGAATGTGCTGCGAAAGAGCTTTCAGATCCTGAATTTCTTGTTGAGCTGGAAAGTAAGCTTGGAGAAGAACTAGCTGAGTATCTTGAGAGTAAAGAGCTTGAGGAGCTTGCCGACCTGCTTGAAATTATCTATCAAATCGCAGAACTCCAGGGTTCTTCAAAAGAGAGCCTTGAAGCTCTCAGGCTGCAGAAAAAACTGGAAAAGGGAGGATTTGAAAAGAACCTGCTCCTGCTTTTATCTTTGCTTATCCAAGTTCAAAACTCGTAACCCCATAAACCCCATCAAGCCTTATGTCAGGTTCTTTTCGGCTGTACATGCGGATAGTTTTGAACATCACATTCATGTTGTATCTCTTTGCGATTTCCATTGCTTTTTTATTGGGTTCGGGGACATCAAGATAAACGGTTTCCCCAGGAACTGAAGCTCTAAGAGCCCTGAATATTTTCTCTGCCGTGTCCCGGTCGTCTGCGAAAAGAGGGCCTATCTTATATCCTGCTCTGCACTTCCTTATCACACCGTACCCTTTCAGGTTTCCTTCTTCCAGTGCTGCAAAGGCGTAAGAGTCAGGTTGATTCACCCATTTCTCCAGAAAGCCGGACCTTGGGGCAGGAAACATCTTCCTGTCGTAGGCAAGCAGTTTTTCAAAAAGGACTTCCGAAGTCTTCATAAGTCCATCCGGGACTTCTCCTCCTCCCCTGCCTTCAAAACGCAGGTTGCTATAGGAGGATCTGAATTTCATAACCTGCTGGTATTTCTTTTCATTTTCCACAACGCCGTCAAGCCCGATGTTCCTGTCTTCCAGATATTCCAGGCATTTTTCGGTCAGTTTCATTCCGATGCCTTTTTTCCGGAACTCGGGGTTGACTACATAGAGCCCGAAAAACCCGAAAGAATCATCATAAGCGACAGCAGAAGCGCAGCCTACGGGCTTGCCTTCAACCTCTGCAATAAAAAAGCCTTTGTGATCGGCTTCGTAAAAAAGTTCTCCGTCATGGATGCCAGGGTTCCAGCCTTCTGCAGCTGCCATCTCAATTGCGAATCCGGCTTCTTCCCGGCGCATTTTTCGGATTTCCAGTTTTCTTATTTTTTCCGAATTTTTTTCCATGACAGTTTATATTCTCACTTTCTATTTATTTTTTAAGTATCTTCTCTTGATCTGTTTTTTTGCCTGATATCAGAGTTTGCAGAGATTAAATTTTTCTTCTCCTGTCTTTCCCTGAAGTCGCTCTAAGGTAAGCCGCTATAACTGCAGCTGATGCTGGATAGATGCCGAGAGGCGATTCTTTTGCTCCGGATTCGTCTTCAGTCCCCTTCTCTTCTTCGGCAGCTATGCCTGTCTCGGAAGCATCTTCTGTGAACATAAAGATGTCCATGGTACCTTTGCGTTTGTCCTGCCAGACTATACGGTTGCCGTTTATTGCAGGGTTGCTTTCATATTCAGATGCAGTGGAAACTGTCTTTTCCTGCCCCGTGGTGATGTCGTATATAAAGATGTTTGTTCCTTTAATCCTCCCGTCAGCCCATACTATTCTCCCGCCCGAGATAGCAGGGGTTTTCTGTGGGGATGGGTCAATACAAACAGGTATTTCTTTTTTGCTTGAAAGGTCATACATGTAGATATCAAGGTTTCCGGCACGCCTGTCCTCCCAGACAATGTAGTTTCCTTCAATGACGGGGTTTGTCTGCCCTGCAGGGTCCGTAACCACAGGGCTTTCTTTGCCTGTATTGATATCGTACATGTAAATGTCGTCATTACCGTCACGCGTATCTTTCCAGACGATGATATTCCCCGAGACTGCAGGCTGGCTCTGATCTGCCTTATCTGTTGTTATCCGTGTTTCCTTTTTGGAGGTAATGTCATACATGTAAATGTCAGTATCCTGATTCCTGCGGTCCGTCCAGACAATTATGTCGCCTGAGATTGCTGGCTCTTTCTGGTCTATCCTGTCCGAAGTAATCTGGGTTTTGGTCTCGGAGTTGATATCGTACATATAAATATCATAGTTGCCTCTCCTGTTGTCCGAGACCACGATGCGGTTACCTGAGATTGCCGGTTCTATTTCGTCTTTTGAGTCCTCGAACAGGGCAGATTCAGTCCTTCCAATGGTCATATCGTACAGATATATGTCCCAGTTTCCGTCCCGTTCATCCTGCCAGACAATGTAGTCTCCTGAGATTACAGGGCTGATCTGGTTGCTAAAAGCCGAGTTAACTTCCTGCTCGGTTCCTTTCAATGATTCGCTGGCAGCTGAACCTGCACATGCGCTCAGTACCATGAATAAAACAACCGAAATAAGTATAATTGAAAATTTGTTGTGCCTCAATATTACACTTCCAATATTCCCTCTCAAGCTTCAGTGTGGGTTTTTTGAGTATAGATACTTTCAACCTCGGATTAAATTTCGGTTTAAACTTCTAATTTTTTTCCAGTTAAAGTATTTTCCAGCATAGAATATTTCCAATAGCTGGGTAATTTCTAAAGAATGTATATCTCCCATAGTTTTTAGTGGTTTCCTGCAATTTAGTGTTTTCTTTATTTGAGGGGGCACTTCTCTAAAGTTCAATTCAAGATCCAGCGCTTAATTCAAGATCCAGCCCCACTTCTCAAAGTTAAATCTTCTCAAGCTCAACTTTATTTCTTGTCAGGTTTGCCAGTTTTTCAAGAAATTTCTCTTCAAAACTCTTTTTTACAAGGAAAATAAATTCGACAGCATCAGAATATTTTTCTTCCTCTACTTTTCCGTGTTCCTCAATGAGATTCTTAATCTTCTGAATCTCCGGATATCCGAAACGTATCCTGAACCTTACCTCTTCAAAGACCTCAACAGTACCTGCTTCTTCAATAGCTGAAATTGCAGTTTCCCTGTACGCCCTGGAAAGCCCCCCAAAGCCCAGCTTTATTCCCCCAAAATACCGGGTAACAACTACAGCTACATTACAGAGCCCTTTTGATTCGAGGACCTTAAAAACGGGTTTTCCTGAGCTGCCCGCAGGTTCTCCGTCATCATCGTATCTGAGGGCAAAGGAACTCCCTTCTTTTACAAAATAAGCTGAAACATTATGGTTTGCATCTTCATGCAGCTCTTTTATCTCTTTTATGAAAGCTTTTGCTTCGGTTTCATTTTTTACTTGCCTGGCATATCCTATAAATATGGAGTTTTTGAATTCTCTTTGGGCTCTGCCAGAGCTTCTCAGGGTTTTATAATTATTCAGGGTCTTATCCTCGGCACTTTTTTGATCAGTTTTATACTTGAGGCTTTAAAGTTTTGCAGCTGCGCGCCGGACGAACATTCTGATATCTTTAAATAATTTTCTGCTGCCTGACGACTCGCGGCTTTTCCATCCTTTCACTTCTTTCGTCTACATTGACTCATTTGTGGACTCCTATTTTTCAATATACTCCTGCCATATCTGTTAATCTTAACCCATTCCCACATATTCTCTTGCAGGAAAATCCGTTGGAACTACTCTGAATCATTCGGTCTCTTATTTTTTTACCATATCGAAAAGTTTTAATCTAATTGGTTGGTCATGCATAAATATCTCATATAAATGTCTCATGTTTTTATATGAGGTGGTATATGAGATGGGTGTTAAAAAGGAAGAGAATTATAGAGGTAATATTAATGAAAAAAATGTTTAAGATCATTGCAATGCTCCTTGTAATTGCTACTGTTGTCTTTGCAGCCGGCTGTGCTGACAAGGCCGCTGAACCAGCAGAAGAAGGAGCTTCAGAAGAAGTGACTGATGAACTCCCAGTAGCAGAAGATGGAAATTCAACTGAAAACGAAGTTATGGCTGACGTCCCAGCTGACGAAAACGTCACTGACCTCAACGCAACTGACCTCAACGCAACTGACGACGCTGACCTCAACGCAACTGACGACGCTGACCTCAACGCAACTGAAGACGCTGACGACAACGCAACTGAAGAAGAAATCACTGAATAAGCAGTATAATTTCTAAATAACAATTCGCGTAGCCTTTTAAGGCTACACATTTCTTTTTTTAAACACTCGGATATAATCAGTTTATAGCCGTGTAAAACCTGCAATAAGGTATTTTTATAAAATTCCCATGTCAGAGCATTTCTCTTGCTTTTCTGTCACAAACCCATAAGTACTAAACACAATCTGGCAAAAATTGGAACTAGATGGTAAATATTAAGCTCACTGAAATCTTCTGAAGATATCAGTTTTCCAGATCAAATATTACTAATAGGTTTCTGGGTAAAGCCACATTAACATCAACATTTTTTCTCATTCGAGCCCCGGCAAGAATTACAAATTTCTTTTATTTGCTTCCGGTGTACACTCAAACTTTCTTCCCTCTCCTTGAATTATACCTGAACTTTCTACTCTACAGGGGGTGCATACAGAGCCATTCAGTGGACTCAATAAATAAATGGAAACACATGTTTGCAAATTAGTTGAGCATTCCTGTCCTGTGAAAAGTACAAAAGAGATGTCAGTTTTTTACCGGGTGTTGCGTCCTGCCGCAATGTTCAGTGTTTAACTCAGTTTTATTAACTTTCAGGCTTTTCTATTTAAGTTCTCTTTCTAGTTTAAAAAATTTTACTTTGCGATCTGAAGAAATTAATTTAAACTCCAAAGCTATTAATCTTTTGTCTTACTATTTATAAAAGTTTGATTATTTTACATACTCAATATTGAGGAAGAGTTTTCAGAGGTACTGATATGCAGAAACTGTTAAAGATAATATCCCTACTCCTTGTAATTGCTACTGTTGTCTTTGCAGCCGGCTGTGCTGAGCAGGGTGGAGAGGAAGCGGCAGAAGGAGCCGTCGAAGAAGTCGCCGAAGAAAGTGTTCCAGCTGATAACGGATCTGATGCTGTTTTCCGTTCTTCTGACGGAGAAATGCCCACCTACGTTGTAGGCACTGAAGCCCAGTTCCCGCCCTTTGAGATTGTGGATTCCAAGGGAAATGTGATCGGTTTTGACGTTGATCTCATGAACGCCATTGCAGAAGACCAGGGCTTTAAGGTTGAGTATCTTGACCAGGACTTTGCTGGCCTTATCCCGGCTCTTCAGACCGGAAATGTTGACATTATTGCCTCAGGTATGACAATCACCGATGAACGTGAAGAACAGGTTGACTTCAGTGAACCTTATATCAACGCAGGCCTGGCTCTTGCCGTACTCATTGGCAATGAAGACATTCAGAGTATTGACGACCTGAAGGGCAAGACCGTTGCTGTTCAGACCGGATCCACCGGGTTCCTGAAGGCAGAAGAGCTCCAGAAAGCCGGAATCATTGCTGAGATCAAGGACTTCCCACATGTAAATGAAGCCATTGAAGAACTCAAGATCGGCGGTGCCGATGCAATGATCAATGACCTGCCTGTCACGGAAGCTTTCATCGCAGCCCAGCCCGATGTAATCGAGATTGTTGGCGAGCCCCTTAACAGTGAAGACTATGGCTTTGCCGTCCGCACTGGTAACACCGAACTCCTCACCAAAATCAACGCCGGTATTGAGAACGTCAAAGCCAGCGGCAAGTATGACGAACTCCTTACAAAACTCCCAACCTACATGGAAGAGTAAATCTAACTGTAACTCGAGAGCCTGGCACATTTTGTGCTGCTCTCCCGTCTCTTTTCTTTTTGCTTCTGCTCTTTTTATATAATTTCTTCAATATTCGATCAAATCTTTTGATTTTCTTTTTGCCTGAATTATCTAACATCTCATTTCCAAAATATGTCCACTGATATATTTGTTACAAATGATTGGTTTTATATAATGGAAAAGTGTTTTCAATTATATATTTCTGTAAAACGCGTATTTGCACTGGATGCAACTTTAAAATCCCTCGCTTGAAAGGCGTTGTTGTAGTCCATTTGCAGAGATATTTGTTGAAGAGGAACCCCCATTCAGGTGGACCCGGATGGCTGTATAATTTGAGCTCAAATCTGAGCTAAACATCTCCCACAGATCTATCATTTGTATAATGTAATTCATTTTATATATCCATAAATAACTGAGGTTAGAGTTTGTCTCTTTTAGCGTCCTACCTTGAACACGCTATAACTGTATTTCCGAGTTTGTTGAGGGGAGCGGTAATCACCATAGAGGTCACTACCTTTGCGATATTTTTCGGGCTAATCCTGGGGACAATTGCAGCTTTCGGAAAGCTCTCTAAAAGATCGGTTTTCAAAATTCCGAGTACAATGTATGTTGATTTTATCAGGGGAACTCCTCTTTTCGTGCAGATCCTGCTTTTTTACTACGGAATCCCTGGCCTTATTTTCGGGCTTACAGGAGATCCTTTCATGATCGACCCGATTATCGCGGGTATTGCGGTATGCAGTATTAACAGCGGGGCTTACAATGCTGAGATTGTGCGCGCAGGCATCAAATCTGTTGACAGAGGGCAGATGGAAGCTGCCCGTTCCCTGGGTATGGCCGAAGGGCAGGCAATGAGGGAAGTTATCGTGCCGCAGGCTGTAAGGTTGATTATCCCTCCTCTCGGAAACGAGTTTATAGCCCTTTTGAAAGATTCGTCCCTGCTTGCAATCATCAGCGTGCATGAGCTTTCCAAAAATGGGATGCTTTATGTCTCAAAGACCTTTGCCACTTTCCCGACATACATCTCAGTTGCCCTTGTGTACCTGGCCCTGACCATGGGAATTTCCCGCGTGCTTAATTACATTGAGAGGAGGCTTGGCGTAAGTGATAGAAGTGAATAACCTCCACAAAAATTTCGGAAGCTTGAAAGTCCTTAAAGGAATAACCGAAAAAGTTGAAGATAGCGAGGTGGTCTGCGTGATAGGCCCCTCAGGTTCCGGAAAAAGTACCTTCCTCCGCTGCCTGAACCTTCTTGAAACCCCTACCTCGGGAGATATCTGGATTGATGGGGAAAAGGTCACTGACCCTAAAGTGAATATCAACAAGATCCGCGAGGAAGTCGGAATGGTCTTTCAGCGTTTCAACCTCTTCCCCCACATGACCGCTCTTAAAAACGTAGCCATTGCTCCTATGAAGGTCCGCGGCCTTTCCGAAAAAGAAGCTTACGACCGCGCCCACGACCTACTAAAAAAAGTAGGGCTCGAAGACAAGGCCAATGTGTACCCCAGTTCCCTTTCCGGAGGGCAGCAGCAGAGGGTCGCAATCGCCAGGGCTCTTGCTATGCACCCGAAGGTAATGCTCTTTGATGAGCCCACCTCCGCACTTGATCCCGAGATGGTCGGAGAAGTCTTAAACGTCATGAAAGACCTTGCAAAAGAAGGTATGACAATGGTTGTTGTGACCCACGAAATGGGCTTTGCCAGAGAAGTCGGGGACCGCGTTCTCTTTATGGACGACGGTATCATAGTCGAAAAAGGCACACCCCATGAAATCTTCTACAATGCTCAGAATGAGAGGACAAAGTCATTTTTGAGTAAGGTTCTGTAATAAGATTCTGTATCTCATTATAAATTAATGATATATCCATTGTGATAAACAGAAACCTTACCTTTTTCATTCTGATTTTTTTGTTTCGAGCGGAATAAACTTTAGGCGCTACACCTATTTTATATTCCTGAACTTTCTCCCTTTTACAACGGTTTTAATTTATACTCATTATTTTTATGGAATGATCTCCCTTATTTACCACTATTGTTACTGAGGCCCAAAAAATGAAAGAAACCCTGAAAGCCTACATCGACCTCACTCGTGCTCATTTCCTTCCTGCCTGGCCCCTTATTTTTTGCTCCGGGTTGGTGCTTGCTTTTGCTAATTACGGCGGTTTTTCCTGGGCACTAATTATCAAGGCTGCCCTGATAGGCTTGCTGGGGTTCGAAGCCGGCTTCGTGCTCAACGATTACGTGGACAGAAAAAGAGACCGGCTTGATGTGGAGAATACCCTTACAAAGTACTGGAGACCTTTTAAAGAGAGACCCCTTCCCTCAGGGAAGATCACTTCAAAAAATGCCTTCTGGCTGTTTCTCCTGCTTGCAGGTGTTACTTCAGCCCTGATCTTCACCCTTCCCTATCCGAATTCACTCTATGTCTTTGCAATCATGCTGTACTCTTATGGCATTGAGGCTTTTTACCAGGTGAAAAAAAGAGACCAGAAGCTCCCTATTGCCCAGCTTCTCGGAAGGACTGACTTCACCCTTTTTCCGGCAGCAGGTTATCTCTGCTACGGGCAGCCGGATATGACCATGCTGCTCTATATGGTTTTTTTCTATCCCTGGACGATGGCTCATCTGGGATTGAACGACTTTATCGACCTGGAAAATGACCGGGCAAGAGGCATGAATTCGATAGCCGTCCTTTATGGTGCAAAAGGGACTATGTACTGGGTTACAGGCTTTACGCTCCTGCATTTCTTTGCAGCTATCTTCTTCCTCAGGGAGCTCGGGCCTATTGCTCACTACGGCTTTCTTGCAGGTTTTGCACTCCTTGCAGGGGCAAACCTTTATCTATGGAAAGAAAAAAGTCCAGGTGCGGGTTTGAGAATACTGCCTGTTTACCACGGAACTCTGGTAATCTATGCAGTTTCGATCATTCTTGATTTCTTATATTATATTTCGTGAAATCCGTCATGCCTTTTCCACGGCTTTCACTCTCTTTTTTAGCTTAATCTTATTTTTTCTCCTGCAGAGTCTCAGGGTATGGCAGCGAAGGCTTCCCCCTCCCGCAAGCAGGGCTTCAGGGTGGAAAGGAATTATCTCAACACCTTCTCCTGAAAGGCTTTTCCTTGTGTCCTGATCAAGTGCAATGTCATAGTGGAAGATGGTCCCGCTTTCAAGGGGGACAAAAGAACAGGCAAGGCGGCTTTGCTCGGAGTCCGAAACAGGTATGATCTCCATGTCTTTCTCCTGCATGAACTCTTTAAAATCGATTCTTTCTCTGGAGTCTTTCGTAAACAGGCAGGTCTCTTCAAAGGCTGGAAGGTAAGCAAGGGCAAGGTCTTCTCTTATTCGATTGAAGACCGTATCAGGGTGCATGTAGCGCCTGGCTTTAGGAATGCGGGCGTAGATGACTTCATCAAACTCGCTCAGGATATTCAAAATAAATTCCCGGATAAAGGGATAGGTATGCCTTTCCGTATCAGCAACAAAAATCGTCTCTTTTGAGAGCAGGAGACAGCCTTCAAAAAATCCTTCTTCCCCGTTGAACTCATTGAGTATGGGAATTCCCAGGTTGTTCAGAGCTTCCTTTACGACAACCTCTTCATTTTCCCTTGCAGGAGGACGCATTTTTGAAAGAATTGCGCCTTTTCTGGAAATAACCGCAGTGTCATGCAGGAAGGTAATATTTGGCATCCTGTTTATCAGGTCTCTTTTTTCTGTCACATGGTCTGCAAGCTCATAGACCCTGACTCCATTTGATTCCAGCAGGGCCTGGTAACGCCTGTGTTCTTCAATATATCCGGAAATATCAGGGACCTCATCGTAAAGCCAGTGTTTATAGTTCGATTCGTTGACCAGGGCGAGTTCATCTCCCGGAGTATGCACAAGTACACTTTTCAGCTTCCCCAGGTCATCACAGCCGTAAGCAATACTCGATCCGGTTTTTTTCACCCCATTCAATTTTTCTATCCGGCAACCCATGTCCAGAACCTCCATTCTAATTTATTGTCATTCTCATATGCGTTTTTTTGCAAGGATCATCACATTTCTTCTGTCTTCACTCAGGAAAGCCTTGAGAACCTCAAATCCGCAGATGTTTAGAAAAGCGATAATCTGGTCATATGTATATTTATATGTAAAACCCATGCGTATGACGTCTCCCTCCCTGAAGCCTATGGTCTCTGGCCCGATCCTGATCTCAGCGTCCTTCAGGATATTCAGGCTCTTCCGGGTCCTATACAGTGCCCCTATTTTGGAATCCACATGTGCAAGCAAAAGCTCGAAGTCGAAATCCTCAGGAGCCATTCCGTACTGAAGCAGGGGGTACATATTGAAGAGCGCATTTTCTCTTGAGGCATATGTGCCCAGGATAGATTTCCTTGAAGACTGTGCCTCTTCACCTGAACCCTGTGAAGGAAGAAGGTTGGCATCGAAGAAGAATAGGTCTCCCTGCTCAAGGTTTTCATAGATCAGCTGAAGAATGAATTCAGGCTCATAATTGCAAAACGTGTTTCCCAGAATGCAAAACAAAACCGGGGGTCGCCAGTGTTTTTTAAGGAGAGGCATGTCCTCGATAAAGCCGACTATCCCTTTCTTTTCTACAGGCAGGTCCTTTACCTTTTCAAGGGCGATGTCTACAAACTGGCTGTTTATATCGACGGGATAATAGTGTGTTGATACTTTTTCGAAGGCTTGTTTTTCAGCCCGTTTTTTCTTTATTAGCTCTTCTAGAAGAATTCTTTCTTTTTCCCCACTCCCTACTCCCACACTCACAAGGTTCATGCAGGCAGGAATGAATCTGACGATCGAAGCAACATTCTCCTCAAGCATTATCTTGAGCTGCCGGGCAACAGGAAACGTTTTGGATTCATCCAGCTTCAGCCAGTTATTTGCCCCTCCCGCGCCTGTATACAGAAGATAATCGGGCAGTTCGAACTTCTTCAGGCTCTCATACAGCTTCTCTTCGGGGTCTTTTTCGCTGATAGTTACGATCTTTTCTTCTTTCTCCGGAGCCTGTTCTAATCTCGCTTTTCCTGTGCTGTCCAACTTCTCACTTCTCCCAGGGTCATTTCATAATATATATGCCCCGCACTTAATAAATTTATTTACTATCAATTATATGGACCGCTTTTTATTGTTTTATCATTCTTTGAAGCACTGCTTACATTCCATCTTCAGGGCTTCGAGTGGGCCGGCTCCGTTATTTATCCCGACGCTATAAGCGTATCCGCGGCAGCCTATGCATTCTTCCATGTGTTCACAGTTCCCGCATCTGCCTTCCAGCACTTTGTCGATATTCCTTACATATTTGAAGAGATCGGAGTCATAGATCTCCCTCAGGCTCATCCTGTTTATGTTATAGGGATATTCCCCGTTAACCCTTAGTGCGGGATGTTCGTCCAGTTTTGTAGGTGCACAGGGCCTGACATTTCCTTCTATATTGATGTACAGGCTGTAAAGGTGTTGAAGGCAGCCGCTTGCAGTGATCGGGGTATAGGGCAGCCAGTCGTATCCGTAATATTTCCTGTCTATTTCCAGCAATTTTAACTTGTACTCTTTTATCTCGTCGGCTGTGAGCAGTTTATCTTCAAGTTCATCATTTGCCCTGCCTGTTGGAGTGAGAATCTCCATGTTAGGAAAGATATTGTTCTGTCTGCAGAAGTGCCAGATCTCCTCAATCTCTTCAAGGTTCATTTTATTGCTCACGAAAGAGACTCCCAGGCGGAGTTTCCCAGGCTCGGCAGGGTTTGAAAAGCCTGCTTTTATCAGATTTTCAAGTCCGGTTTTTATATCCTCGAAAGCCCCTTCCCTGCCTGCCAGATAGTTCTGGACCTCAGGCCTGAGGGAATCGAGCTTTCCCATAATAGAGGCGTTGTGTTCATACAGAAACCCTGCAAGTTCCTCTGTCATCAAAACAGTATTTGAAAAAAGCATCGGAATGATCCCAAGGGAATCAATGCAGGCAATCAGTTCTCTAAAGTTAGGGTAAAGAGTCGGTTCTCCTCCCCCTATCACCACCACAGACCTGATCCCCAGTTCTTTTGCTTCGGATATTATGCGTTTAAGGACATTAAAATCAGCTATTTTTACTGAATCCTCTCCACTTTGTGCATAGCAGTAGCGACAGTGGAGGTTACATGATGTGTTTGTTTCAAGCCGTATGGCCAGAAGCCTGTTTGAGTTCCTCGCTTCATAGGCTTCCTGTGCCCCGTACATGTATCCCCTCAGGACAGGGGGTGGTGAAAACAGGCTCAACGCATCGAAATTTTTTGATTCTTTCCCCAACATATTAAAAGGTATATATATCACCCTTTATCAAGTTACAAGAAACTAAGTGATATTTTCGAGATAAGATGGTTTATTTTGTTCTGATGTTTTTGATTTTCTATTTCTTATTTGTTTTAGTTTTGTTTCAATGTTTATCCCCTTTTTTCATTGAAATTGCCTATTTTTTCTACTGATTTTTTCTACTGATTTTTTTCTAATATACTCTGTTCTCAAGTTTCTTATAGCTTTCAACCCAATCTTATTCCCGGATGTTTGAGGAAATCCGGGTTAAAAAAGCTCTGAATAATATAAAGGAAACTAGCAGGCTCAAATTACCTTTCGGCTGGGACCTGAATATTTACAGGGGGTGCGAACACGGCTGCAATTACTGTTATGCAATGTATTCTCACAACTATTTGGAAAAAGAGGAGAGTTATTCCTCTACAGGGAAGGAAAACTGTGCTTTTTTCCGGAGGATCTGCGTAAAGACCAACATTGCAGAAGCCCTTGAAAAACAGCTTGGAGCCCGGTCCTGGAAAAGAGATGTAATCAACATAGGTGGAGTGTGCGACAGCTACCAGCCCGCTGAGGCAAGGTATGGCTTGATGCGGAAAGTCCTGGCGCTGATGATCGAATACAAAAACCCTGTTATTATATCCACAAAATCCGATCTTATCCTCAGAGACTGCGACCTTCTTGAAGAGCTTTCTGAACTGACGTATGTAAACGTCGCAGTCACGGTCACTACAATGGATGATAAGCTAAGCTCTCTGCTGGAACCCCTGGCTTCTTCTCCGGAAAAGCGCTTCTCAGTCCTTAGGGCTTTCAAAGATACAGCCGCTGTTACCGGGCTTCATATGATGCCTGTTCTTCCTTTTCTTACGGACAGCCCTCAGAACCTTGAGCAAATTCTCTCTCTTGCAGCCGACTGTAAGGTAGATTATGCTCTTACGGGTATCCTTTACCTCAGGGGTGAAACCAGAAAGCATTTTTTCAATTTCCTTGCCTGCAATTTTCCTGAACTTTCTGCTCCTTACCGCCGTTTGTATGCAAAAGGAGTGGTTGACGGGGCCTATCAGGCTGAACTTTACGGGGCGCTCAGGCCTCTCATGGAAAAATACCAGCTCTCAGGAGATTACATGAAATCAATGCGAGCAAAACTTTTATGCCCCAGACAACTTAAGCTCACGGATTTTTCCAAAGATGATTTTTAAGCTTCATTTTCTTAAATTAGGGAATCCGGATACAGGAAAATGAAGCTCTTGATTTTTCCCATTCCATATTTCTGAGCCTGAAAAGATTAGGGGTGAGAAATAAGAGCTGCATTCCTGAAATCATGTCCCTTTTGGAAGTTATATCCAAAAAAATCTTGAGTTTGAGTATTTATTTTTCATCTCCTGCGCAGCTGCAGGAAATGTTGCCTTTCAGGATCTCTTTCCAGTCGCCTATCACGTCGTGGGTCCAGCAGTCGTCGGCTCCTGCGGCTTCCCTCATGACCAGGGCAAAGATGTATGAGAGTTCCTTGACCGTAGCTCCTGCTTCGAGGGCACCCTTGAAGTGCTTCAGGACGCAGGGCTTTGACCTGCCTTTGATGGAGAGGGCAAAGCAGATGAACTGGTAGGTCTTTTCATCGATCATCCGTTTTTCGGCATAAAGCTGGTCAATTTCGTCCAGCTTCTGGGTGAATTCAGGGAAAAATTCTTCCAGCATTTTCATTTATACGGCTCCTTTTTTACCTGCAAACTTGCAGGTTCACACTGTTAAGACGGTACACATATTATGATATTTTTTTATATTTAAGTATTAGTTCAAAATCTTTTGAAATCATTATCTCTTTAATCGTTCTTCTACTCAGTGAGGTTATCTGCAAGGTAGCCATTTACGCCGTGCTCAATAATGTCCGAAACTCCGCTGTGGTTCATTGCTATAAAAGGGACCTTTTTTGAAATCGCTTCAAGAATTGGAATCCCGACCCCCTCGTTTCTGGACTGGTGAGCAGGTTGATAATGCAGAAGGGGAAAAGGTTCTGTACAGTGGTCTTGAAGTCCAGGCTTCAAATTGTACGGAATGCGGGCAATGTGAAGATAAGTGCCCACAGAAAACTCCTCTCGGATAAATGTTAACAGAAGTTATTGAATTATTCGGAAAATGATCTTATTTGGAAAAATGTTTCCGAATTTCTCTGGCTTTACTGTTCTATTTCCGAAGCCTCATGTTTTACATGAGATAATTCCGATGACTAGTTACCAGCTCTCTTAAACCGGAGTTTATACTTTGTAGTATAAAACAGCATCAGGCGACGCATAAAATGTGGGGTATAACAAAAATAGCTAAATTCCCATTATGTAGGGTATAACACATAATCCTTATAACAAGACGCCCTATATTGTTTTCTTCCTTATAGGGAAGGGGCAAACACATAAGTACCAATCTTTGGGCAAATTCAAGATGTGGTGACGCCAAAATTGAATTAAATGGATTTGGAACTTAATTAATTTTTTGTTATATCTACACAATATCAATAGCTATAGCCCGATTTTCACGATATCTTATAAACTCCGGTTTTATTCGCGTTTTCTGAGTGTAATCTTCTCTCCATAGTACTGACGCATCTTTCCTGGCAGCGTCGCAGCCGAAGTAGGCAGAATAAGAATATTTTTTAAAAATTCTCGTTTTAACCGACCTTCCGCAGATGTCTTCAAAAAAAGAACATTTTTCTTGATGTCGTTTTTGGAGAATTATTCGAAAATCTGCAGTTATTATCTCAACTGAAACTTTGGGAAATGGCTGCCGAAATCTTTGAATGAAGGCAAAAGGTCGAAAATTTTGGAAAATTTCAAAAATACGTGTTTGAGTAACTAGAGCGGTTTTCATGAAAAACGAGAGCATGAATACTTATGAAAAATGAATGGACATCTGCGGAAAGTGGGTTACAGGCTTTTGGAGTGCTTTGCTGCCTCGTGGCTAAGAAATCTACTAAGGGCTGGTATGTTTTCCCTGAAAGCCTGTAGAGGCTCTAAATAATTCAAAAAAGAAAGGAAGTCGGTCATGGCTAAATTGCCTGAATTAATATTTTCCATCTATCTGTGAATCCAATTCCTACTTTGGACTATTCTTCAGTTAGTAACTTTCTTATTCATGTATAAAAGGATTAAAAGTATTGTAAGATAACCTCCCGTTATAATCGTAGTCTGATTAATTTCTATATTCAACAAGGTTGCAATTATTATTACAATAAGCCATATGAAAAAACCCAGTAAATTACTTTTAAGACCTATTATGTCATCAGTTCTCTTTTTTTCGTCAATTACTTTCCTTGAGACTATATAATGCCCCACTATTATGAAGAAAACGATAAGACCAGTATTAACCCAAACAACTATTTGATTAGAAAAATGTAATACATCGCTCGTCTTAAAAGATAACCTAAACATAATAAAACTAAGTACAATGCCTAACATTAATCCAAAAATCTCTTCAGGTTTGAGTTTTTGTATTTTCACAAATATCACTTTTTAAATTTAATTTTTATAATCATCTTACTTCAGGTCGTGGAGTGAGTTACTGAAAACCAAGAGTCTCCAAATCTCTCTATATTTATTTCAAACATGGAGTCTGTGCTCGTTTTTTCAGATTTGATCAATGATTCACCCCACTACCTTACTTCAAATTAATTAGGAATTACATATCTATAATGCCAAATTATGTACAATAGACACCATAGTTGAAATTTAAGTTTTAGAAAGCTATGAGTTTATTGCTGTTGATTTTTATAGTTTAGGCCGTAAGTCCTATTAACTTAGATTTGAAGTACGAGAGAACCTAATTCAAAAAATATAAAAGGACGAACTTGTTTAAATTTCGTCCTCTTGTTGCCTCATTCATGGTGTATGTTTATGGGTTTGATATGTCTAAGCTGTTCCATAAAGTGTAAGAAGAAACTCTAAAGTATAGAGGCACTGTTCGCCACATCCCAGCAAGGTAAACGGGAGCCCATGTGTCAGATTCCCAGTACCAAATGCAGTCCTGTTCATCAAGAAGTGCTTCACTAGTTTGTGAAGTCAACATAGCTGCCAAAAGTCCTCCAGCAACTCCACCAACTATATTTCCAACATAATAACCAATTGTCGCTCCAGCAACAATTGGGGCACACTGAGCTATCGCAGCTGAATCATATTTGTTAATATGATGATGGGTAAGTACATCGCCATCTATATAAAAGGCCTCATAATCATACGCATCATATGTAGTATAATCTGGATGGTTATATTTTATACCAGATCCCTTGATGAACGTTACACCATCCCAATCATATAGTGTTGTTCCACGTGAAAGATTGGTCTGACTAGAGGGTTTTTCTAGTATTTTGCTAGTTTCACCTGGTTTAATAGGGTTGTACTCTGAAGTCACTGTGTTAACTAATTTCCCTTCGATGTATACATCAGTCTTGTATTTTCCAGCTTCTTGTGAAACTTCATAATTAAAGGTGGTTACTTCATTAGTTGTCAGATTCTTCAATTCCATTTTTGCTTCAGTATAATTAGAATTAGACTCAAAAGATATGAGCATGTCTCCGACTTGTACTATTGTAGTGGTGTCAGTAAATTCAATCTCTTTGAATTCAGGCGTTTTCTCAATAATCTTTTTTCCTTTCTGGTCAGAAGATACCGAAGAAAGTCCATCAGCCTGTGCCGTAACAGCCGGCACAAAAGCAATACTTGCAAGAAGTACTGCCATAAACATTGCAATTATTTTAAGTTTCTTAGTCATTATTTTATCCTCCTTATTCCCTAGGAGGCAGACTCAGCAAGCTTAAATACACGCAAAGCTAACATAACTCATGCCTTTAGGGCGTATTTTGTGGAGTTCGGGCGGTACCTGGAAAGCACTTCTGAACTCCCTAAATCCCTTCGATCTAACTCCTTATAAGTTTTCTGGCCAGATCATCAAACTATCTGTTTTTCATACCTGTTTTGAGTCTGCAATTACTCTGAATCTTTGATTGTTAGAGAGTTCGGCTAAAAAGTATATACAAGTATATATATATGAGCATCCGCTACATCAACATTCAAATATTTATATAAAAGCGATCCTCCTCCGCTCAGATGCTTATATCCACCTTTTCAGCTTGTAGAACCTCAAAATCACGCCAAAATTCGTAAGGCTTACTAAAATTCGCCTTCGTATCAAAACATCGGTGCTTTGGAAATTTGGAAGTTCAATCAAAAATTTCCAAACTTCCTTAATATAGAACGAATGGTCCCAAAAACGAGTACATTTTCAAAGTTTTAAAGGATCTCTGGTAGAAATTGATCCAGTTATATTCTCAGCAAAGCTGGATAGATTTCAACTTTAGTCTAAAATGAGTCCGTTAAAGCCTGTAACAGAGCAATTTGAATGGCCTGATCAGGGATTAGAGCTGCCAGTTATATATCCAACTATTCCTGCTATACCCGACTCCTGATTTCTCATCATCGGCACAGTTATCTATGGCTCAGTTAACTATATCACTAATTTGATTAATAAAAGTCAGATTAAATAGATAGATAATAGTCGGATTAAGAATATAGTATGAAAAGAGGTACATAGAATGAGCCTTATTTCTTTTGATGCTAAAAAGTGCACAGCATGCGGAATCTGCTCCATTATCTGCCCGGAAAACATAATTATGCCCGGAGAAAGCGGAGTTCCTTCCATACATGCCGAATACGAAGCCTTCTGTGTTGCATCTGAATGCCCTACAAGCCAGGATTACTCTTTTGATATGTTTAGGTTCTAATCCTTCTTATCGTGGAACTTGCATCTGAATAAATTCCACAGGCTCTGGCAACATCATGGAAAAAGTGCTGTTGCAAGATCCGAGATACCGCCCAATAATTATGATCCATTGTATTATCGTTCGGAGACCTGTTCAAGACATCAAGCATATATGTATCCAAAAAGTCTCGGGCAACGGCAACATACAGCGCTGGCGGATTTCTCTTATAACTGGCTTCTATAGTCATCTCTGGATATAATGCAACATTTTTATATTTGAAATAAGTATATTATTCTTGCAATGAGCTTGGATATGTTTACTACGCATGATATTGCTAAGGCAACCATTAGTTCCTGCAACAAAAACGAGCAGATGAGACTTCAAGCTTTATTAAAATCGGAATTTTATTAAAATCGGAATTTTATTAAAATCGGAATTTTATTAAATTCAGAATTGTATTAAATTCAGAATTGTATTAGCTGTAGGTTTTACCTCAGAGCTTCTAGAACTATATTGATGATAAGGCGTTTTCATCAACAGCATCTTCCTTGGAGGGAGTATATTGCTTTTCGACAGCTCTTGAAGAAAACCACAGCGTATCTACCACATCTTAAAATTCACCCAATCGAAACGACAATAGAATAATATTTCTATCTGTCTAGTTTATATAATTCCTATTCATATATAACCAAAACGATGAAGATTTTTACTTTGCGATTAGAATATTCCAATGGCATTGGACATGACAACTCCCCTTGGAACCTATCCATTTTGTTATGAGTTTCGAATAGTATGGGATTTATCCTGAATTTATTGAGGATTTTCCAGTGAACTTATAACTTTTTGTTATAATATATTCTAAGTGAGACAAACCCATGAGCCAAGTTTCTGGTACCAGTTCTTCGTTGCTTGACGCAATTTTCCTTTCTGAAAAAAGAAAGAACCTTCTTCTGCTGTTAAAAGAGGAGGGTCCTAAAAGCAGTGACGAGATCAAAAATGCATTTGATTTTCCCTGGAAGTCAATGATTCCCCAGATCAAAAAACTGGTTGATTTGGGTCTGGTTATCCAGACAGATGGGGTATATTCTCTTTCTGAAATGGGGATAGTTATAGCCACAAATGCACAGTTTTTGCTAAACACCCTTAAGATATATGAGGAAAACAGGGATTTCTGGTCCGAACATGATTTGAGTTCAATTCCTTTTCATTTTCTCACAAGAATCGGAGAATTGGGGCAGTGTAAGGTCCTGAAACCCGATCTATCTCATATATTCAAAGTTCAGGAAGATATTGTAAAATGTATGCTGGCCTCTTCCCGCATTATGGTATTTGTTTCTGCCATTCATCCAGCTTACCATCTGCTCTGTCTGGAATTAATTGAAATGGGTATTGATGTTACAATTATCCTTACGGAATCGGTTTTCGAGAGTATCCGGGACGAGTGCCTCTCTGATTCAGCCACACCTTTTAGTGACAGTTCGGTTCTTAACATGGCTCTTCCGGAATACAAGAAGAAGGTACAGCTTCTTTTGAACTGTGAAAATTCTCATTTTTTTGTATCTGAGGGCGAAGAAAAACCGATGATGTTGGTAGTAACCGATAAGGTCTTTGCGCTTTCTCTACTTGATAAAAATGAACGAATTGACCGTCAATACATTGTAAGTTTTGAGCCCGGTGCTCTAAAATGGGGAGAAGAACTTTTTATATATTACAAAAAGAATTCCAGGCAGGTTTTTTCTCTCTGAGTTTTCTCGATTCGTTCTTTTTAAGGCTGGAACGTTTTTGAAACTCTGTTTTTTGATTTTGTTCTCCTGCCTTTAAAGAAGGTATAGCAGAAAGTCCTTCCGGGTTCGGCAGTCTTATGGAGTTCTTCTACCCCCTTTTCCCCGCCTGTCTTTCTTTGCCCTTATTTTCGCATTGTTACCAGGTACAGTTTTCTTGGGAGCTCGCCTTCTTCAAATTCTTCCAGCTCGAAGCTCCCGTAACCTTTTGCAAGGTGCTCAACCTTTTCTATGCTGAAAAAGTGCACTATAAAGCCACCTGCAATTTCGTACATGTCTTCTCCCCTGTGTTTTCCGGTCCCGTAATGGGCATCTCCGGTGTGCCTGGCTGTATAGATATTTATTCCACCTGGCTTGAGTACCCTTTTAATCTCCTTGCAGAGAAATTCCAGTTCCTCTGTGGTCAGGGCCATGCAGTAAAGCATATGAGAATAGCACGCATCAAAAGTCCCATCTTCAAAAGGAAGAGGATTTCTTACATCATGCCTGAGGGCTGTAACATATTCCCCTAATCCCGCTTCTTCAGCTTTTTCTTTTATCGCTTTTGGCCCGCTTTCAGTATAATCGAGCGAATGGACTGAAAAACCCCGGCTGGCAAAAAAGCAGGTATCTCTTCCCTGACCTCCTCCAAGTTCCAGGATTTTCTGTTTTCCTTCTTTTTCAAAAACAGATGTCGCTTTTCTGGCAGGATAACTTGGCTTGTCCCCAAATCTCGAGCAGGTGTTTGAAAACACTTTCTCCCAGTGAGGCTGCTGCTCGTTAAGGATTTCTTTTTCCGTGCCGTATTCTACTTTTTCACTACCCGTGTCTTCCAGATTCATCTCATGCACTTCCTTCTGGTTGAGTTCCCTTTGATCTTCATTATTACTATTTTATACGCGGACTTTTAATATAACTGTCTATTTTATTATCAAGTGGACAGAAAGCGAATAGGAAAGGGTTAATCTTCTACTAATCATTCTAATCAGAACGGCTTAAGGTATTCTCAACTAAAAAAGAGTGAATTGTTCTGAACTGAAAAAAGGATTCAGTTATAATGAACTAAATGATGGTTAAGTTATCCTGATAAAAAAAGTAAATCATTCAGGCTTTCGCGGATGTAAACCTATTCCTGATAAAAAAGATTTAATCATTCAGGCTTTCACGGACGTAAACCTATTTCTCACTACTACAGAATAAAATGAAATGGAGGTTTGCCCGAGAGAAAATTTCTCCCTCGAGCGACATTTTATATTGGATATTGAAAACTGGTTTGGTTTTTGAGTTCTTTTTTAAAGGAGAAAACTTTCTCACTCTTCATCTATGGCACTGACATACCTGGGAAATAAGAGCATGTAATTTTCCTGGTAAAACTTTCCATCTTTGCTGATATTGAGATTCCACATTATCTCCGGTTCTCTAGTTATTCCTTTAGCTTGAATTTTCTTATTCCTCCCTGGTTCACCTCTCGGTTTTAAGAGTTTGTTCTTTTTTCTCTCCTGATGGACATCTCCCGGGGCTGCACACTTCCCGGGATAAGCGCCAGCTGATTGCAGGTCTGTTTGCTTTGCAGGATAGAGGATTAATTTCTATCCACTTTAATTAAAACTCGAAAACTACGTAAGGGTATGGATTTGGGTAACAGGTCTTAGTTATGAAGATAATGAGCTCAAGCTATCTGGTTTTTATCTCTAACGTCCTGATTTGTGAGCCCTGTCCGGGCAAAGAAAAAATAAGGCTTTATATCCATTCATTTTTTGAGTCGGGAAGAACTAAATTTCTGTGTTTTCGGAACCAGACCCTCCAGGAAGTGGCTTTGCTTTCTTCCTCTCACGTACCCTTTATTTTTTCTTTCCCCAACAAAGGTTTCCATTTGGGCCGGCGTTCCAACTGGTGTTTCAACTGGTGGTTCTACAGGTGTTTCTACAGGTGTAATGCAGAGCCTATTCAGGCTGTAAACACTACGTCCACTCTTTCCACATCCCACAAAGCTCCCAGTTTTTCCATTACATCCTCTTTTATTGCCGAAGCAAACTGGTGGTCCGCAGGCAGGTCAACAACCACCCTTACTACTCCATCTTCGACACTCGTTTTAAGGATTAGATTCGTGCGGATAATGTCAAGACCGGTTAGTGGATTCATAACGTGCTTGAGCCTCCGCCGGATAACATCTTCAGTTGTAGGCTCTTTCTCAGTAACAAGCCCATGCTTTTCCTCGTAGTCACGGATTGCAGCACGCAGGCCCTCAACTGCAAGCACGGAGCAGTGGGCTTTAATCGGAGGAAGCCCTCCCAGTTCTTCAGAAGCCTGTTTCCATGTTATTTTCTTTGCTTCATCCAGAGTTTTTCCCCGTGCAAGGTCTGTGATTACAGATCCTGTGGCAATATTTGAAGCACACCCGTAAGATTCGAATTTTACATCTTCAATAACCTTTGTTTCAGGTTCTACTTTTATATATACGGCGACCATATCCCCACATGCCGGACTTCCTTCCAGGCCCTTTCCATCAGGATTCTCTATTTTCCCTACATTATGCGGGTTCCTGAAATGCTCCAGCACTTTTTCGCTATAAGGAAACTTTATAGTCTCACCTTTCCTTTCTACTTTCATCTTCCTCTCTCCCTTTCCTTTTCTTTTCCTGCCTGTTCCTGCCTTTTTTACGTGTTCTCTTTTCTCCTTCTTTCAGCTCATTTTTTCGCAAGCGGACTTATTTCCCTGAGCCTTGCCACAATTTCACTCATGGCATCAATTGCCGAATCCGCATCCTCCATACGGTTGTAACGCCCGAAAGTAAAACGTACCGAGCCGTGAGCCCTCTCATGGTCTCCACCAATTCCTCTTATCACGTGACTGGCTTCAAGGGAGCGGGAAAAACAGGCCGAACCCGTGCTAACTGCAAATCCTCTCATATCCATATGCAGAGTTACGGATTCGCCCTCTACATAGTGGAAAGTCAGGTTTGCATTCTGAGGCAGACGTTTTTTGCGGTTTCCATTGAGGGTGACCTCCGAGATTTCGGAAAGGGCTCTATCAATTACCCGATTCCTCATAGCTTCGAGCTGCCGGTTTTCTTCTTCAGTTACAAGCTCCACAGCTGTTGCAAAACCTGCGGCTCCGGGAATATTCTCCACGCCTGCTCTCATGTTAAATTCCTGAAAGCCCCCGTCCATGAATTTAGTTATGGGCGTGTCTTTCCGGACATAGAGTGCCCCTATTCCTCTGGGTCCGTGAATTGTATGGGCGGACAACGTCACCAGGTCTACGGGCAATTCCTTCACATTAAGGGGAAGCCGGGTAAAGCTGTGGGTAGCATCGGTATGCAGGAGCACGTCTTTTTCTTCACATATCTCAGAAATAGCCTTAAGGTCCTGGGCAGTCCCTATTTCCTGATTGGCGTACTGGATCGAGACAAGGGCGGTTTCTTTTGTAATTGCTTTTTTGAGCCCTTCAAGGTCTGCAAACCCTTCGGCATTCACATCCAGAAAAGTTACATCAAAGCCCTGCTTCTGGAGGGTTTTTGCCGTATTTAATACCGGAAAATCCTCTATCTTCGAGACGATAATATGCTTGCCTTTCTTTTCCCTAAGGGCCCAGGTTGCTCCTTTAAGCGCCATGTTGCTTGATTCCGTATCCCCTGAAGTGAACACAATTTCTTCGGAATCCGCACCAAGCCTTGAAGCTATACCTTCCCTGGAATTTTCCAGCCCCTCCTTTGCATCGATGCCCATAGAATAACCAAACTCAGACGTCGCTACTGCATAAGTATCAAAAAAGTAAGGCTTCATTGCTTCAAGCACCCTCTCATCCAGCCGGGTACATGCAGCATTGTCAAGATAAATCATATTTTCAAATATCTCTTCCCCCTCCTCAGATTAAACTCAATTTATATTGAGATTCGCAACCGAAACGGACGTGATGAGGTTTAAGAATCGAAGCAAAACCCACAAGTTCCGGACTAAAATGACAATTCTAAATCCGGAAATCCTTTCTGGATCAGATAAAGAGAGTTATGTTTGCATTTCTTGCTTCCTGGATATACGTGCCAACAGCTCCCCATTCGTCCACTAATTCCGTTCGAAGCTCTTCTTTTGTTATGCCCATTATCTCCATGGTCATTTCACAGGCTATGATCTTTCCGCCAAGTTCCTTGAAATCACTCATCAGCCTTTCAAGGGAAGCTACATTGGCTTTATCCATCCTCTTTTTGATCATCTGCCTGCCCATGCCCATCATATTCATTTTGGAAAGCGGCCCCTTTTCAAGTTCCCCTTTTTTAAGCCGCATGAGCCCCCAGAAAGTGAAGTATATGGAGGCTTCCATTCCCATTGCCAGGGCTCCGTTTCCTATTATGAGCGCACTGTATACCTTGTCCATATCCCCGCTATGCAGGACAATAACTGCTTTTTCCCCCATTTCCACTCCTTTTCCGGGCTTACCTCCGGATCTTTATCTCCCACTCTTTTCCTCCCTCTTTGTCTTCGATCTCCAGCACCTTGAGTCCCATCGCCTCACATGCCATGGGAATCTCTTTTTTTGATGCCGGATGCGTGCCCTTTACTATTACAAGGTCTCCTGGAGAGGCTCTTTTGAATGCTTTTCTGCACTCTACCAGCGGGACCGGGCAGGTCTGCCCTCTAACATCTACTTCCAGCTCTGCCACTGTTCTTACCCCCAAAGTAAGAGAAATGGAAGGTTTCTAAAGATAACTATGCCTTCTTCCCCTAAATTCACTATATTCCAAAAAATATATTATCGTTTCGTATTGAAAATATTATCCCGGAGCTGTCTCTTCTCTCTGGTTATTCACCTGTCTTTTGCCGGTGTCATTTTTTACTTAAAGTTTTTCTTTTTCCTCACAGGGCTTTTCTTATCTTTTCCGCAACTTCTTCCAGATTGGTAGTATCGGGTTCAGTCCATACAATTGATTTTATTCCTCGTCCTCCATCCCCTTTTTTTCTTGGAATAACGTGTACATGTACATGGGGAACTTCCTGTCCTGCTACTTCCCCGTTATTTATGCCGACGTTCGATCCTTCTGCTGAAAATGCTTTCTCAACCGCAGCAGTAACTTTTCTTGCAGCTTCAAAAAGCAGGGCAATGTCTTCTGCATTCATATCCGTAAAATTGCTGAAATGTTTTTTAGGAGCAACGAGCGTATGCCCCTCGCTTGCCGGGTAAATGTCAAGAAATGCGTAAACGGCATCATCCTCATATATCCTGTTTGAAGGGATTTCCCCTGATATTATCTTGCAAAAAAGGCAGTTTTCTGTCATACGGTATCCCCATAAAGGTTTAGGAGGGTACACTTATATCAGGATTCTGTTATCAGAGTTCTGTTATCAGAGTTCTGTTATCAGAGTTCTGTTTTCAGGGTTCTGTTTCTTGAATAAGTTTTTATTACAATCCGGATGCCAACTCTATTTTATCTATTCTAAAGTTACCCTGGAATCCATTTTTTAGCCTCGAATCAGAATCCGGAAGATTAAAATCAATATGATCGGTTATATTGCAGGTGCCCTGACAACTATAGCTTTTTCCCCTCCGCTTATAAACGCCCCGACAACGAAATCCACAAAAGATATATCTCTTCTAATGCTGCTTTGCTCGACTTCTTGCATGGTTCTCTGGCTGTTCTACTGAATCCAGGTAGACGATCCTGCAATAATTGCTGCAAACAGCGTCTCCGTTATACTGGCTTCATTCTCTTCCGGGACTCAAGCTTAAAAATGAATTTACAGGTTTAGTCCTTGAGTTCTGCAAAAAAATTTGAGGGTATAATTATAAAAATTCCTTTCTTTGGAAGTGACGTATAATGGTTCAGCTATATATTTAATATGAGGGCCAACTATATCCTTAATAATTATCAAATCAAATTTATATTAATTTCCGGTTCGACTTGCTTTAACATGGGGGTCTAAACAATGGGTAGAACCATAAGTGGCGCATTAATAGGTATGGTCTGTACTATAATTTTTTATTTTATTCCGGTCGTAAACTCAGTAGCTCCTTTTCTGGGAGGCTTACTGGCGGGTTATTATGCAGACGGAGGCTTTGGAGGAGGGCTTAAGTCCGGATTCCTTATGACGGTTTTCATGATAATCCCTGGCTTTCTTCTTGGGGGAGTCCTTGTGACCGTTCTGCGGGATGCCCCTGTCCTTGGGGGGTTTGTAGCAGCCTCTACTTTCATAATTACAATAGTTATCATAGCTCATACCGCGATAACAGGCATTATTGGCTCTGTAGTCGGGGCTCTTCTGGCTGGAAGAAAACTGGTCTGAAAATCGGTATGTTTAAGAGTTAAAAATCTGTCTCTTTTGAGCATAGAATAAATAGGGGTTGAAGAAAAGGAATCTTTTCAGATCTTTTTCTTCAGAACAAAGTACTCTGCAATGATCATAAACAGAGGCAGGGAAATAGCAAGAAGTATTTTAGCCATTCCCATCGGCTTTTTTCCTGTGCCGCCTTCTCTTTCTGCACTGCTGTTCAGGATTGCCTTCCCTTCGCCGTTCCAGCTTCTCAGAGTTTCCTGTATTCCATCTTCATCTCCTTCTACAGTTCCCTCTTCTCCCGTATATTCACTTATTGCAAATGAAGAATAACCAGGCGTTTTTGCCCTGAAATAAACATAGTTTTTGTCTTCACCTGTTTTTTTGGTGCTTAGCGGTTGCCATTTGCTATCGTACCACAGAAGGGTTATATTGGATTCATCAACACTGTTGTTTTTTATCCATTCCTTTTCAACTTTAAACCCTGTATAGCTGTTCTTAAGGGAAGCCGGAAGCCCTGCTCCTTTATTTCCCAGCCAGATGTTTAATTGCCTGTATATCCTGCCAGGAGGCTGCTTCTTTACAAAAATGGATTTTCCCTTAAGCACTTCTACGGTTGCTGTTGTTTTCTTAAAGGTCTTCATCGGGTCAAACTCGATATATGTGATACATGTGACGTTTTTCGCGAAATCATATTTGACATGGTAGCCACTCATAATGTTCCTTGTATCAAGCTCTTTGACCTCTACATTCTTAGCTGGCTCTTTGGAAACGCCACTTCCCATACTGCTGCTTTTCCTACTGGAACTGGAACCTGAATTGGAATCGGAGCTTCCTTCATTGCCGGGAGTAGTCTGTTTGGAGATACTTACAGTCCTGGTTAGTTCATTGTTTGTTTCGTCTTCCTCACGTATGGCATTTCCGTCATCTGCTACCATTCTCACATTTATGTTTCCTTCTGCCTCAGGAACCCAGTGAAGAGTACCTTTTGTGGTTTCCCCTACGGCAGTTGCTGGCATCGATACTTTACCGGTCTGAGTTACATTATTCCCGTTGATATAATATTTTAGCTCGCTGCTTGCCGAGTCCCTGAGCCCATTGTTCTTTATTGATATTGTGAAATTAATGTCATCTCCTACTCTGGGCGCTTCCGGGTTTAAAGAAAGCGACTCTACTATAAGGTCCGGAAGTATGGTTTTTACGTTTATAATTTTTGTGAATTGATTGTTATCTTCATTACTTTCATGAACGTCTGAACCAGAGTCAATAATTACTCTTACTTCCATTTGTCCTTCTCTATCCGGGACAAGAGAGAAGATGACATCTGCTCCTTCACCTCTTGAAAGAGCTGGAATCTGAATATCATCCTGTGTGGGGGCGGTTCCGTTAATATAATATTTTGCCCGGACTTCCTCAGAGGGGTACGTACCCCGGTTCTTTACTTTCAGGGTGAGGTTCAGGGTCTTTCCGAGTTCACCCTCAGCCGATTCAGGCACGATATCTTCAATTATCAGGTCAGGAATAAACTCTTTTGCTACTGTTACGGTGGATGTTTTTTCATTGTTCTCTTCGTTGCTCTCATCTACGAGGTAGCCCTCATCAACAACTGCTTTTATGTCTACAGATCCTTCTTCTATCGGAAACCATGTATATAAGGCATAGTTGCTTTCCTCCCTGGATAACCTGGGCACATTCCAGTAGTTAACAGCACTTCCGTTAATGTAGAGTGTCAGAGTTGTCTTTTGTGATGCCGATGTTCCCTGGTTCTTCACACTTATCCATATATTCTGATGTTTTCCTGGGCTGGGATTTTCAGGGAGTTCAAGAGTGTCTATTATCAGGTCCGGGAATCTGTTCTTTTTGAAAGTTATAAACCCCGCCGTTTTGACGTTATTATCCTCATTGCTTTCTTCCACTGAATCTTTTTCATCTACCTTTGCACTTATCTCCACTGTACTTTCAGTTTCCGATATCCATGAAAACGATATTTGTTCACTGTTTCCAGCTTCTATTTCAGGGACTGAGCTTTCTCCTATCTGACTCCCGTTGCTATAAAAAACCAGATTTGTTGTTCCTGAAGTTGCATCTCCCTGGTTTTTTACTGTTGCTGTGATGGTCACCTGTTCTCCGGTTTCTGGATTAACCGGGTTCCAGAAAAGATCCTCAATTACCAGGTCAGGCAGTAAAATAGTTATATTTCCGTCATCCTCGGAAGGTATGTCCTCAGCTGCAGCAACCGTAACAGGCATAATTCCAGGAATTAGCATTATTATCAACAAATAAATCAAATAATGAAAAAAACTTATTTTCATTTTTATTAGCCTCCGTCCCCACACATCTATGAATATAAATTTCTGGTACATCAGTAGCTTATTAACAAGTAGCTATATAATTCATCGAAATTAAGTTTCTTATTTTTATCTCGGAATAAATTTTCCGGTAAACTCCTGATCCAAAATATTTATACCTTGAACGAGGGTTACTTCGTACAATACGTTACTTCTCCTGCTTCATATTTAAGGCTCGACACTTTCAATTATCTAATCATTGAAAAAAGTTTGGCAGTTCGAGTATCAGCCTTCTTGAGGCTTTTCTCTTTGGGTTCTTGCAGGTTCAAACCTAACATAATATAAATTTATCTATATCTGTTTATTTCATCCAATTAACCAAATCCCGGAAGATTTTCTTTTTGAATCTATTACAGCTGCTCATTAATGTATCAAAATTCCGTAGTAGATGCCCTTTTATTTCTCCTTTCTCCAGATGTTACAGCTCATGAGTTGTACTATCTAAAATCTGCAAGCGATAGAAGGAGAGAAAAAGTCTAAAGAATTGATTTCTAAAATAGAAATGAAAAAGTAAACTATAAAACGAACAGTATACAACGTAATATATTACCTATTACATATAATATATATAATATAATTTACAAAATATATTATTTAAAATGTAATGTATATAAACACTCCAAAAAGATAACGTTTAAAAAGACTTAGACGATCAGGTATTTACTGTCCTTAATCTGAGCCCTACTGTCCACGCCAAGTATTTCGGCAATCTCAACGCCTTCGCTTCCTACATCGGAAAGACGGATATACATTTCAGCCTTTGAGATATACTTTTCAGTTCTTGTTCCGTCGGCTTCTTCCATTTTGATGGTAATTTCTTCTTTATTAAGCCCTTTTGTCAGACACTCATGGACGATCACACCGTACTGTTCGGCAATTACTTTCAGGCAGTCGAAAATCTGGTTTGTAGAGACGGCATCTTCTTCGTCAAGCAGGACTTTTGAAAGGGTATAGGTTCGGATATTTGTCCGGAGGTAATTCTGGATCTTCTCCGGAATTTTAGCAAGAACCTTCATATCTATAAGAGCACCAAGCTCTTTGTCGGCAGTAATCTCTTTATCATCTTCATATACAAAGTACTTGAGCCCGCTGCCTTCTATCCTGAACTTCCGGTTTGCTTTTTTATTTTCAAGAACAAGACGGATATTTCTTTCGCTGTCATATTCAAGGGAACTTACGAGAAACTCGGAGAGGTCCTGCATTTTTATTTTCTCTTCTTTTCGCAGGATTCCTGTCCTTGTCCATCCCGGCAGGCTCAAGCTATCAATAAGCCTCTCTACTGTCAGAGGCTCTTCTGTAAACCAGAGTTTATAATAGTATTGCAAGCCTGAAACCGAACCTTCTACTTCCCCTGAAACTCCGCTTATACTGCTGGAAAGCTCAAATCTCTTTTTGGCTCCATATATTCCTGAGATCAAAAAAGGATTGAGAACCTCAAGAACCTTGCTCTCAATTTTTTGACACTCCTGAGCGGTTCCATTTTCAATTTTTCTGGACTCTATTTCAAGAATTTCATGCTTTCGCCCGAAATTTTCATTGCAGGTGATCAGAATTGAGTCAGCACAGGGTACTAAATCCTCTGTACCTATCTCTTTTATTAATTTATTAACCAATGAGCTGAGTTTCTCTTCGAAGATATTCATTCCAGTTATTCTGTTGTTCAATTCATGGAGTGCTTCTTTATTTTTGCACTTAAGTTCTATTATGGAATTCTCCAGAGGGATTACTCGGGCAGTTATGTCTATGTATGATTTCAGATCTTCAATGAAATCCCTCTGTACAGGCAGTTCCGTAGAGTCCTGGTAAACATATTTCATAAAAAGCACCCTGGATATCTGAACTAACTTTCCAAATATTCTATGCCTTATAGCTATATAACATTTTATCCAGGATCTTCAGGCATTTTTATGTGACGTCCTACTCCCCATAAGAATGTGCCTTCACCCCGGATTTTTTCTAAAATTTTCTGGAAGGGGTTTACCCTTCCGGAATTCATAGAAGAACTTTTCGGACAGGGTCCAGAATCTCATTTATATATTTTGCAGCTGCATTTTTAAGGTCCATTGGGTGGACTTTTTCTTCTATAAAGTCACTTTCCATCTCAGCGTAACTGTGGTATGTGAGGTTTCCACCGAATTTCTCAGGCCTTTCAATAACAACTGTTTCGTATCTTGGGATGATATGATAGCGGAAAAGAGCAAGAATCGGGTTTTCTTCTACGTCTCCTATCTTGCAGAAAGCTTTCTTAAACTTCTTGTAGATCTCTTCTTCCGTATCATCTACTGAAATAAAATTGTCCTTTGAAGAAGCCATCTTGGTTCCGTCAAGCCCAAGGAGAATAGGAGTGTGAATACAGATCGGTGCTTCAAATCCGAGGTTCTTTAAATTTTCGCGGGCAAGCATGTGGATTTTCCTCTGGTCAATCCCTCCGACCGCCACATCCACTCCGAGCATGGCAATATCAATAGCCTGCATCAGGGGATATACCATCTGGGAAACTGTCGGGTCGTCCATTGCACGCCCTACTTCGTCCATGCTCCTCTTTGCCCTGTTAAGGGTGACTGTTCTTGAAAGTTTGAGCACATTTAACATGTACTCGGCTCCCAGCTGGAAGTCTGACCCGTAAACGAAATCAGTTTGTACTTCATCAAGCCCGAGAGCGATAAAGCAGCGCCGGTTGTAGTCTGCAATCTTCTTGACCTCTTCCAGAGTGCCTTTCTTGTTCATATAAGCGTGTACATCTGCAAGCAGGACAGTGATTTTGAATCCTGCTTTTTGCAAATCTATTAATTTGTTTACGGTAAGGACATGCCCCATATGGATTTTTCCGCTCGGTTCGTATCCTACGTAAGCACGGGGGGTTTCTTTATTTTTAAGGAGTCCTTCCAATTCTTCTTCGGTAACAATTTCCTGAACATTTCTTCTTATAAGCTCAAGTCTGTCCATTACATCTACATTCCTTTTCTTTTTTTATTCTGAAACACTTCAGTTTCTATTAATAAGTTTCTCTAAAAACGGTATCCCTTCTTCGGATTTGAATTTCGGGATTTCCCAGTTCTGAGTTATTTTTCTTCGCAGGGATTTTTCCTCTTTGCCAGATACCGGATTGAAACCATGGGTTTCATATTCTTCGTTTGATATAATGATTCCTCTCCTCTGCCAGGCAGGAAGCGCCGCAAGATTGATGCCTCTCTCAAAAAGCATCTCATGAATTTTCCATTCTTTTTTTCCTTTCAGACACTTTGCAGCTTCATTCTTCCCCACACCTTCGTTCCTGAGGGCATAGTATCCCCAGGCTGCCACAAAGTTGCGCCAGGCTTCCAGTTGCCTCCAGTGAAAGTACTCAGGAATTTCCTCTTTTTGAAGAGCTACCAATCTGGAATCAAAAGCTATGGGTTCTTCAAGCCGCAGTTCTATCGTAAGGGCACTTCCCAGAAAGCTCGCCACAACAGAATCTATTTTTTCCACCCTGCCGTCAAAAGGAAGGTCTGCGAAAAGAAAACTGACTTCATCTGAAAAAGTATAGGCAAAAAGAGGGCTTAAACCGCTTTTTTCGATGAAGAGTTCGGCAGTGTTCGCCATCGCTCTGGCGAAGGTTTTATCATAGGGTTTCTCAAAGCCCAGGCCTGAAAGTGTATTTTTGAAATTCCTGCCGTCAGCGCGCAAGACCACTGGCGGGATACAGCGCATTTCAGCATAGATTTCCCGGTTTTTCATATGACTTTTCGAAAGACCATTCAGTCTTCTTTCCTCTTTTTGTATCTCTGGATAACGTCTCTGATTATTATAATGTCTGCTGCTGTTATAACCCACCGGTAGGGAATAATAATACCTCTGCTGCTTAGATCAAAAAGTTCCCTGTTAATGTCCGAAACAGCAAGTCCTGTTACTTTCTGTTCCTCTACATCAATTACAAGGTCCTGCAATTTCCCTACATAAACACCGTTGTTTGTGTATATGCTTAGGCCAAAGAGTGATGTGAGTTCTTCGCGCATTATATCCCAGCTCTATTAATTAATTTAAGTTATCTATGCATCCTAAATTTATTTAAATATCTTCCTCTACCTTATATGAAAAACATACTTATATATCTTACAGTTTTACTGAGCTCTCTTCTCTATTAAAAATATAGTTCCAGATTCTACAGTTCTACTTAAACTTAATGTTTACGATTAACGAATTATCTATTGCCTTTCTCTGAGAAAAAGGATTTTTAATCTGTTTTCTATAATAAATACTCCGTGTTTAAGTTAGTCAGAGGTGGTGTTTTTCTCGATTTAATTTTTTTCCGAATTGTCCTGGCCGTGGGAATGGAAACTTTAAATTCATAGTGCTTTAGCAGGAAACCCGTTAAATCTTTAGATTTAGCGGGTAGTTAACTCACCTTCTCTTCTCCGAATTGATCAATAAGGATTAACTTTGTTTTTGTATTTTTTAGAGACATTTAAAAACAGAAATAAACTGGTAAATTGGGCAGGCTTCTGAGTTTCTTATAACCTGCCTAAAAAACCTGCCGAAAAAAATGTACTGATTTTTCCGTCAACTGAAACTTTTCTTTTGTTAAACCTTTCTTTTGTTAAACCTTTCTTTTGTTAATACTTACCTTTCAGCTCTGATCTGTTTATTACGCCTCTTATGGTTTATTTTTTGGTTTCTTTTTTATATGTCTAGCTGTGAGATTCCCCTTCTTATCGTTTCTGAGGATTTTCTTAATATCTCAGACTGGCTTTCATCAAGTTCGAGTTCCAGGATTTCTTCTATCCCATTTGCTCCCAGTTTTACGGGCACTCCGAAGTAAATCCCTTCCTGCCCATACTGTCCCTCAAGATATGCAGACGCCGGAAGAATGCGCTTTGAATCTTTAAGCACGGCTTCTGCCATGCGCACAATGGCTGCAGACGGGGCATAAAATGCACTTCCCTGTTTGAGAAGTCCTACGATTTCGGCTCCTCCATTCACTGTCCTTTCTACAAGCCTGGCAATTGTCTCATCCGGAAGCAGTTCCGGAAGCGGAACTCCCGAGATTGTGGTATACTGGGGGAGGGGAACCATAAGGTCTCCGTGGCCTCCTATAACCATTGCTTCGACATCCTTTTTCGAACACTTCAGTTCTTCTGCTATAAAGCTTGCAAAACGACCTGTATCAAGAACTCCGCTCATCCCGAAGACCTTTTTTGGCTCAAAGCCCGTTGCTTTCATAGCTACATATGTTATAATGTCAAGTGGGTTTGTGACATTTATAACAATGGAGTTCGGAGAATACTCTGCAATATTTCGGGATACCTCTCCTATTATTTTTGAATTGGTTTTAATAAGGTCTTCCCTGCTCATTCCGGGCTTTCTGGCAATCCCGGCTGTAATAATCACCAGGTCAGAGTCTGCAATGTCTGCATAATCATTAGTACCTGTTACCTGTGTATCATAATCATTTATTGCTCCTGCCTGCATGAGGTCAAGAGCTTTTCCCTGTGGTAGTCCTTCCACAATATCTGTCATGACAATTTCGCCCAGTTCCAGTTCAGCTAGCCGCTGGACTGTGGTCGCACCTACATTTCCTGCACCAATTACGGAAATTTTAGCCATTACTTGCACACCCGTATAAAAGATTCATTTGCAGGAAGCTTTCTCGACTCCTGCCTGTAAAAATCGATCCTTAATTTCTAATCGGTTTGGTGGTAACTATATCTTAGTATTTATTTTTTTGGCTTTCTAGAAGTCCTGAACTTGTGTTTTTTCCCCAATCTTATTAAGTTGAACTCTATAAATCCTCTTTATATTTTGCCCCCGAAAGAAATAAAGAATACTCTATATTATCACTGACTAAGTATATTAACCTTGTCGGTGTGGATCCGGAACGATTCCGTACGGCAAGGTCGACTCTTAAATACATGTCCGAACGAATTGACCCGGATTTATGTCTATTTAGTGAACATTTTCCCTGTTCTGATCATTTAATGTAGGGTTTATATTTATTGAAAGCCACTGTCTGCGTTCTATATCACTTTCAGTCCTCATGCAGTATTTTTATTAAAGATCACCTACAATGGTTCAGGGGAAAAATGCTAAAGAACACATATATTCACATTCCGGGCGTAGGAAAAGCTCTTGAGCAGAAGATCTGGGCTTCAGGAATAAATACCTGGGAAGAGTTCCTGGAAATGGAAGATAGAATCTCAATTCCTTTATCAAGGAAAACCAGAATATGTGACGAAATAAAGATGTCTTCTAGACATCTGGCTGCAAGAGATTGCTTCTTTTTTTCACAGCGTCTCCCTTCTGCAGAACACTGGAGGACTTATTCTCTGTTTTCTGACTCTGTCGCTTTCTTTGACATCGAAACCACAGGGCTTTCCCCCAGCAGGGACAGGATTACCGTTGTTGGAATCTATGACGGGAATGAGTCCAAAATGTATGTGAGGGGAATCAATCTTGATGACATCGTGGAGGAGTTTTCAAAATACAAGCTCCTCGTGTCCTTTAACGGAGCCCGCTTTGATATTCCTTTCATAAAATCCGAATTTCCCGAAATCGAATTCAAGCAGCTCCACATCGACCTGATGTATCCCCTCCGGCGTATCGGGTATGGCGGGGGTCTCAAAAATATCGAGAAGGTGCTCGGGATCTGCAGAAGTGAGGATACGGATGGTATGGATGGATTTGATGCGGTCCGGCTCTGGAGGAAGTATGAGAAGGGCGATAGGGAAGCTCTGGACCTGCTTCTTAAATATAACCGGGAGGATATAGTAAATCTGAAAACTATTATTGAACTTACTTACCCGAAAATGGTTGAAAAAGCTTTGAAGACGTGAAACAGTGCAGTTTTCCTCCCCTGATGTCGCCAAAAAGTAGAAATGTCAGCAATATGTATATATTGTCAGTTAATAACTTATACACTCCTATTGCTGTTCTGGATTTTGGCCTTACTGATTCACTGCTAACTTTTATGGCAAAATCTTGTATGTAAATCTTGTATGTAATTGAACAGGCTCGCTGTGGTATTGAACGTTATCTATATGCTCTGAAACAAAGGGGAATTTAATGGCAGTAACACTGAAGTTCGGGGATAAAGTCACTGTGGCGGATGTAAGAAAACTCCACGATATGGAAGATGTGGTATTTGATAGGGAATGGTTTGAAAGGGTAGATGAAAGAAATAAAGACATGTATTACATGTTCAGGGATCTTGCCAAAAATGATGCTGATCTTGAGAACATTAAAACCCACCACCTCAGATATGACATTACAAGAATCCCTCCCGGAATGCTTGGGTCAGAATATATTAAAACCGTAGGTCACTACCATCCGCAGGTTCCCGGAACCGATGTCTCCTATCCTGAGATTTACCAGGTGCTTGAAGGTTCTGCTACTTATCTACTGCAGAAAGTGGAGCCTGGAGAAGAGGACATTGTTCTGGATGTGGCAGTAATCAAAGCAGAAACAGGAGATATGGTGCTTGTCCCGCCCGGGTACGGGCATGTAACAATAAACGCTTCAGAAAAGAGTCTTGAGATGGCAAACTGGGTTTGCCGTGATTTCTCTTCGGTCTATGAGCCTGTAAAAAGACTTTCCGGAGCTGCCTATTTCCTTCTTAAAGATGGCTTTGCCAAAAACCCTCTTTACAGGGATATCCCATCCATTCGTTATGTCAAACCACTGAGCTTTGATGAACTCAGGCTTGATTCCGGAGAAAATATGTATGATCTTTTGCATAGAGCTGACAAACTAAGATTCTTAACGGCTCCGCAGGATTTTATGGGTTTCTTAGCGGGAGTGTTGTGAAAAGGATTCCGAGTTTCTCATGATATACACGAGCTCACGTTCTAATACATTTTTCCTGAAGACTCCTCTGAGAAACCTTTATTTTTATCTTTTTTTATTATAGCCTTTAAGGCAGGGGACTTACAGACAGAGGGTTGATGCCAATCGGGAGGATGTTTTTCTTCCATACTAATACACAACTTATAATAGGTATAAATACTTTCAATTACAGGAGGGTTGAAATGCAAAAAAATGGATACCGTATTCAGTTTACATCATCCCGAATCAGAGATCTCATGTACAGGACTACATTTGATCCGAAGAAAATGGATGGAGACGTCATACTTAATCTCTCGCTTATCGATAAAAAAGACTTGGACGATGTGCTCGGGATCTTCAAGATGGTTATCTCAAGCGGACTTTCCGTGACCCCTTACGTAAAAGTAATTTCCGAAGGGGAATCAATCGGAAACCTGACCATTGAAAACGGAAAGGTAGGGGTCGGGACTGTTTGCAGTATAACTATTGACGGCGTACTGCTAAAAGCAGGAATTCCTGTAAATCCGAAGCTTGGCGGTGTTGTCCAGATACGAAACGGAATTCCTGTACGTTTTACCGATGTGCTGACATATGTAAGTACAACTGTAGATCCCCTGGAAGTCCTGATGTCTCAGGGAATCACTTCCGTATCTGAAATGCTCAGGACAGGTTCAGGCAAGGTTCTCGCAAACCTGAGGGAAGCTCCCATGGTTGCAAGAGATGCGATTGAAAGTAGCCTTTCTGACCTTCTTGATGCAGGCTTCAGCGGAATTCTGGAAGTGGGAGAACCAAACACAAGAGTTCTTGATGTCCCTATTGAGAGAGACCACCTCGGAATAGTTGTCATTGGAGGAACAAATCCGATGGCTGTTGTGCAGGAGTATGGAATTCCTATAGACACAAGCGCAATGTCAAGGTTAATTTCTTTCAAGGAAATGAGCCGGATCGAAGATCTGGTCTGAAACCTGCTTATTACCTCTATTCCAGAAACCCCCGTCCTTCATTCACCGAGCCTTGAATTTGCTTTTCGTGGTATCCGGCTTTCCGGAATGATTTCCGGAGGGCAGCCTACATTATCTTGAATTTGCTTTCCGTCGAAGCTGTTCTCCTATGAAAAGGTCCAGCTTTCGGGCAAACTCTTCTTTTACGTTCTCAGGAATAGTTGCCCCTGCGGCAATATCGTGTCCGCCGCCTGCCCCGCCGACTTCTGCCGAGACAGTTGACATTGCTTCAGATAAGTTTACTCCTCTGCGGATCAGGTCCTGCGTCCCTCTTGCTGAGACCTTAACTCCTCCCTCTGTTTTTGCAAAGGCAATAATTGGAAGATTCCTGTTTTCAACTATTGTGGAACTCATGCCTGCAATTATTCCTACAATGGTTTCCTTTATCTGCGAACCTGCATCAAAGTACTGGATGTTATTGAGCTGAGTAATGCCATTTTCTTTTACGTACAGAAGCCCGTTAACGAGGTTTTGCCTGTGTTCAGCAAGCAGTTTTTTGGCATCTTCGTAGGCGTTTTCCCTGTCCCCCATGCAGACTGCAAGCCCGATGTCAGCATGGTCGTACCGGGCAGTAGCATTGAGAAGAGTGGAAAACTCTGATGCATCTCTCATTTCCGTTCCTTCCTTTTCATTGAGAAGGACGTACACCTCGCCTATCAGGCGCTCGATCCTGTATGACGGTATTCCTGATTTAAGGCAATACTGGATAAGCCCTGAGACAATTTTCTGTTTTTCCGAAACCTCAAGTTCTATCCAGCGCCTCCAGCGCTCGTCCTGACTGTGGCGAATATTCAGGGAATGAAGAAATTCTATGCAAGCTTCTTCATCTCCGGTAAGTCCGGGAAGGTAAGGATCGGAAGAGTACTGCAGAAGTTTGTAGATTGGGCGGGTCTGCTTTCCGAACAGGGTCAGGTCTTTTTTGAATTCGAGGTTCCCTCCTCTCACTCCTTCTTCCAGAATTTCCCTGTTAATTCCTACAAGCTGCCCCATTTTCAGGTGCTGCATATCCCCTACAGCCCCTACTATGGCAAGTGAGGAAAGGTCCCTGTTTTTTCCGAGGGCTGAAGCCAGAAGGTAAGTGGTTCCAGAACCGCTCAGTTCGTAAGAACCGTTCGCCCCAAAAAGGTGTGGGTTGAGGTGAAACTCCAGAGTTCCCTGAGGCTGGTGGTGGTCTGAGACAACAGCATTGATCCTGCGGGATTTTATATGTTCGCACATCCCGCTTCCGAGATCCGTAAAAACTATTAACTCATGGTTTTCGTCTGCGAGAGTGTCAAGGGCTTTTTCATCGAGTTGCTTTACAAAACGTGCTGTATATTCGATATTTCCCCTTTCAAGAGCTGTGCAGATTATCCCTGCAGAAGTCAGTCCGTCTGCATCTATATGAGATACTACATGCACTGACCTGTGTTTTCTTATCTCTTCGGCACACCTGCCGGCTTCTTTTCTAAATGCTTCCATAATTTCAGTCATTACTTTCTCCGAGATTCTCTGCTAGCTTCAGTTTAACTGTCTTTTTCCCAGCGATTTTTTCTTCCCCATTCTTTAGGGTTTATCATGTAATCTTTTCCATCTCTTTTCATTTCCGGAAAATTTCGGATTTCCTGTATTGTTAGTTTAAGATTTTTTGCATGATAACTCTTCTCCAGCTCTTCCCAGGGGACCATATATGCTTCCCTGTCATGACCTGTCCCGAGGCGAAGCTCTACTGCAAGGAATCCCCTCCTTCCCGATCTATTCAGGTAGTCTGAAATCCTGTCTATTTGATGGATGCCTTTTTTGTCTACAGTAAAATGCTGGGTGAAGTAAAGTGCGTTTGCTCCTTTCTCCACAGAGATACTTTTACATTCGATCCCCAGGTACAGGTCAGGGTCAAGGGAATCTACAAGCACGTCAAGGAACTGAGAAGTAAACCTGTGTTGCTTAAGCCGGTAGGAGATGGCTCTTATGCCTTTTTCCTCAATGTATGCGTTAAATGAGTTTACAAGCACATGTTCGAACTCGGTCATAAAATCCGTTCTCCTGTTTTTCTCTATTTTACTTAAGCTTTTTATTTAAAACATAAGGGCAATGCCCGGGTTTATTTTCTATTTTCTTTCGGATAGCAAAGATGATACAGACGGGAAACATATTATGAATTCCAGTAGCACTATAATGCATGTGGACAATAGATAATGAATGCTGGTGGCACAGGTATGCATACCGAAGACAGATAATATGGGTTTTAGGGTAGGTTTCTGGTAAGAGTAAAGATGTTATCGGTCAGGCACTGATAAAAGTAATGCATATCAGGCTCAGTAATATTTCTACATCAATAATATTCTTGTATCACTGGTAGTTGCTAAAATGTACTGATGTATGAAATAAGGTTCCTGTATGAGAAAATATCTAATTACATCTAATTTGTTATTTCTAAAAGAAATTTTTATCCTGAAGGATAGTTTTCTTTAAAAGCTTGCTGGTGACTGGAACTCTTAAATTAATTAATTCCGAGAGACACGTTTTCCGATACATTTTTTCCTGCATCAGCTCTGGAACTTATAGGATTTGCTTCAGGATATGTCTCTGAATATTTAAAAAAAGTTTAAGCAGGGAATTCTGCCGGAGAATGAACGCCGATCAGAATTTTGATCGGCTTATTTAGAACTTTATTTTAATTTGATATGATAAAGGTTACAAACTCCGGGCTGAGCCTTGTTTCCCTTACAAGTCTTTCTATAGTGTCTTCATCGGAGTTTCCCTCTTCTTTCAGTTCCTTTATACGGTCAAATACATGTTGGGAAACTTCGGAATATTCGTTAATGTCTTTTCTGTGGCCCCACACATCGCCCTCAAGCAAAGCAATGTTCTGCATCGATAGATACATCTGTGCAGAACTGGAAATCGTTCTCTTGTATGAGCTTGGGATGTGGATCGCTTTTACTTCTGGACACTTCAGAATGAGCTTAAAAATGTCCTTGTTGGATGGTCTGAATGCAAGATGGACAATTTCCTCATTGAGTTTTAAAGTGTCAATTTCTTCTTTTGAGCTTACAACTCTAATTTTCATTTTTATCACCGCTCTTTCCAGGTTTTTTAGAGTTTGTTTTAGGGTTTGATTTAGGGTTTGATTTAGGGTTTAATTTAAGGTTTCTCAGGTTTGATTTAGGGTTTCTCAGGTTTAATTTTGGGTTTGTTTTTGTCTTTAAAATTCAAAACATGAGTGGGGTTTTCGGAGCTGATATATTACGTTTTTTATTATGTTAATGTCTCATAATATTTATTTTTTTATGAATGTTTTTTTATTTTTATTTTAATCAAAAATTTATTCTTGAAACCAAATCTCTTAATTGCCTCATGTTTTGCATTTTATAATTATTTTCTTTTTCAGGTTTATATAGTTCATATATTACGGATTTACCTTAAAATGTGACCCGTAGTTTTTTCTGAAGCTTTAAGAGTATTTTTCGGAAAACCAAAAGTTGACATCTTTATATTTTTTATATAACTTGTAAATATTTTGTACAATTCGTGAAGACGGGTATACGATATTGTACCATACTATTTAACATTTCTCTGTAAATCTCCCTGTTAAATGTGTAGATTCGAATGCGCTGGACAGGGAGTCCAGTTTAATAATTATTTTTTATAGGTTGTCTTTCCTCATTTTATAGGTACTTAGAACAGAATATTCCTCCCCAATCATTTTTATATTTTTCATTTTCTATATAACCCCCCGCATTCTCTAAAATTGATATTTTAACTGAATTTTTTTTTATAATGAACTCTTTAGTCTCTGGTTAGTTTAATTTTACTAACGCAGAAATTTTGACTTGCGCTTTAATATTATTATTCAGTTGACTTACTTTATTTACACAGTACTATTTATATTTTTACATTAATTATATTTGAGAGACCTTATATCTTTAAAATATAAGTGGTTATTATAAGGGAAAAGTTATAATAACCAATTTTATCAATTTCTCTTTATTGCCTTGCTTGTTGAGGTTTTAGCCCTTTTTTCCTCTTAACTTTTTAGACCCAAATCGAAACCCTGGTCTACTCTACAACTAAAAAACCAAAGTTCCATATTTATCCTATTGAATTTTATTAAAATGTTTTTACAAATTAATATTTATATATTTTTCTTTACTCTACTTTTTTAAACCCAAAATCTGAAATAAACTGTCAGGAGCAAGCTGATAAAAAGTCCCGTTTTTATAAAAATCTATTATAATAATATCCGGTGTATAAAGGGAGTTGAAAAAATAGTTAGTGGGGAAGCCAGACACTTGAAACATAATGTGGGGAGAAAACGGTAAGTGCTTAAGATGGTGTTCCCGGATGTATTCTGATAGATGCTAGAAAAGCAAATATAGTGCCAAAAAGTCCCTATAAGGACAACTATATGCAGGAATCTCAAGGGTTCCAGTAACTCTGGATAGGTTCAGGAACCCAAAAGGTTGTGTAAAGTACCGGTGGAAAACTCAGTTTAAGGCATGTAGTGGAAGATAGCCATCTTTTTAGCCCCTCAGAGTTTTTGACATATAAGCTCCGTCAAGAGTATATCCGAGTTTTCGGTAGTATTCCCTGGCACCTATTCCACTGATTATTGCAAGTTTCCTGTAGCCGGATTCATATGCCGTTTTTTCAGCGTGCTCAATAAGTTCTTTTCCATAGCCCCGGTGCTGCCATTCCTTTTGTTTTGCCCCTTTTCCTACAGGTACCATGGAGCCGTAAACGTGCAGTTCTCTTATAAGGGCAGAGTCCTGGAGTTCCTGGCGATGGGGGGTAGCCGGGAAGCGCAAACGCGTAAAACCTATAAGGACATCTGCCGAAAGGTCCTCAAAAGCAATGAAATGTTCTGTACCGTTACAGGCTTCGTAAGTTTCCATCGTAAGCTCGATGTCTTTCTCGTTTATCCCTCTCCCTTTCAAGCTATTGTGCCCGACTTCCCTACAGCGTATACAGTGGCATTTGCCTCCTTTTTCCCGAAGTTTTTCCTCTGCAAGCTGCCTGAGGTTACTCTTTCTGACGCCTGCAAATATTTGATTGGCGGGAATATCACGCTGGATGCGCTGGAGTCTTACCCATTTAGGCAGGACAGCTTTTATGTCTGCAACAAGTTCTGCAGCCTCTTCATCTGAAAGTGCCTGATATTCCCCGTTTTCCCACATTCTGTGCAGAGGGGTGCCTTCAGTTACAAGGGTTGGATAAATTTTGAGGTAATCCGGCATGAAACGCGGATCTTCAAAGAGCTTTTTAAACCCTCTCAGGTCGAGTTGTGAATCTGATCCCGGGAGGTGGGGCATCATGTGAAAGCCTACCTTAAATGCGCTGTCTCTTAAAACTTGGTTAGCCCTTACAATTTCTGCAACACCATGTCCTCTCTGCATTCTGGTTAAGACAAAGTCATAAACACTCTGGACTCCAAGCTCGACTTTTGTTCCTCCAAGCCTGAGGAACTCGTCCACATGTTCTTCTCTTGCCCAGTCGGGACGTGTCTCAAATGTTATTCCCACGTTACGGATATCAGCTATTTCGTTAGCTTTCTGAACCTCTTCAAGCGGAATGTAAGGGACTGATTTTCCGATCTTCCAGGCATTTTCCCTCCATTCAGCGCCTGTGAGATCGTTCATTGCTTCAAGGCAACGTTTGCTAAACCATTCCTGATAGTCGAGGCTGCGTGCTGAAAATGTGCCTCCCATAACTATCAGCTCTACCTTCTCCACATCGTGGCCGATCTCCCTTAGCTGAGATAGCCTGGACTGAACCTGGGCGTAAGGGTCGAACTCGTGTTGAATGGCTCTCATTGCTGCAGGTTCTTTTCCCATGTAGCTCTGAGGGGATTTAAATGCTGATTTTGGGCCTCCCGGGCAGGGCAGACAAACTCCATGAGGGCATGGGGCGGGAGAGGTCATTACAGCAATTACTGCAACTCCGGAAATTGTCCTTACGGGTTTTCGCCTGAGGAACTCCTTTATTAGGGCCCGCTCTTCAGGTGTACCCTGCATAATGATATCTCCATTTCTGGGCAGGCTGGCAAGATGATGTCTCTTACTCACATCTTTTTTTTCTTTGTTCAACTGGACTTCGTCTTTTATTTCACCGGCAAGTACCTTTTCAAGTACACTTCTGCAGGCCCTGTTATAATCAGCTTCCTTCATTTCATATTCCGTCTTTCCGGCATTTATTCCCGGCTATTTCTTTCGGCAGCAGTTTCTGATGAAAGTGGTTTGAGACTGATCTCTAAGTAATGGAATTCCCTTAACGGATTTTTTAAATTTTCGTTAGTCTGAATTTCCAATAAACTTGCTTTATCTAAATATTGAAACCTGCTGCTGTACCTCTCTAAAAAAAGATAATTTTCGATCTTTATCTTTTATACTAAAGATCGTTTGTTTGAATTTTCATTTTTTATTGTATAGCACACTCAATTTTTGCTGTTGTATTGTTATTGTATTATATCTATAGACACAACGTTGAGTATAGTACATGCATAATGACGACTGAACCATCTCGCAGGCATGTCTGTATCGTGTGCTTGATTGTTTTTTCCAGACCTTTTTATTTACTTCTCTAACCATCCGCAGGTCCAGTTTGATCAGCAGATGTCGTATCCGATGATAAAAGTCCCCTGCCCTACCCGCGGCTTGAGGCCCATTACAGACCTGATGTACTCGTCTGAAGGGGTGGATGGGGACGCGAGCACGGTATTAGCCACGTTGCTCACACATTCTACTTCTTTACAACTCTGGGGAGGGAGTACAACAGTCATCGGTTCTTTTTTTGTGCTCTGCGGCTTTGGTACTGCATTTCTGTAAATTACAAAATTTCCCATCACCATCATATCCTTGCAATTTTTACATTCTTCGAGTTTTTCGGGGTCATAGACATCTTCACCTACTTTCTCCCCATACTGCATTAGAATGACATTTGGTCCCTCTGGCCAGACGTAGTCCATGTTGGTTGTAAAGGCTATGATTACCTGGCGTTTGAAAACCTCTTTGATCCCCTGGTTATCTCCGATTCCCATGCCCATCAAGACCGCCCCTTCGGCTTTTTTCTCGAGCTCAAATATTTTCTCTTTATCTTCTTCATTCAAAATGTATGTATCTTCCACGCCTTTGATGGCTTTAATCCTGCAGAGGACATTCTGGATAATATCTTGACATTCCAAAGCTGATACCCCATGTTGTTTTTAATCCTATGTTGCATTGTTCAGGTATAAAATATGATCTTATATAGGTTATCTGTATAATGTCAGGTGCCTTATTTTCAGGGCATCCTTTCTTCAGACTATTTTCTACTCTTTTCTTTTATATATTTTTCTTATATTATATTTCATCTATTATATCGTCAATTTCTAATATTCTGTATGATTATACTATACCCCGAGTAAAATAGACAATTTTCGGCTTTTATTTTTATAAAAATTATAAAAGTCCGTGCGATAAATAACTGAATTGTTTCAAAAGTTTATTTTCACTTTTACCCATAATCCTCTGATTTGCCAGCTTTACCTTACTATTTTCTGAACTGATCTTTTTTCCTGCTGGACGATGTGCTCAGTAACAGAGCACATGTAAAATGCACACCCTATTATAGAGTTTCAAGCCTAGTATCTTTTTGGAAGATGCCTGACAACATATAATATGGGACGTATTCAGACTGTATAAATTATCACTCCCTGCTCAGGTTATGCAGTTGAGAAAAGGATGGCATGTGCGAAGTGTCGATATTTTTCCTGATTTCAGAAGTTTTCAAAATGGATAAATATCAAATAAATGGTGTTTTTACATAATCATTTTTTAAAATTAGTATTGTTTCAAATTATTTAGTTACTCCTCTCTAAACACATTACCTTTTTTCCATAGTGTTTTATAAGTATTTCTACTTCATCTTCTCTGTTAACCTCTGACGAATATTCTGCCCGGGTTCTTTCGACATTTACCGTCATTTGTATCGTTGTTTTGCGCTTTTCTTCTTCAATTCCCCTGAAATAGACCACAAAAGATTTAATAATGCAATTATTTTATAGAACACTTGTAATCCAATTTAGAGGGATAAGGAGGGAATGAAATCCTCTTCGGCAATCGACGAAATTGATAAGTCTGATTTGGTGAAGAATGGTGAAACCCTTTAAGTGTTTGATCCCGACACTTCTTCTTACATACGATATATCTTAACAAACATGGAGGAAACAATAATATGAAGAGATTTGCAGCAGTATCACTGGCTGTTCTCATGCTTCTCACTGTATTTGCATCCGCCGCAAGTGCAGCAGACGTAATTGAGATCCGTGGCCCAGTGTACAACGGCTCTGATATCAACGACATTATTAGTACATATGGCGTTGGTGGCACCCTTACAATCGATGCAACCAAGTTTGCAGCATTTTACTATGACATTGACGATAATGTGACAACCGAAACCCTTTCCATTGTAACAAAACCCGACACTAAAGGCAATGTCATTGGAGAAGGCGGAATTGTCTACTCAACAACCATTCAGAATGTTGCTTACGAATATGAAAATGCAGCCGCTGGCTGGAGCAACTACAGCCTGATCGGTTTCTTCGCAGATAAGTACATCCCGATCAACCCTGACAAAGCTGACAAGCTCGCAAAGCTCGTCCTTGACAGCGATGACAAGTACACCATCAGAACCGGCGAACTCCTTGACCTCGGCGAAGGCTATGCTATTGAAGCCAAGCAGGTCGATGTTGACGGTGAGAAAGTCTGGCTCGAGTTCTCCAAGGACGGAGAATTTGTAGATGATGAAATCATCTCAGTCGGTGCCGGTGCTAACACCTGGGAAGTCGAACTTGATGACGTGCAGGACGAAGACGATGTCGTTGTTCTCAGAGTCCATGTCAACCAGGTCTTCCAGGGCGCAGTAGACAGCATTGCCCAGATCGAAGGTCTCTGGCTCATTGACTACGCAAACGCAATGACAATCGAGTCTGACGATGAATTCGGCGAACTCAATGATGTTTCAATCAACGGTAAAACCCTTACCATCACCAACGAAGACACCTTCACCCTTACCAGGGATGACGCAGATGAAATCGCTGAGGGCATGTTCTTCAAGACCGCTGACACCAGCTCCAATGTGCTCAGGTTCTACGTCATGAAGGAAATCACAGAGCCCGGCACCTATGAACTCAGAGGACAGGTAGCCTCCGGCACAGGTGACTTCACCTGGGATGCAACCAAATTCGCTGGCTTCTACTATGACATCAACGACGATGTCTCCACAGAATCCCTCAAAGTTTCCGGTATTAAAGGAAACGTGATTCCTGAAGGCGGCCTCGTTTATTCGACCACCATCGAGAACGTTGATTACGAGTACTCCAATGTAAAGGCAAACTGGGGACAGTACCCTGTTATCGGCTTCTTTGCAGAAGAATACATCCCACTCAACGCTGACAAAGCTGACAAGCTTGCAAAGCTCATCCTTGACAGCGACGACAAGTACACCATCAGAACCGGCGAACTCCTCGACCTCGGCGAAGGCTATGCTATCGAAGCCAAGCAGGTCGATGTTGACGGTGAGAAAGTCTGGCTCGAATTCACCAAAGACGGAGAATTCGTAGATGACGAAATCATCTCAGTCGGTGTCGGTGACAACACCTGGGAAGTCGAACTTGATGACATCCAGGACGAAGACGATGTCGTTGTCCTCAGAGTGCACGTCAACCAGGTCTTCCAGGGCGCAGTCGACAGCATTGCCCAGATCGAAGGTCTCTGGCTCATTGACTACGCAAACGCAATGACCATCGAGTCTGATGACGAATTCGGTAACCTCGACGATGTTTCCATCAACGGTCCAACCCTTACCATCAAAAATGAAGACACCTTCACTCTGACCAGGGACTCCGAAGAGGAAATTGGTCAGGGCATGTACTTCAAGATCGCTGACACCTCTGCTAGCGACCTCAGGTACTACCCATACGTTGAGAAGACCATTGGCGACGAAGGTCCAAAAGAAGATGATACTCCATCCGAGACCGAGCCTAAAAACAATGATACTGAAGAAGTAACCACAACCGAGACTGAACCAGTAGGCGACGTAACTCCAACCGAGACTGAACCTGTAACTGGCGAAACCGAGACCGAAGAAGAACCAGCAGACACTCCTGGATTCGGAGTTGTCCTTGGCCTTGTAGGACTCCTCGCAGTTGTTTACCTCGTCAGGAGAAACAACTAAATTTTCTGAGTGAAGGGTTTTCTTAACCCTTCTCTCTTTCAATCCTTTTTTGAGTTTACTTTTTGCAGATAACTTTTTATTTGCGGATTTCTCAGTTCTGACGATTCTTTTTAATTCTAAAATCCTGATTCTTTAAACCATCTGTTTTCTGTTCTTGATTTGATATGTGCCGTTGCCTGTGATATTTCCTTTTCCGGAAATGCCATAAAATTTACAATCTGATTAGGACAGAGGACTTCGGTAAATTCTGTTTTTTCTCCTCGTTTTTTCCATTAAGAAATATATATTATAACTAATATATACTATCCACCGGATATAAATGTGGCACCGGATTTCCACAAAGCCAAAAAAAGTACAGCTTTAATATCTGTGTTTGCGGTTTCGATTATCGCGTTTTCAGGTTGCGTGGATGATAATGCCTATGTAATCCAATTTAGGGGGATAAAGGGGAATAAAATCCTCTTCGGGAATAGACTAAATGGACAAGTCTGATCTGGTGAAGAAGGATGAAACCCTTTAAGCGGTCGATCCTGGCACTTCTTCTTACATACGATATATCTTAACAAACACGTGGGGGAAACAATAAAATGAAGAGATTTGCAGCAGTATCATTGGCTGTTCTCATGCTTCTTACTGTATTTGCATCTGCCTCAAGTGCACAAGATGTAATTGAGGTCCGCAGTTCAGTGTTCAACGGCTCTGATATCGACGACATTATTGATACATATGGCAACGGTACAATCCTTCCAATCGATGCTTCTCGATTTCCAATATTCTACTATGACATTGATGACAATGTGTCAACTGAGATTGTTTTCATTGTCGATGTTCCGGGCACTGAAAACAACGTCATTGGAGAGGGTGGCCTCGTTTACGTAACCACGATTCAGCCGATTGGATACGAATACGATAATCCGGCTGCTGGCTGGAGCAACTATAGCATGATCGGTTTCGGCGCACGGAAGGCTATCCCACTCAAACCTGACAAAGCTGACAAACTTGCCCAGCTCGTTCTTGACAGTGATGACAAGTACACCATCAGAACCGGGGAACTCCTTGACCTCGGCGAAGGCTATGCTATCGAAGCCAGGCAGGTTGATGTTGACGGTAAGAAAGTCTGGCTCGAATTTACCAAAGACGGCGAATTCGTAGATGACGAGATCATCTCAGTCGATACCGGCGACAACACCTGGGATGTCGAACTTGATGACATCCAGGACGAAGACGATGTTGTTGTCCTCAGAGTGCATGTCAACCAGGTCTTCCAGGGTGCAGTCGACAGTATTGCCCAGATTGAAGGTCTCTGGCTTATTGACTATGCAAACGCAATAACCATTGAATCTGATGACGAATTTGGCGAATTAGATGATGTTTCCATCATGGGAGATACCCTCATGGTTACCAACGAGGACACCATCACCCTTACCAGGGATAGCACAGACAAAATTCTTAATAACGTGTCCTTCAAGACAGCTGACACCAGCTCCGATGTGCTCAGGTTCTATCTCATGCTGGAAATCAAAGAGCCAGGTGTCCATGTGATCGGGGGAACAGCCTCCTTCGGTGCAGGTAACTTCACCTGGAACGCATCCAGCTTCGCAGGCTTCTTCTATGACATCGACGACAATGTCGAAACAGAATCCCTCAGTGTTTCCAACATTGACGGAAACGTGATCCCTGAGGGCGACCTCGTTTACAAGACAAGCATTGAGAGTGTTGCCTACGAATATGAAAATGCAGCCGATGGCTGGGACCAGTACCCTGTTATAGGATTCTTCGCACAGAAGTATGTCCCGCTTAAACCCGAAAAAGCCGACAAACTTTCAAAGCTCGTCCTTGACAGTGATGACAAGTACACCATCAGAACGGGGGAACTCCTCGACCTCGGCGAAGGCTATGCTATCGAAGCCAGGCAGGTTGATGTTGACGGTAAGAAAGTCTGGCTCGAATTCACCAAAGACGGCGAATTCGTAGATGACGAAATCATCTCAGTCGATACCGGCGCCAACACCTGGGAAGTCGAACTCGATGACATCCAGGACGAAGACGATGTCGTTGTCCTCAGAGTGCATGTCAACCAGGTCTTCCAGGGTGCAGTCGACAGCATTGCCCAGATTGAAGGTCTCTGGCTCATTGACTATGCAAACGCAATGACCATCGAGTCTGATGACGAATTTGGTAACCTCGACGATGTTTCCATCAACGGTTCAACCCTCACGATCAGCAATGAAGATACCTTCACCCTGACCCTGGACTCTGAAGAGGAAATCGCTGAAGGCATGTTCTTCAAAATAGGTGACACTCCTGTCAATGAACTCAGGTACTTCCCATTTGTTGTGAGGATTCTCGGTGTAGGAAACGAAACCGGAGGACTTCCTGATGTGAATGAAACCGATGTCGGAGAGGGAGTAACCCAACCTGATGAGGACGTAACTGAAACTCCAGGTGAAGGTGTAACTGAAGAACCAACTGAGGAAGCAACTGCAGGAGAAACTGAACCAGTAGAGGGCGAAACAACCCCTGCAGAAGAAGGCGCTCCTGGATTCGGAGTTGTCCTTGGTATTGTCGGACTCCTTGCAATCGTCTACCTCTTCAGGAGGAACAACTAAATTCTGAGTGAGGGGTTTTTCTTGCCCTTCTCTCTTTCAAATCCTTTTTTGGTTTATTTTTGCAGATAACTTTTTATTTGCAGACTTCTTAGTTCTGACGATCTTTTTAATTCTGAAATCCTGATTCTTTAAACCACCTGGTTTTTCAGGGTTTTACGGATCAAGGTGAAATTCCATGAAAAAAAGTATAGCTTTAATATCTGTGTTTGCGGTTTTGATGATCGCGTTTTCAGGCTGCGTGGATCAAAATTCCCCTGCAGTTAACGGGACAGATTCGGACAATCCGGAAACAAACGCAATTTCTGAGGAAGATCTGGCTGGAATAAGTACACTTGAAACCCTTCCTGCAGGCTTTGAGTACGTTGATACCCTTCTGCTTCCCACAGATGAGACTAAAAGCGATTACAAAGCTGAAAATGTCTCCGGGGTTCTTAATGTCTCCGAAGGGATCTACAAAGACTCTAACGAAACTAACTATTATATAGACGTGATCGAGCTTGAAAATGAGGACTCTGCAAATAATTTCATCACTGCATACAAGGCTTCCTTCCCCCCATTAAGTGAAGGCTCCCGTTTTACGGATGAGTCCTTTAACGGTCACTCCGCTGTGAAAATCACCGAGTACATAACATCCGGAGGAGAAACTGTTCCCAGATACTCCTATATCTGGAGCAATGAAAACTATGTGATAATAGTTTTCGGAAATACTGCTGAAGAAGCTCCTCTCAGGCAGCTGGCAGAAGCAACAGGATACTGATTTCTTTCAGTAGAGCTGACACCTTTCAGCTTTTTTCCTTCTTTTTTCTGATCTCTTTTTTCTTTTTTCTTATTTCTTTTTCCTTAGTCCGTATTAGCTCTTTTAAGCGAAGCTCACTGCTAAAACTCATAAATTAGTCCTCTTGAGCGCAGCGAAAAGGACCGCGGGCTCCCGAATCGCAATTCGGGCGAGTCGCAATTCGGGCGAGTCGCAATTCGGGCGAGTCGCAATTCGGGTGGGTAAAAAGAACGGGCATCCCTAACTACACAGTTGATATACTCAGTTGATATACACAATTGATATCTGGCATCAGGTTTCCAGCATGCCTAATGCTTTTGATTTTATCTACGGCACGCAGGCGGGCTCAAGCAGGGTGCGACGCGTGGAAAGAAGGAAAAGGAGATACAACAAAAGGCCATTTCGGAATAATACCAACCCAATTAACAAGGGAGTACAAAAAGAGTAGTAAAGCGGATAAGAAAGAAACTCCGCAGAGTCTATTTTACTTCGGTCTCTTATCCGCCATACTTTTATTTTAAGTCGTTCACTTTATAAGCAAAACGCCTTTTCCGCCAACGTTAACATCACCTACGAACTTGCGGTATGTAACGCCTTCGACTTCTTCTGTCCCTTCTTCTTTGTAAGAGGGAAGCAGATCGGATACCTCACCGTTGATGATGACTGTGCCGTTCTTCATTTCGCTTGCAGGCATGGTTGCTTTGCCTTCAATGACTATTTTCCCGCCGTTGTTTGAGATTGCGGGAAGGAGCCCTACATCGCCTTTTACGAGGATCTCTCCTCCGCACATGTGTTCTCCGAGGTAGTCCTTCGTATTGCCATTGACGGTAATCTTTCCTCCGCGCATGCCGCAGGACTCTCCGCGGTAACCTGCGCCCACGTAATAGGAAGCGTTTCCGTTGAGAATAATCTCTCCGCCTGCCATCTCGCAACCGAGCCAGCTGTCAGCATCGCCATTGATTACTACCTTTCCGCCCTTCATGCCAGAGCCGCAGTGCATGTCCACGTTGCCGTTGATCTCGATCTCTCCGGCGCTCATGTTCTGCCCGATTCGCTTTACCCTGGAGACATCGCCTTCGAAAACTATCTTTGTGTTTTCCACGGAGTCGCTGCCTTCTGCCTCTACATTGAAGAGGTCCCCGAGGGGACACTGTCCGTTTCCGTACAAGACAGGAATCGCCTTTATCTCTTCTGTGGTCTTGCCTGCAAAGTTGTCAGGATTTACATTATCGGCTTCAATGGGGATTTTATTTGCTTTTTTGAGGGAAAGTTTTACAACCTGCATTTAGAACACCCCTTCTGTGCCGATTTCAACAGGGTTCTCGAGGTACATATCCTCAACCATGTAATTGGATTTGCTCACAGTGTAGTACTTCTTAAACTTGAGGTCTATATCTTTCTGCATGGCACTGTCTATGTTTGCGGGGACCTTCGCATTCACCCAGTAGATCCTGCCTTTCGGGGTGGCTTCGATTTCTCCGTCTTTTACAACGACCACTCCGTCTTTCAGGGTATATGCGGTACCTGAGAAAGCTTTCTTAACTTTTTCGTACTCTGTAGTCGGGTCAATCTGGCCTGGGAGGATATCATAGATTGCAATATCTGCATCTGACCCTACTTTCAGGTTTCCTTTCTCGGGCCTGCTGTATATCTTTGACTGGATGCTCCTTGTCATGACAGCAAGTTCGTAGAAGTCCAGTTCTCTGTCGATTCCCGGCAGCACCATCCTGTCAAGAGCCATCTTGGAGAAGCCTGAGATAACCTCTGCTCTTCTCTTTGCACTCATCAGGTAGGTGAAGGCTTCAGGATAGTTCACGAAAGAGCCACCGTTAGGGCTGTCTGTTGTGAACATGACTTTCCAGGGGTCTTTTACGAGCAGAGCAAGCTCAAGCCCGATAGCCCACTGAACTGCATTTACGAAGCTTTTTGGGGAATAGAAGAGGGGCACTACACCGGACGCGTCTTCAAGTTCGACATCCTGGTTGCTCCACTTCTCATGCAGCATCCTTGAGTTTGCATATTCTACAGGTCCGTCTGCAGTCATGGTCACTGCAGGGCCAAAGATGACCTGTCCAAGGTCGAAAGTAAGGTGGTCTGCCCCGTTAATGTAATCTGAAACCATTGGGGCTCCTGTCTCAAAGTCCCTCCAGGAAGTGCCTGCATAGGCGTTGAACTGCACGTGAGTAACGTGGAGAGACTGTCTGTCCCTGCTTGGCTTTACCTTTTCAAAAAGCTTCATGGTCTCTATGGTGGTTGCATAGTTTCCGGGTTTTCCAAGGTTGTTGCAGTGCACATGTACGGAGTGAGGGAGCTGCAGGCGCTCGTTGGCTTCTACAAGGCCCATGAGAATCTCTGCAGGAGTTACATCAAAATTCGGGACGGGGTCATAGAGTCCGCTTACGTTCTTGCCCCAGCCCCAGGCTTCTCCGCCTCCGGGGTTTACAATCTTTACTCCGTAGCCTCTTGAGGCTTTCAGGCCCCAGGCAATATAGGCTGCGAGTTTTTCAGGTTCTTTGTCCCTGATGTATTCCATTACCTGCCAGTTGCTTCCGAAGAGTGAGAGTCCCATTTTGTCGAGGATAGGGATTTCCTTAAATTCCTCATGGGTGTGCCTTGCAGAAAGAAGGGGGATTGCAGCCTCACAGATAGTTGTGTACCCGAGTTTTGCATACCTGTACCCGATTGCGTAAGTGTTTGGGGTGTTGTACCCAACCTGCGCTCTGGTCTTTTCAGTGCGTGCAACCTGGCCCGAAAGTCCGGGTACAAGGTTTTTCCTTGCATCGTTGGGGTTCATGAAGCGGCCCACGTTAATTTTACCTGCACTGTGGGTGTGCCCGTCAAAGCCCCCTGCCATGGTGAGCTTGCCTTCTGCATCGATAACCTTCGCATTTCCAGAGACACTGTCTACTATCTTGCCGTCTCTGATGCAGATGTCCATAGTCTCGCAGTTAATTCCCTGCGCCGGATCACAGACGCTGGCGTTTTTAATCAGGATTTCCGACATCTTATGCACCTCTCTTCAGTTCCCTGACCTTTGTAGTCAGGTCTTTTACAATTTCTTCGTCGGTCTTGAATTTTGAATCAATCAATTTCTTCATGCGGAGGGAAATTGCGTCCATACGGTAAGCTGTCCCTTCTGCTTCGATTCCCACAATTGCCGATGGGATCACCACATCTGCAAGCTCGGTTGTAGGGTTGGCATACGGGTCAATCTGGATTACAGGAATCCTTGCAAGATGTCTGACTGCTTTTTGTGGGAAGTGGGCTCCGGCATCAGCTGCAGCTATAATTGCAGCGTCCGGCTCTTCACGCACAAGCAGGTCGTTTGCTCCGGTTTCTCCGGGGTTGTAATAGGGATATCCTTTTGCAAAGTCGATCGCCATCGGGAAACCTGTCTCCCAGGTTGCTACCTGCCCGAAACCGGTTACGTTATAGTGCCCACGCATTCCGATCATTACGGCTTTTGTGTGCTGGTTAAGGTCAGAAATAAGAGAAGATACCGCATCTCCGTTCTTGTACTTTGATCGGGACTGGGTGACTCCCATGCCGAAGAAAATACAAACAAACTTTGCGTTCTTCAGAGTTTCTGCAAGCTCAAGGAGTTCAGCCTTAGGAACACCTGCAACGGTTTCCGGAATGACATCCTCATGCCCGTTTACAATCGAGCGGAGGGCAGTTATAAGGAGCAGGTCTGAGCCCTGTTCAATTTCCACATATTTATCAGCGAGTTTTGCAGTGTCAGTTTTTCTGACATCAATAACTACCATAGTTCTGGCTTTCCGTCCTTTCTCGGTAAAGAAGCCTTTTGAGAAGCTTGAGTAACGGGACATATGCCTGGGGTGCGCATGCACAGGGTTGCAGCCCCAGAAGACGATTACATCTGCTCTGTTCTTTATTACTCCAAGGGAGGCTGAAGGAGACCCTTTCTCCTGAGCAGCAAGGGCTGAAGGCCCGTGGCAGACATTTGCTGTAGAATCTATGACTGAACCGGTTTCTTCGGCAAGCTTAATTGCTCCGCTGATCGCCTCACAGGAGGTAGAGCACCAGCCGTAGGAAAGTGTCCTCCTGGAATTTACCAGGATTTTTGCGGCAGCTTCGATTGCCTCCTCATAGGAGACAGGCACAAGTTCCCCATCTTTTCTGATCATCGGGGTTTCTATTCTGTCATGCTCGAACATGCCGACAAACTTGCTGTGCCCGAGAATGCAGGCATTTTCTATTTTTGTAATCTTATTATCTTCAACAGTGACTGTGATATCGTCGCAGAGGGACCCGCAGAGGGAACATACTGCGTCTTTAATTACTGGCATATTTTTTCCTCCGAATTTTTCCAGTTTCTCCGGACCTGGATGAAAATGTGAATTTCTCGTTTCAGGGGACCTTTAATCTTCCAAATACTTCTTCATCAGGGACTTCATGTCCAGAGGCTTTTCATCCGTGACCTCGATTTCCGCAGGGATACCTTTGAATCCTGGCATCCCGCAGCCATGTGTGTCAGGGCTCAGCACTGCATTTGCCCAGGGACCCATGGGGATAAAGGCAAGGCCATCTGGATTCCCTTCATTTGCCTTTGCAAATACCACCACTTCCCCAAACTCGGTGGTAACCTTCAGGCTGTCTCCCTCAGAGGCACTCAGCCTCTCAAGGTCTGCGGAGTTCAGTTCGCAGTAAGCACAGGCATCAAAATAACCTTTGTGTGTTTTTGCTTCCAGATGTGCGCCCTGGTCGGCGGTCCTTCCGGATATGAGATTTGCTTTTATTTTCATGGAAATTCCTCATCTGGGATATAATCCAGGTATCTCAATAAGCTGAATCAATTGAATCAATTTTTTAAGTGTCAATTTTTTAAGTGTCATTTTTTTAAGTGTCATTTTTTTAAGTGTCAATCCCAAATTCTCTACTTTCTAACACCTTTTCGGCCTGAAAACTCAGGTGCCTTGCTCAGGACTGATGGTTAATCTGAGGTGGGGGACTGTCTCGAGAGATTTTAGTTTTGGAGTCAATGGGAAATTGGGAGAGCTCAGTTTGGAATTAAATGCCCTGAATTAACTATTTAGTAAATATATTGTTGGAGCTGATTTATTGAAGACTTAACTTCTCGAAAGTGTAATCGGAACTAATTCCCTCTGATAGTGATTTTTTTAAAGGATTTACCGGCATGGAAAATGGAACCTTCCGGGCAGCTCCTTTGACTGAAGGTTTATTTCGATCATTCATTATAATTATATGATTTATATATATTTATCCAGATTTACATCTATTTACAGCCTATGTGTTTGGATATAATTGATCAAGTCCCTGACGGGCGCTCTTTCCTGCTTTCCCTGTTTTTAAAAATCGTCCTGAAAGCTTATATATCACTTATTAATTATATTTTTAGTCGTTATATAGGCTATATCCAGATAATTTCCTTTTATTATATATTACCCTATTATGTCACCTCTAACATAACGTGTTCACTGATGCTCTTCATGTGTTCTGAGAACTGACCGTTTTATCTTTTCCATTCTTGAGTTATATTTTTCACATCAAAAATAATGATAAACCCCATTTTCCCCAATTCCGATCGTTAACCTTTAATATATGTTAATACATTTGTGTGTTGCAAGCCCGGATAGCCTAGTCGGTTGGGGCGCCAGACTCATAGGGACCTTATATGAGGCGTCTTTAATCTCCTGAGATATCTGGAGGTCGCGTGTTCGAGTCACGCTCCGGGCACTTGATTCTTTTTCTGGCACTTGATTCTTTTTCTGGCACTTGACTCTTTTTCTAATACAATGTGCTTTTTGGTATCTGGAAATATTCAACCTGATAAACACATTAAAAGCCACTTTTTCAAGATTTTAAATGCATTTTTCAGGATTCTACTTTCTTTAATTATTGGCTATTTGAGGATTATTGAGTAATTGAGTATTCTCTTTTTTGAAGCTGATAAAGGGTAAGCAGTTTCTTACACTCACTTAATTATTTTTTTATATCATGTATAATATTTTTTCTATTTTTTGTACATAAGGGTGTTCTAATTTGCAAATTTTTTAGTACTTTATCCCTCATTTTTGTGGACTTCTGCGGAAGATTGATTCATATGAATCTCTATATTTTTACTTTTCTGAATGACGGCTTATGCAGGCTTATTCATCATCATTTTTTATTCTAATTTTTATGTTTTTAAACTTAACTTTTTTATATTATTAATTCCCATACTTATTTAAAAATTTAATAAATCAATTAAAATATTTTGGAATTGTATTTAACTATTAATTTCTCTGGTTATCTAATATATTTTTCTGAAATTTTCATCCAGTCTTATATTTGTTAGCCAAACCTTGCTCTTTAACTGTAACAAATTTACTTTGAAAACGATTTTAGGTGTGAAAAATGAAATCCGAATCCGGAACTCTTGTAAAAGCTATTTCTATTTTATTTGCAGCTTTTATTCTGTTCTCTTCATTTCCTCTACAGGTAAGTGCAGAAAATGAAATGACCCCGGGCATTGCCCTGGAAAAAGATTTGACTCTAAACACTCCCCACACACTTGTTGGAGGAAGCTCTTCAAGTACTTCTTTGCAACCCATGGTCACGGAAACCGGGAAAATAAATGTTTCTGTGGACGGGCTTGGGACTTCCGGCAGTGGTATTATTCAGGTGGAAAAACCTTCTTCGGGTTCAACCGTAAGGGATGCATACCTGCTTGCCACAGGTGTATGGTCATCCACGGTGCCCAATGGAAGTGTTTTGATTGATGGGAATGCTGTGTACTGGGATACCTCAGTCGATGCCACATGCCACAACTACTGGACAGATGTGACATCTCTAATAAAGCCAAAAATTGATGCCGAACCGGCTGGTCGAATTAATTTTACTATTACAGAGTTGAATCCGGGGTATACTGATGGCAGTGTTCTTGTAGTGATTTTTGACGATCCTTCTCAGAAGGTTGACAACACCGTTATACTGGCTTTTGGAGCACAGGACCCTGCGGGAGACACTTTTGAAATAAAACTTGCAGAACCTCTCGACAAAAGTAACCCGGATCTTGTGATTGATATGGGCCTTGGCATATCCTTCAGTTACCAGGCTAACGGGGGTGGCCAGGTCAGTCAAGTTGATGTAAACGGAGAAAGGGTTACAAGTTCGGCTGGTGGTGAAGATGACGGAAACATCTTTGGCGATGGACTCCTTACAGTGGGAGGGCTGGATGACAGCAATGAAAATCCTTCTGATCCATTAGCAGGCCCAAGCAATTCACGAACTGACGACGAACTTTACAACCTTCTGCCTTTCGTAGACAATGGGGCCACAAATATCACGGTATACACTTATAATCCTTCTACGGATGACAATATCTTCTTTTCATACGTTTTCCTGAAATCAACTACTGCGATGGTAGGCGAAGGGATTCTCCTGTCTCCTGTTTCCGGAAACGTTTCTGTCGGGTCTCAATATACCCTCGCCTCTATGGCGCAGGACGATGATGGAAATCCTCTCGAGGGAAAAGAGGTCCATTTCGTGGTCGTCTCAGGTTCTAATGCAGGTCAGAGCGGCTCTGCTACAACGGATGCAGCCGGGCGGGCTAATTTCAGCTATTTTGGGACTTTCACGGGTACTGACCTTATAGAAGCAAGCTTTGTGAACACCGCAGGCGAGACCTTCACGTCAAATCAGGCAAGCGTCGAATGGACCGCTCCTTTGCTTCTTCCTGTGGCAAACTTTGATTCCAACGTGACACTGGGAATCCAGCCCTTTACTGTGAGTTTTTATGACAGGTCCGAAAATGCAGCATCATGGAGCTGGGACTTTGGAGACGGAAACAGTTCGGAACTTCAAAACTGCACACATACATATTTTGAACCTGGATATTACACCGTATCCTTAACAGTGAACAATTCGGAAGGCAGCTCCAACACATCTGTCCGGGAAGATTATATATTCGTTCAAGCGCTGCCAATTCCTGCTTTCAGTGCAAACATTACTGAAGGTACCTTCCCATTGACAGTTCAGTTCACTGATGAATCTCAGTATGCTGAATCTGTTGAATGGAACTTCGGAGATGGAAGCAGTTCCACTACTCTGAATCCTGTTCATACCTATTCAGAAGCTGGTCTGTACAGCGTTTCCCTTGCAGCAACCGGAAATGGAACCTCAGTGACAAAAACCGTTGAAGACTACATCAATGTTACAATTCCTCCAATTCCTGCTTTCAGTGCAAACATTACTGAAGGTACCTTCCCATTGACAGTTCAGTTCACTGATGAATCTCAGTATGCTGAATCTGTTGAATGGAACTTCGGAGATGGAAACAGTTCCACTACCCTGAATCCTGTTCATACCTATTCAGAAGCTGGTCTGTACAGCGTTTCCCTTGCAGCAACCGGAAATGGAACCTCAGTGACAAAAACCGTTGAAGACTGTATTAATGTTACAATTCCTCCTGTTCCTGACTTCAGTGCCAATGTTACTGAAGGTACCTTCCCATTGACAGTTCAGTTCACTGATGAATCTCAGTATGCTGAATCTGTTGAATGGAATTTCGGAGATGGAAACAGTTCCACTACCCTGAATCCTGTTCATACCTATTCGGAAGCTGGTCTGTACAGCGTTTCCCTTGTAGCAACCGGAAATGGAACCTCAGTGACAAAAACCGTTGAAGACTGTATTAATGTTACAATTCCTCCCATTCCTTCTTTCAGCGCAAACGTTACTGAGGGTACCTTCCCGCTATCAGTCCAGTTCACTGATGAGTCTCAGTATGCTGAGTCTGTTGAGTGGAATTTCGGAGACGGAAGCAGTTCAACCGGCCTGAATCCCGTTCATACCTATTCGGAAGCTGGTCTGTATACGGTTTCCCTTACAGCAACCGGAAATGGAACCTCCGTTACAAAAACAGTTGAAGACTGTATTAATGTTACAATTCCTCCTGTTCCTGACTTCAGTGCCAATGTTACTGAGGGTACCTTCCCGCTATCAGTCCAGTTCACTGATGAGTCTCAGTACGCTGAGTCTGTTGAATGGAACTTCGGAGACGGAAGCAGTTCAACTGGCCTGAATCCTGTTCATACTTATTCGGAAGCTGGTCTGTACACTGTTTCCCTTACCGCAACCGGAAATGGAACTTCAGTGACTAAAACCATTGATAGTTACATCAATGTGACCATTCCTCCCGTCCCTGCTTTCAGTGCAAACATTACTGAAGGACTTTTCCCGTTGACAGTTAAGTTCACTGATGAGTCTCAGTACGCTGAAACCCTTGAATGGAATTTCGGTGATGGGGACAGCTCAAATGAACTCAATCCGATCCATACATACTCTGCTGCTGGCCTGTATTCGGTTTCCCTGACTGCAACCGGCAACGGGACTTCCGTGACAAAGACAGTTGAAAATTACCTCAACGTCACCCTTCTCCCAATCCCTGATTTTGGCGCAAACGTGACCACTGGCCCTTATCCACTGACTGTGCAGTTTATGGATAATTCAAGCTATGCCGAATCAGTTGAATGGAACTTCGGGGACGGGAGCGGCTCAAATGAACGAAATCCTGTGCACACCTATGAGGAACGCGGCCTCTATAATGTCACTCTGGATGCAAGCGGAAACGGGACAACGGTAAATAAGACCGTTGAAGACTTCATCAATGTCACAATACAGCCCTTCCCTCCCGCAGCAAACTTTTCGGCAAGCCTTATCAGAGGTCCTGCGCCTTTGACTGTAAGCTTCACCGATGAGTCTTACAATGCCGTTTCCTGGGAATGGGACTTTGAAGGGGACGGGCAGGTCGATTACACCGGGAAAAATCCGGTCCATACCTATGAAACTCCGGGAAGCTATGATGTGACCCTGTACGTTTCCAACGCTTATGGAAATGATACGAAGGTTGTGGAGGACTGCATCAACGTCCTGGCACATCCGGTAATTTCAGAGAGAAATCTGTCTAAAACAAGTGTTTATCCCGGTGAGGAATTTACTGTAAACCTTTCCGTTGAAACCGCCTGGGACCTCAAGAACCTCGCCGTAGTCGAAGATATTCCTGAGGGCTGGACTCTGATTCCCATAGACAACGCAGGCGCTGAATTCGACTCATCCTCCAATAAATGGGTCTGGGAAAACTGTTCGGCAGGCGAGTCCAGGCAGCTGATTTACACTCTGAAAGCTCCGCTTGATTCGGACTTTGGGATCTTCGAAATCAAAGGGAACGTTTCGGCAGAAGATTTGGTATCCATATCCGTTGAAGGTGAAAACGAGGTCACAGTCACCCCGATTGCTGACTATAACCCGAAAGCTCTGAAACTGCTGCACGTGGGAGACCCTGACCAGGAGTTCAACATCTCAACTCATATGCTCTGTAATTTCACCTGGTACGTGAACGGGAAAGAGTCCTCTGAAGGGAACGCGGAAAATAATGCTTATGCGTCTCTTGTCCTCTCCCCGGAAGCTCTCTGGAAAAATGGGGATTTCAAGAACAATTACACAAGTGTTGAAAACAGCAGTCTCTTTGCGGGCAAGTATGCCGTAACCACCAGAGTTTCAAACGGCAGTGCTGCTATAAACCATACCTGGAATTTCATTATCACAGATTCCGCGGAAAGCAAAGAAAATATCAATAACACGGTAGTGCTGCCGGTCAGGGAAGTACAGAGGAACGAATCTGTGACCTTTGATTTCACGGAGGACCCGGACAATACCGATGACAACAGCATCCTCGGAGTCTCTTTCAATGCTTCTTCAGCCGGAAATGTTTCCATTTTTGTCGAAGTCCTGAATGATAGGGCGTCTGAGGTTTCAGAAAACCCCGAAGGTGATGTTTACCAGCATATGAACATTCACCTCAGCAACCATACGGTTATGAATGAGACCGGTTCCGACTCAAAGTTTATTGATTTCAGAGTCAGCAGGTCCTGGATGGAAAAAGTTGTTCCGGGGACTGTCCGGTTGAACAGATACCACGATGGGGAATGGCAGCTTCTTAATACCTGGGAGACCGGTTCAGATGCAAAATATTACTATTTCCGTGCAGAGACTCCAGGCTTTTCCCCGTTCTCCATAACAGGCGAGAATATCTCCACACCACCTGTCTCTACTCCACACAGTGGAGGTCATGGGACCGGTTCGGCTACTATTGTTCCTGCTTCTTCGGCAGCTGAGGATGGAAATGTCAATGATGCCGGGAATGAAGATACGGACTCTGCTCTTTCGGGAGAATCTGATGATTCAGGAGAAAATAGTGCTTCGGGTTCGAGAGAGCTTGATGTTGACAAAGAGGGGCAGAACACCACGGAGCTTGATCAGGAAGGGGTCAGCGGGCAGGAAACCGGGCACAAGATCAGTTTCTCGATATCGATTCTGCTCTTGCTCCTTATTATAGGGGCATACCTGGTGTACCGGCAGACAAAAGAGAAAAAATAATTCGAATTTTAGTAGGAAGGAATTAATTCCTTCCTGACTTTTTTAGCCCTGAAAAATAATCCAGTTTTCAATGCATCATTTTTGGGAAGTCACTTATCAATAGTCACTGCACTCTGAAACTGTGTATTCCGTACTTTCAAGAATAGGCGTTTCCGGAAGCTTCCTTTCTATTCTGCAGATATTGAAAACTGCATGGGGAATAAGGCATCCCCTGGTGCAGTCCAGGGCGCATTCCTTAGTGCATTCGAGGGAGCAATCCGTTTGTCTTTCCATCTCCATGGTGAGATTACTTTGATTATCGGGCAGTCCCTGAAGAGGGAATTCCAGGTAGGTGAGTTCTTTGAATTTTTCGCAGGGGGTATCGATCTTTATGATAATCCTGTCTCCTTTCACCCTTCCCATTATCGTATGGCTAAAACCGCACATGCAGGAAGATACATTTATTTTTATCATTTTCAAAGCCCCTGCTATTTGATATGTTTTTAGAGTTTTCCTTTCAATATACTCCGCCGGTCATACTGTCTCTCTGAAGTCCGTTTACACTCAGAGCTGCGATGTTCTTGAAGTCTATTGCTTTTATCGGGCAGGCCCGTACGCAGCGCCTGCAGCTTGTCCCAAGGCAGTCCTGAGTCCTGCAGCTTGCAAAGAAACTTCCGTTTTTCTCGATGGTTACAAGGGCATTTTCCGGGCACTCCTCGTTGCAGCGCTTGCAGTAGAGGCAGCCTTCCACAGGGACTTCGAGGGTGATCCCCACGTCTTCTACGATCTCTATCGGGACATCTCCTGTTTCCTCGATATCTTTAGCTGCCCTTTTTTCCAGCACTGCATTCTCTACGGGTTCCGGGAGAGGGGGATATTTGTACATTCTCATGAACTTTTTGTATAGTTTCATGCTCATGCCCTCGGTCCAGTAGGAAAGTTCGCAGGTGTAGATGTTCTTGAAGGTCTCGCTGGTCGCCATCATCAGGTGGTCGGCTTTTATAGTTCCGGCAAGGGCGATGACCTCTTTGAGCCTGGACTCGTCAAGGAGGATTTCCCTGGCAAGGGCCATGGAAGTGTTTCCGAACTGTACGGCTTTTCTTGAGAAATCCGGGCAGGAGCCGATTTTCCTGGCTTTCTTGCAGTCCACATATGTTCCGGTGGCTCCGGACATGTAGACGTTTTCGAGCTCTTCGAAGGTTACTCCGGCTTCCAGAATAAGTGCAAGCTGGGCTGCGTGGATTGCCCCTATAGCTTTTCCGGCTTCGGAAATATCTTCGCTGGTGATTTCTATGTCTTTTCCAAGGATCAGCTTCCCGTTGGGCAGTTTAGGGGGCTGCTCCATAAGGCCCGTTTCCATGGCAACTGCGATAACTGCAATTACGCCTGTACCGGTAATACCTACAGCTTCGATTTCGCCCTTCTCAAGGATTTCCCCAGTAACCGGGTTTACAAGGTCTCCGGTTTTGCTTTCCATCTTTTCATTCAGGACCGTAAGACGCCAGTATTCCCCTTCGGAGTTCACGTCTGAAATCGCACCCGGGCTTGCAATCATCCCGCAGCTGATTCCCTGCCCTTCTATGGCAGGCCCTGCAGCCGCACTGCCGGTGATGATCCTATCCCCTACTTTTATTGCCATTTCTGCATTCGTGCCGTAGTCAGTGACAATGGAGACCTCTTTCTGGTTCAGGAAATCGGTTTCGATCATCATCGCCAGGGCATCGGCTCCTATCTCATGGGCGATAGCCGGAGGTACGGTTATTTCGCAATTCGGTAGGTCCAGAACACCTTTGAAAATTTCGGATGCCGGAAAGATCCTGGCACTCCTGTCCACATTCTCGACTCCAAGCCTTTTCTGCATGTTCTTTCCGGCAAAGGCGAGGTCTCTTATTTCAGAGTTCTGGAAAAGGGAAAGCTGGATCGGGTTTCCGCATACCACCAGTTTCTTAATGCTAGCTGGATCTGCATTCAGGGTCTCAATGATCTTCTTTACTGCGTCCAGTACGATATTGTTTGCAATATCTTCCCCTACTTCAAGGGCAAAGTCCAGGTGGTCGATCACATTGCCCCCCGGAAGGGGGTGCCTCATCGTCATTGCGGTTCTTACTACTTTTTTTGTTTCCAGGTCTATAAGCTGCGCTCTAAAGCCGCTGGTTCCCAGGTCAAGTGCGATCCCATACATTTTTCTTACTCCACTTGCAGCGATTGAAAATTCTTACTCCACTTGCAGCGATTGAAAATTGAAAAAAAATAAATTGGAGCCTATCCGCTGTATCAGGCTGTTATGAACTGGATATAATCCAGGGAGTGAAATGGGCTGCGCAGCGTTTTCACTATTATTTAATTTGTCTTTAACTAAGTTTTAGTCTTAAATGTATATAACATAATTCGGGGCTTGTCGTGAAGGGTCTTGATTTTAGTAGGGGTGCTGATTTTTGAGGGTGCATTGATTTTTCCGGGGGGTTGATTTCCGGAGGCCCTTCTTTTAAGGCATATACAACATATTTGTCAGTAAACTTCGTAAAAAAAGGATCGTAATAATAAAAACTTCTGATTTTTGCAATGTATTTATTTTGTAATGTTATCTATAATACTCGTTTCTCGCTTCAACAAGTGCCTTTATATTTTTAATCGGGGTCTTCGGGGCAATCCCGCAGCCAGGGGCAAGAATATCAATTCTTCCCTCCAGGCATCTTCTGGCTTCTTCTTTTATTTCTTCGCAGGTTCCGTTTAGCATTACCCCTGAAGAGGAAAGGTTTCCTATCAGGCTTGTTTTTCCTCCAACAAGTTTTTTTGCAGCTCGCAGGTCGGTTACTTTTTCTTCTATACTGATCCCCTGAAAACCGCATCTTGAAAGAGTTTTAAGGATAGAGGTTGAGTTCCCGCAAACATGTATGAGTTTTATTCCTTTTCCTGACCTGCAGAACCTTTCATACTCCGGTTTTATAAGGGCATCCATATGTCTGGGGTCAAGCGTGTCAGGTCCTGCTATCCCATCAACTATGCAGACAGCATCTGCTCCGGCTTCGTAAAGCATTTCTGTGTATATGGAACAGACTGCTCTTGTGACTTCAAGGCATTCTTTTAATATTTCGGGCTTTTTAAGTGTCCAGGTAAGGAAATTGTACGTACCAACCAATCTTGAAGCAAGGGATGCCGGACCTTCCATACCTGCTATAAGTGGAACTTCTTCTCCTACTTTTTTCCTCAGGATGGAAGTCACATCAAAAATCAGTGGTATTCTTCCTCTTTCCGTAAAGTCGGGGTGAAGCTCCAGCTTTTCCGGCTCCTTTGCAAAAGGGTGAGACCCCGGAGAAGGCTGGATATCGTATCTTCCCTGATTAATCCTGCATCCCATGGCTTCCGAGAGCACAGTGAGGCAGAAAGGGTAGCGCACGGCTTCAAGGCCTGCAAAAGTGTGGGCTGAAAGTGCCAGAGCTGCCATCTTCTCCGCATCAAAGTGAGCCTCAGGCCATGCAGCTCCACTCTCTTTCATAAGTTCTACGGTTCCGGTCTGGGTAACCGATAGAGCTGGCACTTTATCCACAGCTTTTCCTGTCAGGGTATTCAGAAAACGGTCTCTCAGGTCTGGATCTGCCATTTAAACCTGCCATCAAAAATCCTTTTGTTACTTAAGCCTCATAATTGGCTTCTTCTGGATATTTATTACAGGCTGGATCACTTTTATATTTTTCAGTTAAAATATCTGTGTACAAATTATATAAATCCATGCAAAAATGCTTTTTCTGAAGACAAATATGCGCCTTCAGCTCATTCTTTTGCTATGGCAACAAAGCTTGTAAATATAAGATTCAGAGAGTCTCACAAAACAAAGCTTGTAAAAATAAGATTCAGAGAGTCTCACAAAACAAAGCTTGTAGAAAAGAGATTTGTGGATTAAAAGAGATTCATGGATTAAAAGAGATTCATGGATTTATACAGGGTTGAAGTGGATAGAATGAAACTCTGTCAGGAAGCAGAGCATGAGAATAAAGATCCCTGGACTGTCGGGTAACGTTGACGTTCTATTATCAATAATCGGATTTCTGCCCCTTTTCCTGCTCGGAGGATTCCTGCAGTTTCCGGGGCATGCCGATCTTTTGGAGGTTTTTCAGGATTGGCAGCACTTTTTCAGCTCTTAAAATGGCAACAGAGCTTGAACAGTGCTTCTTTCCTGATTTTTATTTCGGCTCATTGCCCTCTCCTGCCTGGAGGTTTGAGGCTGAGAGCATTGAACCGTTTTTCCGTGGATTTAGACTTTACTTCTCCTAAGGCACGTTAAAATGGCAAATATGTGTTCTAGGGAAGTTTTTCTGGTCTACTCACTTTTTTGGAGATTGGATAACAATGCCTTTTGAGAGGGATGGGCATTGTCATCAGCGTGATATTTTGCCTTGTAATTCAGGACTTCGTGTGGAGAGAGTGTGGAAATCCCATTGAATTCTATTTTCTTTGAATTCTATAGGTTTAACTGAATGTGTGATTATTTAATTTAAAATATGGGGTTTTGACTTAATACGTGGATATTTTATTTGAATTATTGATCTGTGGTTTAATGTGCGGAGATTTGACTTAATATATATAGATTTCGCTGGATTTATTTTTCGGCATCTGCAGAATTAATTTCACTTATACAAGTGTCATTCTTAATAAGGTCCAGAAAGCTTCTGGAAATACATAAAGTTTCATAAATAAGAGGACGGACAAAAATGCCCGTCCCCTCAAACAGCAATTTTTACATTGCCTTTTTTGACTGGGTGATATCAGTGGGTTTATCCCATGATCTTCTTGTAGAGTTCCGGACCGGTTTCTGCTACAGTGTAGGACTGGGCAGTTACTGTGTCACATGGACCTCTTGGTGGGACTTCACAACCGGTTGCAATCACGTACTTGGACTGCATTCCATTCTCCTTGAGAGTGTTCAGGACGCTCTTCTGGAGGTCAATTGTGTCGTTCCTGATCTTTGATATGTTCTCGGGGCTGTTGTCCATGAATGCGATAGGACTGACTTCCCCAGCGAACATGACATCTTTCCCGTAATTCTCAATGAGGTACTTGTGGTCCTTGGAGCCCTTGCTTACCTGCTCGGGGTAGAAGGTGTAGCTGTAGTACTGGGTGTTCCACTTGCTCATAAGGTCCCAGTGAGGGGCATCTGCACAGTTGTGGACAACCATGGGCTTGTTGTACTCCTTGTAGAGCGGGGCGAAGACGTTCTGCATGACCTTTCCTTCGGTCTTCATGTATTCGTCTGCTCCGAGGATGATGTTGTTAGTCCAGAGAGTTGCCAGACAGAGGTTGTCGGGCTGGGCTTCCTCGAACATCATCTTGGCCATTTCCTTACAGTACTCGGTGGTCTGGTCAAGGGCTTTGAGGACAACGTCGGGGTTGGTCCTGAGGTCAGAGAGTACACGGGTTGCTCCCATGATCTGGGTCAGGGCTACCATTGGGCCTTCGAAAAGAGCTGTGATAGGTGCATCAATTGCCTTTGCCTTCTCGGTTGCGAGTTTGTTACCCTGAATAAGGTTGTATGCACGGGTACCTTCCTTGATCTCGGGGATTTCCATGGTTTCGTAGTCTTCAAGGTGACCGATTGCTGCAGGGGTGTCTTCTTCAGGGACTCTGATGGTTGCACCGAAGTCACTTGCGACAACACAGAGGTCGGTAAGGCCTACGAAGTTGTCAATGTTGAAGTACTTGGTACCTGCGACTGCACTGGCTGCATACATTTCTGCCTTGGTGGAGTAGTCTGCGTAGGTGCAGGGTACAAACTTCCTGGAGAGACCGCAGATGAGAGGTGCTACCGGGAGCCTGTCGACCTTCTTGTCCTGGAATGCGGAGACGAACCTTTCCTTCTTGGTCATGGTCTCATTGAACTTGGGTACAACGGAGTCGTACTCTGCGAGGATCTTCTCTGCGGTGATGAGCCCAACGTCGATTTCTTCCTTGGTGCCCTTCTGTGCGAGGATTTCCTTGTACTTCATCTTGCTTGCTGAAACTGAGGCTTCGCTCCATGTATCGGCAGGAAGTGCGCTGAGGAGGGAGGCAAGTTTTTCGACTGCTCCGCTTGCGTCACCGGCTGTGCCATCTGCTCCGATGGATTCTGCGTATTCCCTGGAAATGGGTGCGCCGCCGACCATGACTACGAGGGAGTCCCTGAGGCCTGCTTCCTGAAGCTGTTCGATAACAGTCTCCATGCCGCCCATGGTGGTGGTCATCAGGGTGCTCATGGAGATTGCAACTGCCTTATTTTCCTTTGCAGTTTCAGCGAATTTATCGAGTGGGACGTCGACACCGAGGTCAATTGCGTTGTAGCCTGCAGCGGTGATCATTGTCTTGACGAGGTTCTTACCGATGTCGTGCACGTCACCTTCAACAGTACCAACGACGACGTTCCTTGGAACAGCGGTTGCGTCAGTCTTTATGTGAGGGGTCAGGATCTCCATACCTGCATACATTGCATCTGCTGCGAGCAGAAGGCTGGGGACGAAGGCTTCTCCCTTCTCGTACATGTCACTGACTACGTTCATGCCCTTTGCGAGACCATCAATGATCGCTTCATATGCGTCGACTCCTTCGTCAAGAGCTTTCTGTGCGAATTCTTCTGCAAGATCGTCGTCTCCTTCGACGACAGCATCCATTAAAGCGTTTAAAATTTCTTCTTTTGCCATATTAAACCTCCATTTTTCAGGATTAGATATGCCAGATCCTGGCATCCTGTTTTTACTGCTTCGGGCAGGGTTCTCTAAAGGATCCCCGTCCTTAATTTTTCCATAGAGCTACTGATACCTATCCAGTACCTGATGCCTATCCAGTAGCTATTTCTCCAACCTAACGATCTTTCGTCAGCATGCCTGAAAATAGCCGCTCTTCCATCTCCGGATGGTCATCTTTCTGCTATGGCTGTTTACATTCTGATAGTATCATTCAATATTATATAGCATAGCCGATGCTGTTTTTGTGTAATCTGCAAATATTTTGTCGTGCTCTTATTTTTTTGCCTTTCCTGTTTTGCGGGCATGTTTAAGTTTTCAGCTGTATCCTTTTCAGGAGGCCTTATTCTCTGGCAAAGGGGGGCTTTCAGGGAGAGCAGGAATATCTGTAAAGGAGGGCTTTCAGGGAGAGCAGGGAAATTGTTTAATCAGGACATTTTGGAGAAAAAGAAAATTAGTAAATGAGGGCTTTTGGGGGAGGGGGTGAAAAAAGTTTTTCTCGCTGAATAACCAGGTTCAAAAAAACAGGTGCCTTCAAAAATAACGCTACCTCAAAATATTTGGGGGTATTGTTTTTGTGCATGAATCAATCTTTACTGAGCAGTGAGATTAATTCCATGAAATTAATTCCATGAAATTAATTCTGTGAAATTAATTCCATGAATTTAATTACAGTGGAGGATGGAAAACTTCTGATAGCATTGAAGTTTCTGAAGATTTTCAGGAAAAAAGAGGAAAATGTCGCATAAAAGCAAATGAAAACTATCTATTTGGAATGGTTGACGGAGGCGCAAATAATCAGCTTCCGGGGTTGCAGCTGAATGCACCGCCTTTTTTGTTTAATTTACTTTTTCCGAAAGTCCTATGTAGTAATCAGCAAGTTCGTTTCCCCATTCAATGGCACTGTTGTTGAAACTCATGATATTTCTGTGATCAAACTCTCCTTCCTTTCCGAAGAGTTTCAGCATCATAAATTCATTTGAAATTATGAAGGAAGAAGGCTTTATTTTTCCCCTGTAAATATAGAGTGAAACATTGTTTTCAAGCAGCAAGTTGTATGTGTCCTTAAAATCATTTTTCAGTCTTATGTATACCTTTTCATCCAGAATCAGGTCCACTTTTGCTCCGTTCTTTGCACAGGTTGCCTGAATTGAAGGGCATTCGGGGCAAAAGAATGAGTAAAAGCTCCTTAACCTCTCGGACCTGCCTAACATTTCTTTCAGGTCTTTTGGGAATTCAAAGAGGTGATCCAGGTCAGGCTCATCCAGTTTGCATTTTCCAAGCATATGTATTTTCTTCATCAGATGCTCAGGGATTGGCCTTCTATCGTGCTTTGACCAGTAATTGTTATTTCCTTCAAAAACCTGGAGGAGACCCGTTAAGGGCAGCATTTTTTCAACAATTATTTTTCCTATATCTGAGAGTTCGTAGGTGTCCCTTTTCTGGATAATGACATCCATGTCTTTCAACTTTTTTAGCTGTGGCATTATAGAAAATACGTCTCCATGAATTCCGTCTTTGATTTCATCGGCGCTTTTTGGTCCATTTGCCAATTGGATCAGAATTTCCTTCCTTTTTTCAGAAAAAAAAATTAAATCTATAAGTCCTGTCATAATATCAACTTCTAGCCTCGTACCCCGGGACACTATAAAAAGTAATTCCTCTCAGCATTATAGTCCTTTTTATACCGCAGCGATTAAGAACCGCCATTGACCGTTCAGTTCCTGAATCAGTCGAATTATCTTTTAATCTCCGGATGTGGCAGATTTCAACTGCAACAACAATAGCAATCATCAGGGCAACGGTATTTTTCCTCAACTTTGGGACTAACTCTATATATCATAATTTGAGGTTTCACACGAAGGTCTTCGGTTTTACAGGAGGATTTTTATTTTATAGGGGGCCTGTTTTTTCCAGGGGTATGTTTTTTCAGATCACTTCTATTTCTCAGGGATCTATTCTTCTTATCCTATCTCAGGAGTTTTGCCTTCGATAATAAAGGAAGATTTAAAAGAAGATTACAAAGGAAGATCACTGAGCCTTCTTCCCTGAGGGGTTTTCTGGATATATACTTTTCTTTCCTGGAGGCACCTTTAAATGGCAAACCCGTACCCTCCAGGAAAAGTATTACATGTTCTTTTACCGGCTCGTCGATGAGAATCTTGTCCCTTATCGTCCTTGCCAGTTTCGCCATTCCGGCCTGGCTTTCTATTTAGGGCTTGTTGGTGTTTTTAGCTCACTTGCCATGTCTTTTCCCCGTTTGCTGCAATCCCTGCCGTTTATTTCCCGGGACACTACTCCGATCTTCGCATTCCAGCGCCAAAACTCGCTCTTCCAAAATACGTTCTTATGCCAGTTTTCCGGTTGTTCCTACACCGAGTCCGACCAGGCGGGTTTCCAGTGGGGATTTTCCAATGCTTCCCACATCATTCTTTTTCAGGTCGAATTCCACGTTGCCCATATCGAGGCCGTAACTGTCCATATATTCCGAGACCAGCCTGTGGCTGAGCTTAAGCCCGTAATCCAGGGCTTCTCCGTAGTCCTCAAAAACTTCTTTTCCAAGCTCAGAGAATACCGAATATGCTGCATTTCCTGCGGCAGTCGGGCGGATAAGGACCTCTGTCCTGTGGATTACTTTTCCTACAAGAGCGCCAACGGCATTTCCTACCTCATGGAATGCAGGAATCCGGATCTCCGCATCCACTGCTTCATTCAGCTCTTTAAGGTAGGCTCTCACCGGAGCTCCTACAAGTACCACCGGGACCTTTATATGGAATTTCAGGAAAGCCTCCTTTACTATCATTTTTTCAACGTCTTCTTTCTTCAGATCGTCTGCAAAGAAGGAGACCAGTTCAAGGGTGAGTTTTCTTACGACTTCAGCTTTAACCTGGGCTGAAAACTCTTCCGCTCCTTTTTTGAGATTCTTTCCAAGGACTTTAGCGCCTATGAAGGAAGCTCTTCCGTCCCATCTTACATATTCCCCGAGCACATGCAGGGCATCGGTTGGGGTAAACCCTATCTGGCTTACGTGCCTTTTTCGGATCAGGTTCTTCAAAGTTCCTGCGAACATAAGCGGATGTTTTCCAATCCTTTCCGAAATCTCGAATACCGAAAGAGGCTCTGTCCACATGTGTTCGATTATTGCAATCTCATCTTCTTCAAGCTCCTCGCTAAGAAGCTCAGGGAAATTCACCCCGTTCCTTATGAAAAATGAGGTCGGCTGTATAATCTCATCCATAATGCTTTCTTTTGGAGTGTCGGTTTTTTCGAGTTTCTCCAGAATCTCCGGAAACTCTGAAGCTGCCAGGCAGAGAGGGATCACCCTTGTGGGCCCCAGGTAGGTTTTTCTCTTAATCCAGACAAGGCTGTCTCCTCCAAGGGCCGAGGTGTCCATCCTGATCGCTTTTACCATTGTTTTCCAGCCCCCGACTTTTGCTCCCGTGTCGCTGATCTCGGGAATGCCTCCGGAAATCATGGCAATATCGGTACTTGTGCCTCCCACGTCCACTGTCACACAGGTGTCCAGGCCTGTCAGGTGTGCGGCTCCTACAAGGCTTGCAGCGGGTCCGGAAAAGATTGATTCTACAGGCTTTTGCAGGGCTTCTTCGATGCGGACCAGGGACCCGTCGCATTTCATCATCATCAGGGTTGCCTTTATCTCTTTTTCTTCCATTACAGCCTGGACGGATTTGATAAACTGCTTGCTTACCGGGATCAGTTCGGCGTTCAGGAGAGCTGTCACAGCCCTTTCGTAAGCCCCAAGGCTCATGGAAAGTTCGTGCCCGCAAACAACAGGCATGTCAGTTATTTCCTGAATTAATTCCTTGACCCTGAGTTCATGTTCCGGGTTCCTGACTCCGAAATAACCGGAAACTGCAAAAGCAGCTACTTTGTTCTTTATCTGCCTTACAAATTCTTTTACGGTTTCCAGGTCTTCAAGAGGAGCAATTTCGTTTCCATCGGAATCGTGGCCTCCTCCTATTGATATTACATAATTGCTGGCAAGTTTTTTCGGGATAGTGTGCCCTATAAGGATCAGCCCTGCAGGGTAGCCTTTACCCTCAAGAGTGGTATTGGTAGCAAGAGTTGTAGAAACAGAAACGAATTTTATCCTTTTCAGGTCATCCGGGTTCAGCCCTTCAATTGAATTCTTTATTCCCCTTATAAGGTCAGGATAAGTTGTAAGCGCTTTATTCGACTCGATCACGGTTCCGTTTGACATATCCATAATAGCGGCATCGGTATATGTTCCACCAGTATCAATGCCCAGTCCCAGATACATTACATTCCTCCTCTGCAACTTCTATGGCTGGTCTTCTCTCATCTGCTTCAGTCCCTGTCTCTAACATTTCTAGCCAACCTTACCTCTGCTTTCTCACAATTCTGAGAGCCCGACATAATTTCAAAGGCAAAAACCTTTTTCAAAAAAGATCTTACAGTTTTTACTTTGCGGCTTTTATAATGGAAAAGGATGGAGAAGACCCAATCGTCTTAACTCCGCCCTTCTGGAGGTTAGAATATGGTTTTTACTTGCTTGTGGATGTTTTTCTGTTTTTTCAGGATTTTACAGGTTCTATGGAGATTTCTCTTATTTTGGGCTCTGAATTCTATTATTAAACATTCTGTCCAGATTTTAATCGAAATGGGGGAGGTGATCTCACCCCATTAAGGAGAGTTTACCCCATTATCTGTTTCTGAAGTTCCGGGCCCAGCTCCTTTACGGTGTTAACCATTGCCTGCACGGTTGTCAGGGGGCCGCCTGGTGGGATTTCACAGCCAGAAGACATAACATACTTGGACTGCAAACCGTTCTCCTTCAGCACAGGGAGTGCGTTCTGGAGCAGGACCTTTGTGTCGTCCTTTACCTTCTGCACACCGGCTGCCGATCCGTCCATGAATTCAACAGGGTTAACTTCTCCCATCATACAGCAGGTGTCTCCATATTTGGGGATGAGGTCTGCATAGTTCTGGGATCCCTTTTCCCTGGATTTCTCATAGTAGGCATAGCTGTAGAGGGCGGTGCCGAATTTCTTTATCTGGGTCTCAAAGTGCACGGCGTCAGCACAGTTGTGGATAAGATACGGCTGGTTATACTGCTTAAAGAGCGGTATGTGCTGGTCGTAGACGAACTTTCCGTCGAATTTCCAGTAGTCCTGTTCACTCATAATCACATTGTTTGACCAGAGGTTGTCTATACAGAGGGCATCACAGGCTCCTTCACTGAAGAAGAGCTCGGAGAGCTGGCAGATGTAGTCGGTACACTTCTGGACAGCTTCAAGGACAACATCCGGCTGGGTCTTCATATCCATGAGCACGCGGTCTGCACCCATCAGCTGGGTAAGGGTAAGCAATGGGCCTTCGTGGAATCCGATGAAGGGGGTGTTGAGTTCCTTGTTGAGTTTTTCCTTTGCCATCTTTGAGGCCATGACCAGTTCGTAGCCGCGGGTTCCTTCCTTAAGTTCGGGGACCTCAATCTTCTCATAGTCTTTAATGTGCCCTTCGGAGGACGGGGTGTCGTCTTCGGGGTATTTGATCTTACATCCGAAGTCAGCGGATGTAGCTGAAAGGTCGGCAAGGCCCACGAACATGTCCATGTCCAGGTACTTTGAACCAAGGAAGGCGCTCTGGGTGAAAGCTTCTGCGTTTGTGGCATAGTCCCTGTAGTTGACTCCGGCAAACTTCCTGAGCACACCACAGGCAAGCGGGTAGACCGGCAGGCGGTCGACCTTCTTGTCGGACATGGCGGATACGGTCCTGTCGATGTGGGTCATTTCCTCCTTGTTCTTTACACCGATGCTTTCGAATTCTTCCTTGATCTTGTTAGCCGTCTCAAGCCCGATGTCGACCTTTTCGGAGACTACCTTCTTTGCGAGGATTTCCCTGTATTTGATCTTTCCAAGGTTGACCTTCACTTCGCTCCACCTTGCGTCTTTGGGCTCAAGTTCTTTTATGGCTTCGGATGCCCAGGCGCTTGCGTGCATTGCATCAGGGTGGGTTGAGTCAGCACCGATTCCTGTGGCATACTCTTCGGAAACAGGGGCACCTCCTACCATTACAACCATGGAGTCGCGTATGCCTTCTTCCTGGAGGATTTCAATGACCTTTTCCATATTGGTCATGGTTGTGGTCATCAGGGCACTCATTGAGATCAGGTCGACTTTGTTCTCTTTTGCGGTTTCGATAAACTTCTCGATCGGGACATCTGCTCCCAGGTCGATCATTTTGAAACCACCGGCACTGAGCATCGTCTTGACGAGGTTCTTTCCGATGTCGTGCACGTCTCCCTCAATGGTTCCAATAACACCCACTGCCTGTAGGCCTGATTCTGCTGCCTTCATGTAGGGGGTAAGGATGTCCATACCTGCATACATTGCGCCAGAGGCAAGGAGCAGGTTGGGTACGAAGGCTTCTCCCTTTTCGTACTGGTCGCTGACAATTGCCATTCCTCTTGCCAGCCCATTGACGATCGCGTTGTAGGGATCAACGCCGTCAGCCAGTGATTTCTGTGCAAGTTCTTCTGCAAGGTCGTCGTCTCCGTCGACGACAGCTTCCGCTAATTGGTTTAAGATATCTGCTGCCATAAAAAAACGTCCTCCATTTTTACAGTTATTCCCTGGTTAACAGTAAGTAGCTCAATTAAGGCTCATTGCTCAGTAAGCCTTTGTATGACTGTTAACTTCCAATAACACATTAGCTGCAAAACATATAACATAAGCGCAGAGATCTGGTTAACGCAGTTAACATCTCTCTTGATGCTTAATTCTGCTAATTCCCCTGATTTTATAAATTCCCCTTATCCAGTAATACTTCCTGATTTTGTTAACCTTCCTGATCTCGTTGTTTGACCCCATTTTACGGAGTTGCCTGATCTCGTGTTGTACTCTCATTTTATCAGGGGCTCTCATCTGATCAAAGCCTTTGATCACATAGGGGGTCTGATCAGCCGGGAAGGGTGATTTGATCAGTCGGGAAGGGGGATCTGATCGGTCAGGATATAATGGAAAAACAATGAACTCCCTCAAAATGCGAGTCTCCAAACTTATCAAAAATTATGATAAATTAAAAAAGTAATAATAAAGGAACTCCCTTTTATTATGAGTCAAATCCAGATCTTAAGGAGGAGCGTTTTTGAATAAATGCATGAAAGTGTCCTTATTTCTGATCTTCATGTGCTGGGTTTTAAGTGCTGTTAGCGGCTGTGTGGTTCCCGATGAAGGCGAACATTCCTCTGTATCTGTTGAAGATATTAAAGTGATTTCTTTATCTGAAGAGTATTCGACACCTGTCAGCGGAGAGACAGGAAATGTCCTGAATGTGACCGCCTACATTGTAAATGCAGACAAAGCGGATAGTTCGGCTCTTCTGATTCGGTTTAAGTTAGAGGAGACTGACTCCGATGAGCCATCCTCCTTCCGCGAGCTGGCAACAAAAAATGTAGAACTTGACTACATAAAAGGCAGGTCTATGCTTCAACAGTCAGTACAGATAGCTGTTCCTGGTCCGGGAACATATGATGTTGAAGTCTCCGTTTTCGAAGACGGAAAAGACCCTTCGACTGCTCTTGGTATGGTGTTTTTCGTCGGAGAAGAAGGGGAAGTTGGAACGTTCTGAACTGGAGTGAGTCAATGATTAAAAATCGGAAAACACTACTTCTTATCTCTGTTTTGCTGATCCCATTCTTATTGTTTAGTGGCTTTATTTTTATGCTAACCTATTACGACCAGGCTTTTTACTATTCAAATGGTGTTAATCTCGGCTCCCCCAAATATTATACTCATGCGGTTTCCAGTGCAAAGGGAGCCGGATACGATTACAGTGTGAATAACGGGCCCGGGGGAGTGAATCCCGGACTTATTGAAGGGCTTGATCCGAGGCTCGGTTCGGATTTTCGGGTAAACTCGATGGATCTTTACTATTCAAACTCTTCCTGGTTTTCAATATCTTTTTTGAATAATGGAGATTCAACCTTTTCCTTCTGGAATGAAGACCCCCTTGCAAAGTACAGACCGGAAGATCTCCCCAAGAGAGAATGGGTGGTCAATAAATTCAAAATCATATATGGTATGAATGAAAAGGAAATTGAAGCGTATCTCCCGGCAGAGAACTGGGGGGTAAATGACATCTTTTTCGAGCAGGTAACCATAACAAGACATCCTGATATCGCAGCAATCCGCAGACATCTCTTAGAGGGATCTACCAGTTCGACTTTTGATGCGGAAAATTCGGCAGGGGAAGGTGGAAGTACAGAAACATTCTACAATGGCAGCGAAAAAATAGGGTCTATAAGCTATTTTGTTCAGGCTGCAGAAATAAGTTTTAAGGAAGGCTCAAGCACTTACACGGTCCATATTGACAGGCTGGGGGGTGTGCGTCTCTATATCTCTCTCAGATCAGATAGTTCAGGAAATAAAATTCCTGAAAAAGAGTACAGAGCCGTATTTAAAAGGATCTTCATAGACCTGGGGCTCCCTCCTGAAAAAGTCGATGAGGTTGAGTTCGAGTATGGCGAAGGTTTCTGGTGACAGGTATCTACAGTTTCCTTATTTTTCCCTTTTTTAATGGACTGAACGGATTTGTTAGTGAGAGCTTATTGACTGGAATTTGCAGATGGTTAAGTGGATCGAAAAGAGGAGGCTGGAGATAATGGGTCTCGATCCACATACATCATATTCCGGAATGTTGTATTTCCTTATGGAGTGTTTTATCTCTTCATGTGCTGTAGAGTTTAATTTCCTGCTGAAGCTTTCAGGCTTTCTCAAATTCGATTTCTTTTATCTCCTTTGAATTTTTCATGTAATGCAAAAAGAGGGCTTCTCCCCATTTAAGGGCTGTTTTTTCCATACTCATCATTGCATGGTTGTGGTATATCCCGTTTCTATAGAAGAGGGAAAGAGCCAGAAAATGGTCTGTTACCACACTTGAGGCTACTTTTACAGGGCAGTCGCAGACGAAGATTTTTGCATTGTCTCTGTCCAGATATTCCCTGAGGGATGTGCTGTATTCCCTTCTCAGCCTTTCGAATACCGGCTTTGTGATTATCAGAGATACGTCAGTTCCTTTTTTCACCAGTTCAACATAGGTTGACTGGTAAGCAGGATTAAAATAAGAGGAAACTTCCATAACATGGGTTGACCTGGTTAGCTTTTCTTCGATTTTCTGGGGGATCTCATACATCCTGTCAAGGTCGGGTTCGATGAATTCGCAGTGCCCGAGGTCATCTATTCGGTCCAGAAGGGGGACAGGGATTGCGCTTATATTGTGGTTCTCCCAGTAATCCATATGCTCTGAAAACACGCCAAGGGTGTTCAGAAGAGGCCTCATTTTCTTAACTACCACCTTTCCGATATCAGAAAGTTTGTAAAGGTCGTCCTCATGAATGATAAGCCCCTGGCTGATGAGGATCTTGATCTGGGTCATGATCGCACTTGAAGTCACATTGAGTATGTTTTTTATATCTTCAATGTTTCGGGGTTCCTCCATCAGCAGCAAAAGAAGGTCTTTCCTTTTGTCCGAAAGGAAAAGAGTGCCCAATAGTTCCAGTTTCATCGTAAATCTCCAGCCACTTAATTTGAACATTTTTCAACTTCAACTATATTTAATTCACATTTCCGGTTTCAAAGTTCTTTTTCGGAAGCCTTACATGCATCGTGGTTCCCGAACCTTCCTCGCTTTCCACCCAGATTTCCCCTTCATGGGCATTGACAATGTTTTTACAGATATAGAACCCTGATTCAAGTCCCTGGTACCTGCGGGTCATGGAATCGTCAACCTGGTATATCCTGTGGAAAAGGTGGGGGATCAGCCTTTTATGGATGCCTGTTCCGCTGTCTTTTACGGTTATGTGGATACTATCTTCTTCCTCTACGGCTTTTACTTCCAGCGTCCCACCATGAGGTGTGAACTTGATGGCATTGCCCATGAGGGTGGTGAACAGGTCTGTCAGTTTCTGCTTATCGCCACGAATAGGTGGCAGGTATGGGGGAAGTTCCTTTTCGACCTTCAGTTCTTTTTCATCTATCAGGAGTACCAGGTTAAGGTAAACATCCGAGAGTATCTTCTTTATCTCTACTTCGGCAAAAGAGTACTCGATCTTTCCTGCCTGTTCAAGGCTCAGGTAGAGCAGGGAATCCACCATATGTTTCAAACGCTCCGAACTGTTGATTACGGCGTCTATAGCTTTCTGCTGCTGGTCTTCGATAGTCTCCATTGTCTCGAAATCCATAAGGTCGCTGTAATCTACCTTTATCTGGGGAAGGCTTTCAGCCATAAATTCCGCTTTTATTCTGTTAAGGGACCTGAGTTCATCATTGGCTTTTGACAGGTCTTCAGAATAGGATTTAAGGGCGTCCTCAAGCTGTTTTCTCTGGATAAGCTGCCACATGCCCTGCATGAGAAGGGTCAACTGGCGTAAGTCAGATTCATCATATGAATCATCCTTATTTCCAACTCCTGCAACTGCAACTATCCTGTCCCCGTCAAAAACCGGTACGTTCATATGACGGGTAAGGTGAACATGGTCTTTCGGATATCCCTTTTTCAGGGAACTCGGAGCTGTATAATCATTGGTTATAATGGGCTTGCGCTGCCGGATTGCCTCTCCCCAGAGCCCGGTTGTTTTTACCGGGTAGATAAAGCGCTTGTCTTCGATTGCACATTCTTCCATTGCGCTCTTTGACCAGGAATGCATGATCAGGGAGGTCTCATAGGCGTCCATAAAAGCGAGGTACCCGAGTTTGCTGCCTGTAAGCCTGACTGCCTCTTCGCGGGCAAAGTCTGTTATTTCTTTTAAGGAAGCTCCTGTCATCCGATTAAGTTTTACAAGGGCTTCAAGCCGGGATTCGTTAAGTTTCTGTGCAGCTTCGGCTTTTTTGCGCTCGGTAATGTCCCTGGCAACCGAGAGGATCGTTTTCTTTCCGTCGTAATCAATAATTCTGGCGCTGACTTCAAGAGGGACAACTGTGCCGTCCTTGCAGATAGCTCCCGAGTTATATACCCTGGACCCCTCGCTCCGGATCTTTTTTAGATTTTCACGGACCGAGTCCCAGTACTCGGCAGGAATGATTTCTTCGGCTTCCATTTTCAGGATCTCTTCCTTCTCGTATCCGAGCCGTTTTACCACTGCCTGGTTTACGTCCATGTAATTTTTTCCTTCGGGCTCGCGGATGTACAGCTGGTCATTGATGTTGTTGAAGACGGTCCTGAATTTGTGTTCGGATTCTTTCAGGGTTTCTTCTGCCAGCTTATGCTCAACTGCAATGGCTGCCAGCTGGGCGTTTGTTTTCATAAAGTCCAGGTCTTCTTTTTCTGGCCTGTGCACTTCACTGTAGTACATGGAAATAACACCAAGGACTTCTCCGGAGGATGAGACTAAAGGCTCTGACCAGCAGGCTTTCAATCCAGCCTCAACTGCCAGATCCCTGTATTTAGTCCAGTAGGGGTGTTCCATTACATTATCTACGGTTACCCTTTTTCTCAAGAAGGCTGCGGTTCCGAAGGAAGCCGCTCCAAAACCAATCTCTATTCCGTCAGTCCTCTGCCTGTAAAACTCAGGAAGTCCCGGAGCAACGCAGTAAAAGAGATGCTTTTTCTCCCGGTCAAGTAGCATTACCGAGCATATAGAGCCTGGTCTGATCTTTTCCATATTTTGAATAAGAAGGAGAAGCACTTCTTCGAGTGGAGCTCCTGAAGCCAGTTGCCCGAGCACCAGGTTCTGTCCTTTCACTATCTCTTCAGCAAGCTTGCGCTCGGTAATGTCCAGAACGATTCCCTGGTAATGGGTAATTTCTCCTTTTTCGTTCCTTTTGATGAGGGTCCTGTCATCTATGTATCGTACTTTTCCCGATTTTGTCAGGACCCGGTGCTCCTAGGTGCAGTCCTTATATCCTTCTCTGGAAAACTTTGCCACTTCGGCGCGGATTCTTTCACGGTCTTCAGGGTGTATCAGGTCTTCAAACTTTATTTTTCCAGAGGTGAAATCTTCAGTGGTGTATTCCAGCTTTGTGATATTTTCAGAGACAAATTCAACGGGCCAGCCCTCTTCTGGCTTACACAGAAATACAAACACGGGGCTGCTCTTGATGATGTTTTTTAATTCATTCTTCTTTTTCAGCGCCTTTTGCATCGACTCTTCGGCCTTTTTGCGCTGGGTAGCATCGCAGAGAGTGCCCTGGTAATGGCTAACTTTTCCGTCTTCGTCTCTCCGGATCAGGACCTTGACCTCAGCCCAGCGCGTTTCTCCCGAAGCTGTCACTATTCTGTATTCCTGTGTCAGCTCAGTGCATCCCTTTTCCGAGCATCCGGCAATCTCAGATTTTACCCTTTCAATATCCTCAGGATGGACAATGTCAAGATACCGGATATTTCCGGAGATGAAGTTTTCAACTGCGTAGCCGAACTGCCAGACGTTTTCCGTAATAAGTTCCACAGGCCAGTTCCCTGTTGATTTGCACAAAAAAATAACTATAGGGCTGCTATTTATAAGCGATTCCAGATTTATATCGAATTGTTTCATCAATCCAATTCCTTCATTTTAATTTTATGGATTACCCATTTCCATGAACTATAGACTTGAAATGTTGACCTGTTCAGGGTTAAGGGAACAAACTCTACGTAAACCACTGGTTTTGAGCTACTATAATGTTAAGGGTACGGGTATACCTGCAAAAGTGCTTTAAGGCGGGTTTCCACTTCCATGGCTGAGTGCCCTGAGAATTTTCTGTTTTGGGACTCAGGAGTTGCCTGTATTTAAAAAACTGAGTTCTTTTCAAATAAAATGGAAGTACTGGCTTATTTATCTTTTTATTCTTTTATTTTTTTTATTTTTCCTTTATTCTTATATTAGCTTAAATTTCATTTCTTTTTATTTTCGATTTTTTTTCTCTACTTCTCTTGTAATTCTCTTCAGTCTTTGATCAACCGGGATATTATTTTAAAACATCAACAATGTAAAGATGGACTGCCTGATTTTTCTTTACAATAACTCTATTTTCAGTAAGAATCTCTGAACAGCCCTTCTTTCTTGAGAAAAGACGTTTTCAGTTCCCGCAAAGGGAGTTTTATAAAAAGACGTATTTTTTTATAAACCCTGTTTTCTACACAAATTGTAGGTAATACCTTAAGCAATTCTATGTTTTTCTATGATTCATACTTAATCCTATATACTATACTTAGACGACAAAATCATGGTTTATTTCTTATTTTGAGCTTCGGTTTTCTGGATACATTTATATATCTCCCTTGTCTATATAGATTCTGTACGATTCATTAGTAACTCCTCAGGGGGCTTATTTATTACCAAGGATAAACGAAAAGTCCAGTTTACCGGAAATTCTACCTATATAGTGTCCCTTCCCATTAAATGGGTCCGAGATATAGGGATTGAGGCCGGAGACACACTTACTCTTACACCCATGCCTAACAAAACCCTGCTGGTTTCTTCCAGTGTGGTTTCAAAAGAACATTCTGCCCTTAAGGCAACTATAGATTACCTTCACTCCGATAGTGCGGAAAACAACCTGAGAATCCTTATTTCACATTATCTGGTAGGTTATGACGTAATCAGGTTGACCACTAAAAAGGGTTTCAGCGCCTATGACCGCAAGTTTATAAAGGACTCTGTGCGCCAGAAACTTATAGGTCTGGAACTTGTGGAAGAATCTAGAAATGAGCTTGTCTTCCAGTGCCTCCTGAACTACAACGACCTTCCTCTAAGCCGTGTAATCAAAAACATGTATGGGCTTGTTCTTTCCATGCTTGAGGACTCCATGACCGCCCTTCGGGACCATAATGTGGAGATCGCAGAGGACGTCATCCAAAGAGATGATGATGTGGACCGTTTCTACCTTCTCTCAGTCCGTCAGCTAAAGGCTTCAATTGAGGATATCGAACTTTCAGAAAAAATAGGAATCAGGCACCCGCGGGAATGTCTTGGGTACAGGCTTATTACCAAGAGCATAGAGCGTGTAGGAGATCATGCTGTCCGGATCGCCAGGAATGTACTTAAGATGGACTCCGGAATCAGTGCCGATGACCCTATTTTCAAGATGGCTGAACTCTCCCAGAAAGTTTTTGAGAGCTCAATATATTCAATGCAGGAAGAAGACCTCCAGGCTATAAACAAAATCGTTGTTGAAGCCAAAAAAGTTTCCCAGTTTGGAGTTTCTCTTGAAACCAAAGGTGAAGACGGCTCTGGCAATATCGAGCTCAGCATGGTCCTCGAGAGCCTGCGGAGGGTTTCGGAATACAGCGCCGATATCGCAGAAGTTGCCCTCAATATGAATATAAAGCAGGTCTAAACCCCGAATTGCCGCCTGAATTGCCGCCCGAATTGCGATTCGGGAGCCCGCAGTCCTTTTCGCTGCGCTCAAGAGGACTAATTATGGGTAAATAACTTTTTTTCCTTTTTCCTTTTTCCTTTTTCTCTTTTTTCATACAACTGCCTTCCGGAACTGATATGTCCCGAGGAGAACCATGATTCCGGCTCCTGCTGCGAGTCCAAGTATTCCGTATACGGGGATCGTTCCTTCAAACAGCATTCTTGTGCTGTCTATGGCATAGCTGACAGGGTTGAGCTTTGCCATTGTCCTCAGCCAGGCAGGCATGACTTCGTAGGGCATAAGTGCACTGCTTGTGAAAAAGAGCGGCATGCTGATCATGCTGTTTACGGCTGCATAGCTGTCATGGTCATTTAAGTATAGGCCTATCATAGTTGAGAGCGCAGAGAAAAATACCGAAAACAGAAACAGGGTCAGATATATCAGAACTATATTTATCGGGTTCAGTACCCTTACCCCAAGGAGCGTAGCCATCAGGAGGATCACAGTTGCCTGCAGCAGGCCCCTTACGCTGATAAATAGGATTTTTCCGTACAGCAGGCTTTCACGCGGGGAGGGCATGGCGAGGAACTTATTCAAAAAGCCCAGTATTTTATCAAAAATCATAAGTGATCCTCCCTGCAGGGAGGAAAAGAGAGTCGTCATGACAAGGATTCCGGGGGTGATAAACTCAAGGTAGTTATCAGTAAATTTTGTGGGCAGGGCAAGCCCGACAAATACCAGCCAGGCTGCAGGCATTATAAGTGAAGAAATAACGGTAATCCTTCCTCTGAGCCATTTTACGAGGTCCCTTTCAAAATAGTAGAACACTGCTCTCATTATCTCCGCCTCAGAAGGTTTCTAAACTGGGTTGAATTAAACCCTGCCTGGTCTTCAGGGGTTTTAACTTTCTCAAGAAAAACATCATTAAGGGAAGCATCTTCTCCTATGGAGTTTATCAGGTTTTCAGGAGAGCCAACAACTGCGATTCTGCCTTTGTCAATAATAGCAACCCTGTTGCAGTACTTTTCTGCCTCTTCAAGGTAATGAGTGGTCATGAATATGGTCATCCCTTCGGCTTTCAGCATCCTGATATGTTCCCAGATCTTCCTTCTACCGCTTATGTCCAGGCCAAGGGTGGGTTCGTCCAGGAAAAGGACTTCAGGCTCGTGCACAAGCGCCTGAGCAAGTTCCAGGCGCCTTCTCATTCCTCCCGAGTATGTTTTTACAAGGTCGCCGGCGCGGTCCGAAAGGGCCATCATTTCAAGCACTTCATCAACTTTTGAGTTTCGGTTCGGAATCCCATAGAGCTTTGCAAAAAGCATCACGTTTTCTCTACCTGTGAGCTTTCTGTCCACTGCCATGTCCTGGGGGACATAGCTTATCTTTGACCTTACTTTTTTTGAGTCCCTTACAACATCATACCCGCAGACTTTTGCAGTGCCGCTGCTTGGTTTTATCAGGGTTGTAAGCATCATGACTGTCGTACTTTTGCCTGCTCCGTTGGGGCCCAGGAGGCCAAAGATCTCGTTTCCCACATCGAGGTCGATATTATCGACAGCAAGCAGGTTTCCGAAGGATCTTGATAATTTTTTTATTTCTATCACAGGTATCCCCTTGCAATCGCATAAACAGGCCTTAAACCTGAGGTATAATAAATTCCACTTGTGTACATATTGTAAAGAAGCTTTATGGTCACAATACTTATGGCAGCAAAAATACAGACCGTGACCATTGCCTTATCAAGTTCCGAAAACTTCAGTTTTTTGAGGTATGTCCTGTCCGGATTTGCCCGGAAAGCCCGGCTCTGGATTGAAACTGCAAGGGTGCCAGTCCTCCTTACACAGTTTGAGAGGGTCGGAGTCAGTATATTAAGGGACGTTTTTACGATCCCTGACCCGAACCTTTTCGGATTAAAACCCCTGAGTCTCTGGACTGTTACTACAGTAACCACTTCAGTGATTATTATTGGCAGGAACCGGACTGCTGTTACCACCATAAAGGCCACGCTGTAAGGGACCCTGAGCCCCACAAGTCCATTTAGCATATCCCTCGAGTCCGTGGTCCAGCACATCAACAGTCCAAGAGACAGGATTGAAGCCGACCTTAAACCCTGAATTGCGCCGTGCCGGAGCCCTTCCTCATATACGAAAAGCCCTCCGTTTGTCAGCCAGCCCAGAACCGGAAAATCAGGGTCGAGTATGGTAAAAATCACGGTTCTTGGAAGCTGGGAATAAAAAAGAGCCTGAGAGTAGATAGTCCCCCAGATCAAAAGCACGAGTAGTAGAGTCAGGGTTTTGAGCTTTATTGCTGGCATCCTTGCAAGCGCAAATCCCGAAAGTACGATCAGAAACAACAAAAACATGGTTTTGGGATTGTCCAGGGTTACTGCGACAAAAGCAGTGGAGATCAGAACCAGTATCTTTGCCCTTGGGTCCATCCTGTGAATGATTGTGTCTTTAATCGTTGGTTCTGCAATTGATCTGGCACCTATCATATTATCACTTCAGTGTTTCTAAAGGTCAGCATTTTATCACTTCAACATTTTATCACTTCAGAATTTATTACTTCAACATTTTATCACTTCAGAATTTATCACTTCAACATTTTATCACTTCAACATTTTATCACTTCAACATTTTATCACTTCAACATTTTATCACTTCAACATTTTATCACTTCAGAATTTATCACTTCAGAATTTATCACTTCAGAATTTATCACTTCAGAATTTATCACTTCAGAATTTATCACTTCAGAATTTATCACTTCAGAATTTATCACTTCAGAATTTATCACTTCAGAATTTATCACTTCAACATTTATCACTTCAGAACTTCCAGGGGTCAGAATTTCCACAAGTTCCGTGACCGAAAAGGCGTCCACTCCCAGATAGTTCGCAATCTCAACAACCGGGGGCTGGGTAAGGGAGGCTTTCCTGAGGATCTCGATGTTCTTTATGACCTCTCTTCCCTTTCCATCTGCTATAATCCGGCCCTCATTCATCACAAGGATTCTTGTAGCATAGAGCATTGCAATTTCTATATCATGGGTACAGAAAACCAGGGTGGAATGGTTATTTTTGAAATAATCCATCATCTGTTCTATATTTACTCTGTCCTGCCCTGTTGTAGGTTCATCAAGGAGAATGATTTCCGGATTTATGGAAAGTACCGAGGCAACGGCTGTCCTGAGCCTCTGCCCCCGGCTCAGGGACTGGGGGAGGTCCTGCTTGAGGTTTAGAATTGACATGGCTTCAAGCGAGGTCCTTGCCCTTTCCTCGATATTCTTATACTTTAACTGAACAGGTCCGAATCTCGCTTCTTCCTCAGCTGAATCACAGAAGAGCATAAGGTCAGGGTTCTGGAATACGAACCCGACTCTACCTGCAAAGGAATATGGATTTCTGGACTTCGTGTCCTCCCCAAAGACCTTTACACTTCCTTTGTATGGCTTAAGCATGGCTGCAAGGTTCAAAAGCAGGGTTGATTTGCCTGAGCCATTTGTACCCATGACTGCAACTCTTTCGCCTCTACGGATTTCCAGGTTTATGCCTTTAAGTACCATCCTGTTTTTTTCATATCCGGACCACATATCCCGGATATCTATTATAGAGTCATTCTTTCCTATAGGACCATTATTTTCTATAGAATCATTATTTTCTGGAGAGCCAGCTCGTGCTTCTGATTGCGCTTCTGATTGTGCTTCAGTATCTTCTCCCGGGTCCGGAAAGAGCTGAGGAGTTTTCATATTTTCTTTAAAGTTTTTCCTGTTCAGCACGGCAAGAGCTTCCCTGACACTGAGGGGACTTGCCCTTATTCCCAGTCTGTGGCAGAATTCAACGGGCTCAGGAACCCGAAGTCCCAGCCTGTGAAAGACCTCCAGATTATCAAAAGCTTTTGAAGCGGGCTGGTCAAAGATTATTTTTCCGCCATCCATTATGACAATCCTATCTGCAAAGGATGCAAGCTCGTGCAGCCTGTGCTCAACCAGCAGAATGGTTATCTTCAGTTTCCTGTTAAGTTCCCTCACAGTATTCAGGACCTCCTGGGTGCCCATCGGGTCCATCTGGCTTACAGGCTCATCCATGGCAAGGATTTCAGGCATCATCGCAAGCATGCTTGCAATGCAGACCCGCTGTTTCTGTCCCCCGGAAAGCGAATTCGTGGATTCCGGTCTGTGTCCGGACATCCCGACCATCTGAAGGGCTTCTTCTACCTTCTTATCAATCTCTTCCCTTTCCATGCAGAGGTTTTCGGGCCCAAAAGCTACCTCGTCCTCAACGGTCGTAGAAAAGATCTGGTCATCGGGGTTCTGGAAAACAAGGCCTAAACCTCTTGAAAGCTCCATCTGGTTTGAATCTCTGGTTTCTATCCCGTTAATCCGGATGCTGCCTGAAAATATTCCTCCGGATTCATGGGGAATTATGCCATTAAGGGTTTTTAGTAAAGTGCTCTTCCCGCAGCCGGTAGGTCCAGTCAGGAGGACGAATTCCCCCTCCTCTATTTTCAGGTTGACCCCTTTTAATGTCGGTTCCGTTCTTCCGGGATAGGTGTACCACAGGTCTTTTATCTCTATCATTGTACCACCTTATTCTGCCTCATTGTACCACTTATTCCTCCTCACTGTTCCGCCTTATTTTGCCCCACTGTACCACTTTATTCCTCCTCATTGTGCCACCTTTATTCTGCCACCTTTATTCTGCCACCTTTTTCAGCCTGTTTCCGAGGCTTATTCCAAACCAGGCTCCTATGAAAGTGTAGAGGAAGCCATCGATCAGGATATTTGCCATAATATACCAGTCGCTGTAGAACAGCCTGTAGAGCACCATCCAGACACTGAAGGACGCATACCCGCTGGCCATATCGGCAATTCCGCAGATAACCCCCATCCTGAACCTGTTTTCCGGGGCCGGGTTTTTACCGGTAATCCCTGCAGCATACATCAGAACCTCCAGAACTACCGCGCTCAGGGACAATGTTATGAAAGTAATCGGGGTGAAACTCCCGGTTATAAAGCCTCCAAGCAGGAACCTGACCATCATAAAAAGGCTTACAACTCCGGGTTTTGGAATAAGGACAACTAGAGAGGCAATTAGCATGTAAAGGAGAATCTCGTGGAAGAGACCTGTAAAAAGGAAACTGAAAGGCCCGAATACTGCATGGGACAGCTCCCAAAGAATTGTCATAGGCAGGTTTATGGCTGCAAAAGAAACGGTTCCAAAAAGGGCAATCAGCACAAGGTTACGGGTCTTAAACCTGTCCATTATCTCCTTTGATCTTGAAAAGAAGAGGCTTACTGCAGTCAGTCCAAGTAAAGAGGAGACAAGAGTAATTATTATGGGTCCCCATTTCCTCGAGATTGCAGTTATCTTTTGATCTTTTGTTACCGCAACCCAGTCGCTGCCTGTTAGCTTTACCTTTACTCTTAGCAGGTACTCTCCTCCCATCGCGCCCTCAGATATATAGAGGGGGAGGCTTACCAGCGAACTTGAACCCGGAGAAAGTGTTACAGTGGCATAGCACAGGGTATCTGCGTTCATTCCCATAATGGCGGGCTTAAAAGCTTTTACCGGTTCTTCGGTTTTTATGTCAAGGACATCATAGGTGATTATTACAGGGACCGTACTGTCTCCTTTATTGGTAAGCTCCACTCCTATGTAGGTAGAAGTGAGTTCCTCCCTATCGAGCTGGAGGTCTGTTACCTTAAGCAGTTTTTTGAGAGCAGGTGAGGTTTCCCGGATGACCAGGGTGCTGGCAGGATGACTGTGGTCTCCATATCCGTCCTCATCCGATGGTACTGTAAGTCCGGATACTGCGATTTCCCCTGCGATTTCCTCTCTCGAAGCGACCTTTAGTCGGGTCCCGCGCACAATGGTATGCTTATTTCCTTCAACCTCAACAACTGCAGTTGCAGTTATGTTATAGGTCCCGGGGGAAATGTCAGCAGGTACATAAAAATCAACGAGCCTGTACCAGTCCTCGTACTCTGTCTGAAGCGAAAAGGAATGGACAGGAGTATCCCGGAGCACAAAGCCCTCAGGAAAATCAAGCTCCATTGTCACATTCATATTCCCTTCATAATAACTCTCGAAAAATAAGTATGCTGAGAGGTTGCTGCCTCCGACTGCAAGGCCGTTTCCCTCCACTCCATGTGGGACCTGAAGCATAAATGTGGTCATATCTTCAGGTTTGAATTCCTCGGCTGCTGCAGGTTGTATTGCCAGCATCAGTACAAGGAAGAAAAAAACTATGTTTTTCATTCCGCAACCCTTTTCACTTGAGGATTTTTCGGATTTCCTGCATCTTCTTATCCCAGTCAGGGACATCTTCAAAGCTCATGATGTCCACAGCTCCTCCCTGAAACTCTCCTTCTCCTGCCAGCTCTTCCATCCAGCTTTCGATCTCAAGGTAAGAGTTTTTCAGGTCTTCAAACACCTGCGGATCAGGGTTCCAGAGTCCTCTTGACTGCGCTTCAAGGAGCCTGCGGGACATTTCCTCAAGAGCGTAGGGATTGTTCTTTTCAAAGAACCTGCGCATTTCTTCATCAAGCACAAAAGCCTTTGTGATATCATCAAAGATCCAGTCATCCACTTCCTGAGTAGAAGCTTCCCAGCCGTAGACTCTTCCGACTCTCTTCGAAATATCCTGTGCGCCCTTGTACCCGTGCTGTCTCATGCCTTCGATCCATTTCGGGTTTAAAAGCCTGGTTCTTACGACCCTTCGCAGTTCATCGGCCATGTCCCGGACTTCGACATGCTGCGGTTCTCTTGTATCTCCAAAATATACCTTCACGTCCCTGCCCGAAGCCTGTTTGGCGGCAGCTGTGAGCCCCCCGTGGACTCCAAAGTAACAGCAGCAGCCAAGGAGGTCGTACTCATCACTGACTACTTTGTTAAAGGTAGCGTCAACCGTCTTGAGGCTTGAAGCAAGCTGAGTGTGGGCTTCCTGGCCCTTTACGTCTTTTCCATATGCATATCCGTTCCAGTAAAGGAAGATGTCTGCCAGGTCCTTTTCGTCCTTCCAGGCACTCGCATAGACTGCAAGCTGCACCCCTGCGGAATAGGTCCCGGGTTTGCTTGAAAATATTCTTAAAGTAGCCTCTCTGGAATCCGCTCCTTCCTCAATCATCCTGTGGCTGTGTTTTCGTGGGTAGTTCATGTCCTCAGGTTCATCAAGCGAAGCCACAGCCTGGATTGCCTCATCTATAACCTCCAGGCAGTTCGGGAAATTATCCCTGAGGATTCCGGAGATCCTGATAGTAACATCAATCCTGGGCCTTCCCAGCTCTTCAAGGGGAATAACAGAGAACCCCTTAAGGCGCCCATTGCCAAGCAAGAGCGGTTCAACTCCCAGCAGGCTCATAATCTGGGCCATGCCCTCTCCATCAGCCCACATGATGTCGTTTGCCATCCAGTAAAATGCTACGTTTTCAGGATAACGGCCCTCCTCTCTGAGGTGTTTATCAATCAAAACCCCGGAGAGCTGCTGTCCCACTCTCCAGGCAGCTTTTGTCGGGACCCGTTTTGGGTCAAGAGAATAAAAATTCCTGCCGGTTGGCAGCACGTCATCTCTTCCGCGCATGATAAGACCTGAAGGTCCGGCCGGGATGTATCCTCCTTCAAAACCATGCAGAAGAGCTTCAATTTCCAGAGATGCATCTATTCTGGATTCAAGGTCAAGAATCCTTTCACAGATTGCAGCAGCGATCCGGGAGGAGGTCGGGTTTGTGCTCTGAACCTCAAAACTCTGCCCTGCAAAATTCTGCCCTGAAAGAACCTCTTTGATTATCCGGTCCGGCTCTTTTTCCGGGTTACTTATGAATGTCCTGATGAAATCTTTTGAAAGGGAATCAATCTCCTCAAGCCTCTGGCCATTTGACTTCCCATTTGCTGAAATCAGGCTCTGGTCAGAGATCAGTTCGTCAAGGTCAAGCCCCAGAAGCCCTGCAATCATCCTTCTAATCGAAACTCTGTTTCCCACACTTTCCTGGTCATCGTACCTTAAAATCGAGTTTATGAACTCAACTTTCTTCTCGCCCTCGGGGAGCTGCCCGAAGATGTGCATCCCGTTATGTATCTGGCTGTTCCTTATCTTTCCGAGAGCTTCATGTGCTTTTCTTATTATTTCCTCAAAAGGAGTCTGGTGGTCGGCTTTTATTTCGGAGTCCAGGTTCGATTTTTTAATCTCATCAAGGATCAGGTGCTTCAGGGCATGTGCCCGTCCTTTGTCATATTTTACCTGTTCGTATTCCCCGAGCAGCCTGTCAAGTTCTTCAAGGCTTCCATAAAGCCCTCCCGAGGTCATGACCGTCTGCATATGGTCAATAAGGCAGGCAAGGCTCCGACGTTTGGCAATGGTGCCCTCCGGGGGATTGTCAGAATTGTAGATGTAAAGATGGGGAATAGTCCCGATTCCGATATCAGGATAACAGTCTCCTGAAAGCCCCACCCCTTTTCCGGGCAGGAACTCCAGGGTGCCGTGGGTCCCTACATGTACGAGCACATCAGCTCCAAAGGTGTTTTCAAGGTACCTGTAGGTCGCAAGGTACTGATGGGTTGGCGGAACGTCAGGGTCGTGCAGGATCTTGCAGACTTTTCCATCACATCTGGCACCTGCACATCCTCGCTTTGGCTGCACACAGACAACAGCATTTCCATACTGTACCCCGGTCACAACGATTTTGTTTTCATAGACCATTGCAGCAGGAATGCCGTTGACTTCTTCCCCGGGCGGGTTTCCCCATCCCTCGATCATCCTCTGCCTTACATTCGGGCTCAGGGTATTGAAAAATTGTTCATATTCTCCTTTTTCCACAAAAGCCAGAACCCCTCCGTTCTTTACAATTTCATTTATGGGAGTCCATCTGAACTCGGAAATTGCTTTTCTGTTGAGGATAGTTTCAATAAGTTCCCTGCCGTCCAGGGGAGAGTTAACAGCATAGCCTGCTTCCTGCATCCGGTTTAATATCCTTGCCACGCTTTCAAGGGAATCAAGGTTTGCAGCATCCCCAACCGAGCCTTCAACCCCTGTGCAGGGCCTGTTGTGCAGGATAAAAGCAATCTTTCTCCGGTTAACCGGTTTTTTTCGAAGGTTTATCCATTTAAGGACCCTGGCTGCAAGTTTTGAGCAGCGCTCCTGGATAGGGGCACGCCCTATGTAATTTCCTTCCTTTTTGCCTGCCCCTATTATGATAGGCTCAATTACGCCTTCAAACTCGGGAAGAGCTACACCCCATCCGATCTCAGTGCTTAAACCCTTAGACTCCTGCCACTGTTCCAATGTAACGTAGTGGGAAATCACAGGCTGGAAAACAGGGACGTCAAGGTCCTGTAAAAGTTCGACTCCCCGCTCTGCACATGAGCTTTCATCTTCTTTGTTTTTGTTGCTCATTATAAAAAATGGGGAGAGTTTTACAAGACTATCTATGACAGGCTTGCCGTTTTCCATAAAGTAATCTTCAATGACCTCATTCATGCCCCTGCTTCCAAGTTCTTTATCTTTTAATGAATAAGCAAAAACGGGGATAACAGAAAGTCCCAGGGTTTCGAAATCTCTTATGAGGGTCTTTTCAATCTCAAGGTCATTGTTTACCCAGGAAGTCCTGGAAATGAGCAACCCCACGGTTTTGTCCTTCCTGGGCCCATACCAGTTCAGGTACTCCCGGAGGCTTGAGAACATTTCCCTGGCATCCGGGTGATAGAGCCCGTCCCATGGAATCTTTTCCGGGGGTTTTACTTCAATCTCAGCTCCACAAACCTCTTTTGAGATGTAGCACAGCATATTTCCAAAGTTTTCTTTTCCCCCGTATATTATGTAAGAAAAACATGTAGCTGCGATCTCAAGTTTCACGGAAGAAAGGGTGAAACTGGAGGGGTCGCTCCCCACACAGATTACGGGTATCCTTGTTTTTAAGGGTTCGAGCCTTTCATAGAATTCTTCCCAGAACGGATTGGCTATATGGTAAATAAATATAGCATCAGCCTGCTCACATGCAGAAAGCACCTTCTCAGCTTCTTCTGGGTTTTCTTCCAGGATTTTTGAGTAGTAGGCCTCAAGCTCTATTCCAAGTTCATCTGCTGCTTCAAGAAGAGTAGGAATATATGAATTCCAGGTTACTGAAACAATTTTCATTTTTTCCTCCTCATGTCAGGATATGCACTCTATATTCTCCGAGCACTGTACCGTCATCAAGCCTTGCAGGGGCTTCTAAGGCTGCGATATACCTTCCATCAGAAGAGATGTCAGCAGATACCGTAATTCCTTCGGTTCCGTAACTCTGGCTGAGCCTGGAACTTGCACCTCCGCTTTTTGAGACGTCAAAGACATAGACCCCGTGAACGCTTCTGTCCTCGGTTACCAGGTTCTGGGCAAGGGGGATCACAAGATAGCGGTCATTCCGTGCACATTCCCCTGCATAGCCGTCAAGTCTCCATTTCCACAGCAGATTGCCGTCATAATCATAGGCAAAGAGGCTGTTTCCGCTGGGGTGTTCAAAAGGAGCATCCTTATTTTTATCTTTGGAGAAAGTGCTCCCGATTGAAAAGATCAGGGTGTCGTTGACGATGTAAGCATAATTCGCACTGCCGTAGATAGGGACTCCACTTACTACTATCGGGGTTGAAATGTTCTGCTGCCACGTAATCTCAGGAACCCCTGTCTTAATGATCCGGGAATTATTGAATAAAAAGGCCCGTCCATCACTTGTCATTGTTATTATCTGTTCTCCGTCAGGAGTGATCTGTGTGCTGTACCAGATTGCAGAATAGTCAAAGAACGGTTCAATTGGGGGGATTTTGTAGCTCCAGCGCTCTTTTCCCGTTTTTCCGTTCAGGACATGCACGGTTCCATCTTTCCAGTTATCAGCCTTTGTAAAACAGGTGGTGCCAAACGCTGCGTAGTCTCCGTCAGGCGTGGTATCAATCCATGTAACTCCCGAGTCCATGAGTGCTGATTCGGGGAATTTCCAGCGCATGTTGCCTTCGGGGTCAAAGGAATAAACCCTTCCAAGGTACTTGTATTTATCACCTATATAGCCGCAGGCCCTGCTGGCAGCGACATAAATATTCCCGTTCGAATCAAGTTTTATCTTTTTCATGGCAGGCATGTACTTTAGGTCTGAACCCAGATCCTCACTTGCCCCAAATTTCCATATTTCGGTGCCGTTGAGGTCAAAACAATAGATTAAAGCATCCGGACTCTCTTCTCCTACAATAAGGCGCTTGCCGTCCCCTGAAAACTCTATGTCCGCGATTCTCGCATCCGATATCCCTTTAACAAGCTGCTTTTCCCAGACCTTTTCCCCGGTTGCAAGCTCTATAAGTTTCAGAGAACCTCCATGAGTTCCAATAGCAAGATAACTATTGTCCGGAGAGAATTTTGTCACACCTTTTACATTCGTTGAGGTTTTTTCGATGGGTCCCGGAGTTACATCCTCAAGCTCTATGGTGTACTCCTCTTTCAAAGCCGGTTTTTCAGGAGCATATACCTCCAGAGCACCGGATGTCCCCAAACCCGTTATCACCTCAAACCTGTACCGGGTTTCAGGGTTCCAGTTAAAAGCTGCAAAGGCCTGGTCTCCGGTTTTTTCAATCTCCAGAGAAACCACCGGGTTGTTGTCCGAAGAAATCCTTATCTCTGAGATATCCACCTCATTTTTCAGGGTTAGCAGGGCTCCGGTCCTTGAGAAAACTACCGAGTCTATGGGTATTCCGGATTCGGAATTACTTATTTCCTGCGTATCCTGTATCCCTGATCCAGAAGCCTGTGCCGCTCCGCTGCTGCCGGGCTCCTGGTTTTTTTCAGCACATCCTGCAGTCATTAAAGCCAGTATAAGCAGGGCTATCAAAAGTTTCCATTTCATTTTCTCACCTGACAATTATTAACCTGTGTTTTCCGGTTACATCCCCATTTTCGAGCTGTAGAGGGACTTCAACTACGGCTACGGTGCAGTCCGAAGAAATTGCAGCATCCGCAACAACCCCTTCGGTGTTGAAGATCCAGAGCAGCTTTGAATTCCCATTCCCGGATTTCCGGTTCCCAAAGGCATGGACCCCATGGACCTGAGTATTGCCTGAGGACGTATCTTTTCCGACTGGCAGGACAAAGAACCTCATATCCGGAGAGAAGAAGATCCCTGCACAGCGCCCTCTCAGGCTATAAGTCCAGGAAACTTCTCCTGTTTCTGCATCGCATGATATGAGGGAATTTTCAAGGGGGTGTGCCATGGGGATTTTATCGGGGTAGTAGGCAGGAAGTGTGGCTCCTGTAAGGTAGAGTACCTCATTTTCGGCAGCAATTTTTGCATTTTCGCCATAAGTATAGATGATACTTCTTTCAAGCTCCTCCGGAGTTGTTACATTGGACTGCCATTCATCGGAGTACCACTCTGATTCGCCGTCTCCTGGCCTTTTCATCTCAGAGTCATAAAATAGGTATTTTCTTCCGTCCCCTGTATAGGCCGTTACCATGGACCCATCATCCGAAACATCAAGTCCGTGCCAGATGGCTGTAGATACAAAATAAGGCATGAAAGGTGGTATTTCGTATTTCCAGCGGAGATTTCCGCTTTCATCCACAGAGTAGACGACTGCATCCGTTTCAAGGGAATTTGTCCAGTCCCCTGTTGAATATACCACATTTTTTCCATCCAGGCTTGAATCAATCCAGTTAACACTCCTGGCGTAATTTTCCGCCGCCGGGAGTTTCCAGGCAAGAGTACCTTCGGGGCTGAACCTGTATATCCTTGAAGCAAGTCCGTATCGGGAATCTTTCCAGTATCTGCCTGCCGCAATGTACACAGCATCCTCGGCAGCCGTTATCCTGTATATGCAGGGCTGGTATTTCGGATCGGGGTTGGTCCCCAGATCGTCTGCAGTCCTGTATTTATGGATCTCATCTCCTGTGCCGGTATCCAGGGAATATATGTAGCCCTCAGCACTCCTCTCCCCCGCGAGCAGGTACTTTCCGTCTTTTGAGAATGCGAGATCTGAAATGTTTCCCTTGAAGGCTTTTTTCCAGAGCACATTTTTTTCCGGCACGTCAATAACTGTAAGGTTAGAGCCTGTCCCTACAGCCACATATTTCCCATCCGGGGCATACCTTACGCAGTCCTGGACACCTGACTTTCCTTCCCGAATATTCTCAGGGGTCACATCTCCAAGCTCATACTCCCAGTAAATATAGGGTGAAGCTTTTTCATGAGGCGTTATATTTGCCTGATTCGGCTCGCTGCCTGCACTCTCCCCCACGTTTTCGTCAGCTTCATCTGAAGATATGTTCCCGGAAGACATTACATCGGAAGATATGCATCCTGAACAGACTATAAAAATAAGTGTAAATATGAGCATCAATACAACAGTATTTTTTTTCATTTTCAGGCCCCTCTTTTTTTCAAGCTCCTTTGATTAATTTCATGATTGGCCGTAAATCTTCAGTTCTGATATTTTCAAAACGTTCCTGTGCCGGGTACTGTTGTCTCCGAGACCTGCACTTACGCTCATAACCTTAATATTCTCAGCAGGGCCGCAGTACCTGGTATAATCCTCAAAGAGATCTCTTTCAACCAGATTCAGAGGAATCCCTGCGATTACAACAGAAGGATAAAAACGCCGCCTGTTTTCCTTGTCACGGTAATAATCCCCTTCCGATTGTGGATTCATGCTACCCGCAGCAACATAGTAAATTGACTTATGGTCGCTGAATGTGATCTTTAACCAAAGGCTAAAGTTGTCCAGATCTTCGCCATTCCAGTTCCAGGACATTTTTCCCGGAGACAGGCTTACATCTTTATTCCACACACCTTCCCCGGTCATGGAAGGGTTTTGAGTATCAAGATAAAGTTCGTTGCTTTTGCAGCTGAGAAAGTCTCCTTCAAGGGTGCAGTCACCTTCGAAATTTCCCTCGTATACTATCTTTTCAGCAGAAGTTGTTTGAAAATACAATATTGCCAGAACTGCAAGAAACAGGAACACGAATCCCAGTATTATTTTTCTTCCTGGCTGCATGAAGTTTAATCATTGCCTGAGGGTTAATAAACATTTCGAAATAAATTTATATTTTACAAATATAGTTATACTTTTTTACAAATTATGTTTACTTATCGTAGCTGATTTTTACAAATCATGTTCTTAATAAAATAAATTATAAATTTTTACAGTAATCAACTAATCGCTTATCTTAAGTTGGTTCCTTCTATTTTTAAACATCAATCGCCAGTGTATCAAATCTCTTTCACAAAGGAAAAATGCTGCAAAGTCAAAAACGTATTCTGTTTATGTATTTTTTCTCATAACTCCAGATTATTTTCTGCTTCTGAAAAACGAAAGGGTTATTTAGTACTATGAATGTCCTAATTCTTATGACTATTATTGATACTAATTATCCTATTTTACAAATATCGCGCGTACTTTTTTTTATATTAATGTTTCCATGTGTCCTTTTAGGTGTCATTATTCCTGCTGAATGTGCTATTGAACAGCGGGGGCCACTCGTAAGTATTGCAGGGGGAGATCATCACATTCTCAATGGAGAAAACTGCCCCGGGTTTTATTATTCAACCACTTCCGGAACATATTATGAGTCACTGGAACTTTCTTTTTCAGAGGACGGATTTATTGAAACAGGAGATGCGGTCTACACTTCAAAAATCAGCTCCGGCTCGACTGCTTTTTTCGGGAAGAAATATAAGGTTCTTGAGGATGGGCTGCTCAGTGAAAGCCTGGTGAGCTACGGAAGCCGTGATCTTCAACAGGGTAATGATTTTGATCTTGGAAACGGCTATAAACTGGTGCTTCAGGGCATAAATGGGGATTACGCCCTGCTTGAGTTTCAGAAAAATTCCGTCCTAATTACTACGGAATCCGTAGAAGAGGGATCAAAATTTAACTTCAAGACAAGGATCGAAGGCACGGAATATGTGATACTGGAAGGGACTCTGGACAAGGTTCTTGATAGTAAAGACCCTGTTGTGCGCCTTACGAGCGTAAACAGGTATTCAGATACGCCTTTCAAGATCAAAACCGGAGATGAATACGGCAAGTTCGAAGTCACTGCGGTTACGAGTAAATATATTGAGTTGAAAAACAGAGTGCCTATCAGGATGCAGTTTGGGGATTATGTTTCCATGCTTGACAACCTGATCGATTTCAGGGTTGCTGATAATGTGTATCGGGCATGTTCTTACAACATGACCAAAGATACTATCAAATCATATAAGATAAGGGGCACATCTCTGGCTGTAAACCGTTCGGATTCTTCTCCGGATTCCTGTGCCTGGACCGCCGATTCTTTTGGTATGCTTTTTTACGACCCTGAGTACAATCTCAGTACAGAAAGCCTTGAACTTTCCCTTGATGCCGGAAATGATTGGGTCTCTGAAGGGGGCCTGGTTTATGAATCCCTGCCTGTTAAGGTCGCATATAAAAACCCGGAGATGAGGGATTACGGGGAAGACTGGTTTAATGAAGGATATTCCGTGCTTGGCTGGAATGGTGAAAAATGTGCATCTCTCGGTAGTGACCGGGGAATTGTAAATATTCTTCTGGATGAGGATGAGAAACTCCTCCATCCAGGTGAAGAATATGACCTGAAAGAAGGGTATACCCTGAAAGTCACCGATCTGGATTCTGATAATGCCTGCCTGACTGTTTTCAGGAACAACCTCCCGGTTTATTCAAGCATAATCTCTCCCGGCAAGTCGGCAGACTTGGGTACTCACACCCTACTCTACAAAAAGGAATTAAATGGGGTGGAAGTGCCCCTCTTCTCGGTATATGTTGACAGTGTCATACAGGGAGAGGAACTCTCTGCTGTTTATCTGAAATATCTTCTGCATTTCTCTGACAGCCCGCTTGGACTGGATTATGGGAAGGAGTTCGGAGAGCTTACTGTTGTTGAGACCTATCCGAAACTCAGGCTCGAAAATAAACATGCGGTCTGGGCTGGTTCGGAAATCAAGGTAACGGAAGAAATCCGGATTGGCCGGTTTGAAAAGAAGACCTCAGGGAATCTCTACGTGACCTTTTACCCTTTCATGAACAGGGTGGAAACTGTGGAATCCATTCTTCCTTCCTCCACTCTTCTGTCCATACCTGTTATGAGTATTGAAGAATACCTGGTCGGAATCTGATAACACTTCTTTAGGTGAAACCATGAGGAACCACAACATTACGATCTATCCTTTTTCCGCTATAGTCGGGCAGGAAAAAATGAAAAAAGCCCTGGTCTTAAATCTCATCAACCCTAAAGTGGGAGGGGTCCTGATCAGGGGGGAAAAAGGAACTGCCAAATCAACCGCAGTCCGGGCTCTTGCCAATCTTCTGCCTGAAATCGAGGTGGTTGAAGGCTGCAAGTTCAAATGCAACCCCAATAATATAAACGAACTGTGTGAGGAGTGCCTTGAAAAACTAAATGCAGGGGCCCTGAGAATTTCCCTGGTAAAAATGAAAGTTGCGGACCTACCTGTAAGTGCCACTGAAGACCGGGTTGTCGGGACCCTTGATATCGAACATGCCATCAAAACAGGGGAAAAGCGCTTTGAGCCCGGAGTGCTTGCAATGGCCCACAGGGGTATCCTGTATGTGGATGAGATTAACCTTCTCGATGACCACCTTGTAGATGTGCTCCTGGACTCTGCAGCAATGGGGGTAAACACTATTGAAAGAGAAGGGATCTCCTACTCCCATCCTGCTAACTTTGTGCTCGTAGGTACCATGAATCCGGAAGAAGGGGAACTGCGGCCGCAGTTGCTGGACAGGTTTGGTTTATGTGTGGATATAAAGGGTATCAGTGACGTGTCCCGGAGAGTTGAACTTATAAAATACAGGCTCAGTTATGAGGCAGACCCTGAAACTTTTGCAGCAAACTGGCTGGCTTCCGAAACCGAGCTTTGCGGGCAGATCCTTCTGGCTCAGAAACTACTTTCCGATGTCTGGATTTCAGATGACATGCTTGAACTGATCAGCCAGATCTGTATTGACATGGGAGTGGACGGGCACAGGGCAGACCTCACTATGATGAAGACCTCAATCACGCTTGCAGCTTTTTATGGGAGAACTGAAGTAACCGAAGAAGATGTTCGGGAGGCTGCAGGGCTTACTCTTTCTCACCGCATGCGCAGAAAGCCTTTTGATAATCAGCCCGATAAACAGGATAAATTGGACGACAGTATTGAGAAACATAAGGAAAAGCAGAAGGAAAAACAGAAAAATCAAGACAAAAAACCGAAAAACGATGACCGAAAAGAGAAAAATAACCACGAGCATCAGAATAAAGAACCGGGTAAGGGGGATCAGCAGCACAAACAAGCTGAAGGTCATCACCAGGAAAAGCCCGAAGATCAGAATGCAGAGCAACCGGACTCTTCTTCGGAAACCACTTTTGAAATCGGGGAAAACTATCAGGTAAAACAATTGTCTCCTGAATTTCGCAGAGATCAGCGAAACGGGTCTGGTAGGCGCAGTAAGACCCTGACCAGATCTAAAAAAGGCAGGTATATAAAAAGTTCAATTCCTCATGAAAAAACCACGGACCTTGCTTTTGATGCCACCCTTAGGGCAGCCGCTCCTTTCCAGCTTACGCGGGAGAAGAATGGCAATTCCATAGCAATTCATGAGTCCGATTTCAGGGAAAAAACACGGGAGAAAAAGATCGGTAACCTTGTACTCTTTGTGGTTGATGCCAGCGGGTCTATGGGTGCCCGGCAGCGCATGGTTGCTTCCAAAGGGGCAGTCCTTTCAATGCTTATGGATGCCTACCAGAAACGCGACAAAGTGGGGCTTATCGCTTTTAAAGGAGATCGTGCGGAACTGCTACTGCCTCCAACATCCAGTATAGAACTGGCTCAAAAGTATTTGCAGGAAATGCCTACGGGTGGAAAGACGCCTCTTTCGCAAGGCCTTGTAAAAGGGTATGAGGTCATAAAAACCGAACTCCTGCGTGATCCCGACACCTGCCCTTTTATGGTTCTGATCTCTGATGGCAGGGCCAATGTCAGTATGAATGGAGAATCTCCTCTTCAGGAAACAAAAACAGTAGCTTCCCGGTTAAGAGATGAAGGCATACAATCTGCTGTAATCGACACGGAAAACAGCATGATAAAATTCGGGCTTGCACAGCAGATTTCTACAGCCCTTGGAGCCACATACCTGACCCTTGAAAATTTAAAGTCAGATTCTATAGTCAATGCGGTTCGAGCTTCAGCTCCTTTTGATCTCCGGTCACCTTCAGGTGATTTTTCAGTTTGAGTCCTTTTTTTCAGTTTGAGTCCTTTTTGATTGCCTATTTTCGGACCTGACAACCTTTTTCAAAATAGGGTTTTATTTCTCCAAAATACAACAAAAGCTATATGTCTATCTAAAGCTGTAAACCATGCCTATGGATTTTCAGATCTTGGATGCAGATTACCAAATCGTCAATGACAGCGGGCCTGTCATCCGCCTCTTTGGCAGGGGAGCGGACGGAAAAAGTGTATGCTGCTTTGTCCCGGATTTTGAGCCTTACTTTTATCTTAAGGCCTCTGGAGACCTGCACGCTGTAGCAAGGCTTATAAAAGATACATTTGAGCAGGTCAAAAAGGTCGAAATTGTCGAAAAGTTTGAACCTGTCGGATACCAGAAAACAAAGAAAGAAATGCTCAGGATTACTACCCGCCTGCCAAGGGATGTGCCTGAGATAAGGGACGAGATTCTGAAGATCCGGGATGTTTTGAGAGCCGAAGGGGACTGGCAGATTTATGAAAGTGATATTCTCTTCAGAAACCGTTTTTTAATTGACAGGAACCTTGGAGGCATGGTCTGGGTCTCTGCAGAAGGGCAGCCAGTAGACCCCCCTCGATACTTCAGGACCGGTTCTGCAGGCAGTTCCCATTGCGAAAACTTTGCATGTGATTCTTCAATCCTTGCATCCGGGTTAAAGAGGGTTGAAAGCCTGGCCATTGCTCCTTTGAAGTATCTCTCTTTTGATATTGAGTGCCTGCCCCTTGACGGAGGGATGCCTTCTCCTGACGTCTCCCCCATAATCATGATCAGCTTTTCCTTCGAGCCCGAATATAAAGGGCATAAAACCCTTATTCTGCTGGCAAAACCTGCTGAAGGTATGGACGGGGATGTTATTCCATGCAGGGACGAAACCGAGATGTTAAACCGGTTTTTTGAGATTCTTTGCGAATATGACCCTGACATTGTTGCAGGGTATAACCACCAGGACTTCGATATTCCTTATATCACGGACAGGGTCAAAGCCCTTACTGCAAAAGGGGAAGTGATCAATCCGGTTGTTGGCAGGGACGGCAGCCAGATAGGTTATAGAAGGTTCGGGCTCATTACCCGGACTGAACTGAAAGGAAGGGTGGTTGTGGATGCCCTTCCTCTTATAAGGAGAGCTTTCAGCCTGAAACAGTATACCCTGAGAGTCGTTTCAAAAGAACTCCTTAACCGTGAAAAACTTGATGTTGCTCCGATGGAGATGGAAGAGTACTGGAATGATTCCGGGGATAAGTTCCGAAAATTTGTTGATTATTCACGCAGGGACTCCGAGCTTGCCCTGGAGCTTGTCCTTGAGCTGAGGCTCCTTGATAAATACATTGCTCTTGCCCAGGTAAGCGGATGCCTGCTCCAGGAGATTGTTGACGGAGGCCAGACTTCCATGGTTGAGACTCTTCTCCTCAGGGAATTCGGGCTGAAGGACAGGGTTATTCTTCCAAAACCAGGGGACGAGCTTTCGTCTGAAAGGTACGATATGAGTTCGGACCTGAAAGGTGGAGAGGTACTGGAACCGAAGAAGGGCCTTCTGGAAAATGTGCTGATCCTTGACTACAAGTCTCTTTATCCGACCATCATGATGGCTCACAACCTGTGTTACACAACTGTTGTGACTCGAGACCGGCCTGATGGGAGAACTATCACGCCTCCTTCGGGGGGAGAATTCGTGCCTCCTGAGGTATTCAGGGGTATTGTGCCTTCCATTCTTGAAGACCTGCTTAACCAGAGGGGAGAGACCAAGAAAAGGATGAAGCGGGCTTCGGATGAAAACGAGTATCGTGTGCTTGATGCCACCCAGCTCGCCCTGAAAATCCTGCTGAACAGTTTTTACGGCTATTCGGGGTATGCCCGGGCAAGGCTCTACAGCCTGACGCTTGCAAACGCCGTAACAAGTTTTGGAAGAAGTAATATCCTGAATACACGGGACCTTATCAATAATACTATAGGAAAAATCGTTCTCAGGGGTTCGGCAGCTTTACTTCTCGAAGAAGCAGGGGAACTTTCCTCTCAGGACAGAATTGTCGAACTGTCAGTTGCTTACGGGGATACGGACAGTGTTTTTGTGCACTGCAGTTCAGGAGGGGACATCTCCCTTGAAGAGATCAGTCTTGTAGGGAACCGGCTTTCAGAGATTGTTTCGGCTTCCCTGCCTGATCCGATGGAGCTCGAGTTCGAATCTGTTGCAAAACGCGCCCTTCTCATTGCAAAGAAACGCTATGCTCTCTGGCTTTTTGAGCCCAAAAATTCCGGCTGGGAAAACAAAATCAAGGTCAAAGGCATGGAAACTGTGCGCAGGGACTGGTGCGAACTGACTTCAATAACTCTTAACAGGGTTCTTGAGCTTGTGCTTATAGAGGGCGATGTTGACCAGGCTGTAGAACACGTCCGTAAGGTGGTCAACGATGTCAGAAACCTTGACCCGGGAAGAGATGCCGAGCTTATTGAAAAGCTTGTCCTGACCCGGACCCTTACCCGGAAAATTGAAAGCTACAAAAACAAGCAGCCACACCTGACCGTTGTAGAAAATCTGAGGAAGCGGACCGGGATCATGCCTTCGATAGGGACAAGGATTCCTTTTGTTATCATCGCAGGAAAAGGCCTCTTTGTTGAGCGGGCCGAGGACCCCGACTATGTCCGGGAGCTCAATGTGCCTATAGATGTGGATTACTATATTAAGAAGCAGATTCTGCCTCCCGTGGAACGCATTCTGGGGGTTTTCGGAGTCAAAATGTCTTCCCTTGACTTTGATTCAAAGCAGAAGGGCCTCTTTGATTTTGAAGTGAAGAAACCTGAAGTGAAAACGCAGGAAAAAGAAAAAGTATCCTCTCAAAAGGAGACCGAAGAGATAGTACAGGAAGAGAAAATCCAGTGTCCGGAAAACGGGCGTGCAGAGCAGCGTTCCCTGTTCGATTTCTAACGCCCGAATTGCGCCTCGGGAGTACGCGGTCCGTTTCACTCGCTTCGCTCGCTCAAGCGGACTAATTTATAGTTTATCGCAGTGAGCTTCTCTTAAGAGGACTGAATTACAAATATCTCTGACCCGTACAACTTTATTCACTATACCGGGTCGTTCTTGCCACGCTCGACGCACGGCTCGGGGTTAAGGAAATATCTATCTGGCTGACAGGCCGTCCCAAGAGCCGTGGTATCTGACCCTTTACCATACATTCTGGCCCTCTGTTTTATGTCCTGCTTTTTTATCGGGTATTATGTCCTGTTTTTTTCATCGGGTATTTGGCAACATGTTTTGAAGGTTATTAACTGTGATATTATAGCTCTTTTTTATCTTTACTATATAGTATAACAGTTTAGTTGGTACTTATTTTTTATATATACTGCCATACATTATATGTGGAGAATATTTATATATCTCTCTCCTTTTATAATCAATTGTACTAGAATTGACTTTGATAAATATAGATTGATGATTTATCATTATTTATTTTATGGAGTATGTGTAACATGGCGAATAAATTAAAAGCATACACAATCCTCACATTACTGGTGATCGGGCTTGTGTTTCTGGGAATTGGATGTACCGGAAATGAAAATAGTGAAGGCTCTTCCCCGGTTCAGGATATTTCTTTGAAAGGTTCAGATACAGTTCTTCCCCTTGCTCAGGCTGAAGCTGAAGAATTTATGATTGCATATCCTGAAAAGAGTGTGACAGTTACCGGGGGCGGGTCCGGGGTTGGGATTGCTGCGCTCATTGATGGTGGGGTGGACATTGCTACTGCATCCAGAGAAATGAAAGCTGATGAAATTGAAGCTGCTAAAGCAAATGGCATCAATCCGGTGGAGCACACTATTGCCATTGACGGCATTTCAGTGGTTGTAAACTCCAATAATCCTGTTTCTGAACTTACCTTTGACCAGCTGCGCGGCATCTACAACGGGAGCATCAGCAACTGGAAGGATGTTGGTGGTGAGGATAGGCCTATTGTGGTGATTTCTAGAGACAGCAGTTCTGGAACTTATGAATATTTCAAGGAAGCCGTGTTGCTTGGGGACGAGTACCGGCCTGATGCCCTTACCCAGCCTGCTACAGGGGGAATTGTGGGCGAGGTCACTCAGAACTCCAACGCAATCGGATACATAGGCGTTGCATATCTCGATGAGAGCGTAAAAGCCCTGAGCCTGGACGGTGGAAACGGCTCTGAATACCCAAGCTCTGAAAACATTATCAGTGGTGCATACCCACTTTCAAGACCTCTCTACTTCTATACCAACGGGGAGCCCTCGGGCCTCACAAAGGAATTCATCGACTATGTGATGAGTGAGGACGGGCAGAATCTGGTGCTTGAAGTCGGGTACTTCCCGATAAACCAGTAAAATCGGAAAAACAATTTCAAGGGAATACTATGCTCAACAGAAAGTATAAGGAAAAAACGATCGAATCGGTGCTTTTCTCAGTAAGTGCCCTTACTGTCGTCATCCTTTTCCTTATATGCCTCTTTTTATTCAGGGACGGTTTACTTCTTTTTAAAGACACGTCTCTTCTGGACTTTCTTACGGGAAAGTTCTGGTACCCGACATCCGTAAACAGGCAGTTCGGGTTATTGCCTCTGTTTTTCGGTTCACTTCTTGTTACTGCCGGAGCAATTCTTTTTGCTGTGCCTCTGGGGATTGCTTCTGCAATCTATATTTCCGAGATTGCGCACCCAAAGGTTGCGGATTTCCTTAAGCCCTTTATCGAGATCCTGGCAGGTATTCCTTCGGTTGTATTCGGGTTCTTCGGGCTTGTTGTACTGGTTCCGGTTGTGCGGACCGCCTTTAACCTGCCCACGGGGCAAACTGCTCTCACAGGCTCCATTATGCTAGGGATTATGGCGCTTCCGACGATAATTACTATTTCGGAGGATGCCATAAGTTCGGTCCCCAGTACTCTCAAGCAAGGTTCGCTTGCTCTTGGGGCCACAAGGTGGCAGACTATATACAAGGTCATAATCCCTGCAGCCCTTTCCGGAATTTCAGCAGCCGTAATGCTTGGCATAGGGAGGGCTATAGGGGAGACAATGACTGTCATGATGGTGACCGGAAATACTGCAATAATTCCTTCTTTTCCCGGAGGCATTCTGGACCCTGTGAGGACAATGACTGCCACAATCGCACTTGAGATGGGGGAGGTTCCCCAGGGAAGTACTCACTTTCATGCCCTCTTTGCGGTTGGGTCTGTACTTTTCATCATAACTTTCCTGATCAACCTGATTGCGGATTCAATTAAAAAGCGATACCGGTTCAAGGTGGACTGAGCATGGGATTGAATGCAAGAACAAGTGAAAAAATTGCCTTTGCACTGCTCAGGCTTGCAACACTGATGGTAGCAGGGTTTGTGCTGTTTATCCTTGCCTATATTGTCTATAATGGGTACAGTGTAATTAGCATTGAATTCCTTACCGAGATGCCCAGAAGGATGATGACGCAAGGCGGGATCTATCCGGCAATCGTGGGCACTTTAACTCTTATCCTCGGGTCAATGGTTGTGGCTCTTCCCATGGGGATTCTGGCTGCCATCTACCTCAACGAGTACGCAGGAGAAACCCGAACTACCTGGCTTATAGAAATGGCAATTAATAATCTTGCAGGAACTCCATCTGTGGTGTTCGGGCTTTTCGGGCTGGCACTGTTTGTTAAGTACTTTGGGTTTGGCCCTTCTATACTTTCGGCCTCTCTAACCCTTTCTCTCCTGATCATTCCGGTGATTATCCGTTCCAGCCAGGAAGCCCTGATTACAGTCCCGAAAGAGTACCGGGAATCCTCTCTCGCGCTTGGGATCAGCAAATGGCAGACCATAAGGCATGTAGTACTGCCGGCAGCTATCCCGGGAATTGTTACAGGTTCCATCCTGAGTATTGGAAGGGTTGCAGGGGAAACGGCTCCTATTCTTCTTACGGGCGCAGCTTACTACCTGCCAAGGTTGCCTGACTCGATCTATTCCCAGTTCATGGCCCTTCCCTACCATCTCTTCGTGCTGGCCACCGCCGGGACAAACATTGCCCAAACCAGGCCCCTTCAGTATGGCACGGCTCTGGTCCTTTTGATGATTGTGCTGGGCTTAAACCTTATAGCGGTTCTGATCCGCAGGCATTACAGGCAAAAATTGAAAATTTGATTTAAGTTTTGTTAATAACGTATCAGGGTTTATATGATAATTGAGGTCCATAAATGACTGAAGCTGTTCAAAACGTAGCTCTGCCCCAGATAAAAGTAGAAAACCTTAATCTGTGGTACGGGGAAAAGCAGGCTCTTAATAATATCTCCATGCATATCCCCAAAAACAGCGTAACCGCTCTTATAGGTCCTTCCGGTTGCGGAAAGTCTACCTTCATCCGGTGTTTTAACAGGATGAACGATCTTATCAAGAACTGCAGGGTCGAAGGTAAAATCTCGATTGAAGGCAAGGATATCTATGGAACGGGCGTGGATGTTGTTGACCTCCGGAAACGTGTTGGAATGGTTTTCCAGAAGCCTAATCCTTTCCCGATGTCCATTTACGACAACATCGCATATGGGCCGCGTATTCATGGTATAACTAAGAAAGATCTGGATGGTGTTGTCGAGGGTGCCCTTCGTTCGGCTGCCATCTGGGATGAGACCTCAGACCGGCTCAAGTCTCCTGCCCTTTCCTTGAGTGGGGGGCAGCAGCAAAGGCTTTGTATTGCCAGGACTCTGGCAGTAAAGCCCGAAATCATTCTTTTCGATGAGCCCTGCAGTGCTCTTGATCCTATTTCAACATCAAGGATCGAAGAACTGATCATTAACCTTAAAAAAGATTATACGATAGTAATTGTAACTCATAATATGCAACAAGCGGCAAGGATTTCGGACTACACGGGCTTTTTCCTAATGGGTGAACTGATTGAGTTCGGTCAGACAAGGCAGATTTTTCAAAATCCTATGGAACAAAGCACTGAGGATTATATTACTGGTAGGTTTGGGTGATTAATATGGTTCGAGAACGATATCTAAGGCAGCTGGACCTGCTCAAGGAGTCCGTACTTTCTCTCGGGGAAATGTCTGAACTGATTTTTCACGACTCCATGGAGGCGGTTATAGACCTCAATGTCGAGCTTGCCAAAAAGACGCTTGCCCTTGAGCCGGAAGCAGATAAACTTGAGGAAGGAATCGAGGTTTCGATTTTTGACCTGCTTGCGCTTCAGCAGCCCATGGCCAGCGACCTCAGGCTTGTTGTGTCGGCGCTTAAGATGGCTGCAGACCTTAGAAGGGTCGTGGGGCTTTCAATCAATATTGCCAAAATTCCCGGAAAAATCGAAGGTGGGCATGTGAAACCGCTCATAGATACCAAAAGAATGGCAGATATTACCGCAGATATGATTGCAAATTCCATCAAAGCTTTCGAGACGCGGGACCCTGAACTTGCAAGAGCGACAGCTGCCCGGGATGAAGAGGTCGATCAGATCTTTTATGCGGTCTGGGTAGAGTTAATCGAAATGATGGCTAAAGATACAAGTATTATTTCCAAAGCCACACATTTGCTCTTCCTGATCCGCTACCTGGAAAGGATTGCAGACCACTGCTGCAACATCTGTGAGAGTGTTGTCTATCTTACGACGGCTGAACGCATTAAGTTAAACTGAAACGGCTTTCTGGCTGTTTTCCTTCATTTTTTCTTTTCTTTTCTTTTTATCCGCTGCATCTTTTTTCTTTCCTTTTCTCTTCTGCATCTTTTTTCGTTTCTGTCATTTTTGTTTTCTCTCATTTTTTTCCTTTTACTCAAGTTTTTATTTTTTCGCCCCTTTTTCTCTCTTATTTCTCAATCTTTCAGTGATGTACATGTTTTAAGTATGTTTATAAGCATATAGACGCCCATGCCTGATATTCATATCAAAAATACGAGGATTTATTATAATAACTCTCTTCAGTCTGCCGAAATCCTTATTGAGAACGGCAAAATCACTAAAATCGGAAAGGACTTCAGGGTTTCAAGTTCGGACATGGTAATAGATGCAGGGGGTGCACTTACTCTGCCTGCCGGAATTGACGTGCATGTCCATTTCAGGGAACCGGGCATGACTCTAAAGGAAAACTGGTACACAGGGTCATGCTCTGCAGCTGCCGGGGGTATTGCCACTGTTATTGACCAGCCAAACACCATACCTCCTACAACAGACAGGCGCACTTTTGAACAGAAGCTCAAACTTGCCCGGAACAAGTCAATTGTTGACTTCGGGATTAACGGCGGGGTTACGGGAAACATAGAGAAGCTCAAAGAACTCTGGAGGCTGGGAGTCACGGCTTTCGGGGAAATCTTCATGGCTGAGTCTACGGGCGGGCTAAACATCAATGAAGAAACATTTGAAGAAGCCCTTGCTGAGATCAAACGCCTTGGAGCCCTTGCTACAATCCATGCCGAGGATGAAAAGATGCGCCTTGAAATGGAGCAGCTGTTGAAAGATGATGTTTCTTATGAGTACCATTCAAGGGTACGCCCAAACGAATGCGAGGCATCGGCTGTCAAGAGTGCTCTTGAACTCATTTCCAAACTCCAGGTCAGGGCACATTTCTGTCATCTAAGTACGCTTGAAGCTGTGGGAATGGTACGAAAAGAGAAATATCTTGCAAAAAGAGAAAACAAAACATCCCTTTTTACATGTGAGGTTGCTCCTCATCACCTGTTTCTCTCTACGAAGGATTGGGAGAGGCTCAGGTCTTTTGGCAAAATGAACCCTCCTCTGAGGGGAAGCCATAGCATCAAAGCGCTTGTAAATGGGTTGAATGACGGGACTATTGATATGGTGGCGTCAGACCATGCTCCACATCTTGAGTCTGAAAAGGATGTCGATATCAGGGTAGCTCCTTCCGGGGTGCCTGGGGTTGAAACCCTTATGCCTCTCATGCTTGCCGCGGTCAGAAAAAATATCCTGCCCCTTTCACAGATGATTATGGTAACAAGCAGAAACCCTGCAAAGGCTTTCGGGCTGGATCTTCAGGGAAAAGGCCGGCTTGAAGTGGGGTTTGATGCAGATCTTATAATTGTAGATCCACGCAACCTTCAACCCATAAAAGCTGAAATGCTGCACAGTAAAGCTGGCTGGACGCCTTTTGAAGGAATGGACGCGGTCTTTCCGCAATATACACTCTCCAGAGGCGAGGTAATCTGGATAGAAGAGTCCATTAATGCAAAGCAGGGAAGGGGTAAGTTCCTTGAAGGCGGCGGAACAAGGTTAGAAGAAGATGATGAAGAAAACTCTGAAGAGGCCGGATATGATTGAGCTTCCGGAACTCTCCATTTTAAACACTTTTTTAGTAATATTCAATTGAGTCCAGCTGGGAATGTAATAGCTCCTGATGCTTCTTTTCAAGGAACTTATATACCGCGCCGTGTGTAGCTCCGTCAAGCAGCATTTTTATGGCTGTTCGGATTATGGTGTTCTGTTCAGGGTATCCGAGTATGGATACGGTTTTTCCGTATACTGATATCTTGACATTTATCAGGCTTTCTGCAAGCTCTCTGGTTCGTCCACCTCTCCCTATAATCCTGCCTTTTACGCGCTGGAGCTCTTTTGGAGTGGTGGCGACGTCGGATAGGTCAATGATCTCAAGCATTAACATGTCATCTTCAAGGATTCCAAGGGCTTTTTCGGGACTAAAACCTCTTCCTATAGCTTTGAGGGTTTCAAGAATCCTGAATTCTTTCAATGGATCTTCCCCGCAGGTAATATCGATTTTTCCGCTGTCGCTGTCTATGTCTAGTTGACAAGCGGTTTTGTCCTCGATAAATTTCTTTGTTTCTCCTTTAGGACCAATAATTGCTCCGATTCGCTCTTTGGGAATTTTAAGATACTGAGTCATGTTGTTTCCGCCTGTATTTTTGAAAGCAGTTCTTCAGGTTTGTCTGTTATTCCATAGCGGCTGAAGAACCTGAGTATATTTTGCACGTCTCTGTAGAGAAACTCTCTGGCATTAGGGTGTTCTAGAGTCACAGACTGCCCCATGTCGATGAAAATCGGGGTCGTATCTGCCGGATCAATGAGGATATTGTATTCACTCAGGTCGGCATGGACGAGATTCGCTTCTTTATTGAGGAGGCGCATATATTCGACGATTCTGTCATAAACAAGCTTTGCTTCATCGTTTTCCAGGTGCGTGTTCTTCAATAGGGGATAGGGCACCTTTTCTTCTCCCATGAACTCCATTATAAGAATATTTTTCTCCGCAACCAGTGGCTCAGGCACTCGTATTCCTGCGCTCTTTGCACGCGTCAGGTTCTGGAATTCCTTGCGTGTCCATGCAAAAATGATGTCTCGCCTGTTATTTCTAATGTTTGTGAAGCGAGGGTCTTTCATAATATAGGCATCCATCGCCTTGAAAGTGCTGCTGGCCATTCTGTATATCTTTATTGCCAGTTCTCTTTCCTCACCTTCTGCATAGAAGACATTTGCTTCCTTTCCAGTACTGATCGAGCCCCCCAACGCCTTTATTATGCCTTTATTGGAAAGGGTATAAAGGACTTTAAGGGTGGGCACGTCGAATACATTTTCTTCCACCTTCAGCCTGGAGGAGTCTTTCTCCCTGGCACGCGCTTTATCTTTGGCGCTGTCAAGGCGCCTTATTTTCTCGTCCTGGTCCATTACTATGTTATCCTTTCAGGTACCCTTTTCTCTCGAGCCAGTCTACCTGTGGCCTTGTGTATTTCCATATAACGTCTGCCTTTTCGTTCTGAAACTCCCATGGCACAACGATGACAACATCTCCCTCTCTAATCCAGGTTTTCTTCTTCATCGAACCCGGAATTCTCCCCATACGGACGACTCCATCTATGCAACGGAGCTTAAGACGGTTTGCACCAAGGAGACTTTCAACGGTTGCCAGAATCTCGTTATTTTCCCTGCGCGGAGTACGTATTCTTGTTACTGTCTCTTCCGTGCTGGGATTGGCTTTTGATATAGGTTTCTTTAAGTCCGCCAGTGTGATACCTCGTTATATGTAGTTTGCAATTATTATATTATTTTTAATTTTTATACCCTATATATCCTATATCTCTTTTTTCGGGCTTTAAGGTTATTCATCGTGCCGCTTTCAACTTCCTGTTGTTATTTTAATGCTGCGCTTTTCTGCTTTCTTTTTATCCATTCTTATTATTATTATTTTTTATGTGATTTGCCTGGCGACAGGTATATATATCTGATACATGTTTGTATGTCTCACACGTAAAACAAGCGTGCACCGCTCTTGAATTATTAATTCCTGGGTGGGATTCAGGAACTGAAAAAAACAAAATTTCATTATATGTTATGTTTGTTTTTCTATACAATGTTGCCTGAATGAAAAGCTTTATATACTAAAACTCGTGTATGTATGTTTCCAGTACCAGCACGAATATTATTGTGTTGGTTGGTTCTCTCATAGTCATGTGGTTTGATATTTCGTCTTTTTTCAAAAGAGAAATACAATGCTTTATATACTATGAGCGTGTACATATATCTCTCTCTGGCGTGGATCTCAAATCCCGCGAGAAAGTTTTCTCATAGCAATCTGGCGAAGGTTCTTCCTGTCAAGGGGGGATTCGATACCTTTATATACTATGAGTGCGTAACTATAATTTCCTGCATCATAAATGCAGCAATTACTACTCATTATTAATTTGGTGGAGACAGGAGTTATTTTTTCTGTCTGACGAGGATTTGTCGGTTCGGTTAATTCTGGGTGATAGATGTTTCAACATCTATCGCGAAATGAACTAACTGAATTGCTAGTTGTTAGTGCAAGTTTCTGCGACCAAGACCTTTAAGGAACAAAGTGTGTATAACAATTCTGGTTGATCCTGCCAGAGGTTACTGCTATCGGTGTTCGCCTAAGCCATGCGAGTCATATGTTCTTCGTGAACATGGCGTACTGCTCAGTAACACGTGGATAACCTGCCCTTGGGACCGGCATAACCCCGGGAAACTGGGGATAATTCCGGATACCGCATATATGCTGGAATGCTTTATGCGTAAAATGGATTCGTCTGCCCAAGGATGGGTCTGCGGCCTATCAGGTAGTAGTGGGTGTAATGTACCTACTAGCCAACGACGGGTACGGGTTGTGAGAGCAAGAGCCCGGAGATGGATTCTGAGACATGAATCCAGGCCCTACGGGGCGCAGCAGGCGCGAAAACTTTACAATGCGGGAAACCGTGATAAGGGGACACCGAGTGCCAGCAACATTTGCTGGCTGTCCAGGTGTGTAAACTACACCTGTTAGCAAGGGCCGGGCAAGACCGGTGCCAGCCGCCGCGGTAACACCGGCGGCCCGAGTGGTGATCGTGATTATTGGGTCTAAAGGGTCCGTAGCCGGTTTGGTCAGTCCTCCGGGAAATCTGACGGCTCAACCGTTAGGCTTTCGGGGGATACTGCCAGGCTTGGAACCGGGAGAGGTAAGAGGTACTACAGGGGTAGGAGTGAAATCTTGTAATCCCTGTGGGACCACCTGTGGCGAAGGCGTCTTACCAGAACGGGTTCGACGGTGAGGGACGAAAGCTGGGGGCACGAACCGGATTAGATACCCGGGTAGTCCCAGCCGTAAACGATGCTCGCTAGGTGTCAGGCATGGCGCGACCGTGTCTGGTGCCGCAGGGAAGCCGTGAAGCGAGCCACCTGGGAAGTACGGCCGCAAGGCTGAAACTTAAAGGAATTGGCGGGGGAGCACAACAACGGGTGGAGCCTGCGGTTTAATTGGACTCAACGCCGGACAACTCACCGGGGGCGACAGCAATATGTAGGCCAAGCTGAAGACTTTGCCTGAATCGCTGAGAGGAGGTGCATGGCCGTCGCCAGTTCGTACTGTGAAGCATCCTGTTAAGTCAGGCAACGAGCGAGACCCGTGCCCACTGTTACCAGCATGTCCTCCGGGACGATGGGTACTCTGTGGGGACCGCCGGTGTTAAATCGGAGGAAGGTGCGGGCCACGGTAGGTCAGTATGCCCCGAATCTCCCGGGCTACACGCGGGCTACAATGGATGGGACAATGGGTCCCTACCCCGAAAGGGGTTGGCAATCTCACAAACCCATTCGTAGTTCGGATCGAGGGCTGTAACTCGCCCTCGTGAAGCTGGAATCCGTAGTAATCGCGTTTCAATATAGCGCGGTGAATACGTCCCTGCTCCTTGCACACACCGCCCGTCAAACCACCCGAGTGAGGTATGGGTGAGGGCACGGACTCTGTGCCGTGTTCGAACCTGAATTTCGCAAGGGGGGTTAAGTCGTAACAAGGTAGCCGTAGGGGAATCTGCGGCTGGATCACCTCCTAAGCATAAAAACACTATCACCCAGATGCCGATAAACCGAACAAATCCTCAACTCTGAGATCCTTTGTGGATCTCTAGTCTCTCTCGGGCTTGTAGATCAGCTGGAAGATCGCTGCCTTTGCAAGGCAGAGGCCCTGGGTTCAAATCCCAGCAAGTCCATTTTTGTGCACCCGGTAAGTAGTTTACCGGGGAAGGGTGGATAGCCTGCGCGGAACCGCGGGCATATGAAGTCGTGTATAGGTGCTGTATATTGAACGCTAACTGGACCTGGTTAGGTGTAACAGGAGTTATGCTATCAGGTGGATGGCTCGGCTCAAGAGCTGATGAAGGACGTGCCAAGCTGCGATAAGCCCGGGGTAGGTGCATGGATCCAATGAACCCGGGATCTCCGAATGGGACCTCTCCATAGTGATCAGTAATGATCGGGAACGCTCCGAATTGAAACATCTCAGTAGGAGCTGGAAAAGAAATCAAACGAGATGCCGCTAGTAACGGCGAGTGAACACGGCACAGTTCAAACCGAATCCCTTCGGGGAAATGTGGTGTTGTAGGGCTGTTCAAACGTTTGGCGGCGAAACCGAACTTGCCTGGAACGGCAGACCATAGAGTGTGACAGTCACTTAGGTGTAAGCCAATAAACCGGAACATGTCCCTGAGTACCGTGCGTTGGATATCGTGCGGGAATCTGGGGGGCACCAACCTCCAAAACTAAATACTACTTGAGACCGATAGCGAAATAGTAGGGTGACCGAACGCTGAAAAGTACCCCGAGAAGGGAGGTGCAAAGTGCCTGAAACCTGATAGTGATGGAACGATACGGCATGAAAGGATCTTTGACATGAAGGAATCATTCGCGAGGATGTAGTACGAATGTCACTGCCAGTGTCGTATCTTACGTTTTGAAGAACGGGCCAGGGAGTGTATCTTGGTGGCAATGGCTAACCTTTTATCTGGGCAGCCGAAGCGAAAGCAACATGTGCGCAGCCTTCGGGCGAGGCACGACGTATACAAGTGCGTGGAGTCACCGGGGTACGACCCGAAGCCGGGTGATCTAGGCGTGGGCAGGTTGAAGCGTGGCGAAAGCTACGTGGAGGACCGCAAGCGGTTTTGATCTGCAAATCATTCGCGTGACCTGCGTCTCGTAGTGAAATGCTAATCTAACCCGGCATCCGCTGGTTCCTTCCGAAACATGTCGTAGCATGACCTGACTGGAGATCGTCGGTGGAGTAGAGCACTGATTGGCGGTTCCGGGGGAGAAATCCCTCGCCCGCCTGTCAAACTCCAAACCCACTGTCATCTGAGAAAGTCGGAGTCCGGACTACTGGGGTAAGCTTGTAGTCCGTAAGGGAGACAACCCAGCCCGTGGTTAAGGTCCCCAAGTGTCGACTAAGTGTTAACACTAAAGGGCGTCCCAAGCCCAAGACAGCTGGAAGGTTAGCTTAGAAGCAGCTACCCTTCAAAGAGTGCGTAACAGCTCACCAGTCGAGGTTTGGGGCCCCGAAAATTGACGGGGCTCAAGTCGACCACCGATACCACGGAGTACCGCAAGGTAATCTCGTAGGAAGGCGTTGTGTTCGGGCTGAAGCAGGGCTGTAAAGTCCTGTGGACCGTTCACAAACGAAAATCCTGGTAATAGTAGCAGCAAAGCAGGGTGAGAATCCCTGCCGCCGAAGGGGCCAGGTTTCCTCGGCAATGATCGTCAGCCGAGGGTTAGTCGGTCCTAAGACGTACCGTAATTCGAGTACGCCAAAAGGGAAACAGGTTAATATTCCTGTACCATTTAGCACTAAAGTCTGACGTTTTCGGGCAGGCCGAGCGGCGTCGTCGCGCCGTCTAAGCAGCTAAACCTGTGGAGAGCCGTAATGGCGAGAAGCGGGCGAATCTGTAATGGCGTAAGTCGGCTGCACCCAGGAACCCGTGAAAAGGACAGCTAAATGTCCGTACCGAGAACTGACACTGGTGCCCCTAGCTGAAAAGGCTAAGGCGTGTCGGAGTAATTCAGTTAAGGGAATTCGGCAAATTAGCTCCGTAACTTCGGGAGAAGGAGTGCCTGCTGTGTAGACAGCAGGTCGCAGTGACCAGGGGGCTCTAACTGTCTAATATCAACATAGGAGATTGCAAACCCGTAAGGGCTAGTACAATCTCTGAATCCTGCTCAGTGCAGGTACCTGAAACCCCGGTTCAACGGGAAGAAGGGCCTGTAAACAGCGGGGGTAACTATGACCCTCTTAAGGTAGCGTAGTACCTTGTCGCTTAATTGGCGACTTGCATGAATGGATCAATGAGAGCCCTACTGTCCCTAACTGGAGTCCGGTGAAGCTTACATTCTAGTGCACAGTCTAGAGACCTCTAGGGGGAAGTGAAGACCCCGTGGAGCTTTACTGCAGCCTGTCGTTGGGTTGTGGTTCTGGATGTACAGTGTAGGTAGGAGACGTCGAAGCGGGTGCGCCAGCATCCGTGGAGTCACAATTGGGACACTACCCTTCTGGAACTACGACCCTAACTCTGCGAAGAGGACCCCGATAGGTGGGCAGTTTGCCTGGGGCGGGACGCCCTTGAAAAGATATCAAGGGCGCGCAATGGTTGACTCAAGCGGGTCGGAAACTCGCTGAAGAGTGCAAGAGTATAAGTCAGCCTGACGTTATTCAGCAAAGCAGTGGATGACGAGACGAAAGTCGGTTCTAGCGAACTTTTGAGCCTCCTTGGTGGGGGCCAAAAATGACAGAAAAGTTACCCCGGGGATAATTGAGTCGTTGCCGGCAAGAGTACATATCGACCCGGCAGCTTGCTACCTCGATGTCGGTTCTTTCCATCCTGGCCGTGCAGCAGCGGCCAAGGGTGAGGTTGTTCGCCTATTAAAGGAGATCGTGAGCTGGGTTTAGACCGTCGTGAGACAGGTCGGTTACTATCTACTAGAGGTGCCAGAGGTCTGCGGGTAAGCTGCTTTTAGTACGAGAGGAACCAAGCAGCGGCGCCACTGGTGTACCGGTTGTCTGACAAGGCATCGCCGGGCAGCTACGCGCTAAGGAATAAGAGCTGAATGCATCTAAGCTCGAAATCTGACCTAAAAAGAGACCTCTTTAAGGATTCCGGTAAAAGACCGGTTTGATAGAAACGGGATGTAAGCACCAAGGCAACGAGGTGTTCAGTCCGCGTTCACTAACTATCCGTTCCTTTCACCTAATTCAGGTCCAGGCGAAATTCAGTATGCAGCACCCCTATACATGACTTCTTTCCTATCCCCTTTATAAGGTCGAGCTTGGCGGCCATAGCGGCAGGGCAACTCCTGTACCCTTTCCGAACACAGAAGATAAGCCTGTCCACGTTCCTTACTGTACTGAAGTGTGCGAGCCTTCGGGAACTCTGGATCGCTGCCAAACTCACCCTATACTACTTTAAATCTATTCTGAATATCGTTTTCTCTAAAAATGTTTTTCTGATAATTGATTTTTTGATATTACTGTTGTTTTACTTCTTTGAAGCTGCTATTCTTCTTGATCTTGTTACTTTGTCTCTCTTCTGGACTATTTTGTCTGTTTCCTGGTTCTTTTACATGGCTTTCCACTATCTTTAGATATGTTTATTCTTTTGAAGCCGTTTCTAAGTTTTATTATTCTTACCTTTTTTCATCCCGTTATTTTCATCTGTTATTTTTATTACTTGATTTTTATGTTCCGGCTCTCTTTTAGCTATACTTCTCTAAAAGCGAGTTCGAATCCATTTGAATTGCTGGATTTCTATCCCGACGCCCCTATCTAAGTCTCGAAGGATGCGCTCACCTTTAATAACTGAAGCCGGACTCTTGCTGTAAGACAGAGTTATCTTAACGGAACTTCAGACTTTCACTTTTTTCCTCACAAATCTCTTTAAATAAGGCTCATGCATATTTTTAATGGGGGAAACTATGGATTACATCGAAACATGGAAAGAAGTTATACAAAGGCCGTCTGATTTTTACAGGAAAATGCCAACGACCGGAGGATATAATGAACCGCTTACCTTTGCAGCAATCAGTTATATCATATACGGGCTTTTAACTGGACTTTTTGGCCGCGGAATGATGAGAGGTATGTATGGGTACGGTGGTATCACTGAATTTGGCTTTTCCACTGTACTTATGACTGTGATTATGGCACCTATTGTAGGTATCATCTCTATCTTTATCGGAGCTGCAATATTCTATATTATTTATAAAGTTCTTGGAGGAACTGGAAGTTACGAAGGCACTGTCAGGTTCATATCTTATGCATCTGCCGTGATGGCGCTTTCCTGGATTCCTTTAATCGGTTGGTTCTTCGGGCTTTATGAGATATATCTCTATATTGTGGGCGGCATGATTGTACATGATGTAAGCATGGTGAAATCGGCGATAGCTGTACTCCTGCCTACTTTCGTAGTCATCTTACTGGCTATAGTTGCGGCAATGTTTGTTTTATCCAGTGTTTTTTCCAACATTTTTATCTAACTCGGTTTAATCTAACTCGGTTTAATCTAACTCGGTTATCTCTTTCGGGGGATAACATAACACATTTTTTACCAAATAGTTGTAAAATTCTTTCAAAATTGTTGCATCCAGCTAAATATTTATATATTAGAAATTACTTTAATTGCATCTACACGACTAATCCGTGTTCAATAATGCCAAGATGGCGGAGCGGCTACGCAATCGCCTGCAGAGCGATACCATTCCGGTTCGAATCCGGATCTTGGCTTTTTCTCTTTTAGTAATCGATTTAACCTAAAACTATATATTCAATAAAGTGCTTTAAGAAAATCCACTTTGTGCCAAGGTGGCGGAGCGGCTACGCAATCGCCTGCAGAGCTGTCTCTTATACACATCTGACGCTGCCGAGGCTTTTTAAACTACTTTTAAAATCTCTTCTCAAAGCTTTTTAATTTCCTATTTTTTACCTTTTTTAGCCTGTAATTTAGAATCCGGATTTTTATAATTTTTATATTAAGAGAATACTAACTCTGGACATGGACATTGATGAACTCATGCGGAGGCTTTTCGAACTTTATCCGGAGGGCTATGCTGATGGCTCGAGAGAGCCCTTTTTTGTGTTAATCTCCACTGTCATGTCTCACAGAACCCGGGACGACGTAACCTATCCTGCAGCAAAGAGGCTTTTTGAGAGATTCTCTACTCCTGAGGAAATGGTCGAGACTGATGTTGAAGAGATTGAAGCGCTTATAAGAGATGTAGGCTTCTACAGGGTCAAAGCCGGAAGGATAAAGGAAATCTCCGGAATTTTACTGGAAGAATACAATGGCAGGGTTCCGGATGAGGTGGAAACTCTCCTTAAACTACCCGGAGTCGGCCGAAAGACAGCTAACTGTGTACTTGCGCATGCATTCCTTAAAGATGCCCTTGCAGTCGATACACATGTTCACAGGATTTCTAACAGGCTCGGCCTGGTTGAAACAAAAGCTCCTGAAGAGACCGAAAGAGAATTAAAAAAGATATTTCCTCAGAGGTACTGGAAACATATAAATCTCTTGCTTGTAAAATTAGGGCAAAATATTTGCCGGCCTATTTCTCCCAGGTGCGGAGTTTGCGTCCTGAACGACATGTGTCCTAAAATTCTCCTTTGATTGGGAGTTTTTGGAAACTCCGTAATTATGGAATCAAAGTGCAGAGAACCTGTAGGCTGTCGAAAAACTGTTTGGGATGATACAAGATTATTTATATCAGGCTGGCGTTTAGCAGGCAAAAGGGTTATGCTATCCCTCGGTTCAATGATAAATTCGTTCTCAAACAACTAACTATCAAATATTCTAATATTTCTTTCATAGCATTTTCGAGGTTAAACATGTTTCAGATAGGAGAAGCATTAATGGGGCAGGGTGCAGAACTTGCCCATGTTGATTTGATGATAGGAGACAAGGAGGGTCCTGTAGGACAGGCTTTTGCAAATGGTCTTACTCAGCTTTCAGCCGGACACACTCCTCTCCTGTCCGTTATAAGGCCAAACCTGCCGGCTAAACCTTCAACCCTTATTATCCCGAAGGTCACTGTAAAGAACATGGAGCAGGCATCAAGAATTTTCGGACCTGCCCAGTCAGCAGTTGCAAAGGCAGTAGCAGACTCAGTAGAAGAAGGCGTAATCTCAAAGGCCCAGGCTGAAGACCTTGTCATTGTAGCTAGCGTCTTTATTCACCCTGATGCCCAGGACTATAACAAGATCTACAGGTACAACTACGGCGCCACAAAACTTGCGCTCAAGAGAGCACTTGAAGGCTTCCCGGACATCGACACTGTGCTTGAAGAGAGCAACAAGTCCACCCACGCCATCATGGGCTTTAAAGTCATCAGGCTCTGGGACCCACCTTACCTGCAGATTGCTTTTGACAACCCGAACCTCGAGTTCGTGCTTTCGGCTATTTCTCAGATCCCGAACAGTGACCACGTCATTATCGAAGCAGGCACCCCCCTTATCAAGCGCTACGGCATGGATGTAATTTCCAAGATCAGGGATGTCAAGCCCGACGCCTTCATTGTTGCTGACTTAAAGACCCTGGATACCGGAAACCTTGAAGCAAGAATGGTTGCAGACGCTGCAGGCGATGCCATTGTGGTCTCTGCCCTTGCCCCGATCAGCACCATTGACAAGCTCATTGAAGAAGCCCACAAGACAGGCATCTATGCGGTCATGGATACTCTCAACCAGCACGACCCGATTTCGGTCTTAAAGCAGCTCAAGGTCATGCCTGATGTCATTGAACTCCACCGTGGAATCGACATCGAAGGTACCGAACACGCCTGGGGCAACATTGCTGATATCAAGAAGATTGCTCCAAAGACCCTGGTTGCAGTTGCAGGCGGAGTCCGTCTCGACAAGGTGCCTGTAGCCCTTGGTCAGGGTGCTGATATCCTTGTGGTCGGACGTGCTATCACCAACGCAAAAGATATCAGAGATATGGCTGAGCAGTTCATTAACAGCCTTAACAAACCTGAAATCGACCAGTTCAGAATCATGACTGATTTCTGAGCAGGCTTTAAAAACTTCCATAAAAAGTTGCCGGAAAAACTGCTAAAACGGTTTGTTATATAAGCTGTTAAAAAAGCTGTTAATAAAACAAGTTGCGGCAAAATCTCCGGCAGAAACTATTGAAGAAAGTGTGGGTTTTCACACTTTTTTCTTTTTCATTTCGTTTCATTTTCTTTTCATTTTTCAGGAGGGGATTTTCCTGGGTTCACCATTCATTTTACTGAACTACAAAACTTATTTGCAGGGCACAGGCTACGGAGCAGTCGAGATTGCAATGGCCTGTAGAGCCGTATCCGAAGAATCAGGTATCGAGATTGCAGTAGCTCCCCAGTTTCCGGATATTTACAGGGTAGCCTCTGAGGTTGAACTTCCGGTTTTTTCCCAGCATCTGGATGGGGTAGGAGCAGGAAGTTTTACGGGGCATGTTTTTGGAAAATGCATAAAAGAAGCGGGAGCTGTCGGGACTCTTATTAATCACTCTGAAAGGCGACTGACCCTTGCAGAAATTGAGGCCTCCTTGAAGGCGGCAAAAGAATTCGGACTCAGGGCAGTTATCTGTACTAACAACGTTCCCACAACTGCAGCAGCCGCAGCCCTTGGACCCGATTATGTAGCAATCGAACCGCCGGAGCTTATAGGCAGCGGAATTCCGGTCTCAAAAGCCGACCCTGAAGTTGTTAGCGGCTCGGTTGAAGCAGTTGCAAAAATCAATCCCGGAGTAAAAGTGCTTTGTGGCGCCGGAATTTCAAAAGGCGAAGACCTCAGGGCAGCCCTTGACCTTGGCTCGCAGGGTGTACTCCTGGCCTCGGGAATTGTTAAAGCAGCAGATCCCAGGGCGGCGCTGGAAGATCTTATCAGCCTGATTTAATTTTTCTTTTTATATTTTTTTCTTCTAATATTTAGTCCCAAAAAGAAGAAAATTTAAATCAAACACGGATTATCCGTAAAATGAGTACATCTGAATAAAAAAGAATGCGGCTTTTTCAGCCGCTTTTTTCTTTGCAATTTCTTTTCAAGATTTTTGAATCATTGATAAGCCAGAATAAGAGGTTCAACTGCCCGCGGGTCCCCAATTTCAATAAGAATCAGGGCGGTCTCATCCTTCACTTTCTTATCTTCTGTTTTCAGGTTTTCTATAAGAGGATTAACTGCCGTTTCTCCCATATCTACAAGGGTTTCTCTGGCACTAACTCCAAAGTCTTTATCTCCCAGTTTTTCTACAAAAAACCCTGCAGTTTCCTGGTTTTCTGTTTTGCCAAGACCAAGGAGGGCTCCGTTTCTGATGCCCATATCCATGCCAGGGTTGTCAAATACCGTTCTAAGAGTACTTACAGCTTCAGGGCTTCCTATGTTCCCAAGAGCTGAGGCTGCAGCTATCCTTACCTCAAGAGTTTCCTTATTATCGTTTAGTACGCCGGTTAATGCTTCCGTAGCCTCAGAGCCTCCTATTCCTCCAAGGGCAAGGACAACGCTTTTTCGGACATCTGCATTTGTGTTCACGGTATCTTTTCTTCTTCCTTCAACTTCTTTTCCGCTTTCCAGAACGTCTATCAGGGGTCCTACCGCTGATTCGTTTCCCATTTTACCTAGTGTGAGGGCTGCAGTACTTCTTACCGAAGCTTTCGTGTCTCTCAGCCTCTCGATAAGATAGGGTACAGCTTCTTCTGATTCTGTTTTCCCAAGGGCGACTGCAGTGCTGCTCCTGATGTAATCTTTCTCATTATTTTTCAATTCCATCATCAGGGCATCTACAGCTCTTTCATCTCTGAGTTCTCCAAGTGCCATAGCTGCACTGTGTCTCGCCAGAGGATAATCCTGATTAAGCATCTTCAGTAAGGGCTCTGTTGCGGCTTTTTCCTCCTTTTGTCCAAGAGCCATTGCAGCTGCAACTCTTACGTATCCTTTTTCGCTTTTAAGGGCTTTAAGAAGTATTTCGGTTTCGTCTCCGTTTTCTCCAGATTCGAAATTTGAAAGTGCAAAGGAAGTATAGAGAGTGGAATTCTGTTCTTCTGCCTTAAGGGCTTCTTCGAGAATATCCGTGTCGTTTCCATATTCACTGGTTAAGGATCTTGCAAGGCTCTCTCGCATGGCTTTATCTTTTGCTTCTATAGCCCGTGCAATATCTTCTGAAACTTCTCCATTTCTCTGCCCGTCGACTGCATTTTCGACTGCAGTCATACTTGAAGCCTCTTTTTCCCCAAGGTTTCCTGAAAGAACAGTTTCCGCTCTTTCATCTCCGGTTTCAAGAAGTGCAAGAAGCAGATAACTTTTTATTTCTCCTGAACTCGAATTTCCGGGTTCAATCTTTTCAATAAGAGCACTTGCTGCAGGTTCTCCGAATTTTCCAAGTTCGGTTACTGCGTTTAATCTTGTTTCATGGTCACCAGTTTCCAGCTTATTTATGGAATTTATGATCCTATTTTCGCGTGAAACTCCAGCTACGGCTGTGGGGTTTGTTGTATTCCCACTGCTTTCCATGAACTTATCACCGCTTAAAAGAAGCGAAACAAATATAGAAAGAGTGATAAGTGCAAATAAAAGAGAAATTTTCCATTTGACCTGAGACATTATATTCCGTATCTATTTATTTATTGTTTATATTAATTTCTCTGCGATCAATGATCAATATACAACTCTAAAGTAAAAGTTCTTTTTCATTCCTTCAGCCTCAGGTTTTTTTCCCTTACCCGGCATCCAAGCCCGCAGAGAAGGGTTGTCACCTCAGTTTCGACAGAATCTGAACTACAATCTCCAAAAATAGTTATCCTATAAGTCACTCCGAGTCGGTCTGTCCCTCTTCTCTCATTTTCAGCTTCTGTCCCCTTAGTCCCATTGTAGGTATCACTGATCTGACAGGCTACAAGATGGTTGTTTGTGTTTACTGCGCTCAGGATGACTTCAGGATCGGCGCCTTCAGGGATCAGGACTGAAATATCCCTGATCGCATGCTTCAGGTTTTCTTTTCTCCACTCCCTCAATTCGGATTCTGAAAGAAGGCGAAGGTTTTCAAGTTTGAGTTTTATGAATTTGTTCTTTATATGGGGAGCGGTGCCTTTTGAGGCAAGTTTTGTAATTATTATCTCATTCGGTCCCACTTTTTCCAGTGTACCTACATGGACCTTTCCGGAATAAAAGTGAGAAAAGCCGCAGACTTTTCCTACCGAGTTCATGATAGTCTCATACTCGGTTATTCTGGAATTAATCAGCTTATCCGACCTTCGCAGGGCATGGGCGGTATCATCATATTTCCGGGCAGCAGCTTTCATTTTCTTTACAAAGCCCTCCTCATCATGAGCCCGCACAAGGCTGGAAAGTTCCTCACATTCTTTTATAAATGCCTCATGCACCTCCGGAACACCCGGGTTTTCCATCTGGATAAGAGCGTAGAGGTAAGGGTTCTGGCCCAGAATCCTGCCAACAAAGTCAAGCATTATACTGTAAACCGGACTTACGAATTTCCTGGATTTCTTGATATCAAAGTCAAGCCTGTCAATGGTCGTCCCTATTGCGATATAAGCAAAATGAGTAAGCCCCTGTACTACTGAGACCAGACGGTCGTGTTCGGCGGCTGTCGTGATTTCAACATGTGCGCCGCTTTCCTCAAAAAGTTGCCTGATTACAGGAAACCATTTTTCCGAGCGCCCTTTTACCGGGACAAGGATTACTGTTTGCCCCCTGATGGTGGGAATTGTGGGGCCGAACATTGGGTGCGTTCCAAGAATCTCAACATTCGCAGGTGCAAATCTCCGCATGGCTTCAACAGGTTTTACTTTGGTGGAGGTGAAATCCATAAGGAGGCTTCCTGCTTTCATCTTCGGGGCGACTTCTGCAATAGTTTCTTCCGTTGCGTTGATTGGAACGGATACTATTACTATATCATTTTCAGGGATAGCTGCCTCAAGGTCCGAAGCAAAAGGCACATTCAGTTTCCGGGCGACTTCCACCTTGCCCCCCTTTCCCCAGACTGTAACCTCATAGTCCCTTTCTTTAAAAAAATGAGTGAACCACTGCCCCATCTCTCCGGTTCCGCCAAGGATCAGAACCTTTGTTTTTCCGGAACTATGTTTCTCAGGGTCTGTGTTCAAGTCTGCAGAGCCTCCAGTACGGTTTTTTTCATGATTTCTACTGGAGGTTCAACACCTGTCCAGAGTTTGAAAGCTTCTGCTCCCTGATAGACAAGCATTAAAACTCCGCTTACGGTTTTTGCTCCTGCAGCCTTTGCTTCCTTTAAAAGCCTGGTTTCAAATGGGTTATAGACTATGTCAAAAACAGTAAGGTCGCTGTGAAGGTCTTTTGCTGTTGCAATAGTTGCATCTGTGTTCGTGTGCATCCCGAGAGTTGTGGTATTGATCAGGATATCTGCATCCTGCAACAGTTCTTTTAATCCTGAAAGCCCGGTCCCGCTTATTTTTCCCGGAAGGGCTGCAGCTGAAATCTCTTTTGCAAGTTCTACTGCCCTTTCTTCTGTCCGGTTTATTATGGTGATTTCAGCTCCGTCGGCTGCAAGCTGAAAAGCAACCGCCCTTGCTGCTCCTCCTGCCCCTGCAACCACCACTTTAGACCCCCCCATTTCCACTGCAGCCTCTCGAAGGGCCTGCCTTGCTCCCAGTCCGTCAGTGTTGTACCCCCGGATTTCTCCTGTTTTTCCGAAGACGACAGTATTCACTGCTCCAATTCTCTCTGCAAGGGGGTCAGGCTTGATGAATTCCAGTTTCAGGGCTTCTTCTTTTAATGGGACTGTCAGGTTAAGCCCTCCAAATCCCATAGCTTCAGCTCCAAGGATTGCTTTTTCCAGTTTTTCCGGCCTGACCCTGAAAGCGTGATAGACGCAGTCCATGCCAAGGGCTGAAAACGCTGCATTATGCATGGCAGGGGAAAGGGAATGACCTATAGGGTCTCCAAATACACCAAAAACTCGCTTCATTTTAGCATTTCCATTATCTTCTTTACTTCGTCTACCGGAAGCTGACCAGGGGCTGCGGCTGCACCGCTTTCTACTGAACCGTATGTCAGGACCGAACCATAAAGAGGGGCAACTACCCTTGTATGTTTTCCGGGTTTGCCCATTGAGATGGTGCATACTGATTTTCCTTCTTTCCTGAGGTCCAGTGTAATTCTCAGCAGATTAAGAACGTCTTCCATTGACTGAGGCATCACTGCAAGTTTGGCAATATCTGCCCCTGCAAGAAACATTTCTGTAAGAATTGCTTTCATTTCCTGAGGAGAAGGAGTTTTTGAAAAGTCGTGGGAAGAAACGATTACGGTTTTTCCGTGATCTTTAGCCGCTTTTATAACTTTATCTCTCTCTTCCCTGCTGGCAGAGAGTTCGATATCAACTGCATCCGGCCCGTCTTTAAGGGAAAGGGAATATGTAAGAAGCCCTATAAGAAGCCCTGTTCGGTCTTCCTCGGTCCCCTCCCATTTTCCTCCTTCTGCCCTGGAGCGGTTGGTAGCGATTACAGGAAGCCCGACTTCGGATTTTATTTCCCTTATTATTTCTGCGGCTCTCTCCAGATCCCTGATTCCCAGCAAATCCAACCGGATTTCAAGGATATCAGCTCCTTTTTCGGCTGCCTTTTTTGAAGTTTCAAGAGGCTTTTCAAGGATTACTGCAACAACTGCAGTTTTTTTTTCAAGGTCAAATGGGCCTATTTGCGTCATTGCTCGCTCCGGGTTGGGAGTTAGGGAATCTGGTTATTATTCGGTTTTCCCTGGTTCACTTCTCTATAATCGTTTCTTCTATTTTTTTGCCGAAATGTCTGGCTCCTTCCTCGAGGCGGACCAGGACCTCATCTCCTTTCTTGAGTTTTGCAACTGAGATAGGGTTTCCATCTTTTCCTACCAGTTTGATGGTTTCGGCATTTTGCAGGATTGCAGTTAAAGTTCTGTCTCTGGCTTTTGCTTCTATTAGCATGAGAGGGCGGCTTTCTATCTTGACTCTGCCAACTATACCTTCCCGCTGTTTCCCTTTTGAGTCTACAATAGTTACGGCATCTCCGGTCTGGAGTTCCGAAAGATAGCGGGTTTTATCCCCAATTTTGATGTAAGAGTGAACCGCACCTGCATTTACCCTGAAGGGACGGGCTGCCACGTAAGGGCTTTCATCGGATTCCGAGTTTACCAGGAACATCCCGCCTGCCTGCGAACCTATGAGCATGCCTTCTCCACGCTGCATGAGATTGCATGTATCCACGCAGACCCTGTCTCCCATCCCAAGGGGTTCTACCCTGGTTACAACCGCAGCCTCAAGTTTGGCACTTTCGCTTTCCAGTTCTCTTGCAGCCTTGATCGTATCTTTTATTTCCTGCGGATTTCCACTATCCAGAAGGACTCCATCAGCTCCTGTTTCAAGAGTCTGGAAGGCGAGTCTTGCTTCCTCTGCACTTTTTACTCCGAAAATGATCTTTACTTTCTCTCGCTGGAGATCAGCTATCAGGTTCTCGAGAGGGATGACTTTCCAGTCAGTGCCTGTAACAAGCAGATAATTGCAGATTTTTCCCATTTCGGCTGCGAAGCGTTCATAATGTTTATCCTTTATGATTACGTATCCGCCTACGGTTAAGCCTTTGTCCATGAGCAGGGTTGCTGCGTTTACGTCTAAAGAACCCGGAATTTCCAGGGGCAGAGGTTTTGTCCCGTCACCTTCTCCTCTCTTTCCCACGACCACGATGTCAGCTCCGGACTTATTGTCGCGGGCAAAGGCTGCTACTGTAATGTTTCCCAGTTCCCGGACTTTTTCCACCTCTTCCGGGTTTACCAGTATACAGTCGGCTCCGGATTCCAGGCCTGTCGTGATCCTCTCTTTCTGTTCTTCCCATCCGCCTTCATCGGCTTTTATCCAGACGCTTTTCTTTTTCAAAGGCTTTCAACCCCGTTCATAAATCTGTTTTTTACTCCGGCCTTTAATCCGGTATTTTTCTTTTTTTGTTTTTATTTTTTTACTTCGGGCTTGATTTTTGCTTCCTAATATCCTTTTTACTTTAACTGCTCCAGGGCTTCTTCCACAGGCCTTCTATGGTGTACGATTTCGCAGATAGCCCTGGTCAGCCTGACAGGGTCCCGGTGCTGGAATACATTTCTTCCTATTGCAGCTCCTCTTGCACCCGCTTCCATTGCCCCGTCAATCATTTCAAGAAGTTCCAGGTCGGTTGAGGTCTTCGGTCCGCCTGCAATTACTACAGGTACAGGGCAGCCCCTTACCACGTCTCTGAAACTGTCAGGATCTCCGGTGTATACGGTTTTTACAACGTCAGCTCCCAGTTCAGCTCCAATCCTTGCAGCATGTGCCACATTTACAGGGTCGTGGGGGTTTGTGATCTTTTTACCTCTGGGGTACATCATAGCAAGAAGAGGCATGCCCCATTCTGTGCAGTCCCTGGAGATTGTTCCGAGCTTTTCGAGCTGGTCGGTTTCTGTATCAGACCCTATGTTGATATGCATGGAAACTGCATCAGCTCCCATCTTTATCACTTCTTCAACAGTACATACCTGCACCTTGGCGTTGGGGTCAGGGCTCAGAACGGAAGAGGCACTGATATGCACAACAAGCCCGATGTCATGACCGTATCCTCTATGCCCGTACTTGACCATGCCTTTCTGCATGAGAACTGCGTTTGCTCCTCCTTCGGCAACCTTATTAACTGTATCTGTAACGTTGATAAGCCCTTCAATAGGTCCGTCGGAGAGCCCATGATCCATGGGAATGATGACCATGTTTCTGCTCTCCCGATTCATCAGCCTTTCTATGCGTATTTTTTTGCCAATTTCTGACATCGTGGTTCCCCTAAATTCTGAATTGGTTTACTTCATTTGTAAATTTTATTGATTTTTATTAACTGATTCTTTTTAGCGTGCTAGTATGTCACATACTAACACACATCTTATATTTAAACCTATTCAAGCCCTGATTCTGATCCAGTTTTCCAGTCACTATGGATTTAGATAATTCTAATTGAACTACTTTGTACATCTATGTACTAGAATGTTCAGTTCTTAAAGTTTTCTCTTATTTGACAGTTTATTATGGTTAGATATTTATTCCTTATTTCAATTCCTGCGATAGTTGCTCTGGCATATCTTCTCTTTTTGAGGTAGCTGTATGAGTCTGAAAACTGTGGATTTGAAAAGTATGAAATAGCTGAAGCAAAGCCAAAAGGATACAAGAATTAAAATAGGATAACATGGGCTAAAATAGGATAACATGGGCGAAGAGAATAAGCTCAGAGCTAAGAATCATTTCATATTTGTAAAAAGGAACGGAAGACACTATGAATGAATTAAAAATCCTTGTTGTAAATAATTACGGACAATTTTGTCACCTTATTCACAGGGCTGTCCGGGATCTTGACATGGATACAAAAATTATTCCCAATATAACCCCAATCGAGGATATTCTGGCAGAAGAGCCTGATGGGCTGATCCTGAGCGGAGGGCCGGATATGGAAAGGGCAGGCCTTTGTTTTGACTATGCCCGGGAAATCGATATCCCTATTCTTGGAATCTGCCTTGGGCACCAGGCAATTGCCCTGGCTTACGGGGGGCATGTCCACGCAGGGAAAAAAGGCGGGTATGCCGAGATTGAAATAGAGGTTCTCGAAGAAGACGACATCCTCAGGGGACTTGGCCCAAAAACAACTGTATGGGCTTCCCATGCCGATGAGGTTGTTATTCTTCCTGAAGGCTTTATCCATCTTGCCCGCTCAGATGTCTGCGAGATTGAAGCCATGCGTCACCCAACAAAACCGATTTATGGCGTTCAATGGCATCCTGAGGTTTCCCACACCAGGCAGGGAGAAGAGTTACTGATGAACTTCTTTGAGGTTTGTGATCAGTACTGAAATGTGGTCAGCACTGACGGTTTTCTAATTTTTTCATGAATGTGCTAACCGACTCAGGTTTTTCTAAAAGAATCCTGCAAGTTTTAAGAATCACAGAAAAAGATTCAAAGATAATTAAAGTATAAAAAGACAGAAAAGATTCCCGGGATTATTACATCCCGAGTTTTTTCTTCATCATTTTCTGAATATTGAATTTCCCGCCTCTAAAGCCTTTCAAAGCCGTCTGCATGGTTTTGTGGTACTTCAGAAGCTCTCTTATATCTTCCGGGCTGCAGCCCGAACCCCTTGCGATTCTCTTGATCCTTGAACCACCTATGAGTTTGGGGTCTGTCATTTCCTCTTCTGTCATTGAGTCCATGATGACCTTGTAGTTTTTCATCTTGTCACTGGTAGCCTGGAACATCTCGTCTGATAACTTCATGCCTCCCATTCCTCCCATGCCCATCGGGAGCATTGACATGATTTGTTTCAGAGGCCCCATCTTATTCATTGCTTCGAGCTGCTTGTACATATCCTTCAGGGTGAAGCGTCCCTGCATCAGGGCTTCAACATTTACGTCTTCTTCACTCAGGCTTTCCTCTGCCTTTTCCATCAGGCTCTTAAGGTCTCCCATTCCTAAAAGCCTTGAAATGAACCTGTCAGCTTCGAACTTTTCAAAGTCCTCCGGGGTTTCCCCAACTCCAATGAAAGCAATCGGAGCTTTTGTTTCGGAAACTGCTGAAAGGGCTCCACCACCTTTTGCTGTTCCGTCCAGTTTTGTGATAATAACTCCTGTGATCCCCACAGAGTTATTGAAAGCATGAGCCTGCTGGCTTGCCTGCTGCCCTATGCCTGCGTCCAGGACCATGAACTTGTGGTCGGGTTTTGCAACAGCATGGATCTGTTCCATTTCTTCTATCAGGTCGGCTTCAAGGGCGTGCCGCCCTGCAGTGTCCACTATTTTTATATCGTATTTTTCAAGTGCTTTAAGCCCATGTATGGTAATCTCAACAGCATCGGGATTTCCTTCTTCTCCATAAAAACCAACATTGAGCTTTTCACAGAGGGTCTTGAGCTGGTGGTAAGCTCCGGGCCGGAAGGTATCTGCGGCAACAACACCTGCTTTGAGCCCTTTTCTCTGGAAATAGCGGGCAAGTTTTGCAGCGCTTGTGGTTTTTCCGCTCCCCTGCAGCCCCACCATCATGATGGTCTGGGGTTTGAGTTGTATCTCCGCTCCCTTCCCGATGATTTCCATCAATTCCTGATACACAATGCGGATTACATGCTCCCTCGGATTCACACCCGCAGGAGGTTCTTCTTTCATTGCACGTTCTTTGATTCTCTGGGACATCCCCATGACAAGTTTTACGTTAACGTCGGCCTGGAGCAGAGCCCGCTGAATATCCTTTACTACTTCGTTGACCGTGCGCTCATCAATTCTCCCTGCGCCGATCAGCTTCTTGAGTGCCCCCTGTAAGGAGTCTCCGAGTTTTTCCATTACCATATGAGAATCGTCCTGCTTAATTTTGAGAATGGATAAAAAGATAGTTTAAGTTCCGTTTATTAACCTGTGCAAGAAGGTTACTTTTTCTTGCGTTTATTTTTACCTTATATAAAAGGTGATCTTTTTTGAATTTATTTTAATCCTGTTAATCCTGTATAAGAAAGTGATCTTTACTTAATAAGCCTTTGAGTTTTTGACGCTTTAAAAAGGTATGATAGAACGCATAAGATAGGATTGATTTATCAAGATAGGATTGATTAATCAAGATAGGATTGATTAGTCTGGATATTAATGAGTGCCCGGATATAAAAAATAGAGGTACGGTACAAAACCTGAGCTAATGCAAAATTATTATGTACAAAAAAATGAAACCAATTCCTAAAAAAATTGTTTGATAGCGGGGGATGGATTCGAACCATCGGTCTACGGGTTATGAGCCCGTCGGGATCTCCTGGCTACCCCACCCCGCTACGGGGCTTTTCGCTTTTTTGACCAAAAAGATATACTTCAGGAAAAGAGTTATCTGATAGTTTTCCGATAGCGGGGGATGGATTCGAACCATCGGTCTACGGGTTATGAGCCCGTCGGGATCTCCTGGCTACCCCACCCCGCTACGGGGCTTTATAGGTCAGGCATCTTGCCTGAGACAACTACCTGAACATACTAACGATTACTTATATACTTTTCGCTTGACCCCCGGTCTTTCCGTATAGTCTGGAAAATTTATCTCCGCAGGCGGGAAGACTCCTTCCTCAAAAATCTGAGCCGTTAGGCAAAGATTTTAGGGAGGGGTAGTTCACTTTTCTGTTTTAGAAGCTTTACGGTTTCAACCCAACTTTACCAGGTTTTAGTTCAAATTTCATCTCTGGTAGCTCTTCGGGGCTTTTAGGGGCTTTTCGGGAAAGATATTTGAAAGCCCGAGTCCCATATTATATTATGACCAGATGTTTGTTTTGCGGAGCCTATTGTGAGGTAAAATGCGGGGTCTATTGCGAAAGCTATTCCGGAAACCCGGAAGAAATAGAACACAAGGAAGATGTAAATATACTTGGGTGTACCCAGATAGGCACGTCGCATGTCTGCGATAGTTGTCTCAAAGACTTAAAACAAGCTCTGGGACTCCCGTGAGGTCGCTGGAAAAAGAGGCTGCATCTTACATAAAATATTTTTTTTCATGCCCCGGCTCTCTTACATGAATGAAAAAAAGGTGGGAGAGGCATGAAAAGCGAGACTGCAGTTCAGACCACTTTGACATTAAGTGTAAATTTGTCTTCCGTGCCAGTTTCATTTTCCCAGGGTCTTTTATATACCGCTGTTACCTGCTGGTTTCCCTCTGAATCGGCTTTGATTTCCCACTGACGAACCCCTCCGGCCCCAACAAGAGGCTCTTCGCCTTCTTTAGATTCCGGGGGATAGTATTTGTCCGAAATCCGACTGAGTCCCTGGCTCAGGTTGAGTTCCCAGGAATAGCCTGTAGTCGGGTTTTCCTTAAGTTTCAGGTAAAAAGTCTCTCCTTTTTTGAGACCAATGGTCGTTCCGTTGCCAGATTCTGTTATTTCCTGTAGTCCAGATGGCGCAGGACCTGGCAATTCATCTAACGTGTTATCAACCGCAAGTTCGAATGATCCGGTTACTCCGTTAACGTTTACAGTATAGTTTCCGGCGCTGAGGCCCTGCACATCAAGAGGAATCGTTGTTGTAAAGTTCTCTATAGCCTGGGTACACATTGCATCTTTTGGACGCTTTGTAGTGATAGTGATATTGAAATTATTTCCTTCCCTTTCAGTATTTATTTCGTCAATCTCTGTGCATCCGTCAGGCAGGTAGCCTTCTGATATCACTTTTATCTGCACGGGGAAAGATTCCAGAGTCAGAATTTCAATACTTTCTACGTTTGCCATACCATATATGTATTCTTCATTACTTGTATTCTGACCCTCGTCTGTTGGATCTTCTGTCTGGTTATCCGTCGTATTATTCTGCTCGTCCTCAACACAGCCGGAAAGAGCAACTGTAAATATCATGAACAGGACTGCAATCAGTCTAATAGTTTTTATAGAACTGCTATTTATCCTTCTTTTCATTTATCTCCCTCTTGTTTCTTCGAATTTATATATGGAAGGATAAGACTGTTTGGATTTATCCTTTGCTTAAACTTCAGTTCTGTTCGCAGCTTTAACAGTAAGTTTATTTTTTTCTTTTGAATAGCAATAGTCCTGCCACTTTTTCGAGTATACATAGTCCTGTAAAGATTCTAATAATCGATAGCAACAGATAATGTTATAGAACTCCACTCATTTTTTCATCTTAATAAATAGGGAAATTGAAACACCCGGGTTTACAGCATTAAGTTTTCTCATATTTTTTATTGTATGAACTACATTCCTCTCTTTAAGATGAATTGTTTTTGTAATAATCTAAAATAATATGCGGAACTGGCTCAGGCAGGCTTTTAATTTGAGTCCACAAAACATAGATAGTTAAAATCGGCTTAAGTAGTCAGCTTAAGTAGTCAGCTTAAGTAGTCAGCTTAAGTAGTCAGCTTAAGTAGTCAGCTTACGGTGCGAGTTGGCTTAAGGTGGGAATTAAAGGAGGAGTTAATAAAAGTGCCTTTAGCAAGCTTTACTTTTTTCCGGTGTCAAATGAAATTTCCGGGGGGATTTGATTGAGGGTTGTGGTTATCACACAGGGCATCACGCAAGTTTTACAATCAGTTATAGACTCGAAACACAAAGTGGTGGGAATTGTTGATTGTGCCCCAACAAACGAACCAAATAAATTTCTCCGAGCAACAGGAAGGTTTCTTACAGGTATTCACTATTCTTTTACCTCAAATCCTTTAAGCTTAGAACTGTTCTCCAGAAAACTGCAGATCCCTTATTATTATCTCAGAAAAGGGGACAGTAAGAATTTGGAAAAATGGATCCGGTGTGTGGAACCTGATCTTATCGTTATATATTCTATGTCTTACCTGTTGAAGGAGAATATCTTCAATATTCCTTTATATGGTACTATTAACCTTCATTATTCGTACCTTCCGGAGTACAGAGGACCAAATCCGCTGTTCTGGGAATATTATGATTATATACTTGATCCCGGTATAACCCTTCACTATGTGGATAAGGGAGAAGATACAGGGGATATCATCTGCCAGGAACGTGTCTTTATAAGTTCTGGGGAGAAACTCGAAGAAACCGGTCAAAAGTTAGTCTCTGCCGGAATTAAACTGTTCTCAGAGACGATGGAGGCTCTTGAAAACGGGAGTGTTGGGATTAAACAGCAGCCAGTTTACACTCCAACACGAAGAGCCAGAAAAATCAAACCCGAAGAATATAATAAGCTAATAAAGTGGGAGGATTGGAGTGTCGAGAGGGTCTTTCATTTTTTAAACGGCACTCCGAAGTATCATTCTACTCTGTTGAAGAAAAACAGCCTGTACAGGCTGGGGTTCAGTATCAGGGTTCTTGATTACGAAAATTGCAATACTTCCGGATATAATGTCGGTGACCTATATAAAGAAAAATCAGGATCTTTTTTAGCCTGTAGAGACGGAAAAATATATGTTGAGATAAAGCTTTCTCTTGATGACTTTTTTGCCAAAATTTATCCCTTTATCTCCTGAGCCTGACATTTATAATTGAGAATCAGATCTTCAGCCCATTTCAAAGGAGCAGTTTCAAAGCTTATGATACTCTCCTGATCATAGGCTCCTTTCCATGTAAGGAAATCAGCCATCATGAAATGTTCGGTTTTTGTCAGCATGGCTATTTTTACTTCGTCAGCGCAGACAAAAAGTCGCTTCTTTTCCTGGTTCAGATAAAGTTTTAGTTCTTTTTCAAAGTCGTTTTTTAGCCTTTCATAAATTCTTTTTGTTACTATAAGGGTAATTTCAGCATCGTTATTCTCAGTACGCAGAAACGTCTCCAGAAATACCGGATGGAATATCGAAGATAGAGATAGTATGTTTGTTGATTTTTCCATATTTTCCAGAAACACTGCAGGAGTCTCGAAAATTTTGTCGGGATCGGGTTTTACAAGAGAATAAGGTTTTAATTCGTTAAGCCTCTTAAGAAAGGCTGGAGACAAACCAGTCAGATCACGCTCCTGCCAGAAATCCTTATGTTCCTCAATAACCTCAAGAATGTCAATCAGGGGTTGCATTTTTTCTACCAGAACTTCTGCCAGAGGGGTGAGCCTGTATTCCCTATCCTCCTGCAAAACCAGAAACTCCTCCTTTAATTTTTTGATCTGGGGAAGCATTCCTGTCGGGGTAACATTAAGAATATCTACGATCTCTTCTAGTGTTTTCCCTCCGTCTCTTAGAAGGAGTAAAAGGTCCTTTCTTTTCTGGGACATAAAGAGCAGTTCTATCAGCATTTTATCCATTGGTCTCACTTTCCAGATTCCCTTTTCTACTGGAGAATTTATTTTTTACTCCTCCTGAACTCATGGAGTTTTCTAAAAGGAGGCTGTTCTTCCCGGAAATATTATTAAAGGTCTTTAATTTAAGGATCTTTAATTTAAAGACTTCTTTAAAATAATAGTTTAACTGTGTCATGTTAAACAGACAAGGCTTTTAAATTTGTTTTTAAAGCATTTCTTTTTTAGTCTTTTTCGGAACTATTTTTTTAACAAGATAAGAAAACTTAAAGTCTATGGTCTGAATTATATAATCTCGAAGGTAGAGCCTGGAAACAAGTGCTCCTTAAACAGTAAATTTCCTTACAATGTACCGGGTTCCGGATCCGGGAGGGTTTTACATAGAATCGTTTAGATGTGTGCTTACTAACTGGGATTACATTTACAACCTGTGCCGAAACATTTCAAGAGAAATCAAAAGTTCGGGGTATGAGCCGGACGTTATTATCGCGCTTGCCAGAGGAGGCTGGTTTGCAGGACGTGTGCTGTGTGATTTCCTGGGGCTTGATGACCTGTCCAGTCTGAAAATCGAGCACTACATCGGGACTGCAGCTATTGACACTGGTGAACCCTATATACGGTACCCTCTCTCAAACAATGTAATGGAAGGCAAAAAAGTGCTTATCGTAGATGACATTGTAGATACCGGGGAAAGTATGATCAGTGCTAAGGTTTATGTAGAATGCAGGAACCCCAAAGAGGTCCGAACCGCTTCCTTACAATACCTGGGGAGCTCGAAAATCGAGCCTGATTATGTGGGAGAGCGACTTGAAGACTGGGCCTGGATTGTCTATCCCTGGAATTTTATGGAAGACATGATAAGTATTCTGGCAAAAAGCATGAGAAAAAATCCTAAAAAACTCTGGAGTCTTGAAGATCTTAAACACAGCCTCTACGTAAACCATGCCCTTGACCCCGTAGTTTTTGAAATCACTCAACCTGGCAGGCTTCCGGAAGTTCTGGAAGAAATGGTTCGAATCCATAGAACCAGTTCTGAGGTTATTGATGGGAAGGAGTACTGGAAACTTCTATAAAAAGGTCTACTATTTGTTTGTGCATAGTTAGTTTGTACATAGTTAGTTTGTGCATAGTTAGTTTTGGTATCATCAATTTGCATATCAATGGCTTACAGTAGATACCAGGAAAACTAAGAATTATGCCTTCTACTGAAAAAAGGCGGTTTGCAGCCGGTAAGGGCAAAACACCCTCTTTCAAAAGCAAATCTTTCGTTTATAACTACCACTAAAAAAGTTGTAAATACAAATATACATATTTATTAAAGGTATTTATTCAAGAGACCATTTAAGGTATACTAATATAAGTGCCAATCTCGTATAAAGAGCAAATCTCATATTTCATTAAGGCACCCATTTAAGTCACTCATTTAATATAAATTTAAGACATATACCTAAGACATGTACCCAAGTAAGCTATTTACTGTACGGTTATAAGACTTGCAGCAATTAAGTTCATATTATTGATTACCGGTGAACTCATGCCCCATAGATGTACCAGATGCGGAACCATTTTTGAAGACGGGGATTCTGTAATCCTCAGTGGCTGCCCGAGCTGCGGCTGGAATAAGTTCCTCTATGTGAAAATAGAACCTGAAGATTTGGAAAACCAGGGAAGGCTCGTTCTGGAAGAACAAAAATTGGATCTGGAAGCCTCTCTGGACGAGGCTGTCAGGAATATTGACGAGGCTCTTGCATCTGGAGAAATAGACAGGGGGCAGCAGTCAGAAAATGAAAACAAAACTGAGGAAGAGAGGGTGGAATCTGTAAGGATTCTCGGGCCTGGCTCTTATGAACTTAATCTGGATTCCCTTTTAGAGCGAAAAGAACTTGTTATGGCAATCAGGGAAGAAGGTTCATATGCCCTCCACTTACCCTCTGTTTTTAACCAGCAGAAGGAAAGACAAAAAGATAAATCAAAAGCAAAAAAGCATAGATAATTCTGATCATTTTCTTTTTTGTCAACCTTTCCATTTTAATCTCATCTTCAAAACTTTTTCACGTTCTTTAATGCTCTATCGTTTCAGTCTAACTTTTTATACTTATTTCTCATGTCACAAAGCTTTTTTATTTCTTTTATTGGCGTTATAGTGCCAATGTACAAATGTATGAACTAAAAGAACAAAGTTCTTCTAGGAAGAGCGCAGATCTATTCTTGGTTGGAGTGTTTGTTATTTATTATCTCCACGTTGGGGGATTCGAATGAAATTAAGTAGTACAATAATAGTACTTACAGCCTTTCTGACTCTGGCTGCTTTTTCAGTATTTCTGGTTTTAGCTGATGACAATAGCAAAGCTAAAACTTCTGAATATTCTGGAACGCAGCTTGATGAAATTGTTTTTAATGAAAGCTCCTTCAAGGAATTTTCAGGAATCCCTGGAGACAATATCGTTCAGAAGATCGAGATTCAGGATAGTTCGCTTGAGTTCCAGGGACACTGGGATGGGTTTGAAACTGTTACAATAGATGTTCAGGAGTTCGAGAATACCGCTGCAAATGGGAATGTTAATCTCAGGTTATTGGAGAGAGATTTTGAAGTAAAAATCGAGGAAATTTCCAGACTTAACGGAGGGAAATCATATTGCTATTCGGGGTATGTTAAAGGAATCCCTCAAAGCAAGGCAACTTTCTACGTATGCGGTGAGCTATTTAGCGGTTCCATAGAGTTTGAAGACCTGATGTATAATATTGCAGTTACCTCTGAGCAATATAATGGGAAAACTGTTCATACTATATTTGTAATTGACTGGAAACAAGATCATGAGCGGCTGATACACTCGTTGAATCCCCTCAGGCTCATTTTTATCTCTGGTTCAGCAGGAAGTTTTTCTGAGATTGAGATATGTATGGTCGATGAAGACGGTATATTCGAAGAAATAGAGCCCGGCTCATCTAAAATACTGCATATCGACCTCATCGACCACCCGGAATCTCCGATGGCAACCGGGATTGAATCTGCCTGAGGAGGTTTAATACATATGCAGGAAAAAGCAAAAAGTGTAATTGCAATCATCATTGGCATGGCAATATTATACTGTGCTCTTCCTCTATTCTATGAGACTTTTAATTATTATCCTCCCATGAAAGAGGATACGCCTTACAGAAGGACTGTACAGATATGGAACACTCTTACAAATCAAAGAGTAACCCTTGACACTGAAATTCCTTCAATACCTGTAAATCAGCTTCCGGTGTATCAGGGGAAATCTTCCTCAAGCACCCTGAATGTCAGTTTTATTAGCTCCAGCGAGTCTTATAATAACAGATCTACCGGGGAAATCTATTTCCTCGTCACGAATAATGAGATTGCGGAAAGCAGGTTTAACTTAACCGATAGTGCTACTGATCTGGAGCCCATACAAATAGCCAGTTTCCAAACAATGGGTTTCAATGACTCCGGTAAATACATAATCCAGCAGGTAAGAAACAGAAACTTCGTCACTCAGAAGGGTAATCTGCCGATGTTTTCACTGGGAAGGATCAGGATCACTGATGTCAAATTTGTTTATTTCAACGGTTTTGACACTTATCCCTACGGATATGACGGTCAAACTACATATTACCCGACCTGGAAAGTCACGGCTGAAACCTCAAATTATGGGGATGAAGTTTTGATGATTAAGGCATTTTAACGACCGGGTAATAAATGTTGCCCGGTATCTCATACCTTATAGCCATTTATCCTGTTTTTCCAGATCAGGTCTCTTATCCCTGTTTTCTTTTCATGATGATTGATGCCATCCCAACAGTGGCTATTGTCATAAAGCAACCGATGAACGGCATCTCTCTTAACCGCGTCCCCGACTCTTTCCCCATTTCCTGTGAACTGCCTTCAGGTGTGCTGAGTTCACTGGAGCCAATAAGAGTATCATCGGAACTGACCAGAACCTTTCCCAGCTGGTTTGAATCTATACTATTATCTTCAAGCTCATTATTGCGGCTTGCTTCCGCAAGAAAAATTCCGTATTTTCCGTTTGAGTATATCGAATTATTCTTCAGCGTATTGTTGTCACTTGAAATGCCGATGTAGATGCCGTAAGCCGTGTTATTTGAAGCGGTGTTGTTGCTCAGGATATTGTCACCTGACCCTCCCCATTCAAAAATAGCATCATCATCAATTTCAGTTCCCTCGTTCCAGAGCTGAATGCCGTTTGCATTATTCCGGTTCACGAAGTTGTTATTGAGAATATTATAGTCACAGTCCATCAGGCCGATCCCGTGGTTTACGTTATTCGAAGCATTATTGCCGTTCACTGTGTTATTATTTGAGTAAAGTACAAAGATGCCATCCATGCCATTAAAGTTTATAGTGTTGTTTTTCAGGGTGTTGTTCTTCGAAAATCCAATCAAGATGCCGTTTCTTTTGTTCAAGTTTACTGTGTTATTGCTTATTGCATTGTCAGCAGAAGATTCAATGCCTATTCCGTATTTCTCATTATCCAGTATGGTATTGTTCCTTATGGTGTTGTTATTTCCCTGGATTTCAATGCCTATTGTGTTTTCGGAGACTGTATTTCCGTCTATCGTGTTATTGGCGGAAGAATAAATTATTAAAATTCCTGCGATATTGCCTGACGCATGATTGCTCCTGACCGTGTTGTGGTCCGAAGATCTGAGTATAATGCCAGCGTCGTTGTTCTTCGGAAGCTTGTTGTTAATAAGGGTGTTGTTGCTGGAATCAATTAAAAGAATACCTTCCCTGTTGTTTGAGATGTAGTTGTTATCAATTATGCAGTTTTTTGTCCCGTCAAGATAAATCCCATATTTATAGTTCCCCGGAATTCCCGAGGCATCTTTTATTTTAAATCCTCTAATTGTCACATTATCCGAAGCAACTTTGAAAACATGCTCTTTTTGAGTGGCAGCCAGGACGATGGTATCTTCCGGATTTCCGGATTTTGATATGATTCTTAATTCCCTGTCGACGACAACATTCTCTTTGTAAGTGCCGGGATAAACGAGGACTATGTCTCCTGGATTTGCATTATTTATTGCTTTCTGTATTGATTTGTAATCCTCTTCCCCACCGTTGTTCACTGTAATGGTATCTGCTGATGCGGGGCCTGCAAGTACTAGAAATGCGAGTCCGATGAAGACGCAAATTTTGATTTTCACATTCCGGTTTAGATACAACAGAATCTTTCCAGCCAAGCTCTAATTCTTTTCAATTAAAATTAGTTTCTTATGTTATTTGCTTATTGTGGTTTTTTGCTCTTCGCGGTCTTTTTTCATCTTCTTTTTAGCTATTCATGCAAAATGCGGGTATCACTCTTTACCTTAATACAAGTTGATTTAAATATGAGTAAAGATTGCAATGTTCATTGGGTTTGATTTGCCATGGTGGTGTTGGTGTGGAGAAAATGACGACAAGGAAAATGATTCAATCAGTAATTGTACCATTGCTTGTATCTGCATTGATTCATATCTTTGCGCTGTCCGTCTTCATTTTTGATATTTTTCGCATATTGCCAGAGCTGTTTGGAGTTCTTATTGTACTGATTAGTATATTTGTATACCCAATGGCTCCTATCTTTTATGGATCACAGACAAAAGATAGACTCGGATCGATTATAGTTGGAACAGTGCCGACATTATGTTTGTTCTATGAACTACATCTAAGTTCATTTATTGCTGGAAATATTCCAGAAACCGAGCGGATTATCGATATTTTTACTTATTTTGGAAGTTTGATAATTATTGGTGGACTGGAAGGGTATTATGCATCAAAAGAAAAGATTGAATCTCTTATCATTGCAATAGTTTTTGCGATATTTTGGATAAGCATATTTCTAAACGGATTAGATTAAAATCACTCCGTATAAATAATATATATATGTTGGGTCCCTCTTGCAAACATTCCAGCTAAAAATAAAACAATACTTTCTTTTTTCGTGTTTAATTTTTATCCACTCGACACCAGATCTAGTTTCAATGTGTTCATTTAAATTATCCTCAACTCCTAGCTATCGGTTTTGATTTCGATCTGTAAACTCAGTTTTTTTGTCCTGCGAATATCCGATTTTCACTGATTTTCGAGGCAAAGCGAGCTTCATAGGAAACCTTATATTCTATTATTGCTAACTAATGGTTACTAACTATTGTGCAATCGCAATATTTAGTATCCTGACCGATACTTCTGACATGGATTTCCTGTATCTCCTGCCATACAGATTCGTGAATTTTTTTACTGGAGATTTGAGTAGCAGGAAGACAACAATTCAAACGAATTGTAGAAAAGGATCGGAGTTACTATTTAATCTATGTCCTATATAATGTATATATTATAATCATCATCACAAAAATATATAAATACAAAAATTCAAAACATGTTGCTAATTATTCATCATAACATTTCAGGAATCACAAGAGGGAAAAACATGGACCCGGCAAAATTACTTGACATCCTGGGGAATGAAAACCGCAGGAAGATAATTCAGCTTCTTGCAAACCGCCCCTGCTATGTCAGTGAAATTTCAGGCAGGCTGGGGGTAGGACCAAAGGCGATTATCAGTCATCTGAGCCTGTTAGAGCAGGCAGGGCTGATCGAGTTCAGTGTGGATGAGCAGAGGCGCAAGTACTTCAATATTGCAAATAACATGAGGCTTGAGGTGTCCGTATCACCTTATGCATATACAATGTCTCTTCAGGACATTCATTTTGACAGGGAGAATAAAGGGGAAAGATCTGCTGTCGAGAGGAATGAAACTATTGCTAGAGATGAATCATCCTGCTTCTTTCTGAAACTGAGCGACAAGCTTCGGGAACTTAAAGCAAGGCAGGAAGAGCTTGTGCAAATGCAGAAAAAGCTACAGGTTGAATATACGGAACTGATGGACAGATGCCTGGACTCAATTGAAGAGGTTGCCAGAAACCCTGTAGAATGTGAGCTCCTGTTCGAGCTTCTGAAAAATGAGGCTACATCGGCTGTCCTCTGCTATAACCTGCGTCTTCACCCTAGCATTATAATGTCTAACCTTACGGACCTTGCAGAAAGGGGTTTTGTTGAATACACGATTAAAAATAACCAGCAGTACTGGAGAGTATGTGAGACCGGGGTTGAGAATAAATGACTGAAGAAATGAATCTGAGAGTAGCTGAGGCGTATCATAAAGATGTGGGTAGGGGAATTGCAAGAATCGATATCCTTCTGATGCAGCAAATGGATCTTGTGAGCGGAGATATAATTGAAATTTCAGGTAAATCCAGGACTTATGCAATTGTCTGGCCTAACGTCGAGCGCGGGCAGGAGAACAGGATCAGAATAGACGGAAACCTGCGCAGCAATGCAAAGGTTGGAATTGATGACAGGGTTACGATCCAGAAGGTCCAGGCAAAGCATGCGCAAAGGGTCACACTTGCTCCATCCCAGCCTGTCAGGCTTGTGGGCGGCGCCCATTACATCCTGAGAATAATCGAGGGCAGACCTCTGAACAAAGGTCAGCAGATCAGGGTTGAAACTGTAAATAACCCCCTTACTTTCATCGTAGCATCTACAAGACCCGCAGGGCCGGTTGTTGTCACCAAAGACACTGAAATTGTTATCAAGGAAAAATCATTTGAGGAAATCAAGGCTCCGGAAGGTATCTCATACGAGGATATCGGGGGGCTCAGGCGGGAAATCCAGCTTGTCAGGGAAATGATTGAGCTGCCAATGAGGCACCCTGAACTCTTCCAGAAGCTGGGAATCGAGCCTCCTAAAGGGGTTCTTCTTCATGGGGCCCCCGGGACGGGAAAGACAATGATTGCAAAGGCAGTCGCAAGTGAAACTGATGCCAGTTTCATTACCATAAGCGGTCCTGAAATCGTTTCCAAATATTATGGGGAAAGTGAACAAAAGCTCCGTGAGATTTTCGAAGAGGCAGAGAAAGATGCACCTTCCATTATCTTCATAGACGAAATTGACTCCATTGCCCCCAAACGCAGTGAAGTCACCGGAGAAATGGAACGAAGAGTAGTTGCTCAGCTGCTCTCCCTGATGGACGGGCTCAAGTCCAGGGGGGAAGTCGTGGTCATAGCTGCCACAAACCGCCCAAATTCCATTGATGAAGCTCTCCGTCGCGGTGGAAGGTTTGACAGGGAAATTGAAATTGGAGTTCCTGACCGGAACGGCAGAAAGCAGATTCTCCTGATCCACACCAGAGGTATGCCTCTTGAAGATGAAGTGAACCTTGGCGAAATTGCAGATGTGACCCATGGTTTTGTGGGAGCTGACCTGTCCTCGCTCTGCAAGGAGGCCGCGATGCATGCCCTTAGACGGATCACTCCTGAAATCGATATCGAAGAGGAAATCCCACAGGAAATCATTGACAACCTGGTGGTTACGAAGGAGGACTTTAGGGAAGCCCTGAAGAACATTGAGCCTTCGGCCATGCGAGAAGTCTACGTTGAAGTTCTGCATGTGGGCTGGGATGATATCGGTGGACTTGAGAAAGCAAAACAGGAACTTATCGAGTCTGTGGAATGGCCCCTCAAGTATCCTGAAATGTTCAGGGCTGTCAGTATAAAGCCTCCGAGAGGTGTACTGCTTTTCGGGCCTCCGGGTACTGGTAAGACTTTGCTCGCAAAAGCTGTTGCAAGCGAGAGTGAAGCCAACTTTATAAGTATAAAAGGTCCCGAACTGCTTAGTAAATATGTGGGGGAATCCGAGCGTGCAATCAGGGAAACATTCCGAAAAGCAAAGCAGTCTGCACCAACTGTAATTTTCTTTGATGAGATTGACTCCATTGCTCCGGAAAGAAGCTCTGTTTCCGATACCCACGTCTCCGAAAGAGTGGTAAGCCAGATCCTTACAGAACTTGACGGGGTAGAGGAACTCAAAGACGTCATCATAGTTGCTGCTACAAACCGACCGGACATGGTAGACCCTGCTCTCCTCAGACCTGGCCGTTTTGACAGGCTCATTTACATCAAGCCGCCCGGAAAAGAAGGCAGGGAGAAAATCTTTGAGATCCACACAAAAGAAAAACCCCTTGCAGAAGACGTAAACCTCTCCGAGCTTGCTGAGATGACCGAGGGATATGTGGGTGCGGATATCGAAGGCGTCTGCAGGGAAGCGGCAATGCTCGCCCTCAGGGAAATAGTTACCCCGGGTATCAACCGAAAGGACATCCGGGAGAAGATAGGGGACGTTAGGCTTTCCAAAAAACACTTTATAAAAGCAATCCGCCGTGTAAAGCCTACAATATCCAGAGAAAACCTGAGTGCGTATGAGAAGAGTGCCGAACTCTTTGCCAGGTATGCAACTGAGCTTGAGGAAGAATCTTCCGAAGCAAAAGAACAGGAAAAGGAAAGCGAGGGAACAGAAGTTCCGAGTTTTCCGCAGTCCGAATGAGGCTTTGCATGACATACCGGTTAATACCGGTCTTTTTAATTTTAGTGGAAAATAACCATTTCAATTAATAACCTTACTGATTTGGGTAATACTCACTTAAGAAACTCAAGACGCATAACTTAATAATGATGTGATGAGATGGACAGAGACAGGAGAAAAAGAAGTTTTTTCGATGAAATATTCGGAATTGATCCCCTTAAGGACATGGACGAAATGTTCGAGCGCCTTAGCAGGGCTATGGGCATGAGTATGGATAACTTCGGGCAGCACCCTTTTGTTTACGGTTTTTCCGTAACCCAGCGGGCAGGGGAAGAGCCTGAAATCCGGGAATTTGGGAATATCCCGATGTTTGAACAGATGGAAACCGGAGAAAAACGCTATCTTGACATAAGAAAACCCCTTATTGATGTACTGGAATCCGAGGAAAAAGTCCACGTGGTTGCCGAGATGCCGGGCATCGAGAAAGAAAACATTCAACTGAACGCAACTGATTTAATACTTGACATCGAAACATTAGATGGGAATCCAAAATACTCCGAACGTGTGGAACTGCCCGTAAAGGTGGACCCCCAGAGTGCTAAAGCCACATATAAAAATGGTGTGCTGGAAGTTACCTTTAACCGGCTGGAGTCCAGTTCCCGAACTTCAATCGATATAGAGTGATTTTTCGGGAGCAAGAGGAAAATCAGAGGTAATAATGGTGGGCATAAGAAAAAGAAAGGATTTCTTTGAAGATTTTGGGTCTGAACTTTTTGACAACCTGGAAGAGATGATCGAAGCCCTCCTGGAAGAAATGGGAGAGTCCGTTCCCTTTGTTTACGGATTTTCTATCATTCATCGCCCGGGGGAAGATACTGAACTCCGGGAATTTGGAAACGTTCCGGAATACTCTCAAAAAGAAGAGAACTTCTTTGCCTCAGAAACAAAAGAACCTTTAATTGATATATTTGAAAACGAGGACATGGTGCACGTACTTGCAGAATTTCCGGAGGTTGAAAAGAAAGATCTCCTGCTGCACGCTACCGCTCAGCACCTTGAAATTAAAGTCATTGGGCTTTCAGAATATTCGGAAGACGTGGAACTCCCTGTCCTTGTGGATCCGAAGAGTGCAAAAGCAAGTTACAAAAATGGAGTGCTTGAGGTTACCTTCAGGCGTTGCCCCGAGGAAAGTCCTGTAGCAATAGAGATCAATTAATTCGAAAAGACAGAGGACCGACCGTTTCAGGGCGAAGGACAGGAAACAAAAGCCTGAACCCTGATAAATATGTGAGTGTAGAATCAGCATATAGAGGATTTTTTATTTTTCTTCTCTTATTATAGAAGAGAAAATAATTCTGAACCTTTTTTCTCCTAAGGCTAGTATTTACTGGCGTTTTAGGGATCTTTGTGTTTGGTTTAATGTACCTTTTTAAGGTAGCATGGGTAGTTTTTAAATTATTCGTCCTTTTGCAATTCTCTTAAACATTTTTAAGTATGCCCTGTATATTTTTTAATTTTTATTCTTTTATCGAGAATCTATTCCTTAACGCATTTCTAGAACAATTCTCTGATCGTTTCAAAACCAGAAGGTTTCGAATAATTATGTTAGATATACTCTTTTCCTTTTTGTGACCTTTTTTTGCCCGCAGTTTCTTTTTTTTGACAAATTACTTTCTTTCAAGTTTCTTTCTATTTTGATTTTTTTTACTTTCAATGCGCATATTTCTCTTTTTTATCTATTTGATTCATTTTATACGTACGTTTCATTTTTTTGATATATGCACATATATATTTTAAAACTGACTTACTTTCACTGAACCTGCTACTGAATCATTCTCTATTGCTTTCTCAAATTAGATTTACAGATTCACAGTTTTAGTGTATAAATAACTTATACTGATTAAGGGAATTACTTACTAACTAATTTCACTAATTATCCTGATTAAATTGCTACTCCAAATGGAAATTTTTTTCTTCTGATCTTTATTTTCATATTTTTTTTCCTTGAAATTGCTCTTTTCTTGATAGTGTTTTTTGGAAATATTCAAATATTTGAGAATCCACATGGAAATTAGTAAACCAGATGCTATCGGTTTTATACCTTTATATTTATTTAGTTCTTATTTGAAGTATTGTATATCGTTTCATTAAACCCCTCTATGATAAAATCGATAGCGTTAAGAACTGAGAAAAGCTAAAATTTCAATGAGAAAAGTGGGATTTAATTCCAATTACGTAAAAATCTGCAGTTTTGAAAGGGAGGTATTTGCTGTAATCAGGGAACAATTTGGCAAGATTTCATGTGCAATTTTGGACGCAAAATAGTTTGCTTGATGCTGAAGATGCGTCCAGTAAAAACCGAAACATTTTTACTATATGACAAAAGAGTATACGCGAGGAAAATATAAGATTACATTATATCTTTATTTTCTATGTGGATTGAATTCTGGATTGAAACTTTTGAACCTGACTAGTGTTCACTATTAAATAACCAAAAAACTACAGAGGTTGGGTTGATGATTCATGGATCCATTTAATGCAATAGTAATAGCTGTCTTTTTACCATTTATACTTGCATGGACATTACCTGTATTATATAGAGTATTCAAACAGAGGATTGGCTGGATTTCGGCACTTATTGCATTTACGTGTTTTGTGTTGAACGCTCAGGTAATCCCGTACGCTATGGCAGGCACTCCTGTTAAGGGTTCGTGGGACTGGTTACCGGCAGCTGGTCTATCCTTAGACTTTTACGGAGACGGCATGGCCGTTCTCCTGGCATTAATCGTTTCAGGCGTTGGTGTTATCATCATGTCCTATTCAAACGGTTATATGTCCACAAAGGAAGACCTACCAAGGTACTACCAGTGGCTCTTACTCTTTATGGGTGCAATGCTGGGCATTGCCTATACAGATAATACTATCCAGATGTTTATTTTCTGGGAACTGACTAGTATAACATCTTTTATGCTTATCGGATACTGGAGAGAAAGACCAGAATCCGTATATGGCGCAACCAAAGCCTTTCTGATAACTGCCGGTGGCGGACTTGTCATGTTCGCAGGCTTCCTGATGCTTAGGGTTGTTACAGGCACCTATGGTATCTCTGAAGTCGCTCAGAGTTCAGAACTCCTTTCAACATTACACGGAAGTCCGTTTTATGTTGCAGTCCTGGTTCTGATCTTCATTGGAGCTGCTTCCAAATCTGCACAGGGCCCATTCTATATATGGCTACCCAACGCTATGGAAGCTCCGACCCCTGTGAGCGCCTTCCTGCACTCGGCTACAATGGTCAAGGCTGGTGTCTATCTGGTTGCAAGGATGCATCCTATCCTTTCGGGAACCCCCGAATGGCTGATCCTGGTTTCAGGAACGGGGATGTTCACCATGGTTATGGCGGGCTTCCTGGCTTTCCGGCAGACCGACATCAAAGCCATCCTGGCTTACTCGACAATCAGCCAGCTGGCCTACCTGATGACCATGTATGGTTACAGTACGGCTGAACATCCGGGACTGGGTTTTGCTGCAGCAACCTTCCACCTGCTGAACCACTCCACCTTTAAGGCTACCCTCTTCCTGGTGGCAGGTATCGTGGCTCACGAGGCGACAACTCGAGATATCAGAAAACTGGGTGGTTTGCGTAAGGAGATGCCAAAAACGTTCATAGTTGCGGTGATCGCAGCAGCTTCGATGGCAGGTGTCCCTCCCCTCAACGGGTTCCTGAGCAAGGAAATGTTCTACGAGACATCTCTTGAAATCGGAGAACTGGTTTCAGAAACTTATGGAGGACCGTGGGCTATTGTCTTCCCCGCTGTTGCAGTGGCCGGTGGTGTGTTCACCCTCATGTACTCTATCAAACTGATAGATGGGATCTTCCTCGGAGAGAGGACACACGACCACGATGTCCCTCACCACATTCACGATGCCCCCTGGGTTATGCTGGCTCCGGCAGTCTTCCTTGCAGGTCTGATCATCTTCTTCGGGCTCTACCCCAAGTTCCCGGTTGATTATCTGATCCAGCCTGCCTATAGCGGACTTGTCCCGCATGCTGATACTCTGCACATCAAGCTCTGGCATGGGATTACCACGCCGCTTTTGATGACGATAGCAACTTTTGCCATCGGTCTTGTACTCTACAAGTTCTATGACTCAATTGCTGCCTGGCAGAACAGTTTCAATGCCAAGCTCCCCTGGATCAGCGTGAACTACTGGTATGATGCAACAGTAAACAATGCAAAGGGTATAGCCGCCAAGTTCGGAGCAGTTACCCAGCCAGGACCTATCGGAGGTTATATCAAAGCTGCAATGCTTTTCATGATCTTCCTGATCCTGTGGCCAGTGTACACCCAGGGTATAAGTCTGGGAAGCATCTTCCCTGAAGGACTGAACTTCAATTCACAGCCTTATGAGATCGTGCTTTATGCTCTGATGATTGTGGCAGCGCTTGGTGCTGCGATAATCCCTAAATATCTGCCTGCGGTCCTGTCTCTCTCGGCTCTGGGTTTCCTGGTATCCCTGCTTTACATGTACCTGAAGGCTCCTGACCTTGCAATGACACAGGTCTGTGTGGAAACGCTGTCAACCATTATCTTCATCCTGGCAATCATTAAGATTCCTCAAAAATTCAAGGAACCTATGCCAGCGGGTAAGGTTATGGTGAATTTCGCAATCTCGGCAGTGGTTACATTTGCAGTTTTTGCCTTAATGGTAAACGCAAACGCCGGAATGCTTGCACCGTTTGAGTCCTTCTCTCACTACTTCATAGACAAAAGCCTGCAAATGACAGGTGGGCTTAACGTTGTCAACGTGATAGTCGTGGACTTCAGAGGGTATGATACCATTGGAGAAATTTCGGTTCTTTCCCTTGCAGCTCTTGGTGTCTATAACCTGATCCTGAGCAGAGCAGGAAAAGCTGAGGGAGGTGAAGAAGAGTGACCACGGTAATTACCAAAACGATTGCAAAGATCTGCCTGATGGTGGACATGCTGTACTCTATCGATCTTTTGTTGATTGGTGGAAACAGGCCAGGCGGCGGTTTCATTGGTGGTGTGCTGTGTGCTTGTGGAATCGGACTTATCTACGTGGCATACGGATTCGATGACATCAAGAAAATCTGGAACCCCGACTGGCACACATGGTTTGGCTATGGGCTCCTGTTTGCAAGTATTACGGCATGGTCTCCCTTATTTGCAGGCCACAACTACTTCAGAAGTGCCTTTGATTTCATTCCTGTAGTAGTAGGAGGCATTCACCTTGGTGAGATTGAACTGGTTTCTTCCATGTTCTTTGACCTTGGTGTGTACTTTGTAGTGGTCGGAGGACTGCTATTTATTGTGACTAAAGTAGGAACTGACAAAGCTTCGGAGGGTGGAAAATGAATAACACTCTTCTCGCACTTACCATTTCCCTGCTCTTTGGAATCGGAACTTTCCTGATTTTCCGCAGGGATATGATGAAAGTCATCATCGGTTTCGGGATCATATCCCACTCTATAAACCTTTACATAGTTGCCGGCGGAGTCTTCAGTGACGGTACGCTTGTACCGATTCTGGAGCACCAGCAAGCTGTTGAGGGCCTTAACCAGGGCCTTATCTATAACGATAACCTGGCAGCTGGAATAATCGGGCCAATAACAACCAATCCGTATACAGCATTCGTGGATCCTCTTGTGCAGGCTCTCGTGCTCACGGCAATTGTGATCGGGCTTGCAACCACTGCTTTCATATTGACCCTTGCGTACCGCATTAATGAAGAATATGGTACTATTGATGTAGGGGAACTCAGGAGGTTGTGGGGATGAGCTTCTTAATGCAGCATCTGCCCATGTTCCTGATCGCCATACCTTTGTTAATGGCTCCTCTTACTATCCTCAGCAAGAATTACCCTGGATTCCAGAAAGCTCTTGATATAGTAGTGAGCATCGGCTTACTGGCTTTAAGCGGGCTGCTTATCTATACGGTCTGGAACGACGGAATAATAGTATATGAGGTAGGTGAGTTCGGAAAGTACGGAATTGTGCTTGTAGCCGATCTTTTGAGCTCAAGTATGGTTGTCCTGAGTTGCCTTATAGGCTGTATGGGTCTGATTTATTCCTACGATTATATAGAGAGTAAATCCCTGAACCTGACCTATCATTCCCTGTACAACCTGATGCTTGCAGGTATCAACGGAATCTTCCTGACAGGCGATATTTTCAACCTGTTTGTCTTCTTCGAGATCATGCTGCTCTCTTCAGGAGCTTTGATCGTTGCAAATGAAACCTCAAAGGTTACGAAGATCTCGGATAAGATGGAAGCTACCATGAAGTACATTGTACTGAACATGCTCGGTTCAAATGCGATGCTGCTTGCAGTCACTTCTCTGTACGCATCCGTCGGTTCTCTGAACATGGCTGACATTGCACTTAAGGTCAGGATTCTTGCCGATGCAGGTACAATGCCCTGGCACATGTACGCTATTGGTCTGCTTTTCATTATCGTATTCGCTGGAAAAGCAGCAGTCTTTCCTCTGCACTACTGGCTTCCGGATGTTCACCCCACAGCTCCGTCCCCGATCAGTGCGATGCTCAGTGGTGTGATTATCAAGATCGGAGCCTATGGTATACTCAGGGTCCTCTTTGTTATCTTTGCACCTCTCAAAGGAGTGTACGGACCGATCATTCTACTGCTCGCTCTCATCACTATAGGACTTGGAGCCACAGCTGCAATAGGACAGAACGACGTCAAACGTTTGCTAGCTTACTCCAGTGTATCCCAGATAGGATATGTTTTCCTGGGTTTTGGAATGGGAGCAATTGCACTTGAAGCAGGTGAAATTGCAGGTGGGACTTTAATCGTTGCGGCATCTTTTGTCTACCTGGTAAACCACGCTATTGCCAAGAGTATGTTGTTCCTTACTTCGGGTGGTATTATTCACCATGCAGAAACCAGGGACATGCGTAAGATGGGAGGCATGATCAACAGTAATCCCTTAATGGCTTTCTCCTTCCTTGTAGGAGCCATGTCCATTGGTGGAGTACCCCCGATGGGCGGATTTATTGGTAAGTTCTCTCTCTTCGATGCAGGACTCAGATCGGCATTCTATCTCCCTATAGCTATTGCGTTATTATTTGCATTCTTTACTCTGTTCTATATGTTCAGAGGCTGGATGCTTATTTTCTGGGGAGAGAGAGACCCGCAGTACGGCGAGTATTCCCACCACAAACTGTCCATATTGATTGTAGGTCCGATCATGCTGCTGGCAGCTCTTGTGTTCATTCTCGGAATATTTGGCAACCCGATCCTTGAAATTGCACAGACCATAGCGATGCAGATCACTGATCCGCAGCCGTATATTGATGCAGTATTATTGAGGGTGATTAGATGAAGCGTCGTTTGATTACTTACATGGCACTCCCGGTCGTCTGGTGTCTGGTCAGTGGGTATGTAACCATCGGCAGTCTGTTTCTTGGCCTCATCTTCGGAATGATAGTTGTAGAGCCTTTCAGCAAACTGTACAGGCTGGATGAAGTGGTACACCCGACAGGGGATTGGCTGGCAAAGATTCCCAAGAAAATAAAGTACTTCTATGTGCTGATAAAGGAGATTATAAAAGCCAACATTGTTGTCGCAAAGATCGTTCTTAGTCCCACAATCAACATCAAACCCGGAATTATCGCGGTTCCTATAAGGACCAAGACCAATATAGGCATCACCGGGATTGCAAACACGATCACGCTGACTCCCGGAACCCTGACCGTGGACATATCGGATGACAAATCCATTCTTTATGTCCATTCAATCGATGCGACCGATCCGCAGGGAGTTCGTGATTCCATCAGGGATGATCTTGAAAAATATGTGCTGGAGGCATTCGAATGATTATCTCACTGGAACAGGCAGATTTCCTAGCGTTGATCGTGATGGTCGTCGCCACAGCTCCCTGTATTTACAGAGTGCTGTATGGTCCGACCCTTGCTGACAGGATTGCGGCAGAAGATGCCATGGGTAATGCCCTGTGTGTTATTTTCGCACTTTACGCTTATCAGGCAAGTTCGATCTTCCTGATGGACGTAGCCATGCTTCTTGCAATCATTTCCTTCGTAGGAACGGTTATAGTGGCAAAATACCTTGATAAAGGGGAGGTGCTCTGATGGCTGGCGAATTGGCACTTGTTGCAGATATTCTAAGTATCATCAGTCTGCTTATAGGGATCTTTTTCCTCTCTCTGGGTATGATTGGTCTCCTTCGCCTGCCTGATGTCTATAACAGGTTGCATGCAACTACCAAGGTCGGCACCCTGGGAGCTTTCGGAGTTCTCACGAGCATTATTATTCAGGAAGGTATCACTCCCATGGGTGTAAAAGCCTTCACTGTCGCACTTTTCATCCTCCTTACCAACCCGATTTCCGGACACATGATCGCCCGGGCGGCCTACAGGATGGGAGTGAAATGCTGTGAAGTCACTTGCATGGATGAATACGCAGGAAAGAGAAGAAAATAAAGATGAAATAAGAGAGAAGAAAATAAAGATGAAATGAGTGTGTTTCCCAAACACATTCATCCTTTTGTTTTTTATCGGGTTTTTATTTTTCTGATTTGTAACTATTAGATCAGGTTTCTGCTTCTTTTTTATCAGTTCTGATTCGGTTTTTTTATTCAATAGAATTCCTGTTTTCAGATTCTTTTTCGTTTTTCCATATAATATCCGTAAAAAATTATGCGGCTTCAAATTTGAGGGAACGAGTTTATTTCAGCAGGATGAAAATCGCCCTCGATGTAAAAAAGGCTTATTTTGAAATTGAAAGTCTAATGTTTTTTTTGCAAATAATAAATTCTTTTTTGCCTTCTAAAAAGAGAGTCGGTTATGTTATCTATTTTCATATCTCATTTATATATACCAGTAAATCCCGGTGAAATATAAGGCGTCCTTTGTCAGATACGCAGAATCTTGACTCTTTTTTAGGAAGCAACTTGAAAGCGGGTCATAACGGGGTCTGAAAAGAGGTCTGAACAGGATTCTACAGAGATAAGACCAAATTTGAAATTGGAAAAGTCATGAATCAGGAAAGTTCTGATAAAGGACAGAAACGGTCTTAAAAGAGTCTAATTGGATCGAAAAATGAATCAGAGCCATCTTTTAACAAGTGATCCGCCATTGAAGAAGATCCCTTAATTAAAATCATGGATGGAATATTGCCGGGATTCAAACTGGCTTTTTTAAAGGATTATTCAAGACCCTGGGTTCATAAAACCTCAGCAGGAAACCCGTTAAATCTTTAGATTTAGCGGGCAGTTGACAGGATATTTTCCGAGCAGCCTTTATTATTTACCTTTTCTTCCTTTCAATATTTCTTCCCCTCTATTATTTCGTACCCCTCAATATTTTGCCCTCCTGCAGAACCTTATACTCCTGCAAAATTCTGATCGGCTATGTTATATTTTTTTGGAAATGAATTATAACTATGAAACTAGGTTTAGGAATCGATACTGGTGGAACATACACTGACGCTGTTTTAATGGATCTTTCAGAAGGCAGGATTCTTGATTCTAATAAAGCCCTAACGACGCATTCTAATCTGGTCGAAGGGATCGAAAAAGTAGTTGCAGGCTTAAAACAAGAGTATCTGAAGGATATCAGACTGGTCTCAGTATCCACAACTCTTTCTACAAACTCCACACTGGAAGGCAAAGGTCATCCAGCAGGCCTGATCCTGGCAGGGTATACGGTCAATGGAACTATCCCGGCGCGTGAGACTATTTCCATAGATGGCGGCCACGATTCAAAAGGAAATGAAGTTAGCTGCCTTGACCTTAAATCTGTGGAGCAATTCGTTAACGACACCAGAGGCAGGCTCTTTTCATATGCCGTATCTTCTTACTTTTCCGTACGGAACCCGGAACACGAACTTTCAGTAAAAAAAATAATAGAACAGCTGACCGATAAACCCGTGGTCTGCGGGCACGAACTTTCCCTGAGCCTGGGAGCTTACGAAAGGGCAGTAACGGCAGTTCTGAATGCTCGCTTGATCCCGATAACTTCCCAGTTCATCCGGGCCGTTCTATCGGTAATGGAAGCAAGAAATATCAAAGCTCCCATGATGGTAATGAAATGTGACGGCTCCCTTGCACGCATAGAAGAGGCTCTTGAAAAGCCTGTGGAGTCTATTTTTTCAGGCCCTGCCGCAAGCCTTGTAGGGGCTGCCCATATAAGTGGCTTGAAAACCTGCGTGGCTGTGGATGTAGGAGGTACGAGCACCGATATTGCTCTGATAGAGGACGGAGTTCCCGAGATCAGTGAAAACGGGGCTGTAGTGGGAGACTGGAAAACTATGGTCAAGGCGGTCAGGATAAGAACCTCAGCTATGGGAGGAGACAGCCACGTCTGGGTACAGAGAAAACTCTATATTGGCCCTAACCGGGTTATTCCTATCTGCCTTGCGGCTTCAGATTATCCTCTCCTTGAAGACAAGTTGAGGAATGCTGAAAAAATTTCTGATAGGATAATGGATGATATCTTCCAGCCAGCAAGCTTCTTTGTCAGGAGTGGAAACCCGAGGTCTGATGATGACATACAGGCCCTTAATTACTCTATCGAATTTGAACTGGAAAACCATGAACGTCAGATCTTTGACGCTATAGGATATGAGCCGGTTTCAATATCCGATATTGCAGAATCAATTGGAAAACATCCCCTGCAGTTTGTAAAGGTTCTGCGTTCCCTGGTCCAGAAACGCTGTATCTGCCATATAGGTTTCACACCTACGGATGCCCTCCATGTGCTTGGAGAGTATGAAATGTGGAACAGTACCGCCTCCTGGCTGGGAGCAAAACTTCTTGGCAGCTACATCGGGCTGGATCCGGAAAGTTTTTCCAGGGAAATAAAAAGAAGTTTTGCAAAAAATATTGCTCTTGACCTGCTGGCATTCTTTGCAAAAGACTTCAAGCGGGAAGACCTTGAAAAACTGCTGGCAAGCTCACGTTTCACAAAGTTCAAGATCAATATTCCGGTCATAATGATCGGGGCGCCTGTCAAAGCCTATGTGCCCGAACTCAGAGAATTTATCGATGCAGATATCCGTATTCCGGAATTCCATGAGGTAGGCAATGCCGCAGGAGCCCTGGCTGGCAACATCGTCAAGAGAAGTGAAATTCTAATCCGCCCGGCAGGTTCCGGAACCGAGCAGTATCATGTGTTCTCTGAAGTCGAAAGGAAGGTTGCAGATAATTATCTCGAGGCTGTGGACTATGGGCTGGAGCTTATGGAAAAACTGATTTTCGACCATATGGACGGGTACGGGCTTCAGAAAGAGCAGATCCGGTTTGACCTTGAAAGAAAGGATCTCAATCCAGGTTTCGGAGCCCAGAAAGAGACCCGCCTGATGGGCCTTGGTATCGGAAACCCTTTGAAGCTGGAGCAGTAAAGAACCTTAAAATTATTTTCCAATTAGAGAACTGATCTTATTAGGGGGCTGTAAAAGACTTCCGAATAGAACCTCAGTTCTCATAATATTCTTTTTGTTTCCCTCCCCTTCTTTTGGAGATTACAGGAGGTCCCTCTTTTTTCCTTCTCTTCCAGTCCCTTTTTCTGGTCCAGTCAGGTTTTTCGGTTCTGATAAACATATTTTTATTTATGTTCAGTTACCTCCTTCAATCAGAACTATTATTCTATATAACTGGATTTTATTCTGCAAAATTGCTTATTCCAAAGGAGTGACGAAAATGCGCAGGGACTACATCGACATGGGCTACAGCCCAAAAGACACAGATATGGTCTGTGAATTCCACATTGAACCGTCAGCAGGAGTAAATTTTGAGGAAACTGCCACCCACATGGCAGGGGAAAGCTCTATAGACTCCTGGACTGAGATTTCCACATTGAGTCCCGAACTTGCAGCGAAATTAAAACCTCACGTTTTTTACCTGGACGAAGAATCACAGACCGTAAGGGTGGCTTACTCGGAAGATCTTTTTGAACTGGGTTCGGTTCCCCAGGTGCTGAGTGCTGTTGCAGGAAACATCTTCAGTATGAAAATCGTTGACAACCTCAGGTTGCAGGACATAGCCTTCCCAGAGTCAATGCTTCGCGAGTTCAAAGGTCCGAACTTCGGGCTGCAGGGGATCAGGAAACTTGTAGATGTGCATGACCGGCCTCTTATTGGGACTATCGTTAAGCCGAAGGTTGGCTTAACCTCTGAGAAACATGCAGAGGTTGCGTACAATTCTTTTGCCGGAGGCTGCGACCTCGTTAAAGATGATGAGAACCTTACCGACCAGAAGTTCAATGGCTTTGACAGAAGGGCTGAACTTACCCTGAAAATCGCAGAAAAAGCCGAAGTCGAGACCGGGGAGAAGAAGATGTACCTCTGCAACATCACAGCCCCGACATGTAAGGAAATGTCCCGGCGCTTAAATGTCCTCAAAGACCTGGGTGCCAGCTATGCAATGATCGATATCGTGCCTGTGGGCTGGACTGCCCTTCAGACCCTGCGGGAAGAGGCTGAAGACGCGGGCCTTGCCCTTCATGCCCACCGCTGCATGCACTCGGCCTATACCCGGAACCCCCACCATGGGATAAGCATGGTTCTCGTTGCCAAGCTCTGCAGGTTGATAGGGCTTGACCAGCTCCACATAGGCACGGTTGTCGGGAAAATGCACGGGGAAAAACATGAGGTACTGACTCTGAGAGACGAGTGTGTGCTCAATAAAGTGCCTGCGGATGAGAGCCAGCATGTCCTTTCCCAGGACTGGGGGGAATTAAAGCCAATGTTCCCGGTAGCTTCCGGAGGGCTTGCTCCTACAATGATTCCTGACCTTTACTCTATCTTCGGAAAAGATGTTATTATGCAGTTTGGCGGTGGAATCCATGCTCACCCAATGGGCACGGCAGCCGGAGCTACTGCCTGCAGGCAGGCACTTGATGCAAGCCTTGAAGGAGTCAGCATGCAGGACTATGCAAAGGACCACAAAGAACTTGAAGTTGCTCTCAAAAAGTGGCTTAAGAAATAAGTTGCATAATGAGAACAAGTTACAATCTGTAAAACACAGAAACAATAGCATGATAATAATCAGTAAGGAGTTTACCTTCGGTGCAGACAGAAAACGGAAATAAAACAAAGACCCGACTTTTCCGGGTCTCCGAAGAGAACTTTGACGCCGTTCTTGACGAGGCTGCAGCGATTATCAGAAGGGGCGGGACAGTCGCCTTCCCCACGGAAACCGTTTACGGGCTTGGAGCTGATGGGTTGAACCCTGATGCCGTCCGGAAAATCTTTGAAGCAAAGGAACGCCCGCCTGGCAATCCTCTTAGTCTGCTCGTCCATTCCAGGGAAGACCTCGGAAAGATCGCAAAAAACATCCCTGAAAAAGCTTTCAGGCTTATGGACGCTTTCTGGCCCGGGCCCCTTACGATTGTTCTTGAGAAAAACGATATTGTCCCGGAAATTACCTCGGGAAACCTGCCGTCAATAGGGCTCCGCATGCCTGATCACATGATTCCTCTGGAGCTTATAAAGAGGGCAGGCACTCCTCTGGCGGCTCCGAGTGCGAACCTTTCGGGAAAGCCCAGCCCCAGTCTGGCATCTCATGTCCTGGCTGACCTTACAGGCAGGATTGATGCGGTCATTGACGGAGGGGGAGCAGCCATAGGGCTTGAGTCAACTGTTGTCGATATGACGGTAGAACCTCCTGTAGTGCTGCGGCCCGGAGCCGTGGGAATTGGCGAGCTTGAAAGAGTTATAGGTAAAGTCAGGCCCGCGTATGGGGAGTCTGAAGCCGGGGCTGGAGAGGCTATGCCTGAAAAGAAGGCAGGCCAGAAATACAGTCATTATGCCCCGGATGCGCAGGTCGTGCTTGTGGAAGGGGGAATAAAAAAGGTTTCCGAAAAGATTGACACCCTGCTCGAAAATTATCGGCGTGAAGGTAAGAAAGTCGGACTTCTGCTCAGCGATGAGACCGCAGGCTTTTTTGCTTCTGAAAGATTGAGTGCACATGAATGCTTTTTACTTGGGTCTCGCGAAGGGCCGGAAGAAGCTGCCAGAAGACTTTTTGAAGGGCTCAGGGTTCTGGACGCGAAGGGTCTGGATGTGATTCTGGCTGATGGCTCCTTTAACCCTTCAGGACTTGGAGCTGCACTCCTTAACCGGTTAAGAGAAGCCGCCTCCGTAAGACATGCTGTTTAAATTGGTTGTACCGGTTAAATTGCAATAGTATAGAGTGAGAGTTTGACAGTCAGATTTGATAGTTATTGGTTGTTCAGGTACCTGGAGAGATCTTCTTGAAAGCAGAAAAAAGAGAAAGGATGGAAAAAATGCGGGCTTATAAAAAAGTCCGGGCGCAGAACAATAAAACAACAGGAGTAAGCCTTGCGATCCTGGCAGCAGGCCTGCTTTTGAAGACTCTTAATATAACTATTCTTGGTATTGATATCGGGTACTATCTTCTCTGGGCAGGGGTTTTTGTCTTCTTTGTGACTTCGATGTCAGGCCTCTTCGCTGCGGGATCCCTGCGTAAGCAGAGATAATCTTTTTTCATTCTTTTCCAAAAAGGGACTTTTCAATATGGGTGAAACAATCGCAAGTGAGGAAATGCATGAATACTTCAACGGGCTTGAGGCAAGGCTAAAAGAGGCAATTGAGGTTGCAAATAGGGCTCGGGCCCGGGGAGGAGATCCGAAGCCCACTGTAGAAATTCCACTTGCCAAAGACCTTGCAGATAGGGTCGAAAACCTTATCGGAGTCCAGGGAGTTGCTGCAAAGATCCGGGAACTTGAGGTCAGGATGTCCAGGGAAGAAGCTGCCCTTGAAATCGGGCGTCAGGTTGCTGAAGGGATAGTAGGAAGCTTTCCAACAAAGAAAGATGCCGTGGAAGCCGCTATTCGTGTTTCCATGGCAGTCCTGACCGAAGGGGTAGTTGCAGCTCCCATCGAAGGAATCGATAAGGTAGATCTCGGGAAAAATGACGACGGCTCTCAGTATATCCGAATATTTTATTCCGGGCCCATCCGAAGTGCAGGAGGGACTGCGCAGGCTCTTTCTGTGCTGGTCGGCGACTATGTGAGGCGCGGGATAGGGATTGACCGCTACAAACCAAGAGATGAGGAAGTAGAACGCTATGTAGAAGAAATCCTGCTTTACAAGAGGGTTGCAAGCCTGCAGTACATGCCTTCAGAAGATGAAATCCGCCTGATTGTCCGGAACTGTCCCGTTTGCATTGACGGGGACCCGACTGAAGAAGCCGAGGTCGAAGGACACAGGAATCTTGAGAGGATAGGGACAAACCGTGTCCGGGGAGGAATGTGCCTTGTGCTTGCCGAAGGTCTCGCCTTAAAGGCCCCCAAGGTCAAAAAGCACGTCAACAAGTTGAAGATGGATGGATGGGACTGGCTGGAGATACTTATCGGGGGTGCTAAAAGCGGGGAGAGTGCTGAAGATGAGCACAAAAACAAGATCAAGCCAAAGGATAAATATATCCGTGACCTGATCGCCGGAAGGCCTGTTTTCTCCCACCCTTCAAGGCCAGGAGGTTTCAGGCTGCGGTACGGGCGGTCAAGAAATACTTCGTTTGCTTCGGCAGGGATCAGTCCTGCAAGCATGGTCTTGCTTGACGATTTTATAGCTAACGGGACTCAGCTCAAGGTTGAAAGGCCCGGAAAAGCTGCAGCCATGTCTGCCGTGGACTCCATAGAGGGACCTACGGTAAGACTTTTTTCTGGAGACCTTATCCGTATAGACGATATAAAGGAGGCATATGAACTCCGCCCACAGGTTGAGGTTATTGTCGATATCGGGGAAATTCTGATCAATTACGGGGACTTCCTGGAAAATAACCACCCTCTCATGCCTTCACCTTATGTTTTCGAATGGTGGCAGTATGATTACCAGGCAGCTTGCCCTGAAAAAATTCCCGAAGAAGAGCTGAAAAATCCATCTGCTGCCCTTGCTCTCAGGCTTGCAGAGGAGTTTAATGTGCCATTGCATCCGAAGTTCACCTATCTCTGGCATGACATAAACCGGAAAGAGTTTGAAGCTCTCAGAAAATTTGTGGCTGAAAAAGGGAGCTTTCTGGCAGGTGAGGTGGCTGGGGCAGGAGTTCTTAAACTGCCCCTTGAAGCTTCTCTTGAAGAGAGAATAAAGCCGGTGCTTGAAAAGCTCCTTGTACTGCACAGGGTAAAAGATGATGAAATCCTTATCGAAGAGGCTCTTCCGTTTATTTTATGCCTCGGGTTTGACCATTCCCTCAAAGAAAAAGCCAGTATGCCAGATATAGATGATATGGTGGAAGCGGTGGGTGTTTTGAGCGGGTTTAAGGTTTACCCGAGAGCTCCTTCAAGGATAGGGGCACGGATGGGAAGGCCGGAAAAATCTAACCTGCGCAAGATGTCTCCTGCAGCCCAGGTTCTCTTCCCGATAAACAATTCAGGAGGAATCACGCGAAATCTTGTCTCTGCCTCCGACTACACATCCTGTATGAATGGGAAGATAGGGGAAATTGAAGTGGAATTAGGGCTGAGAGAATGCCCTGCCTGCAGGAAAGAGACTTATTTCTGGCGCTGTGAATGCGGAGAATTCACGAATTCCAAACTTTCCTGTTCTCGCTGCAAGATCGATGTAAGGGGTGCTGAGGTCTGCCCTAAGTGTGGGAGAAAGCCGACTTCCGTTGCAAACGTAAAACTGGATTTCCGTTCCATTTACAAGCAGGCTTTTGAGAACTTAGGGGAAAGGGAAAAAATGGGTCTGATCAAGGGAGTAAAGCGGCTCATGAACGGGCAGATGACCCCCGAGCCTCTGGAAAAAGGAATCCTGCGCGCAAAACATGATGTCTACGTTTTTAAGGATGGGACTATACGCTACGACATGTCAGATATTCCCCTTACTCATATTCGGGCTGATGAACTGGGAATTACGGCAGCCAAACTCCTTGAACTCGGTTACCGGGAGGATATTTGTGGAAAACCCCTTGAGAGGGACGACCAGGTTGTTTGCCTGAAGGTTCAGGATCTTGTGATATCTTATGACGGGGCTGAGTATATGCTGCGTACTGCAAAATACGTGGATGACCTTCTTGTGAAGTATTACAAGATTGAGCCCTATTACAATGCCGAAACTATTCAGGACCTTGTGGGGGTATTGCTCATCGGGCTTGCTCCTCATACTTCCGCAGGAGTGCTTGGGCGTCTCATAGGGTTTACGAAAGCTTCCGTAGGCTATGCTCATCCTTTTTTCCATGCTTCAAAACGCAGGAATTGCGATGGGGATGAAGATTGCATAATGCTTCTTATGGACGGAATTCTCAATTTTTCAAGGTCATATCTGCCCGACAAAAGGGGAGGGAAGATGGATGCTCCTCTGGTGCTAACTACCAGGATCGATCCCAAGGAAGTGGATAAGGAAGCCCATAATATCGATGTTTCTGCGCGCTATCCGCTCGAGTTTTACAGGGCTACGCAGGAGATCAAAAGCCCCACTGAACTTGAACGTATTATGGACCTGGTTAGCAGCCGGCTTGGGAAACCTGAGCAGTACGAACATTTCATGTTTACACATGATACATCGGACATTGCTGCCGGCCCTCTTAATTCTTCATATAAGACCCTTGGAAGTATGATTGAAAAGATGGAGGCTCAGCTCACCCTGGCCAACAGGATAAGGGCAGTAGATGCACCGGATGTAGCTGAAAGGGTGCTCAAGTCCCATTTCCTTCCGGATCTTATCGGAAACCTCCGTTCTTTTTCCAGACAACGGATGCGCTGTATCAAATGTGCAGAGAAATTCAGGCGCCCACCCCTTACCGGTGCCTGTCCGAAATGCGGAGGCAATGTGATACTTACCGTGCATGAGGGATCTGTCCGCAAATATCTTGAAATTTCAAAAGAGATCGGAGAAAGGTACGGGGTCTCCAGCTATACCAGACAGAGGATAGAGCTTCTGGATTATGATATCAGCTCTCTGTTTGAAAACCACAGGGTTAAACAGCTGGGACTTTCAGATTTTATGTCAGGGTCTGCGCGCTGAGGCAAGAGCAGAGAGCTTTAAGAGCGTTAAGGGTATGAAAAGACTTTCTTATGACCAGTAGGGAGGAGATAGGGCAGTCTAAAAGCCTGAAGAACTCGGGATGTTTGTCCATAATATCTCCAAGCTTTCCTGCAGAATTTTTTCTTCTGGAAAAGGGTTTTTTCATTTTCTGGTTCTTTTTTTATTAATGTTTGGCTTTCTCCAGAGTTTGACTTTAACACCTCTCGGGCCGGGTGAGGCTTTACTTTACAGGCAGCCCCAGGGAGTTAATCTGGCTAATAAGCTCCGTGAAGTTCTCTATTTCCAGTTCCAGAACCTCTTCCCTGGTCATGCCTATGGACATTTCCCCGTCCACGGAAAGATGCTCAGGTCCTCTGCGTACAAGTCTGTCTACCCCGTCTCTTTTGAGAGCTTCTTTTATTTCCGGATCATGGGCAAAAGCTCTTCCCGGAATAAAGACCGTTTCAGTCACCTCAGAGAGGTCCAGGGTTTTGAAATCGTCAATCGTAATTAGGCAGCCAATGTCCTTTTTAAGTGGAACTACGTTTACAGTTCCCCCAAGGGCTTCAAATATTTCCGTAAGCCTGGAGGCTGCGACCTGACCTGTGATGATAGTTGCTTTTTTGGTCACCCTGGGAAGTTTTGAAAGGGCTTCAGGAACGTTGCGGATTGCAAAAGGTGAGCCAATTAATGGGTCTTCCAGTGGCGTTCCTGTGATCCTGATTGAAGGATGCTTTTCTGCGGAACTGCGCACAATTTCAGTAAATTCAGAAACCGTATGTGGAGTTATTCCGGGAATGATAGGAGAATTATTGAGAATCAAACCGTTTTCCTGAAAGTTTGCAAATCTCATAAGAATAGCTCCCTTTGCACCCATTGTTTCCAGGTCACTAAGGGTCTTTTCAAGAACCTCTCCATCATTTATTCCCGGAAGGAGAACTATTGCTCCGTAGACTTCACAGTGGGCACAGAAGTCCCGAAGAACCTGAATTGAAGCTTCAGGCTCAGGATCTTTCATATATTCGGCTCTCAAAGCCGGGTCTGTTGCAAAGACTGTGAAACTAACTTCCGTAACTCCATTATCGATGTAGAATAGAGCGTCATCAGGCTTATTGAAGCCTTTTCCGCTGGTATATCCCAGATGTATTGGGGTGTTGAACTGAGATAGAAAAGTAACAAGATTCTTCAGTTCGGGGTAACAGCTTAAGTCCCCTCCTCCACTAACAGTGAATTTTTTTACCTCTCCGCTTGTGAAGCAAAGTTTTCTTGAAGTCTCTTCGAGTACCATCTGGAGAGACTTGAAGCCTGAGTACGATTCTTTTACACTGCGAGTACAGTAATCACACCCTTTTTTAAAAGGGAGACAATACTTGCAGCCCAGGGGCTGAACATCTTTTACCTTCTTAAAATAACAATATTTGCAAAAGCCTTTGCAGTCTACCCCGGGATTTCCGCCTACGTCGACAACTACTTCCATATTAAACTTTCGTATTACGAGGATATTACTAAATCTTTTTGGTATGATTCTTTTGATTGGATATGAACCTTTTAATAAAAATTAAGTTATATTAGTCGTTACTCGGGGAAATTATTAAATAAGTGCTTACGGCTATTGTCGGTAGTTTTAAGTAATCTCGAAATTCCTTTTTTCCATTGCTATCGTTTTTTTATATACTCCTAAAATAATATATGTCTTCTTAATAAAATTAATTTTAAAAAAATACACTAATTCATCTAGCGGAGAACACAAAAGATTTAAGTACCTTCTAAACGAATGAGATTTCATTGGGAAAGTGGACACTTAAAAACGAAGCGGTACTTGATTTGTGAGTGCTTTTGCACTCGAGTAGGTGACCAGTCCCAAAATGATTTTAATAAATTAAGGAGGAAATTAAAGTGTCTGACACAGTAGACATCTACGACGACAGAGGAAAACTGCTCGAGAGCAATGTCGATATCATGAACCTTGCTCCAACAAGAAACGCAGCAATTAAAAAAATCATATTGGACACCAAGAGGTCCGTTGCAGTCAACCTCGCAGGTATTCAGGGCGCACTTGCAAGCGGCAAGATGGGTGGCAAAGGCCGTCAGATCTTAGGCCGTGGACTCAACTACGATCTCGTAGGCAATGTTGATGCTATTGCAGCAAGCGTTAAGAGTCTTATCCAGGTCGATGAAGGCGACAATGCAGATGTAAAGGTCCTCAAGGGCGGAAAGAGCTTGCTCGTTCAGGTCCCAGAGTCCAGGATAGTCGCTGGTGCTGACTACATGTCCGCAACCACAGTAAGTGCAGCAGCAGTCACCCAGACTGTTCTTGATATGTTCAAAACCGACATGTACGATGCACCCATAGTGAAGGGCGCTGTCTGGGGAAGCTACCCACAGACAATGGACCTCATGGGCGGAAACGTTGCAGGTATTCTGAACATCCCCCAGAACAACGAAGGTCTTGGCTTCTCCCTCAGGAACATCATGGCCAACCACGTTGCAGCAATCACCAACCGTGGTGCAATGAACGCAGCAGCTCTCTCCTCAATCTATGAACAGTCCGGTATCTTTGAGATGGGCGGCGCAGTTGGTATGTTCGAGAGGCATCAGCTCCTCGGTCTGGCTTACCAGGGCCTTAACGCCAACAATGGCGTATACGATATTGTAAAGGAAAACGGCAAGGATGGTACCGTCGGAACCGTTATCGAGTCTGTTGTCGGCAGGGCAATTGAAGACGGTGTAATCTCCGTTGACAAGACCGCACCATCCGGATACAATTTCTACAAGGCAAACGACGTCCCAATGTGGAACGCCTATGCAGCAGCAGGTACCCTTGCAGCCACTCTCGTGAACTGTGGTGCAGGCCGTGCAGCCCAGAACGTATCCTCAACACTTCTGTACTTCAACGACATGCTTGAGAAAGAAACCGGTCTCCCAGGATGCGACTATGGTAAAGTACAGGGTGTCGCAGTAGGATTCTCATTCTTCAGCCACTCAATCTATGGTGGCGGTGGACCCGGTGTCTTCAACGGTAACCACGTCGTTACCAGGCACTCAAGAGGCTTCGCAATCCCCTGCGTATGCGCAGCAGTAGCCCTTGATGCAGGTACTCAGATGTTCACAATCGAATCAACATCCGGCCTCATTGGTGACGTGTTTGGTGGAATAAAGGAATTCCGCGAGCCGATTAAGGCAGTTGCAGGAGTGCTCTAAACATATAACTCGAAAGGTCTAACGATGTCAGACTCTGCTTCAAACACGGAAGATTCTATCCAAATCGAAATCTTTCCCAGTAGAATCCTGTCCCCCGAAACCGCTCAGAAGCTTATTACTGAGCTCTATAGGATTGACGGGATAATCCGCGTTATGGTCCAGGGCTCGAGACTCCCCGAAAAGGTGTCTTCAGGCCCCGGTACTGGAGAAAAGGTGGAACACCCCTTAAGGAAGCCTATTCAGATCGGAGATCAGGTTATTGAACTTAAGATCAGTGTAGGTAGGATCAGGCTTGAAATCTCGAATGCCGAAACTAAAGAAAAGGTCAGGTCAGTATGCGAAAAAGTGCTCCCGTTCTCTTTTGAATTCAGGGAAGGATATTTCTTCAGGAAACAGCCTACCGTGACTGACTATGCAAAATTTGGTCCTGATACTGATCCTCTCATGCTTGGTATGGTAGATCCCAAATCCAAGGGAAACCAGCTTATCTTCATCGAGAAACAAGATACAGAAGATTTCAATGATACAGATGAGTGAAAAGGTATGATGATCGATCGGGAAACACAGGTAGTGGACTGCCGATGCGGCGGAGGACTAGGCAAAGGAGGAGGGCTTGCTCAAAGAGGCACTCTTTCGGAAGCTGGTCGTGCCGATGTGGTAGCTATTGCTATGAGTCCCGGCCAGAGGCATATCACAAAACCGGTATGTGAGATTACATACGGAATGAGGAAAGAAAACATTCAGGTGAGTGTGCTCGTACTTTATTCAGGTTCAGGGATTCCCGAATCAGGCATGAGGACAGGATCATTTGTACTGAGTCCGGTAGAAGTCGCACAGATTGAAATGCACAAACTGGCTGTTATTCACCTCGGAAATATTAAGGACCATGTAATTAGAAAAACAAGGGAGATACTGAGCCAGGCTGATATTCCGGCAATTGTAGTCAGCCAGATCCCGGTGGATTTTGAGGATTTTGCAGAAGCAGGGATAAAGACGAGATTAGTGATGCCAAGGGATGAAAATATTCGTACCAAGGGAATTGTAATGGATATGGTAAGTGGAGTTACACGTGGTGACTTCTGTCCCAGGGATAAACTAAATCTAATCGTAAAATACGTCAAGACGACATTAGACCAGTTAGAAAATCACAAAGGAGTTGCATGAGATGGCATACAAACCACAGTTTTATCCAGGCGCGACATCAGTTGGCGCTAACCGCAGAAAGCACATGTCTGGGAACCTTGAGAAACTCAGGGAGATTTCAGACGAAGACTTAACTGCAGTCCTTGGACACCGTGCACCAGGGAGCGACTACCCAAGCACCCACCCACCACTTGCAGAGATGGGAGAGCCCGCATGCTCGGTCCGCGAGGCTGTAGCAGCAACACCCGGTGCAGCAGCAGGAGACAGGGTCAGGTACGTTCAGTTCGCTGACTCAATGTACAACGCTCCAGCTACCCCTTACTTCAGATCATACTTCGCAGCAATTAACTTCAGAGGTGTAGATCCAGGTACCCTTTCCGGTCGTCAGATCGTTGAAGCCCGTGAAAGAGACATGGAACAGTGCGCAAAGGTTCAGATGGAAACCGAAATGAGCTGCCCTGCACTTTCCGGTATGCGCGGTGCAACTGTGCACGGACACTCTGTCCGTCTTCAGGAAGACGGTGTAATGTTCGACATGCTTGACAGAAGGAGATTCGAAAACGGCACCATCATCATGGACAAGGACCAGGTTGCAATTCCACTCGACAGGAAAGTAGACCTTGGCAAGCCCATGTCTGAAGAAGAAGCCGCAAAGAGAACCACCATCTACCGTGTGGACAATGTAGCCTTCAGGGACGACGCAGAAGTCGTTGAATGGGTACACAGAGTATTCGATGAGAGAACTACCTACGGATTCCAGCCGAAATGAGGTGACCACAATGGCAGCAGACATTTTCTCAAAATTCAAAAAGTCAATGGAAGTCAAGTTCACACAGGAATACGGTTCAAACCAGCAGTCCACCACGGACATCACTGACAAGACCGAGAAGTTCCTGAGACTTGGACCTGCACAGGACGCAAGAAAGGCCGAGATGATTAAGGCCGGAAAGGAACTTGCAGAGAAGAGAGGCCTTGCATTCTACAACCCAATGATGCACACCGGTGCACCACTCGGTCAGCGTGCAATCACTCCTTACGTCATCTCCGGTACTGACATCGTTGCCGAACCTGACGACCTGCACTACGTGAACAACGCTGCAATGCAGCAGATGTGGGACGACATCAGGAGAACCTGTATTGTCGGTCTTGACATGGCTCACGAGACCCTCGAGAAGAGGCTTGGTAAGGAAGTTACTCCTGAAACCATCAACCACTACCTTGAGACCCTCAACCACGCCATGCCCGGTGCAGCAGTGGTTCAGGAAATGATGGTCGAAACCCATCCTGCCCTTGTTGACGACTGCTACGTCAAGATCTTTACTGGTGACGACGAACTCGCAGATGAAGTCGACAAGCAGTATGTCATTAACATCAACAAGATGTTCAATGAAGAACAGGCAGCCCAGATTAAGGCCTCCATCGGCAAGACAACCTGGCAGGCAATCCACATCCCAACAATTGTCTCCAGAACAACTGACGGTGCTCAGACCTCCAGGTGGGCAGCCATGCAGATCGGTATGTCCTTCATCTCCGCATACAACATGTGCGCTGGTGAAGCAGCAGTAGCTGACCTGTCTTTCGCTGCAAAGCACGCAGCTCTCGTCTCTATGGGTGAAATGCTCCCCGCAAGGCGTGCACGTGGTCCTAACGAGCCCGGTGGATTATCCTTCGGTCACCTCTCAGACATCGTCCAGACAAGCCGCACAGTGACTGACGACCCAGCAAAGGTCGCCCTTGAAGTCGTCGGTGCAGGCTGCATGCTCTACGACCAGATCTGGCTCGGGTCCTACATGTCCGGTGGTGTCGGGTTCACACAGTATGCAACAGCTGCATACACCGATGACATCCTCGACAACAACGTGTACTACGACGTTGACTACATCAACGACAAGTACAACGGTGCTGCAAACCTCGGCAAGGACAACAAGGTAAAGGCCACCCTCGAAGTCGTAAAGGACATCGCAACCGAGTCCACACTCTACGGTATCGAGACCTACGAGAAGTTCCCAACTGCCCTTGAAGACCACTTCGGTGGATCCCAGAGAGCAACCGTGCTCGCAGCTGCAGCTGGTGTTGCAACTTCCCTTGCAACCGCAAACGCAAACGCTGGTCTCTCTGGCTGGTACCTCTCCATGTACCTGCACAAGGAAGCATGGGGCCGTCTCGGCTTCTTCGGATACGACCTGCAGGACCAGTGCGGTGCCACAAACGTTCTGTCCTACCAGGGCGACGAAGGTCTCCCAGACGAACTCCGTGGTCCAAACTACCCCAACTATGCAATGAACGTAGGTCACCAGGGTGGATACGCAGGTATCGCTCAGGCAGCCCACGCAGGCCGCGGCGACGCATTCACCGTCAACCCACTCATCAAGGTCTGCTTCGCTGACGATCTCATGCCCTTCAACTTTGCAGAGCCCAGGAGAGAGTTCGGCCGCGGTGCCATCAGAGAGTTCATGCCTGCTGGTGAGAGAGCCCTCATCATCCCGGCAAAATAAACTCAATAAATTAAACACTTTAAAACAGAGTAGGCCTTCTGGCCTGCTTTTTCTCTTTTTTTCAAATCAGGATTTTATCTCAGCTTTTTTCTTCGCTTTGTTGTTTCAAGAATTTATTGAAAAATCTTTCTTTAGAATCTGATTTTTAATTTAGGGGTTACAAATCTTTAATAGAGCTGTAATGAGGTCTGCAATAGGATCTGTAATATAGGTCGAGATGATGAAGAAATAGAAAACCTGATACACCAATCCCTACAATCGTTTTTCAAGGAATTCTGTATTTCTCCCGGTGTTTAAAATATGTCCGTTGGTCGTGATTTTTTGTTTTTGTCGAACCCTAAATCCGTTGAAATCTTAAAAAATATTATAGTGATACCATGTCATTAGATAAATGATATAATATTAGAATGATGTACTACTTTATATGCCGATAAAATATCATTATGTGTTAAAAATATTATATACTGGAAGAACCTAGTATAACTTGTGTTCCAATCCCTTAAACACCCCTAAACACTCCCTTAACCCCCCCCCCTAAAAACCCCTTAAACACCCCTAAAAACCCCTAAACACTCCCCTAAAACCCCTTACAAACATCTACTCCATAAGTAAAGGGACAAAACGGAGACACAATTTATATAAACATAATATAGAGTCCATTACATCAATCCTCCTATAAAAACAAAAAGAATCTCTAAATCCGAACTAGAACTCCCTGTTTTTTTGGATTGAAAATCAAACTTTTTCTTTATGACATCTGGTCACTTTTTTTAAATGTGCCACTCACATACTATGACCTCAACATCTGTAAATATCTGTAATTCTTCAGATACTTCCTGCCCAATAGCCGTTTTCTCCCCTGATAATAGCTTTATTCTTTGTTATTTTTCTGAAGGAATTTTGTGGAGATATTTTATTTATTTGAAGCTAAGTTACTTGTTTTTCAATTCAGCACAAGCAAGCAATTTAACTTTAACATATGACTCAAATAGTACTCATTAGGGTTTATTATTTTGGATGCTCGGATGATGCCAGTTTTTTATATCCCTTTCTTCTGCAGATGTTTTCGAGACAAATAAACTAAAATATCCAATGATCACATTTTTTACGTTTTTTCAAGCATACAGGCGGTTTAATATTTCTTATTTATTTTTTAAATATTTATATCCATTTCCAGTTGAATTAGTTTTAAATATAACTTCTTACATAATTAGTGACTATCACAGTATTTAATTATTCATTCAGGCTTGCAAGGGGAAAAGGGGTAGCCTTGAGCTCGAGATGTGGGGGTATTATCGGGCTTCAGGTAATTAATGTCGTGCAATCACTGCGACGAAAGCCCGCCCTTTTTTCTTTTGTATGAGACGAGAATGCCTGAGAGTTGTATGTCTAGGGGGTATTTACTCTGGTATTTGAAAAATTAAAAAGAAACTCCAGTGGAGTTTCATCTGTCCTGGGTGAGATTCTTATCACAGGGGTTTTTGTTCTTTCGCTAGGTTCGCTATTCATATTTGTGAATTCCATCGACACTCCTGCCGATTCTACTCACATCTCGGTTGAGGAATGGGTGGACGCTCCTTCCAATACCATTTACCTGCGTCACGTTGGAGGAGAGCCCATTTATACAAAAGATCTGAAAATCAATGTCAATATAGATGGTGAAACCCATGTATATTCCTCAGCCAATATTTCCGAAAATCTGGGTGGAAAAAGCTTCTGGGAACTTGCAGACGTCATTGAAATCAACACAAGTAAGGAATGGGGTCGCAGTGTTCCAGACGAAGATAATGTGGATGTGAAATTGATCGATACGGAATCAAGGGAAGTTCTCCCTAAATGCAGGATCAGCTTCTCGCCGTAATCCTCCTCCTTCTATTGACTTTGAGATCCAGGATGGCGCAGTAATTCCAGCAGACCACTTTATCAGCAGTTTTACGGTGCTTGGGGCCGCAATCCAATCAAACGGGCATGACCTAAAGGTGACTATGCAGTTTAAGGTTGGAAACGACACTTTAGATCCATGGAACTATGCCCTGCCAGTGGCCGGTAATGTTAATGACAGCAAGACTCATTTATGGAACCTTCCAGCTATCTATCCGGCAGGTATGCCAGTTTCGATAAGTGGCAAGTCTTGGAACAGTGGGGACCACGATTCCACTCTCAATACAGATTGGACGAAGCTGTATGAGGTTAAGTCCGATACCAATTCTCCTTGTGTGAAGGTACTCAGGAACGGTGACTCTGTCCCTAACATTCCCGGTTTCATGAACCAGAACTCAATTGCCGAGTTTGTAGACGACTATGTTGAAAACGTTAAAATCGTACTGGACGGAAAATGGGGCTATTTTCCTGTTTGAGCTGGGGACCACGACCCTTACAGATCCAGCTACTGATTTCCAGGACCTTGTTATTTTGATGACGAGATCCCGCGCCTGCAAGTTAATCCTGCAGAAACTGAAATTTTGCGTCACAAAACTCAGTTTCAGAGCCTGAAACCGGACCATTCCTCGGTTTCGGTTCTCAGGCTCGGATCAAATGAGCACGGGAGGATAATATTGATTTCCTCCTCTTTTTTTCATTATGAGAATAAAAAAGTCTGGTTTTGTAAACGGAATAAGAGCGACATTCTCTGAAAAGCTTACAGGAGTCGCTTATCTGTGGAGGTTTCCATTTTCCTGTTGAGGCCAAGAAATAGTAAAAAAGGCTGCAGGAAATCCTGCAGGATTTATTTTTCCGAGATCTCCTCTATTTTTGCCCCAAGGTTGCGCATATCTTTAAAGAAATCAGGGTAAGAGATAGAAACGGACTCAGTAGTGTCAATAGTTGTGTTTCCTGCGATCATACCTGCCATTGCAAGTGCCATAACAATCCTGTGGTCATCCCAGCCGTGGACTGCTGCTCCATGCAGAGATCCCCCGGTAATTGTCAGGCTGTCTTTTTCTTCTTTAAGCCGGACTCCCAGTTTCGGAAGTTCAATTGCAAGGGCGCGGAGCCTATCGGTTTCCTTATACCGTACATGTTCGGCGTTTTCAATCCGGCTAGTTCCAACAGCGACAGAGGCCAGGACGGCAACAGTTGGCACAAGGTCCGGGGTTGCGCCAGCATCGAAGGTGATGGCTTTGAGGGGCTTTCCTCCCCTGACCGTAACCTTTCCGGCTTTCCTGTCCCAGGTGATGTCTGCTCCCATGCGTTCCAGGGTTTCGACAATTACGAGGTCTCCCTGTTTGGAGGGGAAGAGGTTTTTGACTGTAACTTCGGATCCTTCAATCATGGCCGCAGATGCAAGCAGGTAGGAAGCAGAGGAAAAATCGCCTGGAATGGTATACTCTTTGAGATCATATTTCTGTTTTCCAGGGATGATGAATCTGGTACCGTTATTATCATCGGTATGGATTTTGACTCCTGCCAGTTCGAGCATTTCCAGGGTCACGTCAACATAGGGCTTTGATTTAAGTTCTCCGACGATTGAGAGAGTGGTGCTGTTTTTGGCCAGGGGGCAGGCTATAAGGAGTGCGGAGATAAACTGGGAACTGATAGAACCGTCAATTTTCACAATAGCTCCTCCAAGTTCCCCTTTGACCACAATCGGAGCCCTTTCGTTTCCGCGGGTTGAGAAAGCTTTTACCCCCAGCTTGTTAAGGACCTCGAGAAGGGGTCCATTGGGCCTTGTACGAAGGGAAGCATCTCCCGTAAGTACGGTGATTCCTTCAGTGAGGGCTGCAATTGCTGTCATGAAGCGGAGGGTTGTCCCGGAGTTTGCAGCATCAATTACATCATCCGGAACTTTGGGCTTTCCATTCACACCCTGGATAAGGAGGTCCTCTCCCTCCCGTTTTATGGAAGCTCCGAACATCCTGGAGGCATGGATGGTAGCGAGGGTGTCAGCTGAGATCAAGGGGCGATGGACGACTGCTTCTTTAGATAGGGCTGCCAGGGTTATTGCCCGGTGAGTATAACTTTTTGAGGGCGGGGCAAAGACCTCCCCTTTAATCGATGATTTATTGATCGAAACACGCATTTACAACAGGACTCCGGGTTTTTCTTCTGTTTATTCTATATTGTTTATTCTATTATCTACATGGAATACTTACTCTGATCAGGTTTTTCTATCTCAATTCGTATAAGTTGAGATTCAGCACACGCCTTTCACGATATTTTCTACCATATCCCAGTCGTGGTTGTAAACATGGGCTGAAATGCTGACCGTGGTGATTGTTCCGGGTTCGATTCCTACCCTTTTGGCAACGTATTCAAGGAGGCTGGAAAGTCCGTAAAGGTTTGCAGGGTAGGCTCCCCCAAAATCGTGGCTCCTGAAGAGAGTTGTCAGATGAACCTTTCCGTCCCTGATCTTGAAGTCGTCGAGGATCATGCAGGGAACTTCATTGACTTTAGTGTCCACAGGCGGGATCCAGGTGACAGCCGTAGCCCGCCGGGTAGTGGGGCTCTCCTGCAGCTTCTCGATTACATATTCGATCTGATCAACTTCTCCATTCCAGTTTCTGAGGCGCTGACCGTAGGTGTACTCAAAGTCCTGTACGTTTTCGCCAGAGATCAGCTGCTTTGCATACTCTTCAAGCCTTTCTTCATTCCAGGCAGTATCTTCGGGAATTCTGTCCGTATAGGGGTCTTCAATTACTACCATCAAGTCCATGAATTCCCTGATCTGGCTTCCCCTTTCGTCGGTAATTACCTGTCCGTGGTTCCAGATGATGTTAAGCCCGCGGTACCATGCATCAGAGATATTCTTTGCTCTGATGATCCTGCCAATCTCAAACTTGTCTTCCATAGAAAATTCCCCGATCAGGTTAAGATAGGGTGTCGATAATCAACATAATAATTTATTATTGCAAAAATACTTTTCAGCCTGATTTATTAATCTGACTTTTCGAACGTTTTCTACAAATGGTAAATAAAAACGGTAAATAAGAACCGGTAAATATGCTGTTTTGTCAGGTCCTGTTTTCTTACCTTTTTGTTAGCACATTCATTATAAACTGATGCTTTTGCTGACTTTCTTTTATTGACTATTTGTCCTTTCTATTTTATCTATCACTCTCTTTTATAAGTGCTTTTTCTCCTGTGAAGTCTAATGATTCTCTGTGCAATCTGATAACATATAGCATACTAAATTTAAAAAAATACCGGACAAACTTTCAGAGTGAAAATGAGGCAAGAAAAATAAATAAATAAATAAATAAATAAATAATGCGGGGGAACAAAAAACAAAAATGAAGAGGTAAAGAGGTAAAGAGGTAAAGGGGTAAAGAGGTAAAGATCTAAAAAGGAAACATGAAAAACAAAAAGATAAATGCAAAAAAATAAAAAATAAAAGTAAAAGTAAAAAAATGTTTAAGAGGGCTTTAGAACCTCATGGCCCTCAGGCGATTTACTCGCTCATCGGTTACCGGGTGGGTCCTGAAGAGGGATTGGAGTGCCCCACCTTTGAGTGGGTTTACGATAAACATATGGGCCGTGGTCTCTTTTGCCTGTACGTCCCTGTTGCTCGGCTGGAAGTGGGAATTTCCGTATTCCAGTTTTTCCAGGGCATTTGCAAGTGCCCAGGGTTTTTTGCACATCCTGGCGCCTTCGTAATCCGCAGCAAATTCCCTTGAACGGGAGATTGCGAGTTGGATCAGGGTTGCAGCCAGAGGCGCGAGAACCGCCATTACGATAAATCCTACAATTCCACCGTTGTCGTCGTCCCTGCTGCCAAAGCCGCCGAAGATTGCAGCCCAACGAGCCCAGGAAGCCAGCATTGTGATAACACCGGCAATTGTTGCAGCCACTGCACTTATCAGAGTGTCGCGGTTTTTGACGTGGGCCAGTTCGTGAGCCAGCACCCCTTCGATCTCTTCATTTGAGAGCAGGTTGAGAATTCCGGTCGTAACCGCCACAGCTGCATGCTGCGGGTTCCTGCCTGTTGCAAACGCATTCGGCATCCCGGACTCAACGATATAAACCTTAGGTTTCGGAAGTCCTCCCTTCATTGCAAGGTCGCTCACGATCCTGTGCAGGTTCGGGGACTCCGCCGGAGTAACCTCCTTTGCCCTGTACATTTTAAGCACGATCGTATCGCTGTACCAGTAACTCCCAAAGTTCATGATGACCGCAAACAAGAATGCGATTATCATTCCGCCCGTCCCACCGAAGTAGTTTCCGATAAGGACCAGAAGCCCTGTAAGGGAAGCGAGCAGAATTGTGGTTTTAAACATATTCTTCATGACTACTCACACGACATCCTCCCAGGCTAACGTCTGGGTTTTCAGTCTTTTGATTCCTATTTCTTGATTTATTTTGTAAGTTTAATCGATAGAATCAATGGTATATACTCTGATTGCATATATATATTTTTTATCTTCAATATGGCTAATTATCCTTTTTGTGACGTTTTTCGTCTCGTGGTTATCTAAAAATGCTCTTAAATTCTATAAAATAGAATGTTTATTCCCCAAATCGGAAGTTCTATTTTTATACAAAATGTCTTATCCTGCCTTCTGCTGCAATCTCCAGATTTTAAATTCTCAACAGCCTTTAAAATATCTGTTTGGGGATATTTCTAGTTAATATGTTTTTGGACGTCAGTTTTAGTTTGATTTCAAACTATTATATTGGGACATCAAGTATATATTTTTTATTGAAAGAAATTTTTAATAAATTAGTTTCAATGAAAATGAATGATGCTTAGATTTTGCCAGTAAGTGTAAGCTGTAAGCAAGATTGATAATCTGAAATTAGCATTAAATTACTCAAGATATGGACTAATTCTTTTCAGAATTTTTAGTGAATTTTTCTATGGTTTACTATTTTTTTTCTATGTCATTCCCCAATTTCATATTCTATTCTTACAAGCCCACTCTCATACCTCTCCGTATCAATCATCCTGAGCCTGACCTCCTTTCCAATCCGGTCAAAAAGCGGTATCCCACTCCCAAGAATAATCGGAACAATAAAAACAATTATATCCTGCGCAAGACCTTCTTCGATAAATATCTTGATAAGTTGCGAACCGCCCACGAGCCAGATATCCTCATCAGTATTTTCCTTCAGCCTGCGCACAAATTCCCCGACGTCCCCGGAAACAAATTCTACGTTTTTCTCTCGGCGCAGGGGTTCTTTTTGTCTGGTAAAAACATATGTTTTCTCCTCCCCGTAAGGCCAGTCTCCGAAGCCCAGGACCTATTCATAGGTTTTTCTGCCCATAAGGACTGTGCCAATTGATGCGTAAAACTCGGAATAGCCGTAGTCGGTTTTGGAACTGTTTCCGTATTCTGTTAACCAGTCGATGCTTCCGTCTTGTAAGGCGATAAAACCGTCGAGGCTACAGGCGATGTAGAGTTTTATTCTGGGTGTATCTCCCTCCTCCCTGAAACGAATTAATGGTTCAACAATTGGTATTGAACCTCTTAACATAAGCGTTAAGATCTCTCTGTTAAAATTTATATAGTAGCAAGTTATTTTGTATCATTAATATACTATCCTTTCTTTTCTCTAGTTTTTGTGAGTTGGATTGGGTTAAGATGGATACAGTTCTAAAATCAAAAAAACTTGTAAAACATGAATCAGGTAAAGAATACCTCGCGACCATTCAGTATATACCTTCTTCAAATACCCATATTATCACTCATAAAGGAGACTTTAAAAAAGGCTTTTTTCTCAAAGACTTTGCTCTTGATTTTATCAAACTCTTTGGTAAACCTTTTATTTCTTCTGTCGCGGAAATTCCTGTTTTTATATTGATAATAACTTGGTTGCTATTGTTTTTTGTTTTAATATTAATATATCAAATCTCTAAATGGGAATTTTTTTTAATTATTCAACTTTTTATTCTTTTACTTGCAATCAAATTGAAGTTTCAGTTCTCTTATATCTTGGAGTATTACAGAGATGCTAAATGCAATAAATGTGGAAAAGAATTTATTTGCCGTGAAATCGAAAAACCGGATTTTAAGGAAATAAGTACACCTGAATACTACAGGATAGAGGCAACTCGATACTGGCGTTGTAAATCCTGTGGATATACAAATATTCGAATAAATTATGAAAGATTCTATACGAAAAAAGGTAAACCAATGAAACTTTCTTCCCTTGCAAAAATTTCCTGCAAAAGATGCGGTAAGACTGGTGCATATATTGAGTCTAAAAAGCCGGATATTATAAGGTCAGAAAGTCGGGGTCGCGAAGAGCTTGTGAAAAGAAGTTATTATAGGTGTAAATTTTGTAGGATTGAAGATATTAAAGGAGTCGAATATATAAGTTATCCTTATGATGACAGTCCTGGACTTTCTTTTTTTATGTACGATGTTACTTATGAAGATTACCCCGATTGAAAGCTTCCTGTGTTTCCTTATCAAAAAAGAATAAATCTTTGATTGTTAAATCCTCATAGACTTAATCTGATTATTAATAAATTACTGGTTCAGACCGTTCGCAAGCGAACGGGATAGGACAGATGGAGTAAGCTATTCAGGCAACCCGGGCGAAGTTTTTGCTATTATTTTCTTCTCGCCTTTTTGGATTAAGCTGGGGTACACAGTTTTTCTCTCATAGTGGTCTCCTATAGAAGACCAGAATAAAGTAAAATTGGTCTCTTATACAAGACCGTTTTCCAGCAAAACTCCATTAAACCCAAACCTTTATACCTTTTCCTTCCCCAAAAACTTCTCCATGTCTTCTTCAGGCATCCCACTTCCCCTCAAAACAGAGCACTCTACCAGAGACCGTCTTTACTGGAACTTCTTCAATATGATCCCCTTCCTGATCGGTTCAATTGCAATTGCCAGGGACTCGATCAAATGGGTTGCCGTTTACATAGGAATAGCTCTCTTTTTCTTTCTGGTAATCGAATTCCGCTTTGCCTGTACCCATTGCCTTTACTACATAAGGAGCAAGGGCTGCGTAAAATGTATGATGCTTTATGGGGTGCCAAAACTTTTTAAAGCCCGTCCCGGCCCTCACAGCCCTTTTGAAAAAGCAGTGACGGTTCTCGGAGCCCTGCCTATGTTTCTTTTTCCGGTTTATTGGCTGGTCAGGGACCCCCTGTTGATGGGAGGATATGTTGTTTCCTGGGCGTTGTTTTTCTTGACCGCAAGGCGGTATGAGTGCATCCGCTGCATTAACTTCGAGTGCCCCATGAATCGGGTGTCAGTTGAAGTGAGGAAAGAGTTTGAAGGAAAAATAGAGAGTTGAATGACACCAGGAGGAATCAGGCCGCTATTTTCCTGTCTATATACTCTGAAAATATACTCTGAAATTATACCTGATATTATAATCTGAAAACTCACGCACAATCGATTGATACTGCATATTTGCTGAAAAACCATCAGTCTGCCGTAAAAACGCAGGAACTTTCTAAAAAACATACTCGGGAGCGTTTTCCATTTTCTTACGTATTGGAATATGTTTTTATACCATTATGTTTATCCGAACATAACGATTAAACCATCAAAAGTCTGTAGGGTTTTCTATGCGTGGAAAAATAGGTACAATATTGATACTTTCTCTGCTGGTTCTAACTGTTGCGTCCTGCGGATGTGCAGAAAATACAGGCCAGCAGGTTGTTCCGAACTCAAGCACTGAACTTCTAAACTCCGGTACCGTGCAGATCACCGACATGCTGGGCAGGCAGCTGACTGTGCCGGGGGAAATGTCCTCGGTAGTAGCCACTTCTCCGCCGTCGACTATTCTCGTGTACATGCTTGCGCCGGACAAACTCGCAGGCTGGAATTTCAAAAATAATTTTACCCAAACTTTCATGGATGAAAATTACACAAAGCTGCCCGTAATAGGGGGCTGGTTCGGGACCCAGACCGGGAACTATGAAACCATAATCAATATGGATCCTGACATTGTAATTGAAGGGTACACCACGGATGGAGAAATCAATGAAGCCATAGAACGCAGGCAGGAAAGTTTCGGCAGCATTCCGGTGGTTGCTGTTGATGATTCCATTATCTTCGTGACACAGTCTGATCCTACAATAGAATACGTGGGTAAACTGCTTGACTGTGAAGCCCAGGCTGAAAAACTGATTGAGTTCCGCAGTTCAGTCCTCAATGAAATCAACAGCACTGTAAAAGACATTCCCGAAGATGAAAAAGTAAGTGTTTACTACGCCGAAGGCCCAAAAGGACTGATGACCGATCCTTCAGGTTCTCAGCACTCCCAGGTAATTGATATCTGCGGCGGTAGCAATGTTGCAGACTGTCCTCTTACTCCAGGAAGCGGCATGACGCAGGTTTCAATAGAGCAGGTCATGGGCTGGGACCCTGAAGTAATTATCACATCAAATCCGCAGTTCTACGCAGCCGTATATTCTGACTCTCTCTGGACAGGTGTGGATGCTGTTCAGAACAGGCGGGTATATCTCGCTCCTCAGAACCCATTTTGCTGGATTGACAGGCCTCAGGGTCCTCACCTTATCCTCGGAACTGCCTGGACTGCAAAAATGCTGTATCCGGACCTTTTCACAGATATGGACCTCCCTCAGTTGACCCGTGAGTTCTACTCGGAATTCTTCCACTATGATCTCACAGACAACGAGCTGGAAACGCTACTTAATCCTGAAGTAGAGGCTGAGAAGTGACCGAGCAGGGCAAATCTCCGGGGTTTCCCTATATTGCCGAGCACATCTTTGCTCCCATCTACCCTGTAATCGCGGCTAATATCATCAAAGAAAGCGGGATAAAACAGGGCACATGTCTGGACCTGGGGTGCGGTATCGCGTCCCTGGGAATCGCTGTTGCGGAAATCACGGATATGCAGGTCTATGGGGTTGATTTTTCAACGGAGATGTGCAGGTTTTCGAAGGATAAAGCTCACCGCCACTGTCTTTCAGGTAAAGTCGTTCCGGTGCAGGCCGATGTACACTTGCTCCCCTTCAGGGATAACTGTGCAGACCTCATAGTAAGCCGCGGTTCAGTATTTTTCTGGAAAGACCTCTCTGTGGCCTTCACAGAAATTTCCCGCATCCTTTCTCCGGGCGGGCAGGCGTGGATAGGGGGAGGTTTTGGTACAAAGGAGTTGAAAGCACAGATTTCTGAAAAAATGGTCGAAATAGACCCTGACTGGCATATCGCTTCAAAAAAACGTCTTAGTCCGGAAAACCTTCAGGCTATGCAGGAAGCTGGAAGACTGATAGACATTCCCTGCCGTGTAATTCAGGATGATTCGGGCTTCTGGATGATATTAAGCAAGGGTGGTTAAAATATGCAGTGCAATGTATGCGAATTCGGATGTGAAATCAATGAATACAGCAGGGGCAGATGCGGCACTTATGTCTGTACTGGCGATACAATAGTCCAGGACCCTGATATGGGATACCTTGGAGCATATCCTGTTTCCATAGAAACGATTCCTTTGCTTCATTATTATCCTTCAGGTAAGTTCCTTCAGGTCTTCAGTACTGGCTGCAATTTCCAGTGTTCAGGGTGTGTTGCTCGTTTGCTGTCATCAGGTAAATCTCTTCCCCGTTCCTCTCTTTCCCCCTCTCAGATAGTGGAAAGGGCCCTGCAGCAAAAGTGTCTGGGTGTAGTTTCCACGCTAAATGAGCCTGCTGCAAATTATTACCTTTTCAGGGACCTTGCGGTGCAGGCAAAAGAAAAAGGTTTGCTCGTGGGTTGTTCCACAAACTGCTATTTCACAGGCAAGACTTTAAACAAGCTTGGGCAACTTGTGGATTTCATGAATGTCGGGATCAAAGGTTATTCTAACCGGAGTTACATAAACTGCGGAGGTCCTTCATCAGCTCCTGTTTTCCGAAACATTTCCCGGCTTTTTGACATGGGAGTGCATGTTGAAACTTCAGTCGTTTATTGCAGGGGAAACGAGGACGATGTGATAAAGGTTGCAGAAGCAGTATCTAACATTTCCCCCGACATTCCTGTTCAGGTAATGAGATTCATTCCCTTCGGGGATGCTCCGATTGAGCTTGAACCCTCCATAGGAGAGGCGGAGAACCTGTGTACCTCTCTGCGTAAGCACGTGGATTATGTATATCTCTTCAATTCTCCGGGTACAAAATTATTGAATACGTATTGTCCTGAATGCGGAGGCACCCTGACAGAGAGGGAATTCTACGGGCCCATGGGTTCCAGGCCTTTAAAACCCTGGATAAATTACACCTGCAAGTGTGGGAAGAGTGTTCCGGTTAAAGGGATAACTGCCATTGAAAGCTTCAGTGAGGAAGGATTCATGGGTGGTTACAGGATAAGCCGGGCTTTCGGTATGGTCCATGCAGTGCTTACGTGTCTGGGAATACTGGATGATTCCAGGTTAATAGATGTCTGGCGTAAGATCTCTGATTCCGGAACCCTTATGCAAATACACCATATGATCCAGCAGCCTTACGCTTACCTTGAGTTTATCAGGCTTATTGCTGAAATGGCGGATGTTCCGAAAAAAGGAGAAGAACTTATTTCTTTTATCCGGACACGTTTGGAGCTTGTCCGGTCCATTGCAGCAGAAAACAGCAATGATGTGAGTCATAAAGTGTATTACTGCATGGGATCTCCCCTCTTTGCCCTGAATGCCGGGAGAATGGAAAACAGCCTTGTAACATTTTCAGGGGGCGTAAGCATTAATAAGCAACTTCAAAAGGAAGGCAAACCGGGTGTAAACGTTTCTCCTTCCTTTATCAATGAGTATAATCCGGACACTATTTTTATCTCCGGTTTCCTTTCCCGCCCTCTCGATGAGTTCTATGCCCTGTGCCGGCAATACGGCATAGAGGCGGATGCTGTAAAACAGCAGCGGGTTTATGCAGTCCCTCCCTCCTGGGATTTCGGAAACCCTCGCTGGCTACTGGGGCTCATGTATATAGCAGACAAATTGCATCCCGGAAACTCCGAAATTGACCTGAAAAAGGAAGCAGATGAGTTCTACATGCAGTTCTACGGCATGCCGTTTGAGGAAGCCACTCCTAACAGGTCTTTTCACAGGCCTTCTTCCGGGACCTGGCCCAGGCATGTTTTGAGGTGTACCCATGCCTGACTGCAGGTATTCCCGCACTGCTCTTGTGTACCTGTTGCCCCTCGCCTTACTCATAGGCTCCCTTTTTGTAGGGAGATATCAGACTCCTGTATCGGCGGTTGTGGATGAGAGCATGAAAGCTTTTTCTTCTCTTATTTTTGGTACTCCTGTTTCAGTTTCCACTTCACACACGGTACTATTCAATGTAAGGCTGCCCAGGATACTTGCAGCTTTGCTGGTAGGAGCGGCGCTTTCCACAGCCGGGGTCTCTTTCCAGGGAATCTTTCGCAATCCCCTTGTCTCCCCCTATATCCTGGGAGTGGGTGCAGGGTCGGGTTTTGGAGCATGCCTGGCAATACTTCTGTGGGACAGTTATCTGCTTATACAGCTGATGGCTTTTGCTTTCGGACTGCTGGCGATGTTTCTTGCCATAAGTATGAGCAAAGCCAGTAAAGGTACGGGAACTCTGGTCTTCGTGCTTTCCGGAATAATTGTGAGTTCTATTTTCACAGCGCTGACTTCACTGGTAAAATATGTGGCGGACCCTTATAATGACCTCCCAGCGATAGTATTCTGGCTCATGGGAAGCCTTGCTGATGTCAGGTACGGGGATCTGCTCTACATATTATTGCCCATGTTTGTCGGGGCTCTGGTGCTTCTTTTTCTCAGGTGGCGGATCAATATACTGTCCCTCGGAGACGAGGAAGCTAAAGCTCTGGGAATGAACGTGGAAAAAATGCGTCTGATCATCATTGTTTGTGCAACCCTTATGACGTCAGCTGCAGTCAGTATCAGCGGTGTTATTGGCTGGGTCGGACTGGTCGTGCCCCACATCGCAAGGATGATAGTAGGTCCCAACTACAGCCGTCTGCTGCCTATGAGTATGGTTATCGGGGCCTCGTTTATGCTGCTTGTGGATGATCTGTCAAGGACTATTGCCGCTACGGAGATTCCCCTGGGAATTCTCACTTCCCTGGTAGGTGCTCCTTTGTTTGCATATCTTGTCCGGAGGGGGCGCATGGGATGGAATTGATGCTAAAAGTGAAATCACTTGCCTTCTCCTATGGAAACGGTCCGGTCTTTGAGAATGTATCTTTCTCGCTAAAAAAAGGCGAGGTTATGTGCATCCTGGGTCCAAACGGAGCAGGAAAGTCCACACTGATAAAATGCATTGCAGGGGTTCTCAAGCCTGCTGCCGGATCTGTCAGCATTCTGGGTGAGGATACGGCTTCGCTCGGGGTAAGGGGTATTGCCAGACTTATAGGTTATGTACCCCAGCAGAATGAAGTAGTGTTTCCTTTTTCCGTGCTTGATTTTGTAGTGATGGGCAGGGCTCCTCATCTTTCCATGTTTGCATCCCCCTGTGCAGAGGATATGGAGATTGCAAGGGAGTCGCTTGCGGTGGTAGGGCTTTCTGACCTTGCGGAAAGGCCGGTTTCCAGTCTCAGCGGCGGGCAGAGCCAGATGGTATTGATCGCCAGGGCTCTTGTCCAGAAACCTGCTCTACTTTTGCTGGATGAACCCACTTCTCACCTTGATTTTGGCAATCAGGTCCTTGTGCTGGAGACCGTGCAGAGGCTGGCATCACTGGGAATGTCCATTGTGATGAACACCCACATGCCGGACCATGCTTTCCTTGTAGGCAGCAAAGCTGCAGCTCTGGCCGAAGGCAGGCTGGTTGCCCTGGGAGAAGTTGAAACAGTTGTAACCAGTAAAATGATGTCTTCGGTCTATGGTGTAAAAGTAGCTGTCCGGGAAATCGAAGATATGAAAAGAAAAGTGTGTCTGCCCCTGCAAGGTAGGTAATGCACTGAAAACAGATGCCAAACTGAAACATTGAAAACAGATACCAAACTGAAAATAAATTTTGAACTCTCAAAAACGAATTCAGTCGCCTGAATCATGTTCTTACGATAAAATTCTGAACATAGAAATTCAAAAATTATACGCTAGTGGAGAATTTTTCATGAACTTAAAGAAATTTAATGTTGTAGCTCTGGCTATCTTTGTGCTAACGTTTATTCTGGTGTTAGCAGGAACTTGTACGGCTATGCCGGTGGAAATAAGGGGAACACCCTTTGATACCGGAAATACGGATGCGCAGAATCTTTCATGGGATTTCAGAAACTTCGGAGCTTTTTTCTTTAAAGCAAACAAGTACGGCAGTTTCATGAACGGGTTCGGTGAACATCTTTATTTTCAGGACAAAGGAAACAATCCCGCTCCTGGAAAAGACAATCCATCCGCCAATATAATCGACAAAGGTGAACTGATTTATTCTACCAGGCCGTTGCCTTCGAAGTATAAGGTATTTACTGAAGAAGCAAATGTAACAAAGGTGTCTTCCTTTTACATGCTGCCTCTGTTTGGCAAATCCTACTGTACTATTGACAATGATGCAGCACATCTCGCTAAGATGCTGTTCCAGCAAGATGAAAACGAAAAGAAAACGCTCAGGGAAGGAGAGAGCTGGGATATCGCCGGTGGGTACAGCATTATTTTAAACGGAGTTGATGTTGAAGGCAATAAATGCTATTTTTCCGTTTACAGGTACAATAAGGAGATAGACACTGCTGTAGTCTCTATGGACGGCACTATGGATGATAGGATATTTACCGCAGAAGACGAATTCGGGGACAACTCCTCACATGTTTATTTCATTACATTTGTAGACTCTGTTTTTGCAGGTGAGGATACAAATTTTGCAGTGTTCAAATACACCTGGCTGATAGATAAAGACAAGCCTCTTTCCATTGAATCCGGAGATAAGTTTGGCAGTTTCGAGGTTGATCAGGCTCTTGAAAATATGGTAATAATGTCAAATGCCAATTCCATAACAATTAATGTCGATGCTGACAGCCGGACTAACATTACAGATGAGTGGTATTTCGTGACATCTGATAAGGGAAAAGGAAGCAATGGAGGATATTTGATCTACCCGGCAAAAATATTCGTTGTCGAAGAACAGAAGCCTAAAACTACAGAAATGAATGCCGGAACTGCAGAAATGAATGCTTCAACCAGCAAGTCTGGCAATGTTCAAATTCAAGGGGAAAATAGTACAAAGGCAGTAGAAACAACAGAAAATACCAGTGAGAAGAACGAAGCGATCTATAAATCATCATCTGAAACTCCGGCTGAAGATAAAGCACCTTCAGCTGCCAGCAGCGCAATTCCAGCAAGTTCTGGTTTCGGAGGATTTCTGGCTATCTTCTCTCTGGCCAGTATAGTTTGTTGTTTTAAAAGAGGCTGAATTTAAAGGAGGGTATTTAGCCTCAAAATTTGAGGCATTTCCTCTTTTTTCTATCTATTGTTTTTCAGCAATTCTCGTGCGGTACATACTCTAAACAGATAAACATCTGAAATAAATTAATCTTCGTCCTTTTTAAATGAATATGTCATTTTACCTTTCTTTTTCAACTTGAAAAGCTTTTTCCGGGTTACACCTTCCATTATTTCTTCTTCTTTCATGTGATGGTCGCTAAAAGAAAGGATTCCGTCGTGTTTCAGGACTCGGTGCAATTCTTTCATAACAAGTTCCGGTTTGTTCAGGGTGTGGTAAGTATCATAGAAGAGGACTATATCCAGGCTCTCGTCGGGCAGGCCTGTATTGTAATCGGAAAGTATAGTCTCTATGTTTTTCAGCTGTTTTATCGAAGCCAGGTGCCGGACCATCTCAACAGCAACCGGATTGATATCCAGGGCATAGACTTTTCCTGAAGGGCCCACCATTTCGGAAGTGTCACGGATATAGGAACCTGACCCGCAGCCGTAATCCAGAATCTTGAAACCGGGTTTTATCCCTGCCTCTTCCAGGATTTTCCTGCGGGGGAAAAAGAAGTCCCGGAACTTGAAGAGAAGGGTCGTTGCGTGAAATCTAAAATCAGAAACTGGTTCTTCCGTGATGTTTTCCTCCTTTATGGTCGGTCCTTGATTTAGTAATGGTTCAGGTCTTTCTCTTGCAGACAGCTTTTTCTTCAAGCCTATTTTGAGATTCACATGCCTTATATTTTGCCTACGGAAAGTTTTCATTCTTTTTTATTGTTCTATACAAATATTCGGATACATGTATAATTAAAGTACTGTCTGATAATCAAAGTGCTGCCTGCAGCAGCTATCCATACTTCAGACCACCGCTGTGCCAGTTTTATACTGCAGCGCAAAAACCTTAATCTCAAATCAGAAAATAGAATTACTTAATAAAGTATCCAAGTAAAGTAATTACCATTCATGAATGGAAGAAATGAGAGTGACAAGCATGAAAGTCGCCTGCATCCAGATGAATATCTCGCTTTGCTCGAAACATGAAAACCTTGAGCGTGCCCTCTCCCTGGCAGAAGACGCAGTTTCAAAAGAAGCCGAGCTGCTCGTCTTTCCGGAAGTTTTCTCAACCGGCTTTTGTTATGACCGTATAGGGGAAGTGGCTGAAACTGCTTCCGGTCCCACGCTCGAAGCTCTCCGTGCCTTTTCCAGAGAACATGATTGTATTCTTGCAGGTTCAATGATCGAAAAAAGAGAAGGGGACTCAATAAGTTCAGAAATGAAGGTTCCTTCCCAATTTAACCTCGGTTTTTGCATAGAGTCCGGAAAGCTAGCCGGCACCCGCCGAAAAGTCCAGCTTTACGGCCCGGAAAAAGAATATTTTGCGCCCGGAGACAGCATATCTCCTATCAGACTGCAAAAGTACGGGCTCTCCTTAGGACTCATAGTTTGCAATGAGCTCCGGTATCCGGAAGTTGCCCGAAAACTGGCCCTTGAGGGTGCAGATCTGCTGGTCTCAGCTGGTGAAATCCCGGACTTTTATATATATCCCTGGCGAATTATGTCCATTTCCCGGGCGATTGAAAACCAGTTGCCGCATATCGCCTGCACCAGGGTGGGAAAAGACAGGTATTCGACTTATCCTGGCGGCTCTTTTATTGCCGATGGATGGGGCCGCATCCTGGCAGAAGCCGGAAAGGAAGAATGTATCCTCATTGGGGAAATCGATCCTGAAGAGGCAAGGGAAATAAGGCAAACCGGCTCTATTCTCGAAGATCGGAGGCCTGACCTTTATTAAAAATCAGAGGCTGGAATAAAATCCAAAAATCAGTTTAAATAAATCAATTTAAAGAACTCTAGATAAAGAACTCTAGATAAAAGTATTGAAAAAGAAAATTAAAAAAGGTAAACCCTACCGGGTTACCCTTTAAGTTCCTTTACAATCAGTTCACGGGCTGTCTTTGCATCTGCCGTGCCTTTTGTCTTTTTCATGACCTGTCCTACAAGGAAGTTCAGGGACTTTTCTGCTCCTCCTAAATAGTCCTGTACTGCTGCTGCATTTTCGGCAATTGTTTCGGCAACAGCCTTCGTGACCAGGTCATCTTCGGCTTTGAAAAGACCTTTTTCTTCGATGATCTGGGAGGGAGTTTTTTCCTCCGTGCCGTCCAGAATTGTACGGATGACTTCAACTGCAGCCCTGTCACTTACCTTGCCTTCGGCAAAAAGGGTGACCAGTTCTACCATATCCGGGACCTTGAAGGAATTCTCGATCTCCGGGTCTTTTGCGTGGATGAAGCCGATTGTCCTGCCGTCATAAGAAGAGATTGCAAGGTCGCGATAGTTTAGCTCCCCCAGGAAGACGTCGGCTGCCCAGGTAGCGGCGGTTTTCGGGTCAACGCCTTTTGCACAGACTCCTTCGTAGAAGTCGGCGAGCATGATCTTGGAAGTGAGGGACCTTGCATGCATATCCGTGATGCCATACTGTTCCATGAAGCGTGTACGTTTGGCGTCAGGAAGTTCAGGCAGAGTATCTTTGATTGCAGGAATCCAGTCAGTCACACGCATGGGCATAAGGTCAGGCTCACGGAAGTAGCGGTAGTCTTCGGCTTCTTCTTTTGTCCTCATTGAGGTTGTTACTCCCCTGCCTTCATCAAAATGGCGGGTTTCCAGCACGATTTTACCGCCACGGCGGATCACGTTCTTCTGGCGCATGATCTCGTAGAGGAGAGCCCTTTCCACTCCTTTGTGGGAAGAGATATTCTTGATCTCAACACGGGTGCCCCAGTGGACTGAGACGTTTGCGTCTACACGCATAGCCCCTTCGAGATTTCCGTCAAAGACATCCAGGTATTCGAGGATGTTTCTGAACTTGTCAAGGAACCTTCTGGCTTCCTTGGGGCTCCTCATATCTGGCTCGGTAACGGTTTCAATCAGGGACATGCCTGACCTGTTGTAGTCTATAAGGACACCCTTGGACTTCTCGATGCTCCCTATGTGCACAAGCTTTCCAGGGTCTTCTTCCATGTGAGCTCTTGTAATTCCGACTACATGCTCCCCGTCCTCTCCTTCGATCACAACCTTTCCCTTGCTAACAATGGGGAAATCATACTGGGTTATCTGGAAACCTTTGGGAAGGTCAGGGTAGAAGTAGTTCTTCCTGTGGAACTGGGTCTCTTCTGCAATCTCTCCTTCAAGAGCAAGTCCCACCTTAATTGCGGCTTCTACGGCTTTTTTGTTCAGGACCGGAAGCGTACCGGGAAGGCCAAGACAAACCGGACAGGTGTGGGTGTTGGGGGCTGCATTGTGGTAATCGGTAGAGCAGCCGCAGAACATTTTGGTCTTAAGTTTGTTGAGCTGGACGTGGATTTCAAGCCCTATCCTTATGCCGTCAGGGTTTTCGTAAGCCATTTACGCCACCTCCGGAGGTCTCTTTGTGTGGTAATCGGTATTCTGCTCGAAAGTATAGGCTGCACGCAGGACGGTGGACTCGTCAAAGGGTTTGCCCATTATCTGGAGCCCTATTGGCAGTCCGTCAGTAAAGCCACAGGGTACGGAAATTGAAGGTACGCCTGCAAGGTTAATCGGACAGGTGTTTACATCCGAGAGGTAGAGGGTAAGCGGGTCTTCAATCTTTTCCCCTATCTTGAAAGCAGGGTTAGGCATGGTCGGAGCCATAAGCAGGTCAACTTTTGAGAGAGCCTTATCAAAGTCCTGCTTTACAAGAGTCCTTACCTTCAGGGCTTTGAGGTAGTACTTGTCGTGATAACCTGCAGAAAGCGCATAGGTCCCCAGGAGAATTCTTCTCTTGACTTCGGCTCCGAAACCCTCGGCTCTGGTCTTTGAGACCATTGCGTGCCAGTTTTCGGCGTTTTCCCTGAACCCGTAACGTGTTCCGTCGAAGCGGGCAAGGTTTGAGGACGCTTCACTCATTGCAATGATATAGTATGAAGCAAGAGCGTACTTTATGTTGGGCATCGAGACCTCTTCCCAGGTCGCTCCGAGGCTCTCACATTTGTGTATAGCGTCCCATACGGCTTTTTCTACGTCAGGATGGATGCCTTCTCCGAAAAATTCCTGCGGAACCCCTATTTTCAGGCCCTTTACATCGTCAACAAGAGCTTTCTGGTATTCGGTTTTACTGTCAATGGAAGTGGAATCTCTCCGGTCGTAACCGCCTATAACATCCATCAGGACTGCAGTATCTTCTACGTTGTTTGCAAGAGGTCCAACCTGTTCAAGGGAATTTGCGTAAGCCACAACTCCGTACCTCGAAACGGCTCCATATGTTGGTTTAAACCCTACAACGCCGCAGAAAGCCGCAGGACAGCGTACAGATCCCCCGGTGTCAGAACCAAGGGCAAAAGGAGCTTCTCCGGCTGCAACAACCGCTGCACTGCCTCCTGAAGATCCGCCCGGCACCCTTTCAAGGTCCCAGGGGTTTGCAGTCGGCCCGAAATGGCTGGTTTCCGTGGATGAACCCATGGCAAACTCATCCATATTGGTTTTTCCAAGGACTACAGCTCCGGCAGCAAGAAGCTTTTCGATTACGTGAGCATTGAAAGGAGGAACGTAGCCTTCAAGAATCTTCGAGCCGCAGCTGTTTGGCAGCCCGACTACGGAAATGTTATCCTTGATTGCGATTGGAACGCCTGCAAGAGGACCCCTGTGCCCTTCCTCATCTATCTTCTTCGCCTGCTCAAGGGCTTTATCGGAAACCGTCACGTAGCCGTTGATTTTGCTCTTTCCGATAACTTCAAGGTAGCTGGCTGTTACTTCTTCGGCTGAGCTTTCTTTAATCTTCTCTTTAACCTGTGCAACACTCATCCATTTTGCCATCAAAACATCTCCTCAGCCGATCTTCGGGACCCTGAAAGCCCCGTCCTGTTTGTTTTCGGTGTTTGCAAGAACGGTTTCCTGCGGGAGGCATTCTTCCACCATATCTTCTCTGAATACATTATAGATCTCAGCAACATGGTATGTGGGAGTAACATCTTCGGTCTGCAACTCATCAATCTGCCCGAAATACTCCAAAACTGAGTTAAGTTTTTCCATATACTCGACTGTTTCCTGCTCATTGATCTCAATGCGGGCAAGCCAGCCGATGTGTTCTACATCTTCTTTTGTGATCATGAAAATTCCTCAAAAATAGAATAATCCTGAATAGAATGCCGTTGGTAATGCATTATAGAAACAGTTTATGAAATAAATATATATTCTTCCGTTCCCCAGTTTCGCCTCCCGAATTGCGCCTCGGGATCACAGGAAATCGGAGATTTCCTGGGAGTTGCGATGTAATCGCAACAGTACGCGGTCCGTTTCAGCAGAGTTGCGGCTCTGCAGTACACTGCCCTTTTCGCTGCGCTCAAGAGGGCTAATCTATGGGTTTTAGCAGTGAGCTTCGCTCGCTAAAGCGGACTAACTTATGGGCACAAACTTTAATCTCCTATCTGAAGGGTTATAAAAGATGAGCAAGCGACCATTTTTTCCGGTTTGCTTGCTCAGAGGACTGATTTTTTGGACTTTTAGACTTTCTGCCTCATGTGGAGAGCGTACATCTGGACTTTCTTCATTTTTGCCAGGTTGAGTACTTTTTCGAGTTCTTCGTCGGTAAGGTGCCGGGCTTCGATGTAGCCGTTGTCTACGGCTTCGTTGAAGATCTCGTAACCTATGGCTGAGCGGGCGAGGACCGTGGTCCAGCCCTGGGGGCTGCCGACTCCACCGAAGGAGAGGTCTGCGTTTTCAGAGGCCAGGTCTGTACAGAACTGGCAGGATGAACTCCGGTATTCATCGAAATCGCTGAGTTCGAAGACATGTTCTTTTCCATCTTTCAGCGTAACTTCGAACTTTCCTTTTCGGATTTTCATGGCCTCTACATTTTCGAGCGCGATCCCATAAATTTCCAGCACTGCCTTGATTCCTTCGTAGGCGAAGGTGTCCATGCAAAAGAGCCCCAATTTCAGGATTTTTGCCCTCATGAAGAGGTGTAGTAAGCCGTAAGAGCTTTTCTGCATCTTTGTGACGGCGTCGATGTTGCAGCTCGTCCCTACAAAGGCGATGCTCTGCATTCCCTGTTTGATTGCGCTCATCAGGGCTTCCAGAGTCATTGAGTGGGAGTAGATGCTTCCTCCGCTTTCAAGAATCTCCTCTCTGGTTGTTGCTAATTTGGGTATGGGTTTCCAGGGTTCTTCCTTTGAGCGGGTTGTGACCACGGCGCAGTCGATCAGTCCCTCATCCAGGGCATAAAGGAGGAGAGAGGTTACAACTCCGCCGTCCTGCCCCTTCATTTCGGGAATTGCAGACTTTGCGGCGTAGGCATATCGGAAGCTCCCAATTAGTCCTTCTTCTGTAGTGATTGTCCTTGGACACTGATAATAGCAGACCCCGCAGGCTTTGCAGGGGCCGACCAGTTTTGGCGCACCGTTCTCAATGGTTATGTACTCACAGTTTGCTGCACAGGCTCCGCAGAGGGTGCAGATTCCTGGTTTTATGATGTCTTTTTTCAGTTTTCCGAAGGAAATCTTTTCCTTTTCACTCAGGTTTCGCTTAAGCCGGATAACGCTTTTTTCAAGTGTATCGAATTTATGTTTGCATTCGGTACTGCAGAAATAGTAATGTTTTCCCCCGTAATCCGAAAAGTATTCAGTATCTTCAGATATAATTTTCTTGCAAATAGGGTCTAACGGCATTAAAGGCCTCCGATGATTATTTATCCCAAATCTCAGGAAACGCCACATGCGTCATTCCTTGGAATAATCTATTATAAGTTCTTCAACATCGAATTATTATATTTCATGAGTGTTTATTAATTACGCATGTTATTATAATTATATTCTTTATAATTTTCATTCTTTATAATTACGTGCTGTAATTTATTCTTATGGGCAAATAATTTCAGGCTTGATTGAAAACATTGCTTTGAAGTCGAAACATTCTTTATAGAAATGATGTTGAGGGATGAATGAATAGGTGTCATATTAAGAGCGAGTAATGATAAGTAAAAACAAGAAAAATGATAAGTGAATACAAGAAAAGTGATCCTGGAATGGCAAAAAAGTAGGGCGAAAAATAAATAATCAGTATATGTAGACATAACTAATAAAAATGTATAGTCGCAAATAAGTTGTGGATAGGTCAGTTATCATAATACTTAACTGAAATAGACTGGCACTTTGAAGTGCTTTAGCAAAGATTATTATAGGCTTTGGTTAATACCTTCTTTAAACTTCATATAAATTGTGCTCTTGTAATACATTTTTATCAAATCCTGGAGATATATATCTCCGGCATATTCCGATACTCAAAATATCCGGTTTCTAATTGTTATGTCCAATGCATTCGTGTTAGATTTAACCAGTTTAATAGCGTTTAAATTAGTTTGAATCATTTTCAAATCAGTTTGGATTACCTTTGATTAAACTACAAAAAGCAGTTCATCTTAAAATGAAATCCATTATTACATTCTTTAGTACAAGCCCAATTGAATTCTATATCTGCAGTTCAACCGTACCGGATATAGATGCAATTGAAACTATGTATAAATCCTCAGGAAGGGACTAAAAATGGCTCTGAAACCCAGAATTGCAGAATCTCCTCAGGTTCGTTTGATTGACCTCAAATCAAAACCGTTCTTTATTGTGGCTTCCGTAGAAGTAGGAAATACCACAACCAAATCTATCCTTACAGCCGTCAATATGGATACCGGAAGGACACATATCATAAACAAGGTCTTGCGCATGACCAGAGATGTCCGTCCTCCAAAACCCGGAGAAACCGTGTTCGGAAAGACCCTTACGGGTGTGGAACTTACGCGTGAGGCCGTTGCAGAGCTGGTGAGGAGCACCCTCGCCGAAGCCATGGAAAAAGCCAGCCTGGATATAAAGACTGACCTCAATTTTGTGGTGCGCTCTACGGGTGTCGTTGCAGGTTTTGATACCCCGGAGGAAGTGGGGGAATTTATCAAAGCTCTGGCAGACGGGTGTCTGATGGCAGGTGTCCCTCCAAGGAACATGACTCCGCCAATGTCCATCTCGAATATTTCTAAAAAACTCCAGAAATACAGTAAACTGGAAAAAGTCATCTTTGATGGGGCTGTAGCCGGTGTTACGCCTCCTATAGGCTCTACTGGAGTTGAAATTGTTGCAAACGAAATGGAGGGAGAGCTTGCAACAGCAGGAATAAAGGAAGCTGCTAAACTGACTGATGTTGATTTCAGGAATCCCTGCATCTCAATTGACTTCGGGACGACCCTTGATGGCAGGATCACAAGCCCTGACCAGCCATATGCAAAAACAATTGGAAACTTCTGCGGTTATGCAGGTGCAATTCCTGACGCCATTATTAGGGGTTCGAAAATCGTTGATTCTAAGGTAGGAACTGCTCTGGAAGTTTTTGAGAAACAGAAACCACCTTCTTTCCTTACTTTGAAGATGAAGGCTAAAGCTATTGAAGATTATGCAAGGCGCATTCATGAGCTCATAATCATTGAAAAAGTTCCCAGGGATAGACAGAGGTACGGCAGTGTCCCTGTAAGGCCGGATGCAGCCGAGGAGATAGGTGTAACGCTTATAGGTTGCGATGTGGGCGAAAACGGTTCGGATATGGGAAAGCTGAGCGCGATAGGCGTGGAAATTTGTAAGACCCACGGGCTTCAGATCGTTTATGCTGTCATTGACGAGGTAATGGCCGGAGTGGTGTGCCGGCTAATAGAGGTCGCAAAAAAAGAAGGCCTCATTTTTGAAGACACAACTTTCGGAATTACCGGTAGGGCAGGGATTACCGGGAACAAGCCTAAATTAATCCTGAGCTGCCTGGATAAAATGAACCTCGCCCCCAAAATCGATGAGAGAGTAGTCTTTGTGGACGACGGGCTTGCCAGAGGTGCGGCTGTTATGGCGCGCTGTATGAACTCCCTGGGTACCCCGCAAAATCCGCTTGGCGGCAGGCACGGTGGAAAATGCATTCTTGCACAGCGGATAAAAATGCAGGAAAAGTGAACTGGCAGTCATAAAACCTAAGCAGGAAACCCGTTAAATCTTTAGATTTAGCGGGTAGTTGACGTCGTGCTTAAAGAGTTGAATAAAAAACGAGAATTAAAGAGTTAATTAATAAAGTAAAATAAAGTAAAGGCAGGATGAATTAACCTCCTGCCCCTCCTCCTCCGGCTTTTCCAAGATCAAAGCCCTGCATCGTTTCCCTTTCTTTCCTGAACCTTTCTTCCAGTTCTTCGGCAGTATATTCCCTTTCTTCTCTCTTTTCTGTGGGTCTGATCTCCGTAAATTCCAGGGTTTCTTCTCTGTACCAGAGGTCGGTGCTTTCGAGCAGCACCCAGACTTTTCCCTGTTCGTCCTTTTTTATCTCACTAACCCTGCTTACGGTATCGCTATTTACGTATTTGACAGCATCTCCCACTCTAATGGTTTTTTTGTTGCGCCCTACCGCTGTGATTTCTTCAGCATCAGCCATGATTTCACCTCGAGAGCTTCCAGGACGCTGGCATTTTAGGCCCTGCAAGTCCATTCCTTCTTTAATAGCTTCTAATAGGTTATTCAGGCCCTTTAATAAAGTTTGTGGGGTCTTAACTGTAAATGACTCCAAAAAAAGCCCTGAAAGACTCAATAGAGGCTTCAGAGTTTGAAATATAAAAAAAAGAATTTAAAGTTTGCTGATCTCTCAGCATCGTTTCCCTTCTTTTATTAGTTAACCTTTTTACTGATTTATTTCGTTCCTGAGGTCTCCCATGAGAGCGACCCTTTCGGCATATGCATTGTGTCTGTGTATGCTTTCCTCATTGGTCTGTTTGATAGTGATTACTGCATTATCGGGAAGGTTTGGGAATTCTTTTACAACATTGTCTGCCATTGTCCTTACACAGTCTTCCACAAACTTGGGGTTCATGTGTGCAGTTTCCACAACAACCTTCTCGTCTGAGCGTTTCAGGATCTCATAAACGCTTGAACTCATGGAGTGTTCAATTATCTTGATTATGTTTTCCAGGGAAACATCAAAATCGTGAGCTACTTTGATTGAGACAACACCTATTCCACGCTGATTGTGGGTAGCCATAGGAACTCTCTCAAGGAATTTTATGATTGTATCCCTGTCAACTCCAAGGTCGGCAAGCTCATTTGCAGCCTTATCTCTCATTATCTCCTGAGCGCAGGGACAGGCAGTCATTCCCACAACTTCAGCTCCGATGAGTTTTTTCACATCAAAGTAGCCTTTATCGCCGTTGCCTCTTACAGCCGAAGCTTCAGCAAAGATATTCACGACTTCCTGACACTTGATCCCTGTTGAAGGGGAGGTGCGCCTTATCATATATTCGCTTTTCATCCTGACTTCAGCCTGATTTGCATATTCGTGGCGGCCAAGCAGGTTATGCGCAATATCGCTGCATAGTTGTTCTATTTCGTATACCGGTGTGCTGAGAACCTTCTCCAACACTTCGTCTACAGCTTCGAAGTTCCTTGAAAGGTTCGCTCCCTTACGGTCCGAAGGCAGGTCAACAAAGACATCAAAAGTTGAAATCAGTACTATCGGACGCTTGTCCTTTCGTTTGATTTCAACCAGCTTTTTCATGTTTGTTACCCCAACACGGGTGAGGTTGATAGCTATGCTTGGTTTGCTGGCTTGGACATCCGGGAGGTTGAAATTACAGTGTTCCATATTTTAACCAGATCCGTGAAAAGATGAGTGTATGATTGATTTATAGAATAAATCCTTAACAAATACATAATTTTATTATATGCATTTGGAAAAATATAGTGACCATAAGAAGTTATAGCATGTAAAGTTTGTGCTTTCCAAGCTCTTTTCCATAAGTAAAAAAATCTATTTTGCAAGAGTATCTACAAACCCTTTCCTGAATCCTATTTTATGTCACATTTTTAACAATGGATAAATATTTAAATATTTCCCATTTTGACCACAATATCTAAAAATTTAGTTTATATGCCCTGTACAGATTTAGGGCAGTTTTGCATAAACCAATAACTACTGGCGACATCCTGAAGAAAGATTTTATATACTTTAAAAATTAATCAGTGTCTAGCAATACAATTTGCGAGGTGACCTTTATGTCCAACACAAGAAATTTTGTTTTACGAGACGAAGAAGGCAATGAGCATGGAGTTTTCACAGGTAAACAGCCTCGTCAGGCTGCTTTGAAAGCTGCAAACCGGGGCGCCGGTACCAAATCCAAACCGGATGTCATCCGCCTCAGAGAACGCGGGACAAAGAAGGTGCACGTTTTCAAGGCATGGAAGGAACTTGTCGCAGCCCCCAAAAATAGGCCTGAATGGATGCCTGAGAAAATTAGCAAGCCCTTTGTCAAGAAAGAAAAGATCGAAAAAATCGAATAAACCTATATCACTCACATACCCTGGAAATCGGGGTTCTTTCTTTTTCTTTTTGATATCCATATGCAGAATTAGCCTGGACGGCTTCTTTATACTATCCGGGCTGGCTTATTTCTATACTTTTTATAATTTCTATGATTTTTATAATTTATACAACTTCTATAACTTCTATAATTCCTCTACACTAATATATTTTTATCAAAGTTTGGGTGAATTTGCTTTTTTTACAGAATTTTTCTGAGCCTGTATCTGTAAGGTTTAACGATAAGTTTAAAAAGAGATTTTATGATTCCTAAATCATGGGACTCAAAAGAGAAAATGTGCTTATTGAAGCCCTGCCTTATATGCAGGAGTTCTATGATTCAATCATGGTTATCAAAGTGGGTGGAAACGCAATGGTCAGCGCCCAGATCATGGAGGATATCATAAAAGATATTGTCCTCCTGCGTTACGTGGGGATCAAACCCGTTATCGTGCATGGCGGCGGGCCTGAAATAACTGAAAAAATGGAACGTATGGGCAAGAAGGCTGAGTTTTTCCAGGGCCTTCGCATTACAGATGACGAAACTATGGAAATTGCAAGGATGGTTCTTGTCGGGAATATCAATACTAAAATTGTATCCCTTATCGGGATGTTTGGCGGCAAAGGTGTCGGATTTACAGGCTACGACGGAAGAATGATCCTTGGCCATAAACAGGCTGTAAAACGTGTACTTATTGATGGCGTGGAAACTGAAGTGGATATAGGCTGGGTCGGGGAAAGTGAGGTCATAAACCCGGAAATTCTTCATATCATGCTTGAAAAAGGTTATATCCCTGTTATCTCTCCGATTGCTGTGGACGCAAAAGGCAATGCCCTGAATATCAATGCTGATACGGTCGCAGGAGACATCGCAGCGTCTTTGAATGCTAAAAAATTGATACTTATGACCGATGTTTCCGGTCTCCTTAGAGACATTAAAGATCCGAGCAGCCGCATCTCTCGCGTAAATCTGGATGAAATTGATCCCCTTATTGAGGAAGGAGTTATCAGTGGGGGCATGATCCCCAAAATCAAAGGGGCTGCTGTTGCGGTTAAAAGTGGGGTAGAGAAGGCACATATCATAAATGGGAGCGTTTCCCACTCTATGCTTCTTGAGCTCTTCACAGATGGTGGAGTCGGGACAATGATCTACGGGCCGGAGCACCCGTCGGAGTGACCACAGGTACCAGTGGCCTTTAACTTCTAGAAGAATTATGAAATAAAGAGGCAAAAAGGCGTCAGGGCGAATACACTTGCCCTGGCAACTTTTTAGATTTTAGCATTCTCTTTTTTCAAATGGAGTGTTTTTTCAGCAATCTCAGTCTAAAATTGGCGCCCCATAGGTGAAGTCTTCGATTTCCAGGACTTTTTTCCAGAGTTCTTTGCATTCACAGTCTGTTGTACTGAGGTCGGCTGGGTTCTGGGTGAGTGAGAAAGTCCTGAGGGAATCTGCAACTTCCGGACTGCATATTTTACAGTTTCGAGGGCCGCGCTTTGAGCCTGCCCCGACCGGGTCGGACATTAGAGGGAGATCCGGATGGGCGGCTTTTGCCTTTTTCAGGATTTCTACTATGCTCCAGAGCCAGGGTGGGCGGTATTGACCTTTCTCCCAGAGGGCTTCGACAAGGGTGCCTTTCTGGACGTTACAGAGGTTGATGGATACGGTGTCAGCATAAGGAGCTGCATCATCTATGGAATGTATGATATCTTCCATTGCCTGCTTTTCGGAGAGGAAGAGGGGTTTGAGCATAAGGTAAGCTTTTATGGTTACTCCATACTTTTTTGCAATTTCTGCTGCACGGACAAAGTCCTGGAATGTGAAACCCTTGTTAATGGAATCTTTTCGGATCTTATCCGAACTTGTCTCCAGCCCGAACGCGAGTTCGAAGGGTTTGTCTTTCAGGATGCTGAGGCAGGCCTGTACATTCTCTTCGGTTACGAAGTTAGGCCGGGTTTCAACAAGCACTTTGATGACCCTTGGATCATCTGCAAGGTTTTTAAGGATTGCATCTCTGGCTTCAGGAAAGACTTCCTGTTCGTCAAGGAAACTACCTGAGGTGAAGATCTTGACCATTAACTCAGGGAACTTTTCAGCTTTCCTCATTGCTTTTGCAAGCTGGGCGATGTAGTCTTCGAGGGATGGTGGCTCACTTGCACAGTCATAGACGTATCCGCACATCGTACAGCCGCCGGCTTTTCCCCAGCGGCAGCCTGCACTTTTGAAGATGACCGTGAGGGTCTTTGTCTCTACCCCGTTTACAAGGTCTGTTCCGGTCCAGCTTGCCGCAGGTTCATTCGTAGGTGATGGCTTGACTTTTATCCGCTGCCGGATATCCAGTACTGCTTTATTAAGGGACATGGGCGTAGAACTCGCTATTATGGATTAATATTCATTTAATATTCATTTAATATTCATTTTATGATTTACTGCACGATTTGTAAAAAAAGTGGATGAAGCCATTTCGGGCTTCACTTTTATCTTCTATTTTCCGGTTTTACTCAAACTCGATAGTTGCAGGCGGTTTTGGTGTGATATCGTATACAACCCTGGCGACATTCGAAATTTCAGAAGTGATCCTCGATTCGAGTGTCTTGAGGACCTCCCATGGGAGTTCGAGTGCTTCTGCAGTCATTCCGTCCCTTGACCCTACAGCCCTTACAGCCACGATCCAGCCGTAAGCCCGGACATCTCCTTTTACTCCTGTGCCTTTGCCGAGCACCGCAGCAAAAGTCTGCCAGGGGCAGAACCTCTCAAGAAGTTCCTCTTCTACTATGAAGTTTGCTTCCCGCACGACTTCAAGTTTTTCCTCGGTAATCTCTCCGAGAATGCGCACCGCAAGCCCGGGACCCGGGAAAGGCATCCTCTCGCAGATCTCTTCAGGCAGCTGGAGTGCCCAGGCTACTTCCCTTACCTCATCCTTGTAAAGGTCCCCGATAGGCTCAACAATTTTCTTAAAGTCCATTACGCTCGGCAGCCCTCCAACATTGTGGTGGGACTTGATCCCGCCTTCGGACTCGATTCTATCAGGATAGATCGTGCCCTGGATCAGGTAATCGGCTGCAAGCTTCTTTGCCTCGTCTTCAAAAACGCGGATGAAAGTCTCGCCTATGGCCTTCCGTTTCTCTTCAGGGTCAGTAATATCCTTCAGGGCTGCAAGGAACCTGTCCTTTGCATAGACAATATCCAGGTTCATGTGGGAGAAGATGTGCTTTATCCTCTCGGTTTCTCCTTTCCTCATGAGCCCTGTGTCGATATAGATCGGCTGCAGCCTGTCCCCGATCGCCCTGTAAGCCAGCTCCGCACAAACAGAACTGTCCACGCCGCCCGAGAGAGCAATAATTGCTTTCCCGTCTTTTATTTCCTGACTGATCTTCTCAATTGCCTTTGGAATGAATTTCTCGGGTTTTACCATTGAAATGCTCCTTAAATGATGCTAAATTAATCTTCCTTTGAAGAAATGATAGTGATTGGTGAATGTATGAAAATTATTAAAATTTGATTATATATTCTTGTGATATATGAGTCAGTGCATGGGGTTTTTGATATTTAAAGGTATAGTCGGAGAAGTCATTGATTTCCTTCTTTAATCCAGATAATTTTTAAAGTTATTCTCGTTCTCTTGAAGGCCAGATGTTTACCTGTTTTTACTATTTTTCCTTAATGTCCAAAGTTTCTCAGGACCCTCTGGAAACTATCTTTATTTTATCCGACTATCCAGTAACTTACTGGCTGGTAAGATCTCTCTGGATGGCGTAAAATTTTATTTCTTCAAGAGGTGTATGAAAAATGCGGGTAGTGGCAGGGAATTAAAAGACCAGAGAGAATAGATTGGGCAAAAATCAATGAAAGAAACTTCTATGAGAGTTTTTTAAGCCCTGAAATTACCTTCTAACCCCCTCCAAAAAACCAAAAATTACAATTATATATTAAGCTTCTCCAAAATATTGTTATTAAAAAGATCGGATGGGAGTTAGTGATAGGAATGGGCAGTGAAAACTATGAAATTATTGATAAACTTGAGAATATTGCAAAATCCCTGCAGAGCATGGCAGAATCTCAGAAGAGAATGGTTGATATTCTGGAGTTGATGGTACAGGAAAAAGAAATTATAGATTTGAAGAAATGAGGATATGTCAAAAGTAAAAAGTAATATTAAGCGAAAAAACATCAGTATCATAAGTGCTGATTTGGATCATAAGTGTTGATTTTAATTTAACTGGGGGACTTTTGCTTCAGCAGTTAAAGGGGTTTTCCGGGGAAGATTGCTGTGAAGTACCAGGTTTATTTTCAGGCCTGAAAAGATACCGGAAATTTTGAAAACGGAAAAATAAACTTCATATTTGTTTTTTCCGGAGTATTTGTTTGATGCCCCCATTTCACCTGGAAATTTCTTATCATGTATTTATTTTAAATTTTGATCGTAAATATATGAAAACCCATATATATTATCCAAAAGACGGTGCATAAATCGAAAAATAGGGGATATAATAAACAACCCGATACTAAATACTCATGTTTCTGAATATTTGTTCTTGCATTTATAAATCAGTACATCTCAAATTAAGAACAGAGGAGTTGGAACTTTGAATACAGAAAAAGCGTTAAAGTTATGGATGGCTCTGATGTTTATACTGATGCTTGGAGTGCTGTTTATTCTACTTATGGTAATCGCTGGCTAATCATAAACAGCATCGGATAAAAGATCTTTTCTTGTCTTGATAGGGGACTTTTAGCGGGATTTTTATCCAACTTTTTAAAATGAAGTTTTATATATCAATTTCTTTGAACATTTCATTTTGTTTTGTCCGGATGACCATATACCTGAAGGCACATGGATACGAGGTTAACTGAGAATTGAGGTCGGCTGAATATAAAATCGGCTGAATATAAAATTATAGTCGAATAGTAAAAGTCAGTACTTAAAAGAAGGTATTTTGCAAATGGTGGAAGTAAAGATCGATATGTGCGGCCATATTTCTTCCCCCTCATTCTTTTACCTCTTATCAGGCACTGACTTCCCAGGCGCTGAGGATGCCTGATTTTAGAGGTTATGGTATCCGCTCCATTCCCCCCTTTCTTTACTTCCACATTTGCTTTTCCGCGTTAGCGGCCTCGCCTTTTCTTCTTAAGTCCTATCATCTCATGAAGAAAAGGCACCATCATCGTTATGTTTATGTGAGGTTTTGTTCTATAGTCCGGGATTTCAAGTGTCGCGGTACTGGGGACAGGAGTGCTCTTCATGTTCAGGGAATAACCTTCATGTTCAGAGAATAACCCTGGTCAACATTCGGAATAAAAGGATCGCTTAATCTGCAGTTCTCCCGGTTGCCTTCCGGACTTCAATTCCAGAGTTAACCGGTTTCAAATCTGAGGCATTCTCTCAACATAACTAATTTCCCAATATAGTTAAACACCATCATCACATAAATTTCTTTCTGGAGTGGTGCTCTGAATTATCTCAGTAAATCAGCTCCTGATTTTTATCTCCGCAGGTTTAAAAAAGAAATTTATCTCTCGTTTTTTGAAAGCAAATGAATACCTTTTTGATATCCGGATGTAAATACTTTCAACCCGCATACCTGCAACTTAAATAAGATGAACCCAAAACACCACAGCGTTGCGGCTTCACAACTAAAGCATAGCTATTGCGCAAGTGTTATAAATTGATGTCATGGGGACATCTATTTCATATATACGTTGACTTTCAAATAATACGGTGACCTTCAAAGATCTTCCTGGAATTTTATATTCTGGCATGGTACGAGTTCTGCAAACTCAGGGATGAGATAATGGGCATTGATTACGGAGTATTGAGAGATAGTAAAAATGAGCTTGAGTCCAGGGTATTGATGTCTGCCAGAATGTACTCTGTACTCCGCCAGTACTTCGGATATACTGCTTTTCGCCCCCTTCAGGAGGAAATTATCAGGGACGTCCTGGACCGAAAAGATGTCTTCGTGCTCATGCCTACAGGAGGGGGCAAGTCGATCTGCTACCAGCTGCCTGCCCTTCTCCTGGATGGGGTCACTGTCGTGGTTTCTCCCCTGATTTCTCTGATGAAAGACCAGGTTGACGGGCTTGATGCAAATGGGATTGCAGCGGCCTGTATGAACAGTACCCAGAGTGCAAGAGAAATCCGGGATGTTAAAACAGCTTTTCTGGAAAACAGGTTGAAGATACTTTATATTGCACCCGAACGGCTCATGATGCCCGGGACTTTTGCCTTCCTGAAGAAAGGCAAGGTTAGCCTTTTTGCAATCGACGAGGCACACTGTATTTCGGAATGGGGCCATGACTTCCGGCCTGAGTACCGAAAAATGAAACTTCTTAGGGACCCGAAGACCGGCTTTCCTGATGTGCCGGTTATTGCACTCACGGCTACAGCCACCGACAGGGTCCGAAAAGACATCATATCCCAGCTTGGACTTGATATTGATCAGGAAAAAGGTCCTTACGTTGCCAGCTTTAACCGGAGCAACCTTTACTATGAGGTCAGGCCAAAAAAAGATACTTTTTCAGAGATTACTGACTACCTGCGCAGGCACAGGGGAGAAGCCGGAATCATCTATTGCCAGAGCCGGAACAACGTGGAAAACCTTACAAAAAAGCTGAATATTGCCGGGTTCAGGGCTCTTTCCTATCATGCCGGACTTTCAGATTCCGAACGTGCCCGAAACCAGGAGATGTTCATAAAAGATGATGTGGACATAATAGTGGCCACAATCGCTTTCGGGATGGGGATTGACAAGTCCAATGTCCGGTTTGTAATACACTATGACCTTCCCCGGAATCTTGAAAGTTATTACCAGGAAACAGGAAGAGGGGGCCGGGACGGCAGCCCATGCGAATGCATCCTTTTTTTCAGCAGGGGAGACCGCTTTAAAATTGAGTACTTCATCGCACAGAAAACAAATGAGAAAGAAAAGGATATCTCTCTTGTGCAGTTAAGGCAGATGGTGGCCTACTGCGAAGGAAATAAGTGCAGGCGCCAGACTCTCATGGAATATTTCGGTGAAGAGTTTCCAGCGTCATGCGGTAACTGTGATACCTGCCTCAGGCCTAAAGACACTTTTGACGGGACCGAAGCTGCCAGGAAACTGGTCGTCTGTGTCCAGGAACTGAATCAGCGTTTCGGCACCAATTATGTTATTGATGTGCTCACAGGCTCAAAGAATAAAAAGATCATACAAAATCACCATGAACGGCTGAAGTCCCACGGCAACGGGCGGGAGTTTACAAAGGAGCAGTGGAGGGCTCTGGCCTCCGAAATGACAAATACCGGGCTTCTGGATGTAAGCGGAGCCCAGTATCCTGTTCTGAAACTGAATGCCATGAGCAGAAAAATTTTGAAGGGAGCGGAGAGCGTTGAGCTTGTCTGTCCTGAGGGTTTCATACCCGGGGCTGAAAAGCGTTTTATACCGCCAGCGCCGGCAGGCAAAATTACAGGAAAAGACGAAGATAATATACAGCTTCCTGCCAATGTATATTCAACTGCTACTGAGATCCTTAAAAAAGCAACATCTGGAGGACTTCCAAAATCGGGGACAGAGCATGACCCTATTCTTTTTGAGAGGCTAAAAGCCCTCAGGAAACAGATTGCTTTAAAGAAAAATCTTCCTCCCTATATCATTTTCTCCGATACCAGCCTGAAGGAGATGGCTGCAAGGCTCCCGCAAAGCCCTGAAGAGTTTCATTCGATCACAGGGGTAGGAGACCATAAACTCCGGAAATACGGAGACGATTTCCTCAAGGAGATCAGGGATTACTGCAATGACTACGGTTTGATTCCGGCAGAGAAAGCTGAAGATTCAGAAGATCGCGAGACTGAACCTGAAAAAAAGAGGAAAGCCTTAAAGAGTCCCATCCACAAAAGCGCATTTTCAGAACTCAAAATTGAAACCGACAGTCCCAGGATTAAAACTCCCACTCCGGAAACCGGCAAAGAGAAAGCATTAGAAACCTCATCCTTCGACATGCCCTCCAAAAGACCTCCCGAAAGAGCTCCCGATACTCGCAGGTTGCCCACAAAGAGAGCAAGGTATCTGGATATGAGTATCCAGGATTGGTCGGAAGCAGATTCTTCTTCTGGCAGCCTTAATGAAATAAACCCCGAGGGAAATACTCCTGAATTGGTTGACGATATTCCCAAAACGGATTGTTCTGACGATTTGTTCGAAAATGGCTCTCTTGAGATGGAACCTGTCGAAGAAGACCTTTTCGCAACAGGTTCTTTTAAACCTGACTACTTTGAGGCAGATTCTTTTGAAATGGATTCTTTCGAGGTGAACTCTCTTGAAATTGGTTCCTCTGAAATTGATTCTTCTAAAATAGATTCTTCTGAAATAGATTCTTCTGAAATAGATTCTTCTGAAATAGATCTTTTTGAAAAGGCCTCTCTTGAAAAGACTTATTCACTCTATCTACAGGGGCTTGATATTGGGGAAATTGCAGAAATCGAAGGTTTGAGTGTAAAAAATGTGTACAGGCAATTTGAGAGGCTGATACTTGCCGGAAAGGTCAGGAAAATTGAAGGGCTTGTACCTCCTGAAAGGCAGCAGCAAATAAAAATAGTATTGGAAGTACTGGAGGTTGAACTTGACTCCCTGCTCAGGGCGAGGATGGGGGAAAACTGCCAGGAAGATGAACTGAAGCTTATAAAAGCTCTCCTCCTGTCAAAAATGCTTTTCTCAGTCTGAAGGGCCCAAAATAAGCTCTTTTCTATAAATTATTTTGTTTTTCCTTTCATTCTTTATCAGGATAATAGCTGAATCTCCATCTTTCAGTTCAACTTCTTCAGGCAAGGACAGTTTCATATTGTTTGCTACTTCCAGAACAACAGGAGGATCCGGGCTAATCTCATACTCGATGCCGTTATGCTGGAGATGGATGCTGGTGCTTTCCCCAAAGGTAAGTGGGTCTCCTCCATTATGTTCTATTTTAAGGGTCTTTGAATCGAGTATCTGGACATCCAGTTGTGTAAAAGTCCCTGATTTCAGGACTCTTTCCGTACTCCCTCCAAAGAGTACAGCTACCCCCATGAGAGCAAGGAGCCCCATGCACATCATCGCAAGGGCAATGACTACAATGCGGTTTACGGCTTTCTCATCATGCATTAATTTACTTAAGAACCCTGAACCCGAAATAGCTTCATCCCCATTGTAAAATCAGTTTTCATCTGCCATATTAATTTATTAATACTGTTATGCGCGCCAATGTATAAAAAAGTTTCAAAAGATCACAGGTTCTTAATCAATCCTTTATCAATTCCTGGATGATGTGATTACTTACCTATAAAAAAATAAAATCGGGAAAGAACTTCCGTCAGAAAATAAAAAACGAGATCTCCGAATATAACTGCCAGAACAAAACTCACTGTTATGGGAATCATGAATGGAAGTCCTGGAGTTACCCAGATAGTGCTGCCAAGGAGTCCCTGCTCTTCGTGTGCCTCAAGTCGGGAGAGCATATTATGGTTTACAGTAATTCCTCTGCCTGCAAAAAAAGGATATAACTTCCCGTTATTCAGCTCAAAACGTTCAGCTAGCCGGATGTGCCTGCCTTTCTCCAGAAGTCTTCGCAGATCTTTAATGTTTGTTCTGTATGCAAAGAGCATATAATATGGTTTTTTGAGCATATCAGGAGTAAAATGAAGGATGTTGTAACAGAAAAGTCCTAAAGGAACGGCAGCGGTAAGAAGGAATGAATTTTCAAGAACAGTAAGTGCAAAGAGCCCTGCTGGGGGAAATCCAAGCAGGGGAAAAGTATAGCCGTAACACTCCGGGGCAGGGTAAACCGGGACAAGAGTCCCGATCACTATCAGGGCTTTTGCGTCTGCGCCTCCGAAAATCCTTATCCTGAAAAGCAGATAAACCAGAAAAAAACTGGAATAAAAAGAAAAGACTAACTGGAGAAGAAAAAAAATTCCTCCATTCACAATTTCATATATTAAGAAACCTGAAAGGGAAAGAAGCATAAGCTTCCATACACGGTTTGGAACCCTACGGGTTTTCAGGTCCAGGTAGGAAGAGTAAAGGAGAAAAGGCAGGCAAGCTGCCAATTTCAAAACTTCTATCATGTGTAGTTTTCTACTCTTTTGATTTGTGTATTTCTCCGGTTACAATCTTTTTTCGTACTGATTTTTATTATTTTCTGAAGTTTCCAGGGGAATGGCTTTTTTCAAAGTTTTTCCCATTTCTTGAGTTCCAGGATTTCTGAGAGGGTTCCGCCCCTCCGGATCTCATCGTAGATTCTCTTTTCGGTTTTATTGACTTCCTTTGCCCTTCTTGCAAGTTCGTAGGCCCGTTCCCTTGGGACAACCACAACTCCGCTTTCGTCGCCGATTATATAATCCCCGGGTTTTACAGTCTGGCCTCCACAGGTGATTTCAGCATTGATTTCCCCAAAACCTTTCGGGTCCCCGGCATTGGGAACTGTATTGCTGGTATAAATTGGGAGCCCAAGAGTTTCTACCTCGTCGATGTCTCTTACAGCACCTTCTATTACTACACCTGCAATTCCCTTATTCAGACTGCTCAGGGTTGCAAGCCCTCCCCAGCAGGCAATGTCCTTACTTTCATTATAAATTACTATTACATTTCCTTCTTTTGCGATATCAATGGCTTCGACTGTTTTCGCCCAGTCCCCGGCAAAAGACTGCACCGTAACTGCGGTTCCCACTATTTTTCCTCTTACGAGAGGATGGATGCCTTTCATTGCCCCTTTTCTGTGCATCGCATCCGAGATATTAGGAGTGGAGACTTCCTTAAAGATCTCCCTTATTTCCTGGTCTACGGTTCCCCTGGTCCGGATATCTACAGACTCAGGAGAGTCCACACTCTGCCTTATTTTTCTTGCAGCTTCGGTCACATTGTCAGAACGGGTTATGTTTCCTCCCACTATAACAATCCCGGCACCTGCTTTTACGGCCTGAGCTGCACTTTCGGCATCAAGCCCTCCAGCTACTGCAAGCTGTAAATTCACTTTTTCTGAAATTTCCATTAAAATGGATATTGGGTCCTTTCCAATCATCTGCTGGTCTATGCCTACATGAACGTTCACATAGTCCACACCCAGAGCTTCGAGTTCCACTGCCCGGTTTACAGGGTCCGGAGCCGAGATAAGGTCTGCCATCAGCCTGATCCCATATTTGTGGGCCGAACGGAGCGCGTCAAGAATTGTGGAATCATCTGCACTGCCGAGGATGATGGCTACGTCTGCCCCGGCTTTTGCAGCCATTTCGACTTCCATGGCTCCTGTATCTACGGTTTTCATGTCGGCAAGAATTGTCCTGTCCGAAAAAGCTTTTCTCATGGCACGGATAGCGTTCATGCCCTCACTTTTGATCAGGGGGGTCCCGATCTCGATCCAGTCAGCACCTCCGGCGATTGCTTCCTTTGCAATCTCAACTGAGCGGTCAAGTTCCAGAAGATCAAGTGCAACCTGAATTATGGGAACGATAGTATCACCTCTATTGGGAAACCGAATAAAGTGAAAAATTGAGTTTTTGTATCGGTTTCGCTTCTGTTTTTATTTTTTTTAATTTTTATTACATGTCTTGAATTTTTAGAACAAATCTTAAATTTTTATTATAGACTCTAACTTTTTATTATATACTCTAAATTTTTATTATACTCTTAAATTTTTACTATGGTCTTTATTACCTTTTTTGATTCACTTATTACCCCTGTTCATTGTTTACTGTTCATTATTTTCTGCTCATTTTTAGTATGTGAGTTCTTCATTATCTATATTGCTTTTCATTCCGGACACTTTTTCTGTAATGGTTAGGGTTTTGCAGTTTCACATTCGCAGCCGAAAACTCGTCACTAAATAGTTCTCACAAAATTTTTTTATCAGGGAGAACAATCTAGTTTGGGGATAGTTTATGGAAAAGAGCCTTAAAACAGATGATGAAGAAGACTTTTCTCAAAAATATATAACTGATGAGGAACGCAGACAGCTGTTATCAGCTCTCCATTCCCGTCTCTTCTGGGTCGGGCAGCATATTCCGGATTATGTAGAATTTGAAGGAGAAAAATACCCGCTTCATAACTATGTATGGGAACTGATTCAGAAAGAAAACCTCACAGCAAGCGAAAAAACCGGAATAGATAAATGTATCGAGATTATTTCGGCAAAAGAACAAAAGGATGAAAAGGAGCTCGAAGAGAAACCCCTTACACAGGAACAGGCCAAGTCTCTCTATCACGAAACTGCAGGCTTATTGCGTGCGATAATGGATCTTAAAGAAATTGAGAGTGGGGCTCTTAAAGAGAGTTCAAAACGCTTCCAGGAGCAATTTGTCAACCAGAGAGTTAAGGATGCCAGGCTCTGGCTTGAATTCATAAAGAATGTATCAAAGTAAAATGGCATAACCGATGTGCCAGGTGATGCTTAATTGTTGCAGTGCTAACCTGAAAAATTTTCGGAGCAAAGGTTATATCTCTGGGAATCATTTATGAAAACTCGATGCCATTTAAGAACCGACACGTCATCTCAATGAAAGATTTTTCGCGGGAAGAAATCGACTATGTTCTGGATGCCGCCGAAAAACTTGAACCTGTTGCCAGGGGCGAGGAAAGGTCTCGGCTGCTGGATGGAAAAATTGTTTCTCTTCTTTTTTTTGAACCAAGCACAAGAACAAGGCTCTCTTTTGAGGTTGCTACCCGGAGGCTTGGAGGACAGGTCCTGAACCTGGGCTCAGTTGAGGCAAGCTCTGTCATGAAAGGGGAAAACCTTGCCGATACTATCCGCGTAATCAGTAAGTATGCTGATCTTATCGTGCTGCGTCATCCCCTTGACGGATCGGCACAGATGGCTGCGGAGTTCGCGACTGTCCCTGTGATCAACGGAGGGGATGGTTCTGTTCATCACCCTACCCAGACTTTTCTTGACCTCTACACAATCCGCAGGGAAAGCCATCTTGAAGGCCTGAAAATCGCCATGGCAGGAGACCTTAAATACGGGAGGACCGTCCATTCCCTCTGCCATGCCCTGTCTCTTTATGGGGCCGAAATGACCTTTGTTTCACCTCCGGAACTCCGGATGCCTCCTGAAATTGTCCGGAGTCTTCGGAAGCAAAAGATCCGTGTAAAGGAAACCGATTCTCTTGAGGATATAATAGGGGATGTTGATGTCCTGTATATGACAAGAGTTCAACGGGAGCGTTTTCCTGATCCTGATGAATATGAAAAGGTTAAAAACAGTCTGAGGGTTACAGGCGATCTTTTAAAAGCTGCAGACCCTGACCTTAAGATCCTTCATCCTCTCCCGAGGGTCAATGAGATCTCTCCTGAGGTGGATGAAACCCCCCATGCACGCTATTTCGAGCAGGCTTTCTATGGAGTTCCGGTCCGCATGGCACTGCTTGCTCTTGCAATGGGGGTGATTGAGTGAATGAGAAAAGGGACCTGAAGATTCAGGCAATCGAAAACGGGACTGTGATCGACCACGTAAAGGCTGGACAGGCTCTAAACGTTCTGCGCATCCTGGGAATTTCCAGTGCTTTTCGAGAAACTATCAGTTTTGTGATGAACGCTCCCGGGGCGCGAGGCAAAAAAGACGTTGTTAAGATCGAGGGCAAGGAACTCAGTGTTGAGGAACTTAACAGAATTGCCCTTATCTCTCCTAAGGCTACAATTAATATCATAAGGGATTTTGAAGTGGTTCAGAAAAATGATGTCGTGCTTCCGTCTTATGTGGAAGGCGTTGTCCGCTGTACGAATTCAAAGTGCATCTCTAACAGCAGCGAACCCATAAAATCCAAATTTTCAGTACTGCAGTCCGAAGAAGAAGGGGTTTCCCTTCACTGCCTGTACTGTGAACATGTAATCTCCGAAGAGATTGCGGAAAACCTGCTTTGATTCTTTACAAAAGTTGCGAAAAGAAGAAGTGCTGAACATCAGGAAAGCCATATTTTTCAGCACTTTTCAGCAAAAGGAATTCCTCGGCAGTGCGGTACTCCTGCCGAGGAACCTGGATCTCTTTTATCTTGAAATTCCCACAGGTTTGTCCATCGGGGTAAAAATTATAAGTGGTTGAATGAATTTTTAGCTCGGTTGATACTGGTTTTTAATTCTAACTGCCCATTGTTGTAGGCATCAAGCTTCTGATACAGATCTTCTCCGGGTGGAATTGAGCATTTTCCTATCTCTGTGCGCTTCTGCCATGCGTCACTGCTTGCCTTTACACCATTGCCCACTGGACCAAAGTACGGGATTGCACCCATCCATTGGTCTGCGTCTTCGATTGTATTGGTTATTTTGCATGAAGGACATTTAGCAGCTACATTCAGTTTAGCAGCAACAAGTGCATCGAACATTGTGTAAGTCTTGTCCCCTTTTACAGGCTTCTGCATTATTTCTATTGCTGCAGTTTTACTGTATGTGATCCCTCCAATTGTGATCTCTTCCATAGGCCATGCTTCCGCATGATTTTTCCAGTAACCGGGGCTTCTACATTCGTTAGTTCCGCAGTCACAGGCTGCTGCAACCCCACTCAATGCTATCAGGCAAGCTGTAATTACTAAGATTTTAGTCAAATGCCTCAAGTTTTTCACTCCCGTCTATATTTATGGGGAACAATGATCTTTTATAATCAGAAAAGGAAATATTATATTCAATATTTCTACCTCTTCCCCTGGATCCTTATCTGACTACTAGTTAGTCTAAATTCCCCCAATATATAATAATTCTCTTAAATATTTAACACTTTTCTGTGTCAAATTAATACGTCTGTTTTAGATGGAATAATCTAATTAATTATATGGCTGCTATGAAATGTATCATTTTTTCTTCTTTTTAAAGGCAGATTGCAGCCGTTTTTTAAAACAAAAAAGGGGAATAGATAATAACTGGACAATAAACTCTTTAATCTATTTTATAAATATGTGTAAAAAATCAATGATGATAAACGAAAATTAACTAAAAAAATGACTTCAGTAAGATTCAAGTGCAGTATATGTGGGCTTGAAAAATTGGCTTGAAAATGCGACAAATCTGAAGTCTTCAGGTATTTTATCCGGGTTAGATAAGTCTTTTTCCAGACACCGGTTTAGTAGGTTTGTACAGTTCACTCTTACACTTTCGCCATAGATTAAAATGGTTCTCCGGGCAGGAATGGAAAAGAATAAGAGACCGGGCGGAGAAATCATAAGAGTATATTTGGATTTGAGGAATAAATTTATGCCGAAAGATGAGAAAAACACAAACAAAACAGAAAAAGAATACCTTGGAAATCAGGAGCGTAACAAACTTCTCTGGAGCCTCAGGAGTGATTTTGCCTGGGCCGGGAAGAAAATCCCTGAAAGCGTGGAGATTGAGGGTGAGGAGTACAGGCTGCGGGACATGATCCGGGAACTGGGAGAAAAAGAACTCCTCAATCCGGATGAAGCTGCCAAAATCAGGGCTCTTATCCCGAAACTGAAGGAAAAGGCAAAAGTAGATGAAGAATTGCTCGAAACCGAGGAACTTACAAAGGCAGAGGCAGAAGCGCTTTATGAAGAGGCAGCCGGGCTTTTGCGGGCGGCAATGGAGCTGAAGGACAAGCTTGAGGGGAAAGGCGGGGAAAAAGGCGTCGATGAATTTAAGAGGATGCTTAATACCCAGAAGGTAGTGGATGAAAAGGGCTTTCAACAACTCTTAAAAAGCCTGAAATAATGAGTTTGTTTATATGTTCCAGGCAATTAGTTTCCAGGGAATCACAATTTCAGAATAATTCCTCTTTTTCCTCTCTTTTCTTATTCCTTCTCGTTTCTGAGGATCGCTATAATTTCTTCCGGTTCTGCAGTATAGAACCAGAGTTCCAGGTTTGAGCGTGTAGTTATTTTAAGGGTCTGTTGATAAGGCGTTAAGAGCTCAAAGACGTAATAAGTCACAATGAGATATGTTACTACAAAAAACTGTGAAAGAAATATGCAGAGTTTTGCGGAGGCTGGGGCTGTTTCTCTCATCTGCAAATCCCTGGTTATCTCTTCTACTTCCTGAAGCAGCCTGATTGGAAGAACAGCAAGGAAAAGTACGCGAATTGGCCAGCGAAAGGAATGGTTTTTGTTTTTTGATACCGATATCTGTACGATATCTTCTTTTCGTAACACCAGAGACTTGAATAGGTGCCTGCGAATAATTAACTTTTCAGGAGTCAGCAACACAGTATTATGATTATAAAGAATTAAGGTCAAAAGAACCAGATACAGGATAAAAAAGGAAAAAATCTTGAAAATAGAGTTTCCAGAAATATATATTGCAGATATTATAATAATTATTAACTCTAAAATAGCAATTTCTACAATTCCGTTATCTTTAGACGGGCTGACCTGCGCCTTCAGGACTTTACCTTCCAGACTTGTGGAAGGAGGTACTAGCTGGCTCATATTTTCCAATTTAAAGCCAGGGAAGTTTTCTTCATGCTTTTCTCTCTGGAGGGAATCTTTCATCGGACACCAGCCCATCAGTTTCCTTATACTTTTTGTGAATACATCCATCGTCTATCTTTCCCCCATTTAGTTTGCCTTAAGTCAGGCCTGTTCCACCAATTCTTTCAATTTTCCAAACAATTCATCTGCAATCTTTGTGGGGTCTTCCGTACTCTGAAGTTTAAGCTGCATTTCTTCTGCAAAGTCCCAAAGGAGTTCGATACATTCCCTGTACCGGTCGCAGGACCCGCATTCTCCTTCATGTTCATACCAAACCTGTATTCCGTGTTTCGCCGAGACAAAGATTATTGCGTTGGCTTTGAAAGGAATTGATCTTCCGAAGAGGATTCCTTTCTTTGAGTCCAGTTTCTCTACTTCTATCCTGTTTGCCCCGGCCATCTCAAGCAGAGTTTCTTCAATGCGTTTATCCATACTGAGGAGGGCTCTTGAGATCGCTTGCCTTGAGACCCCGAAACGCTTTGCTATATTGATGTTTGGGAGCCCGTTTCGGCGTAGAACCCAGAATTCAAACTGTTTTTCACCTGCCGGAAGGAACATATGTAAACATCTTGATGTTGACTATTTATAGCTTCCTATCTTCTTAACTTTTTAGAGTTCCTGTTATGAATATTTTTACCAGATTGTGGGAATCCCAAAGTTTTCTCAAGAATAGTTTGATGATCTGGCCGGAAAATCTATATGGAATAAGGTAAAAATTTGTTTCCAATCATGAATATTTTTTGAATCGTATAATAATTAAATTAGGTTTCACGCTAATCTAAGTTAGAAGTTGAAGATGGAATGAGGGCTTGATATGCAGAAGGAGGATTATTCTGAACAAAGTTTAGAAGTTTTGTTTATTTCGGAAAATTCCCGGAAACTAATGCAGGCTCTCTCCAATGCAAATTCAATAAAAATCCTGAAGCTTCTGGAAACCCGGGATCTGTCAGCAGGCGAACTTGCAGAAAAGCTCGGTTTGGGCTTAAGCACTCTCAAATATAATCTCGACTCCCTTATCGCTGTAGGTATGATACGGGTTTCAGAGGTAAAATGGAGCCAGAGGGGCAGAAAAATAAAGATCTATGAGCCTGTTGAAAAAATTATAGTCCTTGTCCCCGGCAGCAGGGATGCCAGCAGGGGTTCAGTCCTTGAGCTGCTCCTTCGGTGTAAGGAGGAAGATTTCTGCTTTGGCAGGGACTGATTTCTCTTTAAATCCCTATGAGGTGTGAGGGTTGGCCGGGAAGGGTAAACATGAAACTAAATAAAAGAGTTCCTTTGATAAGTTCAGTTTTTCTCTTTTTGATTCTTTGCTCAGGGTGTCTTGATGTTAAAAACTCGGAAACTCAGGCAGAAGAATTGGATTTTACGCTCGTACCCGATAGAACCCGGGTTACTGAAGGAGAACCCTTTAACATCGAGCTTGTCCTGACAAATACGGGGAATACAAACGTAAACGTGTGGAAGCTGACGGAGCAGATCAGTTATGACATTATTTTTGTGGATTCAAACGGCTCTTCCGTACCTTATGAATGCGGGGTGCTTGAAAGGCTCCCATTGACTAACGAAGACCTTGTGGAACTTCAGCCGGGAGAGTCCCTGAAGATAAACCAGGATTCAAACTGCTGGACTTTTCCCGCGGGAGAATATACTCTTTTTGCAGAGTATCACACTTCTGGAGGGGAAGATATCACAAAACCCTACTGGATAGGGCAGATCAGCTCGAATAATGTCAGTATTTTCGCGGAAGCCGAAAATAAATTCTCTCTTTCAAAATCTGATGCTTCTACAAGGAACAGACCGCTTGAAGAATCCAGCGTGTCAGATGTGCCTATGACAATTTCAGTTAGCTCTGAGGCCGTCTATTTGAGCCCTTATGATCTGGCTAAAGAATCCAACTTAATCCTCACCGGTTCGGTAAAAGAAATCCTGCCTGAAAGGTGGAACACTCCTGACGGAAAGTTCCCTGAGAAAAGTTTTGAGGACCTGGACTGGGAAGATGTAATTTACAGGGTTGTTGTCTTTTCTGTAGATCGCTATCTTAAAAATTCCCTTCCCTCTGAAGAAGTTGTTGTTCTAGTTCTGGGGGGCATGGTTGGAAACCTTTCCCCGGATGTGGAAGATGAACCTTCATTTGAACCCGGGGAAGGTGTTTTGCTTTTCCTTGTGGAGGATACGTATCCGGCTACCAAAGATCTGGAACCGGGGCATTTTGTGGTCTGCAGGGTTTTCCAGGGTAAATTTTCCCTTACTGAAGATGGGAAAGCTTCCAGTGAGGGTGAAACTATAGAGCTGGAATAAATGTTGAAGCTGCTCAATGTAAGTAATTGAGATTCAGTAATTGAGATTCAGTAATTGAGATTCAGTAATTGAGATTCAGTAATTGAGATTCAGTAATTGAGATTCAGTAACAGCAATCAGGTGAAATCTTTATGAGAAGTTTTAGACGAAGGTTAATGCTTGGAATTTCTCTTCTGGTATTGATATTCATGTTGTTGTTTATGGTCGTCCCCTATCTAATAGCCGGACCTCCTACTCCTCTTTTCTCTATCCGAAACCACGATGTCGGTGTTCATGAACTCAGGGTAGAGGTCTACGATTCGAAAAACAGTTCCATGCTTGATGAAACATATAAACTTTCAGCAGGAGAGGAAGTTTATCATCCCAAACCCTTCAGGTTCCGGGTTCCGGGGTTTGAAATCGTGGATTATACGTTCAAATTCACTCTTGACAACATGTCTACGGAAATATACAGTACGAATGTTCAGCCCTGGAACACTGTTGAAGTAGAACTCTACGCCGATTATGCGGAAGGCCGGCCCCTTTCCATAGGGGAGATTACTGTTTGAATTGAGGGAGCGGAGCTTAAATCCATTCTCAAAAATGCCCCTGCCTGGCTGGGGTTCAAAAGAATTATCCAAAAAAAAGTATAAAATTAAAAATCGGGCTGAATGAGTTTAACTCAATCAGCTCAGAGGCCGAGCACGTCGTCCATATTATAAATTCCGGGGGTTTGCCCGCAGACCCATTCGGCTGCACGGACTGCACCTTTGGCAAAGATCTGGCGGGAATGAGCCATATGCCGGATCTCAATCCTTTCGGAGTTTCCTACGAAAAGTACGGTATGGTCTCCGGTGATGTCTCCTCCACGCACGGCGTGGATTCCGATTTCCTTACCGCGGGGGGCGATACCTTCCCTTCCGTATACGTACTCTTTGCCACCCAGAGCCTCACTGATCACATCAGCTGCGCGAAGAGCGGTCCCGCTTGGAGCGTCTTTTTTCTGGTTGTGGTGAGCTTCGATAATCTCTATATCGTAGTCTTCAAGATACTTTGCAGCTTCTCTAAGGAGTTTGAAAAATACGTTAACTCCTACGGAATAGTTTGGAGATATGACTGCACGTACCTTGTTTTTCCGGATAGCTTCATCAATTACTGCTCGTTGTTCCGGAGTAAGGCCCGTAGTTCCTATTATCAGGTTTACTCCGCATCCTGCGGCAACAGGCGCATTTACAATGGTTGCAGCGGCTATAGTAAAGTCGATAAGGACATCAGCCTGAGTCTTTTTCAGGACTGTTTCGAGGTCTTTAACATCTGAAATCTGGATTCCCAGGTTGCCCACATGAGCAAATTCCCCTGCATCCTTTCCGATGTTGCCCACATCAAAAGCAGCAACTAGCTGCATGTTGGTGGAGCAGGTAATGTTTTCTATAATTAAGGAGCCCATCCTGCCGCAGGCTCCGAGTACTGCTACATTAATCATTCCATTACCCCCAGTTTTCTGAGCTCATTTGCAAGCTTTAACTGGTTGTCGTCGCTTATGGGAGCGAGTGGAAGCCTCAGGTGCCCGCTTGCGAGCCCGATAAGTTCTGCAGCTTTCTTAGCCGGAATCGGGTTTGTTTCAAGGAAAAGGGCACGTATTAGAGGGGCTATCTCGAAATGGATCTTTCTTGCAGTCTCGTAGTCTCCCTTGAGGGCTGCATTTACCATTCCTGACATTTTGTCAGGCACAATATTTGCAACAACTGAAATGACTCCGCTGCCTCCCATGGAAATAATCGGAAGAGTCAGCCCGTCCTCGCCTGAGAGCACCACGAAATCGTCATCTATAGTCTGCTCAAGGATCTGGGAAACTTTGCCGACGTTCCCGCTGGCTTCTTTGATTCCCACGATGTTTTCTACCTTTGCAAGTTTGGTGATAACATCCACAGGCATGTCCTGCCCTGTCCGGGAGGGAACATTGTAGAGGATCATAGGGATATCTACTGCCTCTGCAATTTTCTTGAAGTGAGCAAGCAGGCCTGCAGGATTAGGCTTATTGTAATAGGGAGAGATCAGAAGTACGCCATCAACACCCGCATCTGCGGCATGTTTTGTAAACTGGAGGGCTTCTCCCGTGTTGTTTGAACCTGTTCCTGCAATCACAGGAACCTTTGCGCACTCCACTGCAATGTTGATTACTTCTTCATGCTCCAAAGCGGAAAGGGTTGCCGATTCTCCGGTTGTGCCACAGGGCACGATTCCTGAAACCCCTCCCTCTTCTACAAACGCTATATTCCTTCGTAGACCTTCCCTGTCAATCCTGTCGTCTTTCGTAAAAGGAGTGATCAGGGCAGGCATTGCTCCTTCAAACATATACGATATCCCTGCCTGTTCCCTGGAAATAAGTTCTTTATCTATTCAGTAAACTTATTCAGTAAACTTTCATGCGTGCAACTTTTCTTGTGACGTAGCCTGCAACCCTGTTTCTGATTATTTTGCTCTCAATGGTTGTATACTTTGTCACAAGGAGTTTGTTGGTCTCAAAGTCCTTTGTAAAAACGTCTCCGTAGTTTTCAAGCAGGCTAAATGCAGTTCTTTTGATGTTTGTCTGTCTTATATTTCCCATCGTATCTCCTCTTAGATTTTTGTTTTTTATTCCAGTTATTCAAGTTTTTGTGGTTTGTCTAACCATGTTTCCCTGTGAATTCTGGTTAACGTGAAGTCGGAGAAGGAAGCAGTTCCATAACATGGGTTTTCTTCTATCTCCGATTAATGATTTAGCGGAAACTGGATTCAAAAATTTAACTATACTGATTTTGTCGACTAATAGGTAACTTGAGATTTATAAGTTTTGGGGTGAAAAAGTATTTTCGTGAATGTCCCTACCTTTTCTGTAAATGTTTTTTCTTCTGCCATAGTTTCTGATGTAAATATACACTTAAATCACTCGAAGTTTTATAGGCGCGGAAAACACAGAAGGTCAGGGAAAACCCCTCTCCTGACGCTATAATCACGGAAGACGCGGAAAGCACTTAACGCTTGTGCCCGTACTTCCTTTATTACGTGTTTTCCGTGGTTCACTTTATATTTAAGAGTAAGTAGAGAAATTTTGGTACGTGACGGTAAATACATCCACATCAGTTTGTAAAGTGTTAATTTCTACCGTGAGGACTATATTTCTACCTGTCCCTTCTCACCCTTCAGTTTTTGTTTATTCCTGCCTTTTAATCTCTTCTTTTTAACCTGTTGCTCTTTACATAATCAGTCTTTCCAAGAAAGCGGTCAAGTGTTCCTGCACTCGTAAAAACCGGTTCTCTTACCCCTTTCCGGTTGACAATAAGCCCTAATAAAACAATAAGCAGACCAAGATCCGGCTTTATCTCAATGCTGATTGCCCCTAAGAGGATCAGGGAAGAAGCTGCAAGCCCCCTGAGGGCACCTTTCCTGTAGGAAAAATACCCCGTTCTTTTAAAAATCCGGATATCTCGAATTGTCAGGAAGAGGGCTACAAAATAGGCAAGCATTGCAATTTCCAGATACATTCTTTTCTCCATTTTCTTTTTGGTTTCGCACTTTTTTATTCCTTACAGGTTGATTCTCAAGAGTTCAACCGTATATACACGGGTAAATCGCGCTGATGATTTTTCAGGGGACAATGCAAGATTAGTATTGCAGTACGGTTTCTCGTATTTCAATACGTGGATAATTTTTTATGTGAAAATATTTCCCGGTTATACAAAAATATTTCTCAGCTATATGAAAATATCACCTGATTATGTGAAAATATTACCTGTGAGTAGTTACAGATGTAGTACTAACTACCGGATAATAATGCAAAATCAGGTACTCTATATAATATATAAAACCAGCAGGTTTAGTTCTTTCTGTCAATTCTGTTTGCGCCAAAAAAGCAGACGAAAAAGCAGTTTTTCGCGGAGGAAACAGGCAGGTAGCAAATATTTAGATCATTCCCGGGTCAAGGAGCCCGCTCAGGAGCAAAAGCCCGAGGAAGAGGGGCTGGTGGATAAAATATATGAACAGAGAATGTTTTCCGATCCAGGAAATGAGTTTCTGAAGCAAGAAGTTCTCGGCTTCCGGGACTTTAAACTGCCTGTTTCCACCTTTATATAGAGAGTTTCCAAGGAAAATTCCTGTAAGAAGTACCCCAAACCAGGGGAACAGAGGGAAATAGTCCAGGGTTATGAAGCCTTCTGGCCTGAAGCCCAACCAGAGAAGAGCAGAAAACCCGAAAGTCCTGTCTCTGAGGTAGAGCCCTATAATGCCAAAAAACAGGCCACTGAACAGGTTTTCTTTTCCGTACTTCAGGAACGGGTAGGCAAGCACTGCTGAGACTCCGAAAAAGTGCAGGATCCCAAAGAGAATATACTGTCCCGGGAAAAAAATCCAGGTTATCCCTGTAATTATCATTCCCATTACAAAAAGTCTCAGCCCTCTTTTAAGGTATTTTGAAAAATTTTCCGCAGGCTTTCCTGAGACTCCATTATCAAGACCTCTTGAACGGCTTATGGAAAGAGCGGCTCCGGATATCAGGATAAAAAGGAATGCTGCACCTCTACCTATATATAAAAAAGTGCCGGACCTTAACTCAATATCAGCAAGCCCGAAAAAATCGAGGTCATAGAGAAAATGATATCCGAGCATTAAAATAACGGCAAAACCCCGCAGGCAATCAATTTCCCAGAAGCGGTTTGAGTGCCTTCCCATAAACTTTTTCTCCGAAATGCCCTGAAATCCTGTTACTAAATAACTTTCGACTCCCTTTTAAGAGAACCACACTTATATACTCTACGGGACACAGGGAATGAAGAGGTCAACACTCTTTACTTTTTCATCCTACCCATCAGTAAAACCCCAAATCCTGCTAAGATACCGGCAAGCAAATAGAAGTAATCGATGACCCGATTCTCATGCTCTTGAATTTCCTGTTCTTTTGCTGATTCTTTTGCTGATTCTTTTGCTGATTCTTTTGAAGGGACCTCTCCAGCAGTTGCAGCTATAGTATTATCTTCATCCCACGAACTTTCAGTCAGGTAAATACTGCGTTTTTCTTCATTTTCTCTGTCTGTTAGTTCCGTATCTGTGGATTCCTTGCCTGCAAGTTCCATTTCGGAGTTTTTTCTCTCATCAGGCTCTCCGGATGCCTGGATTTGAGAAGAAGTCGGAGGAACCTGCTGGACAGGGACGTTTCCTTTTGCGTCAAAGATAATTTCCCTTTCCGAATTCCCCAATTTGATTTCAAGTTTTCCTGAAGGAACCGATCCGGTACTGTACCTGTAGCTAAATTTTCCGTCTTTTCCGGCGTTCAGTTTTTGAACTGTTGTGACTTTCAGGTTAACACTTGAAGCTCCATCTTCTGCTATACCGTCTACCCTGACTCTATACTCTCCCGGAGAAACCCCGGAGTGGGACACGGTAGCTATCCCGCCATCTGCCCAGGCGTTCTCTGTCTTTGAGAGAACCATTTTCATTTTAACTTTAAGGTTCTCCACCCCTTCTGCTCTTACAGTAAAGAGGTTCTTAAAATTAAGGATTTCAATGTTTTCGAACTCGTAGGTGTACTCTCTCAGGTATACAGGCACTGTCTTTTCAAAGGAAACCGAAACCTCTACTTCTTCTTCAGGAGTGGCAAGTCCGCTGATTATAAGAGTATCCCCGATTTTCGGGTTCTCAGGGCTTACTTTCCAGCCTGTCACCTTTGCAGCGGCAGGAGAGGCTGTAGCCCCAAAAAACAGGATTAGTATAATGAGTAAATAAAACAGGGGCTTCAGTTCTGCTCTGTTAGGTTTGAGCATGAGGGGCTTCATAGTTTTTCTTCCGTATTTATATATTTACATCCCATCTTTTCCTGTACTTTCTTCCCACACTCTGGTTTTTTCCGATTCCATATATTTTCGTTTGCAACTCTGGTAACTTCTCCGATTTTCCTTTTTAATTCATTCTCAAATTCATCTGTTGAAATTCATCTGTTGAAATTCCTCTGTTGATATAGTAACGACTTTGATTTTGCATGGACTTTTAATTTTCACCCACCTTTCTTAATTTATGCACCCTGTAATGTATAGTTTCTTTTATACTTTTTTCAACAGTGTTTATATCAGTCCCAATCCCGGACCCAGGTGTGGAATTAGCCCGAATAAAAATATGTTTATAAAACCGTGAATCATTACTACGAGAGAAAAGCTTTTTGTTCTGTAAAATAAATACCCAAGTGCGCCTCCCGCAAGAAATGTGTATGCCATCTCGTAAGGGGTTCCATAACTCGAATGCATTATCCCGAATAACAGGCTTGCAAGCAGGATGCCTCCAGCAGGCCCTAAGAACTCTTCCAGCCTTGTCTGGATAATCCCTCTGAAGATAAATTCCTCTATCAGACCGACTACAAAAATCATTATAATTGCGAGTTCCAGCAGGTTAATAGGTGAAAGATCCGGGATAAGAGGGCTGGTCTGGATTAATAAATACTCTGCCTCTGCAAAGATCAGGCCTGCGAGGACAGAAACGGGCAGATAAATCCACATTTTCCTGAGTAAATCTACTTTCCTCTCTCCCGGGATTTTTTGATGAATGGATATGATAGTTGCCGGAATAGTCATAGGTACATATATGAATACGAAAGAGTAAAGGTTGGCTTCAAAGAAGATCGGCATTGAAATGTTTACCATGCGAAGAATGGGCAGGAGTATAAGTGCCTGGTGAACTTTGCGTATCTCCATTTTTTTTGAGATCATTATTGAAAGTGAAAGGATGATGAGAAGCAGCGTATAGGTTACTGCGGCTTCTTTTATTCTTCCGCTAAAGATTAACAGTTCGGCAAAAGCAATAACAATAACAGGAGCTCCTGCAGAGAACATCTTTTTTAAGAATCCGGTTTTTTCATCGGTCTGCATTTTAAACATTTTCCCAAGCTCCGGCAAAGAGATCTGTCCTGCTTCCAGTTCCGAAGATGGATAGTCTGGTGACGCCATATTCAGACCTCCTTTGTGACATTAATCCAGAGATGCACGTTCCTGTAAGGCACACTTTTTTCGGTTTCATTAAAAAGCAGAAATTCCAGTTTCATGTTCTTTCCCTCAAAAGGCGGAGTAAAAGTAACTGGTTCTTTCCAGGATACATCACGGTCAAGGTTGACATATTTCTGGTTTTCCGGAAGAGGCAGGGAACGATTTTCAAGCCTGATCTCCATTGTATAATCCACAGTTCTGTACTCATGGTTCGTAATCCCTACAACAACTGTTCCACTGTCTCCTAGTGTGTAGTTTGTGGGGTAGTTCTCAGCAATTCTGTCAGGCCCCAGGATATAGAATTCGGTGAACGCCTCTCCTTCTCTGGGATTTCCTATGACATAAGCAAGGCTGCCAAGAGAGGCCAGAATCGAGATTACCAGTAACATTGAAATGGCTCTGTCGGCTCCGGATCTGTTTTCCCCTCGAGTTTCTCCCAGAAGATCTGTCTTCAGAGCAGAGATAGAGGCTTTGACCGGGACTTCAAAAGCTTCAGCTTCAGGCAGCTGGCGTCTTCTGTAATATGCCGCCCCGCACATGAAAATAGTGAAAATTGAAAGCCCTGTGAGGACGGGAACTTCCCTGATTCCCCAGTCAGTGTAGTTCATTCCAAGTCCCATGAGTGGGACCACGGCAATGCTTAACCCTAAGGAAAGCAGGGCTCTTTCAATTCCGTCAATATCTTTTTTTGCAGGAAGTAGAGCCCCTATCAGGGCATATCCTGGCAAGAAAAGGACCAGAAGAAGTCCAAAGATTGTGCGCAGAAAGCTTCCGCTGAGTGCGGGCACAAGTATGAAGATATCAGTAAGGATCACAAGACCTGCTACAAGCAGCAGATCCAGAGGAGATTGTCTGTTTCCAGCCATTTTTATCACTACTAAAATATTTAGTACTCAATCTTCCTATAATTTATAGTTATGTAAGCTTTCCGCCAATCTTCTATTATTCATTCTTTTTATACTGATTTGTGTATATGTGCATAGGTCTTTTATGCACACACTGCATTTTTCCCACTGCCGCATTTTCCCCACTTTACTCAGCCGTCATTCTCTTTTCAGAGATTGCACTGCAGAATAATGGAAAACCTAAAAGGAATCATCGATTGAGTAAATCGGCTTAATAAACTGGTAAGTAAGCCACTAATTTGAAGAAACATTTTTTGGAAATTATCCAGCCCCCTCAAGCTGTATGGCTAATGTAAAGCTGTATGGTTAACTGTACTTTACTTCTCAGTCTCTGGTTTATCGTGAAGACCCGAATTCCCAATTTTTTTTAATTCCCCTGTACTCATAAGGTTTCTTTCTATGAAAATATTTTCCCCCCTGAAGGGACTTCTCCTGATGATAACTATCTCCTGGTGATAACTATCTCCTGGATATTTCTTTATTTTTTCACAAACTAAGGAACTTTCAGGTCCGCATGGAAAATTTTATTTTATACCTCTTCCTTTTCTCGAAACATGAAAGTGCTGGTTACAGGAGGAGCAGGTTTCATAGGCTCCCATATAGCTGAGTATTTCGCAGAAGCAGGTCATAGTGTAAGGATCCTTGACAATCTTACTACTGGTTTTTCCCGAAATATCCCTCAGCACAGAAATGTTGAATTCATCCAGGGGGATATCTGTGATCCCTCTGTAGTTGAAAAGGCGGTCTCGGACATGGACTGCGTCTTCAATGAAGCTGCCCTGGTATCGGTGCCTCTCAGCTGTGAAAAGCCAGTCGAGGCTTTCCGGATAAACACTCTTGGAACACTTAATGTATTACAGGCATGCGTCAGGGCAGGAGTTGAAAAATTTGTGACTGCATCCTCAGCTGCAATTTATGGGAATAACCCTGTACTTCCTAAAAGCGAGGGCATGTATCCTGAACCTGCCTCACCTTATGCAATCTCCAAACTTGACGGTGAGTATCTAGCAAGAATGTTTTATGAAGACCACGGGCTTCGGACTACCTGCCTGCGTTACTTTAATGTCTACGGTCCGCGCCAGGACCCTAAATCTCCGTACGCAGCCGTTATCCCCCTTTTTTTGGAAAGGGCAAAGGCAGGAAAAGACCTTGTCATTTACGGCGACGGACTCCAGAGCAGGGACTTCGTGCATGTCAGGGATGTTGTCAGGGCAAACGTAGCAGCTCTCGAGCATGGGGATGGTCAGGTCTTCAATGTAGCTATGGGAAAAAGCGTAACAGTCCTGGAGCTTGCTGAGGATATTATTAAACTGACTGGCTCCTCAAGCCAGATCATCCATGCCGCATCAAGGGCAGGAGATGTTCGGGACTCAAGGGCAGATGTCTCAAAAATTGCCGGCTGGTGGAAAGGAGAGATCGAACTGGAACAGGGATTAAAAAGCCTTCTTTAAGTATATAAGGGCCTGATTTTTTAAAACCGGATTAATTATTCAACATGGTAATTTTAAAAACCGAATTTAAACAGGAGAAATAATATCTCCTGTTCGTCTTTAATCTTCAGAATCTCCACTTACTCTTCAGAATCTTCATCTTCATTGTTCTGGTCTATTTCTTTCTTTATAATTGCCCCTGTTAGAATGATCACAAGGAAACCTATAAAGAAACTGGCAATTTTTAATCCGGATTCTACGTTTTCTTTAGAAGAACTCTCAGATCCCACAACTGCCCCTGAATTGTCTTGTTGCCCTGCATCTGAAGTTGACTGACCCTCAGTGTCCCCTGTTTTTTCTCCAATCTCAAGGACATTCTTGCTGGCTGTAATTGCAAATGGGGAAAAGCCCGGAGTTTCAGCTTCGAAATAGAGATACTCATCATCTTCGTCTACTTTGTCCGTTTTAAGGGAGTCCCATTGATCTCCGTTGAAATGCTGAAGGGTTATTGCGTCCATATTTATGTGGTTTTCAGTGATCCATTCCTTGCTCACCCTGAAGCCCACAATGGCGTTTTCAATGTTGTTTGAATTTGCAAAGCCGCCGTTTCCTACCCATATATTAAGGTGTTTGTAGACTTCTCCTTCAGGCTCGGTGGGAGTTAGTGGAGATTTTCCTTTCAGTTCCTCAATAATAGTTGTTATCTTGCCTGCAGTCTTTTTGGCGTTAAACTCCACATAGCCAACAGAGGTGGCTCCCTTTGTGAACTCAAACTTTATCCTGTGGCCATTTGAGACAAACTGCTGGCAGAGCTCTTTTGACTTGACATTTTTCGCAGGCTCAGGGGAACCTCCTGCTCCTCCGCTGCCTCCTTTCCCTCCGGAATTGCCGTTACCGTTTGAATTTCCTTTTGATTTAATTTCAACTTCTAGCTGGGAAAGCCCTACCAGTCCCTTTTCGGGGTTATATGCACCCACAAGGAGGTAATAGCAGCCTACAGGCAGATCGAATGCAGTAAGCGACAGTGTT
>NZ_JJOY01000031.1 GCF_000979455.1 Methanosarcina sp. 2.H.T.1A.6
TTCTTCTATTTTGTCCGTTATTTAGATATACTATTAAAAAAGTTACTTTAGAGGTCTAGGGTTTCTCAAAGTGTAATTGTGCATATTGCACGTCTTTTAAAAAACGTGTTATTATATCTGAGGGAGATGTCTTGAAAAAAAATCGATGGTCACTATGTAATTACTATAAAGGAACTTTTTATCCCTTCAGGATTAGTGGATTCATCCAGAAAGCTGTTTGAATCAGTTTTGCGGCGAGAGCTTTGAAGTTCTATCAAAAGTAAAATTAGAATCATAAACCGTTGCATTTGAATCTATTTGATTTTTCTTCTTACATAACTTATATAGTACATAACTTATATATTACGATTCCACTATCACATAACTTATATATTATATATATTATATATTTATCACAAAATGTACCTCCCGAAGGAGATTACTATGAGTTCTCAGGATCGTCCTGTATCAACTTTTAAATCTAAAATAAAATCCAGTTTGCCTTATACTCTGGCAGTTGCAGTAATTGGTTTTGTAGCCCTATGGATCCGAACACGTCCTTATGATTCGGTGTTCCTATCCAATGGGTTTGTAAGGTTCGGGGGCAATGATCCCTGGTATCATATGCGGACTTTAAATGTCCTTATTGAAAACTACCCCCAAAGGATGTTTTTCAACCCCATGACCAACTATCCTTACGGGAGTTACATACATTTCGGTCCATTGTTTGATCAAATGATCGCCATTACTACTCTGATTCTGGGGATGGGCAATCCCAGCCCGGAACTTGTTAACGGGGTAGGGGCTTATTTCCCGGCAGTACTCGGAGCAATTACCGTCATTCCTGTTTATTATATTGGGAAATCTCTGGGAAGCCGTAAAACAGGAATACTGGCTGCTATTTTAATTGCGTTTGCTCCGGGACAGTTTCTATCACGGTCCGTTATAGGCTTCACGGACCACCATGTAGCTGAGACTTTATTTAGTACTTTTTTCATGATGTACTTCATGCTGGCAGTGATTTCTGCAAAGAAAAAAGGGCTGCGTTTTGAACATGTGATAAATAAAGAATTGAATACCCTCAAAGAACCTTTGATATGTTCTGTGATGGCAGGTGTGATGTATTCGGCTTACCAGCTGGCATGGCCTGGCGCCTCTCTATTCTTATTCGTCATTTTAGTTTATATTCTGTTCCAGTATATTCTGAACAATTTCCGTAATGAATCAAGTGATTATCTCGGGATAACAGGAATAGTCACATTTCTTATAAGTGCGATACTTATACTTCCGTTTGTTCATCCTGAAATGGGATTTTCGATGTATTATTACTCATGGTTCCATGTTGTTACTCCTTTAGGGACAGTAGTCGGTTTCATGACCTTGAGTTTCATTGAAAGAGAGAGAGAAAAAAGAAAAATTCAAGCATATTATTATCCTCTGATAATATTCGGAATTATTATTCTGGGACTGCTATTAGCAAAAATTGTAGTTCCACCTCTATATTCATTGGTAATAGGCGCTCCTGAAGCAATTTTCGGGATCAAAACCGGCGGAGCATCTACAATCGGTGAAGCTTCTTCCATATTCTATTACGGCGGCGTTTTCACCCTCTCAAGAGCCTTTGATAATTTCACAGCCACCGGTTTCTTAGCCTCAGTCCTGGGGATGCTTTTGCTTGCTGTAAACCTGGTCAGAAAACCGAAACCCGAAGAAGTTCTGGTTCTTGTCTGGAGCCTTTTGATGCTGCTCGCAATCTATGGACAGAACCGTTTTGCCTACTATTATTCGGTAAATGTTGCAGTCCTCAGCGCCTTTGTAGGAGGCCTGCTACTTGAAAAGGTAAAATGGAGCCAGCTCAATGAGAAGTTTAAAAGTAATGTAAAATCTCTGGCAGATATCCCGGGATTTTTGAAGTTTGTTAAAATAGAACAGGTTATTGCAGTCCTGATCATCGTAGTTGTTCTTATTTTACCCGTATACGGATCCGCAATGGAAATGACAAAAGGTACTGGCGGTCCCAATGGACCCTGGATCGAAGCTACCACGTGGCTCCAATCCTATACTCCTGACCTGGGTATGGATTACAATGCAATCTATGAAGCTCCCGAGGCCGGAGAACTTTTCGATTACCCGGACACTGCATATGGAATCATGTCCTGGTGGGATTACGGACACTGGATAGAAACGATTGGGCACAGAATACCAAATGCAAATCCATTCCAGGCTGGAATTGGAGGGCGCAGAGGGAGCATAGACGAAGAAAACAAGCCCGGTTCTTCCACTTTCTTTACAGCCCAATCCGAAGAAGAAGCAACTGCAGTGCTTGAAGCCGTTGACCCGGACCCGGATAAAGCCGGAGCCCGTTATATTATCTCAGACGTTGAAATGGCAACAGGCAAGTTCTATGCGATGACAGCCTGGACCCTTGATTCCGAAGGATACTATCAGTCTTACTGGACAGGGAGCGGATATCAGTCCCTGCCAAGTACCCGCTACTTCAACTCAATGGAATCAAGGCTGCATATTCTGGACGGAAACGGCCTGAAGCAGTACCGGCTGGTCCATGAGACCTGGGCATATCAGACTCAGGAAGTAGGGTACAAACAGGTGTACAACTATCTCTTTGGAGGCAGTATCCCTGAGGCAGATACTGGTTATGTCAAAATTTTCGAATATGTTAAGGGTGCAAAAATAACCGGAACTGTTTCCCCGAACGAGACTGTTAATATAAACACGACAATTCTAACGGGCCAGGGAAGGACCTTTGACTATTCCCAGTCGACAACTTCGGATTCCGAAGGCAGGTATGAGTTTACTGTGCCCTATTCAACCGAAGGTCCCATTTCCGGGGAAACCCAGTTCGATACTGCTCCGGCAGGTGCTTATGTAGTAAGTTATGGGAATACGACTACAGAAGTAAGAGTCAGTGAAGAAGCAGTATTAAAAGGAGAAGAAGTAAAAGTAAAGGTCTAAAGTAGGACCCACAGTTAAAATTAAAGTCTAAAACAGTAAGATGTGCGGTTCAGGTCCTTCTGCACATCTGCTTTTCCTTCCAATTTTTATTTTTATTTTTTTACTGTACTTTTTTCTTTCACATATCCGCCACTTAGATATACTATTAAAAAAACCTACTTCAAAGGTGAATTGTGATGGAAAACCCTATCATAGGCCGAGTCTGGAAATTCGGAGACGATGTCGATACCGATGTGATTATCCCGGGGAAATACCTGAGGACCAAGGACATGCAGGTTTTTGCGGCCCATGCCATGGAAGGTATTGATCCTGAATTCGCTAAAAAGGTGAAAGAGGGAGACATCATAGTCGCGGGAAACAATTTTGGCTGCGGCTCATCCCGGGAACAGGCCCCCCTTGCGCTCAAGTATGCGGGAGTATCCTGTGTTGTGGCAAAGTCCTTTGCAAGGATCTTTTTCCGAAATGCGATAAACGTGGGGCTGCCCCTTATGGAGGCTGATGTTGAGTGCCAGGAAGGAGACGAGATCGAAGTTGACCTGCTCAAAGGTGAGGTCCGAGTTCCTGGAAAAGAGGTTTTCAGAGGAAACAAACTGCCTGACTTCCTGCTCGATATGCTTACAGACGGCGGACTTGTTGCCCATAGAAAAAAAGTACAGAGCCAGCAGAACGAATAATAACTGCTTAAGTAAGAATAATAATTGCTTAATATACAGTAACGAACTTGATTGAGCAAGATTACTTACAAGAAACAGGGTCGAGTCCGAGAAGCCGAACAGATCCAGTAATTACTCAAACAGCCGATACCTATGATTTTTCCTGATGAGTACAAACATGTGGGAGTAACAAAAGCTTTTCCCACAGGCACTGAAGAGTTAATTTATTTCCTTACGGAGTACCTGATCGAAGAAAGAGAAAATCCCGAAACCGGCAGCTCTGAGTATGCAGTTTACCATGTAATTAAAAGTGGAGAAGGGCTTCTCAGAAAGGTTGAGAGACTCGAACTGCTTGCCTCCGGAGATGAGGTGATCAGGTATGACAGGGAATTAAACATAAAAGACCGTTCCCTCCTGATCGAGACCGCATTAGAGCTCTGCACAGGGAAGGTGAACACTGTCATTTTTACGGGTGTAGACAGGCATGTCACAATTGTCCATGACCCTGATCCTTCGAGCATCCTTGAAATAGAGATCCTTGACGTTGCTCCCCCGGAGCCGTCCTGGCTTTCCCAGGTTGTAAGGAGGCTTGAAGCCAGCGGAATTTTCGGGGATCTGCAGGTCAGGTTTACTGAAAAGATAATTGACCTCAGGCAGTTCGAAGGAGAAAATACAGTTTTTCCCTGTAGCGCATCGGGGCTTGAGGGGAAATGTCTGGACTCGGACGTGCTGACCGAAAACGGACATCTCCTCGTAGGGTGTGAGATCTCAAAGACCCTTTTTGAAATGCGTTTTCCGGAACTTGATTACTCCTTCGTAAATATCTGTCCTTTCAAGTCCGAAATAGTTGTGCCCTCAAAATCCTTTATTACGCGCTGCTGCAGGTCTGAAAAATCAGGGCTTGTCACAATCAATGGCTTTGAAGGGGCTGTTGTCCATTGGGGGGCATCGGAATTCCAGGTTGTTGAAGCGGTCCGGAAGCTTGTGAACCGGCTTAGGGGGAAAGGTTCAGAGGAAAAAGTGTAAGTATAGTTTCAGCCCCCCTCTCCCTTCACTTAAATTTATTTCAGGGTCTTTTAGGTGCATTGCAATCACTTTTAAGTGCATTACAGGTACCTTTAAGTGCCAGGGATTCTATTATCCCGGAAAATCTGACATTCCCGGAAAACCCTATATAAAACGAAAATGGAGTAACAAATGTCTTTTCTAACCAGTTTCCTCTTAGCGCTCGGGCTTGCAATGGACGCTTTTGCAGTTTCCATGTCCAGCGGTACAACGATAAGGCCGTTCAGGCTCAATGATGCCCTGAAGCTGGCTGTTTTTTTCGGGGGCTTTCAGGCTTTCATGCCGGTGCTGGGCTGGCTTGGGGGAAGCGTAGTAAGCGGCTTTGTTTCAGACTATGCCCCCTGGATTGCATTCGGGCTTCTTGCCTTTATCGGGTGCAAAATGATTTATGAGGCACTTTACGGAAGCCCGGAAGGAAAGGTAAGTTCCCTTAACTATTCTTTGCTTTTCCTGCTTGCAGTTGCAACAAGCATAGACGCTCTTGCAGTTGGAATTAGTTTTGCGTTTCTTAAGACACCTATTCTTGAGCCCGTTATTATCATAGGCTGCGTGACCTTTTTTATGTCTTTCTTAGGGGCAATCCTCGGCTACCGGATAGGACATTTCTTTGAACATGAAGTTGAAATCCTTGGCGGCCTGATCCTTATAGGACTTGGCGGGAAAATCCTGGCCGAACACCTGCTCTGGATCTGAAAACTCTTTTTTCTGGACTCCAAAAATCTGTTTTCAGGATCTAAAAACTCTGCTTTCTGGATCTAAAAGATCAACTTTGGAATCTTAAACAGTTACGCCAGATTCATATACTTCAAGCCATGATGCAGTATCATGAAACTGGCGGTAATCGAAGGTGACGGGATTGGCAGGGAAGTGATCCCTGCGGCTGTGGAAGTTCTTGATGCTTTTGGGCTTGAGCTTGAGAAAGTGCCCCTGGAACTGGGCTATGCCAGGTGGGAAAGAACCGGGATTGCAATGTCAGGAGAAGACATAGAAACCATAAAAGGGTGTGACGCAGTCCTTTTCGGGGCAGTCACTACTGTGCCTGATCCTAATTACAAAAGCGTGCTTCTTACCATCAGGAAGGAACTGGACCTATATGCCAATGTCCGGCCTGTAAAACCCCTCCCCGGCATAAAGGGTGTTACCGGAAAAAACGATTTCGACTTTATCATTGTAAGGGAAAATACTGAAGGGCTGTACTCAGGGATCGAGGAAATAGGGCCTGACCTTTCCTGGACAAAAAGGGTAGTTACCCGAAAAGGCTCTGAGAGGATTGCAGAATACGCCTGCAAGCTTGCAAAGCAGAGAAATAACAAATTGACCATTGTCCACAAGTCCAACGTCCTGAAGTCCGACAAGCTCTTTCTTGATGTCTGCCGGCAGGTTGCCAGTTCACATGGGGTGGAGTACAGCGACACGCTGGTTGATTCAATGGCTTACAGTCTTATGATGCGCCCCGAAAAATACGACGTTGTTGTCACAACGAACATCTTCGGGGACATTTTGAGTGATATGTGTGCGGCTCTTGTCGGAAGCCTGGGGCTTGTCCCGAGCGCCAACATCGGGGAAAAATACGCCTTCTTCGAGCCCGTGCACGGCAGTGCGCCGGACATCGCAGGAAAAGGCATTGCAAATCCGCTTGCTGCCATCCTCTGCGTGAAGATGCTGCTTGAATGGATGGGCAACTCCGGAGCCTCGATCATTGATAGGGCAATAGCCGATGTGCTTCAGAAAAATATTATTACTCCTGACCTGGGAGGAACTTCAACAACTGCGGAAGTGGGGCATGCGGTTGCAGAATATGTGAAATATGCACTGAAATAAGCTGGTTGAAACTAAACTGCATTGAAATAAGGCTGAATAAGGCTTTTTCCTTTACTTCAAGCGGGTATTTTTATACCTTTACATCTATTTTTTGATTATGCAAAGTAACTGGAAGCTTTGCTTAAGAGTAACGGGGGGTTTTATTCTGCCAGAGTTTTTCGATGTTTCACAGCTTATTACTGAAGGAATGGTTGTATATCCCGGAAATCCGAAACCTTTGATCGAGAGGTATGCATCCGTACCGAAGGATAGGGTAAATGAGTCTATTCTGACCCTGGGAAGTCACATAGGCACGCACGTTGATTCAAGGCTGCATGTTCGGGACGGAAAAGAAGGAGCTGCATCCCTGCCTCTTGAAAGCTTTTATGGAAAATGCAGGGTTTTTGACCTTGTCCATGTGGAAGAAGAGATCCACAGGCAGGATCTTGAAGGGTTTCAAATCGGTCCTGGGGACATAGTGCTTCTCAAGACCAGAAACTCTACCCTTGGATACGTGAAATTCCGTGAGAACTACGTGCACCTGAAAATGGATGCAGCCGAATACCTTGTCAATGCAGGAGTCAAGACCCTGGGGTTTGACTACCTCAGAGTCAAAAAGCTTGAAGGGGACGACGAGGTTCATGAACTGCTTATCAATAACATGACTCTGTTTGAAGGCCTCAACCTTGCTGGCGTTCACGAAGGGGAATATACGTTCCTGGGTTTGCCTCTTCTTATAGACGCGGACGGAGCTCCGGCAAGAGTTATACTGGTCAAAGAATAATCTGCCTCAGAGGGTCAATATAAAGTTATTCACCCGACCTTCTCTTTTTATTTAATTCTCAATTATTTTTTCCCTGTTTCTGTTCTTTATGAGTTCATCCCAAAAGCTATTTAATTCTTGGTCATAAGAGTTTTCGGAATTGCTTTCATGATCAGGAGCTGATCAATTGTTTGAAGTACAGGGTTCAAGAAGCAAATTTTGAATATTAAGAGGAGCTCAATAACTGTTTTTTCTTCCGGACTCATCCACCCCTGTTTAATTTCGCTTGAACCTCGCTGGCATTATTTTATAAAATATGAGCACTGTTCCTAACTGTTCCTAACTGTTCCCAATACCGGGCTTTCTCAATACCAAACTTATAATAATAACTCACCAAGTCACTCTCCTCGCCCATACAGAACTTCTATCTTCAATTTTCTAAATATTTGTAAGTTCATCTCTAAGTATACTAAAAAAATTTATAATATCACTAACAAGAATTCTTACTAAATATCCGGTGAGGACTATACATGAATAAAAAAAGTTTTTTGATTGTTTTAATTCTTTTCTCAGTTACTTTTGTTTCCGGTTGCACCAGTCATGACGATGACTTTTCCGAAAAATCCGGCAATATTGAGAAACCCGACAATATTGAGAGCAATGCGGACTCAGCTTCAGGTATTCGCGGTAGTGAAATTGACGTTCTCTATCAGGTCTCAACAATTGACGCTCTTCTTCAGGGCGTTTATGATGGGGTTCTGCCAGTTGCGGAACTTGAAACCCATGGGGACTTTGGTATAGGAACCTTTGACGGGCTCGAAGGGGAAATGCTCGCCCTTGATGGCAATTACTATCAGATAAAAACAGATGGAATTGCCTATCCTGTATCCGGGGAAATGACAACTCCTTTTGCCACTGTCACCTACTTTGAAGCCGATGATAATTTACGGCTTGAGGAGCCTGCAAACCTTACCGAACTTGAAGACTTCCTTGACCTTAACCTGCCTTCGGAAAACCTTTTTTATGCGGTCCGGGTTGAAGGGAATTTTTCTTACATAAAAGCACGAAGCGTACCAAAACAGGAAAAACCTTATCCCAAACTTGCGGATGCTGTATCCACCCAGTCGGTCTTCGAGTTTGAAAACATAAGCGGTACACTGGTAGGATTCAGAGCCCCTGAGTACGTGAAAGGTGTAAATGTGCCGGGGTATCACCTTCACTTCATTACAGGGGACCGAAGTGCAGGTGGGCATGTCCTGGATCTTGAGATGGAAAACGGAGATGCTGCTCTCGATATTACCAGAGCGTTCTTCATGGAGCTTCCTGCCAGTGGAGACTTCTATAACGTGGAACTGGGTCAGGACCTTCAGGCTGAAATGGAAACGGTTGAAAAGTGATCTTCAGCTTTCACTTTTTTATATTTTCCTTCGTTTTTGAAGGAAAATCCCCCCTTCCCCTTTAGTTTTGTTTTATTTCCCTTACTTCTTACTAATTTTTGCTTTTCTTTCCTCTCACTTACATTCAATTTTTATGTTTTTTCTTTCACTTCTTCTTAATTTAATTTCCGTTTTGCCCTTATTTTCTCTTGTAAATTTTTAGGTATATTATTTCTGTTTTTCTTTCTGTTATTTCTTCTTTATTTTCTTCTTTGTCTGATTTTTTTGTTGAGAAATGAATCTCAACATTCCGCCTGTTCATAGAGGGTTTGCAGCTTTTACTATCTTGATTTACTATTCCTGATTTATTATTCCTGATTTACTATTCCTGATTTACTATTCCTGATTTACTATTCCTGATTTACTATTCCTGATACAACTGTTAACTCAATTCTGGCCTTACATGTTCGGTACTGAAACTTTCATCTTCAGGTTCATTCCCGGTATATCCCTTAACTGTCCGGAAATGTCTGTGTTTCTGAAGCTTTCAAACTGTTCATAGTACTGAGCGCGTTCAACCAGTCCTCTGAATATCTCTTCCATTGTATTCACCTCTATTTCCAAAAACTACTTCAGTATTTATTAAGCTCCGCCAAGCAGGGTGAAAGTATTTTTTGATGGAGTCCAGGAGATGGAGGTTTCAAAATCTATATGGTTACCAGACCTGAAAATATCTCAAAGGGGGGTCAGAAAGAGCCTCCTGATAAATTCCCCGGAGGATAAGGGTACCTCAAAAAAGAGTTTAAAATAAATGAGTTTAAAATAAATGAGTTTAAAATAAAAGAGTTTAAAATAAAAGAGTTTAAAATAAATGAGTTTAAAATAAAAAACTAGAGGGAAACTGGTTTACTGTTCTTTTGCAAGAGCTGCAAGCTGCTCTCCAAGTTTTCTGCATTTCTCCAGTTCTTTTTCATATGGCCTGTACCTTGCCTGCAGTCCGGGTTCCAGTACCTCTATTCCTGCATTTTTTAATTCCTGTTCTATTGTTTTTACTGCTCCTCCTCCCCAGCCATATGACCCGAACGCCATAGCTTTTTTCTTCTGGGGGCGCAGGCCTTTTATGTATACAAGGAAGTCTCCGACTGTTGGAAAGATTCCGTTATTAAGGGTCGGTGAGCCCACTGCAAAGGCAGCTGCATCGAGCATCTCTTTCATTATATGGCTCCGGGTGTTTTTCCGGAGATTAAGAAGTTTGACCTCAACTCCTGCTTCCCGGACAGTTTCTGCAATCTCGTTTGCCATTATTTCCGTGCTGCCCCACATAGTGTCGTATATGACAAGCACTTTTTCCTTTACTTCCCCATTAGCCCATGCCCTGTATGCCTCAAGGATTTTTTTGAGGTCCTGTTTCCATATGATTCCATGGGAAGGGGCTATCTGCAGAGGCTCTATTCCCATGTTTTCCAGTATTCCCAGAAAGCGAAGAAGCGGCATGTGAAATGGCATCAGTATGTTTGCATAATACTCGGCAGCTTCCGGGATAACATCCCCTACTTCGAAATCATACCTCTTTGAGGTGGCTATATGCTGTCCGAAACCGTCATTTGAGAAGAGGATCCTGTCTTCTTTCAGGAAAGTTTCCATGCTGTCAGGCCAGTGCAGCATTGTGGCTTCCAGGAACATGAGGGTCTTTCCTCCAAGGTCAAGCTGGTCGCCGGTCTGCACAACCTCAAGGTCCCAGTTCTCGCTGCCCGAGTCTCTGAAGTAGCCTTTAAGGATGTCAACGCCCCTTCTCGTAATGAGGATCTTTGCATCGGTTTGTTTTTTGAGCTCTGCCAGGGAACCTGCGTGGTCAAGTTCCATATGGTTTACTACAATGTAGTCAAGCTTTGAAGGATCGATTATCCGGGTAATACGCCTGAGCATTTCCCCTGCAAAGGGAGCCTTTACGGTATCGATAAGGGCGGTCTTTTCCCCAACAACAAGGTAGGAATTGTAGGTTGTCCCACCAGGAGTGGTAAAACCGTGAAAGTCCCTGCCGTTCCAGTCAATTGCCCCTACCCAGTAAACTCCCCTCACAAGTTCGACAGCTCCATCGGTTTTTTCGAGTTCCATATCTTCACAGCCCTCCCGGTTTTTCATGTCTGCATCCGAAACTGAGTGATATATTCAAGGTAGCTGTCAATAATCTCGTAGTGGCCTCTTTCGTATCTTGCCAGCATTTCAAAGAACTTTTTCTGAGTCTCGTCTTCGACTCTTTTTGCCATTTCCGAATAAAAGTCCTCGCTCTTTCTCTCATGTCTCATGGCCGCAAGAAGAATGCCTGTATCTCCAGGGGTGATCTCGCCCACTTTTGTTCGGCTGACATCAAATTCAGGGCTGAAAGACTGCCCACTTGGGACTTCCGTGCTGATCGCGGGCAGTTCTTTTTTATCACGGTACCCTTCGAGGTAGCCAATATGCTTCACTTCCTCGCTTGCCAGGTGCTCATAGAGTTCCTTGAGTTTTGGGTTTTCCATTAAGGTAGCCTTTTGCAGGTAGAAGTCCCTTGCTTCTATTTCCCTCTCGATTGCCAGAGCTATGGCTTCTTCAATCCCTTTAAGATTTCTTACTTCCTTTACTGTATCCTGATATGAACTCTTCATACCTTTTACCCCCTTAGAACCTTATTTTTTCAGGTTTCTCCTACTTTTAAAGTTTTTAATTTCCGGTCTCTTTCTTAGTTTTGTGTTTCTTTTGTTCTTTCACCTTCAAGGTTATATCTTCAGAAGGCCGTTCAAGTCCAAATACATCATAAATCTCATAGGGACTGGCAAGTACGGTTATGTTTTCCATCTGCGCAAGTTTTTCCGAGTTTGTAACATCTACTTCGCGCATACTTAGCTCAAATGCTCTCCCGCTGGGTGCAGCAGTTTTTACAGTTCCCCTTTTCTGGTCTACAGGCAGGATGAAAATAGGTGTTTTTCCTTTTGCGGTCTGAGAAACTGCATTTGTAACAAGGGTATCTGCAATCCCGTACACGATCTTTGCCACTGTATTGGCAGTTGCCGGGGCTATGAGCAGGAAATCATAATGTCCCATCTGCAGTGGGCCTGCAATGAATGGGGAGTTGGGGCCTGCATCGACTTTGAAGTTAGGGAAATCGTTCTGGATTTTGTCCCACAGGTGATACCATTTCATCACGGTTTCACCCTCTTTGGACAAGAAAACCATTGTTTCAACGCCTGTCTGGTTCTTAATATCCACCAGAATACTATAGGTTTCAATCATCTGGTCTCCGGAACCTGTAATTCCCCATGCTATGCGTTTAACTTTCTTGCCTAACGGTTCTACCAAAATAACATCCTCCTTAAGGTTTCAATCTAATTTCTGATGACCTATTATCCTGATGATCTTACTTTTAATCGGATTTCTGAATTTCTTACCCTTTACGTCCATCCTTGCTAATTTACTGCTTATTTGTTTCTTCTTCAGGGTTTTCGGGTGCCGGGGTTTCAGACTCTTCTACGGAAGCAGCTGTCTTTACGAGTAAGGCTGTCTGGATAAGCCTCTTAAGGGTTTTTTTAAGGCTCCGCATGCCTTCCGAATCTTCTGAAACCCCTTCTGCTCCCTTATCCTTTGACCAGAAGGTCCCTCCCAGGTTTGCTCCAAAGGAACCCCCTCCAACAGGGATCATTTCATTAATTACATAAAAGTTAAGAATAGTCTGGATAGCAGGCTCCTGCCCGCCTATCCGGTCCCCTCCGTCCGCGATTCCCATTCCGACCTTATTTAAAAAGACCTTTGGGTCTCTGGCGACGACAGCTCTGCAGCGGTCCATAATCGTTTTTGTCTGGGCGCTTACGGTTCCCTGATAGACAGGAGTGCCTATAATCCAGGCATCTGCCCAGATCATTTTGTCGTATAGCTCAGCCGCAATGTCGTCTTTATGGACGCAGCCTTCCTTTTTCTTAACACAAAAATCACAATGAATGCAGAAGTTTAACTTTTTCCCTTTGGAGGAGAAATAGTCCGTCTCTGCGCCATATTTCTCTTTTGCAATCTTCAGGGCTTCCTGAACCAGAAAATCAGTCGCCATATTCCTGGGGCTTCCCGATATTCCCAGAATCCTTATTGGTTTGGTTTCGGTTTCTTGCATGTCCCCTCGCCTGTATTTCTCATAAACGCTAAGTGTCTAAAATAAAAGCTAATATCAAAAGTTAAGCATCTGCTTAAATATATCTATATGATAGTATGTCTTCTGGGCAATAATCTTATGCCTGAATGCTTTTAGCCTAATTTTTAACGTTTGTCTTCTTTTTTTCTTTCTTTTTATCTCTTAAGCCTTCTGAAGGCGCTACCCAGAATGAGTGCAATTCCTGTTCCGATAATCCCGAAGCCTGGAGTTGAGGATTTTTCCTCTTCGGGGTACGCTGCCATATCAATTACAGGCACTGAATAGGCTCCTTCACCGAAAAGCTCGTCAATATGCTCCTGAGCAGCCGATCTGTAGTGAAGAACCGCCTTTGTGCTGATAGGATTGGAGGCATTTTCAGGCATTATGAATGAATGCTTTTCAACTACAGATTCTTTCGGGCTTATTCTGTTATCGGAAAGGATACTTTCTGCTTCCCATACTTTTACTGTGGGGTTTCCTTCAGAGTCCGCAAAAACCGTGTGATAGACCGTTGCTCGAGGGTCAATTATCCCCTTTTCGTCAAGTTCCCCTGAGTGATATATTTCCTTTCCTTCACCGTCCAGTGCAATAAGCTCAAGCCAGATTTCCCGCTCTTCAGTAACCCCGGTTGGAATTTTGTGTCCTGCCCCTGTATTTGTAATCTCTACCTCAATTTCCACATTTTCTCCCGGTTCTGCCGAAGCAGGAGCTGTTACCTCAAGCTCTGCAGCGTGTTGAAGATACTCAATAGCTCTTTTTTCGTGCCTCCCTTCCCCCATAATGCCTGTTACGAAAGCGTTTGCGCCCACAAAGTTATGGGTATACACATGTTCCCTCTCCGGGCCTGTTGAGGCAGCTTTTCCAGGGTTTTCTTCGAAGCCGACGATTCCGGGGGTCATATGGCAGGCCTGACAGGTCACTCCTTCTTCAGCATATGCGCTTTCCTCCCATTCCGTATAAGTGGCGGCAAGAGTCAAATTATTTACCGGATGGTAGATATTGTGGCACATGCCGCAGTACCCGGACTCGTTATAAAACTCATGCGCTTCGATCTCATGGGAAGGAGACTCTGCATCGGCCCTGTTTCCCCATTTTACATCTCCGGGCTCAAGGACATAGGGAGCGTTTCCTATCCCCTCGCTTTCGGCAACTGAATGGCAGAAATCACACTGTACTCCTTCTTTTGAAACCTCGCTCAGGCGAGATCCGTCGAGGGGTGGGATTTCAGCCGAAACCACTCCTATGGGCGTATGGCAGCGAGAGCAAAACTCAGGAGAAAGACCCTGGGCTTCTGCAGCTACACCGTATTCCTGAAGCATTGCCTGGTAAAAAAAGTCGCTGTCCGCATTCGAATGCATTGAGCCATCCCATTCTCCAAAGCTGCTCCCGTGGCAGTTGGAACAGATGCCGGATTTCGAAAATTGGTCCGATGTAAAGTTTCCAGGTCCGCCTGGTTCTGCAGCGCCGGTAGATGCACATACGAGTCCTGCAAAAAAAATAGTAGTAATTAGAATTAGAAGTTCCGTGCTTTTCACTGACGTTCCCCCAGACTATGTCCTCAGGTTTTCAGGTTTTCCAGGTGCACGTTTACTTTTTTCCCCGGATATCTAATTTTAACTCACTGATAATATTTCAAGAGGCCGTGAGTGTTGTTTTTTCTCGGGTGCGCAAGTTCATGGGTGAGGATTTTTTTCTCCGTATACCCTGCAAGTTCACTCTTCACACGCTATAGTTTTCACTTACTCTTATGGTGATAAGATCTAGCTCACCCTTTTCCCTGTTAGTTTTTCTCTTTAGCTCATCCTGATGGTCATGAACTCTTCCCAGAGCCCATGGATGTTGCAGCTTTCGAGAGCACGGAGTTTGCTTTCCTTTTCTGCTAGGGATTTATCTGCCTCAACTGTGAATATGGCTTCAGCTTTCTCGTTTTTGTGCAGGGATAGCTCTACTTTTCCTATCTTTTTGTCATTGAGGTAGAGTTCGATCCACTCGATGTGGTGTTTTTCTTCCATCACATGAGGAATAAGTCCCACCTCCACAATCACATCAAAAGACTCTCCTGCAATGATTGTTTTTGGCACATGGATTGCCGGGACGTGCTTCTTTTCCCCTTCTGTCAGGTTTTTAGAGTCAGCCGGTTTGTTTATCTTTTCTTCAGCCATTATTTTTTCCTTCCACTCCTGGCTTATTTCAGTCGAATTTTAAGGAACAGTGAGTTAGTGGCGCGAATATAACCCTTTACTTGCAGAGGGGTGTGCCACTGCAACTTTAACTGCAACTTTGATTTAAAAAAATATAATTTTGGAATGTAGTTTTTTATTTATTTTAAATGTGGCTTTCACATTTCTTTCAGCAGTTTAAGAGCATTCCTGCATGCAGCCACGGCAGGAGCACCTGAGGTGATGAAGATGACTTCCATCGTCTCCATAATCTCTTCTTTGGTAGCCCCGTTTTTGAGCGCACTTTTCATCTGGGATACGGTACAGGACTCACACTGCTTCGATGCCACAACTGCAAGGGCCATAAGGATCTTCATCTTGGCCGGAAGGGCTCCATCTGTCAGTATTTTGTGGTCACATCTTCGGTATTTGTGCAGGAATTCCGGATCAAGATCCCCAAGCGTCTCCAGAATTTGAGGAGTGAACCCCATTTTTTCTCCCATACTCTCAATTATTTCTTTGTGCTCTGTCATCCTACTGGTCTCCTTACTCCGTTATATTACTACCATATTACTACCAATTGGTATTGGTTAATAATAATATGGATTATTAATATTAATTATTTATATTAAGTATTAATCCTGGCATATATATTAATATGCACAATCGTCTTTTTAGACGCAGAACCCGTCTTCAAGAATGGTACCGATGCATTCTTTACACATCATCCTTGGAAGGCCCTTCTTTAGAGTCTTGTGGGGCAGCGGGTATCCTCCTCCCTTCATGGGGAATTCTACCTGCTTGATGTGTTCCATGCAGAGGCCCTTTCCGCAGACGATGCAAACGCCTACTGCTTCACTATCCTTATTTTCTTCAATGCAATCGTAACATTTCAGCATTCTAGGCCACCTCAACAAACGTCATTAAACAGACAGTTTTCTTTCAGGGCTTCATGGCAGGGAATACAGACAATTCTTTTGATGTGTTCCCGGTCAGGCTTAAGTTCAACAGGATAGTCGCCTTCCCACGCAGGAGTTTCCTCGTGGATAAGGTGCTCTTTGCAAACCCCTCTCCCACATACAATACAAATCCCAACGGCGTCCGTATCTTTACCTTCTATGGCGCATTCATAACATTTCATCACTTTCCCTCCGAATCAAGAAATCCTGTTTTTATTCGTATTTTATCCGAAAATTTTCAGGTCTTAGATCTCATAAATTTATCATATGAGAAAATTTCTGACTCTTTTATTATTCTTCTATGAGGGTCATGTCTTCTCCGCAGCAAACAAGCGTTCCGCCTCCGACTTCTGTTACGATTACTTCATTGCCGCAGATCTCACATCGGTACTTTTCTCCTTTTCTGGATACAGCCATAGCTAATTCACCTCCTGTTTTTAGTTTAAAATTATCAAAACTTTTAAGCGGGCTTTTCCCATGCTCCGTAATTCCTGGTACTCACTCCGGATTTTATCAACACTCCTATATATTAACCATTCTTTGTATATAATTGTAAGGATTTTTAAAAACGTAACATAAATTTTTTCCTTCTATCCAAATCGGTTTTATTTTTTTCATACATCTTTATCCTGGGCTTTAAGGTGTTTTCTTCTCCTCTTTTCGTTAACTGTAAACCCAATATTTGTCACTTGCTAACCAGGGTAAACTCTGCAAATTTCGGCACCCCACATTTTTATAATATAAACCTTTTCCTAGTTCCAGAATTAAAACTTCCTTTAAAATAAGCTAATTATTCTTTTTCCTGCACCTTATCAGTACCGTTTGAAATATGGCTTGAAAATGTCCTGTTCTGGAAAAGGTTTATAAGGTTTGATTATTTCATTTTGAATGAATCAGGTCTTGAATAGGTCTTGAACAGGTCTTGAATAGGTCTTGAACAGGTCTTGAACAGGTCTTGAACAGGTCTTGAATAGGTCTTGAACAGGTCTTAAACCGGTCTTGAACAGGTCTTCAATTTAAAGAACTGTTTGAGAAATCGTTTTATCAAGTTTTTTATATACATTTCATTTAATACAGTTAATTATATATAGATTCTTAAATACTGTTATATGAATTCTAGTTGAAGGTTGTAATTAACCTCAATTATAATTGATGTTAATTATAATTTATAACATATTTATATATGGGGCGAATAACAGACCCATCTAGCCATTAAGCAGTAGTTAAAAGGAGTTATCAAAGATGAAGTTCGGAATAGAATTTGTACCGGCCGATCCTGCTTTAAAGATCGCATACTACGCAAAGCTTTCAGAACAGCAGGGATTCGACTACGTCTGGATCACTGACCACTACAATAACCGTGACGTATATTCCACTCTTACCGTTCTCGCTCTGAACACCAATAGCATCAAGATCGGCTCCGGTGTTACAAACTCCTATACCAGGAACCCTGCAATTACAGCATCCAGCATTGCTTCAATTGCTGAAATCTCAGGCGGTAGGGCAGTCCTCGGTCTCGGACCCGGAGACAAAGCAACTTTCGATGCCATGGGCATTGCATGGGAAAAGCCTCTTGCAACCACCAAAGAATCAATCCAGGCTATCAGAGGTTTCCTTTCAGGCCAGAAAGTCTCCATGGACGGCGAAATGGTCAAGTTCGGAGGCGCAAAGCTTGCTTTCAAAGTTGGAAACGTTCCTATCTATATGGGTGCCCAGGGTCCCAAGATGCTCGAACTTGCCGGTGAAATTGCAGACGGTGTCCTGATCAACGCTTCTCACCCGAAGGACTTTGAGGTCGCTGTGGAACAGATCCGCAAGGGTGCCGCAAAAGCCGGCCGTGATCCAAGTGAAGTCGATGTTACCGCATACGCCTGTTTCTCCATTGACAAAGACCCTGCAAAAGCAATTAATGCTGCAAAGGTAGTTGTCGCCTTTATCGTTGCGGGCTCCCCTGACCTGGTTCTTGAGCGCCATGGCATCCCGGTCGAAGCCAAGAAGCAGATCGGTGAAGCTATTGCCAAGGGAGACTTCGGTTCCCTCATGGGCGGACTTGTTACCCCCCAGATGATCGAAGCCTTTGCAATCTGTGGAACTCCAGATGATTGCATGAAGAGGATTAAGGACCTTGAGGCAATCGGAGTAACCCAGATTGTCGCCGGATCCCCTATCGGTCCTGACAAAGAAAAAGCAATAAAGCTTATAGGCAAAGAGATCATTGCAAAGATGTAATTTTTATTACATCTTGCATAGCCATTTTTAATTTATTTCGTTATATTTTTAAAAACATCTTGCCGATAAGGCAAGTTTATCAAGGCATTGGAGGTAACTGATTGCCACCAAAGATTGCAGAAGTCATCGAACATGACGTATGCGCAGCCTGTGGGGCATGCGAGGCCGTATGTCCTATCGGAGCTGTTACCGTAAAGAAGGCGGCAGAAATTCGAGATCCGAACGATCTGAGCCTGTATGAGAAAGGGGCCGGATACCAGGTTTGTGAAGGTTGCTTAACCTGTAGCCGTGTCTGTCCGGTAGTGGACGGCTTCATCGAGAACGAGCTTGCAAACGTGCGCAAGTTCTTTGGTGCAAGGTCAAAGGACAATGCAGGCAGCCAGGACGGAGGAGTAGCCAGCGGTATCCTTAAATCTCTCTTCAAGCAGGGTAAAATCGACTGCGCAGTTGGGATTACCAGAAATGAAAACTGGGAACCTGAAGTGGTCCTGCTGACAAGCGCGGAAGATGTGGAACGGACAAGAGGTACAAAGTACACATCAGACCCCGTGATTGCCGCGCTCAGGGAAGCTTTCGAAAAGTACGATCGGATCGCAGTTGTTGGAGTGCCCTGTCAGACTCATGCAGCACGGTTGATCCGGGAAAATGTAAACGAAAAGATCGTGCTCATTGTCGGACTGCTCTGTATGGAAAGTTTCCATCATGAGGTCATGCTTGAGAAGATCATTCCTGAAATCCTTCAGGTAAAGGTCGAAGACATCCGGAAGATGGAGTTTACCAAGGGTAAGTTCTGGGTCTACACCGATGATGGCGAGGTTCACTCCGTGCCTATCAAGGAAGTGGCCAAGTTTGCCCGAAACCCCTGCCACCACTGCTGTGATTATACTTCGGTCTTTGCCGATATCTCAGTAGGTTCTGTCGGGGCTCCTGACGGGTGGAACTCGGTCTTTATCAGAACCGATATCGGTGAGAAGTACTTCGATATGGTCCGCGATGATATGGAGATCATGGAAGACCCCAAGCCGGGCCTCGAACTTGTCGGAAAGCTTATCGATATGAAGCGTAAGGGCAATGCCGGGCACTTCCTCGAAGTCTGCGAAAAGTTCAGCTTTGAGACTGGAATCCACAACGAAAAGATCTGAAGTCTAAAATTAAATTCAATAAGAGAAAACCAGTACAAATTTGAGGTTGGACCCGAATGACACGAGCTTTCTATATAGGACGTTTTCAGCCGTATCATTTCGGGCACCATGCCGTAATTACGCGGATTGCAGAAGAGGTGGATGAACTGGTTATAGGCATCGGAAGTGCCCAGAAAAGCCATGAAGCCACCGACCCGTTTACTGCAGGGGAAAGGGTACTGATGCTCTATAATGCGCTTGAGCACCTTCCTATCCGTCATTACGTCCTACCCATCGAAGATGTCAGGTATAACTCTATCTGGGTCCACCACGTCGCATCCAGAACCCCTCGTTTTGACGTGGTGTACTCAAACAATCCTCTCGTCATCCAGCTTTTCCGGGAAGCCGGGTTCTGCGTTAAGGAGTCCCCACTCTATATCAGGGAAAGGTACTCTGGAACTGAAATCAGGAGGCGGATGATTGCGGGAGAAAAGTGGGAGCACCTTGTCCCGAAACCTGTTGTAGAAGCAATCAAAGATGTCGATGGAGTAACCCGTCTCAGGAATGTTTCTGCAAGCGATAACAACTTTTCTCTATAATGCTTTTTTCTTACTTTTCTCTATAATGCTTTTTTCTTACTTTTCTCTATAATGCTTTTTTCTTACTTTTCTCTATAATGCTTTTTTTATAGTGCTTTATTTCATAATGGTTTTTTATCATTTTTCCATTTAATGGTTCTTTTGAGCCCTCTAAATACCAGCATATTCTTAATTTATTTTATTAATAACATTTAAAAGTTAATGCCCTCACATATCACAATATTTTCTCTCTAATCGAAAAATTTTTATAAAAGAGGGAACTATCTTCATTCAGCATACTCTCTAATATTATTCAATATCTGTTCGATTATCTATTTGCCTTTTGAGGATGATGTGTTCTAAATTTTAACCTGTATTTTACGTATTGGTTTTATTTGTAAATGAGCATAATCTCGAAAATGCACTAGGTGATTATACTATATTGAAAAATATCTCAGTATGCCTAAATTCTAAACTATATATTTATATTAAAACCGTTTGTTGCAAAAACACACCTAAAAATCGCTTAATCATAGCAATATATTTTACTCTTTAAAATCCTGTTTTTTAATCTGGAAGTGTATGTTTTATTAAACAGTAAAAACCGGATTAGAAATCAAACATCTTTAAAATATTTCTGATTAAGTGACTATTATGGAGGATGTAATAATGCTAAAATTTGCGTTTGATAAATGGATGAAGGTACTGTGTATTTTCACATTAGTCTTTTTTGTCCTGTCAATGACAGGAGCAGCATGCAGTAGTAGCAGCAGTACAAGTAAATATAAAACAGATGCGATATCTGATACCTACAAAGTACCTGCCAGCCAGACATCCAAGACATTTAACGTACTGGCTAATGACAAAGGATCCGGCCTCAAAGTTGTGACTACCGGGTACATCACTACGGCAAAAGGCGGCAAAGTGCTGATGAAAAGCAATGGTGCATTTAGCTATGTAAAGCCAGTTGCCTGTTCTAAAAAAAGTGATAGTTTCACATATAAGGCAGTAAACAGGTACGGAGCTTATGACACTGCAAAGGTAACACTGAATTTTAAATGCAGTACCAGTTGCTCTACATGTTCCAAGACCTCTACATGTTCTAAGACCTCTACATGTTCCAAGACCTCTACATGTACAAAGTGCTCTTGCAAATAAACATTTTAAGGGAACAGTGAAGTGTTAATTTTCCGGGGATTTAATCCCCGTTTCCCTTGCTTTTTCCTTACACAATCAAGGAACAAGGTCAATCCAGTCAATGGACCCGGGTTTATACTCCGGCATTTCTTTTTCGTTTCCACTTAAGATGTTGTCTATGATTTTTTCGAGATCCTGCTCTACTTCTTCAACACTCTTTCCTGTAGTATTAACCTCATAAACAATATCACACCACTCAAAAGCCTCAACCAGGATAACATCGAGAGCTTCCGCCTCAGTGTTCTCCCTGATTTTCTCTTCCGAGTAGCCGCGTGTCTCCAGTCTGTTTTTCAGTTCCGGCGGGTATGCCCGGAGGACGATAATAGTATCAGCAATATAGTGGGCAAGGTGGCTTTCAAGAATTACTAATTCGTTTGCGGATCCTTTTTCCATTTCATTAATAAGCTCAGGAAGGCGGCTTTGGACAAGCTCCATATCCGCAACTACTGCATCCCTTTTTTCATCAACTTCGGTGTAGAGGTGTTCTTGTTTGATAAGGTCGTTAAGGTGAATTACCTTCCACTGCCTTCTTTTTTCTAGAAGCTTGCTTACCGAGGTTTTCCCCGTACCCGGCGTACCTGTGAGTCCTATGAGCATGGAGAGGGAGAAAGGGTTTATCGCAGTTATACTTAATGCCGGTGATTGGCTGGGCTGCTGATTGTGAGGCGGCGAATTAAAAATTTTTCGGATTTCTTTCATTCCCGCCTTTTCAGCACCGTGACGATCCCCAGGTATCCGTCCACTGCGAGGTAGTCTCCGTTTTTTATGAGCTCTGTTGCATCCGGGACGCCGGTAACGCAGGGAATCCCATATTCTCGTGCAATGATTGCCCCATGGATCAGCATTCCTCCTCTGCGCTCCACAATTGCGGAACAAAGGGGCACGATAAAAGTCATATTGGGGTCTACGGCATCACAGACAAGGACTTCCCCTGCTTTCAGGTTGAAAAGGTCGGTCTCTTTCAGGATAACTTTTGCAAATCCTTCGGCTACTCCTCGCCCGGAAGGGTTTCCCAGGAGCTGCCTTGGCTTTACCTTTTCCCTGAGGATTTTCGACTTTAGCGGCGGTTTTTTCCATTTGGGGCTATAAGAAGGGTCTCGAAGAGTTTTTGTTAGCTCTGCTGCGAGTTCCGGGGCGTAAAAAGCCTGAGCTTCTTCCGGAAGCCTGGCTTTTTCGTGAACTCTTTCAATTAGCCTTTTTCTGCCTTCGAAAAACGCCCTTTTGAGTTCAGCCTCTATTTTCCCGAGATAGATGTTGTCATCATCTCTGAGGCGGTAGCTCGCACGGCCAAGGTCAAGCAGTTCGGATGCACACTGCTTATTTTTGTCTTCGAAGCCGGATATAAATTTTTCTTTCAGGTACTGCATACGGTTACTGCTTATTTTTTCTGCAGGCATGGGGGCCGGGGGATGGAGGGCCATCTCAAGGAGCAGCCTGTAAAGGCCTTTTTTTGCTCCGGGACTTTCAGAATAGCTCCCTCCGTATCTGGATATAAAAGAGTCAAGTTCTTCTTTAAATTCAGTTAAGGCTTTTCCCTCAGCTTCAATTTCAGGTCTTCCTTCAAGCTCAGTTCTATTTGTGTCTGAATGTCGGGTATCTGTATCCGAAGGTCTTGTTTCCCCCGCAGGTACTATCTCGGGCTCAGGCCTGCTCTCTTTTTCCGGGGCAGTTTCCTCAGCTTCAATCTGCTCCTTTATCGACTGTATAAGCTCTGGACTCTTCCGGATTTTTTCGGAAATTTCCTCAAGTTTTCGGTTCCTTTCGAGGCTTAACATTTCAGTCCCGGAAAGGAGGTCTGCAAACTCATAGGGGTCTTCGGGGTTTATGGTTTCATTATAGACTTTTCCAAAAAGGCGGGCCCCGTGAGCAAAGGGTATGAACTCCTCCCAGTAAATGTCATACCACTTCCTGTAGATTTCAGCCCTTCTTTCTATTTCCCCCGCAAGAGCAGAATCTGACAGTCTTTCAATATTTTCTCTTTCCAGGTCCCTGGCTTCTGCCTGCATGGCCGGGATGTATTTTTCCTCTATGGCTTTCCTGAGCTCTTTGAGGTTCTCGAAACTTCTCCTGAGGCTCAGATACCAGCGCCGTTTTTCGTCCCTGTCTTCCCGCAGGATAGTGGTTATCGGCCTTGCCTGGAGAATATAAAGGGTTGAGTCCCGGAAGGTCCATTCTATATCCTGGGGAACTCCGAACAGGTTTTCTGCTTTTCGGACCAGTTCAAAGACTTCCAGGACCTCAGCAGGGGTAAGAGGAGGAGTTTTTTGAAAAGCTTCTGGCAGGGCTTTAAGTTCCGAACCTTCTCCTCCTGCAAACACCGCTTTTTCCCTTTCAGCCGGCATGTGAGTTTTTATGCTTCCAGTCTGCCTGGCAAGGGTCCAGCGGTCAGGCTCCACAGTGCCGTCAACAAGCCCCCTGTTAAGCCCGTACACAGCTTCGATAACGGCTTCGGATTCGTTATCAGGATTTTCCCCGAAAGCAACTCCAGATACTCTTCCCTCTATCATTTCCTGAACCAGCACAGCCATTGCACTGCTGAGAATATCAAGCCCCATTTCTTTTCGATATAGGAGGGCCGTATCCGACCAGAGGGAAGCCCATACAAGGCGGAGGTGCCGCAGGATAGCCCGGGCTCCACGGATATTGACATATGAGGCGTGCACACCTGCAAAAGAGGTCTTTGCGCTGTCTTCTCCGGGGGCAGAAGACCTGACTGCAACTATTTTATCTCCAAAATGACTGGCAAGCCCTTCTTCCAGTTCCTTTTCCATTTCCCCGGGAAAGGGAGTCCGGGTGAACATGTGCTTTATTTTTTCAGAAATATCCCAGAGTTCTTCCCAGCGCATCTCCTCAAAGGGCTTTCGGCTGAGTTCAAGGAGGATTCTGCCCCTGAGCCCTGTCCTGTCAACGTATGCCTCGTAAGCTTCAGTGCAGATGCAAACACCTGCCGGGACGGTCAGTCCCTTCCTGTGCAGTATACCAAGGGCGGAAGCTTTTCCTCCGCAGGCTTTTCCGGTATTTTCCCGGATCTCTTCAATAGGTATGATCCACCTTCCCGTAATCAACCCCCTCTCCATTAAAAATATCAGACCTGAATAGAAAAATGTCTGATTATATCTCTAAATGTCTGATTAAATCGAAAATGTATACTTATATCTTTAAATGTCTGATTATATCTCTAAATATCTGATTAAATCGAAAAAGGTTCGATTATATATATCAAACCGAATTAATATATTAAACCGAAACTTCAACAACATGCTGGAAACGGGTCACAACAATGTATTTTTCTACCCGGATTTTCAGAAAAGCCGTTGTGGGCGAATGCAAAAAATCCATAAGGTAAGGATGCTTCATCAGATATATTTTTTCCATTATGCTGCGCTCAAAGTCCTCGACGGGCTCTACTTTTCCCAGCACTGTTACAGCCATTGCGTCCCGAAAATCTTCGATTGTGTTCTTCCTGTTATCAATCAACAGGGAAATTGAAGGATTTGCTGACAAATTTGAGTATTTCCTGGTTGCTTTCGTGGTCGAAAACAGAATATACTTGAGCTTTTCATCCGAGGCAAACGCAACAAGGCTCACGTAAGGCGCTGTTCCGTTTTGAGTTGCCAGGACGGCAAGGGGCTGAGGTTCAAAAAATTCTTTCAGTTGTTCTAGCAGTTCTTTTTTTTCGAGCCCTATCTTCTTCTCTACAGGGGTTTCCCCTTCCTTTTCTTCCAGGTCCTGAGGAATTACGGATGCTATCTCATCTTTCATACTCACAACTCCCTCTTGTTTGCTATTTCCTGAATTTTCCTGAAACCTTCAAATCATTTGTCAAAACCATTCATTACAAAGCCTTTTTATTTTTTCAAAGTTCCGACAACAGGGTAATCCTTAAAAACTTCAGGGCCGTGGGGCGCTTCGTTGTCCATTGCTTCCGAGAGGTCCTGCCCTGAATCATGGAGCCCCTGGTGAGTGCCGTCTTCCCATAGATAACTGTTTGATACGTCGTATACCTGGCCGGCATAGGCGATGTAAACCTTGCCGTTCTTCCCGTTGTACTCTGAAAGTTCTTCAAGTGTATACTCTTTCATTTTCGATTTTCCCCTTTCTTTGACTTTGCAGTACTGATCTGAGTTTTAATCTCATCCAATCTGAGTTTTAATCTCATCCTGAGGCATGTATCCAGCTGAGTGCGAACCTCAAACATTAAGCATCTTTAACATATCGTTGGTTTCAGTAGTAGGAAGCCGGCATTCATAGTTCTGGCAGACGTATGCAGTTGCCTTTCCCTCAATCGGGAGCTGTTCTTTTGTGTATTCTGCAAGGTCTGTAATTTCGGAATTTTCTCCTTCGGGCCTGAAAACCAGCACTTTATTAGGTATGAAGTAGCTCCAGAGCTCTTCAAGCATATGTACTGTATCCGGAGATTCGCGTTTTCCTGAAATAATTACTTCATATGAAGGTCCCAGTCTGAAATCAAGGGAAGACAGAAACTGAGTGTACCCCGAAGGCGCTTTCCGGATCAGCTTTGAAAATGAGCGTTCGAGCCTGTCAGCAGTTTCCTCGAGTTCAGGATCTGCAATTATCCTGGAGAGGCGCAGAAGGTTCAACATTTCAATTGAGTTCCCGGACGGTATTGCTGCATCTATAAACTCCTTTTTTCTGAAGATAAGAGATTCACTATCGTTGGCTGTGAAATAGAGTCCCCCGTTGGCCGGGTCCCAGAAGTGTTCAAACAATTCACTGTTCAGGGAAATGGCTGCTTTGAGGTGCCGCAGCTGGAACCCTGCCTCATAAAGTTCCAGGAGACCATATGTCAGGAAGGTGTAGTCATCGGAAGTTCCGGAAATTCCTGCAACTCCATCCCTGTAACGGTGAAGTAGCCTGTTGTCGGGGCTGTAAAGGGTTTCCATAATAAAATCTGCGGCTTTTTCTGCGGCTTTCAGATATTTTTGTTCCCCAAAAACCTGGAAGCCTTTTGCAAAAGCTGCAATCATAAGCCCGTTCCAGTCGGTCAGGATCTTATCATCCATTGAAGGCCTTTTGCGCTCGTATCTGGCTGCAAGGAGTTTCTCTCTGGAACGTTTTACCCGTTTTTCAACCTCTTCTACGGGAATCTTAAGTTCGGCTGCAAGGGAACCCGGAGAGAGGGCCATGTAGAAGAGATTTGTTCCGGTTTTTCTGCCCCTTATCTCTTCTTCAAAGTTGCCTCCCTCCCTCAAATTGAACATTTTTATAATCAATTCGGAATCCTCAGGGCCAAGGACGCTCCGGACCTCTTCTATGGTCCACAGGTAGTACTTTCCTTCTTCCCCTTCAACATCGGCATCCTCCCCGCAGTAAAACCCGCCTTCCGGAGATGTCAGGTCCCTCAAAACGTAATCAAGGATTCCCTCTGCTGTTTCTTTATACAGGTTTTTCCCGGTAACCTGATAGGCTTCAGTGTATGCAGCTGCGGTAAGAGCCTGATCGTATAACATTTTTTCAAAGTGAGGCAGAACCCACATGTTGTCCGTGGAATAACGATGAAAACCCGAGCCCAGCTGGTCATAGATTCCTCCCCTGCGCATATTGTCCAGGGTATGTTCTACCATATGAAGGGCTTCAGGGTTTCCGCTGCGTTTCCAGTAGCGGAGCAAAAAGGAAAGTTTGTGCGGGGTCGGGAACTTTGGAGCCCCTTCAAAGCCTCCATACTCGATATCAAATGAATTCAGAAGTTCGTCGTAAGCTTCTTCGATTACCTCTTCCCCAAGTCCGTCTCCTGCAGACTCTACAATCATGCTCTGGATGGTAGATGTAATCTTTTCAGCTGAATCAAGCACATCCTCATGTTGCTGGTTCCAGATTTCTTTTATCCTGGGCACCAGTTCCAGCATTCCTGTCTGGTTGAAGCGCGATTTTTTCGGAATATAGGTGCCTGCAAAAAAGGGTTTTTTACCCGGAGTAATAATAATATTAAGAGGCCAGCCTCCTCTTCCAAGAATAATCTGGCAGACAGTCATGTAGATATTGTCAATATCCGGTCGCTCTTCCCTATCCACTTTTATGGAAACAAAAGCTTCGTTCATGAGTCTTGCAACTTCTTCATCCTCAAAAGACTCATGTGCCATCACATGGCACCAGTGGCAAGTGGAGTATCCAATTGAGAGAAAAACAGGCTTGTTTTCGTTTCTGGCTTTCTCAAAAGCCTCTTCTCCCCACGGGTACCAGTCCACAGGATTATAGGCGTGCTGTAGAAGATAAGGGCTCTTTTCGTTAATCAGGCGGTTATGTTTTCTTTGTTCTTTTCCCAGTAAAATCCCCCCTGCGTTTCCTCACGTTTTCTGATCCCGCCAGGCAAGCATGCCGCCTCTCAGGACCTTTACCTTTCCAAAACCATTTCGGGTAAGAATCTCCGCAGCTCTGGTTGCCCGCATACCGGAACGGCATACAACTATTATCTCCCTGTCTCTTACATTTTTTAGCTCCGAAATCCTGTTTTCCAGGCTTCCAACAGGGATATTTACCGAGTTTTCCAGATGCCTCAGTTTTCCGGAAAGTTCATTTTCTTCTCTGACATCAAGGATAAGAATAGGAGCTCCAGATTCCAGTTCATTCTGCAGTTCAGAGGCTGAGATGGTGTCCTGATTCAGATTTTCTCCCTTCCCGGATGTAGCTTTTCCTTTATCTGAGCTGCCGGACTCTATAGCCTCTCTGGAAGCTTGAGAACTGCGGACGCCGGAGTCTCTTGATCTAAAAAGCTTTTTTACCCAGTTTGCAGGCCCTACTTCCAGTTCCTCAGCTATTTTAAAATCCCTTCCTTTTCTGTAAAGTCCGAATTGAAAATTCATAAACCCTCACAGGAAACCCCTGAATCTTTAGCTCAGGGGCGGTTGACTATAATATTGCAGCCTTTGAGGGGGTCGGGTAGAAGCTCCTGAAATATCTCTTGAGCAGCTGTATATGCCGCAGTCTGCATGAGTTTCAGCTTTCGCCTTTCCAGAAACTTTAAATAATCCTGAAAATAGCCCTGCGTCAGATAGGCAGATATATCATCATCAGGTTTTCTGATCATTAAAATAAATGCCCAGCAGGAGTAAGGATTTAACCCTCTACAAGCGCCCATTATGACTCCCCGTATCTAAATCAGTAGCTACCAAATATTTGATCCTTTTCCGGATAACCTTACTTGATAACTTTATCCCGTCAATAGATTTTTTTATTTTATCGGGTCTGCGATAAGTTTTCAGGGTCATCTGATAGCCCCGGAAACTGAAAAATTAGGTATAGCCAAACTTTCCCCAATTTACATAGTCGTCACCGGAATATCAATATATCGGTACTTTTTGGGATTGTTTTTCCGGCAGGCTACCAGGTCAAGAAGAAACTTTGAAAAAATAGGAACATGGAATCTATGCAGTACAAAAAAAGTTTATTGTGATTATGGAACTTACAGGTTAACAGGGGACTAATTATTCGTCTCATTTAAGCAGGATACCCCCTTCCTCGATTCCGAAGCAGCAGGGTGGGGTAATTGACATCTATTCAGGTATCCTGTTTTCCACAGGCTTTAAATATCTCAGGATACTCCCTGCTTTTTTGCTGGCAAAAGCTGTCCGAGTTCTTCGCTTTTTTCCCCGCATTTTCCTACTCTAAGGAAATTTATAATTTTTGAGACACGGTATGAGTGTTCCCGCTTTTTTTCTTCTTTTCGCGCCTGATATACTCTGATCGAACGAAGAAGGTCGATTTTTCGGAATTCGGGCCAGAAAGGAGCGCAGAAATAAGTTGCACATTCGCTGCCGTTAGCCTGCCACGGCAGGAAGTTAGAGACTCTCTCATCTCCTCCTGTGCGGACAATCAGATCCACATTCGGGACTGGGACTCCAGGCGCAGGGTAGAGGTGTTTTGAAATCAAGTTTTCGTTAACATCTTCCAGAGAAAGTTTTCCACTGGACACGCAGGTTGCAATATCCCTTACCGCCTGTATTATATCTTGCCTACCCCCGTAAGCAATAGCCACGTTCAAATTGAATTTCCTGTGGTGTTCGGTAGCTTTCTCAATCTTTTCAATTGACTCGTTCAGAAAAGCCGGCAGTTTTGTTCTGTCACCTATTACCCTGACCTGCATCTCTTTTTCGTAGGTTCTCTTATCGGTATGAAGCTTCAGAAATTTATCATTGATCAGATTAAAGAGTCCACCAACCTCTTCTTCTGAACGCTGGAAATTTTCAGTGGAAAAGGCATAGAGAGTAAGCTGTTTTACTCCTATCTCATAGCACCATTCAATAACTCTTTCAGTAACTTCGGCTCCCATAGCGTGTCCAAAACTGAGAGCTCTTCCCAGCTGGCCGGCATATCTGCGGTTTCCATCCATGATTACAGCTATGTGTCCAGGGATTTCAGAGCTCAAAATCTCTTTTTCAAGGATCTGCTCATACTTCTGGTAGAACACGCTGAAAGTCCGGTTTTTCATGAAGCGAAGCCCTGCCCGGAAGATTCCCTTGCTCCAGGGCATCTTTTTTAAATCCTTTATGCGCTTTCCTCCTGAGGTGTCTAGATATGAGAAATGCCCAAGTAGATTTCTCTCCTAATGGAACCTAATACCTTCTCTTGCCAAGATGTTAATATTTCTTTTGCTTAAAAATTTTCTCTATATATGAAAAAAATCTACTTATGTATATTTTATGAAAAAATAAGCAGGATACCCATGTCTTAAGACATAGGAGGAATGCGTCAACTTCCTTTATAATAGGGATGGTAGTGAGAAAAACATTCTCCTCTCTACTTTCGTAGAGTAATGCGTATCCCGATTGTGAAGTCAATCAAGGAATCCGATCCCCTTTCGATCTAATATGGAAAGGTTTCACGATGCAAGCACTGTCCCTACCTCTCAGGTCTGTTTAATCCATCCTTATAGCCTTAAACTGAGGCGACATTCAAGGGTAACTATGTATTCCTTCTTATCGTTTACCGATTTTGTTAACTCCACTCGGTGATCTGGTCAACAAGGGCATTTACATGCCCGCGACTTTAGTCGTGGGTTATTGACTCAGGGCGTGAAAAGATCCCATTAAACTATTTGCAGTCCATTCTTGATTAATTCACTCATTTGGTTCTGATGGATTATGAAATTCTTCTTTAAATTAATTCATCTTTTTCGTTTGTTGATATTTTTGGATACTGATAGTGGATACATTAGAGACAGGGATATGTATAAATTTATCTCAGGTGTTTTTCCGAAGGTTCCGTAATACTTCTTTTTTTTAAGGGGGATGCATGGATTATTCTAAAACTTACAGAATATGTAATAGTAATGCATGTGTCTTCGGTTAAGTGATGAATCGTGATAATTGCCTCTACTTTCACAATAATTGTCAAATATTTGGATCTTATTGTGGGCTGGAACAATGTATCGATTTCATGTAAAATAGGCCAAAATTTAAGGCAGGCTTCTGGTTCAAAATCGATAGCTTTAGGGCAAGAAAATTCCTTAACCGATGACCAATGAATAGTAATGTGATTGGTGTAGTTGGCGGATTCAAAGGACTTAAGCAGAATTTGATTAGAGGGCACAAATTTTCTGATTTCACGAGAAATCTCTAACGTGATTAATAAATAAAATCCTTCACATAAAAATACTCGCCGCAATCTGTATAAATATTTGCACAAAGTTTATTACCCAGATAATCCATCTATTAAGTGGGCAGGAGGGTTATTAAGTGCCACAATTTAACGAACTAGACTTCACGGTTGATAAATTTCGCCGATTATGCTCATCAATGACAGATAAATATACTTTCCTCAAGATGGCTGAGTATGTCGCTGCAGGTGATAAGCTTCCCGATAATTTTGTATTGATGCGTCACGATGTGGATGTATCAGCTAAGAATGCACTTAAAATTGCACGCATAGAAGAGGAATTTGGTATATGTTCAACCTACTACTTCAGAACCACTAAGAAAACTTTTGTTCCTGAAATTATACAGGATATTGAGAAAATGGGACATGAAATCGGGTATCATTATGAAACTTTGAGTAAGACAAACGGAGACTATGAAAAAGCTATCAAATTATTCGAGAATGAAGTGCATAAATTCAGAAAAATTTGCAACCTCAAAACTATCTCTATGCATGGCGCAGTACTGTCCAAATATGACAGCAGAGATTTATGGAAATATTATGATTTTAGGGATTTTGGACTTATTGGAGAAGCTTACTTATCTGTTGCGAAAAATCTCAATTATTTCACTGACACAGGACGGGGCTGGAACTCCAAGAATAATTTGAGGGATTTTATCCCCGGTAAAACTGAACACGCCTTTGTTGAAACGACTGATAATCTTATTGAGTTAATTGAGAGTTCCCAAATAAGTAATTTTTACATTACATTGCATCCGAACCGATGGAAGTCAACCGTTTTCGACTGGAGTCTATGGTGGTTACAGGAACTTGCACTAAATTCTGGAAAGAGAGTTTTGATCGCGGTGAGAAGATGACCGAGGTCGTAACAAACACTATGGAGAAAGGTGTGATTGTTATTGGGGGGCATGTTCAGGGGCTTGGAATTATACGGATTTTCGGAAGGAATGGTATTCGCTGCTACTTGCTAGATTCAAACAGTATTAATATTGCAAAACATTCAATATATTGTTCTAAATTTATTGAAATAGATCCGGAACAGGAGTTCACTTCTTTTTTAATTGAACTTAATTCTAAATATAACCTGAATGGCTGGCTTCTAATTCCAACGGATGACAATTACGTCAGAATCTTGAGTCAGAACAAACAGTTACTGGAAAAATATTTTCGTGTAAGTGTTGACGATTGGCAAGTTATTGAAAAATGTTACAATAAAAGAATAACTTATCGAATAGTTCAAGACATGGGGATAGACATGCCAATAACTTATTTCCCAAACAACCTTGAGGAAATTAAAACTTTGAATGTTGATTTCCCCTGTATCATAAAACCTGCTATTATGCATAAGCTTAATAGTCAAATACATCAAAAAGTCCTTGTTTGCAAAAATAGAGAGGAGTTAATTACTAATTATGAAAAAGTATTGCATTATATCTCCGCTGATGAGGTAATTATTCAGGAAATAATTCCCGGAGATAGTGAAAATCAATATTCTGCATGTTTTTTCTATAATCGTACTGAGCCATTTGTTAGTCTTCTTGCCCGAAGAAAAAGGCAGTACCCTATGGATTTTGGAAAATGTACCACTTTTGCAGAGACAATATTTGATGAATCTCTTCTTGAAAATGCTCAACTGATATTGAACAAAATTAATTTTTGGGGTCTTTGCGAAGTTGAATTTAAAAAAGATGAACGAGATGGCAAATACAAATTTTTAGAAATAAATCCTCGATCCTGGAAATGGCATTCAATTGCTAATAAATCAGTTTCTCCTTTCTTAATTAGTTTATATAATTTTATTTATGATGGCAGGCCCATTTTTAAAAATGATTGGGATAAATGTTGCTGGAAAGATCTTATAACTGATTCTTTTGTAACCTTGATATTGTTGACATCATTTAAATTTACTACAAATAAATGCCAAAATATAGAATTTGCAGTATTTGATATCAATGACATCAAGCCATTAATTCTCGAAATTATTTATTCTCCGTATTTGTTCCTATCGAGGTGAATTAAATGATTCCTATTAATAAACCTTTAATTCTCAAAGAAAGAAAAGGGAGTACAGAATGCATAACACAACAACTGTCTCAATTTCTTCCAAATAAACATATCTATATTACGTTCTCTGCCAGACAAGGTCTTGATGTAATATATAAGCATTTATACAAATCCCAGGGCACTCTTAATGTCGCGGTATCTCCTTTGACTTGCTTTGAAGCTCTATATCCTATCATAAACAATCATCACAATATTCACTTTATTGATATTAACTCACGTACATTAAATATGAATGAAAAGCTGATTCCTGATGATGTAGATGTGATACAGGCAATTCATTTTGGTGGAAATCCACAGGATATGGACAAAATCACCTCATTAGCTATAAAAAATAAACAAATTGTTATTGAAGATTGTGCTCAGGGTTTTGGATCCCTTTACAAAAATAAATTTGTGGGTTCTTTTGGAGAATATTCCGTTTTTAGTTTTGTGAAAACTCTCTATGGGTTAGCTGGTGGTTTTGTTGTTTCTGGTTCAAATTTAGATTTACCGGAATACAAAAAACTCGGATTAATACCTACATATTATAGAATACTTAAGCGTATCTTGGAATCAAAAAATTCTTATAATTCTCAAATTGTAAATTTTATCCTTTATAATTGTGTTTTATCCCTGAGACCTGAAGACTTGTCCATTTTTTATAAAGAATATACCGTTAACGAAAAAATAATTGACTCTATTTATTCTCAGTTGTTAAATTCCGAAATACTTCTTAAAAAACGGATTGAAAATGCGCATTACATTCTGGACAGGATAGATGCAGATCGTGCATCTGGCCAGCATATACTCCCTGAAGCGACTTCAAACTACACAAGACTTTATTTAACTCTCGAAAATAGTAGCTCAAAAGAAGTTATTATAAGAATGAGGGAGAAAGGGGTCGGAGCAAATCATCTCACTCAAAATAGCATTGAATTTTATCAAAACTCTATTTTTGAAAATCCATATTTGCTGAAATTCTCCGAAAAGACGGATCTTCCTAATTACAGAGAGATTCACGATCGGGTACTAAGTTTGCCAGTTTCTCCAAATCTTTCAGAAGATGAAATGGATTACATTACACAAAACTTTAATTATTTCACAAAGTGATGCATCTGAAGAGTTATACTAATAGTAAGAAATTAAAAATTACAGGATTTATCGTTGTGTTCGGGTATTTTAATCATACTTACAAAAATCTGTACCTTTCATTAAACATCAATAAATTTTCTAGCTTTAGTGGATCATGAGGACGGTTCGTATGAAGAAAGGTTTAATAATCACAAGTAACTTCCCTGAAAATCGTACCATTTCAAGTTTTCTTTCTAGATTACTTTCTAACAAAATTATTCAGAAGAATGTGGAACTGTTTGTTCTTGCTCCTCATGCACATAGGTCTCTATTCACTGAAGAGTTATATGGTACTCACGTCTTCAGATTTCCATACTTTTATCCCTTCAAATTTCAGAAACTTGCTTATGGGGGTGGAATGCCATACAATTTCAAAAATAGTATCGTTGCAAAAGTACAAACTCCAATATTTTTTATATGTGAATTAATTTCTGCAATATTACTGGCAAAAAAAGAAAAAGTAAGTTTTATAAATTCTCACTGGTTATTTCCTCAAGGCTTAGTTGGTGCCATATGTAGCAAAATTTTAGGAATTCCACATATTGCCAGTATACATTCCTCCGAAATTACTTTTCTTGGTAAGTTGCCACTGAAAAATACAATTATACCATTTGTTTTTGCAAACAGTGTATATGTTCTTTCAGCAAGTTCACATCGAGCAAGTGAACTTTTATCATATACTTCCAGTGAATTTGCCGAAAAAGCAAAAGATAAAATTCATGTAGTCCCGATGGGAGTTGACATCAGTCGATTCAGCTGTATTAAAGATAAAGATTTTTTGAAATCAAAATATGGATTAAAACCAAAATTTATAGTGCTCTTTGTCGGTCGATTGGTAGAAGTCAAAGGATGTGAGTATCTAATTCAAGGATTCAGGACCGTGATTGATTCATTCAAGGATATTCAATTAGTTATAGTTGGAGAGGGCCCTCTTGAAAATACTTTGAAAGAAAAAGTGAGGGTTCTCGGATTGGAAGAATACGTTGTGTTTGAAGGTCTCGTTGAAAATAGTTATATTATTGATTATTACATAATGGCGGATATTGTGGTAATTCCTTCAATTGTAGATTCTTTTGGTTTTCAGGAAGGTTTCCCGGTTGTTGTGATGGAGTCTTTAGTAGTTGGGAAAGCTATTATTTCAACAAAAACAAAAGGAATTATGGAAGCCATTCAAGACAGGTATAATGGAATTTTAGTGGATCAGAAGGATGCAGAACAAATTTCCTCTGCTCTAATGGAACTGTTAACAGATGACTCCCTCAGGGAAAAAATTTCTACTAACGCATTGGAAAGTAGAAAAAAATACGACTGGGATATTATAGCAAACGAATATCTTAGGGTAATGGAGGGGGCTTCTATTGACTGATCTTTTTTTGTTAATTACTTCGCTTGCAGGAGGAGGAGCTGAGAGAGTTGCTTCTGAGCTAAGCCTTAATCTGAGTCCAAACATAAGTAGACAAATAATTATCTTAACAGATGACGTCTGCTACCCTTCCAAAGAACCTCCTTTGTCCATGAATCTCAAATTTCAGGGTCCTTTAGCCTTAAGTATTCCCTATGCGTTTTTAAAGGGAACTATGGCGTATAAAAAATTAAAAACCGAAAACAAGCCTCGTTTTTCTTTGAGCTTTTTAACACTTGATAATCTTATTAATTTGGCTTCAGGTTATGGTAATTATAAAACTAAAAATATTATTTCAGTTCATACTTCTCTGTCAATGAAGTACAAAGATTCCCCCAAAAATAGAATTATCAAATATATGATAAGTGTGATATATAAAAGAGCAGATCTGGTTATAGCTGTTTCTGAAGGAGTAAGACAAGAGTTAATTTACGATTTTAACATCAGTCCTGATAATGTAAAAGTACTATATAATCCTGTAGACCTGGATAACGTTAAAAGGCTTGCAGAAAAAGAGATTGACAATGATAACTGGTTCAATGAAGACACCCCATTGTTTATCAATATGGGACGATTGACAAAAGCAAAGGGCCAGTGGCATTTAATCAGAGCATTTTCTGAACTGAGGCAACACAGAAAGTGCAAGCTTGCAATAATAGGATATGGGGAATTGAAGGAGTACCTTGAAGACCTGGTGAAGCAACTTAATTTATCTGATGATGTTCTATTTTTGGGGTGGCAAGACAATCCATATAAGTATATCTCACGTTCCTCTTTTTTTGTATTATCCTCGCTTTGGGAGGCTCTACCTTATGCGCTCACCGAAGCAATGGCCTGTGGTTGTCCAATCATTTCCACTGATTGTAATTACGGACCTCGGGAAATACTGGGTGATAACAGGTACGGAATACTTGTACCACCCATGGATGGAGACATGCGCAGTGCTTTGGAGCCATTGTCTACAAACGAAAAAATTTTGAGTCAGGCTATGATGAACTTTCTCGATAACTCTGAACTTAGAGATTATTATGCTCAAAAATCAAAAGAAAGAGCGAAATATTTTTCAACAGTGACGTGTATACGAGAATACGAAAAGATATTCTGTGAATAAATAATGACTCTTCACTCTATTATATAATCAGTTGTTTCTATTAAAATTAAAATATATACTGGTGTTACAATCCTTGATGTAAATAACTGAAGGAGTCTGACTGTTACTTGGGATATTTTGAAACTCTTACTGATTGGGGGTAAAATTGGTTTGGGATATGTTCAATACGATCGATCTCAAATTCGGGGAGTTAGATTTTAAACTGCTTATGTGAAATGACATAGATACTAACTAAAATTACATGTTTGAGGAATTTAATGAAAACTAGTCTATTGACACGATTTGTTTTGTTATCAACATCTTTTACTTTCTTAATGATAACTATTTCCCTAATCTATCTTGAAATAAATCCCGTAATGGGTTATGAAATCTCGATTTATTCCTCTACACCTTCCATTTTTTGGATTTCAATGATTTTGGGATTAATCAACGGATTTTTATTGACTTATCTTGGAATAACTGATCAAATCAAAAGAGCCCATATTCTGGGTATATTTGAAATACTTTTTGTTAACTCTCTAGTCCTTTTATTATCTGCCTTACGGGACTATATTGTTAATCTATTGCGAGGAGACGCACCATCATATATCGGCCTTGTAAAGGATTTGACTATTCATGGAAACCTAACCGACGACTTTTATCCTTTCGTATCTATAATGGTTTCTCAGCTTCATCAAATTTCAAATATTTCCATAGTCTCGCTTGCAAAGTATATTCCAACTCTCTTTTACATATTTTCTATTCTTTCAATTTACTGTCTCAGCAAATCACTGATTTGTGACAAAAAATTTATTTTCTTCTCAGTTATTGCTGCTACACCTTTATTTTTTGCATGGTTTTCAACAGCCATGTATTACATGTTGTTATCAGTTTTTACTTTACCATTACTTTTTTACCTTTTAACTAAACTTGAAGATATGCGTTTCAGGCTTTTGATTATTATTTTCTGTTTTGTTTTTCCTTTATTCCATCCCATTACAGCTATAGTAGTAATATTATATCTATTTCTTTCATATCTCGTTCAAAGATATCCATTCAGTGATACTAAAAATTATTATATACCTGCTACATTGGTGATTTTGTCATCAGTCTCCTTGATCTTTTGGTTTAGCAATCAGTATGCTGTCACTCGATCATTTTTCATAATTGTAGCGAATCTTTTAGGAATATTTCAAGCCAACTCTACCTTTACTCAAGCTACTTATTATTCTGAAAAATTAGGTTTTATCTCAACTATTTATACACTTTCACATCTGATACTTGATGAAATGATATTTTATTCTTTAGCAGTCGTTGCAATATATCTCATAATTTTTAAAAAAGGTTCCCTCGAAAAAAGGATATTTGCGCCATTCATAGCTTGTTTCATAACAGGAACTCTACTGGTAATGTTTCTTTTTTGTTTTACTGTTGCTCATAGACCTGACAGATTACTAAACTTGAACTTCAATATGATGCTTGCCCCACTTTTTGTAGCCTATCTTCTCTATCTAAATCATAAAAATCGATTAAAGACAGTTTTATTAATAAGCTTAATTCTTCTTGCTACAGTTTCTACTTACTTTTCATTATATCAATCACCATTTACCACGAGACCAAATGACTATATGACTCTTAGTGAGTATCATGGTTCAAACTGGTTATTGTGCAATAAAAATTTTCTCATTCATACAGTTGATTTAGCAAACCCTATTTCTAGATATGCAGATTTCACTTATGGGGTAACATATAGAGCGCTTAGAAAGGATTTGAAAAGAGAATATTTATTGCCCGATCATTTTGGATTTGCCACCCCGTTTGATAATCGCTTTCCTATTGACAGAGATAGATATCTGGTTCTTTCTCCATATGATGAAGAAGCTTATACTAATATATGGGGACATACTAAAAGATTCAATAAAGATGATTTTGGAAAAATAGATGAATGCCAAAATACTTTAAAGATATTTGATGACGGTGGTTTTAAAACATATTTGATAAGAGTGTGATATGATATGGAAAATGCCAGAGCAAGCCAGTTATTTCGGCTTTTAATTATGAGCATGTTTCTAGATTTATGTGGTTTAATTTACTTCAGAGGATTTTCACAGAATCCGCATTTAATTAAGCAAAAATAAACGTGAGTAATTCATAAGGCGCATGCTTATCCAGAAATTGAATACATTGGTTCGATATATTGTTTTGGAGCTAAGTATAACCTCAAATTGAAGCCGGAAAATCAAAAGTTTTGAATTTATAATAGAGAGAGTTATGATCAGCGAATATGTTAAATTTAAGAAAGAGTCGTTCTTCATATCAAAAAATAAACTTGCTACTGTTTACAGGAAGCTATTTGCCCAAAAAACGAGTGCAGAAGTAAAGAATATTTTCAAAAACATATCATATGTTACCGCTGGAACTGTTATCGAAGCCATCAGCTGGTTTCTATTTAATGTTTTATCCGGAAGATATTTAGGCCCGGATGAATATGGCAAATTCATACTTATTCATTCAGTAGGGATGTTTTTATATTTACCAATGATACTTGGAGTAGGCACCGGGATTATTAAATATACTTCCGAAAAAATTGATTTTAATCGACAAAGCAGTATAATAACCACATCACACATAACTGTGCTGATTTTATCTGTTTTATGTAGCTGTATATACCTTAAGTTTTCAACGGCACTGATGAAAATTTTTTTGATATCTCAAAATCTTCTTAATTTAGGAATTATTTTTGCGATTATATATTCTTTTTACATAATAACCACGAGTACACTTCAAGGTATCTTCCAGATAAGGAAATATGCAATTTTAAAGCCAGTTTGCAGTTTAATTATACTGATCTCATTTCTGATTTTTGTGTTAAGTGAAACACTTTCTTTTGAGTCGCCTATTATCTCAATGTGTGTAGCTTATTTAATAACAGGGAGTATTATCCTCCTGTCAATTCAGAAATATCTGAGATCTCAATTTTTTGATTTTCAATGGGCAAAAACTCTCGTAAAATATGGAATTTTTTCGTTCCTTAGCGCAGTGTCATATATTGTCTGTACCAACATTGATAAAATATTGATTAACAGATACCTTATGATCGAAGACGTAGGCTTGTTCAACGCATACTGCATCTCCTCATTGAAAATAATGAGTATGTTTTCGGGAATTCTAGTAACTGTTTTGTTTCCTTTAATATCAGGACACGAAGAAAAGCGATCTATATTAAAGAGATATAAATCACTCGTTCCCTACATTATACTTTTAGGGATTCCCATAATGGCAATCACACAGATTATAACATTAAAACTTTATGGAGATAATTTTGAACTAAACTTAAGACTTGTACTTCTTTTTAGCATGACAGCTGTGCTTTTTTCATGGTATGATATTTACGGTTGGATTTTTAACTCAATGGGAATAAAAGGTGCAAAGCTGACCATGTATGGAACTATTACGATAGCTGTAGTAGACATAATTCTTGACATTTATCTTATCCCTCGTTTTGGACTTGATGGGTCAATTATCGCCACTGCAATTTCTTATTGTGCAGGCTTAACTGTAATTCATATAAAAAGACCATACAGGACTTAGCAAAGGGTTCAAGATGGATTTCATAGATCGTTCCATCGATACCTGGATTTATTCTTTTTCCAATCACTTGAGAACTTGCGCTTTCAGGTCTTTAAAGGAAGAAACCATTTTCCAAGGAAGAAATCCCTCCTTGCGTAACCTGCCGTATTTTCAATCTGGCCTTTTGTCTGAAATCTGTATGGCCTGCACAAACGGAGAATAAAACCAGAGGGTTTGAACCATCCTAAAGGCCTGTTGTTTGCGGCTTCCGAATTAACTTTAGATATTTGAGAGTGGTAATATCCCTAATGTAATACAAAACATGATCGGAACATAATGCTGCTATCAATATCAAAAAATTTGCACTCATAGTATCTGAGGTAGAGTTTGGAGAATCGTTTTTTCTGTAGAATGAGGGATGAACCAAGAAGTCCCTAAGTCTTTAGCTTAGGAGTAGTTCACTTTCGTGGTATGTCCTCATATAGGTGGAAAGATATATCTAAGTCTACAGGACATCCAAAAAAAATTTACTCAATGGGGCAGGTATAATGTTTAAATATATTATGGCACATGGTACATATTTATATAGCTCATCTTTTTATAATTTACTTTTTTTCACGACGGCCGTAGGGATTCCTAAGTATACAGAAGCGATAGCCTTACCACTTTTTTTGCTCCTTTCTTTAAAATTAATTTTACAAGGATCTAATCTATGGAATAGAACTCTGGCAACGTTCCTTGATCTGGCAATTTATCCACTTTTGTTTCTTTATGGTATAGTAGTCATTTTTAAAGTTGCAAATGTAGTTGCTCAAAATTATCCCAGTTAATACTAAACTGTACTGCATTTTTTTCAACAGAATGACCTGAGTATCTAAGTCTTGTAAAAAACAATCTCGGTGGAAAGATACTTTTGCTGTATAAAATCATGCAAGAAAGTATTTCCAAGGTATGTGATTAAAGAAATACCATTACTTGAAGTTGTAATGTTAGCAGCAACAACGAGGTTACATTAGGTTTTAGGATGATCCCTTATGAAATATTCAAAAACTTATTTGGCAGTATTTGTTCTTGCTCTATTATACATTACATTAACTAGCCCTGTCCCTCTGGTGTCAAACATCACAATTGACGATGGTGCTGAACCGGTTGTTAACCCTACTCATTTGATGTCAAATATCGCAATTGATGATGGGTCTGAACCGATTGTTAATCCTACTCATTTGGTGTCAAACATTATAATTGATGATGACGCTGAGCCCGCTGTCTCTAATTTGTATCTGACGTCTGACTATACGGATGACGCTGCTTGCATTCAAGCGGCGCTAGACAACTTAAAAAGCGGAGGTACAATAACTATCCGCGAAGGAGACTATTATATAACAAAACAAATATCTCAAAAAGACAAGAGTCTGAATATAATAGGTGAAGGAGAAGTAACTCTTCATCTTCAAACTGCCGAAAGTCCGGATAGTGTAATATTTTTTACTGGATCAATGATCACAAACGAACCTCTCTCTGCTGACGCTGACAAAGGTTCGTCTCAGTTGGTTTTAAATGATGCTTCACAGGTTCGTAAAAACGATCTAATTAAGATCTGGAAAAATGTTCAGTGGTGCCCTCTGGATTATCCTGACCAAATGACAGGAGAAATGTATTCGGTGCAAAGTGTGAACGAAAACGTTGTCACTTTAAATCAGTCGCTCCTGAGGGATTATAAATTACATGAGATTGTCCAGGCTGAAATATACAGACCGATCGAAATACATATAAAAAGTATAAGTATACAGGACAGCGGTGCTACAACATCACATCATGGTCTGGCTTTGAGGTATTGCAAAGATAGCTCTGTTACTGACTCCTTGTTCAAAGATAGTGGATACGTCGCCATTTCCTTTTATTCCTGTTTTAATGTGGATGTTAATAATAATGAAATTTACAATTCAATTTTTCCAGGGAGTGGATACGGAGTGGCGGTGTGGAGCGGATCGGCATTTGTTAATATCGACAATAATTACATAGAAAACTGTAGGCATGCTATAACAGGCAATACGGATGAACGTAAGGCTTTAAATCGAGACGTTTTTATTAATAATAATACTCTGATAGGAGCTAACATCAAAGGTGCCAATGTAATTGATGCTCATCCTGTTACTATTAATTATATCGTAACTAAAAATAAAATATATCCGCAGCTTCCGTATTTTTTTGCGTTTCTTGACGGTACGCAATACTCAGAATTTTCCGAGAATGAAGTCTACGGGGGGTATGGCGCAGTCGCAAGAAGAGGTAGCGTAAATGACGGAGTCCATATAATAAAAGATAATACTATGGATGGAATTGCTGGATATACTTATCAATCAGGTGAAAACGGCATTGGAGATACGCTTATAATTATGAATAATACTCAAAAAGGTGGAGAATACGGGATTATTTTCCAAGATTCTGAAAGCTTTAGGAATATAATAATAAGCAAAAATAAATTTAGCAATATCTCACGTCAAGGAGTATATAAGAAGCTCTTTATAAATGGAGTGAATCTGGAAATTTCTGACAATGTTTTTAAAAATATAAAAAGAGATGGGGTATATATAGACGGGAATTCTTTTACAAATGCGGCTGTCAAAATACATAATAATACTTTTATAAACGTATATCCCTTCAGTTCAGGTTCCAAAATCACAATCAAGAACATTCAAAATGCTTCTGTTAGCGGAAATCATATTCTCAATGCTCCTATTGCTACTTTTTTGGCATTGCCAGCTTCAGGAATGCACCCTTAAACGTCGCCTTTACTGACACAAATCAAAACTCACCTGTTGCCTGGAGAAACGTTGAAGAATATTCTGCGGTAGATCTGAAAAAAAGAATGTGGCAAAGTCAGGATAATTACCTCAAAGTCAAGATAATTACCTCAAAGTCAAGATAATTACCTCAAGGGTAATTTTGCCTCCTTGATCAAAGTCACATTTGAGCCTCCGATGGCAATTCATGAATTAGTTTTGGAGCGGTTTTAAATACAAATCCAGGACAACATTCCTGCCCAAAAGTGATGATCAGATCAATTATCAAAAAAGGTAGGGAAAAGTGCTTTCATTCCATGTGCCTGGTATTCTAAGGATTTCATGTTCGTTTTGGAAGCCTTCAGATTTTCAGTCTCTCCAATTTGTATATCGAGCTGATCCCAAAACCAATTTTATTCTCAAAAATCAGTAAAGTTTCAGAACTATTTTTTCATGATCTGAAACTTGATAGATTATTCGGAATACGGGATTACTCTAACCTATAAAACAGATAGCAATAAGGCGGCTCAGTAGTTCTCAAGAACAGAGCCGACAATGTTTTTGTAACTCTCTTTCAGGGAATAGACGTTGTGGTCCCCGGTGACATTTATGCTCAGGATTCCAAGTCTGGTATTCATAAGCCCGACCATGGCTGACACTCCCCGGTAACTTACCTCGAATTTTCCTTTATCAAGGTAGTCATAAACTTCACCGGTGGTGAACTTGTCTCCGGTCAGGAAGAGATTGAGCACAACCTTGCGTATCCCGTTTTCATCCCTGCCGAGATACTTTATCAATCTCGCTCTTACCCTTTCTTCCGCAGTCTGCAGTTTCGGACACCTCAGTTTTAATGATAATTTGAATTATATTCTTTTATTTGAGTTATATTCTTTTAATATTGTATTCTTCCCATTCTGGTTGTTATTTCCAAACAGATGCGACCCTTAAGTAGGGGCGCTAAGAATCGAATACCCTATATCCTTATCGTTTATATATTTTAGGATTACTTTTGTTTAAATATTTATACTGAAGTATATTATGGATATACAGATATGTTATGAAGATCCACCGACCAATTCAGAAAAGGATGAAACCTCATAATTTTTATATCTCGAACCTTCAGCCTAACACAACAGGAATGCAGTGAAGGTTAACTGTCAGTTACTATACCTGAGATGGTGCCCTTCTTGAAGATCCATTAGATCCATTTGTATTGCAGAATAACATCTTATGTATAAGTAGTTTACAGTAGAAATTGGTGGAAATAATTTTTAACTAATGCTGCCAGTTCAGCCTGCAAGCAGAAAGACGACAGGGGATAATTAGAAAAGGGATGATTAAAAGTATAAATCACGGATTAAGTTGCTTTGTTAAAATTACCTGAATAAGCAACCTGAATCTGATTTGGTCCTATTTGTCTGGAGTTGTCCAGGGTTCTTTGAATATAAGATTGTGGATAGTCATAATAAAAGAAAGTAAGCTGCCGCAGTAAACAGGATTATATATCAACGCTATCTGGCGCACACAGCCCTGAAATTTATTCAGAAGCAGCTCATTAGTCATTTTCCTGTCTTCCAGTTTGCGGCAAGGCAGTAACACTCTTTTCAATTTCAATTATTTGTGCTTTTACTCAGTTGATTTTCCAGTACATAGAGAATATGGAGACGCAAAGGCCGAACAGAAGAGTGCTCAGTATTGAGATAATCTGATTGACTATCCTACTCTCCCCGTTTTCTTCAGATTTACTCTCTTCTGGCTGTGCAGAAGCTTTCACAAATTCCTGCATGGTTTTTGTGGACAGACCTGTGTTGTCATCCGGAACCTGATGATTGACGTATTAAGGATACTGATAAAAATGATCTATACACAGAGTCAATTTCCATGGTTTTGGAGATTCTGGAGAAATTGCTACCATCGAACTTAGGATTTTTGGCTGAATGAAAATAGAAAGTCTTTTTATCTATTTTCACCAGTTGTAAATATGAGCTTTCATATACAGTCAATTGTAGTAAATATATTGTGAGCTGCATGTATTCTGAGAATTTGATGACACTCTCTTTCGTTCCTCTGGAAAATATACCCCGCTTATGGGAACAAAACGATGTTCTTATCTTTCTTATTGATCTGGATAATTATGACACATTAAGTATGGAATGTCTCAACAGTATTGAAAGAGAATATCTGAAAAAACTTCAAACAATGTATTTCAAAAAAAGATATATTGTCTCCAGAATGGTTTTGAAACATGTTCTATACCATCTGCTTAACAAAAGTTCTGTCCTGGATATCTCTACATATAAAGACGAGTGCGGACAAGTCCATATACTCAACCATGAAGAGTTGCACATATGCATATCCTACTCTGAAAATGTTGTAACTCTTGCAATATCAAAAGTTGAGGTTGGTATTGATGTCGAAATTAAAAGATCACTAACACTAAAAAATACTTTAAAATACTTTCAAACAACATTTTCCTGCACCGAAAAATCTGCCCGCGACGCCGACATTTTGAGGGCATGGACTATGAAAGAGGCTTATTGTAAGTTTTCTAATAAAAACATATTTTCCATTCTCAGCAAAGAGCCGGACTTCAATAATATCTGTTATTTAAGCTATTTATTAGACAATAAATACATCTTTTCTGTCATTACTGATTCGGGTCCACATACTATTAATATAAGTCGACTTGAGAAAATCAACTACGTTTGAAGTAAGAATGTTTGATAAAATCAGGTAAAAAAGCATAAGAGATCAAGGAATAACCCATTTTAACTTCTCTGAATAACTTTATTATTTTATTATAAAACTGTATGGATCAAGTGCCATAACCTGATACGTTTAAGTTCCTTTTAATTTCTTTTTTTCCAATGATTTTTTAGCACGCAATTGTTCAAATTATTTATATAGTTGTATTACATAATTACCTGTGGGGCTTTCAACCACTATAGACAAAGTGTGTGTTACGTGCGATTAATGATCTTATTTGAGTAAAGGGGTAAGATTGTATGGAACAGATAAAGAATGGCATACTTGATTATTTGAAGGATAATTCTTTCATGGAGCGGGGAACTGTTCTTAGAGACAGTGATTCTCTCACTCAGAACGGCATCATAGATTCTATCGGTTTACTCGAATTGATAGATTATATCTGTGAAACATATTCTATCGAAATTCCTGAAGATATGCTAACTCCGGAGAATTTCGATTCTCTACAGGGGATCACTGACCTGATAACCAGACTGGCGAAGTGAATGGTTATGAGAATTGATGCTTATATCACTGAACACGCCAGAAAAACTCCTCACCAGACTGCCCTTGAAGAGGGTAAAAATTCCATTTCTTACAGCTGTCTTGATGAGGATATAAACATAATTGCCTCATCTCTGATTGACTTTGAGCACTGCAGATTTGCAATACTGGCTGAGTCCGGGACACAATACATAAAGGCACTTATGGCAGTATATCGGTCAGGCAACATCGCAATACCCCTGCCAATCGAATTACCGGGGTTAAGCCTTGAACGAATTCTTGATGCTGCATGCATTAATAACATAATTGCAACGAAAAAACAGTACTTAAGATTTGGAGATGGATTTTTTGAGCGTTTTGGAACTGTGATCGTTGTTTCAGATGATACTGCAGTGGAGACCTGCAGCAAAAGAGTGATACTCGAGAGAAACAATCCAGAACTGAGGCTGGTGCTTTATACCTCAGGTACAACAGGCACTCCTAAAGGAGTTATGTTGAGCGATAAAAACCTGGTATCAAATGCCAGATCAATAATCGAGGTTCTGAGCATAACCCCTAAAGATAAAGCAGCACTGGTAATCTCTCCCCATCATGCCTTTGGGAATTCAATAATCAATTCCCACCTGATGGCTGGAGGCTCGATCCACACCGGGACAATGAATTTCATAGACCCGGTTTTTAATCTCATTGAATCCGGAGTATCCATATTCTATGGAGTGCCCAGCACCTATCGTATTCTTCTCAGATATCCGGAAAGGTTCAAAAAAGCCTTTGCAAATGTCAGGACCGCTGCATCTGCTGGCGGAGCTATGGACAGGGTTATTGTACGGAGTATCAGGGAGTTAAGTCCAGGTACGCAGATTCTGCCAATGTACGGCCAGACCGAAGCCACAGCAAGGCTTGCCTACTTACCAGTAGAAGACGTGGACAAATTTATCGATACGATAGGAAAGGCGATTCCCGGGGTCACACTGGAGGTCTTTGATTTTGAAAACCTGCCATTAAATCCCGGCATCTCAGGCGAACTTGTTGCCAGGGGGGACAATATCCTGCTGGGTTACCTGAATGATGAAGCTGCAACTGAAAAGAGGGTCATCGACGGGTGGCTGCATACAGGGGACCTGGCGCAGAAACTTCCGGGCGGGTACATCAGGCTGCTTGGACGTAAGGACGACCTCATTAAAATAGGCGACCACCGGGTTAACCCGAGAGAAATCGAAAAAGAGATCGAAATGAACAATGAGGTTTCCAGCGTTTTTGTTGTGCCTGTTTCCCATGAGCTTATGGGCAACGCAATCAGCCTCATGGTCATACCAAGTCAGGAAACTAAAGTTGATGAAATTTTTGCTTTTTGCAGGAAGAACCTGCCGGGATACCTGTACCCCAGGGAGATCCTCTTCATTGACCATCTTCCGCTGAGCGAGAACGGAAAAATCTCCAATAGGTCCATTATAGAGGAGTACCAGCATGTCAAAGCTAGCATGTAAAAAGTGTGTTCTGAATTCGGATATTCCGGGCATAGAAATTAACGAAGAAAGCGGCCTCTGCCATTTTTGTGAGACTTATGTCCCTCTTTCTTCAAAGGAAAGGGAGCAGTACCTTAACAGGATTGAAGAACTCTTCAAAGAATACAGCGGCAGGGGCAATTATGATGTGATATTTGCACTTTCAGGTGGAAAAGACTCTTCATACACACTTTACAAACTCAAAAAAGACTACCCCTTCCTGAAAGTACTTGCTGTCCAGTTTGATAATGGGTTCACTTCAGATTATGCCGTAGTAAATGCAAAGAAAATGTGTGAGATTACAGGATGCGACTATTTTAAACTGACAATGGAAACAGAGGTCCTGTACGAGCTCTTCCGAAAGGCAGCCGAATCCTATGATGCATTCCCGAAGTTTGCCAAATACAGAGCAAGCGACATATGCAATATCTGCATCAGCGTCATCAAACAGAAATTGCTGGAACAGGCCATAGTTCAGAATGCTCCTTTTGTTGTATTTGCCTTTACAGCAGGACAGTCGCCCAATCCCATAATCAATCTGTCAGCTAATTTTATACAATGGTCAAGGAATCTTTTTGAAAAGCAGCTTCAAAAAATAGGTGTTGATGACAGGGATGAGCAGTTCCTCATTAAAAATGAGGTAATTAAAAATATCGGTGAAGTTGCTCCATCCATTCTGCATCCGCTCTGTCTGTGGGAATATAGTGAGGACAAAGTGATTGAAACAGTAATGGAGCTCGGGTGGAAAGCTCCCGACCTTAATGACAGTAATTCAACTAACTGTACGCTGAATTCTTTTGCATGCCATAATCACCTCGAAAAGTACGGCTTCCATCCATATGCCTTTGACATAGCAGGGCTTGTCCGAAGCGGGGAAATGTCAAGGGAAGAAGGGCTGGAAAAACTTCATCAGGAACTATCGCAGCCGCTGATAGAGGAAGCTGCAGAGAAACTTGAAATAAAGATAAATCACTCATAAAAGAGCCGGCTGAAAGTTTAATCCGATATTCTTTCAGCAAAGAGTTATTCTTTATATGCCCAGTTATTTTTAATAAATGATCCGGGGATTCAATATATTATTGCATACAGTTTAAAAGTATAACTAACTACCATAACAAATAATCGATCAGGGGAGTAATACTATGCAGATAACCGGGAGTAGCGTAGCGCAGACTACAGAGGGTAATATCGCGCAGTTATCAAAAAATAATACCGGGCGGTTAACGGACAGCAGTAATACGCAGATTATGGATGAATTGAACAGAGATGCTGATAAGCTTGCTGAAAGACTCAGGGGTTTTATTAGAGGTCAGATCACGGCCTTTAAGAAAAAAGGAGTGGTTCTGGGGGTTTCGGGGGGTATTGATTCAGCTGTAGCCCTTACGCTTTGCGTACAGGAGTTCGGCAAAGAAAACGTATACGGCCTTCTCCTCCCTGAAAAAGAATCTGCTCCTTCAAGCAAAACCCTGGGGGCAGAAATCTGTGAAAGCCTGGGAGTTTCATATGAGGAGGTCCCGATTTCTCCAATCATTGAGTCTCTTGGCATCTATAACAAAAAGGAACAGATAATAAAAAGGACCTGTCCGGAATATGACCCCGAAATACATAACACCTCACTCGTGCTGCCTGATTTCCTTAATCAGGGATTGTTGAACGTTCCTCATATCAGGTTGATAAAAGACGGGGAAACGGTTGCCAGGCACAGGTTGAGAGCAAACGATTATCTGGAATTGATAGGGCTGCAGAATGTTAAGCAGCGGTCCAGAATGATAGTCCAGTATATGTATGCCGAAAAGATGAATTACGCTGTTTGCGGCACAACCAACAAGACCGAACTTGTCCTTGGCCAGTTTGTTAAATATGGAGATGGAGGTGTAGATCTCGAACCTTTTGCAGACTGCTATAAGACTCAGATCTATGCTCTGGCAAAACACCTCAGGGTAAATGAGGAAATTATAAAGCGCCCGCCAAGTGCCGACACATGGAGCCATTATACAACTGATGAGGAGTTCTACTGGCGTATGCCCATACACATCCTGGATCAGCTCCTGTATGCCCAGGAACATAAACTGCCTTTAGAGATCACTGAAAATAACACTGGCCTGCCCAGAGATACCATAGAAAAAGCCTGGAGGCACGTTGACAGAGTAAGAGATAGCACAGAGTATACACGGGCTGCTCCTCCAATCTGTTATCCGGGCATATAAGTCACATGGAGCAAATGCTTCATTAAATGTGGTGCCTGCCAGAAAAGCCATTTGAGGGTTTTTCCTCTTAATGGTCAACAAAATCAACATTCGAAGTCAACGTTAACTCAATCAGCAATTCTGAAGGATAAGCGTCAACTACCTCTGAGCTAAAGACTCAGGGGTTTCCTGCTGAGGTTTTATGAACACCAGAGTTTCCATTGTACGCTGTTCCGACTATTCGGGTGTAAAAGGTGCAATTAAGGAGGCACTCAACCTGATAGGCGGGCTTGAGAGCGTTATATCTCCGGGTAATCGCGTGCTTCTTAAACCCAATGTACTTGCGATCCGGCCTCCGGAGGATGCCGTCACCACTCATCCTGCAATAGTCTCTGCAATGTGTGAACTGGTCCTGGAAGCAGGAGGTATTCCTGTTATAGGGGACGGGTCAGGGATTGCGAAACCGGGTTCTACGACGACTACGGAGGCTTTTCGTGCATCGGGGATTGAAGGTGTAGCATCCGCTGTCGGCGCAGAGCTTATCAATTTCGAGACCTCCGGTTACACTGAGGTTTCTGTTCCCAACGCCAGGCATTTCCCACGCCTGTACGTCGCAAAAGCAGTCCTTGAGGCTGATGTGGTAATCTCACTTCCAAAACTCAAGACGCATGAACTGACACTCTATACGGGGGCTGTCAAAAACTTCTTTGGGGCAGTGCCTCAGAAAATAAGAAAGCAGGCACATGCCCTGGAAGATCGTGACCGTTTTGGACATGCTGTTGTCGATATCTACTCTATCGCCAAGCCTCATCTTGCAGTTATGGACGGCGTTTTCGGAATGGAAGGGAATGGACCTTCGAATGGCACACCTGTACTTGCAGGCGTGGTCATGGCAAGTTATGACTGTGTATCCCTGGATATCGTAGCCTCTGAGCTTATAGGAATCAATCCTTTAAAAGTTCCTACAAACAAAGCTGCGCTCTCAAGAGGGTTCGGCACCAGGCATCCGGAAGTTGCAGGAGTGCCTCTGCAGGAGGTAAGTCTCAGGTTTAAAAGGTCGGAAGGTGGAATTACTGCCTACATGCCGTCTTTTCTTATTGGAATTCTTCGAAAGCAATTAACTGTAAAGCCTTTTATCAACACGTCAAACTGTGCGCTTTGCAAAGCCTGCGTTATGAATTGTTCAGCGCATGCAATTGAGGAAGTGGGAAGAACACTAAAAATTAACCAGCAAAAATGTATCCAATGCTACTGCTGTCGCGAACTGTGTCCGAATGATGCAGTAGAAATAAAAAAGTCTTTACTCCTTAAAATTGTAACCCGAAGTAAAACCTGATAAGATCATTACATGATAAGATAATCATAATCTCACTTCTTTCAAAATTGTATATTTTATAATCTCAATTAATGTGGTTCAAACTTCAATTAATGTAGTTCAAGACTGACTATAGGAAATATATTTATCGGTGGAAAAACAATGAAAAGCAAGTGTCGGGGATTTTTTCACCGCAAAATGGGGAGTATTATATGACCGCCTTAGTATCAAACAGAGATAAAGTAACTTTTGGTGAAGTAGCTGATCATTACCATAGCAATAAACTCGTCTTTGGAATGAAGTACTTTAAGAACTGGGTTCTGGAACGTGTTGCATCGTGGTTTCCGATTCCTTCATGGAGAGCGAAATTTCATAAAATGCGAGGCGTGAATCTCGGAAAAAACGTATATGTCGGCTATGATGTGGTCTTTGACAGGCTTCACCCTGAAATGATCACAGTGGGAGATTACTCTGAAATAGGAGACCGCTGCATCCTCTCAGCTCATTCCAGAGGTAGCCTGACCACAAGACAGGCATATCCGAGGACTATAGATCCCATAAAAATCGGAAGTGGAGTTTCTGTAAATCCTGGATGTATAATCACCCAGGGAGTCGAGATAGGGGATAACTCGATAATTGGTATTGGATCTGTGGTTACCCGTGATATCTCTCCAAACAGTCTTGCTCTGGGTTATCCGGCTCGAGTCGTTAAAAAGCTCGACGGTGTAGGCGAGCTTCAAACCTGATTTACAGGGCCTTAATCCCTTTTACTTTTTTTATCTTCATTACTTATTGTATTTCTGAGTATTGATCTCTGATTATTTTAATCCACTACTTTTTATTTTTTCCCAATGTATTTTGTTTAATCTTTCAACCCGATCTCGAATCATTTTTCCGCTCTGTAACTGAATTCAAACCCAAATCGACTCAAAGCAAACAGTGCCATTAATATTACCATGAATATAAAGAAAACAGATACAAAAGATGCTGTCAGATAATAAAATAAACCGGCCCCTGTGAATTCTGCATTCATTAGTAAGAATACACTGGTAGGTTTATTGTAAAGCGGATAGAGATAAGGACAGTATGCTTCAGTTATATCATCTAACAGCAGGTGCGTGAGGAAAGCAGATTCTGCAAAAATTGCCATGTATACCGCTTTATTGAGCTCCCTGTATGCAGCATATCCGACAATCCCTCCGAACAGAATTGCAGTAGAACTGAACAGCAATGAATGTGTCGGGATCGGGCCAACCCAGCAGTGTTGTAAAGTGCCGTTTATGAGCAGATTATATACAACTATTAGATCCGGGAACATAGTGCATAAACCACCTACAAACATCAGCAATAGTAGCTTCCTTGAGTCTCTGAATGAGAGCTCTCCGCGAGAGAGCGCTTTTGTTATAGCATATATGGCTACCGCGCCGATGCAAAACAAAAAAAACAGAACATGTACGACCGGATATGGCATAAGGACCCCCTTTTCCAAATTTATGGCTTATTTTTTCACACGAAACGGATCTGAGAGCATTTAGGATCTTCCATATCTAATCAAACCAGAGAGAAGATTAGTAGCTCTCTAAACTCTATTGGTCTATCTTCTATAAGGCCCATCTTCTATAAATTTTTATCTATGTGCCGGTCCGCTGAAAAAATCTTGTCCTGCTTTCTTTAAAAGGAATTTGGATTTAAGTCCGGGCAGACGCCCTCATAGAGGAATAAGTTCTACAAGCAGCCCGTCTTCAAAAGGATGCCTTTCAATTATGAAAAGCTTTGTTCCAAGGGGTTCAAGTTCTTCTTTGAGTCCGTCCTTAAGGTCTTCGAGCACCCACCAGGCGATCTCAATTTTTCCTTCCTTTATTTCATATAGTTCGTCAGGAACTTCTATCTCCCTGAGGATCTCTTTTGCAAGTTCCTGGTCCCCTTCGTTGATAACCCCATAGATAAGAGTGCCTTCTTCCGTGACCTCGTCAAATTCTCTTGCTGTGTTTTTTGCAATCCTCTGAAACCTTTTGCGCAGCTGGACTGCATCCTTATAAGTCGAAGAACAGAAATGCACTCTTTTGCACGTACTAAAGGCAGTTTTAGCATAAGTATGGGACCCGGCAGCAGCACAGGAAATGTCTGTTTCCAGGGAAAACCCATTTTCATGAAGGGCATTTGAGTTATTATCAGAAAATTCCAGTTCGTTCAGGTTGAGGAAAATTCCCATTTCCTCTGCAAAAGCCGCAACTTTCTCTGCACCTTCAAGGGAAGGAATTTCTATTCCGGTTTCTATTCCCAGATCTTTTGCATTTCGCAGGGTATCTGCATAGGGGCTTTGCATGAGCTCTCCCCAGACAGCCTGTGGAGGATGGAAGCGGATTTCGTCAAGGCCTGCTTCTGCTAACTTTTCAAGGGTTTCCCTCTCAGGAGCAAGAGACGTATAAAGATGAATATGATGAGCTTTTCCAAAAGAGGACTTAAGCAGGCAGATGTAGTGCAGGACTCTCTCCACTTTAAGTAGAGGCTCTCCACCAGTAATCCCTGTCCCGAGGGCGTCCATAAGCTCAGCTTCCTTTAACAAATCCTCATCGCTTTTTACAAGCCTTTCGTTTGCAAAAACCAGGTCTTTTCCACGCCTTTCATCGGAAAGTGGGCAGTAAAAACAGTTTTTAGGGCAAAGGCCAGTTACAAAGAGCACCATTTTGGCGCCCTGCTGGCAGAGCCTGCAGCCTTCTGAAAGGTAACTGCAAAAGGAGCCAGTCTCATCTTCTGTGAACTTTTCCATACCTGAGACTGCATATTCTTTTGTCCTATATAAGGCTTGTTTCCGGATGCCGGCCCTTGCCCCGAATGAGATCTCCCAAATGAAAATGAATTTTTTCGGGCCCGGTTCAGAAATTAATGGTTCAGAAAATAATGGTTCAGAAATTAATATATCTATCAGACGCCAAAGGATCACTGATGTCAGAGAAGGACGGATACGTTGTAGTTTTCGGCTGTAAAAGGTGCGGCAAGTGCAAGGATGTATGTCCTGTGGGTGCCATTTACGAAGAAAACGAGCTTGCGAAGATTGATCCTGAAAAATGTAACCTCTGCATGAAGTGCATAGATGAATGTACCAATCGATCCATCATTTACATGGAATAATATGAAAATAAGTCAAAACCCGGTCGGAACGAAGTCAGAGTGAAATCAGGATCAAACCAGAATAAGTTTGAATGAAGTGAATCCGAAAAAAAAGCCATAGATAATCAGGGCAGGCGAAATGAGATGTTTAATCCGGAAAAAATGCCAGTTAAGGGAAATATCATAGATGTTACAGTCCCTATTTCATCTCTTACTCCGATTTTTCCAGGAGACCCGGAGCCTTCAATTGAAAGGGCCTGTACTCTCGAAAAGGACGGGTGTGCAGTATCCATATTGAGTTTCGGGAGCCATACCGGCACGCACGTTGACGCGCCGTCTCACATCCTGAAAGATGGACTTTCAGTTGATAAACTGGACCTTGAGAGCCTTATGGGCAAGGCGGTTGTTCTGGATTTATCCCGAAGAAATGGGGCATTGACAGACAATATTCTTGATAAGGCTTATAATGACCAGAAAATTACTGAACGTGTTTCTATCCTCCTCCTGAAAACAAAGGCTTCTTTCCGGAATGAACAACATCCCGAAATTCCTGGCTTTCAGGCAGGGAAACCCGATAGAAAAGAGGAATTTGAGGAATCTGCATACCTCGATGCAACTGCTGCAACCTGGCTTGTCCGGAACGGGTTCAAAACAGTAGGAATTGATGAATTTTCCGTGGACAGCCTCTCCTCAGAAAGCCTGCCTGCTCATCACATGCTTCTTTCAAACAACGTGAACATTGTGGAATGTCTTGACCTCAGCTCAGTCGATACAGGGATGTATTTTTTCCTGTGCCTGCCCCTTAAAGTTGAGGGTTGCGACGGTGCCCCTGCAAGGGCATTACTTATTTCTGACTCCTGATTTCTGACTCCTGATTTCTGACTCCTGGTTTCTGACTCCTGATTTCAAAACCAGGCCATTGTTTCAGAATCTGGCCATTGTATATTTTATGCCGTCCAGGGTAACCATTTCAAACCGGAACTCGCCCGAAACCGGGGATTCTATCACCACTCCCGTACTTTCGAGAACTGAAGACTTCTGGCTGCTGTCCTGGCTTTCGGCAGGAATCCAGATGCTTTCCGGATTCTGTATGCCCTTTATAAAGTGGATGGGTTTTCCTTCAATCAGCACTCTCTTTTTAACGCCATTTTTGTACTGGTAGATAAGGGTATTGTTTTCCGGAATCCACTCGGAGTCGGTCAGGTTGCCATTACATTCATGGTCGGGGTCCACTCCGAAACTGATGTACCTGACAGACGGCGGGAGGGAAAAGGTCAGGGTGCACATGCTCCCCTCAGGGCTGTACCTGTCTGCAGGGTTTCGGGCATATCCTCCCTGGATCGAGAGAAGGGAAAGGGAAGCAGTTTCTGCCTGGGCTTTAATCTCCGCTTCCTGAAGGACAGGAGAAGCTATGTTCCAGGCCTGAGCCAGAAGGAGCACTACTGCAGCTAGAAGCGCAAGATACACTACAAGTTTAAGGGGGATGGTGTCTGCGGCCACAGTGTCGGAAATAAATTTTTTCATGTAATTGTAAATGACCCTTACATATTAAAAAATTTTACTTGATGAGACGTAGAAGTTTTCTGGCAGCTAAAATCTAAAAGGAAAACTTGAAGATAAAGAGCAGGCTAAAAGATAACAGGAGACGACTGACAAAAGCAACCTTGAATAAAATAATGCTCAAAAGATAAACCCGATAAAAAGATAAACTGAAAATGAAAAGTACAATTCATCGGAACACACAGGAGGGTTTGGGATAAACGAAGAATGCGAGGAAAATCTGCTATGCATTCCTTTTTCTGAGGAGCAGCTTGAGGAAATCAAAAAGTATGCAGCCCTTTACGGCATGGAGGTTGAAGAATTTATAAAAAACGTTTGCCTGACTCACTGTCTCCAGCAAATGGAATACGTCCACGGGCAAAAGCCAGAAGGACCTGAAGCTGGAGAAGGGGCTGCAAAATCGGAAAACGGGTCAAAAACCGAGCCAAAGAAAATCGATATTAAAGGCAAAAAGCCTACCTCAAAAGATCTGCTTGACGGGCCGCTCGTCCTGGACCAGCAGTGCATAATGGATTTATTTGCAATCAAACGAGAGTTCGGCCATACTTCAAATAACAAGATCATTACTGTTGCCCTGAAACTGGGTTTAAATCAGCTCAGTGTGGCCCTTGATATGCTCAAGCACAAACTGGAAGAATAAAAGAAAGTGAAATAAGAGAATCGAAGAATAAAATAAAATGAAAAAAGAGAAAAAGTTAAGAAAATGGCCTTTGCAGGCAATTTTTCTGAAAGTGCAGGGTTTTTAAGCCCTGCTGGTAAACCATTCCAGGAACTTATCGACAGCCCTGCGCCGGTGGGAAACCTTATTTTTCTCTTCGTCCCCGAGTTCCCCGAAGGTCATGCCCTGGTACTCGAAGATAGGGTCGTACCCAAAACCGCCCGTGCCACGCTCTTCGTATGCGATTTTCCCTTCCACTATTCCAGGGAAAACCAGGGGCTCTTTTCCGGGTTCGCAATATCCGATTACGGTTTTAAAATATGCGGCCCTGTCCTCTTCTCCTTCCATCATTTTGAGCACTTTAGGATTTCCCAGTTTGTCTTCCACAAAACGGGAGTATGGGCCCGGAAAGCCGTTTAAGGCATTTATGAAGATCCCGGAGTCGTCTACCATCACAGGCATGTTCAGTTTGTTTGCAACATACTGTGCCCCGTAAGCCGCGATCGGTTCAAGTTCATCTTCCTGGAGTTCCGGATAACCATTTTTGTTCTGGATTACCTCGATTCCGAAAGTTCCGAGGATATCCCTTACTTCGGCAAACTTGCCCTTATTTCCCGTAACAAAGACGATCTTATGCATAGCGAGCCCTCTTTTTTATCTCTTCAACTCTCCGGAGTACATCCTCTGAATCTATAAAAGTACTTCCATACCCTTTTTCGAAAGCTTTAACAAGGGTTTCGTGGTCGCGGTGAGTACTTTCAAAAGTCTGGAAAAGCACATGGACATCCACACCTCTGGCTTCCAGGCTTTTGTCAAAATAAGCAAGCCCGAAGTCAATGAGGTAAAGCCTCTCGCCTGCAAGCAGGAGGTTTGAGGTGGTAAGGTCTCCGTGCACTATACCTGAACTGTGCAACTTGCCCACAAGTTCTCCGACCTTTTCCGAAACCTCGGGAGTTATAAGATACTTTATGGGGACTCCTTCGATGAACTGCATTTTGAGCTTGAATTCCTCAACATCGTAGATGATTGGCGTAGGCACTCCCGTGCGCCTGGCTTCAGACATCAGGCGGGCTTCTGCCCGGTTCCTTTCTCTCCTTATCCTTTCATCTATCTCTCTGTGCCTGTAAACCTTAGGGACCCTTTCCTTAACAAGCACCTTCTTCCCTTCAGGTCCATCCTCAAGGTAAACAACAGCTTCAGCCCCACTGTCCAGCATTTCTCCGGGGGGAGTCCTGAAGAACGTCTCAGGAGAGATTTCAGGGACCCTTTTCATATCCTCTTCCTTTATCCAGGTCACTTTCACATCATCGGTCCTGAAACTCGGGTTCACACGCGAGTCTTCAATGGAGAGGGTATTTCCGGACTTATACATCAGGAGCCCGGTATATGCGATCATTGTCCCGTTGTCGCCCATGAAGCGTTTTTCGGGTACATAGAATGTTGCATCCCTGGCTTCACACATCTTGTTTAACATCTCGCGAAGCCTGGTATTTGCACCTACTCCGCCTGCCAGCAGCACTTCCTTTTTTCCCGTGTGGGCAAGGGCTCGTTCCGCAACCTCCACAACCATTGCAAAAGCTGTTTCCTGATAGGAATAACAGACATCTTCAAGAGTGGCTTTTTTCAGGGCTTCGCTTGAAGCAGTGGACAGCCCGGAAAATGAGAGGTCCATTCCTTTAATCACATATGGGAGATGGATATATTGCTTTGCGTCTTTTGCGCATGTCTCGATTTTAGGCCCTCCCGGGTGAGACAGGCCTGCTCCCCGCGCAAATTTATCAAGGGCGTTTCCAAGGCCAATATCAAGAGTCTCGCCAAAGACCCTGTACCGCCCTTCCATATATGAGATAACCTGGGAATTTGCCCCGCTTACATAAAGAACTACAGGGTCCTTTGCAGGGGTTTTCCAGATCCCTATTTCTATATGAGCAATGCAGTGGTTGACCCCTATAAGAGGAATACCCAGGGACAGGGAAAGCACCCTGGCTGCGGTTGCAACAGTCCTCAGGCAGGGTCCGAGTCCGGGGCCCTGAGAAAAAGCTATGCCGTCAATATCTGAAGGCTCCACCCCTTTTTCTTTTGCCTCTGCAAGGAGTTTTTTGATAACACTTGCTGCATATTTTGCATGGTGCTGGGCGGCTTCCCTGGGGTGGATTCCGCCTTTTTCGGGTTTATATGTCTCTGTGACCTCGGCAATGATCTCGGTCTCGGTCACGATTGCGGCACTCAGGTTCCAGGCAGTGCCTTCGATTCCAAGGATGAATGTGTTTTTCACGGCTTCCACTCTCCTTCCGGTGCGTCTCCTCTGCTTGCTATCACTGCCTTCGATAATATCGGAGAGGGTTATATACATTTGCTTTTCCGGTTTCTCTTCCCTGGCTTCAAAACTTCCCGAGCTTTAAAATTTCCCAAGTTTCTCAATGCTTTCTCTCATGGGTTCCGGAGAGAACAGGCTTTTTTCAAGCTTTTCCGTAAACTCTTCCAGAATGGATACAGGGATGTCAAAGTCCGGAGGCGGTGGAGTAAGCGTTTCAAGTTCAAGTTCTTCTTGTTCCGGCCTGCCAAATCCGAATGCCGGAAGGAACAGGAGGGCGGACAAAATCAAAATCGAGCTTACATACTCTTTTTCATAAAGCGCCCATAAAACATTGTTTTCACCAGGCTGGTAAAAAATCTGGCTTACAATTGCTGCCGGCCAGGATACAATGGGGAGGGTTGAGGCTGCGGGGTGAGACAGCAGCAAGCTGAAGATCAAAAGGAAAATTAGCCCGAATCCTGCTTTTTTAATAAAACCGTATGTTCCCGGAGCAAGCCACCATTCCCACCAGGCATATCTACGATTTCTTACGCGGATACTTTTAAGGAGCAGGGATGCAGGCTGTTTTACCTTCCTGGAATTCTCAAGCTTCAGGCATTCTTCGAGCCTTTCCGAAGCTTTTCGGAAGTAACGGATCTTGCAATAAAAAAGTCCCAGGAAGTACAGGGCATAAGCTTTCAGTTCGTTGTCTTCGGGTTCCTGGCAGATGGCTGCCTTTTCAAGTTTTCCGGCAGCCGCAAGGAGCATGTACCTGAAACGCGCACTATTTTCCTCAAAAGAAGCTTCTGCACACATATACCTGGCGTATGCATCCCAGAGCAGGAGCCTCTGGTCTTCCGTATCCAGGGCAAGAGCTCGTCTGAAGGACTCAAGAGCGTCTTCACATGCCTGTTCTTCAAGCTCTACTCTGCCTTTCAGGCTCCTTGAGAAGGCATTCTCCGGAGCTTCTGCTATTGAAGCTTCAAGCTCTTTTAACGCACCCATGCTGTTCCCGAGCCTGAAGTAAATCTCTGCAAGCCCGTTTCTGGCATGAATGTTCTTCGGGTTTGCTTCAGTTGCTTTCCTGTAAGCCCGAAGGGCTTTTTCAAAACCTCCCTGCTTAGAAAAGGCAAAACCCAGCAGGCAGGAGGGAAGATCAGGGTCCGTCTTCTCTACTGTGGACCTCTCAAGGACCTCGGCAGCCTTCTCAAAATCCTGAAGCCTTATCAGGGCAAAGGCTTTCATTACCGAAGCCGTGGCATCTTTGGGATCGAAGATAAGGGCTGTATCAAACGTTTCCAGGGCTTTTTTCCATTCTCCGCGGTGTGAAAAAACAATACCTTTCCCGGAACAGGAGATTTTCCCATTTCCGGAAAGCTTTCTGGCACTCTCAAAAGCTTTCAGGGCTTCTTCATATCTGCCAAGAGCGTCAAGGGCAAAACCTTTCGCGGTCCTGAGCATTTCCAGCACGGGCTTTTTCCCGGCAGGGTCCAGAATCCGGGACATCTCCACTTTTTGTTCATCACCGGGCCTTCCGGCTTTTTCTGTGCCTATGGTTGTGTAAAAAATCTCTTCTGCCTGCTCAAAAGCCTCCAGAGCTTCTTCATATTTTTCAAGGCATATGAGAGCAATTCCTTTGTAGACAAGGGGAGATATGTCCTCTGATCTGTGTTTTGCTGCTCTGTCAAAAGCTTTAAGTGCTTCTTTATATTCCCCAAGTTCGGCAAAAGCAAGCCCCCTGTATTTCCAGCCCTCAGCCCCGATTTTATTTTCAGGAAGCTCCTCGGACAGCTCAAGGTATTTTTTAAAAGCTGTCTGGAGCTGGTTTTCAAGAGGCTCTTCGGTATTATTTTGCCTGGTTTTAAGCCTGGAGAGGGCGACTCCGCGGTTGTAGCGGGCCGGCAGGCTGTCATAATCAAGTGTAAGGAGATTTTCATAAGCTTCGAGGGCTTCTCTGTACTTCCCGAGTTTGCAGAGTACATTTCCCTTTCCGTTCCAGGCAAAGGCATTCTCTATATCAAGCCTCAGAGCCTTCTCAAAAGCCTCAAGAGCTCCGGAACAATCCCCAAATTCATAATAGGCCTCCCCAATACCGCTCAGGATGCAGCTATTTTCTGGCCCGAAGGAGAGGGCTTTTTCGTAAGCCTGCATTGCTTCATAATATTTTCCGAGGGCAAGGAAGCAGCTGCCCATCCCCTCCCAGCCTTCTGAATTCTCCGGGTCTTCTTTAAGGGTTTTACTGAATGAATCAAGTGCCTGTTGATAGTTTCCAAGAGCCAGCAGGGCTTTTCCCCTGTTAATTTTTGCTTCAGTAAGGGAACTGTCCATCTGAAGTACACTTTCAAACGCCTGAAGCGCTTCCCCATACCTTCCCAGGCTTCCGAGCAGCCTACCTTTTTCGATCCTGTTTTTTACGTTCATGGGCTCAAGAATAAGGCTTTTTTCAAAAGCTTCAAGCGCTTCTTCTTTTTTTCCAATGCCTTCCAGAATTTTCCCCTGAGTTTCCCAGGCTCCTGCAGAAGCGGGTTCAATTTCCAGAGCCTTTTCACATGCTCTCAAAGCTTCCCTTCTTCTTCCCAGGGAAAGGTATGCTTTTGCCTTGCCTTCCCAGGCCCCTGCATGTAAGGGTTCCAGTGCCAGTGCTTCTTCAAAAGCTTCAAGAGCTTCCACACTCTTTCCCAGAATGTAGAGGGATACTCCCCTGTAGTACCAGGCTCCAGGGTTTTCAGGATTTATTTCAAGGGCTCCTGAAAGGGCTGAAACTGCTTCGATATGCCTTCCAAGCCGGTTTAAGGCAAGCCCGGTGTAGTAAAGAGCTCCTGCATGTTTTGCGTCTCTTTCAAGCACCCCTTCGAAAGCCTCCAGAGCCTGCTCCGGAAGGTTCAGGTACCCGAGTGTAAGCCCCTTAAAGTAGCGGGCAGAAACATTGTCCGGATCAAAAGCAAGAGCCCTTTCAAAAGCTCCCAGAGCTTCCTCCGGTCTGTCCAGGTAACGCAGTATATTTCCCCTGTATTGCCAGGCGACTGTGTCCTGAGGGTTTATCTCAAGCAGGGCATCGAAAGCTTCAAGAGCCTTTTCAAAATTATTCTCTGACCCGATCGGATTTTTCAGGTTCAAAAGAGCAAGCGCTTTACTGTACCAGGCTCTGGCATAAAGAGAGTGCATGGTGCCTCGGGAATTGTCTTCTAAAAATATTTGTGTGGAATTATATATACGCCCGGCTATATATACGACTACAGAAAATAGTTACTGATTTACTAAATCTGGTATTTGCCTTTGTCTTCAGGCTCAGTTCTGAGTATCCTACTGCAAAAAAGAGCTTATTCAGAAAATAGTTTATGCAAAAAAGAGATTTATGTGAAGATGATGGTTGATAGTTCTCTGTTATCAATCGGTAGATCTTATAAATTGAGGTGGTAAAATTGTCCAGGAAGAGGGATTTTACAGCTACATTAATTTTTCTTTTAATGCTTTTATTTATTTTGATTCGTTTTTTAAGTTCATCTCAGAATTAAGTTTCTTATTAAAGGATCTACAAAAAAGTATTCTAATTTTTTTTGATATCATCATTTATTTCTGTTTTATTACAATCTATGAATATATAATCTAAAATAAGCTGTTATTATATTTTATTTTAAAGATCGTATATTAAATAATATTTTATGCTTTATAACGTAAATCTCCGGGAAATAAAAAACAGCTTTTTTTAGATGTTAAACCAATATTAATTTACTCTTTCTTTTCCGGCGGAAGCTTGAAGATCAGCCTGACGTTCTTTAAGGTCAGGTTTTTTATGATAAGGGGTTTTGGCCCCAAACCTTTTATTTTCAGATTTTTTATGTTCGAGTCTTTTATTGTGATAATTTTCGTTCTCGTGTTTTTCTCTGACATGTTACCCCTTTACTTTTCTGATGTCCTTTAAATTCAGGTTCTTTATAATAAGATGTTTTGGTCTCAGACCCTTTATTTTCAGGCTTTTTACGTGAATGTTCTTTACTCTGATTATTTTTGTTTTCGCACTTTCCTCAGGCATATTTTATTCCGCTCCTTGCTAAACAGTGTCTTTCAGCTTTCTGAATATATTTTTGATGAAGTATACTATTCTGAAAATAACTTGTTTTTATCCTTGTTTTAAGTTTGAGACATCTTTCCGTAGGTGTCCTCAAAAAAATGATATAACTTAAAGATATTACTTCCAAATAGAAATTGGCATACAAAATAGATAAATTATTGCATAAAAATATCCCTAAAATATAACTTAGCGATATTTAATTAGGTAAATAATTGGGGTCTAAAAAAATATAAATATTGAAAGGAGACCTGCGACAACTTAAGTGGAAAAAGTGAACAGAATTTGGCATAATCTTCAAAGAAAAGACTTGAGATGTTTCTCTGAAAAGACTTGAGATATTTCTCAGAAAAGACTTGAGATATTTCTCAGAAAAGACTTGAGATGTTTCTCAGAAAAGACTTGAGATGTTTCTCCGAAAAGACTTGAGATGTTTCTCCGAAAAGACTTGAGATGTTTCTCAGAAAAGACTTGAGATATTTCTCAGAAAAGACTTGAGATATTTTCTTCCGGAAGAGGACGTAAGTGAAAGGAGCCGCAGGAAAAACTCCTGCGGTCCGGGTTGAAAAATGAGTTATGATTTCCCGAGCGGGTTATTTCTTGAACTCGGTGTAGCCGCACTTTCCGCAGGCGAGGCGGTTTTTGTGTTCGGCAAGGAATACACCTGGTCCGCATCTGGGACAGAACTGTTTGAGTCTGGTTACGGAGTCGCCCTGGACTTTGTAGTAATCTTTTACTGCCATGTTTATACACCTCAGTAAGGCTTACGCCTCTTCTTCCTCAGTTTCTGCTCCGGGGGCAGGGTTTCTCTTCAGGACGTATTCAAGTTCTACTGCTTTCATGCGGCTTGCATCTTCGTAGAGCTTGGCATAACCCTTGCTTTCCTGCATTCCGTACTCTGTGTTGATCCTCTGGATGACCAGAAGTTCAAGGGGAGCATTCAACATTGCAGCAAGCTTGTTCCGTACATCACTTCTGGAAGGGGTAGAACCTTCATATTTCACAACGAAATCCAGTTCCCTTCTGTTTAAAAGTGCATTATTTTTATCTTTAAGGATCTTTATGTCCATCTAAAATTCTCCGTATCTTATCCAATTCATTATTCTGATTTTTGCTGATGAGCTTTTCAAAAAGAGCCCTTATTTTTTCTTTCTTTTCCTCAGTGACCTCTACAAAGACCACACCCTCATCGGGTTGCCCGTAAAGGACCACAGACCCCAGCGGAGCCATAAGGATTACCGGAAGAGTTGCCAGGTCTTCTTCTCCTCTTACAAAAATGCGGAGAAGCTTTTCTGAGGCAAACGCTTCGCAAAGGGTTTTTATCAGCTCATCGGTGATAATCCCCGCAGGGTTGTCAACCGAAACTTCTTCATAGACCTTATCCCTGTTCCGGGCCGACACATCTCTGGATACCGGTTTCCTTTTGGTACGGTCATCCACAATACAGATGTCCGGAATAATCCCGGCTTCGAGCAGGTGGAATGTAGTAACATCCCCTACGGATATAAGTTTTGTGGGGCTTGCAAGCTCCCCTACAAACTTTTCTATGGTATCCCTGCCCTTTCCCCTATATAATGTACCAAGGGGTCTTTTCATAAGTGGGCGAAGTTCTCTCGGAAGTTCGATATGAACACTCAACTCAGCGCACCTTCAAGGCAAATCTATCCGGGATGTCAACCCCGAGTTTTTTTGCGATTTCCGAGCGTTCTGTGTCAAGAATTATCACAAGTCCACTCCATTCTTCTGCAAGGTCTGAAGTTCCGCAAACAGGACAGGTTTGCCCTTCCAGGACCCTCAGGCAGTGTCGACAGACTTTTTCTGGCATTGCAATCCTCTCTTTTGCCTTCTTTATTCAGGCAGTCTTTCACCTGTGACTTCCTGAGGCTGCTTCTTTCTGCGGGCTTCTTCGAGCCACTGCAGTTTTCCAAGGGCAGTCTGGCGCATGGTAAGCCCGATCTTGCTTTCTTTCGGTTCCCTTTCATTGATGCTTACTGCAACAATTCTGGCTCTTACATGATCCCCTTCAGCAATTGACTTGCCTCCGGTTTTAGTGACAAGCCTTGCGTTTTTGGCATCATAGGAAATAAAGTCGTCAGTAATCTGGCTTACGTGGAGCAGCCCGTCCATTGGACCCATTCCTATGAAAACTCCAAAGCCGACGGCTTCTACGACCTCACCTTCGATAATCTCCTGGAGCTCTGGAATAAACATTACTGCTTCGAATGTCACATCATAGTATACGGCCCCGTCTCCGACAAGGATATGCCCTTCTCCTACCTCGTCGATATTGTAAACCGTGACAAGGGAGCCAAGCTTTTTGTCAACCTGCCCCTCAAGTTTTTCCCTTAACGCGTTTTTAATGGTAGGCATCACTTCTTCCCCAAGAAGGGTGGGAGGGATACGAACAGTATCAACGAGTTTCATTAATTTATACATCTGCTAATCACCCGTAAACCTAATCAATGGAACTGCTGCCCGGAAATGTCCGGTGGGGTTTTCAGACAACGTCAAGTCTGTTTTTCTGGCGCAGAGACACGGCCTGAACCCTGTGTTCTGCAAGCCTGCGCTTCAACCCTATGTCATTTGTCAGAACAGCCGCTTTCATCTCTCCCGCGAGCCTGAGAATAACGTCATCCGCAGGCCCCGTACCGGCTATTCGCTCGCACCTAGTCATCATGGACCTGGCAACCTTTGCGGCTGTTCTGTCTGAACCTTTTTCCCGCTTTATTAGTTTTTCGATTTCAAATACAACAGCTTCAGGCACATAGAACTCATTAAAACCCAGCCTTTTCAGTTCTTCGAAAATATCCACTCCGAACTGGACAGGGATCATGAACCCGTTAGTATCGATTATGATTTTCAACTCTTTATTACCCCTACTCCAATGAGCCTCCAGCGGGAATCGATTCTCCTGCTGATAGCAACCATCGCCCCGACTGCTGCGCTTATTGGGCGTTTGAGTGACACCTGGGCTTCATTCTTCCGGGCACTTGTGACCACACCTACAGTCGTTGCGGTTCCTATATTTAACATAAGGGGTTCACTGGTCTTGATTTCATTGATCTTTTCTTCCTTGGTGACCCCCACAACCCTCTCAAGCAGGTGCAGTTCCATGACAAACTGATGCCTGGTCTCAGGAAGAGTGCCTGGTATGCCTGCGATCTGTCCGGTTAAAGAGTCGCCTTTTGTCAGGGTAGGGTCAAGGTAGGTTCCAATAGCCAGAAGACCTCCGGGAGTTGCTTCCTCGACCTTTGTTGCGCCTGCAAAAATGGATGAGACCGTGGTCAGGATAGGAACCCATTTAGTGCTGCCTTCGGTTGTGATTTTTATTCCGGGCCTTATCTCAAGCTCGTCGCCGGGATGAAGTAAGCCTTCTGTAAGGGTGCCTCCGATAACTCCTCCGCGGATTTCATCAATTGAGGCTCCGGGCCTGTTAATGTCAAAAGAACGGGCAATCAGCATGCTGGCAGGCTTGCCTGCTTTATGTACAGGAGTCGGGATCTGGGTTTCCAGGGCATCGATCAGGATATCGATGTTGATGTTCTGCTGGGCTGAGATCGGGATTACAGGTGCATTTTCTGCGACCGTGCCTTTGACAAATTCCTTTATCTGGTGGTAGTGCTCGACAAGGCGTTCCCTGGATACAAGGTCAATCTTGTTTTGCACGATAACAATGTTTTCAATCCCTATTATGTCCAGAGCCATAAGGTGTTCTTTCGTCTGGGGCTGCGGGCATTCTTCGTTTGCGGCAATTACGAGCACTGCTCCGTCCATGATTGCAGCTCCTGAAAGCATGGTTGCCATCAGGGTTTCGTGCCCAGGGGCGTCTACAAAGGACACTGTCCGGTATTCTTCCGTTTTTTCTCCGCAGTTGGCGCAGGTCTTTTCCACAGTATAACACTGAGGGGCAGGGCATTTCGGGCATTTCATGAATGGGGAGTCCGCATACCCCAATCTTATCGAAATCCCTCTTTTTACTTCTTCACTATGCGTATCCGTCCACACGCCGGATAAAGCTTTAACAAGTGTGGTTTTTCCATGGTCGACATGGCCTACCATGCCGATATTAACACAGGGCTGACTCAAGTTGTAGTTTCCTCCAGTAGAGTGAAGATAATCTGATATAAGGCAGGTATTCTGATATAAGGCAGGTATTTATCCGAAATCTGCACCTTCAGGGAGTTTAACTGCTTTTTTCCCTCAGGCCTGCAGACTTCAACTCTAAAACTAATCTAATCCCTAATTTTCACTATGTTATCCTTGGTTTTATTGTAATCTGTAACTTGAAGCGGGATTTTTATGGGACGGGCTTTACATGAGCCCGAACCCCTTCCCCCGGGCAAATTCTGAATTTCCAAGCTGGAAACCCGGGCAAGTTCTGTCATTAAATTTTTAGTTAAGGCTTGAATCTAACAGATTCAGATGATACTTTTAAAGTTTACGGTATCCTGCACAACTCATATCTACTAATGCCGGAAAGCCTTAATAAATTTATGTGACGATCATGTCAAGTTTCTCGAGCTCCAGAGCGCGCCTTATCTCAAAGGCAAGTCTTCTGCCCGTACTCATCGGCCTTCTCCAGAGTGAGTTGCCGTAGGAATGCCCGACTGACATATGCACATTCGTCCCGCCGCCTACTCTCGGGGCCACATCATAAATATAGAAATTCAGGTCCTTGTCCACGCAAGTCTGGAGGCAGAAAGGCCCTATAACTCCAGGTGCGTAGTGCTCCTGAGTGGCTTTTACATACTTTTCTCCCATTTCGAATACTTTTTCAAGGAGGGACTCGCGAAGAGTTGACGAGTTGTGCCCGCAGACCGTATATTCCGGGGTGAGCTGGTGCTTGGCAAGAGCCATCTGCTGAGGGGCAGGGAGCCTTACATGCCCGTCCAGACTGGTCTCAAAGCGCCAGTCAACGCCAAGGAGCTCCAGCTTGCTCATTTTCGGCTCGATCGGGGAGTAGAACATATCAAGGTTGAACACAGGCCCTATAATATAACGCTCGATCCTGGCAGTCTCAAGAGCTTCACGCGTAATCACTCCCTGTTTTATAAGGGCTTCGGATTTTTCCAGGTATTCCCCGTAGCTTGAAGCTGTAAAAAATCCCCTTTCGAGTGTCTTTACCGCATGAGGAAGCTTTACCATTACGAGCTCGTCAATGTCCTCTGGAGACTCTATTTTTTCCGGGAATGGAAGCCCTGCTTTTTCGAGGATCCAGTAGTAGCTCTGCTGCTCGCTTCGTTCCTCGCTCCTGAGAAGGTTCCTGCTCCCTACCATAGGCACTCTGAAATTTTCTTCGATTTCATCTATGCTGCAGTAGGAAGTAAAAGAGCGGTTAGGGATAAAAAGCACATTCTCGTCAACCAGTTTCTGCTGATTCTGGGGCAGGAGAATTTCGTTATACTTCTTAAATACAACTGCTTCATCGACAATTCCTCTCTTTATTTTCCCGTAAGGGTCCCTCTGAGCTCTGAAGTATTCGGTGTAAGTCTTCTCCCTTCCTGCCTGGCAGACTGCAAGGGTCCTGAAATCTTCTTCAACTGCTCCGTCGCAGATGTCGAGTCCTGAGTGAGAGGCAATGGTCCCTACTTTAATCTTATCAGCATGCGCGTAATAGCCTTCAACGATTTCCTTAATTTCTTTCCTGTCAATCATATATAATGTCCCTCAGCTTTTTCGAGGTATTGATAATTCTGTGAGATGGTGATCAGGTCTGATACTGTGTGATTCTTAACCTGATATGTGATTCTTAACCTGATATTCGAGACGAGATGCCTGAAGTACAGATCCCGGCGGTAGCTTGCCAGGTTTTAGGAAACAAAAGCTCTGATTGGATTTTTCCCCATTAACGGCTTTACCTATTAAAACCCTTTCTAATAGAAGTAATCGTTTATATAATGAAGGGTAAGCTGGAGTGGCTGTTTTGTCCTCTCACAGCAATCTTCACTTTTACCTGATTTTTAAAGGAAACTCAGGATCAGAGGTGTAATAAAGGCCTCAACTACTGCTGCCAGAAAAAGAAGAGGCATGATCCAGTGGAAATAAAATCTGATCCCTTCTTTAAATTCTTTTTTGATCTCAGTAGGCCTGCCTATAAGGGCAGAGAAAACCTGGTGCCCGAGCCTGACCCCTATCCCAGCTGATATGAAGACCATGGGTAGTTCCACGATCCCGTGCGGGAGAAGGGCAAGGAAAATAAAAAGCAGGCCTTTTTCCTGGGCTACGAGGTTAGAAATAACTCCTACAATATATCCATTAAAGGCGATAAACATTACCGGAAGGACACCGAAGACAAGCCCGAGTACAAGAAAAAGCAGGCTTACAAAGGCATTGTTGAGAAAGATTCCAAGCATAATGACTATCGGAGGCTTATCCATGAGGGGTGCGAAACGGGAGCTGAAACCTTCCATGAGCGTATCAGCCATATCCGGAAAATTTGCCGATGAAGTATAGCCTGCAAATAGAGCCCCGAAGAACACAAAGGTAATGAATATTACATATGGCCAGATAAAATGCAGGTAGCTGGTAAACTCAGATACCTTTGAGGTACTTCTTCCTCCTGGCCGGAATTTTGTTTCTCCGTGGGCAGCTAAAAAGGCATTTTCCGCCGGAGCATATATTATTTCCTCCCTCTCCCCTTCAGGAGTTTCTGCCCTTATTTCTCCTTTTCTCTCCCGTAAATAATAGTCTTCCTCTCTTTCCATGTTTATCCCCAATAAAGACTTATATTGAATCCCGGTGTCCACTGCAGGTATCTGTTTACCCTTTATTTCAGATTCCCAGCATCATTCGGATTGTGTTCCGGGTTGCCGGAGAAAGCCCGAGGATCAAAATAACCATTTTAATAAGCATTTTCAGGTTGTTTGACTCCTCATCTTTCTCAAACTGGGTATCAAGTGCATAAAGAACCCCTACGAAGATAATTAGTTTTAATGGATACATAACCAATGCAGTATCAGTAAGTTTAATGAGATAAGAGGGAAGCACGTGTTTTTCAAAGTACCCCAGTTTATCTATCCCTATGTATGTCGAAGAAGCATCCAGCATATGGGCCAGAAGGATAGACAGGTTCAGAGGGTCGGTAAATATCGAGGATTTTAAGCGGCGCGCAACCATGTAAAAGGTAAATGTCAACCCTATCCCTGCTCCAAGCACAAAGACCGGAACGTAAGCAACTACAATGTTCTCATAATATAGCAGTGTGCCGAGGTTTAATAAAAACCATGCCAGCCCGAAGCCTGCGAAAATGGAATGATACTCTTTCACAAGCCCTGCTTTCTGCAGCCGGATTGAGAGCCAGAGGCAGACTACGGTTATCCCGAAAACCAGGAAATAAATATTCGGGGTTATAAGCAAATAGGAGAAAGGAGGGTGAAAGATGCCTGCGGGGGAATCTTCAAGCACGCGCAGAGAAGAGCCTGCAAGTACGAATGGCAGGATTGAGAGAATGAACCTGGGTGTTATCTTTACTTCCAGCTTTTCAAGGAGCCTGAAAACCCCGAAAATACAAATGCCCAGTACCACTGCCCAGGTAAAAGTGTTTACAAGGTTATACCCGTCATCGGTCCTTATGGGATCCAGATAGTAGGTATTGATAAATTGTGATATATTATCCGTTAAATAACTCATCTTATCACTCATTCAAAATGGCAATAGCCTAATACAATTAATACTTACTGTACATAGCTGAATTTGTGTACTGGCTTACATATATGAAACAAACTTATTTCCGAACTATAAATGTAGTAATCTCATGTAGTAATCTCAACTGGTGAACGGTGTTCGGTTTAATTACAGATATTTCTTTGCCTTCTCGAAGCTTTGTTTCCGGAAAAGCAAACATTTTATATGGACGTATTATTCTGCCTATATTATATTACTATATTTATATAATTAACCTATGTAATTGTATCTGTTAAAAGGTAATAGTTAACAGACTTATCAATAGAGAGAAGAGAGAGAATTGATTTAAGTAAATTCCCCTGGTGAAATATCCATGTTTTATCATAGTCAGGTACCTAAATTCCTGACATAAGCCCGGACGAAAAGTTAAATAAGGTAAAAAGGGTGCGGAATGGACTGATCAGAAGCATTGCGTTCTTAATATCATCTGAGAATTAAGGTAATGAATTAAGTTAATTAATTAAGTTAATGAATTAAGTTCTCCTATTAAACCAGGTATATAAACCAGGTATATTATATTTGATAAGTTGTTTATATTTGATAAGTTGTCGATGTTTTCTGCAGTTATTATCATCTGTCAATATCAGATACCTGTATAGTTATCTGCTGGTGTTAAATACCCGGATGATTAGAGATATCTGCAGTGATAGTTGAGATGTTAATCTTCAATAAGTAGTCTTCAATAAGTAATCTTCAATAAGTAATCTTCAATACCGGCTGGCTTACACCTGCCGTTTTTACGAAATAAAGTATACACTATAATCTTTATCACAACTAAAAAATCATGCGGGTATGAAATTGACCATCAATAAAAACAGCGCAAAATGGATGCAGCTTCCAAGGGACGTGCTGATTGGGCATGGTGTACTTGAGGAAATTGGAGATGTCTGCAGGGATCTGAAACTGAAAGGAAATGCGCTGATAGTGACCGGGAACACTACCCTGGACGTTGCAGGTAAAAGAGTGAGCAACCTCCTGGAAAACGCAGGGTGCAGCGCAGAAACGGTTCTTACCTGTAGGGCAACCATGGAGGAAGTCGAGATAATAATGCAAAAAGCCCTCGAGACAGAGGCGACTTTTCTTCTTGGAGTAGGAAGCGGCAGGTCTATTGACCTTGCAAAACTTGCTTCCACACGGCTTGAACTTCCTTTTATCAGTGTGCCAACGGCAGCTTCTCATGACGGCATTGCGTCTTCCAGAGCCTCGATAATTGACAATGGAAAAAGCTCTTCCGTACAGGCTCAGGCCCCTATGGCCGTAGTTGCGGACACAGAAATTATCTCGGAGGCTCCTTTCCGATTTCTTGCAGCCGGCTGTGGAGACATCATTTCCAATTACACGGCAGTAATGGACTGGGAGCTTGCGAGCAGACTCCGAAACGAGTACTTTGGGGAATATGCTGCAGCTCTCTCCCGCATGGCAGCACGGGTGATAATAGAATCTGCCGATTCGATAAAGCCGGAGCATGAGACGTCTGCCAGGCTTGTGGTAAAAGCCCTGTTGTCAAATGGAATCGCAATGAGCATTGCAGGTTCTTCAAGGCCGGCTTCGGGATCGGAACATATGTTTAGCCACGCCCTTGACAGGATTGCCCCAAGGCCTGCATTACACGGAGAACAGTGCGGGGTTGGTACAATCCTGATGATGTATCTGCACGGAGGAAATTGGCAGGAGATCAGGGATGCCTTAAAAAAGATCGGGGCTCCTACGACTGCAGAAGAACTGGGCATAGAAGATAAATATATAGTCGAAGCCCTGTTACATGCACACAGTATCCGCCCGGACCGCTACACAATTCTCGGAAACGGTCTTACTCCTTCGGCAGCCGAGAAAGTTGCAAAAATCACAAAGGTCATAAGTTGAAAAGTTGTTTTAACTCAGGCCAAAGCAGAATCTCAGCAACTGTTTGAAATATCATAAAAATAAACAATGATATATCAGAACCTTTTAAGCTGGGGTTCAGATTTCATAATAATTAACGGCTCACTCGAGTCTTAATTAATTTAATTTATTTATGATCTGGCTTAAATTCTTTACTTCAGGTCTAATCTCAATTTTCAATTCAAAATATTTCGGGATAAGCTCCAGGAATCCCGATAATTCAATAAATGCCAGAATAAATTTAAATGGAAGAACTATTATGACAGAAAGCGATACCAAAATAACACTCATCGGATCACGGCTGGCAAGGGAAGGGCTGGAATTCATATTCAAAGGTGAAATGCCAGAATGCAAGAAATGCCGGCTGAAGAACACCTGCCTTAACCTTGAGCCCGGACGCAGGTATAGGGTCGAGAGAATAAAAAGTAAAGACATACATGAATGTTTCCTGCATGACAGCGGGGTACTTGCTGTGGACGTCAGCAGGGCTCCTATCCTGACAACCATGGAATCGAGAAAAGCTGTTGAAGGGGCAAAAATTATGTATGAGCCCACCAAATGTGGCAAGAGAGAGTGCAGTGTGTATGAGATCTGCCACCCGGAAGGGCTTTTAAAAGGGGACAAATGCAAAATTGTAGGTGTCCTTGAAAGCCTTGACTCAAAGTGTGAAGCTGGCAACTCATTAAAAAAAGTGAAACTTGCCTGGTGAACATAAACAAACACCTTTTAGTAATAGTAAGATCGATTATTAATTAATAAAAAATGTATATAAGCGGTGTTATAAGTGCCTGAACATGATATGAACCAGGTCCCCCCCTATGAATTTTATACCCAAAAGCGCTGGGAAAACTGGCTCGGACGGGCAAGGGAAAGCGGTTTCCAAATAAAAGAATCCGAAGAAGAAGCCGGGAAGGAAAGCGCTGTATTCGTCAATATGGTTGATGATGTGATCCTTGCCTGCCTGAAAGTAACCGTTCGCTTTGAAAAAGATCTGCTCTCTAAAGAGAAAGCTTTAAAGATTCTTGAGGAGATCAGGGATATCGTGCTTTCCGAGGTCGAGCCCATTTCTGAAGATATCGACCTTATGGTCGATTCGGTACAGACCTCTCTTATGGGGGCACTTGTCGCCTTTGAATGCTATTTTATGGGTGACTATGAGGATGAATCAAATCTCGAAGAACTTATAAAAGAAGCTGTCGATGCTGAAGCCTCGGATAACCTTGAACTTGCTCTTGATTACACTGCACAGTGCGGTGCAATCGTGCTCAAAGGACAAAGCCTGCCTGAAGAGGTTATGGCTGAACTTCCATACGGCATTGTTGCAGAATGGCTTGATGGGATTGACTCAATCTCGGCAGCAATGGTAGGAAGTGACAGTTACAAAGAATTTGATGAGGACGATGGGGAAGACAGTTAACATCTTCCTCTTCAAATTGTATGGGAAAAAGTAAGTTTAACGTATTTGCTGAAAATTTAAAAATTTAGCTCGGTCTGAAAAATATACTTAAGAGGCACATTCAACTTCATAAATGTGTGATGAAATTATTGTATATTTTACTGGTTGGAAAATCCTTCCTTGAATTTGAAGAGGATACTATAATTTTTTCCTCTTCAAATTTTTTTAAGTACTCATGTTTTTAAGTATTCAGGTTTTATCGATTACTTTTTCATATACTTCAAGGGTTTTTTCAGCTATCGTTTCCCAGTTGTATCTCTTTTTCAGGAGTTCGTATCCCTTCTCTCCCATCCTGTTGCGGCCCAGACCCTCAAGTACATAGTTGAGGCCCCAGGCAATGGAAGAGGGCTCTTTATGAGCAATGATTCCTGTCCTGAAGTTTTCAACAAGAGCGACCGCATCGCTTGCAACCACAGGCTTTTTTGCATCCCATGCCTCAAGCACAACTATCCCGAAGGGTTCGTTCCGGCTTGGGACACAGACAAGGTCACAGGCGTTGAACCAGTCTATGACAGTGTTATCCGGGGCGTATCCAAGGAAATTGCAGGAATCCCCAATGCCAAGCCTCTGAGCCTGGTTTTCACATTGAGCCCGCATGTCCCCTTCACCTATGAGCACAAACTGGGCATCCCTCTTCCTCAGGACTTTTGCTGCAGCTTCGACGAGCAGATCAGGCCCTTTCTGGTAGGACATCCTTCCGGTGAAGAGCACTACAGGAAGGCATGGGTGAATTCCGTAGTTTCTCTTTATTTTTCCAGGATCAACTTCCCTTTTTATTTTTCCCACATTTATTCCATTGGGGATCTCCCAGAGTTTATAATCGGGAATTTTGTATAAGTGCCTGACTTCTTCTTTCAAAACAGTAGATGTCGTAATTACGTAGGAAGCTTCATACCCTCCAAGCCATTCCCTGTGCGAAATCTCTTTTGCTTCCCACCAGTCCCCGTGAAGGTTTCCGTTGCGTCCCCATTCCGTACTGTGGAAGGTCAGGACGAAAGGCAGTCCAAACTGGGCTTTAACCCTGCAGAGGACGTTTACAGGATGCCAGTCGTGCCCGTGGAGAATATCAAACTCTCCTGCCTCACGCACGTCCAGAAACCGGCAATACATAGCGTCGCACATCCTGTTCATCTGCTCCACTATTCCCCCAGTCCGGTCACATGCAATTCTGTGGTAGTGGACTCCCCTGATTATTTCATCATTGTTTTCAAGGCCTCGGGTAAAAAGATGAACCTCATGACCCTTAGCTGCAAGAGCCTCAGAGAGTTCGGATACATGGGGAGAAATACCTCCTACACGTATCGAATACAAACTTTCCCAACTAAACATTCCTATTCGAATCTTTTTCATAGACTCACTCATTCCTTTTTGTCAAAGTGAAGGACATCACGGTTACTAAAAGTTACAGGTTTCCCCCAGCCTGTGCTGTTCAAACCCTTCAGCTTACCGGGTTAATTATATATTTTCCAGATTGATAAATTCAGTTTGCTCTTTTCCTGCCGTAATTACTCTGTACGTATTCCCTTTAAAACCCTTCACGTACCTGTTCTGAACAGGAATTATCTAAATATGCCTGGTCTACAGGACAATTTTCGCATTACGGATACATCTCTTTTCGCATTACGGATACTTCTCTATACTTCCCTAACTTTATTCCTTTTTAATCGTAGATAAATATATCTCCGGGTTTTTCCACATGTTTTACACTGGAAACTTTTATTCCAGTTGTTTATCTATCTCCAGGATTTCTCCTGAGACAACTCATTCATCCCCCCTCAGGTATGAGGCTGCCTTTTCCGGAGAAACCGTATTGATGTAAATTCCGGTATTCAGTTCGAACCCTGCAGCAGTGGAGATCCGGGGCAGCAGCCTGAGGTTCAGGTGGTACTCCGGAGTTTCAAAAAGCTGGTAGAACATATGGTTATAGGGCATGTTTCCGAGTACTTTTGCATAACTCCTGAGGACAGTTCTCAAAATCTCACCGAGGGCAAAAAGAAGCTCCGGACTAAAATCCCCAAGAAAACTTATATGCTCTTTTGGAAGGATCCAGACTTCAAAGGGCCCTATTGAATAGTAAGGGGCAAAAGCCACAAACTTGTTATTTTCATGGATAAGGCGTGATGAGGCTTTTTCTGTTTCAAGGAGAACGCAGTAAGGGCACTTTTCTCCTTCTCTAATAGCCTTCAGTTCCCTTTCCAGAATCGGAGGGCAAACCGGCAGGGCGATGAGCTGGCTGTGTGGATGGTCCTGGGAAGCTCCTGCGGCTTTTCCAGAGTTTTTGAACAGGGAGACATAAAGGATTTTTTCATGGGCTGCGTAATGACAAACCCTGTCCTTATAGACCCTCATAAGCCCGGATATTTCAGTGTCGGAGAAGTCCTTCAGGTTTTTCCCGTGCACAGGGGACTCTACTATCACCTCATGGAAACCGGACCCCGGAAAAACTTCAAGATCTTTTCCGTGAAATCGGGGGGACGGTGGCGCAGGAGAAGGCGCAGGGGAAAGTGCCGGATAGAGGTTTGGAAAACAGCGAAAATCCCAGTTGCGTATTCTATTTTCCCCGGTATCGGCAAATATCTCCCCATTCTTATATACTGCCGTTGCAGGAGGCGTTTTTTCTTCATTTCCCCCGCAGAACACGCAGCTTTCAGGGGGGCTTTTTTCGGAACCTCCGGCTGCCCCTGCAAAATCCGAAGGCCTTTTAGCCCTCTCTTCAGCAATTATGCAGTATTCGGGGAGAAAATAATGCTTTCTGATTTCTGACATTTTCGGAAAACCTCAACTTGTTCCTGATTTCATTTTTTTCCCTTTCCCGGAGACTTCATAAACCCTCAGCATGAAACCCCTGAGTCTTTAGCTCAGGGGAGGAATGCGTAAACTTCCCCGTCCTGCTCTGTTGAATTAATGTACTTGTCCTGGCCCT